>CAWGYL010000004.1:0-224786 GCA_963826885.1 Nitrospirota bacterium | reverse complement strand
ATCTGGTCGATGAGCTTGAAGGCATCATCCTGACCCTTGGTCGTCAGATGGAGATAGATCATCGTGGTCTCAAGGCTGGAGTGGCCCATATACCGCTGGATCACACGCAGATTGACACCGGCTTCTAACAAATGGGTCGCATACGAGTGACGCAAGGTATGGATGGAAACGTCGCGTTTCTGGATGCCCGCAGCATGTACCGCGTCCCGGAGCGCTCTCTGTACTGTGCTGATAGAGACCGGGATCTGACTATCCGATTTTTTGCCGTGTAAGACCCGTGAGGGGAAGATCAGCCTCGGGTTTTTGTGTGTATCCCAATGCTTTCGCAAAATGGCAAGCGTCGCATGAGGAAGTGGAACGTAACGATCCTTCGCGCCTTTGCCCTTACGTATGTGGATCATCATACGACTGCTGTCGATATCAGCGGTTTCTAGGTACCGCGCTTCCTGAAGCCGGAGACCACAGGAGTAAACCGTGGAGAGGAAGGCGCGGTTGCGACGAGAAGAGACTCGGGCGAGAATGTTGAGCACCTCTTCGGTACTGAGTACGGTGGGTAGCCGGTGTTCTGGCTGAGCCCGGATGATGCTGAGAATGTGCCAGTCGCGCTGAAGTACGGTCTCAAAGAAGAAGCGGATCCCGGCATAGCAGATGCGCATGGTGTTGGGCGCCCACTTGCTGACATTCCTGCGATTGAGGAAGTACTCCTGAAGCTCTTCTTCGGTAATGAGATCGGGGGTCTTGCCGTAATGCTCGGTGAGCAGCCGCACCGCGCGGGTGTAGTTTGCCTGCGTTCGTTCGGACATACCGCTCAGTTGCAAAGCATTGATGGACTTCTCGTACCAGTTTTCCATGACCATATTCTCCTTGTGAAATAAGATTGAACTGCAATGGAGAAATATGGTAGCGCGGAAATTACTCAAAAAAAATCAGGCGAGATGGGACAGGCGAAGGAAGCGGTCTTTGCTTCTCTGCCGCGGAGCGGCTTACTTGAACCCGTAGTATACACCCTCAACCCACATATAACCCAGTAGACAGTACTCGTCGGAAGCATACCCCGTCAGAAGACACCAGCAAATCCTTGACTTGCCAATGCCTCTTTGTAATAATATGCCACTATCTTTCAGCTTTAGTCTTTGGGCTATTCGAGGAGACTTTTAATGGTGCCATCAAACTTAACGTTAGCATCTTTGCAACAACAATCTCTTGTTTTAGACTTGGTCGCTGATTCGGTCCTCATACACGATCTAGATGGCAATATAATCTTCGCCAATAAGTCGGCTTATGAATCCCGAGGATATATGAGGAAAGAAATGATCGGAATGAAGTTATCGAAAATTATAATTCCAGAGCAGAACAATCTTTTTTCTCAAAGAATAAGTGAGTTGTTAAAAACGGGAGAATTACATTTTGAATCCACTCATATGCGAAAAGATGGTTCAGTATTCTCAACTGCAACGCAGGTTAAATTAATCGAAATTGAGGGTGACAAATACTGCTGTAGTTTTATTCGCGATATCACCGAGCGTAAACTTTATGAGCTTGCCCTGAAACAAAGCGAAGCAAAATACCGGCGTCTCTATAATGAAACGCCTGTCCTACTCCATTCCATAGACCGGGATGCACGAGTGGTCGATGTAAATGACTACTGGCTCAAAACAATGGGCTATGAGCGAAATGAAGTGATTGGCAGAAAAATTACCGATTTCTATACGGAGGCATCGCGAAAGTATGCCCAGGAGGTCATTCAGCCAGCATTTTTCCAGGACGGCGTCGCTAAAGAAATACCCTATCAGTTCGCAAAAAAGAACGGCCAGATTGTTGATGTTCTTCTTTCAGCGACGGCTGAACGCGACTCTTCCGGCAATGTAGTCCGTTCCCAGGCTGTGATCGAGGATATTACCGACCGAAAGCGGGCGGAGGCCGCCTTGCGAGAGAGCGAAGAGCGTTTCCGTAGCCTGTCCAATGCATCGCTCGAAGGGATCATGATCCATGATCATGGAGTGATTCTGGACGCCAATACGGCATTTGTGCGGCTCTTTGGATATGATCAGCCGGAGGAGTTAATTGGTAAGAATGGTTTAGGACTCATTCTAACTCCCGAATCGCGGGCGCGCATCTCACAAAGGATGCAACGGCAGGAATCAGGACCTCTTGAGGTTACTTGTGTCCGAAAAGATGGCACCACGTTTGTGGCAGAGACAGACTCGCAGCCGGCAAAGTACCGCAGCCATGATGCGCGTATTGTTTCATGCCGCGACATCACTGAACGCAAGCGGCTCGAGGACGAGCGCCGGCTGAGTGAAGAGCGGTTCCGAAAGATCTTCGAGGAATCGCCAATCGGCATCGCCTTCCTTGATCTGAACCGGCAAATTACGCAGACCAACCAGCGCTATCGCGATTTTCTCGGCTACAGCGAGGCGGAAATCCTCGAGCGTGGTCCGAAAGGACTGCTGCACCCCGACGACTGGGAAGCATCCATGGAGATGAGCACGCGGTTCCGGAGCGGCGAATTGCCGCTGTTCCATATGGAGCAACGATACATTCGAAAGGATGGTCAAGTCGTCTGGTCCGATACTATTATCACAGCGATTCGCGATCAGGAGGGACGGCTAATCCATACCATTGGATGGGTTCAGGATATCACTGGCCGGAAGAGGGCGGAGGAGGTTATACGTCAGGAGATCGAGTTTTCGAATGCCATTATTGACAGCCTGCCGGGAGTGTTTTATCTCTGTGACGAGTGGGGAGCCTTGATTCGATGGAACAATAATGAAAAGGAAAAGAGCGGGTATTCGATCGAAGAACTTTCGCGAATGAATATCAAAGAGCTGTTCGCGGAGCCTCAGCGGGAGCAGGTGGCAGCGAAGTTCAACGAGATCCTCGAAATCGGAAGGAGTTTTATTGAGGCGCCACTCACTACAAAGAGCGGAGTAAGAATCCCCTTTTACTTTACGGGGTATCGCATGATCAAAGACGGGAAGCGATATGTCGTCGGCGTGGGCATCGATATCTCTGAACAGAAAAGGCTTGAAAATCTGTTTCACCAGGCGCAGAAAATGGAGGCCATCGGCCAGTTGGCTGGCGGCGTGGCTCATGATTTCAACAACATCCTGACCGCGATCATCGGCTATGGGAATGTTGCCCTCATGAAGATGACAAAGGACGATCCACAGCGTCTGAACATCGAACACATGTTAGATGCGGGGGAACGGGCTTCGCACTTGACGAAAGACCTCCTGCTGTTTAGCAGAAAGCAGATCAGTGAACGAAAACCCATTGATCTGAATGATGTCATCCTGAAAGTGGAGGCGTTCCTGAAACGAGTCATTGGAGAGGATATTGAATGCAAAACAACTCACTTTGCGGGTGTACTGCCAATCCTCGGTGATGCACACCAACTTGAGCAGGTCCTGATGAACCTCGCCACGAACGCCAGAGACGCCATGCCAAAAGGAGGTATCTTTTCGGTCACCACGGATCAAGTGAAGTTCGATAACGAGTTCTTCCTGGGCGGTGGTTATGGCAAGCCCGGCAACTATGCGTTGGTTACCATATCGGACACAGGCAAGGGTATGGACGAGGTGACAAAGGAGCATATTTTCGAACCCTTTTTTACCACCAAAGAAGTGGGCAAGGGTACTGGCCTCGGGCTAGCTGTGGTGTACGGCATCGTTAAACAGCATGAAGGGGCCATCAATGTAACCAGTGAAACGGGCCAGGGTACGACCTTCAATATTTATTTGCCGCTCATCGCGGTGCACGTGGATGTAATAAAAGCCCCCGTGGAAGATCACCCCACGGGAGGGACGGAGACTATCCTGCTTGCTGAAGATGACGAAAACGTCAGGAACTTGGACAGAACAGTCCTTGAGAGTTTCGGCTACACAGTTATCACAGCTATTGACGGCCAGGATGCGGTGAACAAGTATAAAGAAAACATGGGCAAGGTCCACCTTCTTCTGTTCGACATTATCATGCCGAGGAAGACTGGGAAAGAGGCCTATGATGAGATCCAGGCAATGATGCCGGAGGTAAAAGTACTTTTTGTGAGCGGGTATGCACCTGACGAGATCAGAAAGAGAGTGTTGATTAACGACAGAATGCCGATGGTCATCAAACCCATTGCTCCAAGGGAACTATTGAAGAAGGTGAGGGAGACGCTGGACAGGTAAACCTTGCGCTGATACTCATGAAAAATAAATAAATACTTGAGAAACCGGATTACCGTTAACATGTTGTACGCTGATGCTCAACATTTTCAACCTTGCCATTGCACACTATTAGGCGAAGTCGAGTTTCATATAGTATTAGCGAATGTACAAAATCCATTTTGTATCACGCATTTTGTGATGAGGTTTTCTCTCTATAGCAACTTCCTGAACATGTGACTCATACCGGGTTGTCAAAATGTGCAATTTATAAGCTGAAGATGCTAGCTCCTCCAAATCGACTATTCCGAAAATTCGGAATAGTCGATTTGATTAGAGAATTCGTTTGCCGATAATAAAGTCAAAACTTGCCCAACAGCAGCGCATTGATATTATTCATGCCCCGTGCTATAGTCCTGTTTATCTAATAACTGGTTAGACAGAACAACAAATTGAAAGACAGGAGGTATCACGATGATCCCGGAAAAACTGCTGGAAATTATAAAACAGGATGGGGTTGTTGCCATTGCGACATTGGGAAAGGATGGGCCGCATATGGTCAACACCTGGAATAGCTACATGAGAATATCATCAGACGGACGATTGTTTATTCCGGCTGGTTATATGCATAAGACAGAGGCTAACATTGCCCACAACCCGAATGTGCTGATTACGCTGGGAAGCAGCAAGGTTAAGGGCTTGCACGGGGCAGGTGCCGGGTTTTTGATTAAGGGAAAGGCGACCTTCATAACATCCAGACCTGATTTTGATTTCATGAAAGCAAAGTTCAATTGGCTGCGAGCCACCTTAGCCGTTACAATAGATTCTGCGACTCAAACCTGGTGAAGGTGAGTGGCCCGCTACCAATCATCTTACAAGAGGCACTGAATAAAGAAACCAGTTGGGTCACTGCGGGCCTCATTTGCGATTGATTTCGGTCATGAACGCGCTGGCTGTCTCGGATGGAATCACCAGGATGTCGGTAGTGTTAACTTTGGAGGTTCCACGATCCAGCGTCGCGATAGCAGAAATTTCACCATCAACCGCGCATGCGTAAAAGAGGTAGTCTCGATCGCGAAGAAACGCTTCCACTGCAAGGGAGTGCTCACGGCGAGCCTGGGCGACTCGCTGAGCTTCCAACTCAGAAAGGTTGCCAAGGTAACTACGATCGTAGGTGCCATCGAGCAAGTAGGCGTAGGGCATGACCTCAATCAGCATGGGCGGGCGGTGGCGCTTGATCATAGTAGTCATACCTCGGAGGACAGACAGCTCAGTACCCTCAACGTCCAACTTGACTAAGGCGATGGACGGAATATCGGCCAGTTGGATGTCGGCGGTTGAGATGGCTATGCGCTGCTGGTGGGGGTACATGCTCGGTGGGCGCATGCTATCACTTAACGTGGCGCTTGAATCAGCTTCGCTGCTGAAGCGGATGGTTGCAATACCACAGACTTCGCCAAGGGCAACGGCAACAATGCTGTGGTTAGTTAAGCCGTTATCCAAGATTAGACGACGGGTATAGGCGGCAGCGGGTAGTAGGGGCTCGAAGCCAATGTAAGGCTTTGAACGATCATGGGAAATCAGGTTCAGTAGGAACTTACCTACGTTTGCCCCCATGTCGATGACGTAGCCCTCCGGCCGCAGCGCCAGGGCAGCTTTCAGCGCGAGCTGGAACTTGACGTTGCGATACTTGAGATTGCCAAGCCCCATGTTCCCTACAATTGGTACACGAAGGTCGTCCACGGCCACAGTAATGTTGGCGTATCGATAGGCTCGCCACGAGTGACGACAAGCAGTAACTATGCAACGATGCAGTAGTTTCATTTACGCAAAATGTACCATGTTGCTTAGAGCAAAGCAAGAGAAAATGAAATTCACCTTTGGGCCAATATTCCAGATATCACACTGAAATCCATCCGTCGAAATCAATCAGAGTTGTTGTCCGATATTCACGAAAAGACAGTCCGAAGCCGGTCGTAATTGCGGTCCGAACTAATTTGTAGCTACTGTCCGGATCTATTTGGAACGGGTCCGGAATGGAGCGAGATTCAAGGCAGTTCACTCATCTGACCACACCGGGGAGAAATGCTCCATACAGGCCATATGGATCTCATTTTTCCTCATCAGAACCGGGTATCTGTGGAGAGTGTGTGGACGTCCGTCCCCACACGATGTGTGGAGAAGGTTAAGTTCGTGAAATAAAATAGAATCATATGTTTACAATCTCCACCCCAAGCGTGGTCAGGACTAGCTTCCTTCTGTATAGGCGAACCGATTTTGCATTTAGCAGTAAAGCTTTCTGGCCGCAACAGCTGCAGTCTATTCTGCGCGCGTGCGCTAGAGAACGCGAGTGCATGTTAGAACTCTTACCATTGGCCCATACTTGCGAATCGACACGGTAGAAAAGGTCTTGACGAGCGAAGGCCCGTGGTATATACTTCAAAGTGTACACTTAAGCTGTACGCGAAGGAAGCTGCATGAAGACCGTAACAGCAAAGGAACTCCGGAGCCGCGCAGCGGCCATTCTTGAACGTGTCAGGAAGGGTGATGAGGTGGTCATTACCATGCGCGGAAAATCCATCGCAGTCATGAAACCCGTGAAGGACGCCGATAAGCCGTTCAACCCCGTCGGATTTGGCATATGGAAGGGCCGGGGGGAAATGAAAGACGTCAAAAAGTGGCTTGACGAACGGAGAGATGAGCGCTACCATCGATGATTTTTGATACCGACATACTTATTTGGTATTTCAGGGGCAATCAGAAGGCGAGGGGGTTTATCTCCGAGATCCCGTTTCGGGAACGGCGGGTAAGCTCCCTTTGCATTATGGAACTGGTCCAGGGTTGCCGGGACCGTCAGGAACTTCGCGCGGTCAAAGAATTTATCCGCGACAACATCGCAGGCGTCATTCATCCAGATGAACGCATTTCCGAAAAAGCTAGTACTTTGCTCGAAGGGCATGCTTCAACCGACGGGCTTAGGACAATTGATGCGCTAGTTGCAGCAACGGCTCTGCGGGAGGACGATACTCTCGTGAGCGCGAACTATAAGCACTTTAAAAAAATAGCCGGCCTCGATGTGAGCAAGTTCGAACCTAAGACGCTACGAATGGGTACTTGAAAATAACCATTCATCAATTCATCAAGCGAAGAAGATTGCAGATTTACTGCGAGATGACAGTATTTATTATCATGCTGTATAAACTGTATCTATCTCAGCTGAACAAGGCGGCGTCCCCTACGCCTGACGTGAGAAGAGATGGAAGAACCGGCAGATGGCTGAAGTAATTAATAAGTGATGATTTGTCAATGATAGCTCCTGAGGACGGAATGGATACCGATGAGTTGACAGCGATGGCTTATGATACTATCTCGCTTGCCCAGGAAGTACTTGATGTACTCCGTTTGGAGATTAGCGCCTCTGCAAAAGATTATGGAACAGAAGATGAATTTTTAAGAGGTACGCTTATAAATTTACAAGATATTTTGGCTGATCCTGAGAGCTACTTAGATTCATGGAATTATTTGGATACGGTAGATTCGAAACGCTTTGTAAAAGGGATTGAGATTCTAATGAATCACATTGAGAAAACATTAAACACGCCGCAACATGAAAGAGGAAGCACAGGATTTTGACTATCAGAATCAACCAGAGATTAATGATGCGAAATTTAATGAATATACACCTGTAGCTAATGAGAAACTCGCTATGTTAGGCTTAATATTTCAATGGGTTTCTTCGTGGGACATGTTTACCCCAAATTGATAGAGAACGCTATTGCCGAAAAAGGAATTCAGGACTGCCACTATATCGGCGCAGATATGAAAAGCGCAAAATAAATAAGAATAGAAAGTGTGACAACGGCATAGAGCTGACCGGGCATAGCTTCTGGTGCTTTTCAATTGTTAGTGGCCCGGCTGACTTATGCCGGACGTTGTCGTCTGCAAAATACGTTCTGCACCACTTTATGATCCGAGCTGTCCGAGCGGAGCGGATGAACCGCTTAACTTCCAAAAGAGAATATCGAAGATGATGAAGAGCCTTCTGCTATCGACTACAACTTCTGCGTGCTTTGCATTTCTTTGCGTTTGACCTTATGCCAGAAATCCGTACAGTCAGAGTTAGACTTTCTGTAGCATGTTTCAACCAGTATTTGATAGTTCTCCGGACTCATTAAGAGTGCAGACTTATAGGTAAAGGTGATAATATCTGCCTGCGCGGCACGATATTACTTTACGCAATGAAGTAAGTATTGCTGGGAGCCAAGTTCGAGCTAGTAAACCATTGGGTTGAAGATTTCCTCGAATCTGCAGTATGCCCCTCGCTGTTCTATGTGAATTGGAAAAGAAAAGCCCCCGGTTTCCCAGAGGCCGTATATCGGTAACAATTAAATATCGCTTTATATCGATTTCCCGATTAATTCATTGGCGATTTTATTAAAAATTTAATTTCTGAATCCGTAGCCTCCATTACTTCTATTAGCATCTCGCGGAATCCTATAGTCGTTGATCCAGATCTTGTTAGATGATAGGTCAATTTATTAGAATAGGTGATATTTGTCGGATCGTCAATGAACTCACGATATGTTAATTCCAATATGTTCCCGCTCTTCCCGCTATAGACAATCTCTTGGTGAAGTGATCCGCGATGGTAAATTTTATCAATTTTTGTTAAGAACTTAGTGTTTTGGATAACATTCCAAGTGTGCACCTTTAGCCCTTCATTTTCGCGTCTTTCTTCATCGGCATTTGAGCTTAAAATACATGGCGCATAACCAAATGCAAAGTCGTTTTTATCAACAGCAAGACAATAATCCCAACTTGCCGTAGAAATGTTTGCGAATGGCTTAGGATAGTCGGGATTTCCGCAAACCACAGTTCCGTCACTAAATTTTCCTAGTATGTACCACTTAGACCCTTTGGTTATCAAATCTTCCCGAGTCACAATATGAGGGGGTAGAAAATCTTGGTTAGCAATGTAACCCGGTGAATATGATGCTTTTATTCTGGACAGCATGGGTTCTCCGACTGATGCTGTCTGCATAACTCCTATTTTGTAAGAATCAATATTTTCAGGTGTTCGCATCATAGGAGTTAGCTTCGCAGAGCATCCAGAAGTGAGTAGCAAGAGAGAGACAATAATGATTTTTTTCATAAGCCCCCTTTTTGTAAAATAATATTTTCAGTATAGTCGCAAACTATAAATAATGTAAAGTCCTTTTAAGGATATTTTTAGGGTATATGAGGAGTCTGTGTAAAATATTCAGGTGTGCAGTTCCTAATCTAGCGTTTACACTCAAGGGAGCTTACCCTCGCTAATTCCAGCGCATACTTCCAGGTGATCTTCCCCCGAAAAAGTGGACACCTCGTTAAGTTTCTTTTAGGCCTTTTCATACTGTTCCGGGCTCTTATATCCTAATCCCTTAACTCTGCATCCTCAGGCTTTAACTTTCCTGTCCCCACAAAGGCACCGTCACCTTCTGCCATAAACATCTGCCTCCATTGATGCACCAGATTCGGATGAATATCAAGGTCACGAGCAACCTTCCACACGGGAACACCCTTCTCCATTACGAGATTAACCGCATTTCTTTTGAACTCTTGAGTGAATTGACGACGTTCGCTCTTCGCCATAAGCGCTTACCCTTCATTATACAACTACTTGGGGTGTCCATCAAATCGGGGAGGCGTAAGGAGGATGATCTCTGCAGATGATCGTATGATCAAGTTTGCATCATTAAATTTTATGATATAGTTTCAGTCAACAGCTCCCTTCTGTAGATGTTGACGACGTCATTTTTGTAACATTGTAACTTTTATGTAGTATTCTTCTATCGATATCTACCCATCCCTTACCCATACGACATACCCATATGACTTTCATTCCATATCTGTTGTCATACATTCATTAAACTCTATTAAATTTGTCGACATCGCTTTGAATTAGACCGATTTCCCACTCCATTTTACTCCGTAATTTAATGCTAATTTCATACGCTTGTAATATTCATCGAATATACTATCGTATATTTACACGTAAGTGCGTAGTAAGGCCAGTCCGAAAATAGACAATCTGTTAAGATGGAAGATGTTAATATACGTCCGTCCACTAAAGATGTGACTAGTGCAGATGCCATTATATAACAAACGGAGTCTTGTTATCAAAAAGCAAGGAGATGATATTTGGTTGTGACGCTGAGTCAAAACCATCTTTCAAAAGGGTATTCGTTGTGAGGACATGGATTTATACCGTTTTTATACTATGCTGTCTGTTATGGAGTCCAGCGATTGCAGAGGACAAACCGCTGGACTGGACCAAACTCTTTGCGCGCGATGTGGTCACTGAAGTAATTAAGACTATAGACAACGTTCCCGGAGTTAAAGCGAGTTTCTGCGTAAAATCTACGCCCGAGCGTATCTGGTCGGTGCTTACGGGCTATAGCTATTTCCCCAAAATCTACAAAGGCTTAAAAAAAGCAAATGTTCGTATGAGCAGTAACGTTGGAGCCGAGGTGGAATATGTATATTTAGTTAATTTCTTGGGTATCTTCAACAAAGAACTGGATTATGTAATAAGCGATCAATATTCTTCGTCTCACCGTCGAATAGTGTGGGAGCGCGTATCAGGCGACTTGGAACGAATTGAAGGAAGCTGGGAGATTATTGATACACAGAGGGACGGCACCTATCTTCTTGAGTACTGCTCTTACGTTAAACCGCCTTGGTATATCCCTGAAAGCTTGGTACAGTCAAAAGCAATGAACAAGGTCAAGGAAATGGCTAACGCTGTTCGCACTTGGACAGAAAGAAACGGACAGTAAAATCATGGGGGCTGGGGTCATCTCAAATGCTAAAGAGATATAAGTTCTTCCCATGGCCCTGTTTCAACCGGAATCATTAAAGTTTCAATTCATCGAAACTCCAGCAGTTGTAGGTGAAGTCGAGTTTCCTATAATTTATTAGCGAAGGTACAGAATTGATTTTTGTATCATTGAATTTTGTGATAAAGTCTTCTGTCAGCAACTACCTTCCTGTATTCGTGGAGTTTCTACCCTCAGCAACAATGTAATTTTTTCAACTAGTTTATCGCAGTCATCTACCATCTTTTCACCATTCGGAAGTATTGCAATTTGGCGTCATGTAATCCCAAAATGATAATGTCCTATTCTACCAAAGTGAAAATGTCCTATTTCAAGTTACAATACCCTGACGTAATTGGAGGGTACTGTGACGGAAATGGACATGATCACCATGAGCAGGAGAGAAACAAAAAGACTGCACATTATCCACCAGGCACTGGATAAGAGGATTACCCAGAAAAAGGCTGCGGAGTTGGTAGGTTTGAGCAGCAGGCAGCTTCGGCGGATGATTAAACGAGTACGGGCGGAAGGAGACGAGGGCATCAGCCATCGATCTCGCGGCAAGGACTCGAGTCATTGTGTCCCCAAGAAAATTAAAGAGAAAGCACTTAAGCTGTTTAGGGAGAAGTACAGCGATTTCGGCCCGACCTTTGCCAGCGAGAAACTGCTTGATGTTCATAAAATCAAGCTAAGCGACGAAACCCTCCGCCTATGGCTGAATAAAGAAAACATCCCCTATGAAAAGCGCAAAGGGAGAAAGCACCGGGAGTGGCGCGAGAGAAAACATCATTTCGGTGAAATGGTCCAGATGGACGGCTCCCATCACGACTGGTTCGAAGGCCGGGGCCCTAAATGCGTGTTAATGGGATATATCGACGATGCAACAGGAACGGTGTATGGGCGTTTTTATGACTATGAGGGAACCATGCCAGCCATGGACAGCTTCAAGGGGTATATCAAGCGCTACGGCATGCCACAGAGCGTCTATTTGGACAAGCACACCACGTATAAATCCCCGGCCAAGCAGAGCATCGAGGATGAGTTGGAAGATATAAAGCCCATGAGCCAGTTCGAAAGGAGTCTTGCTGAACTCGAGGTGACGGTCATCCATGCTAACTCACCCCAAGCCAAAGGCAGAATAGAGAGACAGTTCCGAACGCTCCAGGATCGGCTGGTCAAAGAGATGAGGCTTGCCGGGGTTAAAAGCGTCGATCAGGCAAACGAATTCCTGATAATTTATCTCCCAAAACATAACATAAAATTCAAAGTAAAGGCGGTTTCGGAAGTTGATTTACACCGACCCGCGCTGTTCACGAGAGAGCTCAACAAGATCTTTTGCATTCGAGAAGAGCGTACGCTGCAGAATGATTTCACCATCGCTTACAACGGCAAACTCTATCAGATCAAAGACGCCGTAAAAACCCGGAAGGTCACGGTGGAAGAACGAATGGATGGATCTCTGCACATAACGCACAGGGGCCTGGATTTAAGCTACCGAGAGATCAAAACACGGCCAGCAAAAGAAAACCCAAAAAAGCCGGTAGTCATTCAGGAAAAGCAAGGACGTTATCAATCTCCAGATCACCCTTGGAAGAGACTCAGAAGAGCATCTGTACAGCTTCCCGCTGCTTCATAAAAAAGCGGACATTTTCACTTTGGTAAGGATAGGACATTTTCACTTTGGGTTGACATTGCAATTTGGCGTCATTGACATAGCTCTAATTCAGGAATATATTCGTCTAAAGAGGAGTCTGTCATATAACGCTAATATACGGATCGCCATTTCAGGTACGCACTTTTCAGGAAAATCGACTCTCGTCGAGGCATTATCCGAAGCGCTCCCCCAGTATACGATCATCGACGAGCCCTACCACCTCTTGCAAGAGGTGGGGTACGAGTTTGCCGAGATGCCCTCCATTGAAGACTTCGAGCTGCAACTTGAGCGATCCATCGAGAGTATGGACGAAAGAGTGCCGAACATCATTTTCGACCGATGTCCAGCCGACATCCTAGGCTATCTCCTTTCGCATACCGACGTTGAAGCTTTTGATCTCACGGAGTGGCTACCACGCATTCAAACTGCGATCAGGAAGCTCGATCTATTAGCCTTTTTACCCATCGAAGAGCCTGACCGGATAGTTCTACCGTCGTCACAGGATGCTGCGTACAGACAGCGTGTGGACGAAATGCTCAAAGAGATAATCTTGGAGAATTTATTCGACTTCGAGGTGGACGTGCTGGAAGTCACGGGTAGTCCGAAGATGCGAGTCGAGCGGGTCTTGGGGCATATTTCCTATTAGGATGCTAGACGTTATTATAGAGACTAGGGAAACCCAGACGTAGTTTTTTTGTATATTATTTCCTGTAACAAACGACAGTTTCAGCTTTTGGAAATTGCGGACTTCATGTTTTAGCTGATTAAGAAAATGCTTTTAATAAAACCTTGCGAAAAGGATTCGGATTTTCTCTTTGCAAAGCAGCTAGTGAAAGACTACATTCGCTGGCTCAACATTGACCTATCGTTTCAGGATATTGATAAGGAATTATCAGATCTATCCTCAATGTATGGCCATCCTAAAGGACTTTTTTTGCTCGCGTGGCAAGAAGTGTAGGCGACGGTCGGAACGGGGACGATTCTGACGGTGGTGTCCCCGTTGTACATTGAAAACGGGCGCACCGGTGCATTGAGTATTCTTCGGCGGAGCGCAAAAATACCTTCTCCTGATTCGGAGCAGGTGAGGCTATCGCGAGATTGGTGTCGGCTATCGTTTGCTTCTATAAGACCTCCCTTCAAACGTCAGGAAATGCCCGTTCAGGCCCAGGCGGTCGAGGATCGCGGAGGCGGTGACCGAGTCGAAGATTTTCCCCCATTGCGACGGGATCAGGTTGGTGGTGACGACCGTGGTCCCGGTCTCTGAGCGCTTCGAGATAATCTGGAAGATGCTGTCCGCCTGCTCCTTGGTGGGGAAGACGTACCCCATCTCATCGAGGCAGAGCACCTTGACCCTGGCGTAGTAATCGATCAGGTTGTAGATGCTTCTGGCTTTTGCGAGTTTCGCGGTAAGGTCGAAGATGCTGATTGAGACCGCCTGCTGGCCCTTCATGATCGCATCCACGCACAACGCGTCGGCGATGTGCGTCTTCCCCACACCCGCCGGGCCGATGATCACGATGTTACAGGTCTTCTGGAGCCACTCGGTGTTCATCAGTTCCATGATCTTGTCCCGGGGTATCTTGGGATTGAACTTCCAGTCAAAATCCTCGATTCGCTTCACCCGTTTGATCCCAGACATTTTGAGCAGATGATCGACCCTGCGCTTCTCCCGGGCCTGATATTCAGTCGTAAGAAACCGGTCGACTATGACCCGTTCCTCTTTGGTGAGTGATTCCCTGTCCGTCAGGACCTTCAGGTTTTTCCACACGTCATTTGAGGTTGTCATATTCCGATAAGTCCCTTCCTTCGTAGGTAATGTCCAGGAGCCGCTGGTTCTGGGGATAAACGGGGTTGTCCTGGGTCTTGTGCGGCAGGTTCAGGATATGGACGAGATGCTTCACGCGGCACATCCCGCCCTGGTTGGCCTCCCTGATAGCCGACAGCAACATTCCTTTTGAGGCCTGCTTGATGAGCTTGAACAGCTCATAGGCAATTGCCACGGGATCCTGACCGTCTTGTTCCGCCGCGGAGAGAAACTGTCGCAGCGAGAGGTCCATGTTGCTCATGAGCTGGTATATCCGCTGGTACTTAAAGTTCGGCGTGATGGACAGAGGCCGTTCCCGGTGTAGGGGGTTCTCGATCTTCTGGCTCCGGAGAAAGCTCCGCTTGTGGGTTGTGATCTTTTTGCCCTTGTCGTGGAGTTCAATATGCTCGGGATACGCCAGGAGTTCGAGCGTCGGCCCCGAGGACGGGACCGAGTAGCGGTTGGTCTCGAAAGAAACAAAACCCGTCTTGCCGACCGTGACCACGATTGATCTGCGTGGCTGGTAGTGTATCTGCGGCAGGGAGGTCAGCTTTTCTTCTTTCAGCATTTCAGCAGGCGGCCGTTCTGTCGTGCGATGGACCCTTTTATTCCTCTCCTGCCGCCAGAGAGAGACCTTCTTATTGAGCTCGGCAATGGTCTCGCATGGGGTGACCCGGAGATAATCCTTGAGGTCACGTATGACCCGTTCCACGCGGCCTTTCTCATTTGGCCTTCGTACAGTGCAGGGGTGTACCCCGAAGCTGTAATGCCGGCAGAAGTCCATGAACTGGGCGTTCAGTTTCAGCTCAGGCGTTCGCTTGATCACCACGCTTGTAAGGTTATCGTACCGGCACTTTCCGGAAACTCCGCCTATCTCCCGGAAGGCTTCGATGTGGCCGTCCAGAAAGAACTCCATGGTACAGCGGGGATAAAAACGAACGTAGACATAACGGGACCAGGACAGAAGGAAAACAAAACCGTACGCAATCCCGGACGGGATCCGCCACAGTGCCCAATCCACTTGGGACTCTTCCCCAGGCAGGAACGTGAGCTCATGAAACACCGGCCTTTTGCTTTTTCGCCGGTATTTGCGGGTATGAACAGAGAGTATGGTGTAACCGCCGGAATATCCATAGGGCTTCAAGCGGCTATACACCTGCTGCGCTTGCAGGTAGGGATGTTCTTGGTACCACTGCTCGATCAGACGCTCATAGGGATCAAGAAGTGTCTGTTTGAGGGGCTTCTGTATGCTCTGACCGTTGATAATTCTGGTGATGCGCTTCTTCCCCATGGAAAGCGCCTTCGCAATCTGCCGGATCGACAAGCCTTCCACCGCGCGCAGATGCTTCACCCTGCTTTCGAGGGATTCGTTCTTATTGCCCGCATCGTTCGTCATGGCGGCATTATTACCATATTGCGCCTGGAATTTGAATCTGGTCTTGTATCTCGCCGGACGAAACCGGGTAACACACTGATCCCGCGGCACTATTCCGCGTACTCGGCTTGTATCTCACGTGGGGCGGCACGGTAAGGCGGCCAAACGGTCAGTAATATCAATCACTTGGAATGGCATCTCGGCTTGTATCTCGCGAAGCACGATGACGTTTTTCTCAAATGCATCAAGGGCTTTAGAGAACATCTCTGCTTGTATCTCACCGGGCGAGAACGTCATCCGCCGCTCGGTTCTCTTCTGTCGCCAGGTCTTCTGATAATCGGGGTGGTCCTTTCTCCACGCCTTGACCATCTCGTACCTGCCGAGCCAGTAATCCGGATTCTCTCCGCGATAACGCTTGTTGCTCTCGCCCTTCTGAATCTTCCGGCACGCCGCCGAACACGTCTTCTGGCGCACCCCGATCCTTCTGTCCGGCACGAACTTCTTGCCGCAGCACTGGCAACGCTTCTTTCCTGAAACCATCATGCATTCTCCCTGGACTCTGTGATGGCTTCACTGTACTGACTTTGACTGAAAAGAAAAACTGAAATGAAAACTGGGGAAAGATAAATCAAGAGGAAGGATCAAAAGGCAGAATCAAAAGGCAGAATCAACAACGGGGACACCACCGTCAGAATCGTCCCCGAATTCGTCGTCGCTAACAAGAAGACCAGCTTGCAGGTGGCGTAGGCCTAAAAATGCTTGAGTTCACCGTTTGTGAGATGAAGCGTCTATATGTCTACGACAAATTCAAGAATAAGGATATAGGGCGAAGATTGTGCATCGCACTCATCCAAGAAGCAAGAAATATGGGGCATGAAAAAATGAGGCTGGATACTCTAGGCCGGATGAAGTCTGCCATAGGGCTCTACAAAAGCTTGGGATTCAAAGAAATCGCACCATACCGGTTTAATCCAGACCCCACTGCAAAGTATATGGAGTTAAGTTTGAGATGATACAGTAAATTCTGAATGAAGTCCCTCTACTTTGCCTTGACAAACCCAGTCGACAAACCCAGTCGACATTGTGTAATGGCAAAATGATAATGTCCTATTCTGGCAAAGTGAAAATGTCCTATTTCAAGTTACAATACCCTGACGTAATGGGAGGGTACTGTGACGGAAATGGACATGATCACCATGAGCAGGAGAGAGACAAAAAGACTGCACATTATCCACCAGGCATTGGATAAGAGGATTACCCAGAAAAAGGCTGCGGAGTTGGTAGGTTTGAGCAGCAGGCAGCTTCGGCGGATGATTAAACGAGTACGGGCGGAAGGAGACGAGGGCATCAGCCACCGATCCCGCGGCAAGGACTCGAGTCATTGTGTCCCCAAGAAAATTAAAGAGAAAGCACTTAAGCTGTTTAGGGAGAAGTACAGTGATTTCGGCCCTACGTTTGCCAGCGAGAAGCTTCTTGATGTTCATGCAATTAAGGTAAGCAAAGAAACTCTTCGTCTATGGCTAAATAAAGAAAACATCCCCTATGAGAAGCGCAAAGGCAGAAAGCATCGGCGGTGGCGCGAGAGAAAACATCATTTTGGTGAAATGGTCCAGATGGACGGCTCTCATCATGACTGGTTCGAAGGCCGGGGGCCTAAATGCGTGTTAATGGGATATATCGATGATGCCACAGGATCGGTGTATGGGCGTTTTTATGACTATGAGGGGACCATGCCTGCCATGGATAGCTTCAAGCGATATATCAAGCGCTACGGCATTCCCCAGAGCGTCTATTTGGACAAGCACACAACGTATAAATCCACGGCCAAGCAGAGCATCGAGGATGAGTTGGAAGATATAAAACCTATGAGCCAGTTCGAAAGGAGTCTTTCTGAACTCGAGGTGACGGTCATCCATGCCAATTCACCCCAAGCAAAAGGCAGAATAGAGAGACAGTTTCGAACGCTCCAGGATCGGCTGGTTAAAGAGATGAGACTTGTCGGAGTTAAAAGCGTCGATCAGGCAAACGAATTCTTGCTAATTTATCTCCCAAAACATAACACAAAATTCAAAGTTAAGGCTGTTTTGGAAGTCGATTTACACCGACCCGCGCTGTCCATGAGAGAGCTCAACAAGATATTTTGCATTCGAGATGAGCGTACGCTGCAGAATGATTTCACCATCGCTTACAACAGTAAACTCTATCAGATCAAAGACGCTGTAAAAACCCGGAAGGTCACTGTGGAAGAACGAATGGATGGATCCATGCACATAACGCACAGGGGCCTGGATTTAAGCTACCGAGAGATCAAAACACGGCCAGCTAAAGAAAACCCAAAAAAGCCGGCAGTGATGCAGGAAAAGCAAGGACGGTATCAATCTCCGGATCATCCTTGGAAGAGACTCAGAAGAGCATCGGAACAACTTCCCGTTGCTTCCTAAAAAGCGGACATTTTCACTTTGCTAACAATAGGACATTTTCACTTTGCCTTGACAAACCCAGTCGACATTGTTGACAACGCCATGCGTCAGGCATATATTTAGGGCAACATCCGGTTATAGTTGTCTGAATAGTCTGATCCCATTTAAGCATTGTTCAGACCAGCTTAGCAACATGGTTGGACATGATTCACTTCGGTCATTTCGACCAAAATTCAAAGGAGGTTTAATGAAATCCGCTTTGACTGTTATGATCTTTCGAATCCAAAAAAAGAATTTGTTGATAAGTGTCCAACGCATGACAAATAACAACGAAAAATGCTGCGCAAGCATCGATGAGAACTAAATAAACATCTAGTGCACAACTATTACCGTCATCAAAGATGAAAGAACAAAACGCCAAATTGTTACGAAGAACGAAATAGCGAAAAGTCTAGCAGTCGATCGCCTTTTGATGAGATGCCGAAAAAGCCGGACGGATTATTGTAAATGACCAACGAAGTAACTCCGACACATGGAGGTATTGATTGTGTGTAGAAACATCAAAACCCTGTTCAACTTCGAACCGCCTGTGACAGACGAAGAGATTCGTGCGGCCGCACTACAATTCGTTAAAAAAGTGAGCGGCTTCAACAAACCATCGAAAATCAATGAAGCTGCACTCCTTAAGGCCGTTGACGATGTAGCGAAAGTTTCCAGAAACCTTCTGAGCTCGCTTCAGACGAACGTCCCGCCGAGGAACCGTGCGGAAGTGTTTGTCAAAGCACGGGAACGCGCTGCTAAGAGATCTCCCGCCTGAATACTTTGCCATCAAGCTGTAGGTATTAGAGCGGAGTGCCTCAAACATGCGGCTCAGCCTTCTTCCTAAGCTGTTGAAGTTGCATTAATTTGAAACATATAGTTTGCATTCTGCATCTGTTGGAATATCCTTAAATTTCCATCACACCATTCGGAAGTGCTGTTCGATTTTCTAAACATGGTGGTATCCTGAAGCACTCTTGATGACTTTCTCCATCATAGATATAAAGCCGGACATGGTGGATATACTTTAACAAAGTACTTAAGCTGCCGGCAGCAAAAAATGACGAATAAATGGTCAACGTATCCTTGAAACGTAGGGAGTCGTTCCTGCCTCAATATGGTCAACAATGTATTGTGAAGATATCAGAATTCGCATTCCGGGATTATAATTGACAGGAGGTACGCTATGTCAACAGACGAAAAAGGAGCCATTGGGCCGGACGCTCCGACTGGAGAATATGTTGCGATTGACTATAAGGCGCTTGGGTTCAAAATCAAGCACGTTCGGGGTACTGCTACTCAGGCGGACTTCGCCAAACAATTCGGCATAACGCGGGCGGAGGTCAGCAAGATCGAGCGAGGTGAAGTCCGGCCGACTGCTGAGTTGCTTTATAATATTTGCTTAAAGCATCATCTCAGCCTTGAGTGGATGTTGTCCGGTCACGAGCCTTCACTTGAGTCCGCCCAGGAAGAACTCTTTAAAGAAGAATATATAAAAGCAACGCCAGTCAAAGAGGGTCCACCGGCAGTGTGCGCAACGCCGATCCTTGAAATAACCGATATGATCGAATGGTTCAGGCTACACCCGGAAGACCTGTGCTTGGTCAGTAAGATGATTCAGGGCAAGAAACTTATGCTGGATTCAATGAAGGAGCTAGAGAAATAACAGGTAGCACCCGCCTCTTGTTCACCGAGCGAAGAAGACTGATGCGCAAGACGACGAGCCTTATTTTCTGAAGATGTTAAAGTTGCCATTCACCTGTAAAAGGGCAGTTTACAATCTTATTGCTTGAAGGAAGTGTGCTTGCTCTATAAACCTCAAGAATGACGTAGTCCCGTAGATAATGCGTGGCGAACCAATTGATAACCTCTCCCGCAAACTAGGTTTTGACGCTATCCGGTTGTCCCGCAGAAACCGGTGTGGTCATTCCATGGCTTACGAATACAGAATCGGGGCGAGTGAGAAAGTCCTTTTAGCGATAGTTCAGTCGCTGCATACTTTGTATTTGTTGGCGTTTCAATCCATCGCAACCCGCATAGTTGTAGATGGAGCCCGAAGAGCAGGGATCACAAAGAATATGAATAATTCCATTTGAAGTTTATAATCGACACTCCTTCCTCCTACGTAGCTGCTAACGTTTCCCCTCTTGGCAACATAAAAGACTACGCAGTAATCGATAGTATGTTTTGATGTTGTTCGATATGGCAAGCATCAGCGCCTGAGAGCCCGTTTCAGGTTAAGAAGACCACATATCTAGAATGTCAGGCAGGTTGAGGGGATGTTTATAATTCAGTCTATTCCACGTGTTTTAATTGTACGTCAGTTTTCGCTCAAGGTCTTTCGAGTGAGAGATGCGCTTTGCCTCATCGAGAGTTAAGAGTTCCGCTCTGCAGAGCTCAATGAGATGCTGGTCCATTGTCTGCATGCCGTATTCGTCGCGTCCCTTTTCGATGTACTGCTCAATCTCATCGAGGTGATTGTCCCTGATACACGCCTTAATGGAAGAAGTTGCATACATCACTTCAAGGACGGGGAGAATACTTTCTTCTTTTTTCCCTCTTACAAGTCTCAGAGAGATAATTGCGATCAGGCTCTCTGCTAGCCTTTGCCTGATATTCTCATGCGCCTGGGGCGGAAAATAACCAACCATACGATTGATGGACGAAGCGGTATTATGGGTATGAAGCGTGGACAATATCAGATGCCCCGTCTCGGCGGCCTTCACACATGCGTCTATGGTTTCGAGATCGCGCATTTCTCCGACCATGATGACGTCCGGGTTCATGCGCATTGCAGACCGTAATGCAACGCTGAAACTTTCCGTATCTATGCCTACTTCCCTCTGGATAATACAGCTTTTGTTCGAAGTGAACAGAAACTCGATCGGGTCCTCAATCGTAATGATATTGTAATCGAAATTATCATTGATAAACCTCATCATCGAAGCGAGCGTCGTTGATTTGCCGTTGCCGGTCGGCCCGGTGACGAGAATCAGGCCGTTAGGAACCTGCACAATCCTGCCGAGCACCGGTGGAAGATTCAACTCCTCGAACGTACCTATCTGGTGAGGTATAACGCGCATAACAACGCCGAGATTGCCGCGCTGACGGAAGATGCTCACCCGAAAGCGGCCAACATTTGCCAGAGTATAGGAAGTATCAAATTCCTTTAAGTCTTCGGGCGGCTTCCGGTTTTGCTGCTCCATGACCGTGTTTGCGACGAACTCAGTATCTTTTTTTGTTAAGTTCCCGAGCTTGGAGCGAATAAGATGGCCGCGTGCCCGGAACATCGGCGGGTTGTCGACCTCAAAATGGATATCCGAGACCCTTTTTTCGAAGGCAATGTGAAGGATCTGATTCAGTATTGTATTGTCCATGACGCCCTTTTACCTCCGTTTTCCATCTTAGTCTAAGACACATTTAGGTATCTATGATTTATGAGCCGATTTCGTCATCTGCCTGCGGAAAAGCGAATATTCCAGAACAATACCAACCTGCTGAGCAAGGATCTCGAGTATATCGAGCTGCACGGGGGATGCCTCTTTCTTCCCGAAATCCCCGTATACAACCGCTACGACCTTTCGATCGCATATCACAGGCAGCAGAACAACAGCCGGACTCAGGGGTTTGCCGATTTCTTTATAGAGTTCCTTTACCGCTTCATCGCTGCTCTCTCCATAATACACCAGCCCTTTTTCGAGCACATCCCGGAAAACCGAAGGTTTTGAGAGCGATATCTTCAGCCTGTCCGCCGGAGTCGGCCCCATGCTTTTTTCGGAACTCACTCCTATGGCCCTTTCACCGATCAATTCTGAAGGACGGACAAAAAACGTGATCACACGTTCAAACATTTCGGCAACAGCTGCGAGAATCACCAGCGCCGCATCAGAAGGGTTAATGATCTCGCGAAGCGATTTGATGTTGTCTTTCAGTTCTTTCACGTACCTGTCGGTGGTATCGGGTTGGTACTGAAAACTCTTGATATACGCCTTGAAGGTGCGGAGAAACTTTATAGTATCTTGGACGTACGTTTCTCTCCGAACTTCTTTCAACGGCTTCGGGAGAACGGCCCTGACGCCTTCACTGTACGATTGAAGGATGAAGTTGCTCTCCTGGGGAGAGGCAAGTTGAAGAAGAGGAACCGCAGAGTACTTTCCCCTCAACCGATTCCGCAGGTTGATGATTTTTTCCTCGGGAAATCCGTCCTCGGATTTCCCGGGACTGTCGAAAACAACCACTGGTATTCTCATGGCAGAGAGACACTGCGATACAATCCGTTCGAGGTCCATTTCGTCGTCTGTTGCAAATACGGGTATTCCTTCTTCTTTGCATAGGGTCATAACTGAATGCCTGATCAGCTTATCACCGCTGAAAAGAACGACAGCCTTGCCCGCCTGCTGCAGCGCAGCTTCGGGCGCAGCCTTACGATCTGCGGATTTTCTCAGAAAAAAAACAAATGCCTCCTGCTCTTCAAAAGAAAAACCCGCTAGTATTTCCTTTATTTTCTGGCGATGGATTTCGACCGGATCGAAGATCTCCATGTCAGAAACAGGCCGGGGTATTTTCTTCTCAAGCCGATCAATATCAGCAAGCCCGAGATCATCCGCTGTAATTGTCGAACGTTCATCTTTTGTTTTACCAGCGTTTTCCTCTGGAAGGACATCGGCATAGAGTGCCTCCAAGGACGGAACCTCTTTTCCGTTCGAACGGTCACGTTCACGCTCGTCAAAGATACGAATCGCATCCATCAAAACCATCTGGGCATCAACAACCACATCCTGTTCCGTGTCGTCGGAAGAAGCCTCTTCTTCGGAAGAAACAACGATCGTATCCGTATCGAACGTAAAGGTACCCTTGGTCCAGCTCATCAGCTCAACGATAGTTATCTCGACCAGCTTTTTGAGTCCTCTCAGAGCATCTTCCTGCTTTAGCTTGCCCATCTGCATTAAAGTAATCATAAGCGGTCTACGGTTCTTAGCGGCATCGTTCGTGACGTCCAATGCCTGCTTGAGATCATCGATTGATATAGCGCCCGTCTTTACCAGAACGGTCCCGATGCGGACTCTATCGTTAATATGATTTGCACTGACAATATATCCGCTGCTGAAGACAATCTTACTCTCTCCCTTGCTCCCCTTAACGGAAAAAATGCCCGACTTCCGCGTTGTGTGGACCAACTGGATAATGTCTACTATAGGCAGATGTTCTAAATCTCCAGTAAACGCCATATTCTATAAGTATTACTCCTTTGTAAGTATCCCCTTAGGGGCACTGAAATACTAGCTTGGAAAGCACAAGCTTCATCAACAAGATAAAATCGACAATCGTACAGCCACCCGGAGACTTCCTGTACTTGGAATGGGATTATCCAAATATACAGTTGGTACCCACAGGGGCGCTTTTTTGAATTATATAATGATAGGGGATAAGAATCAAGTGCGCTTCTAGCGAATGTCAAGCCAAAGCTAAAATGTCCGGTTTTGTAATACTGCCTGACGTTGACTTCGTGCTTTAGCCATTGCCCTCGCGGGAAACTTCCAAGGATGCGTCACTGGCTGCTGATGCACCCTTATGATGGGCATGACGGTATCAGTGGAGTCTTAAACGATACTCTGCCAATCAATTTCTCTTGCCCACGGAGTTGTCGTTATCTGGATGAAGTGAAGGATTCTATTTCAAGCGAATGACAACGATTCCTTCCTGAATCAGTGGACACTTGTAAACGCTATATGATTTCATATTTCAAGTTGAATTATTGAACTTTCAGACTGCACAATATAAAGGTATCCAAATTCAATTGACATAGCTAGCATTAATGATAATATATTACATGCATATTGATCCCTCAACAGTTATTGGTAAGATTCCTAAATCATTACTGATGATTCTTGGTGTTTCTCTTGTGTTATTAATTGGCGCGATCGATTATGGTTCTGGCTATGAAATCTCTGTATCATTTCTTTATTTGCTTCCTATTTTGCTGTTTGCTTTGGGTGGCACTCCGACGTCTGCTATCCTGATATCAATTTTTAGTGCCGTCACGTTGTTTTGGGCTGATCTGGCAAGTGGGCATGTTTATTCTCATAAAGCTATACCCATATGGAACTTTATCATGGCATTGGGTGTTTTTTTGACTATCGCGTTTTCCAATCTTAAAATAAAGGAGTTAATGCAAAGAGAACACGAGTACGCCTGTAACGACTACTTGACAAATGTTTATAGCACGAGGTATTTTTATGAACAGGCGCGCATAGAAATTAGTAGATCGTCCAGATATAAACAACCTCTTTCCCTCGCCTACATCGACATTGATAACTTCAAATACATAAATGATACATATGGACATAGTATAGGAGATAATCTTCTCCGGATTGTGGCAGAGTCTATGAAAACGATGCTACGTTCAACGGACATAATTTCAAGATTGGGCGGTGACGAATTCGCCATTCTCATGCCGGAGACAAATGAGGCGCATTCAAAGGTAGCCATCACCAAAGTTCAAAAGCAGTTACTTGAGACCGTAGAAAAGAACGGTTGGCCTGTCACCTTCAGCATTGGTGTCGTAACTTGCTATGGTCCAATATGTTCACAGGATGAACTAATTAAGATGGCCGATGATCTAATGTATGATGTTAAGAAAAGCGGGAAGAACATGATTAAATTTGGACTTTTTGAGCGTCCTAATGCATCTTAACAAATCAGATAGAATTTTCTGCTGTAATTGCCAACAGGGAAGTCATCCTGCGCTAAAGTTCAAATTTCCCAAAGTTAATGATACTAAAGACACTATAAATATCAAAAATGTCAACCAATAGTCGATAGAGTTATTGATCATTAAAAACTCGTTTGCTTGTAGGTGTTGTCAGAAATGGATCGGATCAAGACCGACGCGCAAAAGCGCGTCTTGGCCGAGCGTTGATATGCAATATTAAATCCAAATTTTTGGAAACTTAAGAACGAGTGACTGTTATTCAATTACTGCTAATTCTTTCCGACTAGCAATAGGTCGATGTATTATTCCGTTCATTCTTTGCATAGTGTAATTTATACTTGAATTCATCGTGCGGCAAAAAAGAGATGCTAATGGGGGGATCGTGCCTTCTCAACTGCCCATGAGTTGAACTTTTCGTAAAAGAGTGCTTTCATAAGGAGAGGTCCTGTTCAATACCGTGGCTCATCTTCCTCAAATATTGCATTAGGAGGGAACCCGTCATGAACAAGACGATTTTTTCAGGCATAGCTCTGTTGATTCTTCTTTTTCCCTGCTCCGCACTCTCCATCGCACCCGACTGCCGGAAGTGCCACGAGAAGCTGCTGAGGGGAAAAATCGTGCATCCCGCAATTACTATGGGGTGCGAGGTATGCCACACGGGTATCGATGCCTCGACAGTACCGCACAAGAATACCGGTAAAATAGCTCACGGACTCTCTTCGGATCAGCCCACGCTGTGCTACGGCTGCCATGATTCATCCCTTTTCACGAAAAAGAACGTTCATCCCGCGCTCTCAATGGGCTGCACTGTCTGCCATAATCCCCATTTTTCACCCTATGCTAAACTGCTTGTAGCGGAGCCGCCCGAGCTGTGCTTTACCTGCCATGACAAGTCGGGGTTCACCAACAAGCTGAATAACCACTCGCCCGTTGCCCAGGGCAAATGCCTCATTTGCCATACCCCGCATTCTTCGGACGAGATGGCATTGCTCCTGAAGAAGCCCTTGGACGTCTGCCTTGGATGCCACGAGAACATCAGGCACGGTGAACATAACACTCTGTCGCCGGGAAAAGAGCTCCAGGACCCATTACGGCCCGGCAGACCCTTTTACTGTGGTACCTGTCACAACCCCCATGGCTCCAACGGTGTGCTGATGTTCAGGTTCGATGCCCAGTCGACAAAGAGCCTCTGTGAACATTGTCACGAATTCTAGCAGGTGGACGGGCTCCAATGGCAGGCTCCATTCGAGTAACGGCACCTCAGTACTCAAAAGATTTTTAGGTTAAGCATGATCGTCTTAACAATGCTTAGCACGGGATGCATGAAATTAGCAGGGACTACAGATGGCCCTTTATTTGCTCCCCCTTAAACTACTCACGTCAATATACGACGGCCTATAGGATGGAGGGAGGTACGGAGTTTCGCCTTGTCACCGAAGGTATTCACGCCACTTTGGAGCACGCGACTTCTGCAGCGGGCGGCCGCGACGTCCGCCTCGGTGGCGTCGTATCCACTATTCGGCAGTATCTGCGCGCCGCCCTGATTGACGAACTGCATCTTGCCATCCGACCTGTATTACTCGATTCCGGGGAGCAAATATGCAGAGATGAGTTCCTCCTAAGATTATGAAAGCCCGAGGAGTTCTTTAATGAGAATATAAGTGTGAGCAGCATGGCAAGAAAAACAATACTCGGATCCGCTTGTCTTAGGCATGATTTCCCAGCCGGACGGAGCTTGCATGGAAGGTAAACGCGTAACGAACAGCAGCGTCATCATGGCGCAGATGATGATCCCCCAGGACGCGAACCCCGCAGGGAACGTCCACGGCGGTGTCGTCGTGAAGATCATCGACGAGGCGGCCGGAGTGGTCGCCGCGCGCCATTCCCGCATGAACGTTGTCACTGCGTCCATCGACCGCATGGACTTTCATCACCCCATTTTCGTCGGCGACCTACTTTTCTTCAAGGCAAGCCTGAACTCTGTCGGCAGAACTTCCATGGAGATCGGCGTGCGCGTGGAGGCCGAGAACCTGAAGACCGGCGAGGTGCTCCACGCAGCTTCGGCTTATCTCACCTTTGTTGCCATCGACCAACAAGGTAAACCCGTGCCCGTGCCGCCGCTTGTCCTTGAGACCGAGGAGGAACGACGAAGGAACAACGACGCGCGCTCCCGCAGGGCCATGCGGCTGGCCGAGCGGAACCGACAGGCGCAGTGCAAGCAAGACTCGGACGCCTGTTCGCAGTGAGGTCATGATGAGTGTGTCAGACTTGAATCTGGAGTTAGTAGTATTGTGTATGCGTATTTTATTCAATATTTGTCAAATGCCAGGACATCGGTTACCCGTTTTTAATGATGCCATATGTCAAGACATCGGTTACCCGAAGGGGATAATATAATCATCAGAAAGTAAGCCTTCAGGCATTTGGTGCTCAAAAGTATCGAAGATGATTCATTTCCCTGAATGTGTCGGTTATTAGCGCTCAGGCTGAGTTATTCTTCCATCGATGCTCTCTTTTTACGCTATCAGATAAGGAGAGTATGATAGCATTGAATGGATCCAAGGACACCGATGTTCTAATATAAAAAATACTGTTTTGGGTAACCGATGTCTTGACACATCCGGGTAACCGATGTCCTGACACTTGTCAAATATTCATTTGAGATTCAGGCAATTGAAACTCGTTTGATTGTAGGTGTTAATCGGATCGCCTGCGCCGGTAAAAGAAGCGATTAATACCATTTGAAGTATGAATTCAAAGGTCCTTCCTGAAGTTTTGTTTTTCTTGGCGATCGCAAGAGTGTATGCTTCTCTTAAATTATATAGGGAGGTTATGACATGAAAGTTCGACGGAGTTTTTGGTTTGTGGCATTATTGCCGGTTATTATGGTAACGGGTATTGTCAGTGTAGGCAACAGTGCAAGCAAAGATAACACGATCAAGCTACCCAAGACCGGCCAGATGACTTGTTATGACAGTTCAGGCACCGTAATGTCCTGCACGAATACAGGGCAGGATGGAGACCTACAAAAAGGCGTTGCCTGGCCCAATCCGCGGTTTAGCACAAACGGCGATACCTCGATTACCGACAATCTTACAGGGATTGTTTGGGCGCCCAATGGCAATCTCATGTCGATGAGAGATCCTCATTGGGAGAAACAGGGCCCGGCATCGGATGGAACGGTTACATGGCAGCATGCCCTTGATTATGTTGCAAAGCTGAATGCTGAAAACTATCTTGGACATAACGACTGGCGCTTGCCGAACTCCAAAGAACTGAGAAGCCTTGTCAACAATGCTCAGCTCAATACCGCCGCGTGGTTGAATAACCAGGGATTCACCAATGCACAGGCCGGCGACTTCTATTGGTCGTCTACTTCGTTTGTCAACAACGCCGTCAGAGCATGGGTCGTCGATATGACCTACGGCAACACGAACTACTTCAATAAATCTAATAACCATTACGTATGGCCCGTACGCGGGGGACAGTAGCTATTCGAGTAAGTGAGGGTTTTAAACCCCACCCTCCGTATTGTAAGGATGCCCTCCATAAGCATCATCAAATGTCCTGAGATCGGAGAAGACGACCAAAGGCAGCGACGCTTTTCTTCACAGTTGCACGCAACAACCTTAAGTTCGCCATCGCGTTCTCTGCAGTTGTAGCGGTCTTCGCGACAGATATGGCTGAGATTAACTTGAAGAACCCAATTTATTCATTTTACATGATACAACCGGATTTCTTTGCCCTTGTCATAATATTGATTGCATGATTGTAGGTGAAGATTAGAATATTTACCAGCGCGACACGGTACTGATTTACTGATTGAACTACGGACTGCCAAGTAATAAGTATGATTTCAGGAAATCGCTGGAAAGAATGATTCGGATTAGCTGGAAGGATTCAGTCGGGATAGATGGATATATCACCAGACTGAACATATTTGTTCTGCTGTGGTTTTCCAAAAAAGCGTCGCGGGAAGGCCCGTGGAGTTCAAGCTTTTAGGGAGTCACCCTATCCCGTGTTCAAGCACTTGCTGGCTATTTATTCTTTGGTGTGATGATTGAGTTGAACAGCTCACCAAGAACTGGCGTTAAAACCGATGAAATTAGGGGCAGAGGCAGCCCGAGTAACCATAAGAGTATCTTTTTTATGCCTGGCAACTCGATACTATAAACTGTCGTAAATGGCTCAATATTCAACCAATTGAGCACCGCGTAAAAAGGCGTATATAATGACTTCCCGGTCTTAAGCCAAATAAAAATTTCATAATCAAGAATCGTGAGACTGCATACAAATACAATAAATAAAATCGCCCAAGAAACATTGGTTGCCTTGTCCTTGAAGCTTGAGTCGTCGGTCATTGGTACCCCCATCGCTCGCACCCGAGGTGGTTCATCCAATAATGCAGAAATAAAGTATACGAAAAAAAGGTCTGGCTGCCTAGGCTTTATAAGCAGCACCCCATCGCCCAAGGGTATTATAATATACTCCTATAAACAGAAGTACGTCCCGTTTATTTTATAGTTTCCATTCTTAGCAACACCTAAATTATCAAGCGAATTTCAAAAGCGAATACCCTTAAAATACCCATATAAAAACATTGACAAATCTTCACATAGGTGCTTGTATTTAAACAGTTCGCGATAAAGCTAAACCTTCCGTGAGGAAGGGACGGAAAGCGGCGGGTCTTATAAGACCAAGATGGCCGAGCTGCCGAAGGAAGATGCCTTGGGTGAGCTCGGCTTTTTATTTGGCATACGATTAACGGGAGACACAGGAAAAAGTAGCATTAGGAACTACCTTTTCATAAGAGCACTTCGGAGTATATATATCATTTTGGAAATAGTTACGTAGGCACAGCATCTTCAGGAGGAAATTCTATGAAGATTTTCCTAACGGGCGGAACAGGGTTTATAGGTAAGTCACTTATACGAACACTGGTTCAACGTGGGTGGAAGGTAATTTCACTGGTCAGAAATCCGAACGGCGCCGAAGCAAAGGCAATTCAAGCATTGGGGACACAACTGGTACGGGGCGACGTCACAGACCGAGAATCAATGCGTGAAACCATGAAGGGGGTGGATGTGGTGATTCATAATGCGGGTTGGTACAAGTTCGGGATCACCAAACAAGACCATGACACGATGCGAGCCATCAATGTTCACGGTACGGAGAATACACTCGGGCTCGCCATTGAGTTGGGCGTCTCAAAGGTCGTCTACACATCGACAATCCTGGCTTTTGGCCAAACTGGAGATCTTGTTGCCGATGAATCGTTCCAACGGTGCACCCCCCTCAGTCCTGTTATGAGCAGACCAAGACGGAAGCACATAAGATCGCTGTGGAGCTACAGCAGCGGGGTGCGCCTATCGTCATTGCTTGCCCTGCTGCCGTCATTGGACCTGGCGATCATTCGAGCGTAGGGTATCTGCTTCGGATGTATGTTCGCGGATTGCTTCCGCCTGTACTCTTTGCGGCAGATGGCAAACGCGCCAACGTTTACGTGGATGATGCCGCAGAAGGGATTGCACGTTGCGTCGAGCATGGTCACATTGGTGAAATATACATCCTGAGCAATGGTGTCATGAAGCACCGGGATATGTTCAATTTCTGGAAACAAACCCCCGGTGGCTTCAAGGTGACTCTGTTCTGGATGCCAAACCTTTTGGCAATGTTATACAACCGTGTTGCCGAGCCTATCGAGCGGCTTCTAGGATTGCCAATAGTATTTTGCCGTGAGTTCGCACTCGCCGCTTTTGCGAAGTGGCAGTTTTCCGCTGCCAAGTCAGAACGAGATTTAGGCATGCACTATCGTAGCTTAGATCAAGCCTGGCTGGACACTTTGGAAGGCGAACGCACGATTGCACGCAAGGGATAGACGGGAAACAGGATTTGATTGACCCGAGAGGGGACGAAAAGCTGGGGGTTATCACAAGAAAGGAGGCTTAGTATATGGAACAATCCATTCAACTCAGGTATTTGAAAATTGCGTTAGTTGTGATAGGTGCATTTTGTGTCGTTGGTGTTTATCCCCTTACGATTATTTGGCCTTCAGGATGGGCATGGCACACGGAAGGTCCTTCGCTCTATCTGCAGATGATAATCGGGATCTATGCGACACTCGGTGTATTCTTGATCATTGCGGCCAAAAACCCCTTCGAACATCTCAGCCTTATGTGGTTCGGCGTCTGGTCCAGCATCGTGCATGGAGGGATTATGGGAATCCAGGCACTCGTTTATCCGGAACATCGCGGACATCTCTATGGCGATGTGCCAGTACTGCTCATTACAGCTGCAGTGTTCGCGTGGCTGATTCCGAAGGGGAAAAAACAAATAGCAACTACTGAGAAGCATGATATAGAATAATCATGATGTGAGATTCGAGAAGAGTCATTGTATTGAGCGCGACGAAAGAGAAGCCTGGGATCAAAGCCAAACGCCGCGAGGATAGACTGCCGGTTCCGCGCATTTCCGCGTTTTAGCCGGGTTCGCTCAATCATTAGGCTGCGCGAAAGGGACGTCGTGAAAACTCTGGCATTCGTGTTCGGCCTTTGTATCAGCGGTTTCGGTGCTATGGGCATCCTTGCGCCCTCGGACGTCGTTTGGCTCGCCCAACACTTCGTCACTTCCGGCGCGTTCTACGTCATCGCTACAGTCCGAATCGCTTTTGGTCTTATCTTGATCTCGGTGGCATCGCCTTCTCGCGCGCCAAAGGCGCTCCGCGCGTTGGGTTGTGGCATCTTGATCCTTGGGATACTGACGGCTCTTACGGGTTTGGTGGCAATCGGGCGAGCTCGAGGCGCCATCGAATGGTGGTTGCAGCAGCAGGGATCAGGCCTAGTACGTCTCACGAGCGTACTTCTGCTGGCCCTCGGAGGCTTCGTCGCGTACGCCTGCGCCCCGGCTCGACGTGCCGCCTGACCCCTCGCTGCAGCGGACTCTGCTTGCCGCTGAGCTTGATATTGTTCATATACGATTTTCAATTAGTTTTCTGCACTGAAATTTAATCAACACTGCTGCATGGTTGTAGGTGGAGCCCGGAGAGCCAGGATCACAAGGAATATGAAGAATTCCGTTTGAAGTTTTTAGTCAACGCTACCTCCTCCTACGTTTCATATTAGTGAAACTAAAGACTTCATCTTGAAATTGTTAGCGCATACCTCAATAGCCTTCCTTTTATTTTGTAGTTTCCATTTTTGGCAATAGTTGAATTACCGAGCAGAATCCAATATGCATGTCCTTAAAATACCCATCGAGAACATTGACAAATCTTCATATCGGTGCTTAGATTTAAATAATTTTCGAGATAGCCAAACCCTTCGCAAGAGGGGGACAGAAAGCAACGGGTCTTATAAGACCAAGACGGTCGGCGCGGGTGGATGCTGTCTTGCGAAGAGAGACGGGACTATCGGTAGGCCATGAGAACGGTATTTGTAATATTGATAGTTGCTTTGTTGACTGGTTGCGGACCTACCCCTTACCAACCCGCGACCGATGTGGCCCGTTTTGTCAAGTGGGGTGGGTATAAAGACGCTCATCTTCAAAACAATATATATTACGTTGAGGTTGACCTGAATGGATATAGCAAGCAGATAATGGCGGTTCAATACTTATACAGACGAGCGAAAGAGGTATGTGTCGAGAACGGTTATCAGGATTATCGCGTTTACAATGAGAAAGATCTTACCGCCATTAGGCCTAATTGGGGTGGTCTTTATGTAGAGTATTTCATATACCCCGCATGTTCATGTTACGTGGAATGTTTACCACCGAAGAAATGAATTAGCATACGTCTATGGGAGAATTCCCTTAGGCGGTATGAAGCTTGGCGCTTATCCACAGGGGATCGCCGGGTCCGTGCTGTGGGGGTAACTCAAGACCTCAGTATTTATCCCATCAAATTAAATGAATTGCAATATCGAATGCAAGGGGAAAAATAGCGCCATACACCCAACGGACCCAAGGCTCACGTATAGCCCGCCTTTTAGGATTTATTTTGTTCGCTCACTGTACTGGGCATAGGAGCGACGTCTATTGCCAGGGTATTCTGTCGATAATGCCGGAGCCTGCCGGAGGCCTTATAGATAGAGGTTCTCCACTTTTCACAATTATCACTGTGTGAGCAAAATCCTTATGAAAAGTGCACTCTTTTAACGTCGTAGCATAATCTATTTTAAACTTTCGCTTTATAACGACGGTTACCTTCGCATTATTAGGATCAACAGGCTCCACCCATACGCCTATGAATGCGCCATATGAAATTGCATCCGGCGGGCTACTAGTAAGCATGTAGCCTTGCGCACGTTCCTCTTGAATCGCATTTGTTCCTTCCCAGAAGAGAACCGTTTTGGTGATGTCCCATGCCTGGTTTGCGCTTACGGGATAAATTTTGCTAGTTCCTTCATCCTTTGACTTAATGACGTCCCCCATGGTTGCACATCCAGCACTAAAAGTAACGAATGCCACGAATCCCATCATGATTGATAAATTGGTTATCTTCAATTCTGGCTACCTTTTGCAGAGGATTATTTTTAAAAATTATATCCTACATTTATATTATGAAGGCTAAATAATATATGTCAAGGTGATCATCCTTCTTTCAGGATTATTTTTGTTCGCCCTTCCAACGCCCACTGGTCAAGCAAGAGGTCAATCTCTCGTTTCCGAAAACAGAGCTTGCCCTTTGCCTTGAACTTTGGTAGTTCATGCGCGTGATCATATACCACTTCACGGGCACCCGGAGATAGTCAGAGAGGTCTGCGGCCGGGCGCAATTCCACGATCCCAAGAACCTTGCAGAAGCTCTTTCACATCACCCCATAAAATACACAGTCGGGCATACCCAAGCGAAATTCTCATCCAGTAATCCATTCGACATCCTCATTCGGCACCGTTGACATCTGCCAGATTCGGGCATATATTCATTTCATATAAAGATTCTGCCTTGTGGGAGGAAACCATGCAAGATACATTTGTCTGGAAGCCGGGTGATGATTATATAAAGAGAAGCCGGCTGAAACGGTTTATGGAGAAGCATGGCATAAAGGACTTTAACGAACTTATCCGTAGATCGACCGATGATATCGAATGGTTTTGGAATGCAGTGATGGAGGACCTAAAAATTGAATTTTATAAGCCCTATGATAAGGTCGTTGATCTGTCAGGCGGTATCCAGTTCCCTACGTGGTGCGTTAACGGTCAAATGAATATCATCCATAACATGCTCGACAAATATATCGGTACCCCAATGCAGAACAAGGCAGCACTGCGTTATGAATCAGAAAGTAGAGCTGTAACAGTGATGTCATACCGGGACCTCTGGATGGAAGTCAATAGGATGGCAAATGCCTTGAGAAAGCTCGGATTTAAAAAAGGAGATATCATAGCCCTCTATATGCCGATGGTGCCACAGATTATTATTGCTTTCTGCGCCATCGTCAAAATAGGAGGGATTGTCCTTCCCCTGTTTTCAGGCTATGGAAAAGACTCATTAGCTGTAAGAATAAATGATACCGCGGCTGCGGGAGTAGTCACCTGTGACGGTTCAGTAAGAAAGGGGAAAAAGTTTCTCATGAAGCCCGTGCTCGATGAGGCGATAAAAGACTCTCCCTCTGTCCTAAAGGTGGTCGTATTTAGAAATATCGGGGAGAAAGTCACCCTCAATGAAAGGGATGTATTCTGGGATGACATAGTGACAGGGGAATCACACTTCTCTGACACTGAGCATACGGACGCGGAGGACACCCTGATGCTCATGTATACCAGCGGCACGACTGGCAAACCCAAAGGAGCAGTACACACGCACTGCGGATTTCCCCTGAAGAGCGCCCAGGACATGGCCCATGGCATGGATATTCAGGAGTCCGATACCATGTTCTGGGTAACGGACATGGGTTGGATGATGGGCCCGTGGGAGGTCTTCGGAACGCTGATCCTCGGTGCCACGATGGTGCTCTATGACGGATCGCCCGATTATCCGGAAATGGGGCGCATTTGGTCCATTGTCGAGCGGAACGGGGTTACCTGCCTTGGCATCACCCCATCGCTCGTCAGGATGCTCATGGCGAACAGAACCGGGCCGAGCGAAAAGTACGACCTGTCATCGTTAAGGATATTCGGCTCGACAGGAGAGCCCTGGGACAGAGAAAGCTGGATGTGGCTTTTTCAGGAAGCGGGAAAAGGGAAAATACCGATCATCAATTATTCCGGAGGGACGGAGGTAAGCGGCGGAATTCTTCTCGGAAATGTCCTGACGCCGCTGAAACCGACTGCATTTTCAGGACCGGCGCCGGGAATGGCGGTTGATATCGTTGATGAGAACGGCAGTTCCGTCAGGGGAGCAGTGGGGGAACTTATCGTAAGAAAACCATGGATAGGTATGACACGTGGGTTCTATAAAGATCGGGAGAGATATATAAAGACTTATTGGTCAAGGTTCCCTGATGTGTGGGTTCATGGTGATTTCGCTCTCGTGGATACGGACGATCTCTGGTATATACTTGGAAGGTCTGATGATATTATAAAGGTCGCAGGTAAGAGGATTGGGCCGGCTGAAATTGAAACCATTGTCATGGAACATCCCGGCATCATGGAATCCGCTGCCATAGGTGTTCCTGATCCTCTTAAAGGTCAGGCAATCGTGGTGTTTTGTGTTTTGCGGCCGGATAAAGAAAAGACCAGGGAAGTCGAAGATGAAATAAAAAAACATATAGGTGAAAAGCTTGGCAAACCCTTTATGCCAAAGGCAGTCTATGTGGTTAATGACCTGCCAAAGACAAGAAATGCAAAGATTATGAGGAGAGTCATAAAAAGCGCCTACCTTGGAGAAAATGCAGGTGATCTGACTGCCCTCCTTAACCCTGAATCAGTGGAAAATATAATGGCGACGGGAACAAAGGAAATAGGGCTCAAGACAATTTAGTGTGGGTTAATGAACATGGATGGAAGCGATGCATCCAGGGGTGCATACCTGAATTATTTTCAAGTCCATGTAGTCGTTATCCCGATAGCCATAAGCACGACGTATAACGGGAGATGTTTTCTTTTTTATGGGTTGTTAATCGGGCTATCAATACTGACACAGACAGGTAGTCAAAATTTTTCGGAAATTCGGCCAGACATGAATAATAATACCAGGGAAACGGTCACCACAACACGCGGTAAGATGAAGAACGAAAGCTTGGTCGATTTCGAAGATAAATGCGTCATGATTAATTCTCAGGATAAACTCGCGGTACTGGCTTCTTAACGGCAGTCCCTTTCTTTCATTGACGTCTATACTGGTTCATGTAAAACCTGGAGGCGTATGGATAAAGACATTGTTTATTTGTCACATGTAAAGATTGAACGAGATCAGGGACCATTGCGCAGAGCCTGGCTTCCGGCAGAAGACAAACCCGTAATCTTCGGCGTTCACTCGGAAATTGCAGCGCATTACAAAGTGGATCCGGCGAAGATCGAGCCGCATGCGACAACGCTCGATTATGTCGTAGCTGCGACTGCGGGCTGACTTACCGGTACCTTCGGAGGCGCGCTGGAGGCGCGCAAAATATCAGCATCAACCGGACGTCTATTTTCAGAAGCCCAAGGAGCAGTGGGAATTGATGACAATACTCTTGTGATCAAACGAATTCATGTACATTATCATCTGAAGCTGAAACCATCTGATCGGGAAACAGCAGTACGCGTGCATGAATTCCATAAGGAACATTGCCCTTTGGCCAAGACCATCGGCAACTGTGTGGATATAACCACATCATTAGAAATGATGGATATCGACTGATCGGCCCCCATACGGGATGCGGCTGATGCTCCCTGGGATACAGTGCTGTTAAATTCATAATGAAGTGAAAGTTAGCTGGCTGAAATGTATGATAAATCCTCTTCTAAGGAAGTTGCCATCTATTGCAACTTATAAAATTTCAACCAAAAAGGATTGAGACGACATCTTTACGTCGTGCTCAATCCATAGTTCAAGAAGCCCGGAGCGGCAGACTGATGGCCGATGTCCTCTATATATAGGGTAATGCTTCGGTGGGTGATATCCGGTGAAAGCCTGAAGTGAGTAGATTATGGAGTGCCATAGACTGTTTTAATCTGTTTATCGTGAAACCAGTGCGATTCTCTTGATTAGCGTATCGTGGAGTGAACGCCTAATCCGCGCACATGGCCGAACGGGGCCGTTGACCGCGCGGATAATACCCGCGGGACCACACGTCAGAAACACATGGTACATCAGAATCGTCAAATGCTATCCGGCGCGTGCCAGGTGCTGATGCGGCAGAGAGACATAAAGCACTTTGAGCGTGCCGCCGCAGCTTCCACAGGTTGGACGGGGCAATGGCGGCATCTGTTCGATTTCAGACATTGTTACCTCGAATCCATAAGCCAGCTCAATCAGCGTCCTGATGTTCTCAAGCGGGACCTTGCACGCGGCGTTCAGGAAACCGTAATATCGCACCTTCATGAACCCCGTTGGCAGCACGTGCTGGAGGAATCGGCGCACAAACTCCATTACGTCCAGGACCAGCATCCTCCAGCGATTGCTCCCGGTCTTTTTGTACCGAATGAAGACCTGACGGTTCTCAACTTTCACGATACGGCTGTTGGACAAGGCTACCCGGAAGACATAGGGGGCAAGATACTTGAGGCTTGCCTCGCTTGAACCAATTGCCTGAGAGTTTACGTTCCAGTCAATTCGCCATACTTCGTCGGGTATTTGATCAAAAAGACCGGCCTTTTTCATTTCGTCTTTGAACTTCGCTCGAAAGATGGGAGACAACGCTTCGACCGGCACATAGAAGCCGGTTCCTGAGGGCTTCCAGGTCTTGTCATCAGACGAGAGCGCTCCGCCTACGACGATATAGTGGATATGAGGATGATACTCAAGCGTTCTGCCCCAAGTGTGCAGGACTCCGAAGAAGCCTGGCAGATCGCCGCCCATGAACTTAGGGTCGAGAACCAGCTTTTTCATGGCTTCGGAGGAGGCGGAAAACAGGGCGGCGTAAGCCGCCCGCTGGTTGCTCCGGATAAACCGGCGAATTTGTTCCGGCACCGTGAAGGTAATCATGAAGTGGTGCCCCGGCACACGCCGATCAAGCTGTTTTTCGAGCCACTGTTGACTCTTATGATGTTGGCAGGTCGGGCAGTGGCGATTTCCGCAGGAGCGGTGAATCGCGTGCCGCTCCCCGCACGATTCGCACCGAAAGTAGGTCGTTCCAGAGGCCGGGGTGCGGCAGTTGATAATCGCGGTTATCGCCTTACGATGTTCCCCAGGGATAGCGCCACCAAACCGCGTCAGGTACTCCGGGGCATAGGTGCGGAAGATGTCATTGACCGTATCCATGATCAGAACCCCACCATGATCTGGTCGATGAGCTTGAAGGCATCATCCTGACCCTTGGTCGTCAGATGGAGATAGATCATCGTGGTCTCAAGGCTGGAGTGGCCCATATACCGCTGGATCACACGCAGATTGACACCGGCTTCTAACAAATGGGTCGCATACGAGTGACGCAAGGTATGGATGGAAACGTCGCGTTTCTGGATGCCCGCAGCATGTACCGCGTCCCGGAGCGCTCTCTGTACTGTGCTGATAGAGACCGGGATCTGACTATCCGATTTTTTGCCGTGTAAGACCCGTGAGGGGAAGATCAGCCTCGGGTTTTTGTGTGTATCCCAATGCTTTCGCAAAATGGCAAGCGTCGCATGAGGAAGTGGAACGTAACGATCCTTCGCGCCTTTGCCCTTACGTATGTGGATCATCATACGACTGCTGTCGATATCAGCGGTTTCTAGGTACCGCGCTTCCTGAAGCCGGAGACCACAGGAGTAAACCGTGGAGAGGAAGGCGCGGTTGCGACGAGAAGAGACTCGGGCGAGAATGTTGAGCACCTCTTCGGTACTGAGTACGGTGGGTAGCCGGTGTTCTGGCTGAGCCCGGATGATGCTGAGAATGTGCCAGTCGCGCTGAAGTACGGTCTCAAAGAAGAAGCGGATCCCGGCATAGCAGATGCGCATGGTGTTGGGCGCCCACTTGCTGACATTCCTGCGATTGAGGAAGTACTCCTGAAGCTCTTCTTCGGTAATGAGATCGGGGGTCTTGCCGTAATGCTCGGTGAGCAGCCGCACCGCGCGGGTGTAGTTTGCCTGCGTTCGTTCGGACATACCGCTCAGTTGCAAAGCATTGATGGACTTCTCGTACCAGTTTTCCATGACCATATTCTCCTTGTGAAATAAGATTGAACTGCAATGGAGAAATATGGTAGCACGGAAATTACTCAAAAAAAATCAGGCGAGATGGGACAGGCGAAGGAAGCGGTCTTTGCTTCTCTGCCGCGGAGCGGCTTACTTGAACCTGAATTTGTTAACTTTATAACCCCAAAATACCCATTCGACGACAAATACCAAGCGACATTATTGACATGATCAGGCATCAGGCATATATTCGAATGAGAGACTATTATGTCATGCCGTTAGAAGGCTAGCGGTATATGATTAAGGAGTATCGTTGCAGAAAATTATCAGTATCAAAGACACATAGCGGTATTTTAAGGACGACATGAGGATCATGTGCGGCGGCTTTATGGTAATCGGGACGCCGTAAGGATTGGTCCGTGCGCTGCTCGATCATGGAGCGCGAAATCTTACCCTGATAGGCAATGACAGGGGCTTCCCCGATACTGGGTTCGGTCCTCTAGTTGTCAACAAACGAGTGAAAAACTAATAGCTGGCTGTTAAGGGCGTCCGTCAATGCACGGAAGCGGATTTCACAGTAAGTCCGAACTGCAAACAAATGCCTCTGCAAATATCCAAGCGAAAGGAGGAGTGCTATGGCGAGTGAGTCTAATGGAAGTGGACAAAAAGAGGTCATGATGGAGAAGGTGGGATTATGGCTTGCTGCATGGAGTGAGAAATGGTTCCCTGATGCACTGGTGTTCGCCCTTATAGGCATCGTCCTTGTTTTTTGTTTTGGTTTGGCGATCGGCGAAAGCCCAGGAAAACTGGCCATCGAAGGAGGGAAATCCTTCTGGGTGCTGATCCCCTTTACCATGCAGATGGCAATGATCATCATCGGCGGGTTCGTTGTCGCCTCGTCACCGCCCGTGTACCGCTTGATCCAGATGCTCGCATCGGTCCCGAAGACCGGTCGGGGAGCCGTTGCATTTGTGGCGGTTTTCTCCATGGTATCATCCCTGATCTCCTGGGGCTTCAGCCTGATTTTCAGCGGCCTTCTTGTGCGGGAATTGACACGACGGGTGAAAGGCATGGATTATCGGGCCGCGGGTGCAGCAGCGTACCTTGGGCTTGGCGCTGTCTGGGCGCTCGGACTTTCCTCGTCTGCAGCGCTCATGATGGGCACAAAAAGCGCAATTCCGCCGAAGCTTTTCGAAATCAGCGGTCTTATTCCCCTAACGCAGACTCTTTTTATATGGCCGAATTTCTGGACAGTCCTTATTCTGATACTCCTGTCCGCAGCCGTCGCTTACTTGTCGGCCCCCTCACCGGAACGGGCCAAGACAGCGGAAGATTTCGGCCTTAAATTCGATCCCGTGGATATGAGCATTGAAGCGAGAAAAAAGCCGGGAGAATGGTTTGAGTACAGCCCCATACTGACTGTCATCGTTGCAGCCCTGCTGGTGTGGTATCTCGTCGACGTTTTTCAGACGAACCCGTCCGGTGTCCTTGCGGCCCTTGACCTGAACACCTACAACCTGATCTTCATCACACTCGGAATGCTCTTGCACTGGAGACCGAAAAGATTCTTGCGCGCAGTGGGCCAGTCCGTGCCCGCGACTGGCGGCGTTCTGATCCAATTCCCGTTCTATGCAGTGATTTTCGGCATGATCGTCGGAACCGGCATCAGCAAATGGCTTGCAAATCTTTTCGTTTCCATCACAACCCGCGGAACCTATCCTCTGCTCGTGGCGATCTATTCTGCTATACTGGGAGTGTTTATTCCTTCGGGCGGAAGCAAATGGGTCATTGAAGCGCCCTATGTGCTGCAGGCCGCTGTTGGGCATCAGGTCAATCTGGGCTGGGTTGTGCAGATATATAATGCTGCCGAGGCGGTTCCGAACCTCCTGAACCCCTTCTGGATGCTGCCTCTTCTGGGTATGCTTCACGTTAAGGCGCGCGATCTCGTGGGATACTCCGCGCTCCAGATGTTTATTCATATTCCTGTGGTATTTTTCCTGTGCTGGCTCTTTGCGCAGTATATTCCCTATGTTCCGCCAATCAAATAAACCGGGGGCGGCAAGGAATTAAACCACCGGAGAGCAGGGGGTTTCAGATATTTCATGATCGATAACCCTGTAAACGAAGTATTAAAAGAGCCCTTGGGGTTCACCCCAAGGGCGCGGGTTCAAATCCGGCCCCCGCTACCAAACTTGGTAAGGGGTTACAACATTAGCTGTAACATTCTGATAACCTTAGAGAAGTCCTGCGAAGCTTCCATTATTGTGCTATACTAATTTCTGTCTGTAAATTCCTGTCTAGGGGGGGATAAATGAAGGTTAAGAGCATCAAAGCCGTGACTAAGAATAAAACAAGTACGACTGGCAAGGTTATAGACATCAAAAACTATGCAACAAGGAAGAAAGCGTCCTCTGAGAAATTGATGCTTCAGGATGTCAGAGCGATTGCGGAAAAGAGGGGGGTTGACGCCGGGAACTTGAATAAAACAGATCTAATAAAGGCAATCCAGAGAGCCGAGGGTAATAAAGATTGTTACATGTCTGCGCAAGTCTTGAACTGCGAGCAGACGAATTGTCTTTGGCGTGAAGACTGTAATCCCTTCTGAGGTTGTTTCGAATGACTCCTCCGATGAAACTCTGGGTAGATAAATGACCCAGGGTTTTAAGTCTAGCCGTATTCTGTCCCCCTCTGTCCTCTGACCCGTCTTTTTATCGGCAATCTGACCACGACCGGCAACCCCAAAATGCTGCCCAATGCTGAGGATGATAAAATGCCGACCCTTTCCCATATAGGACAGCCCACGGTGTAATCGTGAATCATAGGAGAAACCCTTATGTCAAAAACGATAGCCGTTACTTTCGAAGGCAATGAATACTTGTGGGATGGTAAAAAGTGGTTTGACAGAAACACTTTCCTTGAACCACCAAAAGCCATTGTACCAAAACTTGACGTTTTATCTGCAAACCAGTTATCTGCTCAGGATGAAACAATTACCGACATCGATGAGCTATTGCGGAGAGCCAACGAGGCGCAAAAGCGTGGACAAATCAAGAGAGCCTTGAAATTAGCCCGGTTAATTCATGCCCAGAGACCAAAGCATGTAGAAGCAGTTGCTATGCTTTGTGGTATCCTCAGAACGGTAAATCAACCGGGAAAAGCTTTGTTATTGGCAGATAGATTCCGTCACGTAAATTATGCCCCCATTCTTACATCCCGTGCTTCTGCACTGTGTGATTTAGAGCGTTGGGAAGAAGGGCTTAAACAGATTCGACAGGTTATTGCTGCTGAAACGAAATCAAAAAAGAGTGGCGGAAGTCTACAAGCTTTATCGGTTTATAACAGAATCAAGGATAATGCACCAGATTTGTTTGATGAGTAGCAAGTGAGATTGTTGGTGGCATGGTCGGGGAACAATGAAAATCATTTCTGGTGGACAAACGGGTGCTGACAGAGCAGCCTTGGATGTAGCAATCGAACTGGGGATAGAGTACGGTGGCTCAATTCCCAAAGGCAGACTAGCTGAAGACGGGATTATCAATTTAGAAAAGTATCCTCACCTGGCAGAATTGGAGACGGGGGAATATCTTACTCGAACAAAGCAGAACGTAATAGACGCAGACGCTACTCTGGTTTTCACGGATGGTGCATTAACTGGTGGGACAAAAAAGACTCTTGATTTTGCCAAAGAGTATCATAAACCACATCTCCATATTAATTTCAAAGAAGACTCTGTTGAAGACAACGTGAATGAGATAATCGAATGGCTCAATATAATCAAGCCACAAGTTCTAAATGTTGCTGGCCCAAGGGAGTCTGGTGCTCCCGGCATATACTTAAAAGTCCATGACTTCTTGAAAATAATGCTTCAGCAAGTCGCCAGACATCAATAGTGAGATGCTTCAATATGTTTTTCCCAATCGAAAGCAACGGGAAGTAAACCCATTTCTCAATTCCATAAAATAACTCTGCTTCTGTTCCTCTCCATCAGCCACACAGGATGCAGCCTTGTCAGAACGGGAATAGCACTGTCGGCAGCCGGATAGCTCTTTCAATAGCTGTGGAGCAGGTTGATAATTGGAAGAGGTAAATGGCGTGGAGTTATCTTGATATGAATTGAAATTGTAACCGTAGGAATTCATCAGGACAGCGAGTATGATGTTGCATCTTCTATTGTGAAAAAGTCACACCTTAGTTTTGAGTTTTCTTGAGGTTGATAGCATTTTTTTGCCTTAGCAGAAGCTTTAGGCTGCCCTCTCTGTATCTAATGAGGGTTTGCACACCGCATCTGACGTTAGGCTAATAAAATACGTGTTTCCTCTGCCTCAAAACCCAAGGTATGCTATTTATCTATCTTTCTCAATGTCGAACTAAGCGTTAGTGAAACTATAGCAGATGAAATCCTTAGCGTCAAGGTAGATAAGACTCCATGTAAGTTGCCCTTATCCAAGGGTTTAGGCGGTGGGCTGGTCTATGCAACAACAGGCCAAGGTGTACTTCTTGTCGAGTGCGGTTTTGTGCGCAGAGTAATATGATAGGGCATGGTGTATATTCTCAAGTTTGTGATACGGATTTTCGTCAACAATCCTATCCACGCTCATGCCGATAAGTCCGTATATAACTCATACATCCGTTTATTATATTAATTCTATTTGAATTCACAGCGAAATCGATCAAGAGGATGATGACTTATTGCAAAGATGTCAACCCCGGTTATGATGATCGAGCAGGGGGAACTGTAGAGCAAATCAACCGCAAAAGTTCGGATACCCAAAAGTAGCAGAAAACAACAGCCCTACTGATTTTGCAATAAAAAACCCCTCACGGGACAACCGCGAGGGGTTTTACTGCTTAATAAAAACGATTACTTCTTATGGCACTTGGCGCAATTTGCGGCATCCTTCGTACTGAATGCTTTAGTTCCGTTGTGACAGGCGCCGCAGAACTTGCCTTCATTGTTGTCTTTCATCGTGATGGCGTCTGCGCCTTTCTTCATCTTGAAGAGACCCGACTGATGGCAATCCGCGCACTTGAGTCCTGCATCTGCGTGAGCCTTGCCATTAAATACGACCTTGCCGGCACCCTTTTCCGTCGAATTCCACGGTCTTGCCAGATGGCACCGCGGAAGCGGAAACAGCCAATGCCAGCGTTGCTACCACTGCGAGAGCGAGTACGGATAATTTTTTCATTTGTTGTCTCACCTCCTTTCATCGTCAGCTTGAGTTAAGAGTATGATGCTAAATCGGCCACTTTCACCACAATGAGGATTAACCGGTCCGGATCATGAACAATGAGGTACTTTTTTATTGTGCTTTAAAATAGACTGAATTACAAGCAAAAATTAACAGCGGGGACGCATATTACTGAGAATGAGCATATTGTCACCCCTTGGCCATCCGGCTCATAACCGAAGGTCATCGGTTCAAATCCGGCCCCCGCTACCAACTTATTATAGCATACGCTGCAACCCCTATTTTTTCATCAGGACCGTCTCAGGACGGTTCTATATCCCCACGGTTCAACCCGCCTATTCGCAAAGCCCCCTTAACCTCAAGTTAGCCGAAAATAGCTGCCTGTAAAACCGGCTTTTCGCCTGTTACAATAACTGAGGGATGTCACTTAGGGAAACGATTGAAAGCTTGACATCTTTGGAGAAATATTTCCTGCTCCACCAAATGCACAGTACAATCCAGGTTGAAGAATATCAACTGCTATAGTTGCCAAGACTCATGTCACATCCCCCAAAAAACCCCGCTAAAGTCCTTGTTCTCCGGGGTCACACTGTATTTTTTTATGATAAGCTTACTTTAGTTGAAGAAAAGCTTCATGGTGAGAAAGGAAGCGGAGAATAATGGTCGGTATCTATGCTGGCGCGACGTGAATCACAACGGCATTGATCGGGGCACGGGTATGTTAAGCATGCATCGTCGGGCGAAGGTTCCGATGCAAGAAAGGCAGAAGCTGTAAATGAAACAGTAACTCTGCTTCCTATGACGTTTGCAAATCTCAAGGCACAGGACCGGGCAGGTAACCGGGGAAAATACGCATCAAAGAGGATGATATGACAAATAAATACCTATTCCTGCCGATTGCTTCATTAGCTTTAATGATTTTCCTCGTTGGGTGCGGCAGCAAGGAAAATCAATTTACATCGCCGAAACCAGTTGGAATATGGACTGGTACATGGGCCAGCAGCACAGTTATCTCATCTGGAACTATGTCCGTGACAATTGTTCAATCGGGAACCACTTCTTCTGGCAGCATAACAATGAATGGTTCTCCTTGTTTTTCAACAGGTACGATCACCGGCTGGACTGTTGCTGGGGATGCGGTAAGTTGGAGTTCCCCGGAAATTGGCAATTTTACAGGAACCATTTCTGGAGCGTCGATATCCGGGAGCTTCTCGGTGACCTCAGCAGGTGCATGCTCCGGCGATACTGGAATTTTCTCAGTCACAAGTACGTGATGACCCTGCCAACCCTATTGATGAAAGCAGACGCAGTTTTGCAAAAAGTATTCAGCGGTAGCGCAGTTCAGTATAACTACAGTCGAGCTGACGCAGTATCATAGCTGGCTTTCTCTACCCCCGGCAGTTATTCGAGCGACAGAGCAAGCTCCTGAAGGACATGTCCATCGATAAGGAAGCATGAGCGAAGGCCAAGACAGGAATTGCGAACCTCTGATTCTGTGTATAGGGGGTTCAGTAACAATATTCATTTCTTGCCGTTTTCCCCGAAATATTTTAAGTCTGTTTGAGACGAGTGAAATTGGAAGAGATGGTCAGATTATCAGGGTGGCTTAATTAGGAAACAATAAAAAATTGCGGAGGACCATATGCAGATATACTATTAAAATTAACAATTACTTTTCTGTTCACTGTCATCGAACAATTTCATGATGTCCTTTTCTCTGCGTTCTACCATCTCTACAAAAGTAGAGGCGAGAAGAAGTAAGGACTCGTTAATGTACTTCATATATTCCTTTTCAGAGATTTGTCTTCCTTCTTTTTGAGCCCGTTCCACTTCTGGATAGGAGTCTGCTACCAATGTTACCAATTCCTGTATCTTTTGTGAAAACAAAAAATTGTTTAACATTTTTCTACCTTCTCATGATAGCGTAAGGTAATATTACTCCAAAAATGAATGACTTTTTCACCGGATCCTCCTGCATTAGATATCAATTAAAATCTTTTAGTGCTGAAAATACTCGTCTTGACTGTAATAATGAACCTGCTCTGAATATCCTATCGTCACAATCTTGGAAAACTTTAGAGAATTGATGGGGTATTTTAAGGGGATATGAGATAAAGGTAGTGGCAAGTGATGTTCTCCTTTTTGTTGCTCAGAGAAAAGAAAAGCCCACTCAGCCCTCTGCACTTGATAATGGTAGGCGGATTGGAATCAACTCATAACCCGAAGGCCGTCGGTTTAAATCCAGCACCCCACTACAAAACTTATCAAAGGTTACAGCATTTGCCGTAGCCCCATTTTTTCAGCAGGACCGTTACAGGACGGTTCGAAATCCTCATAGTTCAACTCAACTACTCGCTAGCCCTCTCACCTTGTATTGGCCGCAAGTTATCAGAAAATGATTACCCGCAAATCATCTCTCTGCCTTTTACAGTACTGAAGGGGGGGCACCAGGGGAAGGCTCAGAATTATTTTGTGATAAAATTATTTATATAATTGGAATGGTAAACCGCCATGATAACATATAGGCCGCTGCTTATTATTCTGTTTCTTATACCGCTGCTCAGCTCTTGCTCGAAGGACACGGAGGAGGACAAGGTGAAGAAGGTCGTCACCAGCGTCCAGCAGGCCGTCGAGGAGAAGAAGATCAGCGCGGTGCTGGACCACATCTCGAAAAGCTACCGAGACCCCCAGGGCAACGACTATAGCGCCGTCAAGGGGATCCTGGCATACAATTTCTTTCGGCACCAGAAAGTCTCGGTTTACATGCCGAACGTCGATGTTGTGGTGAGCGGATTAACCGCGCAGGTAATGTTCCAGGCTGTCATGACCGGGCGCGACACAGGTGGTGACATTCTACCGGAATCGCTTGGTGCATACAATTTTGAGGTACACTTGTCCAAGGAGGACAGCACATGGAAGATCACCTCGGCAAAGTGGAAGCCTGCAGGGGAGGCCACGAGCCCGCCGCAATAATGATTTTGACTAATTATTACATTTTGAAATATTGACATGGTGACATGGTTGCCGAGTATGGACAATTTCCTGTATTCGTTGCAGTTGATGTTTGTCGCTTTCGTAAAGAACTGGGCTAAAAATCACTCGGTCAGTGAAGATGAGATGAAACAGAAATATGCAAAGCTGATGCCCGTGCTCGTTAACAAGGAATACCAGATTTTTTAATCGTATCCAACAATTGCAAAAATGGCCATCTTGCAAACACTGCACCTCCTGCTGGCGACGCTAGGGTTAGGTACAGGGCCGCAGCACTTTGACTTTGAGGGAGGAGAACAACCATGTCGAAACGAGTGGCAATTACAATAGCAGGCGCGGTTTCATTAGGCAGTTATGAAGCTGGTGTGATGTATGAGGTGCTCGACGCCCTGGGGTCTTTCCACTCGAAATCAAATACATATTTTCCTATCAATTAGTCAGGTTGCTCCAACTCATCGAGCATGTAGACACCTGATGCCGAATAATCATGCCTTATACATGACACTTCTGCTCTTCAATCCACACGCCTATTGCATTAAAAGCCATGGGACGGGCAAAGAGGAAACCCTGGCCGTAGCCGCAGTGCAGGTTCTTGATATTGGCTAATTGATGCTCCATTTCGACTCCTTCGGCAATCACTGCGAAATTCAGGCTCTTGGCCAAGGCAACGATGTGTGTGATGATCTCCTGGTTGTCACCGTTGGCGGTAAGCTTGTTGATAAAACTGCGGTCGATCTTGAGTGCACTGACCGGAAAGAGTTGGAGGTAGCTCAGCGAAGAATGCCCGGTGCCGAAATCATCAAGATGGATCTGTATCCCCATGTTTCGCAGCCGTTTCATTGTCTCCACGGCAACAACAACGTTCTCCATGATCATGCTCTCGGTGATTTCCAGTATCAAGGTGTGCGGATCAATGCCCGTCTCTTTGAGAATGCCGGAGAGCATGCCGACAAGGTCCTGCTGTGAGAATTGCCTGCTCGAAATATTGATGCTCATATTAAGCGGTGGTTGCGCGGGGTATCGCACCTGAAGTAATTTCAGCTCGCGACAGCCTTCGTGAAGTATCCATGCTCCGATCTGATAGATGAGTCCATGCTCCTCTGCCAAGGGGATGAACTCCATGGGGTAGATGAGGCCGCGCGTCGGATGATTCCAGCGGACGAGTGCTTCAAATCCCGTCAACTCTTGCGTTTCCAGGTCGATGATAGGCTGATAGTAGAGAGTAAGTTCCTTGTTGTCTACTGCTCCCCGCAGGTCGGCTACCAGTTTCATCCGGTCCAGGATATTAGCATGCAGCCTGATATCGAAGATCTCATACGATGCATTTCCCCGTCCTTTTGCCTCGTACATCGCAATGTCCGCGTCGCGCAGGACCTGTTCAGGACGTTCATAGCCTTCCGAGCCTAACGCGATTCCGATGCTGATCGAGGTAAATATTTTATGGCCCTTGATATCGAGCGGAACAGCCAATTTTTCCCGGATCCGCTCGGCGACGTTGACCGCGTAGGCGGGATCGGTTATGCTCGGCAGGAGAAGAGCAAATTCATCGCCTCCCAAGCGCGCGATAGTATCTCCAGGGCGGATGCAATCGATCAACTTGCGACCGACCACGACGAGAAGTTGATCGCCGATGGTATGACCGTAGCTGTCGTTGATGACCTTAAACCGGTCTAAGTCGAGGAAAAAGACTGCGTAGTTGGAAGTGCCATGCCGTCGTTGCGACGCGGTGATGACATGTTGGAGCCGGTCCATGAAAAGTCCCCGGTTCGGGAGACCCGTCAGGGGATCGTGGAAGGCATCATGTATATGCTGATCACGTGCCTTTTTCCTCGCGGTAATATCAGAATATGTCCTCACAAAGCCCTTTGAGGGCAAAGGATTATGGGTCAGGAGGCACCATTGATTATTCCCTCGTATCGTTTGCACAAATCCCATTTCAAAGGGATTGGGCAGATCAAGTTCTCGTAATGTCCGTTCAAGAATATCCTGTGTTTGTCCCGTCACATCAGCCCATATCTTGAGAATATCTCTAAAATCACGACCTACCTCGACTGTTCCCTGCTGCAACCCAAAAAGCGTCTCCAACTGTTTATTGAACGCCAGCACGGAATAATCTGGCCCGACAACGACCATACCTTGCGTAATATTGTTCAAAACAATAGTAAGAATTTCCGTTGTCTGAGAGCCGTCATTGTCGAACAATGTTCTCTTGTGAATAGTTTTGTTCTCCATATCACCCCGTCGAATATTAAGGCGATTCCTTCACCTTATAAAATCGAAATGTAAATAATCCAGTCATCCTTTGAGCATAAAGATCCCGCGGACCAAATCTCTTGAATGGCCCTTTCCAACATGTCAAGAGTCAAGCGTCTTGTTCAATACTTCTTGTAGCTCATGCACGCTGTAGGGTTTCTTGAGAAAAGCTTTGAAACCCTGTTTTTGATGGTTCGATATGATGTCATTGTCATCGTACCCGCTCGACACAATAGCCTTCACCCCCGGGTCGATTTCCAAGAGTTTCCCCATCGTCTCGGCGCCACCCATCCCCCCCCCGGATCGTCAGGTCCAGAATGACTAGATCAAAGGGCTTCCCCGATTGCTTCGCCATACGATACTTTTCGATTGCCTCCCCGCCATGCACCGAGAATTCCACCTCATGCCCCAGCTCCTTAATCAATTCTCCGGCGACATCAAGGATAACCGCTTCATCGTCCATGATGAGCACTTTACCAGTTCGTACCGGTAAAACTCCAGTCGTGGGTTTTAAAGGCTCCGCTTTTTCACCAGCTACAAACGCTGAAAGGTAAATGACGAATGTGGTCTCCTTGCCAACCTCGGATCTTACATCAATCAGGCCGCTATGGTTCTTAATGATGGAATAGGATGTCGCAAGCCCCAGACCGCTGCCTTTTTCTTTGGTTGTGAAATAGGGGTCGAATATCTTTGCAATGTATTGTTCGGGTATCCCGATTCCGCTGTCTTTAATGCTAATCTGAACATATCTCCCTTTTTGCAACCCCTGCAGCGAGTTATTATGGGGAACATGGACATTTCTTGCAGTGATTTCAACATGTCCGCCTTCCATCATGGCTTGGTCGGCGTTCAGGACAATATTCTGGATTACCTGGCTGATCTGGCCTTCGTCCGCCTCTACCAGCCAGAGACCATCATCAGCAACAATGCGGTAATCGGATCGTGATCCGCTTAGGGCGAACCGTGCGGCATTGTCGATCATCGGACAAAGATCGATTAGTTTCTTCACAGGTTTGCCGCCTTTCGAGAACGTCAAAAGCTGGTTCGTTAACTTCACCGACATGTGCAGTGCCTTCTCAGCCTGCTCAAGTGCGGCTAAGCTTTTCTGACGCCCATAGGCGGTAAGCTTCGCAAGCGAAATATAGCCGAACACCCCCTGCAGCAAGTTGTTGAAATCATGGGCAATCCCCCCAGCCAGCGTCCCGACGGCCTCGAGTTTCTGCATCTTGAGGCGTTCCTGCTCCAGCAGGTGTTTATCAGTGATGTTGTTGATCGACTCGATCACCGACGTGATGTGCCCTGATGCATCCTTCAGCGGAAACGCCTTTGTTTCCACATGGAGCACCCTTCCGTCTGCACCGCGATGGTTATGATGCACTATAGATGGCTCGCCCGTGTTAAAGACATTCCTGACGGCGCATTCCTCGCCTTCCTCATAGCACGGTCTGTCTCTATGATGAGATACCTTGAAACATTCTTTCCCCACCATCTCGTCGTGGGGAAGGCCGAGCTGATTGCAGTACGCTCGGTTCGCGGTCAGCATGCGATAGTCCCGGTCGACCACAATAAATCCCTCGTCCACGCTGTTAAGTATGTTCCTGACCATTTCTTCGTTTCGGCGGAGCATGTCCTCCGCATGTTTACGCTCAGTAATATCCCGCGTTATACTAAGCACCGCAACTATTTCATCTTTTTCATTTCGAAAAGGCACGGCATGTGTCTCAAGCCACAAATGCCTGCCCTTAACTCCAATCATCTCGAAAGCCAAGGTCCCGGAGTCACCTTTGAAAACCCGTTTCGTTAGATCCATAAACGCATCCCGATACTCGGATGCGATTATGGGACAGACACACTGCCCTTTGACTTGCTCTAACGAATCTACCTGGATCATAGACAAGCCCGACCGGTTCATCATTATCAAATTCGCATCCGCATCAATAAGCTTTACACATTCGGGCTCCGCATCGATGATCGACTGCAGCATATGTTCGCTCTTTTTAAGCGCATCGTCGGCCTGTTTACGCTCGGTGATATCATGGATGGCAGTTATTCGATATTCATTCCCGTGATACGTTGTAGTTGTGCCATGTGCCTCTACGCTGCGTCGACTACCGTCTTTGCACAACAAATCATGATCGATGATAAGGTCCCGTCCACTTTTAATATTATCCATAACGCGCTCGATCTCTTCTGAGGGCACAAGATCTGGTATCGGTTTATCAATAAGTTCCTCTTTGCTAAAACCAAGCATTCTCGACAACTGTTCGTTACAGTCCTTGATAATACCATTTTGGCTGATTACCATACCCTCAAAGCTTGCTCCAGACAGCGCGCGAAATCGTTCCTCGCTCTCCCGGACGGCTGCAAAAAGCTCGATATTTTCGAATTTTAAAGCGATGGCAGAGGTGATGGCTTCATTGTTTTTCAATGAATGAAGAATCATTGCAGCCATAAAAATAACAAAATAAAGGCCTAAGATATATTCAAATTCTCCTCCTTCCCTGACGCAGCGGAAGGCATAAAGCAGCAAGACCGGTACTACCCATGCTGTTGATCCCAATTTAATGCCGGCATGAGATGTAGTAGTACCTGCCGACAAGCCAGCAATAATAATGACAAAGAGAGCCATTTGCCATAGACTGCCAACCGGGAAAATTATAAAAGCAGAAAGTCCCCATACGATTCCGGAAAAGAGGACCAAAAGCAAATAGACATTTTTCCAGCGCTCCGCAACACGGAATCTCTCATCAACCTTCAGGAATCGATAGTAAAGGACGATCCTGCCAAAGACAAGCACCAGGACCATCGTTAACCATGTGATGATATTTGCTCGAGGAATAATGTTGCGGACGGTAAAAGAAAGAACAAGGGCGACGATAAAGGAAGTAATCTGCACCGTCGGCAACTGCTTGATGGCAAGGTGAACCTGTGCACCAAGGATTTTGTCTTTATAGCCGTTAGATTTATCCATTTCTCTTTGCATTCTTTGTTATTTGCAGAAAATCCGCCTCAACGGAGAATTGGGCTGCATCTCGGCTGTCATCAAAAGCTCAACGCTTCTTAGATGGGATGGCAACACATCAATACCGCTGTCCTAACGAATTCTGATGTTTTAAAAAACATTTATTGTCACATCATAAATTTGACATTAACTACCTAAAAAATTGCGCTACAAGCATCATTTCGGTGCGTTTGCCGATTACAAAAATCAAATACCTCATGTTTTACAAATGCTTAACGTCACGCTGCTCACCGCTTATCTTGCCAGGAATCGAACACGTCTGAGGGCAAGCAATTCAACTATTTTATCGGCATATCATGCTATTTTCTTTAGTTTATTATAGTAATGCAGGTGGCAAAGTGGAAAGACAATTTATTCCACAGCATTGTTCGAAAGAGAAAAATATTTCTGATATTTAGATATCCATAATGAATACCCCAAAAAAATAACTTAGTTCAGTAAACTGCCCGTGGTTGAGCTTCAAAAAACTTAAAAAAATTACCAGTATATTTGATGCTGGAAGACCCAGATTGCACGCTTGTCACGTAGACCAATGTAGTGAATTGTAACACAGGAGGTTAATTATGAGATCAGTCCTGTCAATAAGTCTTCCTGAGTAGGTCGCCCGCGCGCTTGGCCGCTTCGCAAAATCCCAGGGTCGGAACAAAGGCGATGTTGTCAAGGAATCGATCAGCATTTATCTTTGGGAATCCCGGTTTCAAGACGTAAGGAAAAGTCTTCGTGCGCGGGCGAAAAAGAAAGGGATGGTGACGGACGAGGATATCTTTAAGGAAGTGTCATGAGAGCGGTCCTCGATACCAATGTGCTTATCGCAGCTTTTGTTACTGAAGGCATCTGCGCAAAGCTTTTATTGCGGGCAAAGAAACGTCAGTTTGATCTCATAACCCGTCTCTTCATCCTTCAAGAATTTGAACTCACCCTATCAAAAAAGTTTTCGCCGATAAAGCAGGAGGGGGAAAATGTTTTGGTAATAATTGCGGAGGCTGCTCAATACAATGTACAGCCTTCTAAAACGGAGCCCGGTGTTTGTCGGGACAAAGATGATGATATTGTTCCAGCCTATGCCCTGGAGGCGGCAGTCGATTATCTGGCCACTGGAGACAAAGACCTGCTTATCTTGAAAATGTTCAGGGCAATACGCATTGTTACACCACGCGATTTTTGAATTATTTTATGACCGTTGAAGCGAGAGATCCAAAAGGTCCCGGTGAAGAATTGGCCATATCCAAGTATCCGCAGAGCATTGATGCACAGCAGTATTAAAAGAGCCCGTGGGATTCAAAACCCCAAAGTTATTTGATGACAGTATACGCATTTTCTACCTGCCTCCTTGATGTTAATTTCAGGTTGTAATCTCGTTTTTTTATATCAAAATCAAAACACAACTCCTTCTTTGAACTATGCACTTTTACCAATACGGGCTGACATGCATTTTTGAAGTTGAAGACCGCGACTAGCATCTCATAAAACAGGTCCGTCACGGCTTCTTTTTCTGCTAAAATATATAGCAAGGGATTCCCGATATTTAATTGGAGGCTTTATACGAGATAGACATATCTTTTGAAGAGGTGTAAAATCGAAATTGAAGCATGCGGTGCGGACTCCTTCCTGAAGCTGCGACTCTTGATTGATAAGAAGCCCGTGCATATTTCAGCTTGTATTTGAGGACCATTAATTGTGTCTACAAGAGATGGTGCGGGTCCGATTTGAAGTTTCTAATACCATCAGCAGTTAAGGAAAAGTTGGAGGATCAAGTATCCCAACGCGAAACACAACCCATAAGCTATTGTTTTCACTTCCTTGATCCGACAAAAACAGTTGAAGCTTACCCGAGTGAGATCCGTTGCGCTATGAGATCTCCATTTGTGTATTACGCATGCAGAGGTAGAGATTGGTACAAGTCGAATTAGTTGATTTCCCAAAACCGTGGCTTCTGTTCCAAGTGATGGTTGGTCTGTCGCTCGGGTATATGGCCTTCGCATTCTTCCGAAAATGGCTTGGCTGGTCCCGCGGAATACATGAGTCAACGACAGCTCCTAGTAATTATAGAATGCCTTCAATGATCTGGGTGGCTGAAGTCCTCCTCCAACGCCAACTGTTTACGCTCTCTTTCTCCCGGTGGTTCATCCACATTCTGATCTTTTATGGTTTCCTCGGCCTAGCCCTTCTCTCCGCTGCGTCCTGTTTCCTCAGGGCCGCAGGCTACTTTGCAATGAGCAGTACACTCCCAAGCTTCTATTTGCACCCGGAAGGATATTTCTTCATCAAGGTATGGGGCGACAGTTTCGGCCTGCTCCTTCTCCTCGGGCTTGTAATGGCCGGCATGCGCCGTCTTGCGCTGCTACAGGCACGGCAAATCAGCAATCAAATGGACGTCATACTACTGAGCTTACTCTTGTCAGTGACCCTGTCAGGGTTTGTCCTTGAAGGGCTGCGCCTTGCGACTATGCCTGCTGAGATTACACGCTATTCTTATGTTGGTCGTCTTTTTTCGCCTCCGGGAACGTATGCGCTGAAGCAACTCCAGCCGTGGCTTACGGCCTGCTGGATGCTTCACTCTTTGCTGGTTTTAACACTCTTCGTATACCTGCCACACAGTAAACTGATGCACAGTCTGCTTGCTCCCGTCATTATATTCATGAACGCCGCCCAGGAGCACAAAAGAGAGGACCTCTATTGGCCCGAGATGAAAAAATACAGGGAAACAAGATCGCGGCAGGGCTGACCCGCCGGCAGCTCATCGAGTTGAATGCATGCACCCGGTGCGGTGAATGCAGGGCGTGGTGTCCCGTGTATGCCCAGGACGAGCGCGAAGAGATCACCGCCTACGGCAAGCTCGATTCTTTGCGCCGTTTTATCAACGGTACATTGCCTGAAGCCGGACGAAAAAAATTCATCGAAGCTCTTTATGAATGCTCGGCTTGTGGACAATGCCATGTTGTCTGCCCGGTGAGAATCAATACGCACGAGCTGTGGGAGCAGGCGCGAATGTCACTCGTGAACGCGGGCATTCCCCAGCCGGAAGTCCAGATCAAGCAGCTGGCCGCGATCAAGGAGTTCAACAATCCTTTCGGCAAAAGCCAGAACGAGCGCTCCTACTGGGCCGAGGCAGCCTGGAAGGCTGGATTACTGAAATCACCCGTGCCGCTTTGGAGGGAGCAACCCGCTCCGGTGATCTATTTTGCGGGATGCATGGCAAGCTACGAGCCGGAATTGCAGCCTGTCGCTGTGCAGTCAGCACGACTGTTGCAGGAAGCAGGAGTGGACTTTGCGATCCTGGGTGAGGATGAACCGTGCTGTGTGAGCAAATTGAGGAGAATGGGCGATAGTGCATTCCGCGAGGAAGCAAGGAAACGGGTGGATCAATTCACCCGCATGGGAATAGACACAATCGTTGTCTCCTGCGCCGGCTGCTATAAGGGGCTGTACTCAGACTATGCGGGATTATGGCCGAGAGCGCCGAAGGTCGTGCATTTCAGTCAGTACCTGGACCAACTACTTAAGGAGAGTCGTCTTCATTTTAAGTGGAAAACACCCCTTCTCACCACCTATCATGATCCCTGCCATTTAGGCCGTCACAATCAGGTCTACGATCAACCCCGACGCGTGCTGCGATCCGTTCCCGGTGTTGATTTGGTAGAGATGCCGCGCAATCGCGTTTTTTCATCCTGCTGCGGGATGGGGGGAGGACTAAAAACGGTCAATCCTGAGATTCAGCACAAGATGGCTGCAGCGCGCGTTCGCGAAGCTGAATCAACCGGAGCAAAGGCTATCGTGACCCCCTGTCAGACGTGCTATCTGGGGCTGCTTAACGGTGCAAAAGAAGCACGCTCCGTTGTTAAAATCTTCCACCTGAACGAGTTGCTTGTGCGATCCATTTGTCCGGATGTTACTCATGAATCAGTGAAAACCGCACTCCTACGCGCAACGCCTTGACAAATTTGAATGACGAGGTGGGGCTTGCCTTAGAGACACAGATTACAGGAGAGAATGAAGAAACGTCTCATCCTGGGCATTGTGTGCAAGATTCAACGGGTATTTTGTATCCCTTATTGAGTGGCATTGCAAGCTTGTTATATATGGATAGAGCATGAGGTTATATTTCCCCATTAAAGTATAGGAAATATTTTCTTCAAGACTATCCAAAATAGAAACCTCCTGCTAAGAATAAGTTTATCTGGAAACTAAATTCTTTTAAGCAGGAGGTCTCTATGTGCTATGTAGATGATATCAGGCTTGAGCAATTTCGGCAACTGAAGAAAGAAATCCGTGGTTCGGACGAGTATTTGATCATTGGGATTGATGTGGCGAAAGAGAAGCACCGCGCGTTTTTTGGTACTGCGCAAGGCAAAACGCTTTTAAAGAATGTGGTCTTTGACAATACGATAGAGGGATTCGAAAAGCTGGATGCGTATGTGGATCGCATCAAGGTTCAATACAGCCTGCGGAAAGTCGTTTTCGGAATCGAGCCGACGGCAGACTACCACAAGCCCCTGGCGGAGCATCTGCTCAAATGCGGTCTGATGGTCGTTCTTGTTGGCGGCGCGGCAGTAAAGAACAACCGGCAGCTTCTGAACGGCCGGTGGGATAAAAACGATGACAAGGATTCGGCCAATATTGCAGATCTCATTGCCCAGGGGAAATGCATGTTTTATGAATATCCCCTGATGACGCTTCAAAACGTGCGCGTACTAAACGCAGTCAAGCGGCGACTGAAGAAGCGGGAACACGGCATAAGCGCGTATATTCGCAATCATATCCTTGCACAGTATTTCCCTGAGTTGGATACGTACTATGGATCGTCAGAGACCCTGGCGGTAGTACGGGAATGTCTGGATCCATCCGCTATCGCCGGCATGGAATACGATGACTTCTGCCGTACCGTAGCACCAGGCAAAATGACGTTGGCACGGGAACGCAGGGTGGGAGCGATTTGGAGGACCGCGGTCAATTCCGTTGGCTGCACCATGGGAGAGGCGGCCTTCCATGAAGCTCAGATTGCAGTAGATAGTTTGAACCAGGTTAGGCAGGAGATCAAAGCGATTGAGGACAAACTTGAGAATGCCTGTCTTGAGTTTCCCGAGTATACGTACCTCTTGAGCATTCCTGGGTTTGGGCCGGATGTTTCCGCCAAGGTCCTCGGGGCCATCGGCGATCCCCACCGCTTTACAAGCGGCAAACAGGTTTTGCGGTTAGCGGGTCTCGACCTGTGCGCGAAACGAAGCGGAAAAACGTCAAACAGGGCAACGCCGATCATCTCCAAGCAGGGCAAGGCGGATCTGCGGTGCGCGTTATACCAGGCAGCGTTCATTGCCTCGATTAAGAGCACGGACTTTATTCCCTATTTTACGAATAAGCTTGTCGGACGGGCGAAGGAAAAAGGGATTGGTACGAAAATGAGGGTGAAGCTCGCCGCGAAGCTCTTGATTATTGCTTGGACGCTGATGAAAAAGAAGGAGTGCTTCGACTCGAAATACCTTAAACTGGAAAAGCGGGTAGAACGAAAAGCAGCCGCATAATGGCGTACGCAAAATTTATTTCGACGGGAGAGCCCGTGCTCAAGCTAGTTGAGGGCAGTTGACCTCGTCACCTACAATACAGGGCCTCTCGTTTGAACGATAGAATCTGGATAAGGTATTCTTGGCGGCCATATGGCACGCCGCATAGGTGACATAACTATTAGAGATGTCGTTCGTCTGATTGCGAGAGACTCGTCGATAAAAGTGATAACGGCGTAAATGCCGAAAGAGAGAGGTGCGTTTTTAATATGCTGATCAAGTTATCCTGTTGAATAAAAACAAATTGAATCTTTGTCTTGACAGGAGCGTTATAGTATGTAGGTGGAGCCCAGAGAACTAGGACGACAAAATAAATGAAGAATTCTATTTGAAGCTTTTAGTCAAACGTCCTTCCCGCTGTTGACACTAAAAAATACCCACTCGACATTCCCATTTGGCGACATTGACATAGACTTGAATCAGGCACATATTCGGCAAGGATACCATGAAGAGTGTGGCAGGTTTATTGTGGTCTGGATAACATCGGATTGCGATATTATGTAGAGGACCCGCTCTATAAAGCGTTAAAGAAGCGAACTAAGACGCCTATATTAAGGAGCACTTCATATGGCAAAAGTCGGATTTTTACATGTTCAAATGCTACTCAAGACCTCGGTTGCTCATCAGTGAGTTGCCTTGCGGATTTTCAGAAACGAAAAGGAACATTCGCCGAATATCCTGAGAATGAAAAACTCACTTTAGTCGGCATCATAAATTGTCCCGGCTTTCCCACGCTTACCGGCCCGGATAAATTAATTGAAAGATTCAGAGCATTAACGGATTTTGGAGTTGATACTATACATTTCTCTTATTGTATGACAGCACTCTGTCCATTCAAAGAAAAATACAAAGAGGCGCTCGAACCATCATCTCCAAATATCAGAATTGTGATCGGCACACATGAAGAACATATTACACCGAAAGAATTCCGCCGCCGCGTTAAGAAACTATTCCGCCAGCCACGGAAAACTATGGTTGATATCATTTTGAACAAAGACGAGTGGGGCTAATAAGCAAATCCAGCAGTTACGGTAAAACCGCTCCGCTGATTTCTTCGTTAGGCCTACTTTGGAGATCAGGAATGAACAGAAAACAGGTGGGCATTCTCCTCTTCGAGAACATTGAGGTGCTCGATTTCTGCGGGCCATTTGAGGTTTTCTCTGTCACACGGTTGAACGAAGAAAAACGACGTGAGGAGTTGTCTCCGTTTAACGTCTTTCTCGTTGCCGAAACCAAGGAGCCAGTCGTCGCTACTGGTGGAATGAAAGTTCTGCCTGATTACGAACTTGATGGCTGCCCCGGGATAGATGTTCTAGTCGTTCCAGGCGGTTGGGGAACGAGAAAGGAAATGAATAACGAACGTCTTCTTAGATGGATTGCCGACCGCTCCAGACAGATTGAAATTCTGACTTCTGTATGTACAGGTTCGCTATTGCTCGGTAAGGCCGGGCTTCTCAACGGTAAGCGAGCGACTACGCATTGGCGTTCTCTTGACTGGATGCAGGAGCTGTTTCCGAAAACCATTGTTGAACGGCAACTGCATTTCGTTGAAGAAGGCGCTCTATTTACCTCTGCGGGCATCTCCGCCGGTATTGACATGTCGCTGAAAGTGGTCGCCCGATATTTTGGAGAAACTATCGCGAGGGCAACAGCAAAACATATGGAATACCCTTTTCCGGAAAGCAATCAGCGCCGCATTGTCTTGGTCTAACCGTCCAATCAGCACGGATGCTGTGCCAGCGTCATGCTTGTCGTGGCTAAGGTTTTTTGGGAACAATTATAAACATTTCACTAAGTAATCGCTAACGTTGCACTTCTTTGAAACCTGTTTTGTAGCATATGATGTTCAGTTTCGTATAACATTAGTCGAGGTGCAGATACGAGATTAACAATATTTCCTTTGAACTCTTGAGTGAATTGACGACGTTCGCTCTTCGCCTTAAGGGCATCCTCCCAGATTATACAACTACTCGGGGTGTCCATCAAATCGGGGGAGGCGTAGTTTGAATTTATTAGTCTGATTTTCTTCCTGAATCAATCATAGCTGTTTCAATTGAAAGCCTAAATCGTACACTTTGAAATCGATGGGCTGATAGTCACGTCTCGGTTTCGTCTTGAAAACTACAGAATGAACGAAAGAGCTGATGCTCTCTAAATATACGATAACCTTCTCAAAAAGGGAGCAGTTGCGAAAGACGGGTCTTACTTAATTGAACAATAATATTAATTTTATAAATTTGGTTAATATACACTCCAAATATCCTTTCTAAAAGATTGCCTTCTCAATTTTCCATTGATAAACCACATCATCCCTATTATTTTCTGAACCAATCAATAATTGCACTATTTTTTTACGAAGTGATAGCATAGGATAAAGAACTCTCATCACGCTAGTTCAAGAGTCTAACTCTGTTTATATTAAGATAATGTTGTGATTTAACCAAGTTAACGATTAAAACCCCAAAATAGAATTCTCAAAATATTGAGTAGGTAAAGGGATAAAAAATAATTTCGGGCAGGAAAATGGTTTTGCATCGTTAGGTTATTGTTAGATTTATAAATTACACCTAATTTTCTTGAATAAAAGTAACAACGGCTCTAGCAAAATGGGAAGGTATGAAAATTGCTACTGACTATTATAACATCTATAAAATTTATCATTAATTAATAAGTCACCTTTAAGCAATTGCATAATTGAATATTTAGCTATCAAAAACAAACATTTGATTTTTATGAAGAAATTATTTATGTTTTTTATAACAATTTAGTAAAAAATAAAATTAAGCGCGCAGGAGCTTAAACCAATCCTCCATCTCAAACTTTGATAGTTGAGGACATAGTAACCGGTTCTTAAGCGGTATCTTACAATTGTTCATCAGGCTCTATGATAGATTATCCAAAATATATCAGCAAAAGGATGATTCAGATATTATTTGATAACGCAAGCGATCGAAGATAATACGCACATTAAGGGTAATCTCATAACGACCTTGGCAAAACGCATCTAAGCCGGATTGGCATCCTTACCGTTATTCTGCTTAGATTGCATGCATTCCCAACAGTTACAAAAGGAGGCAAAATGCATAACAACCAAGAGATTATGACTGACAAAGAAGAGCGAGCAAAAAAGCTCAAAGAGTTGCTTGCTGAGTTCAATAATGTTGAGGACAAGCTGAGATTGCTGGAACGGCATATGACCGAAATACGCAATGGGATGTCAGTGTTAGTGTTGAACATGCGGATCAAAAGTAACGGTGATCATAAGCACTGAGGCGCTGTGAGATAGCGAATATGCGAAAATTTCATGGCCATTATGCTTTATCTAGCAAACACGCGCGTATTTTGTGGGCAAACTGTGTCGAGGGGAGAAAATGGGAGTCGAAGAAGTGGTAACCGACTTGCGAAGCTTTAAGAGATACCTTCGGGCCTGCGTAAAAATAACGACCGCAGATAAACTATTACGTATTAATTGGTGTCGCGTAGAGATCTAGAATCTTCAAGCAAGTGCAGAATAGTGCTTAAAGTTCTTAGTCAACAATCCTTCCTAAATCATTTGCTCTAGTCTAGAAAAGCGTTGACAAGTAAAGGCTTAAAAAGTTGAAGAGCCATGGCCTTCCGGTTAAGATAGTTTTGCGGAAACACATCTTAACCATAGGAGGAAGGCTCATGACTCAACAGCAATATATCATAAATCGGAAGTTAAATATCCTGGAACTAGGCTCCACACTCGGTAATATTAGTGAATGCTGTCGGCGGTTAGGAATCAGCCGACAGCATTATTACGACATTAAAAAGACCGTCGAAGAGATCGGGCTTGATGGGCTCCTCGAGAAGACCCGCAGGATGCCCAGGATCGGCAATCGCGTCGCTCCCGAGATCGAGCAGAAGCTGCTCGATTACTCCTTGGAATATCCAACACATGGCCAAACACGGACGGCCAACGAACTGAAGAAACTCGGTGTTATTATCAGCGCCGGCGGCGTAAGGAGCATCTGGCTCCGGCATGGCCTGGAGATCAAAAGCCTTCGTCTCAAACGACTGGAACAATGGGCTGCTGAGAACACCGCCGTTCTCACGGAGTCACAGGTTCAGGCCTTAGAAGCTGCCAAGGACGAGCGGGAAGCCCATGGCGAGGTCGAAAGCCCTCATCCCTGCTTTCTCCTGGCCCAGGATACCTGTTATATTGGTACCATCAAGGGCATTGGTCGAATATATCAGCAGACTGCCATTGATACCCACAGCAACGTCGGATTTGCCAAAGTCTACACTGAGCGGGCGGCCTTAACCGCTGCTGATGCGCTAAACGATAAGGTGCTCCCGTTCTTCGATAGTCATAATGTCCGGGTCCTGCGGATCCTGACGGACAATGGCACAGAGTATTGCGGCCGGCAAGAAACTCACCCGTATGAGCTGTTCCTACACCTGAACAGCATCGAACACTCCCGGATCCGCATCCGCCGTCCTCAGACTAACGGTTCTGTAGAACGGCTGAACCAGACGGTCCAGGAAGAGTTCTATCAGGTTGCGTTCCGAAAGAAGCTCTATGAGACCATGGAGGAGATCCAGCATGACCTCGACGAGTTTATGGAGTACTACAATATGCGTCGGACCAACCAAGGCCGATACTGCCAAGGCCGGACGCCGTTTGAGACGTTTGAAGACGGGATAAAACTGTACGATCAGTATGTCTACGATAAGGTGGACGAGACCGCTTCAGTATAGTACAATTTAGACCGAGTAACCGGAAGGCCAGTTGTAAACCCATATATAACGCTTTTAGTGAGCAGAGCAAATCATTGGAGTTTCTTTTCCGCGCAAAACCCAACACTTCACTCCGAATTTATTAACGCATTATATCTAATAAAACTAATAAAACCAATTCGCCAATTCACACCGATTCACTGTTATGTAATGGCAAAGTGATAATGTCCTATTCTGGCAAAGTAGAAATGATAATCATATAAAGGGCACCTCCGAGCATAGCAGAACCGTAAGATTCTGTTATGCTCATAGGAAAAGAGACCAATCTTAACCCCGGAGGTGCTGTATGAGATTATACGCTGGCTGTGATCTGCATTCAAGCAATACGTATCTTGGCATTGTCGATGAGGATGGCAAGCGAGTATTTAAGAAGAAGCTATCGAACGATCGTGAAGTCATACTGAGCACACTGACGCCATACAAAGACAGTATGGCAGGCATCGTCGTGGAATCGACGTATAACTGGTATTGGCTAGTCGATATCCTGATGGAAGAGGGCTACAAGGTGCATCTTGCAAATACCACGAAGATCCAGAAATACTCTGGACTCAAGTATGCGGATGATCAACACGATGCCTTCTGGCTGGCTGAGATGCTGAGGCTTGGTATTCTTCCGGAGGGATATATCTATCCGAAAGAAGATCGTCCGATTCGAGATTTACTCAGGAAACGAAGCCATTTCGTACGACTGCGGACATCGCTGATTTTAAGTCTTCAGAACATTCTGAGCCGTAACAACGGGATCAGCCTGAAAGCGAACGCCGTCAAGGCATTAACCATCGACCATGTAACTCCCTATCTTGCCGGCAATGAAGATCTTGCGCTGGCAGGAAAGGTCAGTAAGGAGAGCATAGATTTTTTCACCTTACAGATCAAGTCACTCGAATCCGTTGTGGAAGAGCGGATAGAGCTGCGGGATCCGTACAACAAGCTTCTGACGGAACCCGGCATTGGCAAGATCCTGGGCCTGACGATTATGCTGGAGGCTGGCCCTATCAATCGGTTTGCCGATGTTGGAAATTTCGTATCGTACTGTAGGAAGGTCTCGACCGCCTGGATCAGCAACGAGAAGCAAAAGGGCAAAGGGAACAGGAAGTGCGGAAACAAGTATCTTGCCTGGGCATTCTCGGAAGCAGCAGAGCTGGCGCGTCGATTTGATAAGGACGCACGAGCCTATTACAACCGCAAGGCGCAGAAGACAAACAGGATGGTGGCGCATAATGCCCTTGCTCACAAACTGGCGCGAGCGGCCTATTACATCATGCGGGACGGGGTGCCGTTCGTGCCGGAGAAGTGCTTTGGATGAAGGATGGCTGGGGCGGTGAACCAGCAATAGGACTGGCAAAACCATGAGAAATGATTGGTAATCCGCCCCACCCGTAGTATATAGCGCTATCAGCATCTTTACTGCCCGTGCCGTGAACTATTACAGGACTGGTTAATAACCATGAGAAATGAAAAACCCCTTGGGCGCGGCAAGGAGCCGAAGATTTTCTGGTCCACCGATGGTGGAAAGGGTCTTGGAGATATCGTGCAGTACCAATGACCTTAATCCTGATGGATGTCTGATGCAGTGAAGAATTGACATCGAATGAGATGAAATTGCGGCAATGGTGAGGATGATGGTAACGGAAAGGCTCGACGAGAAAAAGTTCCTTTTCTCGTCACAAGATAGCTATTTCACTTGACAGTGCCCTTTAAATGGATGTCCTATTTTAACTTACAATACCCTGACGTAATTGGCGGGTACTGTGACGGAAATGGACATGATTACTATGAGCAGGAGAGAGACAAAAAGACTGCACATTATCCACCAAGCATTGGATAAGAGGATTACCCAGGAGAAGGCTGCAGAGCTTGTAGGCTTGAGCAGCAGGCAGCTTCGGCGGATGCTGAAGCGAGTTCGGGAGGAAGGAGACGATGGCATCAGCAACCGATCCCGCGGCAAGACCTCTAATCGTCGTGTCCCCAAGAAGATCAAAGAGAAATCACTTAGGCTGTTTAAGGAGAAGTACAGTGATTTCGGCCCTACCTTTGCGTGCGAGAAGCTTCTTGATATTCATGCAATCAAGGTAAGCAAAGAAACCCTTCGTCTATGGCTGAATAAAGAAAATATCCCTTATGAGAAGCGCAAGGGTAGAAAGCACCGGAAGTGGCGTGAGAGAAAGCATCATTTCGGTGAAATGGTCCAGATGGATGGTTCCCATCATGACTGGTTCGAAGGCCGCGGCGCTGAGTGCGTGTTGATGGGATGTATCGATGATGCCACAGGAACAGTGTCCGGCCGTTTTTATGACTATGAGGGGACCATGCCAGCCATGGACAGCTTCAAGCGGTATATCAAGCGCTACGGCATTCCCCAGAGCGTCTATTTGGACAAGCACTCAACGTATAAATCCACGGCCAAGCAGAGCATCGAGGATGAGTTGGAAGATAAAAAACCCATGAGCCAGTTCGAAAGGAGTCTTAACGAACTCGGGGTGACGGTCATCCATGCTAATTCACCCCAAGCAAAAGGCAGGGTAGAAAGGAGTTTTCGAACGCTCCAGGATCGTCTGGTTAAAGAGATGAGGCTAGCCAGGGTTAACGGTGTTGAGCAGGCAAACGAATTTCTGATAAGATATCATCCCATATACAACACGAAATTTAAGGTAAAGCCCGCTTCAGAAACCGATGTGCACCAACCCGCGTTGTCTATCAGAGAGCTCGATAAGATTTTCTGCATTCGAGAAGAACGAACGGTGCGAAACGATTTCACCATCGCATACAACGGCAAACTGTATCAGATCAAAGACGCCATAAAAACTCGAAAGGTCGCTGTAGAAGAACGAATGGATGGATCTCTGCACATAACTTATAGGGGCTTGGATATAAGATACCGGGAGATCAAGAGACGGGCAGTTAAAGAGAATCCAAAAACACCAGTATTAATTGAGAGGAAGTATCAACCGGCAGACCACCCATGGAAGAGACTCAGAAGAGCAAACCAGCAACTTCTCGTTGCCTCCTAAAACCGGACATTTCTATTTTGCTAAAAGTAGGACATCCATTTAAAGGGCACTGTCAAGTGAAAATAGCTATCTTGTGACGAGAAAAGGAACTTTTCTCGTCGAGCCTTTTCGTTACCATCATCTTCACCATTGCCGCAATTTCATCTCATTCGATGTCATTTCTTCACTGCATCAGACATCCATCAGGATTAAGGTCATTGGTACTGCAGGATATCTCCAAGACCCTTTCCACCATCGGTGGACCAGAAAATCTTCGGCTCCTTGCCGCGCCCAAGGGGTTTATCACTTCTTATGGTTATTAACCAGTCCTGTAATAGTTCACGGCACGGGCAGTAAAGATGCTGATAGCGCTATATACTACGGGTGGGGCGGATTACCAATCATTTCTCATGGTTTTGCCAGTCCTATTGCTGGTTCACCGCCCCAGCCATCCTTCATCCAAAGCACTTCTCCGGCACGAACGGCACCCCGTCCCGCATGATGTAATAGGCCGCTCGCGCCAGTTTGTGAGCAAGGGCATTATGCGCCACCATCCTGTTTGTCTTCTGCGCCTTGCGGTTGTAATAGGCTCGTGCGTCCTTATCAAATCGACGCGCCAGCTCTGCTGCTTCCGAGAATGCCCAGGCAAGATACTTGTTTCCGCACTTCCTGTTCCCTTTGCCCTTTTGCTTCTCGTTGCTGATCCAGGCGGTCGAAACCTTTCTACAGTACGATACGAAATTTCCAACATCGGCAAACCGATTGATTGGGCCAGCCTCCAGCATAATCGTCAGGCCCAGGATCTTGCCAATACCGGGTTCCGTCAGAAGCTTGTTGTACGGATCCCGCAGCTCTATCCGCTCTTCCACAACGGATTCGAGTGACTTGATCTGTAAGGTGAAAAAATCTATGCTCTCCTTGCTGACCTTTCCTGCCAGCGCAAGATCTTCATTGCCGGCAAGATAGGGAGTTACATGGTCGATGGTTAATGCCTTGACGGCGTTCGCTTTCAGGCTGATCCCATTGTTACGGCTAAGGATGTTCTGAAGACTTAAAATCAGCGATGTCCGCAGTCGTACTAAATGACTTCGCTTCCTGAGTAAATCTCGAATCGGACGATCTTCTTTCGGATAGATATATCCCTCCGGAAGAATACCAAGCCTCAGCATCTCAGCCAGCCAGAAGGCATCGTGTTGATCATCCGCATACTTGAGCCCAGAGTATTTCTGGATCTTCGTGGTGTTTGCAAGATGCACCTGGTAGCCCTCTTCCATCAGGATATCGACTAGCCAATACCAGTTATACGTCGATTCCACAACGATGCCTGCCATACTATCTTTGTAGGGTGCCAGTGTGCTCAGTATGACTTCGTGATCGTTCGATAGCTTCTTCTTGAATACTCGTTTGCCATCCTCATCGACAATGCCAAGATACGTATTGCTTGAATGCAGATCACAGCCAGCGTATAATCTCATACAGCACCTCCGGGGTTAAGATTGGTCTCTTTTCCTATGAGCATAACAGAATCTTACGGTTCTGCTATGCTCGGAGGTGCCCTTTATATGATTATCATTTCTACTTTGCCACGACACACCGATTCACTGTTATTGACATCGTATTGAATCGAGCATATATTTATCACGGATAATTTTGTTTTAAACACATAACGTTCTCAGATTTTTTAAGTGAATCGGATCAGCACTAAAAAGGCTGGTTCATCATATGCCTTTGTTATCATAAGTACGTATGTCGGAGCAAGCATCAGTTCAGAAGTCTGTAACGTGTGTAACGTGATATGTGCGATTTATCATTGGCGGAAGGACATACATGAGGACCACTAAGTCTCACAGTATAAGAAATGCAGTCGTGGTTGCGTTGTTACTACTTTGTTGCGGGACACTCGCAAACATGTACCTGAAGAATCGAATTATCGCTGGGCTTGGCTCTTACGAGGTTAGCCGTCGGATTGTTGAGACTCCCATCTTCTCGTTTTTGCCCAGATGGTTTCTCAATAGAGCGGCAGTGTCAATCTCGCGAGAACGTAACGCCAGTGTGTTGAAGAGTGTGTTTGAGGTGTTCGACCCATCAATGAGATCTTTTCTGACATCGGTGCCGATAATTTTGGATTCCTCGGCAAATACCGCGAAGTCGTATCCTGCAAAAGGCTACATTGGAGTCAGTCCGGACTGGGACAATACTGTGCTTCAATCACAGTATAGGGCGATTTATGAACAAAGGGGAATGAAGCTGGAGGATCCTGTATTCATGCATCGCTTCAAGACGGATTTGTTGATACACGAATTTTTGCACATACTCCAAGTTCACCAGGGAATTGATAGCCGTTCGTGTTACGAGGCTGTTGCGCGATGGTATCTAGACCCACGATATGGCATACCGTCTTCAAATGGCGTAGTCCCTGCTGGCACGACGAAAGACAGAAGACCTGATACACTCGCGATCAACAGGATTAAATATATAGTATGGTATCAGTTGTACAATTATAGAGGGTTACGCGATGTGCCTCAGGATGAGAGTTGGAAAAATATGCAATATGGGGAAAGGTACCGGTCAGCGGAAAAGGGAGTAGAGGAGTTCGCCTACATCGGGCAAGAAATACTCGCCAGCGGAAGTAGTTCTGAAAACTACATTAAGACAGGTCAGTGGTGCGATAAGGACTGGAGGGACAAGAAGATGAGGTTGTTGGAGGTCTCCCAGAAGTTATTGCACTTTTCAGGGGCGTGTTCAACCCTGAATTGACACAGTAGCAAATGCCGAACTAGGCGTCGAGCGGACAGCTGAAACGGTTACCTACATGCAGCCCCTCACACGCGTGTTATAACTACGAGATTTCTTTACCCTTGATACGAGAAACGAAGCATTAAAAGAGCCCATAGGGCTCATAAACCAAAGGATCCTTCAGGTAACCCACGCTAAGTATGTTTATTAGGCAATAATAATATAGTATCATCGTGCATAATGAATCAGAATAGACCATGCGAGCAGACCTCCCACGAGCAAAACCTAGTATGATTTTAAATGCTTAAGTCTCCCATGAAATTACCTCTTCCTTCTTCTTGGCTTCTTCTCTAATATTGATCTCCGGACATAGGACAAAATCCGATAGATAAAATCAGACTAACACCGATGTTCTTTTCATGGTTACTACCGTATGTTTAGATAACTATCTTTATCAGCGTAGATAATGGCCAAAGATCATGCGTAGGCCGTTTTCCTGAGACACGATAGTCGGCCCTAACCAGAAGCCCAATCTGCGAGTCCTGATCTTGAGCATGTATCCCGAAGAGCAGTACGCCATTCGCGCGATGAAGGCGGGTGCCTATGGTTATATTGCGAAAGCAAGCGCCTCGGAAGAGCTGATCCAGGCGATCCGCAAGGTTTCGAGGGGGGAGAAATACTTCAGTTCATCCATTGCAGAAAAATTGCTTTCCAATTTCCAGCCGGATCCGGAACAGCCGCTGCACGAACGGCTTTCGGACCGAGAGTACCAGATCATCTGCATGATCGGACGCGGCAAAACTGTGAGCGAGATCGCGGATGCGCTGGCCTTGAGCGTCAAGACCGTGAGCACCCACCGAATGCATATCCTGGAAAAGATGCAGATGAAAACGAATGCCGAACTGACAAATTACGCCATCAAGCACAACCTCGTGTGTATGACCGATTAGCGTTATTTTTTTTGCCCGAGTAGTATTCCGGGATGGCGAGGGATGGCTTATGGGAACGGGGTGCGAGCTGAAGCGGCGGGGGATTGAGAACTAACCTGCGGCTGTCCCGATACAGTCCTGATAAAAAAATTGGGGTTACAGCTGATGCTGTAACCCCTTGATACGTTTGGTAGCGAGGGGCCGGATTTGAACCCACGGCCGCGGGTTCCCACCCCAATCGCCCGTTTTGATTGTTGCCAACATGACTCGGCTGTATACACCGGTTGTCATGTGTTAACAGCATTTTCCCGGCAACGTCAAGGGGAAATTGCATGCTGAACCACAATCGCCTCAAGCAAGTTTGACATCCGCCTTCCTCTTGGTGCCGGCCGGCTCATCGTCATTCACAAACGAAGACACCGCCCTCGAGAGTATAACAATAAAGAGGAAAGTTCACCGTTACGCTGGCCCCTGCATTCACAATCACCGGATCAGTAGTGTTTTCGATCCCCATACAGGGGTTTGCTTGATACGTCTGATGCCGGTCGCCAATACATTGAGACGCATAAAGATAATAGGTCCCGGGTGTTCTTAACTGCAGAGTATAATTCCCATTGGCATCGGTAGGCGTCACTGCCGCAAACTTTTGCGGACCGCATCGGTTGGGATAGTCGGTGTAATTTCCAAGGATGCATTGCACCGTTTGTGCCCTCACATAGATCCCGGGCACGGGTGCTCCCGTAGCAACGTTTGTAATCGTACCAGAAATTGTAATCGATGATCCGAAGAAAGTAGAGTTCTGGGTCCCCAGATTGGTTATTACATTATTGCTGATGGTGATGGGAGCCGTCTGTCTCCAGGTGTAATCCCCGTTTAGCGGCGGTCCTAGCGGGTTAGGGGGGAATGCCGATGTATTTCTACGTGTAATGCGCACGTAGTAACTGCCCGCCGGGACGCTGGCGGTAATCGAGCCGGTCGAATCCGAAGGCCCAAAGATGTAATCCGCAGCTGAAAAGTATTGCTCCATGGGCGCTGACTCTGATGAATTATGAAGATAAACATACGCAAAGCTGAGCGGCGTTGCAACCCCGCTGCTATTCACATATTGAAATTTCAGGGTTAGGGTTCCATTTGCTTCTGCGCGGCCACAGGACAACATCGTTGACAGCACGACAACCGAAACAAGAATAATCCCATGTTTCATCTTCATTGTTGACTCCTGTTATTTTATTAAGGCATTATTCATATCCCGCTTAATTGAACACGGTTAGGGAAGAGGTGAGAGGCGCCGAGGCATCATGCTGTAAACCGTGAACTCAGTGCCTCTTTACAACTGAACATTTTGTCATCCCCTCAGCAGGGATGTACTGCGGAACTGTCTACAATCTTAGACGTTAAGTATCTAACCTTTTCCAATGGGCACCTCCTCTCCCATCCTCTAAAGCGAGGAATTTCCCTGTAACAATCTACTGGACATTGCACGGTTCCCAGAATACTCATTCTGAGAAATGATGTTTACAAAAGGGACAAACAAAAAGACGATGGGAAGGATACCCCACAATAGCCTCGTTTTCATAAAATTTTTGAAGTATCTTTCCCAGGGGAATTGCATGAAACCTATTGCATGGCGTCTTTTTTGGACTCGGCTCTTTCCTTTTTACTCTTTCTTCCTGCAAGATACGCCTCCACGGGCCTCCATTCAAAGGTCATGCTCTTCCCCGCCACAGCCGCCCCGCCTTTGATGGCAAGGTTGACCACAGCAGCGGCCAAGACCACGAAGAACCCGATCGGCAGCATCACGATATAGGCGAGACCAATGAACGGCGCCATCGCTATCTTGCCCACGCTCTTCATTACGTGACCGATTCCGCCGGCCTCCCTGATATACGTAAGATCGTCCTTCCCGGTGTTGACCACGGTCCTGAACGGTCTGGGCTTCAGACTCTCCCAGAATACCAGAAACACCGCAATAGCAAGAAGAGACAGGATGTACTCGATACCCTTGACATGAGTGATGAAATCTACGAGCGTATACATGGTATTCCTCCTTTTTTTTATTGTGGATGAACTTTCGTTATACTGTTTTCCCTGTTTCCCGAACAGCCTCGGATATCATTGCCTCAAATGAGCGACGCCGGCGGAATTTTCACTTTTTGTCTTCCTTGTCTTTGGCTTTTCCCTTCTTCTTTCCCGACAGGTACGCGCTCAACGGCCTCCATCCGATGGAGATGCTCTTCCCGAACAGACTGACCACCCCTGTCAGGACTTCACGGCCCGCCGCGATCGCTAGCATGGCTATACCGATGAAGGGCAGAAATACGACATACAGCAACCCAATGAACGGTCCGGACAGAAGCATTACGCCGACGGGCATCCTGAGATATTTTGTAGCCTCTCCGCCGGGCAGAACGGATTCCTGTGCCACGTCCACCCGCTGTCCGCTGCGCACATCCCAGTACGTTCCCTTGCCAACCTTATGTCCTCCTTTGTAAGTAAGCATTTTTTTTCACCCCCTTTTTCGATTTTGTTACTTTAGTTGCTCTATTCTAGCAACCTTGTTCTTGTTGCTTTATATATATCAAATAGCTCGATGCATGAAAATCGGGACATCGTCCTATTCTCATCGGGAAGTTGTCTTAGAATTATGTTTTGAGTGGATAAACAAGCGGGGGAAAAATATCACGCTGCGGCCGGATTTTTTCTAAGAGGGGGTAAAAGTACTGTAATTTTAAATGATTAGGCCGCTCATCCGACTGAGGTGGAAGAGTGTATCGGTTTGTTACGAAAGATCATGGAATTGAGTCGCACGTGCAGGAGTCATGTCCGCCGAGGTCCCAATTTCGGGAAATGAGACAACTGAACTGACCCCATCCATTTAGACAATTTATGGTAGACTATCAACCAGGATCCCGGCCCATGACGTGCAGAGCCCTATCGCCTCTCGCAGCAATAAAAAGAAAGCCGTCTTCGAGAGCAATCAGGACCGCATCAACTTTCTGAACGCTCTTCAGCGAGTCTACCGCATCCCTTACCGAAAATTCTGCCACAGGAGCTTAACACTGACAGCAAGAGCCATGGCGATGAACACCGGCCGGATGAAGCGGCTTCCTTTGCTCATGACCAAGCGCGATCCGATGCGCGCGCCTGCGAACTGCCCCAGTCCCATGACGATCCCCTCGGGAAAAGAAACGAATCCGCCTCCCAGGAAGAAGGCCAGGGAGACCAGGTTGCTCGTAAAGTTCATCACCTTGGTGTAAGCAGTAGCGCGTGTCAAATTGAACCCGAGAACGAGCACGAACGCCATGGCCCAGAAGGTGCCGGTCGCAGGCCCAAAAAAGCCATCATAGAATCCGATCAGCAGGCCGAACAGGACGAAGAACGAATTCTTTCGCATCCTTTCGCGGACATCCGCCATGCCAAGATGAGGTGAGAAAAGCATGAACAGGGCAATGGCGATGAGCAGGACGGGAATTGCCCGGCGAAGAAAGGCCGGGTCGAGCGTCTGCACAGCCATGGTGCCGACTGCAGCGCCGGACGCGGTCCAGACGATTCCTGCCACGCACTCCCGGAGGTCCACAGCGCCGGCTTTGGCAAAATGCAGCATGGCGCTCCCCGAGCCGAAAGTGCCCTGGAGCTTGTTCGTTCCGAGTGCTGTCTGCGGCTGCATGCCTATTCCAAGCAGCACGGGAATGGTGACGATCCCGCCGCCCCCTGCCATGGCATCAATAAGCCCAGCAACAAGACCTGCTACGAAAAGAAGAGGAAATTTAATCATACTCATTGGTATTCAGCCACAGAACTCCGAATAACAATGCCAGAAACATTCAACGTCGTTCAGAACAAAGATTCGAATATGAAACTTTCAATGTTGAGAAAGTCCAGCGCCCAACACCATCAGGAAGAAGTATTTATCTTGTCAAATCGATGGAGGCTTAAACGGAATACAGCAACTTTCGTGACTCACTTTCTAACTTGTGTGTTTTATTTCCTCTGTTTTCTGAGACAATTTGAGTTCATTCTCTCTAATCTTCTGCTCTTTCCACTGCTCATATTCTTCTCGCGTTTTGAACCGCGAGCCTTCTATAGAATGAACAAAATCATCCGACCCATTTTTCAAGCACTGCATGTTTTTTATATCTGCCACCTTTATGCGTGTACCGACCGATTTATTACTTGTTTTTAAATTCAAAACCGTATCGCCAGCAAGCCCTTTGTGAAAACGAGTAACAAGTTCAATTTCTTTTTTATCATCACCTAATTCAAGCTTGATTATTTCATTGTTCTTCAGTAAGACCTTAATCACGGCCATTCCTCCATAGAATTGGTTTGAATATATGTTCGATAAAAGGAGAAGTCAATAAAGTTGTATCGTGTGTCATATGATAGAAAAATTGAGTAGATTTGGCTGAAGAATACAACATGAAGTCTGCAATTTGGACTTCGATTTCCAAGTTGCCGAACTCACCTTTGATGGTCTTCTTTGAGTTGCCGTTTCGGGAATTGCCGCTCTTTTTACCAGCTGGGTCATGCTTATCATAGCCGAGATGTTCGGTCATCTCCGCTTTCATGGCCCGTTCCACAAGAGCTTTGGTGAGTTGCTTCAGAAGCCCGTTTTCTCCGATGAGGTCTTCGGGCTTCTTGTAATTCTTCATTAAATCATCGAGCAGTTCGTCTTGAGTAGCCAATGTTTCCTCCAATTCGGTAGAATACACCGACTTTGGCCACTTACACAAATTATTTTACAGGCTCGTGGTCTCGGAAACTCAGGATCAATAAATATTCAATTAATTTATTGCCATTCAATTCCCTTTGAACTTAAATAGTTTTGGGCTTGCTTTTGCCCTAACTTAGCGGCTATCTTAAGATTTTGAATAAACATTTCATGGTTTCCTAATGCGTCATAAGCAACCCCTCGATTAACATAAGCCCCCGCATAATTCGGATTCAGTTCTATCGCCTTGTTGTAATCATTGATAGCCTGTTGATAGTTTCCTAATTCTTTATAAGCAAACCCTATATTATTATATGCCTTCGCATCTTTAGGATTAATGTCTATTGCCTTGTTATAATCATTGATAGCCTGCTGATAGTCTCCTAATCCGCTATACGCATTCCCTCGATTACTGTACGCCTCGGCAAATTTTGGATTTAGTTCTATCGCTTTGTTGTAATCATTGATAGCCTGCTGATAGTTCCCTAATGCGCTAAACGCATTCGCACGATTAATATATGCCTTATCGACATTCGGGTTTAGTCCTATCGCTTTGCTACAGTCGTAGATAGCCTGCTGGTATTCTCCTAAGCGGTAGTAAGCAATCGCTCGATTAAGATACGCTTTTGCATCTTTCGGATTCCGTTTTATCTCTTTGCTGTAATCTTTGATGGTCGGTGTTGCACATCCCACCATAATCATGAAAAGTAAACTTATCAGTAAAATTCTTTTCATCTCCCTACGTCCCTCTTACCACATTAAGTTTCACCGCGATTGCGGAATATATTACATACAACCAAGAACAGACCCCGTGACTACAGCCCAACCGATTGATTGAGGCTATATGAAATGGATTAGTGCTTCGATGACGGAATATAACCCAATTTGAGCATGTTGACAAGTTTTTCGACCAAGTGGGGAGTTGGTGGATGTCTGAAGAAGCATACCTATTGTGTATTACCGGGTGTTTATTACCGGCGAGGGATTCTGCGGGGACTACGGAGTCATTAACACTAGCTGATGCAAAAGAGAAAAATTCTCCGCCAAATCTGCTTTATGTATGAACTTATTGGCACCTGCTTCGGCAAAAGCCTGATCCTTGTACTCACAACTCATGCCCACGATGTATACATTAGGGCGGTTATATCGTATCAATCTACACACACTATCTCCCTTTAATCCTGGAATATTATAGTCAATGAGAATCATGTCAAAGTCATGCTTTTTTGAATGGCTAACAGCATCTACGCCGTTATCGCAGTTCAATACCGTATGTCCGTATTCTTCTAGTAGTGTTTGAATAGCGTTGGCGAGCATTTTGTCATCATCTACAATGAGGATTGATTTTTTGTTTTGTATCATGCCATCCTCTAGAAGTTCATTCTAATAAAATAAGACACTACTGCCCCAAATTGGTTGAATCGTGTGAGAAATCACACTGTAACTAGGCGATATTAAACAAGAATGCTTGATAAAGAGATAGTCAAAATTCATGTTTGCAATAATTATCACTAATCTCGTTCCCCCCGTCGGGGTATTTTTGGGGTATTAAATTGGAGATAAAAGCAGTGTGGGAATGTCTGGTGATTTCCAATTGTTATAAAGACCAGCGAAGCCCATAGGGTTTTTCGATTTGAGGCATATACTTGACAAAAAAACCGTGGCACTATATACTTAACCATATGGTTAAGTATTATGCGAACCCGCTGAATGAGACATTTTCCGCCCTTGCCGATCCTACAAGGCGTGCTATTCTGGCCCGCTTGGCTGAAGGAGAAACATCGGTCACAGAACTGGCTGAGCCGTTCGATGTCTCGCTGCCTGCGGTCATGAAGCACCTCCGGGTCCTCGAAGACGCGGGTCTTATCACGAGGGAGAAGGAAGGTAGGGTTAGCCACTGCCGGCTGAATGCAAGTCCGCTGCAGAACGCGGCTGAATGGATCGATCCCTACGAGCGGTTCTGGCGAACCAGGCTCAACGCTTTGGAAACCCATCCGAGGAGACGACATGGACGACATTATTCTTGAGCAGACTTACGCTTATCCCATTAAATACGTTTGGGAGGCACCGACCGACCCCGACTCTCTGGCCGACTGGCTGATGCCGGGAGACCTTAAGCCTGTCGTCGGGCGCAAGGTGACCTTCCATTGCGAACTAGGCCCTGAATTCGATGGACCGTCGAGGTGCAGGTCCTTGAAGCGGAGAAACCTCGGCGCCTTTCCTACACCTGAAAAACCAGCAACATGAAAAGACCCACGATTGCCACTTTTGTTCTTACGCCGACCCATGACGGGGGCACTCACCTGCGACTGGAGCATAAAGGCTTTGAAGGCGACAGCGGAAAAATCATGCTTAAACTTTTCAAGGGCGGATGGGGGCATAAACTCGAGTTGCAGCTTGGCCCCGTGATTGATCGTCTCGCCAGGAAAGGAGATTGAAATGCCTGATATATAGCATCGCATAGGAATAAGAGCATCGCCGGAGAAGATCTATGCAGCGCTGACTGAACAAGCGGGCCTGGCGGGTTGGTGGACGAAGGAGACGAAGGCTACGCCCAAAGTCGGAGCTATCTTACAGTTTCGGTTCGGCAATCGTGGTCTCAACGATATGAAAGTCTTGGAGTTGGTCCTCGGCAAGCGCGTTAAATGGCAATGTGTGTGTACGACCTAGTCACTAATCGGGTCCAAAATAGGTGAGGAGGGAATATGAACATCGTGGTGACCGGCACAGGGCGGTGGGAAACTCTCGGAGAAATTAGGGCGGCCAAGCGACACAACGTTGTTTTCGGCACAAGGGACCTGCGGAGCGAAAAGCGCCGCTTCTGTGGGAACAGGAGAAATAAATCATAGGTCCCAAGAGGCGACAAAGCGCGGCGCCTTTCTATCGGAAAACCAGCAACACGTAATCTGATTCAGTAGGTCCAAAGGAGGACACTATGGCAATATACACAATTGCTCAGTATCAGGTTAAGTCGCAAGCGGTAGACAAGGTAAAGCGGGCAATTGAAGAATTTGTCAGCTACGTTAAAGCGAACGAGGCCGGTACGCGGATGTATGCAGCATGGCAGCAGAAAGACGATCCGACCCGTTTCGTACACTTCTTCATTTTTGCTGATGAGGCTGCTCATACCATCCATGGTGAATCGGAGGCCGTAAAACGCTTCGAGTCGATTTACTCTCCTGAGTTGGTTGGTGAAAATGTTGTTTTCACCGATTATGACTTAGTGGCTACGAACGGCAAGTGACCCGACAAGTTCGATACAAAAACCGGATGAAAGGTTGGAAGGAGAATGATCATGCCGAATGCAGGAGAAATTCTTAGGAAGTTCTATGCTGCGGTCGCCAAAAAGGAGATCGCCAAGGCCCGTGCCTATCTGTGCGAGACCTCTTGTTCCTGGGGCTCTTTGAGACGTACCATAGTGCTGAAGAATACCTTGCGGCCCTGACCGGGCTGTTACAGATCACGGTGCGGCTGGAAATGAAAAAAATAATTGCGGAAGGAAACGACGTTGCCGTTTTCTTCGAGCTTGAGACCAAGGCACCAGCTGAGGCCACGACATTAGTCGCGGAGTGGCACCAGGTCAAGAACGGAAAAATTTTCCGCGTCGAGTCGGCCTTCGATGGTCGGCCTTTCGCGGCTATGTTCACGGGCGGGCGGCGGACCTGACATCCTGCCGCCCTTCTCGCTAAAAACCCTGTGAGGTCAAGTCGGTACAGGCTGTTTCCCAAAGCACTCTACTGTAAATACGTCATACTAAGCGAAGAGAAGAATCTAGCAATTACCCTGGTGGGACGGAATCGCCGGACGCGATAATCCACAATGGTCATCTCGGCACTACATCATTGACTTCACCTTGAATCCAGAAATTCCACTTTTGCATGGATCAGTTTTTGGGGAACCCTCAGGACCCAAAAATCCAACTCTCCACTTGTTATAATAACCGGGGCAAGTCAATCCCCTGCGGGCAGCCTGCTACTTGCCGATCATGACACTGCTGGCTTTTATCAGTGCGATAACCTGGTCACCCTTTTCTAATTTCAGGTCATTTACAGCATCGACTGTAATCGTGGAGGTAATCGTATTCCCACCGCCAATATCGATCCTCACTTTTGCTGCGACAGCACCTTTTACAACCTCAATGACCGTGCCCTTGATCTGGTTTCTTGTGCTTAATTTCATGGTACCCCTCCTTCTCTGAAGTATAGAGCTGTGTGAACACTTTCCCAGGGACGTATTGATGTTTATACAAGTCTGCCCGAAACGATTGGGTTGATTTTTCTCCTTTACCCCGGCCGCTTTTTCGTAACGGCCTCTTACCCTTCAGGATGCAAGCGCGATCTCGCGCATTTCGATGGGAATAAGCTCTAAAAGAACGATCCCCGGGCGAAGATCACACAATAGGCGGCCATCTCTGCACCGTCCGCTTTATCGCCTCTCTTGGTGATCAGAGCGGTAATTATGACCACGATAATGCTGAATGCGAGCACCCCTGCAAACAATATTGTGAACCTCCCTTACAGTTTGCATGCAAAAACAGCGACAATAAGAAGCGCAGCATGCTGATCGGGAGTTTATTAGTCGCCATCTCTCCTGCCGCGCACGCTAATATGAACCGGCATTTTAATAATTATAGCACGTACATAGTGTAGACTAGATAGGGTAGATTAAAAGGTAAAGGAGCGTAACGGGAGTCATTAAGCTCGCGGATGGCCTATAACGCAGTGGGTACCGATGAATCCGAACGACCACATTAAAGTATTCTTGATAGAAGACAGCAACGATGATGCCGAACTCATCCGTAGATTTCTTACCGCAGGCCAGAACATGCATATCGATGTGGAGAGAGTGGATACACTGTCGTCCGCGTTCAAACGCCTGGGAGAGGAAAAGTACGATGTCATCCTGTCGGACCTGGGACTTTCTGACAGCTGGGGGCTGGTTACGTTCGGCAAGGTCCATGCATCAAGTCCGGAAGTCCCCGTCATCGTCCTCACGGGCCTGGACGATGAAGCAGCCGCCCTCGAAGCGGTGCATCGGGGCGCGCAGGACTATCTCGTCAAAAGCCAGATCGACAGCAGAAATATGATTCAGGTCATCCGCCATTCCATCGAGCGCCAGAGGCTTATGGCCCAGCTAGCAAATAGCCTGAAGGAAATGAAGATCCTTCAGGGATTGCTCCCTATATGCGCTTCCTGCAAGAAAATTTGTGATGATAAGGGATCATGGAAACAGATGGAGTCATATATCAGCGAGCATTCCCAAGCCCAGATCAGCCACGGTCTTTGCCCTGACTGTGCAGTGTAAGCTCATGAGATATTTCTTAGGAATAAACAGAAAAGGAATAATGAATGACGCCCTTTCTGAACAAGATAGCTGCCATGATGCAAAAAATCTTCGTTGCGGTAAAACGCGCATCGGTTAATTAAAGTGTTGCGTGATTCAACTGGTATTCTCAATCTTCCATTTATCGCTCGCCGGTGCAAGCTTGTTATATATGGATAGAGCATGAGGTTATATTTCCCCATTAAAGTATAGGAAATATTTTCTTCAAGACTATCCAAAATAGAAACCTCCTGCTAAGAATAAGTTTATCTGGAAACTAAATTCTTTTAAGCAGGAGGTCTCTATGTGCTATGTAGATGATATCAGGCTTGAGCAATTTCGGCAACTGAAGAAAGAAATCCGTGGTTCGGACGAGTATTTGATCATTGGGATTGATGTGGCGAAAGAGAAGCACCGCGCGTTTTTTGGTACTGCGCAAGGCAAAACGCTTTTAAAGAATGTGGTCTTTGACAATACGATAGAGGGATTCGAAAAGCTGGATGCGTATGTGGATCGCATCAAGGTTCAATACAGCCTGCGGAAAGTCGTTTTCGGAATCGAGCCGACGGCAGACTACCACAAGCCCTTGGCGGAGCATCTGCTCAAATGCGGTCTGATGGTCGTTCTTGTTGGCGGCGCGGCAGTAAAGAACAACCGGCAGCTTCTGAACGGCCGGTGGGATAAAAACGATGACAAGGATTCGGCCAATATTGCAGATCTCATTGCCCAGGGGAAATGCATGTTTTATGAATATCCCCTGATGACGCTTCAAAACGTGCGCGTACTAAACGCAGTCAAGCGGCGACTGAAGAAGCGGGAACACGGCATAAGCGCGTATATTCGCAATCATATCCTTGCACAGTATTTCCCTGAGTTGGATACGTACTATGGATCGTCAGAGACCCTGGCGGTAGTACGGGAATGTCTGGATCCATCCGCTATCGCCGGCATGGAATACGATGACTTCTGCCGTACCGTAGCACCAGGCAAAATGACGTTGGCACGGGAACGCAGGGTGGGAGCGATTTGGAGGACCGCGGTCAATTCCGTTGGCTGCACCATGGGAGAGGCGGCCTTCCATGAAGCTCAGATTGCAGTAGATAGTTTGAACCAGGTTAGGCAGGAGATCAAAGCGATTGAGGACAAACTTGAGAATGCCTGTCTTGAGTTTCCCGAGTATACGTACCTCTTGAGCATTCCTGGGTTTGGGCCGGATGTTTCCGCCAAGGTCCTCGGGGCCGTCGGCGATCCCCACCGCTTTACAAGCGGCAAACAGGTTTTGCGGTTAGCGGGTCTCGACCTGTGCGCGAAACGAAGCGGAAAAACGTCAAACAGGGCAACGCCGATCATCTCCAAGCAGGGCAAGGCGGATCTGCGGTGCGCGTTATACCAGGCAGCGTTCATTGCCTCGATTAAGAGCACGGACTTTATGCCCTATTTTACGAATAAGCTTGTCGGACGGGCGAAGGAAAAAGGGATTGGTACGAAAATGAGGGTGAAGCTCGCCGCGAAGCTCTTGATTATTGCTTGGACGCTGATGAAAAAGAAGGAGTGCTTCGACTCGAAATACCTTAAACTGGAAAAGCGGGTAGAACGAAAAGCAGCCGCATAAGGGTGTACGCAAAATTTATTTCGACGGGAGAGCCCGTGCTCAAGCTAGTTGAGGGCAGTTGACCTCGTCACCTACAATACAGGGCCTCTCGTTTGAACGATAGAATCTGGATAAGGTATTCTTGGCGGCCATATGGCACGCCGCATAGGTGACATAACTATTAGAGATGTCGTTCGTCTGATTGCGAGAGACTCGTCGATAAAAGTGATAACGGCGTAAATGCCGAAAGAGAGAGGTGCGTTTTTAATATGCTGATCAAGTTATCCTGTTGAATAAAAACAAATTGAATCTTTGTCTTGACAGGAGCGTTATAGTATGTAGGTGCAACCTGGAGAGCCAGGATTGACTAGAAAATGAAGAAGTCCATTCTAATTTTTTAGTCAATTGTACATCCGTAGTCCGCCTAGTTTACATTTTATGCAACCGATCTATTTTCGGCCTGTATTTGACAGCTCCCCATAAAAAAACTGCTGACAAACTAAAGATCCATGAAAATATTCCGATAAATATGTTTATAAGGATCGTTATTGTAAAATACGTAATTTGAGAATTCAGGTCCTTCCGGCAGGAGTGCAGGTAACCACTAGAAGTGGTGGTTGAACCTTTGAGATATTAACTTCCAGTCCACCATATAGAGGTATGACATGGAAGACACTCAGATCCATAGGATGTTGCTCGGATTAAGTTGCCGTGGTGAGTAGCGAAAGATCAGGTATACATGTCGTAAAATCGTGTCGATGTGTGGGGCGAAGAGGTAAAGGGATCGAAGTTTACCTGCGCAGAATATATGCAAGAGTCTCCGGTGAATAACCATACCGAGCAGGCATGGCGGCATCTTGACAACCGCCAGTTATTGATCATTTCTGATTTCTTTCCGGAGTATGATTATGTTAACAAAACCCAGCAGGCTCAATAAAAAAGAGTATTATACTTTTATGTTTCTGCCTGGACCGAATGAAAGAGTCCGGACGCTGAGTATATCAAAACCGGCTCTTAAAGCCGCGCTTCTTTCTATTGTGGCATTGACATTTCTTTCCCTGTATCTTTTCTATGAATACAATGACGCCAAAGATAAAGTCTGGGAGCTTCAGTCCGCCCGCGAAGAGTTGATGCAGCAAAAAGCCCAAGTCCAGGGTTTTGCGCTCAATCTCTTGGAGTACAAACGGCAGATGTTCCTCCTGCTCGACCTTGATACCAAGCTTCGCCGTGTCGTGAGCCTCGGTCCCCGGGACCGGGGCAGGCTGGTAATCGGCATAGGCGGCCCTGATGAAATAAGGCTCCAGAATCTTGTCCCTATGGGCGCAAAGAAGCAGGATGAAGAACTCAGGGAAATGCATCAGGAACTGTCGAAGATGAAGGGCGCCGCTTCCAGACAGGAAACCAGCCTCCAGATGCTGATAGAATACTTCGAAGATAAGCGTTCCCTCTATGCATCTACGCCTTCAATATGGCCTGTGCGCGGCTGGATCACGTCTCCTTTCGGTAGGCGTACCTCTCCGTTCAGCGGCATCCCCACGTTCCACGAAGGTCTTGATATTGCGGCCCAGACAGGAACGCCGGTCGTAGCGCCGGCCGACGGCATTGTGGTCAAGGCCGCCTTCAGTCCCGGATATGGCAATATGGTTGAAATCAGCCATGGGTACGGAATCAAAACCGTTTATGGGCACAACTCCCGGCTCAACGTGAAAGAGGGACAGCAGGTCAAACGGGGTGACGTCATATCCTATATAGGAGACACCGGATCAAGCACGGGACCGCATCTTCACTATGAAGTGCGTCAAAACGGATTGCCCGTGAATCCCATGAAATACTTGAATTAAGAGGCTCTGCCGCCGATACGCATCTTCATCTTATTATAATGTATAAATTTACGTAAATATAGCTTTGATTTGTAATGTTCGCAGGATTACCCAGTTCCCACCGATTCAAATCGATACAATATTTGTATATATGGAATAGGTGATGTCGAGATAGATGGTATTATTAAGAACGTGCAGAACTGCAGTTGAAGTGCGCGATAAAACCTCCTTCCTAAAATCATGCAACGGCGAGGTTTCTTACAAAGTGAATAGCTCTGTTGGAATATCACAATATTAGAATAGCTATTTGGGTAGGGCCAAATCTTCGTCTCTCTGAGTTTTCCTATATTCTGTTCGGGACCGAACCCTTTTTTACCACCTATGATTGCTCTCCTTTCGACTTTATGTTACCATACGTTTAACTCTCAGGGTGGTATAGATATCCGGGGTAAGGTCAACCGTTAGAGCAATGCAACAGCCCGAATTAAGCGTTTCCGTATTAGACTCAGTAACAGCGTGACTTAATACATCCGCATTATTCCATCAAAAGTTCTATAAACATAAAGTAAATAGATTGGAACGGGAGGTCGAAAATGAAGCTAACAGTAGTGAAATTAATGTTAATAGTGATAATTTCAATCCTGCTTGCTAGCTGTGCGCACCCGAGATTTACTATTACGGATCCAGTTGTATCCAGCTTCAAATACGACGTCAGTAACAGAAGAACCAGCTTTATGAAAATTGTTGATCAGAGAAGCGATTCTGTTTTCGATAAAAGAATAGGATACGCAAGTGCTTTACGTTTCGACTTGGAAAATATGCAAGATCCAGTTGGATGGCTCTCACATTCGTTGGAAAAGGAGTTCTCGGCGCGTGATACTCCCGTTAAAATCATAGCAAAAGACGATGCGACTCCTCCCAACATTATATTAACGATAATAAAATACCAGATTGTCAGTAGAGAAGTAAATGGATGGTCTCCATGGGAGAGTTACCTTTCATTTAAGGGTGTAGTGACGACGGGCGGTAAGAATTATCCCATTCGCGCGTACTTCTTCCATGGAAAGTCCTTACAGTTCTCGAGCCTAAAAGCTATTGTGGACTCTTGTTTTAGCATGCCTCTGTCTATTGTGGTGAATGAGATAGCGACGAAAATCAACGCCGTCGCCCTGCATTGTTCAGCAACCGAGGCAAAGGTGCAAGAAATAGCCAAACAAGCTGAAGAGAAGATTAAGAAAAAGGACCGTGACGCTTATGTCTACATGCTGGAACTAGGGGAGACAAACAATCGCGCTGCTTTAAAGCCGCTGATTGGGTTTGCCGATGTAAAAGACGATATTGCCCGAGCGTGTGCCCTTTCAGCAATTGGGATGCTTGGGGCAAAAGACCAACTAGAATTTCTCAAAATAAAATATAGTTCATATGAGGAAATTGACAAGTACATGGCCCTGAAATCCATCGGCGATATTGGGTCGCCGGAAGCCATTGCATTTATAAGGAAGGCGAAGGAGCATCCATACTATATCAATGAACCTGCGTTCAAATACTGTGTTGATCTGTATCTTGATTAAAGGAAACAAGCGCGATTATGCGGGAAGAAAAGAAGTCATTTCGTATTTTTGAAGTTGCCGAAATTTCCGATGTTAAGAAAATACGCCGACATTACAAGCTTTCACAGGATAAATTTGCAGCGTTCATGGGGATCAGCGCCGGCACGCTTCGCGGTTGGGAGCAAAAGCGTCGAAAGCCCGAGGGACCGGCTCGCGTACTGTTGCAGATAGCGGCTCGGCACCCCAAGGTGTTACTTGAACTGGTTACTGGGCGTAAACCGAAGAAAAGATCAATGAAGATTGCGAGTGCTGTTTGAACGTCTCAGAATGCTGGTTCAATATGAACCGATAGAACCAGGAGCTTTCCGATGCGTCATGCAAACGAGCTGACCAAAAAGCAAAGAAAGCACATTCGTGAACTTGCGAGCGTTTCATATGAACGCGAGTTGAACGCAGCCTTGGATAAGCTGCTGGAGGCCTTCCAGAAGTGGAAGCAGGGCGGGATGAGTCCCTTCGATCTTAACGAGGAAATTCACCAATATCATAACGGCACAGCGAGGGATCTTTACAAGCAATACGCTATGTGCGACCCTGATATGGCTGTCATGTTTGCCTTGGCAGGGGGAATATCGAAGATCGAGGAGCTTAATGAAGACTGCCGGACTTTCTATCAGAACCGGCTGGACTGGTTGCAGGAGCAGTAGCCCTGTAAGTGGAGCCCGGGAAATTAGGATCAAAAGAAAATGAATAATTCCGTTTAAGTTTTTAGTCAACTCTCCTTCCCGAACTTGTTGAAGCTGCAATCAATTGAAACATCAAAATCCATCTAGTATTTTTGTTTTTTACGCATACTACTTTTTTATCATTTCATGCGATACCCTAAAAATACCCCATTTATTATCTGCGCTCACTCTTGATCCCTGCTATATTTTAATTACTCGGTTTCCGGTATGACAGAAACTCTTCGCACCAGGCAACCACGGGAGTAAACATGGGTATTGCGAAACTATTCGGCTTAAAAATAATAGGCAAGGGCAGAGACACAAGGGTTAATAAGTCTTCCCATGTTTCACTTACAGTAAATGCCCTGCGCGGTAGAATCGACTCAGAGTACAGGGAAAACTTTCCGAGCTTGGCCCGCTATAAGGACATCTATAGAGACGCGCAGGCGGTCTATCGTATCCTCGACACGATGATTGTAAACAAGCATCACGCAAACGATGCAATCAGGATGCGGGACGGCCTCAGGAGAAAACTGGACTTCCTGGGCGCGAAGATCAAGCGTAACGCATATAGTCCAGGTAATGTGTTCTGCGAAGAGAAAGATTTCCAAGAGATATAACAGTCCCAATTGTAACTAAGTGGTCAATTAAACTTCCTCCTGTTGCTAGGTGTAGTTTCCATTCTTCGAAACACTTCAATTTTTAAACTGTATTTGTCAAATGCCAGGACATCGGTTACCCGTTTTTAATGATGCCATATGTCAAGACATCGGTTACCCGAAGGGGATAATATAATCATCAGAAAGTAAGCCTTCAGGCATTTGGTGCTCAAAAGTATCGAAGATGATTCATTTCCCTGAATGTGTCAGTTATTAGCGCGCAGGCTGAGTTATTCTTCCATCGATGCTCTCTTTTTACGCTATCAGATAAGGAGAGTATGATAGCATTGAATGGATCCAAGGACACCGATGTTCTAATATAAAAAATACTGTTTTGGGTAACCGATGTCTTGACACATCCGGGTAACCGATGTCCTGACACTTGTCATGTATTCATTATCTTCTACTTATAAAATTCCCTTAATAAATTCATGTTGAACATTAAAGAATCTGCTTGCGAGATGTTCATAATAAGCATCCCTAGTAGTATTTGACGATGATATGCTTATACTATCAAAATAGTGAATAAATTAATGTAACGACAAATACAAGGAGGATACAGCGATGATATGTGTTTCACAAAGGACCGTTCATGGGCTGGCTTGCTGGTAGCGGTTATCATCTCAGCGCTGTTACTGCTGCAAGCGGTGCCTAGCCGAGCAGTCGGCAAAGATCACTGATCAGGAGGCGCACGAGATCGGCATTAATGCGTATATCTATTTCTATCCGCTAATCTCGATGGACTTCACCAGAAAGCAGTTCACAAACATCGAACCGGGGAAAAAATTCGGTAAAGGCCCGATAAACATGTTCGTGAGCATCCCAGAATATCCACCCGCCGATTTCAAGGGGGTCGTGCCTTCGAATTTCGACACGCTGTATTCCATCGCCTGGTTGGATATGACGAAGAAACCGTTGATCGTGTCCGCGCCGGACACCGGCGGACGGTTCTATCTCCTGCCAATGCTTGTGAAAATCAATGAGCAGTCAACCCTTCCAGCGCAGTAAACCTTTGCGTCACCCGTGAGTCCCGCGGGCTGCGTCTTCGTACTGCAGCCCGCGTAATCCTGGCGCATGAACAATATCACGGAGGAACGAGTGCCGAATGTACGGGATCTTTTGCTGGACATAAAATCCATTACTCCTTTGCCGGGCGCTCCTGATGGGACAATGGGTACGTGTTGATGGGCAACTAAGCAGAAAATAGTCATTTAGCCTCCGAAGCACGGGGCATCCACCTCGTCGCAAAACTCATCGGCCTGGTGTGCAATCTCACATGAATTATCTCTCCTGCAAAGGGCTTAATTCGTTTAGAGTTGATCTTGAAATAAACGCGCTATCCTGTCGCTTAACCCGGCCCACGGTGTGCACGGGGGGTGTTCATCGTTCTTGCATGTTTCATGTGGCATTCTGCAAGCATTTTTATCAAACGTTAGTCTCTGTTTGTAGGCGCAGCTGAAGGATGCCGTTAATCGTGAGAAGTGAAGATTATCAGTCGGAACATGCAGTGATAACTTCTTTCCGAAATTTGCGAACCCTAAGATACTCCTCTTTTCTGCTTTATCTTACATAAAAATTCAATTATACTTTCCCACATTGAGCAATAACTTCTTTCGACATCGCTGAGCACTATGAGCTCTGCGGCTAATAATCTTCATCAGAAGGAGTTCATTCATGAAAACAGCCGAGATTATGACGAAGCAAGTTCATACCATTGGGCCGGAACAAACCTTGAAGGATTGTGCCCAGATTCTCAAGGAACACCACGTAAACGGCCTCGTAGTGTTGAATGTGGAAACGATTGTGGGAGTAATTACGAAGGCCGATATTTTCAAGGCCATTCTGCTCAACGGCCTTGTGGTGTTGGATGGGGGAACGGTTGCAGGAGTAATTCCGACGGCCGAAATTTCCAAGGCCATGTTGCCGGGCTATTCCGACATTATAGACGGTGAGCGCCACATGGCGAGCTTCGAGCGCATCGAAGAGCGGGTGCACCAGTTGGACGACCTGAAGGTGCGGATCCTCATGTCGACGCCGCCCATCACCATAACTAGCGACACGCCCATCGTGAAGGCAGGTTCTCTCATGATCCTCAAAGGGATAAAGCAGCTCCCTGTTGTCGACAATGGCAGGCTGTCGGGTATTGTCACCCTGACGGATATTATTAACTACATGATGGAGAGGATCAAGTAGATGACAGCGATTGTTCCAGACGAAACTTTTAGTCAACGTTTCATCCTGAAGTTGTTGAAGTTGCATTTCTCTGAAACATATCATGTTACATTCTGTATTAGCGGCATGAAGTTACGTAATCGAATGTACAGAGAGATGGTAATCTAGATTTACTGTTCTTCGTGTGTTCCCGACAGTTATAAGTGGGAAGAAGGCTCCGAGTTCCTCGCCCTAGACGGTTTGATGGCATACCCTAAAAATACCCCATCGAAATTCTTGACAAAAAGTCGCTCTACCGTATAATCAACGCGTTCGTCTTCGAAAATACTCACCGGAGCTTTGATGCATGGTTGATGTGAAATGGCGGATTCTTTCGGGTCTGCACTGGACAGCGCTGCCAATATTTCAACTTGCCAAGAGTCCGTACGGAGGCCTCAATGAGAATAAAAATCCTTCTCCTATTCTGTCTTTTTTGTGTTTTTGGTTTCTTTTGTGAGCAAACCAGTTATGCAGCCATCTATAAGTATTTAGACAAGGACGGTTTGATCTGTTTCTCAAGCGATCTCCAATCCATTCCTGAACAATATCGTGCGAGCGCTAAAATTGTAAGTGGTGATGCAGATCAGGAGAATAATCAGCCGGCTCAAGACCAGTCTGCGCCTGGACAACCAGTCAGGAATCAAAATCAGTCCCCGTCTGCGGCCTCTGATAAATCATTCGCCCCGGAGCATGAGAGCATTTTATTTAACAACCGTGTACTGATATCGGCGATTATTATCGTCAGCGCTGTCTTTGCTTTTGTTATCCTGGGGATACTTGAGACTGATCACAAAAAAGCCGTTGCAATCGTTCGTATTATTCTACTGTGGGCAGTAGTGCTCTATCTTCTCATTGTGCATGCCGGGGATGCAATTCGTATGGTTCAATCGGTCAGTGGCACGATCGAAGATGCGAAGCACCAATCAGAGGAAAAAGGAAAGAAGGCTGCTGCAGCGGTAAAGTCATGGGGAAAATTAATGGAACAAGAAGCACAGGCGCCGTTGGTTGATCCTTCCGAAATAGACCGAGAGAAAAAAGAGTAGCATCGCAAAAACAGATCAGTTTTCCTATTCCGAAGGGCAGAGTCCTGTTCTTTTTGTCCCTTTTGGACGGGTCGTAATCATCCTTTTCCCTTCAGTAACGAGTTTTACTGCTTCATCTTGAAATCCTTCATGTAACTTCCTTGTGGAATCCCCTTCATCCTGGCACCTCCATCATTTTATTTTACACGACTTTGGTGTCCATTTTATCCATCCTACCTCGATCCCTATTGCACTGAAAAAAAAGAGGCCTTCCGTTTCCAGAAGGCCTCAATTCACCAGAAAAGATGCACTACCAAAGGGGGAAGAACAGGGGGAGCATTTCCAAATTTGCTGTCCCGTCCCCGGTACGCAGGTCAGCGATTTGTGGTATTGCAACCGCTGTGTAATTGGGTATCATGATCTTTTCAAATGTAGCTGTTGACGTTGACCAAAGGATGGCTTCAACGCCATAGATTGCTGATGGCAGCGGATTTAGCGTCGAACCTCCCGGGAGATTCGAGATGGTATAGGATCCCCCAGTGCTGACATCCGAGAGCGGCAAATCACCTATCACCGTGCTTATTGCATCTACAATCAGGCCACGATGGACGGCAAACACGACGCCAGTATTAAACTTGCCGTCCATTGCAGTGGGGCTCAACATGGATATCACGCCGGTAGTAGTATTCCCCGACCAGGGAGATATCACCGTAAGAGGTGTCCCAAAAGCCACCAGTGGAGATGAATCGGTTATGTTTGCAGATCCAGGAAGTGCGCTCGGGCTATACAGAGACTCATCGGCCCCTGCAACGGCCTGGTACCCGCCATCCCCTTCAACGGGATCTACGGCAGTAAACGTAACCGTACTGCTGCTGTAAAGCCCCCATTGCAGCTGACCGTCAGAAAGCATAAACCCACTGAATGCTCCGGTAAGAGGGTTGAAATGTCTGAACCGGACCTCGTAAGGCACCTCAGCTGTACCTGTACCTGTCAGGGTCTGATAGAAGTCTACCCAAGCCCCGGAAGGAGAAGTTATTGTTGCACTCGAGGCAAAATCCGTGTCAGTTGTCATGGTAATCGTCGGTATGGATGTGGGGCTTGACAGCGGGGTTGTACCCTGGGTTACCGGCACGCCTTTCACGATCGTCGTCTCATATCCAATCCCTCGAACCAAAATGTCATATGTTGTGGTTGCTGTTGCTGCAGAAACCGGAAACAAAATGAACTTTCCCGTGGAATCGGGGACCGTGGCACGGCGGACCACATGATAGGTACCATCTGCACTCAGAGTTTCAGCCTTGATTTCAAAATGCGGCGCTTTAGTGAACGTGGCGCCTGTACTGAGTTGGCCGACAATTGCGCCGATATGGTCAAGGTCGAAACATAACAGTCTTGGCTCCAAAATATATTCCGACCCGTTGAAATCCACAACGTCATCCCCCGCATCTATATCAATGGTCAGTTTTCGCGTCGATCCACTGGTTACCGAGAATGTACCGATAAGTGCGATGCCATTGTCCGGATCAGGGATCCTGAGTGAGAAGGTGTTGCCACCGAACGAAACCTCATTGAAATGGGAATGACCGGCCGGAGGATTTGCCGTATCGGTCGAGACTAGGAACAATCTGATTTGCTGATAGATGCCGGCGGGAAGTTTAATGCCATCCCATAAATTTTGAGATACATTGCCGTTGCTCAGGGAAGTTAGGTCAATAATCGTGGGGGCGTTGAGGGGAAATTTGAGCCATCCTGAATCAGTTGTGCTGGCATTTGCGTCCGTATGGAACCAGACGTCCTTCACCGTTATCCAGACATGATCATAATCACCGGGCGCATCTACAAGTGATACACTCATGGTCCCATTGGATGCGCCCGCAGAAGTTGATAAGGCTGAATTGCTGCTTCCGCCACACGCCTGCAAGGTGAAAACTACTGTTAGTAAAACGATTAGTCGGATTACGTGCCTGAGAACCATTTTATTCACCTCCTTGTTTTTTTTTAATTGTGCAACACCATGCCGACATTAACATGCGTCTTATGACACGGCAATTGGGAAGATGTTTAACCGGCGCAATTTATGCCAAATATTTAAATACATACACGATATGGACCTACAGTCGTAGGGTTTCACCTCGTTTGCCCTTAGCAGAAGTTTTATACCGCATGAGGGATCTTATTGTAAAAAAACATATTACAATATCATTGCATACGCTGTGATTAAAATCACAAGAGAATACGTTAGGAGAGCCTCCCATTTGAAGGCTCGTTGCGAAGAGAAAAAGTCCACCCTGTGATGAGAAGCTGAAATTTTCTCGTCGATATTTATTCAGCCATTGATCTCTTTACCATTGCTGTAGTTTCATTCAATTTTGGTATTTGTCTTTCACAGTACCAGTCACCCCTCTGGATTAAGGCTCGTTGGTATTGCACGATATCTATTGAATGTCAAGGGTGACTTAGGTATTAGGTGATAATAAATCACCGTGAAAACTAAGAGTCGACCAAAATTGGAGTATACTATAAAATATAAGTATAGCTTTTTTAAAAAAAATATTTGCGATTTAATTTAACATTAGCGATAGGGGTTGCGGCGACATTTATTCTAAAATGATTTATCAGGAACACCCAGAAGAAACACTGAATAAAGCAACTGGACTCTATCTTAAAACCGGGGAGCAACACAAATTAATCGGCCCGCTCGCTCGAGAGAGGTACCGGATCGGTTTTTTCGGTGGATTCACTGGTCGATAGATTACGCGAGTTTTGCTGGTTTGAAGGCGTATGGCTGTTGCCATCTGGCTTGGAAAAAAGCGTAATCTGGTAGGGATTTGTGGAGTATAAATCATCACGGGGAAGGGAGGTGTACAATGAAGGTGAGGGCTAGAACACTAGTTCTCCTTGTCGCAGTCGTTGTGCTGGCGATTGTCGGTACGGCGCATGCAATGGAGATGTCGGGAGTAGTTACCGCTGTAAATGTTGAGAAGAGCACTATTACGCTGAAGTCAGAGGAGCTTGCGGTCAGCTTCGATTGTGAAACGGGATCCCTGCTCAAAGATATCAAGGTGGGGGATACCGTGACAGTTCAGTACTCGGTGGAAGGTGGCAAAAAGCTGGCTACCAGCGTTACTCGTATGGCCCCTATGAAATAGGCAGATCCAGCCCCATACACCCCGGGTAACAGTAATGGCAGCTGTATCATGGCAGGCTTATGCCTGCCTTTTTTTGTCGGGCTCCCTGGATGTTTATTCAGGTGAAGTTACTCGCTCGTTCTGAGAAGCCTACTATCTAATCCGACAGATCTACCAGCCATTTCGGTGAATCCTTCTAACGTAAAATAAACTAATTTTGGCGATCACACCGGAAATTGTCAATGACTTTGAGACACCCCGCGACCGAATTTAGTGTACTTTCTCCTCGCTCAGAGCGACCGGTTTGGGTTTATTGATCCAAACCGCGTCTGGTAATGGAGGAGGAACCGGAACTTTCTTCACGAACCTTTCAGGATGTGCCACGTACGCGGTCCGAAGCACCTCGCCTCTGGCCCTCAGCATGTCTTGCGCAAGCCCGTAGTGGACGGATTCCGGCGTAAGCAGCCCGATACCTGAGTGATGATGCTCAGTATTGTACCAGGGGAAAAAGACCTGGCAGAACGTCCGGCTGTCCTCGATGCAGCCGAACCGATCGGGGAAGTCCGGCCGGTACTTGAGTGTTTTGAACTGAGACTCTGAAAAAGGGTTGTCATCGCTCGTATACGGTCTGCTATGGGTCTTGGTGACTCCAAGATCGGCCAGGAGTAAGGCAACCGGCCTGGACCTCATGGACGAGCCTCGGTCCGCATGAATCGTGAGCTGCCCTTTTTCGATATTCTGTTTTGAGCAAGTTTCCATGATGAGCTTTTCCGCTAATGCCGCCGATTCCCTGGGGGCAACCATCCAGCCGACAACGTAGCGGCTGAAGATGTCCAGGATCACGTAGAGGTAAAAATAGGTCCATTTCGCCGGGCCTAAAAGCTTGGTAATGTCCCAGGACCAGACTTGGTTCGGTGCCGTGGCCAGAAGCTCCGGCTTCTGGTACTCGGGGTGGCTGAGCTGATTCCTGCGCTCCTTGACCTCCTGGTTCGCGTCGAGGATGCGGTACATGGTGCTTATGGAGCATTGATATTCTCCTTCATCCAATAGGGTTGCGTAGACCTCTTGGGGCGCCTTGTCCACGAACCGATCAGAATGGAGGACGTCGAGCACGTCTTGCCGTTCGTCTGAAGACAAAGCACGAGGAGGACTTGGACGCTTCCTGGGCTCCATGGGTGGCGCATTTTTCCGCGCCTGCGTCCGGTAGAACCCTGAACGCGGGACATCGAGCGATGCGCATGCTGATTTGATCCCGATATCAGAGGAAAGAGTAAGAGCGGCTTCCATCACTCGTTCTCTTCGTTCTCGGAGGTCGCAACCGGGATCCCCAGAATCGCCGATATTTTTTTTTGAACGTCGATGATTATTTCGGCCTGCCTTAGGCGATTGGTAAGCCGATCATTCTCCTTACGGAGTTTCTCGTTCTCTGCATGGAGAGGATCACGGACTGATTTCTTACGGCCCCGCTTCTTGGGCGCAAGGCCGGATAGTACGCCGCGGTCGCGCTGACCTCGCCAGGTGTTGATATTTGATGCATAGAGTCCTTCGCGGCGCAAGAGCTGGCCAAGGCACCCATACTCATCACAGGCATCGGCAAGCGTCAGAATCCGAAGTTTGTATTCAGCCGTAAAACGTCGCCGCGCGGCTTTAGCCGGAACCTCGGGGTCCGGCAGGACCGAAGCCACACCTTGATGGGAATTGACTTCATGCGGGGTCCCAATCCGGGAACCTCAGCCGCCCTACGGGCTCCTTCGCTTCCCTGGATTGCTTTGATCTTTGCAGCTATCATAGTATTTCTCCTCCCCGCCCTCTACTCTAATTTACCATAGGGGAGGTGTCTCAGCTATATTGACACAGAGGGCACTATACTGTTCTGAATCATTGTTTTTATGATATAGCTTCTCCAATCAAACATCTTTCTGAAGTTGTTGTGGTAATCAATCTTTATTACATCCAATGTTTCATCTCGAATTAGTGGGGCTGTTCCAGGGGAGATATAAGTCCGCACTTATTCAGAAGGCCATCTGCCCGATCTCTTCTAATCGCGTACGCAGTGACAGGCAAAAGCGCGATCAGAAGATTCCAAAGGCTATTTAGAAATATGGATCTACCCAGCGGGCAATTGCCAAACAACGCGCTATGCGCTATTCTAATAGTAGTCAGGCTTTGAGTTCCTTAAACAAATTTAAACATTAACAACCTGACCCTTATGATCCTCATGGGGTACGGAGGGAGAGGCCATGGAACGAGTGGGAGGCATAGGCAGCGAAGCACTTCTCGACTGTATAGTCATCGGGGCGGGACCGGGAGGCCTGCAGGCCTGCATTCACCTCGGCCGCTACAACTTCCGCGTCATGCTTTTCCACCGTCCCGGGGGCGGGACCTACCACGCGAAACACATCGAGAACTACCTCGGCCTCCGTACCGTTTCAGGCCCGGACCTCCTGGAAGTTGGTCTAGCCCAGGCGGAGAGCTTCGGCGTTGCAGTCGAGCGCGCCAAGGTGGAGCGCGTCACAACCCGGGTGGGTCACTTCGAGGTGCAGGCTGAGGGGAAGACCTACTTCTCCCGTTTCGTCATCGCCGCCTCAGGGGCCAGGGAGACCCTCGCCCCTCTCAAGAACCTCGTGCGCTTCTTTGGCATCTCCTACTTCACGTGCATGATCTGCGACGGCTATCGCACCACTGGCAGGAAGCTGCTCGTCATGGACCGCACCATCAACGGGGTGCGTCTCAGCGTCGGTATGAAGCGGCTGTTCACCAGCGACGTGACCTTCCTAGCCCACGGCTTCTCCCTGACGCCAGCGTACGCTTCGATCCTCGAGGAGGAGGGAATCGGCCTGGTTGAGGGTCGGCCGGAAGAACTTCTTGGAGAGAAAACCCTCGATGGCGTGCGGCTAGCTGACGGCCGCGTCATCCCTTGTGAGGCCATCATGGGGTGGGGTGGGATCTCCCTTAACGATGAGTACCTCGAGGGCCTCCCCTTGGAGCGCGACGCCGAGGGGTTCAAGATCATGACGAGAGGCGCGGGCGAGTCGAGCATCCCAGGCCTCTTCGTATTAGGCGCTCTTCGCTACGGCCACTCCCAGGCGATCATCTCCGCTGGCCAGGGTGCCGAGGCAGCGATCGAGATCAGCACGAGGATCGTCGAGCTCTAGAAGAAGACCTTTTGAAAACATTGAAGGGGAGGTGTGTCCGAAATGGACTTGTGGTATTTTTTGCCCTCGTCATAATATTGTCAAACCATGTTTGTGGGTGGAGAGTGCAACGGTCGAAAAATCGGGCGAATGCTTTACTTCAAGTTGAAAGTCGCGAGTGTAGATATGCTGTCCGTCCTAGAAACGGAGCATTAAAAGAGCCAATAGGAATGAAGCTATGCTATTTAATAATGCTACTTATGTTTGGACTTAATTAAAAATTGCCAGGCGGGGAATACGGAAATACGTTGTCTGTCCTGTGTAATTCGAAAAAGAGAAGTGGATGTGATTCTTTTCTGACTAGAACCTATACTTCAACACTACTTGAATATTCTTGATATCGTCTATAGGGTTGAGACTGAACCTGTCAAGCGATGGAACAAGACTCCATATAATTTTATCACCATCTTTGCGCAGTGTAATGGAAGTAGCCTGTTCAAAGGATTCGTTCATAGAGCCGACGGGCATATCCTTGCGTTCCAAAACGGTGATCTCGCTCCTGATGTTTGCGAAACATCCAATGAAGCAATCACTGCTAATCCCCGCAGCTGTTTTTATTGACGGCTCATTTGTTGGCTGCATCGTCTGAGCAATAGTATCAGACTGCAAGCTCATATCACCCGCTGCAGCGAGAGAAACAGACGCGTAGAACATGACGAGCAAAAACGCCGCTAAATATTTTCGAAGACCATTGAATAATAACACGAATTAACCCCACCGATAATTTCTTTATAAAAGTTCAGGCACTTTACGATATTTGAGGTCGGATGTCAATAGTTTATACCAATACCAAGCGTTTATACCAAGCGCAAAACCGGAGGAACGTTAATGATCTGGAAACAGCGCTGGATAAGTCCCCGGAATGTCGCACAAATCCCGTTATGCCAGGATGCCGAAGGGGCTTCCATCCCACGAATATATCCTCCGCAACTATTAGAAAACAAAAATATGGTATACTGCTTATATTCACTATTATGATATGCAGGCGCAAACAGGAGGCGCACGATGGGAGACAAGGGCGGCAAGAAGGGCAAGGAAAAGAGTCAGAAACAAAAAATAATGAAGCATGAGCATGAAGTGGAGCAGAAGAAGGACCATCAGCCGAAGAGCACGTTCGATGCGAAGTAGTAGGGGTCAGAAGTTAACATCATAGCATGGTCTCTTTTAGTGCTTTGTTTCTAGAATAGGCATGGCCGCAGCATAATGTATTCGAGCCAGCAAACCATTTTGTACTGCCCGTTGCGACCACGCTTGTCTCAACGGGAAGCCAAGTTGTGTTACCCGCTTCGGGTTGTATAGGGCTATACCCTCCGCTCAGCGGACACCACTTGTACAAATGAACTTACCGAAGCAATTCAGCTCCAAAAGGCAATAATACTGACTGCTTATCTGCAATCGATTATACTTTCACTCGGGACGCCAATTTTTAGTGCAGTTCGAGACTCACACAAAGAATGGTTGTAACTGGAGTATTAAGGAAGCCTATAGGGGAACCCATCCCAAGTGGTATTTTGTGGAACAAAAAAAGGCCCCCGATCCGCAGCCCTCTTCCCTAGCACACGCAGCATGCATCATCTTCCGGATCCATCAACGACATTTTCAGCTCGGCCAGATCCTCGCCGGTGATGTTTTTATCGGTTTTCGCCCGGTCGCAGAAAGCCTGCGCTGCCGAACCCTCTGGTTCATGCCCGGCGATGCAGTCGCAGAATGAGCCAACCGTATTGATATCCACGCATTTTTGAGGAAGTGCCTTCATAGCCAACCTCCTGCTGAATAATCCATCTTCTTATATCTCATCACGACCATCTGAGGGCCTGACCTCGGTGTACAGACTTATGCTTTTTGACGATCAGATCAGTCCCTTAGGAAAATTTTAAGCACGCGACTGAGTCCGAGGGTGAATCATTTCAGACTCTCCGAGCACGACGGGAGAGTTTTCCAAACTGTTAAGGTCTGGTCTATCATGTTATACCCGTTCCCTGCTCCTCGTGAGTAAGGTGAATCCTTCATGAACGCCTTCCGCGACGCTGTTCGAGCTACTTAAGCCGCCCGTCTTGACCCGGCAGGTTTTAAGTTTAATTTTTCTCTGATTTCTCTTGCCGGGGCGCTCGTTGCATACACAGATGTTCCAACATCGAACAGTTTTGATGTGCTCAAGCCTCCTATGACAACAGGGTCAAGACCCACACGCCCCACAAGCTCGCTAGCAGCTTTCAAGCCCTCCGGATCGTCGCCGGCTATCGGTATCCCGATTTTTTCACCGTTTTTGTTGATTGTTTTTTTGAGGTCTTCAAAATAAACCGTATTGAACGCCCTTACGATTCTTGCACCCGGCAGAAGGCGGGCCAAAAAGGTGCCCATGCCGCCCGGTTCTTTTCTTGCCTCTTCTGCAATCGCCCCGTCTCTCTCAGGATAAGGATTCGACGTGTCAATCACAATCTTGCCCTTCAGGGCCTCCTTTGTTTCAGTGCTAAGCTCCGGTAACGCCTTCAAGGGAATCGAGAGCACGATCACATCTCCAAATGCGATTGCTTCGGCTACGGTCCCGGAACGGGCTTTGGGCCCGGAAATCTTTACAAGGTCTTTGAGCGTATCGGGGTGTCTTGAACTATAGAAGATCTCGTATCCTGCTTTTGCGAGCAGAATTCCAAGATTTCCCCCGATATGACCAGATCCGACAATACTGATTTTATGTATATTCATGTCTTCATCTCCTTTTTATGCATTTCAGCGGTGCGCCCTTGATGCCCAACGTTTCTTATTTAATGATAGCATTGCCTGTGATAATATCAATTCGACAAAAGTAACATCTTTGGGGCCGGTCTTGGGGCCGGTCTTTATTCTTTACATTAGCCTTCCATGGCTGCTTTCTGCATCTCTCTGCCCGCTATTCAGTCAACCAATACTATTGACATACCTGCTATGATAGTCTATATTATAGCTGATTAAATCAAGGAGGTTTGGCATGAAAACCGTAACTGCGCTCGATCTGCGCAAAAAACTGGGAAGCGTTCTCAATTCCGTGGCGGAAAATCATGAAGCGGTGACGATCACCCGGGCGAACAAGCCGCTTGCGGTCATCATCTCGCCTGACGAGTATCAGGACAAAGTGCTGAAAGGCGACCGGGGGAGGAAGCTTAAGGAACTGTCCAACCGGATGGATGCCTGGAAGAAGGAGCACCGGAAAGAGACAGCTCAAATAGACGTCGTAAAAGCCATCCGGGATGCACGGGAGCGTCGATGATCGTCTTGGATGCGTCGGTTGTACTCAAGTGGATTTTCGACGATGAGGATGGCGGAGACTGCGCGGTGCGTTTGAGAGACGAACATATCGCGGGCAAAGAGATCATCGCCGTACCGGACCTGCTGTTCTATGAGATCGGCAATGTATTGGCGACAAAGAATCGGCTTTCCGAAGCAGCTGTTGCAGAGGCATTTGCTCTCCTGTGGGACTTCTCACTTGAAAGGTTCGATCTTGGATTGGATGAATTTCAGGGATCCCTGACCCTGTGCAGAAAATACAATATAACACTCTATGATGCCGCCTATGTAGAACTCAGCCGGAAGCTTAAATGCTCATTCGTGACTGCGGACAGAAAACTGTACGAAAAGGTCAGAAGCATAAAGTCGGTTGATTTTCTGTGAGGAATGCGAATGCCCTGTAATATCCGAATTGACGCAGCACACTTCCCGTGTAGGCACAGCGTCCGGTGCGCGACGAGCCAGCCCTCAGCTCGACAGTATGGGCGGCGTATATTGCGTGAACTGCGACATCGCCCCGGTGGTGCCCAAGGAGGATGAGGTTAATCGGAGCAGCGATGCGATCAGCAAGGTTGGCTCGAGTCCTCTTGGCGTGATGCCTTATGCGGTCGATCCCGAAGCGACTGACCGCCTTTGGAATCTGAGCGAGCACCTTATATCAGGCTGTCGTATATTATTTGATCGGAGGACAGCATTCATGACTTTGAGCAAACGCAAACTTGGTAGTCAGGGATTAGAGATATCGGCGATCGGCCTTGGCTGTATGGTCAAGAGCCAGTCTTATGGTCCAGCGGATGAGGGAGAATCGATCGCCACTCTTCATCGCGCCATCGAACTGGGATGCACCTTCTTTGATACGGCCCAGGGCTATGGTCCGTTCATCAACGAGGAGCTGCTCAGCCGGGCGTTCAAGGGCCGGCGCGACTAGGTGGTGATCGCCACCAAGTTTGGCTTTCGTTTCGAGGGTGGCAAGCAGGTCGGCACTGAAAGAGACAGTCGGCCCGACCATATCCGTAAGGCAGTAGAGGGCTCTCTGCGCCGGCTTGGCACCGACTATATCGACCTGCTCTATCAGCACCGCGTCGATCCGGCCGTACCGATTGAGGAGGTGGCCGGTGCGGTGGGCGATTTGGTCAAGCAGGGCAAGGTACGATTTTTCGGACTTTCCGAGGCCGGCATCGCAAACATCCGCCGCGCCCATGCCGTCCATTCGGTTTCCGCATTACAGAGCGAATACTCACTTTGGGAACGTAATCTGGAGCGGGGATGTGATACCGGTTCTGCGCGAACTAGGCATCGGTCTCGTGCCCTTTGCTCCCCTTGGCCGGGGCTTTTTGACCGGTGAGGTCAAGCGCGCGGAAGAGTATCCGGAAGGCGATTTTCGACGTACCGATCCACGGTATCAGGGCGAGAACTACGACGCCAATGTGAATCAGCGCAGACGGTACGCGATATCGCCGCGGTCAAACATGCGAAGCCTGGGCAGATCGCGCTTGCCTGGCTGTTACACAAGGGCAGGGACATCGTGCCGATCCCCGGCACCAAGCGCCGGAAATATCTTGAAGAGAATGTGGCCGCCGAGACCGTCCAACTTGATCCCGCACAGATGAAGGCGCTCGACGACGCTTTGGCGCCGGGAAAAGTCTCGGGGCAGCGTTACAGCGAGAGCATAATGGCGACGATTGATTGCTGATCGGCCAGGGATAAACAGTCTCTGAGAGTTTCAATTTTTTAGAGAAATAGCCCTGAAAGTTTTTAAACTTCATTTTACTCTGTAATGAAACACATACAGAGCCTATCCTGTTAGCTCAAACACCTTGTTCTTTCTTTCCGAAAGAAAGGAGCAAAGCATTTGTAGGACATCGTGAGGTAATGAACCCAGAAACTCAGATTGTTTGTCCTGTACAGTTATCCGCCAATGGCTTTTGGTTCCTGAACAGTTTCCTTTGGATGCTCCAGAACATAAACAATGAGACGGATCCCCAATAATAGTGACGTCAATATCCCTGCCCAACACTTTCTTCGGAGAGAGGAATTTCCGTTTAATTAGTACTAAGATTAGTGTACTCCCAAAATGACCAGGGCACGTCTTACATATCACCGGTCAGACTGAGAGAATAAGACGGGTTCCAGTTTACGATTTCAATAGAATAAGTCATCGCATCGTATTTCTTCTACGTACGATGTTTTTTTATAGGTTAATGGACTACAGCTACCGAGCACTCTGCCGTGTGAATGCATTCTAAAAGGAAGGGACAATTTACCGTCCCTTCCTTTTTTTTGCTTTTCTTACTGTTAAGATAACAGGCTGGAAAAATCATTTTCCGGATCTTCCGCTCAATTTTGGCATCTACTTCACACTGGACTGCACAACATCCTGGATTTCGTTAACTACACCTACCAGGTCGCCTTGACGCGCTCGTCATTATTTGTGAATTACCACTTGAAACTTGCAGAACACCGCCTTTGAGCCGTGCCGCCACGAGGTGTTAGAAACAGTGCGCCGACCCCGCGTCGGATCTAAATGCTCGTTCGGTACCGGGAAAGCTCCGCTCCATTGCGGAATATCTCTCTTGCACTTTTTTCGTGGTCCTCTTCTGACGCGCGGGCCATAGGGAAAGGACTTTTCAACGCTCCCAGTCGAAATTCGAATAAGACTCAATTACATTTACAAATGACTTTACAAGGATGGAAGCATTATCGCTGCGCCAGACGACGGCAAGTTTTACCTCCGGGGGCGATCCTGACAAGGGTATATACTGCACTCCCGGCCGTCTGATATTTTTTATAAAATCAGGGAGGAGGCAGGCTCCCAGTCCAGAAGCTACGAGACCTAACACTGTTTGCACCTGCCCTGCCTCCTGCGCTATTCTCGGGCTGAACCCGGCAGAATGACACAGGCTGATAAAGGCATCGCGGACAACTGGCTCTGAGGAGCGTGTGTTTGCGATGAAAGGCTCATGAGCCAGCTCCCTGATATGAACCGATTTACGGCCCGAAAGAGGGTGTTTGTTATGCAATACCACCAGCAAAGGCGCCAGCGTGAGCGTTTTAGATGCAAGCATGGAGTCTTGAGCGCTCATATAGAGAAATCCGACATCAATGCGTTTGGCATGAAGAGACGTTATCTGTTCTGCGGTATTTATCTCATGCAGTTCCAGCTCTACCTCTGGGAAGCGTTCTCGGAATAATCTTAACCCTTCAGGCAAAAAAGTATGGATCACTGAGCCCACAAACCCAACTACTAGACGTCCGGCCTGTCCGCCGTAAATCCTTCTGGCAGTTTCAGCGGCCTGTTCAACATGCAAAAGGACCTGCTTGGCATCTTTAAGAAAATGACTGCCAGCAGCGGTCATCTGTATGTTTCGCTTGGACCTGTCAAAAAGCTTTATCCCAAGTTCTTCTTCCAGGTTCATGATCTGCTGACTCAAGGGCGGCTGCGCGATGTTAAGCTTCTTGGCAGCCCTCCCGAAATGGAGTTCCTCGGCCACTGCAACAAAGTATTTGAGATGTCGTAGTTCCATATTTAATAAGTATTGAACTAATACTATCAATATATTGGACATATGTCAAGGCAGCGACTACCATAATTATAATTGAGAGTCAGGGATGGAAGGAATGTCACGCATTAGCGTAACCATTATCAATTGCTAAGGAGATAATAATGAGAACCATACCTAGTTGGCAAATTTGGGGAGACCGAGTATTCTATGCATTTGATCAAGCACGTGATCGAGAGCTCGAAGACGGAGCATGCCTTCCCTGCAGTCGTTCATTCTGTATACGGTGCAATAAAGGTTGCCCGCAATGTTCGAACTGATGCAATTGAAATGGGAAGCATCGAGTAACATAGATAAGGATTTTTTGTTATGATTAAATTTTTACTAGTGCCTCACAATTGTTGCTTAGCATCAATATAGAAAATGACAAAGGGTTAGCATTTTATGCTACCCCTTTGCATTTCATGGTGGGCGATGCAGGGTTTGAACCTGCGGCCCTTGTCGGGTGAAGGAGTTCAATAAGGCGGGGATACATTCCCCGCCTTATTCTTATATTTATTTTTCATACGGTTATTGAGCCACAGTGAGAAAAGGGTTCTCCCCCTTCATTACTCCCTTTTCCTGTCCTCTACCTACACACGAACTGCACACTTGGTGATCATTTAAAGCAAATAGACCAAATTGTTCAGCAGAAAGAAATTGAGCGTGGAGAACTCAGATATAAAGACAACCGAAGCCCAAGGTGCGGATTTCGGGGGATTACCTAAAAATCCAAATCTTCGCGATTTTGTTTCGTTCTAGACGGCTGAACTGAAGTATGCATGGATTACTCCTTCGCGATGTGGCATCTAGGACTCTCTTTTGAGTTCGGCATCAATTGTGCCGATACATGCTTCATTCGGAATTAATGATATTAAACATCTGATGCTGAATGTATTTGCCATCTATGCTATATTTATCTGGCAATAGCTCCTTCCTAATCTAATAAAGTTGCCCTTCTGTGAAATACATCAATTTGCACTCTGTAACTGTTAACATCTTCCCCTCAGATACCCATCCGCTATATCGATCAAAAACTGACTTGCATTGACTAAGCGGTTTGTATATATTATCGAGATGACTGGATACGTCGGCTGGTGCCAGCCATGGTCTTTAACCCCGCTGGACTAGCAGTGGCAATCACCTCCGCCTTCATACTGACCGTAAATACAACCGTGAACGGTCTAGATGAGGAACTTCCCTCACCGTTCTCCGCTGAAAGCTATGAGATTTGCGGTCAGGGCAACAACCGAAATATTACCTTCGCTATTGATTTGAGTGCGGCCCGGTAAGCTAATAACCAGATGTCTTCGAAAAGGCGGCCTGATCATTAAGTAAATAAATATTCGGCTTGTCGATGACACCTGTCTTCTCCATAGTCTCCCGCAAATCCGTTGATCCGGAAAACGCTTTTACGCGAACGAGGTCTCTGGATTCAAAGAACTGATCGAGCCAAAAGTGGGAATTTCTTGTTCTTGCGTTTCTGGCGAGGGTATAAACCACATTATGGACTACGCAGACTTTTAGGTAATGTCGAGTTTCGTATACTATTATCAGAGGTGTAGAATTGATATTGAAGTATGCGGTGCACCCTTCTTTCTGAACATGTTTATAGTATCATCCTTTGAAACACATTGATTTACAATTTGAAATCCTCAGTAGTTAGATCTGAAGCCGACAATTAAATTGAAAAAATATTATCACAATTCCAAGTGACTTCCAAGTAGGGATTTAATGACTGCAGCACAACTATTACATGTTCTTATGATAAGATAGTAAGAAAGGTTTCCCAGTGGTATATTGGAATTGGGGAGTAGCTATCGAAATAGCTGCAACGTAAATCAAAGCTTGCGGTCAAATGAATTGTTTATGGCGCAAAGACTGCATGGAGGGCGGTCTCAAGTCGGACTAACTATGCTCTCCATCTGACAGTTATACGGCTTACCCCAAAGTTTTTGAATAATATTTAAGGAGTCGAACAATGACAAACACATTAATAACGGTACTCGAGAAAGTTCAGGCCGGTCTTGGACAGGGTGGCGTTTTAGATCAGATCGATAAACTTTTTCGTAAGCAGCAAAGAATCAATTTGTTTGAAAAGCTCGAAAAGATCGATAATAAAGAAGCGGATAATTTTCCAGTCATTCTTTATAAGAGCATAACGCCAAACGGGAAAAAACAGCCTGCCTTATTGCGTTTTTACCTTCCGTCTTGGAAAGATCACGACGAAATCTTTTGGCATTCTCTCGGTGATTATATAATTCTCGCGATGCACCGAGTGACAGATGTTGAATTCGATAGCACCAGAGGCCGGATAAAAGTTAAATATTTTCCCAAGATAAAAGGCCGAATAAAGCATCCGGAAGACATCAGGGTGATCATCCAAAAAATTGCTTATCTTGTGGATACAGAAGGTTTACCGACAGACTTCACTCGCTTCCGACGCATGACAGAACGGCGTGATAGCCTGGGTGAGATGAGCAAAGAACAGGCCGCACTTATCGGCGTGGCACTAAAGCTTATCCAAATACCTTAGCAGCAATTTATTTGTTAAAAATCACATCCTCCTCGTAAGGGGCTACCGAATGCTTGATCAGCATGTCCCATCAAGAATCTGATTACAGTTTCGATTTTTAAGAAATACATGGTTGTAGGTGTTTCTCGGACTTTAGCTCCTAGGAATCGATGAAGACAGGCAGTTGTGACTTTCATATGAACGATGAGCTAAGCCACGCTACGGGTTGGACTAGATAAAAACCATTACCTCAGTCCGAGATTTATCACAAAAAAGGGGCGTTTTTCGCGTCCTCTCGAAGCAAATCATTATTTATTTCTTCAAGAGCTAATTGGGCCTTCACGCTAAGCTTGTTTCTTTTACAAGATCGGACAAACTATGACCAGTTCACTGCTCAGCCTCAGGGTCCGTATCGCAACCAACCCACAATTGTGCGCCATCAATTAATGGAAAGGACACCAGTTGTGGGTGACTCATAATACAGATATGTCAGCAAAGAGATCGCAGCAAAGGCAGGAACCTTATATTTCATCTCGATAACTCCGTCCATATTTCTACCTTCTCGAGAAAAGTTCATCTTAGTATGACCACGAACAATCATTCCTCATGCTGTATCAGGTTGAATCAGGCGATAATAATATAGTATCATCGCGCATTATTTAATCAGAATAGACCACCTTTCAAAATGACCCATCCAAATTAATTTGATTAAGATATCAAAAATTCGCATCTCTTTTACAACTCTTTAATTTTGCTAAGCTCGTTCGGCCCGTTCCATATGGCACAAAGGTTGCTTAAATAATGAAGTAATGTACGTTTTACCATAATTATATTAAAACGGACCATTGGGGCCTATTCTCACAAGATTATCATTAATGACGGCGACTTGACCTAACGATCAGTGCTTTTTTTCGCCCTGTATCTTAAAATGTGAATTTTCATGAATAAGATGCCGGACCTGTCGTCTTCACGTCGCGCTGACATATCACGTTAGAATTTGCATAAAGAATGATGATTTATAGCTTGGAGATAAGAAGTGCATCAGTATGAAACAGGGAATCGGGAAATGATCCCGGCACAGATATCAAAAAGAAATAAAACCGTTATGATCGTGGACGATGATGTTGATCAACGAGAGTATCTTTCTGTTATTCTGCAAAGCAATGGATTACAAGTCATTTCTTTCGAAAACGCACATAAGGCTTTATCCGCAATCCGGGACAAGACTTCTATCGATATCGTAATAACCGATCTGCAGATGCCTCATATGAACGGGCTGCAATTCGTTGAGGCGCTTCGGAAAATTCTTCCGGGAATCCCAGTGATAGTATTGACGGGTCACGCCAGTGTCGAAACCTACTTTAAATCTTTCGGGCTCGGTGTCTTAGAATATATCAACAAACCGATCGATGAATCCGAAGTCATACGAATCGTTAAACTGGTTATCAATAAAGCCAATGAACGGGCTCGTTATCGGATGAGTAAAAAAATTTAGTATGGTTGAGCCTGTTCCTTATCCATTCTGACACAAAACCTTATTGTTGTTTTTCACGACTACCATAAAAATCTCCCACTCAAAGCAAAGCCTGGATTTTACCAAAATCATGATATGATTTTAAAATAAATTGAAAAAAAATTTCTTTAAAAACTCTTTATTTTAAAGATTTATAGTTTTACCGGCATTCAACGTACCGTTGGTGACGGTGTGTCTGACCCTGCTGGTGATAATAGTCTGTAATGTTACTTCTACAGACGCAAAAAAAAGCCAAAGTGTAAGATGGCACGAGATAGACATAATTTTTGAACGGGTGCAGAATCGCAGTTGAAACGTGCGGCGCACAATCCTTCCTGTACTCCGGAAAAGATGCATTTCTTGAGAATTGCATAATTCATCTCGCATTCTTGTAACCTCTCAATTTAACTATTACGTTATTTCAGATTAGTGAATTGTATGAATAGGCTGTAAACTCATAATGCCCCTACTTTCGGCAACGCATTGATATTTCAACTTTCTCGTGATATAGTCCCGTTTATCTAATAACTGGCAAGGCGGTTCGCACCACAACAGGAGTACATAATGCGTAAAGTAAATTTATGCAATGTCAGTATCCCTGGATGGCTTCATCGAGGCGACGAATGGAGACCTCCGCTGGTCTTTTTCCGACGAAGAAATGCACAATCACTTCAACGATCGGAAGACTATGATCGATACCCACCTGTATGGACGACGGCTGTATGAGAACATGGCGGCTTATTGGCCAACGGCAGACAAGAAGCCATCGGCGCCAAGAGTTGAGATTGAGTACGCTCGCATCTGGAAGAACAAGAAGAAGATTGTATTTTCAAAGACTCTTAAGAAGGTTGGCTGGAATTCTCAACTGGTTAGCGAGAATATCGCCGAAGAGGTAAACAGGTTGAAAGCGCAGCCTGGCAAAGACATGAGTGTCGACGGTGCAGGCATCGCTTCCGCGTTCATGCAACTCGGCTTGATCGATGAATATTGTGTATACGTCCACCCAATTATTCTTGGGAGCGGCAAGCCGATTTTTCCGTACTTGCACGACAGGATCAACCTAAAGCTCATTGAAACACATACATTTGGATCCGGGGTCGTTCTTCTCAAATTGGCAAAGGAGGGGTGATCGTGAGTGTTTGGCTCAAGCGTATATAACCTACGGTTTTTCTTTCGTTCTCCGTCTCCTAAAAAATGGCAAAAAGTTTCTCTTCGCGAGAAGAGGGCTTGGAACGTCTCTGATCTTGAGCGCTTATCTGCGTTCATCTGTGGTTCAATTGCCGATTGTGAGAGGGTCATGGATAAAACCATGATAATCATTAAAAGGACAAGGAGGACTTGCATATGATGCGGCATCTTCGCATCAGCATTGCAGTTCTCGCGGCGAGATTTTTCGCAAGCGGTTATGTCAGCCCCGGAACATTCAAAAAGATGGAAACCGCAAAAAATGAGGAGATCGCTGCTGTGCAGCAGGAAAAATGTTCAACTGAGAAAACTGCGGTTTCTCTTACTCTTCCCTCCTTAAGGTGACCACGCAGCAAGCTACGCGGAATAGCAAGTTTAAGGGTGAATACAGGGGCCTTTTGAAATATAATTATAATTCGAGTTTATATTTAAAGAGGGGAAGTATGGGAAAGTACATTGTATCGTTATGCTTGCTGAGTTTATTTGTTGCTGGTTGTGTGTCTACAGGTTGCATTTCAGGAAACTGTGAAAACGGACAAGGGACACTTGAATCACCCAACGGCAGTAAGTATATTGGCGAGTTTAAAAATGGGGCGTTCAACGGACAAGGGATATATACAAAAGCCAATGGCAGTAAGTATGTTGGCGAGTTTAAAAATGGCGCTTTCGACGGACAAGGGATATATACATTCCCCGATGGAGCGAAGTATGTTGGCGAGTTTCGAAATGGCAATTACCACGGACAAGGGACATACACATTCCCCGATGGCGCGAAGTATGTCGGTGAGTTCAAAGATGGCAAATTTGTAGGTAAATAAAAACAATGCACACGACAATAAAAAGCGTGATTTAGTTGAATGGGCAAAATACAATCAAGCGCTCTTGGCTCATCACGGGATATATGCAACGGGTCAACCGGCGAGATTTTGGAACAAGAGCTGGGCTTCAAAATTAATAAACTCCAGAGCGGACCTTTGGGCGGGGATCAGCAAATCGGCGCCAAGATAGCCGAAGGCGACATCGACTTTCTCATCTTTTTTTGGGATCCGCTCGAACCGCAGCCCCACGATCCAGATGTTAAGGCGCTCTTGCGCCTGGCTGTAGTTTGGAATATTCCAATTGCCTGCAATCGCGCCTCCGCCGATTTCATGATCTCCTCCCCGTTGATGGACGGCGAAAATGATCGTCTTGTGCCGGATTACGATGTTTATCGAGGCCGCAAGATAAGTGGGGGATTAAGTTGTAGGGCAAAGTGCGGTTGAATCATGCGAGTAACTTAGAATATTATAGCCGAAACGTTTGTCGTGAAAGTAACTTAACCGAAATATTATTACTCCGTCGCTACGTAACCGAGGCCAACTTGCCATTATCTATGATGAAATTCAAAATAGCCTTAGCCGTAACAACGCCTGTTCTTGCAATACAGGATATTATTTAGCTACATAATTTAAACCATGCAACAGAATAAGATGATACCAGTAGCCGTACGAATTGCATGCTTCACGATTGCGGCCTATGTGCTTGCCCAAGCAACGGTCGTGATCCTGAGCAGGAATTTTGATGCCGCGTCGAGAAACGCGGTGCCCGTTATGCAAAACAGGTTGGAAAGAGTCGTCCCCCCGCTAACGCGTCTTAACGCATCGGATGGGAATAAATCCGTGAGCGTTCCGGAGACCGATGCCGTCTGCGGCGTGAAGGTCGAGCAAGTTTCAGATATCCAGTGGATTCTGGACAGGACATCAATACTCGCGAACACCCGAAACTTGAACCGTTTTCTGATGCAAGCACGCGCCGTCCCGTGCATGAAGCGAGGCAGAATCGTAGGGTTTCGGATCACAAGGATTTCGCTGGGCAGTCTCTACGAAAAGATTGGACTTCGGAATGGCGATGTGCTGCTCCGGGTCAATCTGCGGAATCTTGACAACCCTGCAAAGCTTTTCAGCCTTTACAAAGAGATGAGGAACGAACGGCATATCTCCCTCCTCCTTTCCCGGAACGGACAGAATCAGACGTTTAATTACGATATTCGTTAAGGTCCTGAAGAAGCTAAGTTTCATTGACGCCTTGCTTTGGAATACCGGTTTACAGTGAAGTTTACATCCTGTATTCGAGGAGTTTACGTTCTTTGCAACAGTGTAATTTCCGGATCTGCATTTGTTGGCATACCTTAAAAAGCTCTCATTTGATTTCTGTACTATCAAAATGACAATGTCCAATGTGTATAAGATCGGCAGGTCTTTTTTTTACAAATAGCGCGTTAAGGAATTCATCGTTGCGAATTATACTGTAAATCTTAGTGTTCTCGAGGACCAAGAAGTTATTCTTGTCGACCCAGTTTTTGGCCGTTGCCGCAAACTATTATCTTTGCGGTTTTGCCAGTATAAGTTCAGCGAGTCACGTTAGCTGGGCTTAACGCGTATTAAGTTGTTGGAGAAGGAATCACAACGAAAAAGGCTTGATTATGAAGACGCTAATACCGCTAAATTTCGATATAATATTAGTGAAAAAGCGAAAATTGTTTCACAGTTAATAAAAAGATATTTAGAGCGATTCCTGTAACCGCATAACATTCAACACTGTTTGAATACGAGGGGGAGAGAGACCTGTCCATTCCGGACCGTGGTTAAGAACCTAGCAGAGGGAAAGGAACGCGACGTCAAGTGAGTTGTATCAGCGCGACCTATGCCGTCCGCTTCTATGCTATGTAATTATGCGTCAATAATGCTTGCCCATCAAATCGGGAGCAGCAAGCCGCAAAAAAAAGCTTGCGTCCGATTGTTTTCTCCCTTGCTGGTCCCGCAGGGATTGTAATCGTCCCAGGAGCCTGTCTATCTATCGCAGGCATTGACACCTTAGCATTCTTTTGTTACCCTGTATTGTAGTTGAAAGTATCAGACCGACTGAGGGTGCACAGAAAATGGCTATGCCGTCCAGGATTTTCAGATCAATGCGAAAGTCGCCATTCATAGTTGCCGCAGTAATCGCCACGGTGTTTGCCGTCGGCTTGTCCCTCTTCACGGCTGGCTTGGCTCCGGCTTGGGTGCATGCTGGTTCGTCGACGGTCAGGACACCCGACGTGCCTGAGTTGCCAAAACCTCCTTCCAATGACGATGCACTCCTCGCCAAGGGGAAATTCCTTGTTGCCAGCCGCACCATCGCCGATCCCTGGTTCCAGGAGACCGTCGTCCTGCTCGTCGGTTACAACGCCGCCGCTGGCGCAACCGGCCTCATCATCAATCGGCCCACAACGGTGCCCCTCGCCGAGATGCTCCCCTCCGTGCCGGGCTTGAAGAAGCGATCCGACGTCGTTTATTACGGAGGACCCGTCGAGAGTCAGCAAATGCTTATGCTCATCCGGTCCGATGAAAAACTGGAAGAGTCAGAAAACGTATTCGTGAACGTGTACGTCAGTATGAGCAGGAACACGCTTGAGCGCATGATAGGCGCTCACAAGACGCAAAAGCAGCTCCGGGTGTATGGCGGATATGCGGGATGGTTGCCGGGGCAGCTCAACAGGGAAGTATCGCATGGAGACTGGTACATTGTCAATGCCGATGCAGACTTCATCTTCGAAAAGAAATCGTCAGACATATGGCGTGAGCTCCTTCGTCGAAGCTCTGCCATAGAAGTATTGAGACACGACATAGATGAAAGATCAAGTTCTGAAAATGTTACAAAGAACAAAATAGCTGTAAGTAAAGCAGATGATCGCAGGATCTGCTATTCAGAAATGAAGTGTAGAATTTCGATTGTTCACCTATTATCGCGGCTTCTTCCTAATCTTGTTGAAGATTACCTTCTTTGTAACACTTAAATTAATAACCGGAATTCAGCAGCGTTATCCTCTTAAAGTCCCCCCCGTTGCCTCATAATTAAATGTTACCGGAAGGGATGCAGAAATATGTGTGTTGGTTTCAGGGTTTGAAGATGCGTTTCAGCTTCTCCTCCAGGGTTTTTCTTAGCTCAAAAGGGTTCAAGGTTCCTTGCAGTTTCCGGAGAGACTGCTTAGTTTCTTCAGAGATGTCCGGAGACTCGAGAACCCGCTGGTAGGGTGTTTTGGGTTTATCATAGCGTTTTACGGTCTTTGACGCAATTCGTTTTTTTTCAATCAGCTTCACCGAGGGACAGAAGAAGTTCAGAAACAAACGCCACTCGGAGGTATAGAGTTCGTTCATGAGAGGGACAGTTTCAGGACGATCCAAACGATCATAACCGAGCCATTGTCTAACGTGGGTCCAGTTCTTCTGCTCCACGTGGGCATTATCGTCTTTTTTGTAGGCCCTGCTCCGCGTAAACTGGATCGGCCGCTTTCTATCCTCCGTCAGATACCTGAGGAGGTGATAGTTCAAGAACTCACTGCCATTGTCAGAGTCAAAGCCTAAGATCGGGAACGGCAGGGAGCGTTCGATATCCTTGATCTGGTCGATAACGCCCTGATAGCTTTTGCCCCACACGGCACGCTGTTCGGTCCAGCCGGTGGCGATGTCCACGCAGTCTAACGTGTTGGCATACAGGCCTTCTGTGGTGCTTCCGCAATGGGCAACGGTGTCCGCCTCCAGGAATCCGGGGCGAAATTCGTTCCACTGATTGGTCTTGATGGGGATATGATTTCTTATGAGCGTCCCCGGTTTCGTTGTGGCCCTTCCGTGCTGCGCATATCTGGCACGGACCGGTTTTAATATCCGATCGATCGTCGGAGGTGATATCCGGAGCAATGCCCCGGCCACCTCCTGGGAGATAGGCCCATAGGTTTCGATATACCCCCGCAGCCAGAGAGGGATGATTGCCTTCAGCCGCTTGGAGCAAGGAAGGTTAGCCGCCTTCCAGATGCGCTGAAGCGGCTTACGGAGCAGCTCGGCGTCATATACCTGTTTTCTGCCGCGCTTGCCTGGTGGTTTTTGCGTAAACCGCCGAAATGTCCGTAAAAGTCGCAGCGCATGCTTGCGGTGATAATGGCAGGCAGCGCAGAACTCGTTCAGCATCGCAGTCTTTATTTTGCGGGAGGAAACCCGGTATCGTTTGACGATCGCCTCCAGGTACTCCCTTTTGGATCGTGGACTCATCGGAACTAGCCCTCCTTTTGGGGGTATAGTTCCGGTAACATGAATTATGAGTCAACGATATAATTCAGGATTCGCTTGGGTAACATTAATTGTGAGTCAATTCGCCCCATTCAAAAACATTGACAGATCTTCATATCTGTGATTTATTTAAATAGTTCTCAATATAGCCAAACCCTTCGCGAGAAGAGGATTTTGCACGGCTATGATCTTGATCTTGAGCTCTTATCTGCGTTTATCTGAGGTTCAATTGCCGTTTGTGAGAGGGTCATGGAGCAAACCATGATAATCATTAAAAGGACAAGGAGGACTTGCATATGATGAGGCATCTTCGCATAAGCATTGTAGTTCTCGCGGCGGGATTTATCGCGAGCGGTTGTGTCAGCTCCGGAACCTTCAAGAAGATGGAAACGGGTAAAAATGAGGAGATCGCTTCTATGCAGCAGGAAAAAGCCGCATTGGAGCAGCAGAAGGTTAACCTGGAGAAGCAGAACGCGGATCTGAAGCAGCAGGTTTCGTCCTTGGAGCAACAGAAGGCTGCGCTAGAGCAGCAGAAAGCGGATGCCCAGCAGCAGGTCAGTTCGCTGGAGCAGGAAAAGGCTTCACTGATGGCCTCCAGTCAGCAGACGCAGAAACAGTACGAGGCACTGGTGCAGGACCTCTCGAAGGAAGTGGAAAAGGGCGAGCTCCAGGTGAAGCAGTATAAGAACATGCTGTCAGTGGATCTGGCGGAGCAGATATTCTTTGATTCCGGCAGGGCGACGTTGAAGAAGGGAGGCAAGGATGTATTGAAGAAGGTCGGCGATGCCCTGAAGGGATACGAAAACAAGATCATCCGTGTCGTAGGTCATACAGACAATGTGCCGGTGGCAAAGTCCCTGCAGTCCACCTTCCCGTCAAACTGGGAGCTTTCAGTCGCCCGGGCCACTAACGTCGTACGTTTTCTGCAGGAGGTTGGTGTGCCACCTGAGCGAATGGTGCCGTCAGGACGGTCTGAGTACGATCCCGTGGCTTCCAACGACACGCCCGAAGGGCGCCAGAAGAACCGCCGGATCGAGATCATGCTGATCGACAAGAGTTTGGCGAGCGAAATGACCAGGACAGGAAGCTAATATAACTGCGCGGCTGTGCTCGTGGCTATGCAAGCAACAGCTAAAAAACAAGATCAATATTGACACGGCCGCAAAAAGGCGCAAAAGCGGAGAGTGATGGCCCGCCCAGCCCCGGCTTAACAGAATTCAAGGTCCTGGGAGCGGGCCGCCGCAGCTTAACTTTGTCGTTCATGTTTCAACCAGCAATTGTTATCTGATTCGCTAAACTGGCATTGCACAATAGAAGGTGACTATGAGATAGACATAATTTTAGAAGATGTGTAGAATCTTGTTCGAAGCATGCGGTGCGGACTTCTTGTACTCTTCATCAGTTGTGAATGTTGGTACATCTCGTAATCTTGTTATTACGCCTGCTACTTTTTTATCATTTCATGGGATACCCTAAAAATACCCCATTTATTATCTGCGTTCACGCTTGGTCCCTGCTATATTTTAATTACTCAGTTCCCAGCATCCGTTAATAGATGGACCCCGATAAAGCCGAACCCTTCGCGAGAGGGGGGCGGAAGGTAGCGGGTCTTTATGAGGCGAAGATGGCCGAGCTGCCGAAGGATGATATTTAGGCAAGTTCGGCCATTTGTTTTGCACGATGATCTAAATCACGGAGGAGGTGGACCATGAAATCTGGTGTAAGCAGGAGGGAGTTTCTGAAGTATTCCGTGGCTGCGAGTTACTCTTATCGCTGCCGGAGATGGGATCATGGGCAGCGTGATGGCACAAGCCGCCGAGGGCGTCACCGAAGTGGATAAGTTGATCCTTTGGGTGTTGACTGACAACTATTATGACACCAATAGACTAGACAACAAAATTACGAAGCGGTACCGCTCCAAGTCGGGGAAATCAATTCACGCGGAACACGGCCTTTCTTATTACGCAGAAACAACAGTGAGTGGAAAAACCAGTGTCTGTATGTTCGATTTCGGGCTTGACCCTGTGGGAGTGTTAAACAATATAGCACTCCTCGGGATCGACATCGGGAAGTCAAATGCCTTCAGCCTGAGCCATGGTCATTGGGATCACTATACGAGCGCGGTCAGTATCCTCAGACAGAATCAGTCGCGGATCGCAGCAGGAACGCCGTTCTATGTTGGTGAAGAGGCTTTTGCCCGGAGATACGCGCTCCGTCCTGGAGCAACTGAACTTACGGACCTTGGGCAACTGAATAAGGAAGACATCGAAGCTCTCGGGCTCAAGGTTGTAGAAGTGAAAACTCCGTTTGAGATTGTTCCCGGTGCGTACTTTACGGGGAACATCGAGCGGGTCACCGCCTATGAGAAGGTGTCGGATCAGTTTCAGATAAAGCGCGGCGAAAAGATCGAACACGATACGTTTCCTGGCGAGCAAGCGGTCTTCTTCAAGATAAAAGGAAAAGGCCTGGTTGTTCTTTCCGGCTGCGCACATGCCGGGATCGTCAATACGGTCAAACAGGCACAGAAGGTTGCCGGAACGGACAAAATCCATGCGATTATGGGTGGTTTCCATCTGATCAATGCGAAGCCCGAGCTCATCCAGAGTGTGGTTGCCGATATCAAAACGATGAAACCGGACTATATCGTGCCTACCCATTGTACCGGATTCGAGGCGATTGTAGCTTTCAGCAGAGAGATGCCCAACGAATTCGTTCTGAATACGTCTGGAACGCAGTATACATTTACGATGTAAGTGTCGTAATGAAGTAAAGGCTTTTGTCTGGGAAATATGGCGTTGAACTGAAGCAATGATATTAGTTGGTCTGGCGAGAGGGACTTTGAACTTCTCGCCGCTCACCTTCATGTCCATGTGCATGCTACCAGTGCTAATCAGTGACAGGATAGTTTGTCTGAGAATGCGGACTAGTAGCGACGAGATAGACACAATAGAAGATGTGTAGAATCGCTGTTGAACCATGCGGCGCGGTCTTCTTCCTGGAAGATGCTGCAAGCAATATTGACTAGCACCACAGGTTCAGATGGAAACGAATGCAATCTGATATTTCTCCCGAACCCGGTATCATGCTAGAATGAATACATACATAGCGTACTATTCTCCTCTAATATTATTTTTTGCGGACAGGAGGGAGAAACACTATGCAAACAAGGATTCAAAAAATTACCCCCTTTTTATGGTTCGATAATCAAGCCGAAGAGGCAGTGTCGTTTTACACCTCGATTTTCAAGAATTCTAAGATTAAGAGCGTTACACGTTATGGAGAAGAAGAGGCGGTGGCCTCCGGAAGACCAAAGGATACGGTAATGACTGTGGCGTTCCAGCTTGCAGGACAAGAATTTGTCGCGCTAAACGGCGGGCCTCATTTCAAATTCAATGAAGCAATATCATTTATCGTCAACTGCGGGTCACAGGATGAAGTAGACTACTACTGGGAAAAACTATGCGAAGACGGAGACGCAAAAGCGCAACAATGCGGTTGGCTGAAAGACAAATACGGCGTCTCATGGCAAATAGTTCCCACGGTCATGGTCGAGCTTTTGACTGACCCCGATCCTGAAAAATCGCGAAGAGCTATGAAAGCAATGCTGCAAATGAAAAAAATTGACATAGAAACATTAAAGCGGGCGGCTGGTGGACGAGGCTAGTGATGATTTAAATTCACTGAAGGGTTTTTTTCTGAAGGCCGCGAATACGAGGAACCCGTCATCGTCAACATTTATTTTCAGCCCTTCCTGCTCTAACACCTGCTTGGTCTCCTCCACTCATTGAAGACAGCAGGCGCAATAAAAGCGGCCTCATTGGATGCAATAAATTTTTTCTCTTACAGCCTTTCGATGACGTCCCGGAGTTTATCCCTCACCTGCCTCGCGATCTCCTCAACCTTCGGATTTTTGACGGCCTGTAGGGAAGCAACCGGATCGATTGCCGCGATCTCCACGCCCACGCCCGCTATTTCCTGCACGATGACATTGCAGGGCATCATGGTGCCGATCTTGTCCTCTGCTTCCAGGGCCTTTAACGCGTACTGCGGGTTGCAGGCGCCGAGGATGCGGTACTTCCTGAAATCGACGTTAAGTTTCTTCTTCAGGGTCTCTTTCACGTCGATCTCCGTCAAAACGCCAAAACCTTCCTTCTTGAGTTCCTCACTGACCCGGCTCACCGCATCTTCTAAGGTCGTTTGCAGTATTTTGCTGAAATAATAGCTCATGTTTGCGCTCCTTTCCCCTTCCGGCCAATCCCGTCCCTTTTGCAATTATAGCGCAGCAAATAAGTAATCAGGCGCATGGGCCCCAGGTGACGAAAAACCTGCTGGGCTGCTTCCCGAGGAGACGATGGCCTTCTCGCGCATAAGTCTCTCGGTTCTCGACAATCCCAACGGCGCGTTCGGCACGATCTTAACGTCGGCTGGGCTTGACAATAGTACCATTTGTGGTAATTTTGTATCAGTGACGTTCAAGGAGGAAGCATCATATGGCGAAGATAGAAAAAAAGTGCAAAGAGGTCCTGGATAAAACGGAATGGATCGCCATTGCTACGGTGGGTGCTGATGGGCCCCATTTGGCGGGCACCTGGGGGGAATACGTTAAGGCCCTCGGCGTGATCAATGATGACACGCTTCTTGTGCCAATCGGTGGGTACCAGAAAACAGAAGATAATCTCGAGATGAATAGCAGGATAGAAGTTATCTGCGGCACCAGACAGGTCCAGGGAACTCATGGACCGGGTAAGGGGTGCAGGATTAGAGGAACGGGGCAGATTCAGAAGTATGGCGAAAATTTCGAGGCAACAAAGAAACTTTTCCCCTGGGCGAGGGGAGTCCTGGTTATTAGAGCGGAAGAAGTCTACGAACAGCTTTAAACTTCGGCGCTGATGTTATCCCAATGAAGTGAAGGAGTCTTTTGCAATATATGGTAGCAAATACTGTAACATGCAATCAAACCTTAAACTTGGTATTCTAAGTTTCAACCAGAAATATTCATTCTGTAAAAACTGCAGACGCTAAAAAGATCTGCGATTCTAGCTTATGCCTACATGAGGATTTTGAGCATGATGATCCGTAAATCATCATTTGTTCTCGCCGGCATGTTTGCCACCATTATATGGATGTGGTACTTCGGTACCTCAGATGCCGGCACTTCGAATATAAACGAGGGCGTAACTGCCTCTTCTGTGCTGGAGCACCACAACAGTCCGAGGCGCGACGGTGTCTACGTTGATCCCACGCTGACAAAAGCCGCGGCCGCTACCTTTCACATAGACCCGACGTTCAAGGCCCACGTTCCGGGCGCAATTTATGGCCAGTTGCTCTTTGTTGCCGGGGGCTCCGACGGAAAAGACATCCTTATCGCCGCTACCGAAGAAAATAACGTGGCCGCGTTCGATGCGGCAACGGGCAAAACGGTCTGGGCCCACAACCTCGGTGCTTCCGTGCCTCTCTCAGAGTTACCATGTGGAAATATCAATCCCCTGGGCATCACTGGCACGCCTGTTATTGACCCGGTCTCGCGCACGATCTTCGTCGACGCCATGACGATGTCCTATAATAAAATCACCAAGAAGCACCTTATCTTCGCGCTGGCACTCAAAGACGGTTCTACACTTCCCGGCTGGCCGATCGACGTCTCCGCTTCTGTGACCTTCGGCAACAAAGCCTTTGACTCACTGGTCCAGAACCAACGCGGAGCACTCGCCTTCGTAAACGGCACGGTTTACGTGCCTTACGGCGGCCACTACGGCGACTGCGGCGACTACCATGGCTGGCTCGTGGGCGTCCCGGTCACGAACCCAGGCGCACTCAGAGCTTGGGCTACGGGCGCTCTGGGCGGCGGGAGCTGGGCGCCGAGTGGCGTAGCATCAGAAAACGGCTCAATATTCATAGCAACCGGCAACACCTTCCGAGCGGTGAACTGGGCGGGCGGAGAGGCGCTGTTACGCTTCAGTGCCGGCCCTCTTTTCTACGGCAAAACTACCGACTACTTCACCCCGAGCAACTGGCGGACGCTCGATTTGTTTGACCTCGACCTGGGCGGAACGGGCCCGGTGATTCTGGACGTTCCAGGTGCAATTCCCTCGAAGCTCCTTGTCGCCCTCGGGAAGGACGGCAAGATATATCTCGTCGACCGGAGCAATATGGGCGGCGTGGGCAAACAGGTCTCAAGCGAAAAGGTTGCGAAAAACAGCATCATCAATGCCGCCGCGGCGTATACAACCACACGGGGCACATACGTCGTCTTCAAGGGGAAAGGCATCAACTGCCCACCCGGACAGGTGGGTGACCTCATGGCCGTACGCATCGTACTTGGCACACCGCCTAGAGTGGAAACAGCCTGGTGCGCACAGCAAAATGGCGAGGGATCTCCTATGGTTACTACCATTGACGGGCGCAATGAGGCCATCGTTTGGAGTGTTGGTGCCGAGGGTGACAACCGCCTTCACGGCTTTGACGGGGACACCGGACAGATCGTCTACGCGGGTGGCGTTCCAGGAGACGTGATCGGCTTGGTCCGACGTTTTCACACGCCCATCCTCGCTGGTGGCCGTATCTACATAGCGGCTGATGGCGTTGTGAAGGCCTTCGTGCGGTAGCTGCGAAATGCATCAACAACATGGACATGGATTGAATGCATCTATGGGGTGTGTTTTTCTCCGGAATCTGAATTAAATGCACACGGTCAAAAATTCTTCCTCCTATAAGCTATTGAAGTTTCCATTCTTTGCGATACATAAAGTTCCAACCCGTCTTCGTTAGCATTATAATCATAAAATACCCGATTATAATCTCCAAAAACCCTTGACTGAAAATAATCATTCTGAGATACTCTTCCAAATCACTTCGTTAAGTCGCTTTACACAGAACAAAATCGATTCGAAGATAAAAAGACCAAAATGCATTAAAATGAGTGACCCTAATCATTTAAAATGGGGAGCGCCTATAGAATTCTCTCAGAGCAATTCTCATCGTCGCCTTGGACGGATGGTAGGGTTATGTATCGCGCTTTTTGCACTCTTACCACACCTGAGCCACGCGTTTGAATGGCACTCTGTTGACAACACGTCTGATGGCATTCAGATTTTCAGGAAAGAAGTAAAAGGCAGCGGGCTGATTGCATTTCGGGGGTATCGGCGTCGTCAACGCACCATTGCCCTTAGTGGCGACAGTCATCTTTGATACACACAGGCGGCGGGAATGGGTAGCGGGCCTCGTCGACTCTAGGATCATCCGTTGGGGAGACAAGGACAATTTCATTGAGTACGACCATATTAGAATGCCATTCTTCATCAAGGATCGTGATTTTGTATCGAAAATCAAAATGAACTTCGATCTGTCCAAGAAGGAGATGGTTTTCCATTATCAGCCATCAGACGATTCCTCTGCTCTGCGTACCAACTTGATTCGTGGTGAACTGCTCGACACGACCTTTATCCTGAGTTCTATCGATAACGATAAAAAGACTAGGGTCGATGCGGAGTTCCTTTGCGATCCGAAAGGGTGGATCCCGAAATGGCTCGTTAACTTTTACCTTAAGGCCTGGCCGAAGACGACTTTTAGAAATTTGCGAAGGGAGGTCCTGAAAGACCTCACGGTCGATACGCGGTTCTCCAAGTTGCTTGAAAATGGGAGTATCGGCCAGTAAAAACTCTTCATGATTATCGTACGACACAGAGGTTTTGCTCACAGACTTACTCGTTTTCGGAGGATGACTGAATGATGTGACAGTGTAGGTGAGCAAAGAACAAGCCGCATTAGTCGGCGTTCTACTGAAGTTCATTTAAGCCAGACAGGTTGAAAAGTGGTTGCAGCATGCGTCGCGACCTTCTTCCCGTAGTCCACGACAGTTTCACCTTTTCGAAATTGCAGAATACCTCTCGAATCTATGTAGCAAACCAAGAAACTCTCGACTGACCAGTATCTTTGTGCAATAATATGCTGGATCTGCTTCGCAGGTAAGCGTTACTGCTTATAACAGCACATTACCACCGAGACCGTAATCCAGATGGGTGACGGTACAGAGATGATTTGATACCGAAAACTGAATGGAACCAAGGCAGTGATAATATTGATGACTGCATAACCATCGAAGAGAAAATAACATTGTCTCATCACCGGGAGGAGTTCTTTCACTGACAGAGAGCCTTCAAATGGATTCCCCTCCGGGATCTTCGAAAGGTAGCTTCGAATGCGTATGAAGAAAGTTTGGGTAACAGAATCTCTATTAACGCGGCTGTTTTTCGTTTACATATTTTGTTTATTTGCGGGGACGGCTTTGTTCCAAAACGGGTTATTCGAACGAGACGGTTATTACCATGCGCGTCTCGCCCAACTGTTGCCAGAGCGTGGAATTTCTCAAAGCTTTCCTTGGACGCAGCTCAGCACCTGGAAAGAACACTACTGCGATAAGGAGTTTCTGTATCACCTTGCGATGGCGCCGTTCGTCCAGATCGGCAGTAAGCCAATCCTCGGCGCACGGATATTCTCCATACTCCTCTCGGTGGGGGTCATTGGTGCGCTATACTGGGTGTTTCGCGCGAACAAGGTCCGCTGGCCTCTTTTCTTTAGCGCGTTGCCTTTCGGCATGGGCGGGTTGTTCATCGCACGGCTTGGTATGATTCGGTCCCATGTGTTGAGCATGCTGCTACTCATGTTCGGCATTCACTTTTTGCTACAGCGGAGATGGCGGGCCATGTTCGTTCTGGGGTTTGTTTTTGCCTGGAGCTACACGGTCCCATTTGTCCTGCTTCTCACCGCCGCATCATTCGCAGTGGGGTTGTGGCTTGGGGAGGGCGGGCTCGATTATCGGTCCGTTGCGGCTGCGGGCGCCGGTTCCATTCTGGGTCTCGCAGTGCACCCTTATTCACCGATGACCCTCGAGACGTTTCTCACGTATGTGCAGGTCTTCCGCATGGGGATGCAGGGGGTCGGAAATTCCGGCTTCGAACTCGGCAACGAAATTTATCCCTATTCACTGCCTGTGTTTTTTAACATATATCCACTGATCCTGATCTTGATCCCACAGCTCGTTCTGATCATGCTGCTTAGCAGAAAGCGCCTTGCGCCAGAGACGCACGGCCTTGTCCTGTCGGCGCTCTTTTGGTTCGGGATGACCATGGCATCCGCACGTTTCGTCGAATATTCGGTGCTCCTCCTGGCGGCTGCAGTAGCTTTTCTGGTGCGCGATATGGTATTAGCGGAGGACGTTACTCCGTACTTGACCGGACTCAGCAAACGTATGCGCAGGATTATTGTTGTCGTCGCAGTCGGCACGCTCCTGGCCTTTCACGTATACTCCATGAAATTCTATATGATATATCAGACCCAGTACGCCCCACCGCCTTTTTTTCAGGGGGCGTCGCTCTGGATGGAGCAGAATCTGGCGCCGGGCGAAACCGTGATCAATCTGTGGTGGGATGATTTCTCGGACCTGTTTTATGCCGCGCCGCGCCAACGGTATATCTGGGGTCTCGATCCTACCTATACGATCCGCTACGACCGAAGCAAGGCTGTTCAGCTCGAAAACTACCGACGTCATCTGACGCACCTAGACGGCCGTGCACTTGAGGACATGCTGCAATCTCACTGGCTCATCCTTCGGGCGAGTCGCGTGCATCGCTATCCTGAACTCTGCTGCGCACCCTTTTGGGAAGTATACCGCGATAATGCGGCAGTGCTTTTCAGAATAGATTGAAACAGATTCGGCCGAACAGGCTTGGACAATGCAGCAAAGCAAATAATTCAGTCGCACGAAGGTAAATCGCTTTGGGTTTAACATGGAAATTCCGTCTATTGCCCATTTTTTAACATCAGCATCTTCGTAAAGTCCCACCGTTATGTGAAGTAGATTGTTCGGGAATCTTTGTGATTTCGGTGTCCGTGCCGTTTACTTCACATAATGGGGAACTCCACATAATAGGTGAACTGCACAAAGACTGGTTAAATGGGGGGTACTACTTGGTTATATTCTTCAGTTCTTATTCCGTGAATGATGTCCTGAGGCCCTCATCCGTAAATCAGCAAAAGGGCTGCGAACATCGAGAAGCTTATTAAAAAATAGATTGTGTAACCCGACGCGCTTACTTTTATCTGTACCAGCGCATCGAGATCATGCAGGAGAGCCTTCTGGTCCTTTTTCGGAGGGCTCCCTATCTTTTTTACCACAATGCCGCGTGGCGGATCGCGCCGCTGGAAGCTTCTAATCGCGAAATAAAACGATATTATATTTCTGCGTTTTTTTTTAAATAAAAGTGAAAGGCTTCTGGATGTTGCTTGACATTATCACCGGCGCCTGTTATGCTTTGTGAGCATATGCACAAAATGAGAAGGGGCAAACATGTCGCCGAGGTGTAAAAAGCCGCGAAACTGCAGATGTAAGTTTAAAGGCGAAGCTTTCAAACCCACAGGCGTTCCGATGGCCGAGATCGACCAAATCCCCCTCTTGCGGGAAGAGCTCGAGGCTTTAAAGCTCTGCGATCTTGATGATCTTACCCAAGCGGAGGCCGGCGGCAGGATGGGTGTATCGCGAGGCACCATTCAAAGAATACTTGCTGTTGCGAGAAAAAAAGTCGCGAAAGCTCTGACCAAAGGCCAGGCTATCGTATTTCAATAATCGTTGTATATAAATGATACCTAGGAGGAACATCACATGAAGATCTGTTTTCCGGTCCAGAATGATAATGGGATCGAGAGCACCGTGTACAACCACTTTGGCTCAGCACCGGTATTTGTCGTTTTCGATACGGACACGAGCAGCGTTGCGTCAATCAACAATCGGGACCAGCTCCACACGCATGGCGCATGCAATCCGATGAAGACGCTTGATAATCAAAAAGTTGATGCGATTGTTGTTGGCGGCATCGGAGCGGGAGCGCTCACGAGGCTGAACCAGATGGGAATCACGGTGCATCGCTCACAAGGGGCGACAATACGAGAAAATCTTTCTATGTTTCAGGCTAAAAGCCTTCCCGTGTTGACGGTCCAGGGGTGCTGCAGTGGCCACAGCAATGACGGGGGCTGTGCCCACTAATATGGTTTACCTGGGAGCGAGGAGGGAACAACCCATGAAAATTTCAAATCATGCGCGGGTTATTCATTCTTGCTAGGCGTACTCAAAAACCGGGATGCGGATTCTTTTTGCAATTCTTGCAATTCTTTTCGTACTACGCTCACCGTAGTCAATGAAAATCTCGAAAAAATTGAACGTGAACACGGTGCGGAAATAGGAAATTTCCCCGCTGAAATCCCTCTCTTCTATTCAGTCGCAAAGAGCGGAATACCGGCTATGAAACAGCCGGCCAATCCTGCTGGGCAGAAGAAATTGGGCAACTGTAAGCTGCCTGAATGTGTCTGTTTTTGAAATCGATATTGCCAGTATTGCAAAATATAATATGCTCGAGATCAGGAGCGGCTTGGTTACCGCACCGAAGTATGACAGTCGCGTGATGCGTCATATTCATACTATCAGCTACTCCTGAAGTATTGCACGGAACTAATAACATCAATAGAAAACAGGAAAAAATATGTTGGTTATGTTGACAGAATCATCTTGATCAGATTGGTTGTGGCGTTATCACGGGGCTATCTAAAAATGGTGCTGAAAATAATCACAGAAGGGGATTGGTCCTGAACATGAAGATTTTGATTTTTGGGTTGTTCATTGTTGTTATGGCTGCAACGTCTGTACAGGCAGTCCCGACGCAGATCACCGCGCGTGAAAGCCAAGGATGGCAAGTTTGTGGGGACCAGCATGGGAGGCGTCTTGATCACCGTAAGGGACGCTCTGACCGGTGAACTCCTGTCCAAGGGCTATACCATCGGCGACACAGGTAGCACCGTCAGGATCATGAAGACGCCGGTATCGCGAGGCGTCCCCATTTCCGACGAGAGCGCCGCCAAATTTACGGCCACCATTGATATCGCCGAGCCGACCTATATCGAAGTGGCCGCCTATGGTCCTTCGGCGGGCCTGCAGTCCGCCAGCAAAGTTTCTGCCACACAGTGGGTGGTCCCCGGCAAGAATATCACGGAGGGTGACGCTTGGCTGATGGAGATGCCGGGGTTTATCGTAGATGTTCTGGCCCCTCCCACACACTCGAGGCTTTCGGGCGTGCCGCAGCCCGTCACTATTAAGGCCAATATCGTGATGATGTGCGGTTGCCCGATTACTCCGGGCGGCATGTGGGATGCGAATAAAATAGAAGTAAAAGCCCTCTTGAAAAAGAATGGACAACAGGTCGGCGTCCTGCCCATGCAATATGCCGGCAGTCCCAGCCAGTTTTCAGGGACGTGGATTATACCGGACGCAGGGACTTACGAAGCAACCGTGTATGCATACGATGCCGCCACTGGCAATACCGGAATAAATTAAGTGACGTTCATGGTCGAACAGTAAGGTAAAAAATTTGGGGTAGAGCCCTTTTTTCAGCCATGTCTGCTCTGTCATTCGGGATGACGCTGAAATACTTTTTCAAAAACATGACTGATATAGGGACCGAAGCATTTGGACTCCTTCCAACAACAAAGGAAATTGCCTTCGAGTGCTCCCGTCCAAAACCGCGGAAATAATTCCGTTCCCCTCAGGGCGCTTCGTTCATGACTATCCAATAGAGTCCTAATTGCCGTACGGCTTCCGCAAATTGAATAAAGTCCACGGGTTTTCTAATGTAACTGTTGGCCCCCAGCTTGTAGCTTTCAATTCTATCCTTATCTTCGCTTGAGGTGGTGAGAACAACGACCGGCAGTAGTTTCGTCCTTTCATCGGAACGCATGCGTTGAAGCACTTCGAGCCCATCCATTTTGGGCATCTTTAAATCGAGCAGGATCAATTGGGGCTTGATATTCATGTCCCGGCCTTCATACTTGCCGGTGCCGAAAAGATATTCAAGGGCCTCGACCCCGTCCTTCGCCACGACAACCTCATTGAGGATATTGCTTTTCTTGAACGCCAGCATGGTCAGCGCTACGTCATCCGGGTTATCTTCCACTAAAAGTATGAGCTTTTTGTTCATTATATCCTCCTGGTCATGTGTTAAGGCTGAAGGTGATGGCTGATTTTTTTCCAACACTCTTCAGCCTGCAGTCTATCATCCTGAATGGCTACAAGATTGTTTTTCCTCAACGCTCCGACTATTAATTTATCATAGTCCGGATCATTTCCCGCCAGCGGATTTGTTTCATCTGACAGGATATTTTCCCTTACCTGCAAAACCAAAACTTCTATCGGCACAGTTCATAATAACAGTGAAATCAAAGCGTAAAATAGAAAGTGGCGCCTTTACCCACAGCGCTTTCGGCCCAAATGCGACCGCCATGTCTATGGACAATGCGCTGGACGGTTGCCAGGCCGATACCCGTGCCGGGAAATTCATCCATTGCGTGAAGGCGTTGAAATGCCCCGAAAAGTTTTCCGGCATACGCCATGTCGAAACCCACTCCATTGTCGCGAACGAAATAAGACTTGCCGCCGGTCTCTTCTTTGCAGCCGAATTCGATCCGGGCATCGGGGCGGTTGCTGGTGAATTTCCATGCGTTACCGAGCAGATTGTTAAGCACGATGCGCAGCAGTCGCGGGTCGGCATACGCCAGAAGGCCTTGAGAGATCACAAAATCTGCCCCCCGCTGTGGCGCCGTGGCTCGCAGTTCTTCGGCGATTCCGCACGCCATTGCGCTTAGATCCATGTTCTCCCGGGTCATTTCTCCGCGCGAAACGCGCGATAGACTGAGGAGATCATCAATGAGTTGTCCCATGCGCTGGCTGGCCGCCCGAATCCGGAGGAGATGGTCCTGGCCTTCGGCATCCAGTTTGTCAGCGTAGCCCTCCAAAAGGGCCTGGCTGAACCCGTAGAGACTCCGAAGCGGGGAGCGCAGGTCGTGGGAAACCGAATAATTGAATGACTCCAGCTCCTTGTTCGCCGCTGCCAGCTGTGCATTGTTTCGCTGCAACGTCGCATTTAGTTCGAAAATCGCATCCTCGGCCTTCTTACGTTCGGTGATGTCGTGGGCAATCTTGGACGCGCCTATCACCTTACCATTTGCGTCCTTGATGGCCGAGAAAGTCAGGGACACGGGAATAATCGTTCCATCTTTCCGCATGCGTATGGTCTCGAAATTCTCGATATGTTCTCCTTGTTTGATCCTTGCGAAAATCTCGGGGAGCTCGTCAGTGTGCCCCGCAGGCACAAGGAGTGAAATTGGTTTGCCGATTATTTCCTTCGCCTTGTACCCGAAAATTATTTCCGCTCCCATATTCCATGTCTGAACAATACCGTTCAGGTCCTCACCGATGATCGCATCATCCGCGCTCTCAACGATAGCTGCCAGACGGCCCTGTACCTCTTCCGCCTTCTTGCGCTCGGTGATGACATCGAATACGGCCACGAAGAATTCTTTCTCCGGACTGTATACGGAGATGGAGAACCACATCTTCAGCGCTTCGACGAAAATTTCGAATCTCTCAGGCTTGCCATTGAGGGATACTTTACCATAAATCTCAAAAAGTTCCGGGTCTGCGTCCCGGATGCCCGGAATGACTTCTGTGATTCTCTTACCTACGACATCTTTTAATCCCGTCAGGTTCTCGAACGCATGATTGACCGTGAGATAGATGAAGTCCTGTGGCTTTCCATTCTCGAAGATCATTTTGCAGAAGGCAAATCCTTCGATCATGTTCTCGAATAATCCGCGGTATTGCTTCTCGCTCCTGTGAAGCGCCTCCTCGGCATTCTTGCGCTCGGTGATGTCCTGCATGGAGGAAAGGAGGAACTTACGTCCGCCGATGTCAACCCCGTCCAAATTGACGAGCAGGGCAAACTGGACGCCCGCCTTGGTATGGGTCGATATCTCTGCGTTCCGCACGGAGCCGCGCTGCCGGAATTCGCTGAGAATACGCTCTCTCGGTTCCGCTCCACGTATTATCTCCAACTCTACATCGGACTTCCCGATAACCTCCTCCTTCCGAGTGAAACCGGCTAAATCCAGCCACGCTTGGTTCACGTCGTACAACACGCCGTCGGGTGTGGTGGCCAGCGACATGGCAAACGGGGCAGCATGAAACAAGGTCGAGAACTTCTCCGCGATCTGTTCGCTTGCCTGAAGCTTTTTTTCAGTCTGCTTGCGTTTTTCTTCCTCTTTGACTATAAACCATGCCTTGGCCCCCAGTGTTGAAAACATCATTGCACAAATGAATAGGGCTCCGATGACAAATGCCAGCTTGTTTCTGAAAGAGATCAGTCCGGAAAGCACATCCTGCTCGGCAGAGGCCACGGCAATAGACCAGAATGTACTCCCGACATGAACCGGCATAAACACCGCGTATTCCCTGATATGCCTGGCACTCTGATCGACTATTCTGTCAACGGTGTATGTTGCGGTACCTTCATGGCCCTTGAGCATATCGGTCACCATGGCAGTAAGCGAGGGGGAATCCTTTATGGTTTCAAACACGGATTTCCCGTTGAATCCCGATATCGGGCTGTAAAGCTGCGTCCCATCACGGCTGACAACCCAGGCGTATCCTGTTTCGCCGATCTTTATCACATCAAGATAGCGCTTCGCGAGGATCTCGAAGTTTATGAGTATTCCGATTGACCCTTTGAATACAGACCCCCTGAAGATCGGCACATGGAGGGCAACCGCGTCAAAGCCCTCAACTGCCCTGAATACATCGCTGATAACCGGCTTGTGATCCCGTAACAGCTCACGCACGTGTTCCTGATCTGAGATATCAGTTCCCACAGAGCTGCTTAAGGGAAAGTTATAGAGTATTACGCCTCTTTCGTCCAAGCGGGTGATCGACGTGATCTGCTCCTGATGGGCCTCATAGAATAGTTTCATATGGCGTTTACCGACAGCGTCGGTATCGATGATCTCATCCATCTTTGAAAAAGAGTTTAAGTCTCGTGTCCACATTGCGAAGAAATCTTCGATTCCCCGGGCCGCTTGCTCTGCATGGATCATCTGCTCTTCATTCAGCTTCGTGATTGCGGTGCTCTTGGCCTCCTTGTAAAAGATGTTAAAGAGAAAAGCGCATGTAGCAGTGAATACTATCGTAAGGACTGTAAATGTTCTTTTGCTCACTGGTAAATCTCCCGCTATCTATAGGTACAAAAATCCGTTCCTATAATTCCGGTAGTCCGTTGTTGATGGAATGGGAATTAAGTTTGCAGTACGCGTGCATATTTAGGTGGCGTAATGCTTAACTGTCTTAAACTTTCATGAATATATGCTCGATGTTATAATATGTCAACGAAAACCACGGGGTATTTTTAGGTGGATATGACAACAGATTCGAGATGTATTCTGCAATGTCAATTATTAACCGTCTCATAATAAAGTGGACATATTCATACGATTATGCTATATTTAGCGCATGAGAAAAACAGATGCGCGAAAACTTGACCATAAGACCCTGACAGCAGTAAGACAACGAGCCGTAGCAAGCGTACAAGAAGGACATAGCCCTGAGATTGTTGCCAAAACAATGGGTATCGCCCGCGCCACCATGTATGGTTGGCTGGCAAGATACCGCGACGGCGGCTGGGGTTCGCTGGATGCCCGGAAACGGGGCGGAAGACCTCCTAAACTGGACGGGTCTGCCATGCAGTGGATTTTCCGCACCGTAACGATGAAGAATCCTCTTCAAATGAAGTTCACCTATGCCCTGTGGACCGCAAAGATGGTTGGGAAGGTGATCTCCGATCGCTTTGGCGTTAAATTGAGCAAAGCGTCTGTGTGTCGATTGCTTGCGCAACTGGGACTTACTCCGCAGCGTCCTATTTGGCGTGCGTATCAGCAAAAGCCGGAAGAAGTTCAGCGCTGGTTGAATAAAGAGTTCCCCAAGATCAGAAGCTTGGCGCGCAGGGAAAAGGCGCAGATATTCTTTGGCGACGAGGCTGGCGTTCGGTCTGACCATCATGCGGGCACTACCTGGGCAGTTCAGGGAAAGACGCCTGTCGTGAGCAGCACCGGCGCTCGTTTCGGATTGAATATGATATCTGCGGTGAGTGCCCAAGGTGAATTCAGATTCATGGTAGTCAGAGGCCGTGTGGGTGCAGCTTTTTTTATCGAGTTTATCAAGCGGTTGGTTCATGGCTCGGATCGTATGATTTTCCTGATAGTTGATGGACATCCGTCTCATAGGGCACGTAAGGTTAGTAAATTTATCGAAACAATTAAGGATCGTTTTCGGCTCTTCTATCTTCCGCCGTACTCGCCGGAGCTTAATCCCGACGAACGGGTTTGGAATGACCTGAAGAATAATGCTATTGGGCGTCATGCCATTACAAGCCCGGATCAATTACATCGTGCAGTCGTAAGTCATCTCCGGTTTATCCAGAAATCACCGGATCGTGTGCAAGCCTACTTTAATGGCGAAACAACAAAGTACGCCGCGTGATGTTCAGACTATTTTGAGACCATTAATAAATGAAACTTTCGCGAACTTCAGAGAGGAGTCGCTGCCATACATTACAAACAGAATCCATCAGACCGTTCAGAAAATAACAGATCAACCGCCTACAATCCCGCAGATTGATCCGCCACGGTGCAACGCGGTCAGGAGTAGGAGGGCGTGAACTTCGGTTTAGCCGTTTCGCTCCGGTTCTTTCGTCCGGCCATCAATTCAGTGAATTCTCCGACGGGCAGCGCTCTGTTAAAGAAGTATCCCTGTGCCTCGTCGCACCGGGCTTCAGTAAGGCAGGATAGCTGCTCCGCGGTTTCCACGCCTTTGGCAACGACCGATATTTTCATTTGATGGGCCATGGCGGTCACGGCACCGACAATCGCCCGGTCATCCGGGTCGTGAGCGATGTCCTTCACGAACGTTTGATCTATTTTCAGCCTTTGAAACGGCAGCCTTTTCAGATTGTTCAAAGACGCATAACCCGTACCGAAATCATCAATGGTGATGCGGACCCCCTTCTGTGCCAGCTCCTTCAAGCGGTTGATCGTGCCCTCGATATCCACCACCGCTACGCTTTCCGTAATCTCGATATCAATGAAGTGCGGCGGCACTCCCGTTTCATCAAGGATCTTCGTTATCATGTCCGCAAAGCCAGTATTCTGAAATACCCGGGAAGAGAGGTTCGCCGCAATGGAAAGGGGAGCATACCCGGCGTCCAGCCACGTCTTGAGCTGCATGCAGGCGGTCCGTAAGGCCCATTCGTCGATGTCCGTGATGATCCCCATGGACTCAGCGGTCTGTATGAAACGTTTAGCGTCAAGCAAGCCCAGTTCCGGGTGCTTCCAGCGCACGAGTGCCTCGGCCGAGACAATCATCCCCGTTCCGATGTCAATCTGCGGCTGATAGTGGACTGTCAATTCCTGGCGCGCCACGGTCTGGCGAAGATCGTTTTCAAATTTGAACCGCTCGACTGAACGCCGGTTGATATCCGGATCATAGAACTCGAACGTGTTCTTGCCCCGGTTCTTGGCGTGGTACAGGGCAATGTCCGAGTACCGGAACAACGATTCAATGGTATCGCTGTCATCGGGATAGACGCTGATGCCCATGCTGGCTGTGATGGTGAACTCGTGGCCGTCAATGACGCATTTCTTACGGAAGGCCTCCAGGATCTTCTGGGCAATTTCCGTGATGTCCTCCGGCCGCGTGATGCCCGCAAGAAGGATGCTGAACTCGTCCCCGCCGATCCTGGCAACGGCGTCCGAATCCCTGATTGTGGCCCGGAGGCGCTCCGCAACCATCCTCAAGAGCTGATCGCCCGCCTCGTGCCCCAGCGTGTCGTTGACTTCCTTGAAGCGGTCGAGATCGAGGAACAGAAGTCCCGTTTTCGTTCGATTGCGGCGGGCTTCGGCGATCTTTAAGCGGATCAGCTCCAAGAACAGCCGCCTGTTCGGCAGGCCCGTCAGAACATCGTGATGGGCCATATGCGTGATCTCCTCTTCGAGTCTTTTGCGTTCGGTGATGTCCACGATGAATGCGATTTCGTTCGGCTGCCCATCGAGTTTTGCGGCGCCGAAAAGACCCCAGTATCTCGTTCCGTCCCGGCTGAGATATTCCGTTTCATAGGGCGTGATGCGGCCGGTCGTCCTGAACTCTTCGGACGCTTCTCTCATTCTCGTCTTCCACTCCGGCGGGACCAGACGGCCCCAGCGCCGTACCCGGCCCGCCGCGAGTTCCTCGCGATTGGAGCCGATCATCTCGAGAAATTTATCGTTGCCGTCGATGGTCCGCCCATCAGCATTGAAGCACGCTATGCCGATAATGCCGCTCTCGCTCAGGCGGCGGAAGCGCGCCTCGCTGTTCCGAAGCGCTTCGACGGCCCGTTTACGCTCAATGGCATACCGTATGGAACGCACCAGGAGATTGTGGTCGATCTGTCCCTTCGTGAGGTAGTCCTGAACGTCCAGGTGCAGGGCTTTAAGGGCGACCTCGTCGTCGTTAATACCGGTGAATACGATGATCGGGATAGTGGGCGATTGCATCCTGATCTGCACGACCGAGTCCATACCCTCGCTGTCAGGAAGCCCCAGGTCCACGAGCACAATGTCGAATGAGCCCTCGCGCAGGAGCTGGAGTCCCTCGGACAACCGCGGCGCCTGGACGAAGGTAAAAGAGGGTTCTCTCATCTTTGCCAGCATCCGCCGGATCAGTTCGGCATCATCCGGATTGTCCTCGATCGCGAGCACATTTATATGTACATTCTTCATAGCTCTCCCTCCGCGATAGTTTCGCGGTCTGATTCAACCGCAATCTTTCGCCTCATCCAAAATGTGACAGCCCTGATGAACAGAAAGTAGGTGCGTTTTTATTGAGGATATTGATATTGGAGGCCATGGGACTGATGTCGCCGCTCGGTGCGCGCCTTGATCCATCTCGTAGTATTTCCTCTTCCCTGAAATATCGCTGAGAGCACTCTGACAGCATTTGGTTTCTCGTCTATGATCAAAATTGTTTTGCTGCTTATCATTGCGGTTTCTGGGCTTCTTGCTGGCAGGGAATGAACAACGAAATGGTTGTTCCTACATTCTTTTTGCTGTCCATTTCCATATGGCCGCCGTAGTGTTTGAGAATGTTATGGGTAATGGAGAGTCCGAATCCTCTCCCACTCCCGTTACTGCTCGGAATGATGCAATCAGAATCCTGAGCAGCCATCCCGGGACCGCTGTCGGAGATTGCAATGACGACAAAAGGATGGCTGGCGCATTTTGCTGTATCCGTTTTAATGTTCAGCTTGCCCCCGTCCTCCATTGCTTCGATCGCATTGTTCATGACGTTGAGGATTGCCTGCTCAAGATGAAAGGAATTCATGGTGATAGGAGGAATTTCGCCGAACTCAAACCGCGATTGAATATTGCGCGTATAAATTTGGAGAGAAGTGAAGATTTCTATTTTTTTCAATAACGCATTGATATCAGTTGCACGCTGCTCCGTTTCCGAGACCGACGAACTCAAAAAATTTGTGATAAAATGCTCAAGACGCGTTATTTCATCTTCCATGATCTTGGTGAATTCAGTAAGCGTCTCCTCGGAATGATATTTCTCTCGCAGGTAAACAACAGCGCCCTTGATCGCATTCAGCGGGTTTCGTACGCCATGAGCCAGCGTGGATGCTATTTTTCCGATATCAATCAGTTTTTGCGATTGATGCAGTTTATTTTCCGCCGCGCACGCTGAGTAGGGCTGGATCAGAACTTTTACCCGCTCGACTTTATTATCGCCGCGGGGCTTTTCCGGAGTAATTTGAATATCAGCCTTCGTGCTTCCCATCAGGCAATTGAAAGAATATCCCTTGCATGATATGGTCTTGTTCTTCTTGATTGCCTCGGCAACCGCATCTTTGTCATCCACGATGATTCTGGGCAGGATATTGTAGTACTTATTCCCGACGGCCTGCGAAGATGTCCGTCCTGAATAGTTTTCGATTTCCTGCTCCCACGAGCATATGCACAATTTATTATCAGCATTGAATGACAATTTTTCATGGACTACACAAGCACTAGGATGATCCTCTTCATCAGGGTGTTTAATGTCCCAACGTGTTGTATGACACATTACATTGTCTCTGATCGACGTCGAATATTCTATTGTCCCGTTATTACTCATTGATTTCCCCATTCTTTGCCATGCAGTCAATGCCATTTGAAATTAAGATTTGCATCATATTCTTTCCTATGTCTGAAAGGATCATTGCATAATTGTTCATCTTTATCGTTTGTAACAGGTGGTCACCCCTGAGTAAGCTATTGTGGCAGAGGGCATCATTCTTGAATATAAGCAAGCATGATGCCATAGAGAATAAATAAATGTAACTTGCTGAAAAAAAAGATATTTATCGTTATTGGCTACAGTAAAAAAAGATGTTCCGACACTTGACCAGTCAATCTGACTGGGCTAATGTGAATGGGTATCAATTTGGATGACTGAAGGATTAGTCAAACCTGTACTGCCTCAATATTCTCTTGATGGTGGTCCCGAGTGTTTTTACTGTAGTTGCCTCTATAACGGCGAAGGATATCGGTTTTGTCATGGCGGCTTGCACCCGAAAGGTGTGTGCGGCCCTTCGCTGGGAATGCGGCAAACTGAAACAAAAGCGACACTTACATAATATTGCCCTTGCAAGGTTTGCTTAGTTCGACATTGAGAGCGAGGAGTAAATAGCCACTGATTCATGCAAGGACCTTGGGTTTTGAGGCAGAGGAAACACGTATTTGTTGGCCTAACGCCAGATGCGGTGTGCAAACCCTCATTAGATACAGAGAGGGCAACCTAAAGCTTCTGCTAAGGCAAAAAAAATATTATAACCTCAAGAAAACTCAAATCCAAGGTATGACGTGTCATAATATAAGGTACAACTTCATAGTGGTTGTCCTGATAAATTTCTACGATACAGTTTCAATTCATAACCGGATAACTCAATACTGTTTGACTCTTCCGATTATCTAACTGCTTTACTGCCATCGAGAGTGCCTTTCTGTTTCCAACAAAGACATATAATTGCTTTGCCCTTGTCAAACCGGTAACATTGTAACCTTCCAACCAATCTGGCAGTTCTAACGGTCATTCCGACGAATCCTTTTAGGGAGGACAGCCTCAGCGGGTGATATACTTTTTATATCTTGGATTTTTATAATATAGTTTCAGTTTAATAACGCGAATTCTGCAGTGCCTACCCGCAAAATGCACCATCACTTCTAGCCCACCAAATTTCTGTCCTCCCAAATTTCTTGACAAAAAGTCACATTCTCGTATAATCAGATATTAATCTACTGCAATCCCCGCCAAATATGCATGAAGCAGTAACAGTTTGAACCAAGGCAGTAAAGCTGGCTTTAGGATTCGAACGCTAGACTTGTTTTTGTGCATCACGTCAATAAACTTTATTTTTTAGACGTATTTAACGCTGAACTCTGATCATAGGACTCGGGACTGTATTTCATGACAGCTGAAAGCTTGTCTTGTGATAAACTACTTTAACAAAAAGGGAGGAGACCAGATTATGGCAGAACATGAGTTAGCACCATCAAAGGCCAATCCTATGGGCTGGAAGGAGTTGTATTTAAAAGAGGATTGGTGGGCCATCTATGTCGGGTTTGGCATTGCTCTTGTTTGCCTTATTGCTTTTATGAACGGTTCGACATTTGCAAAATCTCTTGCTATCAATCCCGGCGGATTGAAATGGGACTCTGCTTCTCTCGACAAGATTGTTGATCACTTCTCAAATAACATAGGTTTATACGTCCTTCAATTTCTCTTCTGGGCGGTTATATTCGGCATTACGACGCGTATCATGGGGATAAAAACATCGGAGTTTTTCCCCTCGTTCCTCATTCTCTATCTGCTGTCAATATTGGCTTTTGTGATTGCCGGATGGAAAGATTCCGGCCCGTGGATGCTAGAACCGCCAATTGCGGCTTTGTTGATAGGGCTCATCATAGCGAACGTTATGCCATTTCCCAAATGGATGGATTCCGGTTTTAGGGTGGAATACTACATTAAGACGGGCATTGTCCTGCTCGGCGCAACATTTCCTATTAACCTTTTAGTATCAGCGGGACCGGTTGCTCTTTTTCAGGCAACAGTAATATCTCTTACTACATGCCTGACCATTTACTTTGTGGCGACAAAGGCCTTCGGACTCGATAAGCGGCTCGGGGCTGTTATCGGTACAGGAGGCGCAGTATGCGGTGTGTCCGGCTCTATGGCCATCGCAAGCGCGGTAGGCGCCAAAAAAGAGTATCTATACACCGCGGTTACGCTCGTGGTCGTATGGGCCTTAGTCATGGTCTTCTTTATCCCGTTTGTGTCAAAGCAGCTTAATCTTCATCCCGGGATAGCAGGAGCATGGGTGGGGACATCCGAGTTTGCAGATGCGGCAGGCTTTGCCGCTGCCAGCACTTACGGGAAAATGGCCGGCAACGAGGACGCAGCCATTCAGGGCTTTACATTAATGAAGGTTATCGGCAGGGATATCTGGATAGGAATCTGGTCGTTTGTCTTTGCTCTGATCGCCTGCCTGAAATGGGAGAAAGAGGAATGCGGCGTGAGGCCGAGCGCCATGGAGATATGGTGGAGGTTCCCGAAATTTGTTCTGGGATTTTTCTTGGCATCGTTACTTATGACCCTCATAGCAACCAGCTATTCGCCGGCGGACTTCAGTAAAGTCTTTAAACCGGGGGTCTTCGGACCTATCGCAGGGCTTCGCACATGGGCGTTTATTTTCTGCTTCCTGAGTATAGGGCTTACAACGCGCTTCAAGGATCTCAAGTCCACCGGATGGAAGCCATTCGGCGCATTCACCATTGGCGTCCTAGTAAACGTGATACTCGGTTTTCTCCTTTCCGTCTATGTATTCGGAGACTATTGGATGAAGCTGGGCAAGTAGGATGTCTGCTTTGCTAGCGTACATGGGTCTCATGGGAGGGAAAACGCAGGAGAAATACATGAAAGATAGATGCATATGTTGCAAATATTTTGACAACCGCTCCGCGTTGATTGAGAGCACCTTCCCCGGGCTGAATTCCTTAAGTTCCGCCTACGGGTCGGTATGGGGCGAGTCCGGTATCTGCAGCCTCCATGATTTGTTCCTTTCCCCCTGGAGAAAATGCGGGGATTTCCAAAGTAACGCAACAAACTTTTTTACTGAGAGATAGGCCCCCCAGTTGTAGGGGAAAATGCAAGCAGACAGTGTCGCTCCACCGCCTTGCCTGCTTTTTTTATGAAACACATGGTAGGCAATTACCTGTAATTAAGTGAACAGTTGCAAATCCTTGAACTTGACAATTTTTCATATATGTGATTGTATTTACACAGTGATCTAAAAAGCCAAACCATTCGCGAGAAGAAAACGGAAAGCTAGTGGTCTTAAAAGACCAAGACATTCTAGTTCGTATAGCTAAAAAAAACGGTCGGTCAGCCAGAAGCGGCTTTTTAGTTGATTTTTAATATGCGGTTTTATGTCACCAGGCATCCGAAGAAAAGCGGGAGATTGACCTGCGTGAACAGCTTGCGAAAATTTTTCAACATATTTCAAAAAACATGTTCCTGCAAAACACGGTGGTGGTTGCCGTGCCGAAGAATGCGTTGTATTTTTTTTGCAATACCTAGACCGACGATCAGATACTCCTCTTAAGGGGCTTGGCGATTCCAAGCCCCTTTTTATATGTATGCCAGGCATGACGCTCTGTATTTTACAGGCTGGTCAGATTGGTAACTGACTGGCGACTCGAAGGTGAAAGTCCTTTATGGGCCTTGATGGGAGGAACCGTTAGCCGAACAGCAAGGGCGTCCGGGGCGACCCGGAATCTGAAGGAAGCTGTAAGCAAAGTCCCGGCCTGACGAACAGAAACCGCATATGAGGCAGCCACACTTGGGCGAGAGGGCATAAAGACTCAAAGCCCGATAACCATCCGGAAGGTGTGGAAGTAGATGCGGCGGGTATATGGGATGAAGGTCATGCGTCTTACCCTGGGAGGTCTGCCGTTCTGCCATGTGCTATCGACATCGTAAGGTGTTGAGATGGATCGGTAGAAGTCAGCAGAGGCCGTATTAGTCCCGCACCAACGGGATGAAGGGCCGAACTTGTCGGACTGTTCGAGACCGAATCTCTATCTGTACTGAGCACAAGCCCCGCAAGAGGGCCTAGGCTGGAAGTAGCGGACGGAATCCGCGAGGTAAAGTCAGGTGCTTATAGAACAGGAGGCGACAAGGTCACCGAAAGAGCGGAAAGACAGGAACCGCCGTATGCCGAACGGCACGTACGTGTGGTGTGGGAGGACGGCGGGAGTAATCCCGCCTCCTACCCGATCAATGATGCGACCTGTTATCTTTACTGTCGCACTCCTTGGAAGCGCTTTTAGTGTCAGGTGTTCATTAGAGCTGTCACATTTTGGATGAGGCGAAAGATTTCGGCTGGATCAGACCGCGAAACTATCGCGGAGGGAGAGCTATGAAGAATGTACATATAAATGTGCTCGCGATCGAGGACAATCCGGATGATGCTGAACTGATCCGGCGGATGCTGGCAAAGATGAGAGAACCCTCTTTTACCTTCGTCCAGGCGCCGCGGTTGTCCGAGGGACTCCAGCTCCTGCGCGAGGGCTCATTCGACATTGTGCTCGTGGACCTGGGGCTTCCTGACAGCGAGGGTATGGACTCGGTCGTGCAGATCAGGATGCAATCGCCCACTATCCCGATCATCGTATTCACCGGTATTAACGACGACGAGGTCGCCCTTAAAGCCCTGCACCTGGACGTTCAGGACTACCTCACGAAGGGACAGATCGACCACAATCTCCTGGTGCGTTCCATACGGTATGCCATTGAGCGTAAACGGGCCGTCGAAGCGCTTCGGAACAGCGAGGCGCGCTTCCGCCGCCTGAGCGAGAGCGGCATTATCGGCATAGCGTGCTTCAATGCTGATGGGCGGACCATCGACGGCAACGATAAATTTCTCGAGATGATCGGCTCCAATCGCGAGGAACTCGCGGCGGGCCGGGTACGGCGCTGGGGCCGTCTGGTCCCGCCGGAGTGGAAGACGAGAATGAGAGAAGCGTCCGAAGAGTTCAGGACGACCGGCCGCATCACGCCCTATGAAACGGAATATCTCAGCCGGGACGGAACGAGATACTGGGGTCTTTTCGGCGCCGCAAAACTCGATGGGCAGCCGAACGAAATCGCATTCATCGTGGACATCACCGAACGCAAAAGACTCGAAGAGGAGATCACGCATATGGCCCATCACGATGTTCTGACGGGCCTGCCGAACAGGCGGCTGTTCTTGGAGCTGATCCGCTTAAAGATCGCCGAAGCCCGCCGCAATCGAACGAAAACGGGACTTCTGTTCCTCGATCTCGACCGCTTCAAGGAAGTCAACGACACGCTGGGGCACGAGGCGGGCGATCAGCTCTTGAGGATGGTTGCGGAGCGCCTCCGGGCCACAATCAGGGATTCGGACGCCGTTGCCAGGATCGGCGGGGACGAGTTCAGCATCCTTCTTGCGGGCATCACGCGGCCGGAGGACATCACGGAAATTGCCCAGAAGATCCTGGAGGCCTTCCGTAAGAAATGCGTCATTGACGGCCACGAGTTCACCATCACAGCCAGCATGGGCATCAGCGTCTATCCCGATGACAGCGATACCATTGAATCGTTGTTCCGGTACTCGGACATTGCCCTGTACCACGCCAAGAACCGGGGCAAGAACACGTTCGAGTTCTATGATCCGGATATCAACCGGCGTTCAGTCGAGCGGTTCAAATTTGAAAACGATCTTCGCCAGACCGTGGCGCGCCAGGAATTGACAGTCCACTATCAGCCGCAGATTGACATCGGAACGGGGATGATTGTCTCGGCCGAGGCACTCGTGCGCTGGAAGCACCCGGAACTGGGCTTGCTTGACGCTAAACGTTTCATACAGACCGCTGAGTCCATCGGGATCATCACGGACATCGACGAATGGGTCTTACGGACCGCCTGCATGCAGCTCAAGACGTGGCTGGACGCCGGGTATGCTCCCCTTTCCATTGCGGCGAACCTCTCTTCCCGGGTATTTCAGAATACTGGCTTTGCGGACATGATAACGAAGATCCTTGATGAAACGGGAGTGCCGCCGCACTTCATTGATATCGAGATTACGGAAAGCGTAGCGGTGGTGGATATCGAGGGCACGATCAACCGCTTGAAGGAGCTGGCACAGAAGGGGGTCCGCATCACCATTGATGATTTCGGTACGGGTTATGCGTCTTTGAACAATCTGAAAAGGCTGCCGTTTCAAAGGCTGAAAATAGATCAAACGTTCGTGAAGGACATCGCTCACGACCCGGATGACCGGGCGATTGTCGGTGCCGTGACCGCCATGGCCCATCAAATGAAAATATCGGTCGTTGCCGAAGGCGTGGAAACCGCGGAGCAGCTATCCTGCCTTACTGAAGCCCGGTGCGACGAGGCACAGGGATACTTCTTTAACAGAGCGCTGCCCGTCGGAGAATTCACTGAATTGATGGCCGGACGAAAGAACCGGAGCGAAACGGCTAAACCGAAGTTCACCGCTTCCTGCCCCTGACCGCATCGCACCGTGGTGGGTCAAGCCGCGTGGCCGATGAAAGCGTCCAAAAACGTCAAGTTACAGCCAAATAAGTATTTAGACGGATCGGGACATGAAGACTCCTGTTATATCTGGCTGGCCGAGATGTACTATCCCGGGCATAACAGGTGCCAAAGGTGAATAATTCTGTTTGAAGTTTTAGTCTATAGTCCTTCCTACAAATAGCGGTTGCATCTTGCAGAAATTGCAGCTTGTCTCTAGAAGCTGTTAGCATATCCCCTTAAAATTCTCACTCGAAAATATTGACAAACCTTCATATCTCATGATTACATTTAAGTAGGTCTCGATAAAGCCAAACCTTTCGCAAGAGGGGGGCGGAAAAGGAGCGGGTCTTGGAAAATAAGACGTCTGGGCATCAACAAGAAGAAACGCGTTTTGAGGACAGCTTCCTTATCAACATCTACCATCATGACGGGTTCCATTACCTCGGGACGGTCGGGTTCTGCGGAACAGGTGAGTTACAGGGGCATGAGGCGGTTTTTGAATGCTGCTGACCTGGAGGAAATGCTGAGTCCTTGAATAAGTAGCGCCAAGGAAGAATCAGGACCGGGAAAAAAGAAAAGAGGATGATGCGGAGCGGTCTTTATGATGCTTAGAAAACATGACCCCTCGGGGAAATGTCTCTCTTTGGCCACCAGAAGTGTGATCTTCATAAGCGTCGTCATGCTCATTGCCAGCTGCGCTGCACGGAGCAGCCATAATGCGTCCAGCGTAGTCCAGTATTTGTATCCAAACCATATAGAATAGAACTGACGCGCAGGCCCATGTGGTGGCGAAATTTGTAATCCCGGGCGAGGAAATAAAACGGAGCTGATTCAAGCGCAAACATCCAATCCGACATAAACTTGTTGACCACTGAAATCTCGTTCGGTAATGTTAACCATGGCAAGTCTCCTTTCGGCGTATTTTTGTCGTCCTGACGTAAATATACCTTAAATAAGACTTGCCACTTTAATCATAAGGTCTGCATTCGTTACAGTTACCATTATTTGAAATACATCAATTTACAACCAAAAAGGATTGAGACGACATCTTTACGTCGTGCTCAATCCATAGTTCAAGAAGCCCGGAGCGGCAGACTGATGGCCGATGTCCTCTATATATAGGGTAATGCTTCGGTGGGTGATATCCGGTGAAAGCCTGAAGTGAGTAGATTATGGAGTGCCATAGACTGTTTTAATCTGTTTATCGTGAAACCAGTGCGATTCTCTTGATTAGCGTATCGTGGAGTGAACGCCTAATCCGCGCACATGGCCGAACGGGGCCGTTGACCGCGCGGATAATACCCGCGGGACCACACGTCAGAAACACATGGTACATCAGAATCGTCAAATGCTATCCGGCGCGTGCCAGGTGCTGATGCGGCAGAGAGACATAAAGCACTTTGAGCGTGCCGCCGCAGCTTCCACAGGTTGGACGGGGCAATGGCGGCATCTGTTCGATTTCAGACATTGTTACCTCGAATCCATAAGCCAGCTCAATCAGCGTCCTGATGTTCTCAAGCGGGACCTTGCACGCGGCGTTCAGGAAACCGTAATATCGCACCTTCATGAACCCCGTTGGCAGCACGTGCTGGAGGAATCGGCGCACAAACTCCATTACGTCCAGGACCAGCATCCTCCAGCGATTGCTCCCGGTCTTTTTGTACCGAATGAAGACCTGACGGTTCTCAACTTTCACGATACGGCTGTTGGACAAGGCTACCCGGAAGACATAGGGGGCAAGATACTTGAGGCTTGCCTCGCTTGAACCAATTGCCTGAGAGTTTACGTTCCAGTCAATTCGCCATACTTCGTCGGGTATTTGATCAAAAAGACCGGCCTTTTTCATTTCGTCTTTGAACTTCGCTCGAAAGATGGGAGACAACGCTTCGACCGGCACATAGAAGCCGGTTCCTGAGGGCTTCCAGGTCTTGTCATCAGACGAGAGCGCTCCGCCTACGACGATATAGTGGATATGAGGATGATACTCAAGCGTTCTGCCCCAAGTGTGCAGGACTCCGAAGAAGCCTGGCAGATCGCCGCCCATGAACTTAGGGTCGAGAACCAGCTTTTTCATGGCTTCGGAGGAGGCGGAAAACAGGGCGGCGTAAGCCGCCCGCTGGTTGCTCCGGATAAACCGGCGAATTTGTTCCGGCACCGTGAAGGTAATCATGAAGTGGTGCCCCGGCACACGCCGATCAAGCTGTTTTTCGAGCCACTGTTGACTCTTATGATGTTGGCAGGTCGGGCAGTGGCGATTTCCGCAGGAGCGGTGAATCGCGTGCCGCTCCCCGCACGATTCGCACCGAAAGTAGGTCGTTCCAGAGGCCGGGGTGCGGCAGTTGATAATCGCGGTTATCGCCTTACGATGTTCCCCAGGGATAGCGCCACCAAACCGCGTCAGGTACTCCGGGGCATAGGTGCGGAAGATGTCATTGACCGTATCCATGATCAGAACCCCACCATGATCTGGTCGATGAGCTTGAAGGCATCATCCTGACCCTTGGTCGTCAGATGGAGATAGATCATCGTGGTCTCAAGGCTGGAGTGGCCCATATACCGCTGGATCACACGCAGATTGACACCGGCTTCTAACAAATGGGTCGCATACGAGTGACGCAAGGTATGGATGGAAACGTCGCGTTTCTGGATGCCCGCAGCATGTACCGCGTCCCGGAGCGCTCTCTGTACTGTGCTGATAGAGACCGGGATCTGACTATCCGATTTTTTGCCGTGTAAGACCCGTGAGGGGAAGATCAGCCTCGGGTTTTTGTGTGTATCCCAATGCTTTCGCAAAATGGCAAGCGTCGCATGAGGAAGTGGAACGTAACGATCCTTCGCGCCTTTGCCCTTACGTATGTGGATCATCATACGACTGCTGTCGATATCAGCGGTTTCTAGGTACCGCGCTTCCTGAAGCCGGAGACCACAGGAGTAAACCGTGGAGAGGAAGGCGCGGTTGCGACGAGAAGAGACTCGGGCGAGAATGTTGAGCACCTCTTCGGTACTGAGTACGGTGGGTAGCCGGTGTTCTGGCTGAGCCCGGATGATGCTGAGAATGTGCCAGTCGCGCTGAAGTACGGTCTCAAAGAAGAAGCGGATCCCGGCATAGCAGATGCGCATGGTGTTGGGCGCCCACTTGCTGACATTCCTGCGATTGAGGAAGTACTCCTGAAGCTCTTCTTCGGTAATGAGATCGGGGGTCTTGCCGTAATGCTCGGTGAGCAGCCGCACCGCGCGGGTGTAGTTTGCCTGCGTTCGTTCGGACATACCGCTCAGTTGCAAAGCATTGATGGACTTCTCGTACCAGTTTTCCATGACCATATTCTCCTTGTGAAATAAGATTGAACTGCAATGGAGAAATATGGTAGCACGGAAATTACTCAAAAAAAATCAGGCGAGATGGGACAGGCGAAGGAAGCGGTCTTTGCTTCTCTGCCGCGGAGCGGCTTACTTGAACCTGTATTGTGCAGCGTTATCCGCAAAATACCCAGTCGGGCATACCCCATCGGAGGCATGTAATGGCAAAATGATAATGTCCTATTCTGGCAAAGTGAAAATGTCCTATTTCAAGTTACAATACCCTGACGTAATGGGAGGGTACTGTGACGGAAATGGACATGATCACCATGAGCAGGAGAGAGACAAAAAGACTGCACATTATCCACCAGGCATTGGATAAGAGGATTACCCAGAAAAAGGCTGCGGAGTTGGTAGGTTTGAGCAGCAGGCAGCTTCGGCGGATGATTAAACGAGTACGGGCGGAAGGAGACGAGGGCATCAGCCATCGATCTCGCGGCAAGGACTCGAGTCATTGTGTCCCCAAGAAAATTAAAGAGAAAGCACTTAAGCTGTTTAGGGAGAAGTACAGCGATTTCGGCCCGACCTTTGCCAGCGAGAAACTGCTTGATGTTCATAAAATCAAGCTAAGCGACGAAACCCTCCGCCTATGGCTGAATAAAGAAAACATCCCCTATGAAAAGCGCAAAGGGAGAAAGCACCGGGAGTGGCGCGAGAGAAAACATCATTTCGGTGAAATGGTCCAGATGGACGGCTCCCATCACGACTGGTTCGAAGGCCGGGGCCCTAAATGCGTGTTAATGGGATATATCGACGATGCAACAGGAACGGTGTATGGGCGTTTTTATGACTATGAGGGAACCATGCCAGCCATGGACAGCTTCAAGGGGTATATCAAGCGCTACGGCATGCCACAGAGCGTCTATTTGGACAAGCACACCACGTATAAATCCCCGGCCAAGCAGAGCATCGAGGATGAGTTGGAAGATATAAAGCCCATGAGCCAGTTCGAAAGGAGTCTTGCTGAACTCGAGGTGACGGTCATCCATGCTAACTCACCCCAAGCCAAAGGCAGAATAGAGAGACAGTTCCGAACGCTCCAGGATCGGCTGGTCAAAGAGATGAGGCTTGCCGGGGTTAAAAGCGTCGATCAGGCAAACGAATTCCTGATAATTTATCTCCCAAAACATAACATAAAATTCAAAGTAAAGGCGGTTTCGGAAGTTGATTTACACCGACCCGCGCTGTTCACGAGAGAGCTCAACAAGATCTTTTGCATTCGAGAAGAGCGTACGCTGCAGAATGATTTCACCATCGCTTACAACGGCAAACTCTATCAGATCAAAGACGCCGTAAAAACCCGGAAGGTCACGGTGGAAGAACGAATGGATGGATCTCTGCACATAACGCACAGGGGCCTGGATTTAAGCTACCGAGAGATCAAAACACGGCCAGCAAAAGAAAACCCAAAAAAGCCGGTAGTCATTCAGGAAAAGCAAGGACGTTATCAATCTCCAGATCACCCTTGGAAGAGACTCAGAAGAGCATCTGTACAGCTTCCCGCTGCTTCATAAAAAAGCGGACATTTTCACTTTGGTAAGGATAGGACATTTTCACTTTGGGTTGACATACCCCATCGGAGGCATTGACTTGATTCCGTATTAGGCATATATTCGTGGGAAATAGGTCAGCTAGGCAATACCACCTGACTATGCAAACATTTTTTGAGTTAGTTAGACCTACTCAATAATTGAAGAGAGGTTAAATGATTGTTGTACAAAAAATCTGTATTTTGGGTCCTTTAGATATGATGTAAAAAGATGTAACTGTGGGGGAAACGTAATGAAGACGACAATCGCAGCGATGGTTGCTACGCTAGTATTTACCGTCTTTGTGGGTTATGCCCAGTGCGAAGGTTTGCAGAGTACCTATCCTAAGCAGAATTATTCTCCGAGCGCAGAGCCCTATCCGGTCGAGTTGCAGGTCGGCAAAATATTCCAGGTTTGCAAATCAGGTGAGGTAATCTGTCCCGTGAGTTCCCCCATATGCGACGACCTAAAGGTGGTTGATGTTGTTGACACGCCAGATGGGCTGGGGTTTAAGGGCATTTCAATAGGTACGACGCTTTGCTCTGTACAGTCCGCCAACGGCCTCCGACGTGTCTTTCGTATCACAGTACAATAATCGTTAGGATTATTAAAAGTGGGGGTAGCCAAAGACCGCAAGCAAGCAGGGACATGGAACCGCCGGATTCTCTACGGGATAAAGGTCCCGTGCGCCGGGGTGGCAATCTATACGCTGATGTTCAAGTAAAATGGACAATCATATCTAAAGGGAAGTTTACTATGGCTGACCAATTAGGGGAAAATATCGTTACTACCAGTTGACCTCCATCAGGCGGCGCTGGTAGTTGCCGACTAGATATCGTCAAGAAACTCTCTCTGGAATCGCCCTCGGATTTGCAGGAGATCAGAAAAGCAATACGCGATAAATACGCCGAAGTGTCTATTTCAGCAGAGGGGAAGTTCCAATATCCTACAGGCAAGGACGGAGCAAAGGCCATGGGATATGATCATGCCATTTTAGAAAGCGCCCATACTCGGTTCTTTGAATCATCGTGCGGCGTCGGTAATCCATTCTCTTTAGGCAAGATCCGACGGGGAGCGGCCTTGCTGGATGTCGGGTGCGGCGCGGGTTTTGACCTCTTTGTTGCGAGCAAGCTGGTTGGTGAAAGCGGACTGGTTTGCGGGATAGATTTGACGGAAGACATGGTATTAAAGGCAAGAGAGAATCTCAACCTTGCGGACATTACAAACTTTGAGATCAAGAAAGTTGATTCAGAAATCATACCTTATGATGATCATTCTTTCGATGTAGTGATATCAAACGGCGTTATTAACCTATCCCAACGCAAAGAGATAAGCTTCGCTGAGATGTACCGAGTCCTGAAACCAGGAGGAAGGCTTCAGTTTGCCGATGTTGTCCTGGAAAAAGATTTGCCTGCGTCCCTGGCGGGCAGCGCGGAATCGTGGGCGCAGTGAATCTGCGGCGCGGTCCTGGTCCAGGATCAAATCAGATTGCTGGAAGAAGCAGGTTTCAAGAAGGTTGAATGGTTGGGAATGACGGGCTTTCGAACATCGCAATACACTGTTGGAGCCTTATTCAAGGCCGAAAGACCGAATGAATAATGCGGGCGGAAGAGATGGACACACACTTTGTAAACGTTGAGAAGATAGCCAACGTCCAAAAGTTCTTTGACTTTCAAGAAGGATCATCATAGCTCTGCGCTTCCCTGAGGCAAGAACCTTGTTCCGCCCTCCGGACTGCCCGATGTCTCGGCGGCTTGATCTGTCTTATCGGCGTCGGAGTCATTATGTCATGGCCGAGGATAAAAAAGGAGATGCTATGCAGATCGACTGCTATATATCACAGGGATGCGGCTCAGAGAAAGCGTTAAGGGAAAACGTCGCCCGTGCTCTGGAAGCTGAGAGGATCTGTGCAGAAGTTGGCATGCACCGGATCAGTGACGAACAAGCGGCGGAGCTGAAGCTCAGCGGTTCGCCATCGGTTTTTATTGATGGAAAGGAATTGCAGCCGCAGGGCATCGCCGGGTTTTCCTGAAGAATGTTCAAGGACGAGTCGGGCAGGCTCGCGAATGTCCCGTCGGTGGATACGCTGCGAAAAGCGCTGAAGAAGCGGAATTGTGGGACGGGGGACGCATCCAACAAAGGGAAAACCGTGATGAAAAGTCTCTTGAAGCAGATCGGAGAAACGGTACGGGGGAGACTGGTGGAAGTGCGCCTGAGTCAATCTGAAGACGAGGCGCGCAAATATATTCTGAAGGAGTTTGCGAAGACCGGCAAGCCCCCGTCCGAGAAAACGATCGCCGCAGCCATGAAGTTGCCTACCCTCGAAGCAGCTCGCCGCCTGGTCGAAAAACTGCATAAGTCGGACATTCTGACGAAAGAAGGCGACGAAATAATTTCAGCATATCCCTTTTCCGCAAAAGCGACCCGCCATACAGTCATTTTTAAGGACGGGCACGAGGTATACGCTCTCTGCGCCACAGATGCCCTGGGCATCCATTTCATGCTGGGCTTGGACATTGCTATCCGGTCCCATTGCCCTGAGTGCGAAAATGAAATAAAGATCGAAGTAAAGGACGGTAAGGTCGCCTCCTGTGTACCGAAAGGCGTGGTTGAATTCGTCAGCAGCCGGGAGGACTGCGGCTGCACCGCAAAGACTTTTTGCCCGTTCATGAACTTTTTTTGCTCGGAGGAGCATCTGGAAAAGTGGCGGGAGAAGAACCACGCTTACGGAAAGGGAGAAAAGTATCGGCTTCATGAGGTGTTGGAGCATGGGAAATATATCTTCGGAGATTTTCTGAAGTAGATTAGCAAACGTAGAGGGCAAGGATGAATGGTGTAATTTTATTAAGGTAGGAGGTGCCAGAAATCTAATTTCATAATTGAAAAACTTACAAGGATGTCAGGGAAGAGGAGTGGAATTCTCCCGCTGCCCCGCAGCCGTGAAGGGAACGAAAACCCAAAAAGCCACTGTCTTGAGTAATATCATGATGGGAAGGCGGGTAAGTAGGATTAAGCCCTAAGCCGGAAGACCAATCGAAGATCAAGTTAAATTCTCGCGGGAGGAGTTAAAAGATGAACTATAAGTATTTCATTCATTATGAATGCAGTTATTTTCCTTGCCACGATCTTCAGGAATGGAAATCATGTCTTTTTTGCTGGTGTCCGCTTTACTTGCTCGATTGTTATGGTAATTTTATAATGAAGAATGGCATCAAAGATTGCTCGAGTTGTGTTATCCCCCACACTGAAGAAGGATATGATTACATCCTGGAAGTAATTAACACAGTCATTTATCAAAAAAGCTCATCATTCAAGAGCTAAGTCCATGCTATCCTAGCAATATTTTTTGGGAGGATACTATGTCGAAAATCATTGTCTTAGGGGGTTCGTTCGGGGGATTGACGGCGGCATTTGATCTCAAGCGGCTACTCGGCAGAAAAGCGGATGTGACCGTCGTGAGCGACGATGAACGGTTTGTGTTCTTGCCATCGCTGCCGTGGCTCATCATGGGCTGGCGAAGGCCGCAGGACATAACGCTCAAGGTGAGCGATATTCTGAAACCGAAGGGAATTAATTTTGTCCATGAGGCGGCACAGCAGGTTGATGTTGACGCATCGAAGGTCATTACTTCAAAAGGAAGAGAGTTGCCTTACGACTTTCTTGTTATATCAACAGGCCCGCATCTTGCTTTTGACGAAATTCCCGGCCTCGGTCCTGACAAGGGGTATACAGCCTGCACCTTCACTCTTGACCATGCATTGAAAACCAGAGAAACATGGCAGCAGGTTCTAGAAAATCCGGGGCCGATCGTTCTGGGATCGTCACAGATGGTTAGCTGCTTCGGCCCCTCTTATGAACTTGCCTTTGAAATGGACGCAGAACTTCGCCGCCGAAAGATGCGCCATAAGGTTCACATACTGTACCTTACGTCAGAGCCCTATCTCGGACATATGGGCATCGGCGGACTGGGCAACTCGAAGACCTTCATGGAGTATGAGTTCGCCGAGAGGGATATAAAACCGCTTGTGAACCAAGCTATTCAGGAAGTCGCACCCGGAGAGATACGGCTGAAGGACGGCAGCAAGATACCGTTTAAACTCGCCATGATCGCGCCCCCTTTCAAGGGGGTCCCTGCTGTCATGCCACTCGGAAATCCAAGGGGTTTCATTCCCGTTGATAAAAACTATCGGCATACGAAACATAAAAACATCTTTGCAATCGGCGTAGCCATAGCCATGGCACCTCCTGAAGTTACGCAGGTTCCTACGGGCGTACCAAAGACCGGATACATGACGGTAAAAATGGCGAAGACGGCTGCTGCGACCATCGCCTCCGACATAGCTGGTAAGATACCGCCTCTTACGGATGAGATCGGAGTTGTTTGCATCATGGATATGGGGAATACGGCGGCCATCATGAAAGCCTATCCCGTGCTCCCACCACGCCAAAGTTCATATATGAAGAAGGCAATTTGGGCGAAATGGATAAAGGTTCAGTTCGAGAAATACTTCCTATGGAAAATGAGAAGAGGGCTGAGCATTCTGCCATGAGCAAAACTAACACGTCCCATCGTAACCTTCACCCGCACAATACAGTCCTCTTGATGCCCAGATCTCCTTTATCGCAGCTTATTTTAGTGTTCGAATCCGATGTTACTATTGCACTTTCGTGCTTAATTGTGGGTGTATACTTTAGTCGGATTGACATTCACTTCAGGCCGCGATATTTATGATGTAAAACAGTTTTCCTCAAGAAAATTATGCATAAAACGTGAAAATTCTGAGATGGCTTGACTGTCGGCATCACACCGAGCCGCCTCAGCCGCACCACGTCGCGAGAAGGTCCATTCCAAAAAAAAGTGTGACTTAATAGGGACATAAGTTGTGAAAGAAAAATATTTTCCATTTTTTTAATAATGCCCAGGTCAACGAGGATTTGCTCGCGTTCTTCAAGGCGTCGGCGATTAAGCGTCGAGATGACGGTGAAACTTCCATATAAGCCTCTTGCAAAGAGAGGCGGCAAGATAAGCAGAGTACCATGACATTCCAAGGAGGAAAGCAATGAGTTCTACAGATGATGTTCGTTCAGGTTGCACAAGGCGCAGCTTTCTAAGTACCACGCTTAGCATTGCGTCGGCAGGAGCAGCATCGTTATTGCTTTTTAATGATGTTGCTGCCGATAATAAGCCACGACAATCAAGACTGCGCACATACAATGGCGGCACTGATCCTTATCCGATACCCTGGCTGGATAAGAACGGCAATCATAACCAGCCGGGAGGCCCACAACTGGAGCCTTCACACATCTACCATTTCAAAGGCCGAGTCGCTCGGTGCGCCAATTTCGTCGGTATGGGCACTGATAGTAGAGGCAACCGAATTGCGTTCGGTACACCCACAACTGACTATGGATTTATGCAGGGAGAATACTTTGCTGGGCGCACTCCGCAGACAGGAGCATTCACTCATATATGACTCACCTTGTTTCAGGGGCAGGCTGCTCCTGCAAATCAAATTCACGATTTTCATCCTCCTATTGCGCCTTCCGGTTTGTATTGGGTGGTTCCAGTTCCTAAAGGGGGACTTATCATTAGTCCTGACGGGCAGACAGCAACACTTGAAATGAAAAATGTTGCAGTTGTTGATCAACCTAAGTGGCCTGCCCTCGATGCCGTAGGTATGCCAGCCATCATGAGTTTTAGGATGATATGGAAGGCAACGGATGAAAAAATCATTTACGACGACCCGCAGAAACAATTCCGGGTGGAAGGCTATCGCGCTACAGCACAGATTGAGGCACAAGTTAAAATTCCATCAATAGGCTTCTCGTGGAAATCCGATCCGCTATCAGAATCGCACGCCAATTTTGCGATCATCGGGGATGAAGTGAATGGACGATACTACAATCCCATAAAGTAGGCTATTTATTGGCTGAAGGGGTTAACCATCTGACGGTATGCCGGATCCAGCACGCATTTTGTCTTGGCAAAAACTGATTTATCAAACAGGACTAAACTGTGTATACTCGTAAAACCTATCCGAAAACATTGACAAATCTTCATATCGGTGATTACATTTAAGTAGGTCTCGATAAAGCCAAACCCGTCGCGAGAAGGAGAAGGAAAGTCACGGGTCTTTAAAGACCAAGGAAACCGGGCTGCCCAAGAAGGTGATGGTATATATAATCATGAGGCTTCGTGTTGCCTTCCAAATCTCCATTTCTCAGAATGAGTATTCTGGGAACGCAGAACGAGAGAAGAGGCGTGAAATGAAAATTGTAAGAATGGTTCTGATGGGGTTTTCTCTTCTGTATTTTAGCGGATGTGCTTTTTACTACCAACCTAGCGTTCTAAAGCCTTTTGAAAAAATCCGGGAGTTCTCTTCGGATAATTATGTAACTCTTATAAATGGCCAACCATCAACGGAACGGGTGTTCTTTGCCAGCGGGAGCTACATTAATGTCAGTAAGCCCTACGCCAATCTCCGAACGTGGACGGACACTACAATTAACATAGCAGAACGCGAATTAACAAAGCGCGGATTACACGTCCTGGAGGAGGCGCCTAAATCACTTACCATGTCAATCGAGTCTGCCAAGACAGATGTAGGTTGGGTCGTGGTAACATCTCAGATTGCAATGCTTGTTGAAACAAGTGACGGCTATTCTGCAACTTATATCGGAAAAGACATGTCGAGTTATTATATCCATTTGATGTACTATCCGGCGTTCGGCAATGCATTTCTTCAAGGTGTGAACACAGCGCTCATGAGAGTAGTCGTTGCAATGCTGAATGATCCTCAGATCATAGCCTTTTTATCGAAATGACGGATTTTCAAGTGACGTTGACTTATAGTGTTTATAACACCCGTCCAAGATAATATTTGAGTAATAGCAGGAGAAGCCTCTACGGCGTTATGACGTGATTTCTATCTCATGCATATATTCAACTAAGAGACTGAGTGAAGTGTTGCGTGTTTATCGCGAACTCGCATAGCATATTGAAATCTTCATGCTGAAGTATAACCTAAGCTGATTTAATCAGAGACAATTCAATGATGAACAAATTGGAGTTCGGGAACATGAAAAACAAACCTGCAATCGTCACTGGGGCAAGTAGCGGCATTGGGGAAGACTTTGCTCGAACGCTTACTCGACATTGTTGACACAAACATAAAACGCGCATATAGCCGTGAAAGATTATGTCAAAAACGCGCTGATTTAAATCGTTCGGATTTTGTTCCGGACTAATATCGAATTTTCGAAATTATCGGGACGGTTCCCGTGGGCCAAATTATTTTATTATGTTTCTTAACGATGGAACTTATTAATGATCTGAGGAAAGAGGAAGAGCTGATATGCGGACACTAATCATCCTGATCTGCGGTCTTGTACTGTGGGGCGGCTGTCTTGGTGTAACTAGGCTCTTTGGCGATACCGGCCCGGACAAGATGAGCCTTGCTGCCCACGTGTTTATTGTACTTTGGTTCTTGATCTCCGCAGGGAACATGTGGGTTGGTGTGGCAAAGGCTGGTTACTCCTTCAAAGAAGAATTTCCCATCTTTCTTCTGATCTTTGCGTTGCCTGTCGCTGTTGCACTGTTCGTTCAATGGAAGTTCTGATAATAGAAGTTGGAGTGGATTATGCAGCAGTGAGTCTACAGTGTAAAACTCAAGGAACAAGAAGACGGTGATATAATTAAATAACTTAAGCTCAAAGAACGGTGTATGCCGTTGACAAGTCCCCACGGACAAATTATCAGCTCAAAATCCAATTGATACTTCAGGGGTGCGTTTTCCGCCGCCACTTGTCTTTATAATTGTGTTCGTCGCCGGTCTTCAATTGCAGCGTTTCTTTCCATTCATAGATATTCCGAAGGTCATTGGTCGCCTCATGTCAGTTATGTGTTTCGTCGTTTCGGCAATTCTTGCCGCTTCGAGCTTCATCATGTTCCGACGCGCCCGCACCAGCCCTTTACCCATTAAACCAACTTTGGTGCTGGTCACGAACGGTCCCTATCGTTTCTCTCGTAACCCGATGTATTTAAGTCTTGTCCTCCTCTATTTCGGGTTGGCACTGTGGCTTGATATCTTCTGGGCATTAGTGCTGGTGCCTATTGTCATCATTCTTGTGCAATACTTGGCTATTATGCGGGAGGAGCGGTATCTGGAACGAAAGTTTGGGCAGCAATATCTCTACTATAAAGCATGTGTGCGCCGCTGGTTGTGAGGGTGCCGTTTCATCGGTCTTAATGCTAGCATTATCATCTGCAAGGCCGAAAGATAAAGGTGTAAGGCACTTAATTCTGCACAGGCTCTAAGACTGAATGGGTGTGCAGAATACATCTTGTATTACTCACATAAGGTTTGATCGTTCGTGTTCAGCATTGGCAGCCACGCATATTGAATGCTGGGCATATTTTCATATCAAGAGCGTTGTCTCACAGTTTTTGCTGAATTTTCAATCTATATCCTGCAGTCTCCTTCCCAAAGTAAATTATTCCCAATAGAAGTGAAGTGTGATATGCTTCCAACGTATATATTTTCAAACTCCCGTGTTGCCGATCCGGGGGGCCAACATTCTCTGCGGTGTCTGTTTTATTGATTTGCATGCTATCACAAAGTTGCATTCGTTTCATCAGACCGGCTGAGTTCCTTGCGTGACGTGAGGTGAATCATGGAGCGGGAAAAACGATCAATTCTGATTGTCGACAGCAGCGCCTCGTCTATATTCTATACATCAATGCTGCTCAGGGAGCTCCGGTATGCCGTCCGGAGCGCGCCAACCGGTGAAGAAGCGCTGAGTGCCATAGCCAGTTCTGCTCCCGCGGCCGTGATCACGGATACCGTCCTCCCAAGGATGAGTGGCGTCGAACTTCTTAAACAAATTAAGAACAATGTGAGCCTCCGATTCATCCCGGTAATAATCCTTACCGCTGATGCAAACTCCTCGAATAAGGAAACTTGCACGCAGGCAGGCTGTACCGCATATATCATGAAACCCGTTGAGCCAGAAGCCCTCTACCGCGCAATTCAATCCGCAACAGAAGCCACACCCCGGCGGTATATACGGATCAATACTGCGCTCAAGGTGCGGATCGGGGCGGGAGTCGCTGGGGGGAAGGCTGGGACCGAAGACGTGACATCGCTTTCCGAGGGAGGTTGCTACGTGAGTATGTCCGCGCCCGCGCCGGTCAATGCCCTTGTGCCGCTCACTCTTCTCCTCCGCAACCATGAGATCGAGGCGACTGCGGTCGTCCTCTACAGTTCGGCGCAGGCCGGGGGGTTGCATGCAGACCCCGGGATGGGTATGAAATTTACGAAAATCAACGTTGAGGATCTCAATCTGATACGCGACTTTATCAGGACTGAGGTGATGAGGGACCTTGAAGGCTTTAAGGCGTGAGCAACTAGGAGCCGAAGAGGTGTCAGAGGGTACCTATAGGGTCACCCATTTAAAGGTTCCCTGTCAAAATTTAGTATTGACATTCGTCCACAAGAATTTATTATTTATCGTAAACATTTTTCAACACGCATTTCACAGCTTTTTACGGCTCGGCGTGATTGTACACTTGCAGGTGAAATTCGGAGAGCCAGAGTTGGTAAGAAGGTAAATAATTCCGTTTGAAGTTTTTAGTCAACAGTCCTTTCTCTGGTGAAGTTACATTTCCTAGAAACATATCAGTTAACATTATGCATTTGTTGACCTACCTTAAAAATACTCTTTTATCCTTTCTATGTCATCTAATTTCCGATATACTTTTCCCGAAAATAGTGAACCCCTTTTTCTTGAAACAGTGGGCGACTCGATGCGGATAAGATGAAGCGCGCAAAAAAAAGAAATGTTAGCTTATTTCTTGGCCGCACATGGGATAATGTACCGGAGTTATTTTAGATTATGTACTGCTCTATGATCTAGATTGCTAACAGAAAGGCGGTGCTAGAATGTCTCACGGTACAGAGGGGATACATCAGCTTGCAATGGGCGCGGCGGCGATCATGGGGTTTTTTTCCCTGGTTGCAGTAGCCTTTTTCATTTTATGGGTGTACGTTGTCGTTGATATAATGCGAAGTGAGTTCACAGTCCCGACTAATAAGATCGTGTGGCTATTACTCGTTCTTTTTGTTGCGCCTCTAGGTATAACTTTGTATTATTTCATTGGACGAGACCAGAAGGTAAACAAAACAGACCAGGATACAGACTTGCCTCGTCGGTGACCCAGATAATGGTGAAGATGATAAAAAGGGTTGAGATCAGCTGCTGGAAGGTTGAAACTGCTGATGGGTTCCAGGCTGTGGATCCCGTCGGGGTTGGTGAAGAACCAGAGATAACGAAATATTATAATGTCGAGGAAGAAAATACCGATGGCGCTTAGCAGCGAAAAGATGGCGGTCAAGAAAAGAGCAAAAGTAAAATCCATGTTAAAGATTGAATGATCCGGAGCTTTAGGCGCATTGGGATTGTATGAAGAAAATGAACTGGTTCGGGGGAGCCATGAAAACAAGGTCATTCCTTTAGCGGATGGCAGTGATGCTGGTGTGACCCTGACCGTGCTCGCTATCAAGAAAAACGACATTTTAAATGATGTAATAGTGATGCAGGATGGGATAGTGGCGCTCGATTATCTTTTCGGTAAAGATAAGTACTCGAGGCGGGATGTCAATCGGTAACCGAAGCTTATTTTACTCGATCTTAGAATGCCCAAAATGGACGGGATAGAAGTGTTGCACCGCATACGCGCAGACCCCAGAATGAAAAACTTCCAGTCGTTGTTCTTACCTCGTCAAAAGAGGACATGGACTAGGTTGATAGCTACCAGCTGGTCGCGAACAGTTATATAATAAAGCCAGTGGAGTTTGCAGGTTTAGTCTAGGCCCAAAAGCAGATTGAGCTTTGTTGGTGAAAACCAAATGCTTGGTGAAATTATTTCTCAGAATAAGTATGCAGGAACAACGCGGGTTGCAGTATACTACAGTTAAGGAGGATATAGGCTATGTTAAAAAGAGCTATTGTAGTTTTTGTTGTTGTGCTTCTTCTTGGTGGTGCAATTGCCGGGTGGGCTGCGATGAGACAGCCGCACATGATAGCTGCCCTTGACCATTTGAAAGCAGCGAGAGCTGAGTTGGAGATGGCAGAGCATAACAAGGGCGGACACCGTGTAAAAGCCCTTGAGTTCGTAGATCAAGCTTTAGGACAGACGAAAAAAGGCATTGAGGCTGGTGATCGGGGATATTGATAATTTTGGAAAAGCAAAAGTCTAAAAAATCGATCGACGCTCTGTGATGAGGACTTCACCTTAACAAAATTCCTAGAAAGGATGGTATGCAAATGTGGAAAAGAATCGGGATTTTTCTTATGGCCATCATCTTTATTGCATTTCTAATGAGTTGCGCAACAGCTGGTCGAACGCATGCACATCAGCCACATTTAGTAGCTGCCCTTGACCATTTAAAAGCAGCAAGGAGCGAGTTGGAGATGGCCGAGCATAACAAGGGCGGACACCGTGTAAAAGCTATTGAACTTGTGGACCAGGCCATAGATCAGACCAAAGCAGCTATAGAATTTGGCGAAAGAGGGTATTAGTAGTAGCAGATGAAATATCGTTTTTCAAACGGAGTCCCGTTAGCATGACAACGGAGCATGGGTATCCGGGGGCTGCCCATCTATTTAGACATGATATCTCAGAATGGGTATTCTGTATGGATGGTGCAATGAGCCTGGCGGCATAGATGGTTGTAAGGGGGAGGGGGACTTTGTGTCCGGAAAGTCAATAGGAATTGTTTTACGCCTTCAAGACATGACACATAGGACACAACGTCCCCTTTGTTCCTCGGAGCGAGAAAATCCGGTCAGAGTTTTTTTGAATAGTCTCAGCCTTTTAGAAAATGGCCATAATGTAGCGTCTGATCGATAATATGGGATTTTATTTTGCAGATTTGCTTGTTCTCCCTGATCAGATATCGATACATCCCGGCACCTGTTATATCGCCTATAAACAACACGCCGACGAGCCTTTCACCATCACGGCTGAATACCACCTTTCGATAGATTGATCTGGTGGCACGGACATGCACTTCATAAGCACTGTCTTTGGTATGAACAATGCCCATGGAGACAAAAGGCTCGCCAGCAACCTGTGAAGCGTTCATGATCCCGAATGTGCCGGAATAGGCAGTCTTTGCGCCTGCCATGTTATAGCCGGCACATCTGCCCATCTCCACCGCGTTCGTCCAAAGTGCGGTCATTATCCTGTCTCCTGTCACAGGATCAAATGTCACAGCCACATCACCGGCGGCAAAGGTATGCGGATTATTACAGGTCGTATATCTGTCCACAACGATGCCCTTGTCTATTGCTATCTTGCTTCCAGACAGGAAATTGATATTTGGCCTCACCCCTTTTCCTATACATACCATCTGGCAAGGCATCTCGGACCCGTCGTCAAGGGAAACTCCCGTAACGCCGCTTTTATCTGAAATAATACTCTTAGCGCTGCGCCCGGTTATTATCTTCAGTCCTGCTTTATCAAGGGCATTACGGATTAATCCGGCATCTTCGGGTTCCATAAGCTGAGAAAGAACCTCAGGAGAATAAATCACCAGAGTGACCTTTACCCCTAGTTCCAGAAGGGCAAATGCGGCCTTGAGATTGAGTAATCCTCCTCCCAGCATTACAGCATGTCCAGTGCTTTCAGCCCTCTGGGCCATGGCTCTGGCATCGCTCAATTTCCGAAGAGCAAAAACACCACATGCATCTGTTCCTTCTAGCTCCGGGGGAATATAGGGACTGCTGCCGGTTGCAAAAAGAAGCTTGTCATAGGATAACTGGTCCTTGCCGCTTATGCCGACCGATTTACGCGAGGTATCCACTGAATCAACTCTTGCTCCAGTGTGAATCTCGATGCCTGCACCTGTATACGGTCCGTTACCCGATAGTCCTATGCTCTCTGCCTTCTTTTTGCCGGTCACTACATAGGGTATCAGAGGCCTGAAATATGGCATATCCGGCTCTTCCGACAACACCGTGATAATGCCTTTTGTATCCTTCTCCCTTATAGCCTGGGCCGCCGCCATCCCGGCAGCGCTGCCGCCTATTATCAGGTAATCCGGATAGTCCCTTTTCATTTTACTCCCCTTCGCCGGCAATCATTTTGGAAGCAGCTTCTTTTCTGACATCTTTGGAGAATGACTTTACCGTTCTGTAAACCAGTGCCTTAGTTGGACATGAACTGACACAGGCCGGGGTTTCCCTGTCCGGACACCTGTCGCACCTATATGACTTGTGCGTCTCCAGGTGACGGCCGATAACCCCATAAGGGCAGACCATTACGCAGGTCCAGCATCCTATGCATTTATCACTGTCTGTGGTAACAACCGATTCTTTGTTTCGGCTTATTGCCCCGCTTATACAGGCATACACGCAGGGCGCGTCCTCGCAGTGACGGCATAAGATCGGCACGTTTATATCGGGTGATACCCATTCCACATAGAGTCTGGGTTTGGGAGTGGGCTTCTCCTGCAAGGCACCATAAAGGTTCCCGCTCCTGGAATGCGCAACTGCACATGAGATCTCGCAGGTTTTGCATGCGGTGCATCTGCTTGTATTTACAAATATCTCTTTTGGCTCATGCATGGCATACTCCTTGTGATAAGGTTGTGAACACATCTCTACTCATCCGGCGCTTCCGAAGGCCGCAGACCGTATTAGAGCCCAAGGCCTTTCCGGCGTTCATCAATTGCAGCCAAAAGTTTATCAGCCGCAGATGAGGGGTCCAGGTCAACAATGAAATACCCGCCTGTAAGTCCCTTCACTTTGTCAGTAAGGATTCCAGTGACCGCCGGGCTGCCGAGAACAGGCAGCATGACCCCGACATGTGTAGGCAGTCCGGCGGCTACTGCATATACGCCAATGGATACAGCTTTTTCGGATACTGCCTCAGGTGCAGACGCAACAACGGGCAGTTTGTCGGTATCAACACCCAGGTAATTAGCAAGTGCAACGACGATCGCCACGGCGCGCGAGTTGTCAACGCAGGACCCCAGATGCAGTACCGGGGGCAGCGGGCCGCCCAGTCCGTTTGCTTCGCCTATGGCTGTAAGAACAGCCTTCAGTCCGTCTCCACATAAGCTGCCTACATTGGCTGGATCCATGAAACCGTGTCTCATCAGCGCACCGGCGCCACATCCTGTGGCGACGACAAGAACGTTTTCCTTGAGCAATTTCTCGGCCATTATCTTGAAGTTCCTATCCTGCGGCACCTTGACGTTATTGCATCCGGCAAACAGGCATACACCCCTGATGTTGCCATTTTTGATATTATCGACGAGTGGCTTCAGTGGGTCTTTAGCATCGACTTTTGCAAGCGCTGCCACTATGGATTCTGTCGAGAAGCCTGCCACGACGGCGCTTTCGACGTCCGGAATGTCTACCGGCTGGCCTTTCCTTTTTTTGAAGACGGCAATGGCTGCCCTGATAGCCTCTTTGGCCTTTTCGGCAGCGGCCTCTTCTGTAAATTCGATGTGCTCGGCACCGGTAATCTTGCAGATGTCCATGGTCGTTATTATTTTTGAGCCCATACATTCAGCAACGGTTACGAGAGAAGGCATGATGCATTGATAGTCAACGACGATCGCATCGAGCGCACCTGTCAGAAGGGCCATCTCCTGACTTACCGAATGCGTGCAGGAAGGAATGGCATGCCGTTCCAAGAGTTCATTTCCAGTACAGCAGATGCCCACAACATTTACGCCTTTAGCCCCGGCAGCAACAGCTTCCTGCCTCATACTTTCGGCGACAGTTACGATCATTTCAGAAAGGACAGGGTTATGCCCATGGGCGGCGATATTGACCATGTCCGCCTTCAGCGTTCCCATATTGGCTTTTGATACCACGGGAGTGGGCGTCCCGAACAGAATATCCGCAAGGTCAGTGCCCATATAACATCCGGCCAGGTCTGCAACTCCGCACCTGATACCGGCGATAAGCAGATTCACTGCGTCGGCATCTACCCCGTACAGCGTACGATGCATGATCTCCGAGACCTCATGGTCTATGCCTTTCGGCACGGCTCCTATCGCAGAGAGAGCCTTTACGCGGCCCTCGGTCACTACAGTGGCTGCCCATAGTACAGGGGTCTCTTTCTCGGCAAAGTCAGCCAGGGCAGCAGATGCCACATCTCGTGCGATCTCCATATTGTCTCTTCCTTCAACAGGAAGGCCAAGACGAACTGCAACTGACTTCAGCTTTACGGGGTCCTTTATTTTGTAATCGGGTGCCTGGCCCTTGGTCATCTTCATCATTGTGTGCGCAAGGTGTTTGGCGTGACCGGAGTGGGCGGCTGTGCCCGCGGCAATAGCCCTGTCCAGCCACCTGGCAACCATAACATCGGCAGTAGAGCCGCATATGCCCGTTTTTGGCTCATCTCCGAAAGGATTTATCCTGCAAGGCCCCTGGAGGCAATTGCGGCAGCAAAGCCCCGTATCACCATAGCCGCATTGTGGGTTCATGGCCTCGTACCTGTCCCATACAGTTGCGATCCCCTTCTCCTTCGCCTTCCCGATCATCTGCCGGACAGCAGGATCGAGGCTCTTGCTCTCAAATGACTTGTCGGTTGACATGACGACCCCCTTTTTGTTTGTCGGACATATTTGGCATTAACAATACTTTTAGTTCCGGGATGCTGGTATAAAAAGTGGTGTGATACAAGAGAATAGAATCCGGTAGTTTATACCTGAAACGAGCCATATGATGATGATATCAGGCAAAAAGGCGGGAGTCAAATATTAAAGACCTGACTCTAATATGTTCGTCGCGCCAATTGCAAGAAGGTAACGATCGGAAAGAAGAACTTGCCCGTCATCCTCGTTCCCTGGCTCGCCCCTGAAATCAATGATTAAAAATCAATGACATAGCCAGTCGATGATATTGACATGGACTTAAATCAGGCATATATTCGTTCAAGATAGTGTGAAGAGTTTGGCATTGTTCATTGATAAGCTAGATAACATCTGATTTGAGATGTTATCCAGGAGGCCCGATCAATCAATGGATCTACCGCTGCTGACGGAAATTTAACGAAGGGGTATTGACCTACGATTTTTTTTGAGGTGTCGATATATTATATTTGGATGTCGTATATTGACGTTTTTTAATATTATCATAAACCAGTCCTCTTAGCACATGCTTGACGCTTAAGGAGATCTATGTTTTCTTATTCCCAGATGTCCACAGGGTTGATTGGCGTAGCTCTTCTATTTTCCCTCTGTTCTTCCGGCTATTCAGCCGACTATTACAAATGGACCGATGAGAACGGGAATCTTAATTTTTCTGACTCCTTTCAAAACGTTCCCGAGAAGTACCGGAACCAGATCGAAAAAAGAGGGTTTACAGACAACGCGCCTTCACCGATTGAACCGCCTATCAAAGCATATCAGACAAAACCTCCTTCAGGATATGAAGAAAGAAAGGAAAAGCCATCAAAGAGATTCGAAGTGCCGTACAAACCTTACGAAGGCTCGGCAAAACGGCTTATTATTTCGGCTGTAATCAATGGTTCCGTGACTGCCCCTATGGCGATTGACACAGGAGCGCCGGACACGGTGATCTCATTCACGCTTGCGGAGAAACTCGGGCTTTTCAACAACGATCAGGGACGGCTATACATTAAGACGAGCGGAATCGGAGGTACGGCTCCGGCGATACGATCGATTATCGACAACATTCATGTAGGAGGCGCAAAAAGTGAATTTATCCCGATTACAGTAATAGATTCAATTTCCGATTCTTTTGACGGGCTCCTTGGATTGGATTTTTTCTCGGATTACTCCGTGACCATCGATTCGAAACGAAAGATGATCGTCTTCGAAGAGCTTCCCATCAACCCGGATCATCCCGGCGGTCACGACAAGGAATGGTGGACCAATCATTTTAAGGAGTTTGCTGACTCGCGTGCCAAATGGAAGGATTACAGCGAGGACCTCGAAAAGAAAATTCATGATTCGATGCGGTCCATTGGAAACGAAGATGTGGGAAAGAAGGCCTTCGCGGACCTTCAGTACAGAGAGGCCGATAAACTGTTTGACAAGCTTAACCGGTATGCAAGGGAGCACTCGGTTCCAACAGAGTGGCGACAGTATTGATAAATGTGCTTTAACGAAAAACAGGGGAGCGCTTCTTAAATTTGAATAGAGTTTTGCTTCGGTGGGCTAGAACATGCAGTGTAAGCGCCTTCCTGTCGCGCCAGGTCAAGCCTGGGAAAGGTGGATGACCAGAAACAGAAACCTTTCATAGTGATTCTGTAGGGGGGCGTCGTGTCATAGAACCGCTGAGGGGAAACACAGGGGATGCTCAGGAATCCCGAAATATTAACCGTCTCATAATAAAGTGGACATAATCATGCGATTATGCTATATTTAGCGCATGAGAAAAACAGATGCGCGAAAACTTGACCATAAGACTCTGACGGCAGTAAGACAAAGAGCTGTAGCGAGCGTACAAGAAGGGCATAGCCCTGAGATTGTCGCCAAAACAATGGGTATCGCCCGCGCAACTATGTACGGTTGGCTGGCAAAATACCGCGACGGTGGCTGGGGTTCTCTTGATGCCCGGAAGCGGGGAGGCAGGCCGCCTAAGCTGGATGGCTCTGCCATGCAGTGGATTTTCCACACCGTGACGATGAAGAATCCTCTTCAAATGAAGTTCACCTATGCTCTGTGGACTGCAAAGATGGTTGGGAAGGTAATCTCCGATCGCTTTGGCGTTAAATTGAGCAAAGCGTCTGTGTGCCGATTGCTGGCGCAGCTGGGACTTACTCCGCAGCGTCCTATTTGGCGCGCCTACCAGCAAAAGCCGGAAGAAGTTCAGCGCTGGTTGAATAAAGAGTACCCAAAGATCCGAAGCTTGGCGCGCAGGGAAAAGGCGCAGATATTCTTTGGCGACGAGGCTGGCGTTCGGTCTGACCATCATGCCGGCACTACCTGGGCAGTTCAAGGAAAGACGCCTGTCGTGAGCAGCACCGGCGCTCGTTTCGGCTTGAATATGATTTCTGCTGTGAGCGCCCAAGGTGAATTCAGATTCATGGTAGTCAGAAGCCGCGTGGGCGCAACGTTTTTTGTCGAGTTTATCAAGCGGTTGGTTCATGGCTCTGATCGTATGATTTTCCTGATAGTTGATGGACATCCGTCTCATAGGGCACGTAAGGTCACTAAATTTATCGAAACGATTAAGGATCGTTTTCGGCTCTTCTATCTTCCGCCATACTCGCCGGAGCTTAATCCCGACGAACGAGTTTGGAATGACCTGAAGAACAACGCTATTGGGCGTCACGCCATTACAAGCCCAGAACAATTACATCGTGCTGTCGTGAGTCATCTCCGGTTTATCCAGAAATCACCGGATCGTGTGCAAGCCTACTTTAATGGAGAAACAACGAAGTACGCTGCTTAATGTTCAGACTATTTTGAGACCATTAATATCTTGCAGGGCATTAAAATAATTTCTCTTCATATTTTTCCCACTGGAGCAAGATAAATCGTGAATTCATCTTCCCCATCGACACCCAAGAGGTTGTCCATAAGGTCCTGATCATAGGCGGCGACGGCGCAGGTTCCTGCCTTGATAGCTGCGCAGGACAGGTACAGGTTCTGGCATACATGGCCTGCATCGAGCGCTATAACCTTATGGGCCGCAATGTCATACCTCCATTCCATGCGATACGGTATTGTTGTCCAGAGAAACGTGACGGCGGATTTTCCCACAAAGGATTGGTGCAAGGCGGCGGCCGTGATCCGCGCGGATAAATTCTTTTGCTGCGAGACAAACAGGAGTTGGTGTTCCAACGGCAGATAACGGTAAATTCCCTGCTCCAGTCCCGTGACATTCAGAACGCAGAGGTAGGTCTCTAGCGCATGGCGGCATCCAGCAGAAGGTACGGTACGGAAGGCTGTGATCCCGCCAGTCTTTTCGCGTATGCCCTGCGTTGTCCAGAGCAGAAAGGATACTTCCTCTAACGTCAGCGATTCAGATGTGAACTGTCGATGACTTTGGCGGTTTTTGATAGCGGAGAGCAGATCGATACTGAGAATATCCTTCCACTGGTCAGGATAAATGAGATCAATGCGCCTGCTGTCCACTCCAAAGGGTTTTTCAACCGGCGGCGGGGACAAGCCCTTGTTCTGGTCTGTTTGGTTGAAATCAATGGTTAGTCTGACGCTGTCTTTGAGAAAATAACGGTACTGCTCCCGCGATTGTGCCATAGGATACCTTATTCGATCTCAGGGCGAGATGTTTTCATCGTAGGAGAATCCCCCTTCTTAACCCATGAGATAATATGTAAGATTAAATTTTGCCGTCAAAAACATGTACCGCCCAAAGTCTTTAATTTTGGCGGCATTGCGAGTTGATCAAGAAAACTGATCCAGCCAAAACTATGAATTTCTGGTTCTGAAAGTTGTATCTTTCTCCGTAAAAATTGCAAAGTTGTTTATCATAACCCTAGTTTATTGGAACTTTAAAAAAAGAGCATCCCGTCATACTCCAGCGCATAAATGATCAGCTGTATCCCGCCGGAGATCTCTGTCCCTTCGATAAGGTCTTCTTTCGCAAGGTTCCGGTTCTTCGCCACCTGCTCGCATAACTGGAATTTTACTCCTGCCTCGAGAGCCTCAGCAAGGCGCTGCTCAAAGGTCGGCACACCCGGCGGTAGCGTCCCTTTTTCCTTGATTACCCCTTTGACGACCGCATCAGCCCCATCTTGTACACAATAGACTAAGGTATCGCAGCCGGAATACTGGGCAAGAGTGGCAAACATAAGCGCCGATTTCACCTTGCTCACATCTCGGATTCCTGTGGACAATTGTACGGCGAATCTTTTTCTTTCCTTTTTTTTATCAGCTTCACCCACGTCGCGTTCCTCTTTTTACCATGTAGACCAGTTCACACGTACCGGTAGTATAAGGGCAAACAAAAAAATACCCTCACTTTTATACTTTCCCCTTAGAACGCATGTTACTACGGACGGTAAAATTTATCCAGCAAAGAGAATGTCAACGCACATAAATGGTTTTATTTGGGAGTAGACATTAACGAATTCCATATGAAACTTTATGAGTTCATAAGAATGGCAATCACAAAAGTTACTGAAAAAAGCGTTGACTAAAACTTCAAACGGAATTATTCATTTCTTTGTGGTCCTGGCTCTCCGGGCTGCACCGACAAGGTTGCACGGCGGCCGACAAATATGAGATGCAGAATACGAGTTAAAACTTGCGCAAGAGCTTTAGAGATAACTGGCGGCCGAATTTCATTCTGGATGAGGGTTTGGCAGCGAGTTCCGAGACTGCTGAAACTTTGTCAATACAAAAAGGCATGCTTTAACCGCGGTCTAGTCTTGATGTTATTCATTCTTCAGTATCTTTTCAGCCATGGAGTCCGAATATCGCTCCATGAGCTTTGAGTGGCAAGCCGGACATATACCGTGCGTAAACTCGGTGCCTGTTAGCTCCGTGATATAGGCTTCGACTTTCTTCCAGTACCCTTTATCGTCGCGGATTTTTTTGCACCAGGCGCATATGGGGAGCAGCCCCCGCAGGGTCTTTATTTCCTTCAGGCTGTTTTCAAGCCGAATCAGTAGCTTCTGGCGTTCGATGGCATAGCGAATGATCCGGACCATATTACTGCTGTTGATATGACTTTTGACGAGATAGTCCTGCGCCCCCTGTTGCATCGCTTCGAGGGCTACTGCCTCATCGTCCAGCCCTGTTAGAACGATAATTGGGGCGTCCGGACATGCAGAATGGACCTTGGCGAATGTGTCCAGACCTGAGCTATCGGGCAACCCGAGGTCCGACAGGATAATATCGTACTTCATTCCTCCCAGGTGCTTGAGTGCGGACGAAAGCCTATCCGCCACCTCAACATCGATATGCATATTCCGACCTGAGGCAAGGAACTTTCGAATGAGTACGGCATCACTGTCGTTGTCTTCGATCAGCAATACCCAGATATGGTCGTCTGAGTTCATCAGCCCCCCTATACTATTACCTTGCAAGTCTTTTTTTATTGTATGGATATTATATGGGTATAAGGTTAACAAATACAAGTTGATAATTCAAGTGTTTCTCAGAATGGAAACTTCAACAGCTTCAGACCTTATGATTAAAAGGCAAGTCTGACTTAAGGTATATTTACGTCAGGACAGACAGAAAATACACCGAAAGGAGACTTGCCATGATTAACATTAGCAAACTCGATTTCAGCGGTCAACATCTTTATGTCGGTATGGATGTTCATAAGAAAAGTTGGAGTATATGCATCTTGACTAAGCAATTTGAACATAAGACCTTTACGCAACCACCGGACCCCTCGGTTCTTGCTAACTACTTGTATCGGAATTTCCCTGGCGCAGCCTATCACGCCGTTTATGAAGCCGGCTATTCCGGATTCTGGATCCACGACCAGTTACGAGAAAAAGGCATCGAATGCATAGTAGTAAATCCCGCTGATGTCCCGACAAAAGACAAAGAACGGGCAGGCAAAACCAATAAGGTGGATTGCCGCAAACTTGCCCGCAGCCACAGGAACGGAGAACTCGTAGGAATCTATGTCCCCACCCGGATAAAAATCGAAGATCGCAGTTTGCTCAGAACCCGACAAAGCATGGTCAAGAAGCAGACCCGGTGCAAGAACCAGATAAAGTCCATGCTCGCTTTTTATGGCATTCATCTACCAGCAGACATTGTTTACCGTAACTGGGCAAGTAAATTCATTAAATGGCTTGAGGCGATCCGCATGGAAAAGGCAAGCGGCAATGTCTCCTTTATGGTGCACCTCCACGAGTTACACCATATCCGGGGGATCATTGTCGAATTGAACCGGAACATTCGCTCGCTCTCTCGGACCGATGAATATCGGGTAAATGCTCAGTTATTAAAAAAAGTATCGGGGATCAGCACACTCACCGCCATGACGTTTCTCACGGAGTTATGCAATATTAATCGGTTTGGATCACTTGACAAACTTGCGAGCTATGTCGGCCTCATTCCCAATACGGATTCCAGCGGGGAGAAGGACACGACGACAGGCATCACCCACAGACGCAACCAATTACTTCGACATCTGATTATTGAAAGCGCGTGGATTGCTGTGCGGAAAGACCCGGCGTTACTGATGGCCTTTGAACGCCTCTGCAAAAACATGCCAAGAACAAGGGCAATCGTCCGTATAGCCAGAAAACTATTGAACCGCATTAGATACGTCCTGAAGAACCAGAAGGAGTATGTGCCTGCGGTTATACAATAAGAAACGGGATCACGTGGGGGCGGCCGATCTTATGACCTGATGTATCGTGGGTACCGCTTTGTTACTTCCTGCAGCCGGCTCATAAAGCGTGTCTGCTCTGCTTCAGACTGCGGACCCACAACTTTAATACATGATCAAGGAAATGCAGCTGCCTTTAATGATGTAGGCATGTCTGCTGATAAAAGCGTGGTTTTAAAGATTTGTCCGTTCCGCGAACAAATCCCGAGAAAGGGATTCTACGGGGGGTATCAGGATATGGACTGCCCTGGGAAAATTGATCCTAGGGCATTTGTGAGAATCGGTCACTGTTCCTGCAAATGAAAATCTCACAAACGATCATTGCAGAGGGGAATCCCCCCGACTGGTACACTTTTAATGACCATTAACAAAAACAAATAAAAAAGCGGGAAAACCTGTCGGCCAATCTGTCCAGTCTAAGCTAGACTTGACTTTTAACATAAAAGTAAGTAGCTATTGACTGAAATATATCATAAAAATACATTACGCAAAAAAGCATTAAGTATTAGGTAATCACCTACTGAGGCGATTCTCCCTGCAAGGATTCGACTGGAATTAGTGGTAGATCACCCAGGATACGCACAAATGCGACGGCTCATTCGGCGCGGCGCTTCACTGCTTTATCTTGAAAGCCACCTTAAGCAACGTCTGTAATCGTTCCAACGCCGACTGTTTGTTTACCATGATCTCGTCATAGAGGTTTTCCATGTTTCCGGGAGGGACCGTTTCGGTGGTTTTCTGTTTTAGCCGGACCGCGTTCGACGGACAGGTTGGAACGCAAAGACCGCAGCCGATGCATCTGCTCAGGTTGACCTGGGCAACACCGGGCGGGCTGGTCAGGGTGACCGCGTTAACCTGACAGCGGGAAACGCAGATGCCGCAATGTGCGCAGGCTTCTGCGGAGACTTCAGCGTAAAAGTTGCTCGACCAGAAGTCATTCGGGTAGGGCAGAAACTTCTGGTAGGAGAGCATGCCACAACAGCAGCCGCAACAGGAGCAAACGAATTCCGGTTGCCGGGCGTTAGCCGGCTGCAGAACAAGGCCGTCATCTTCGTTCTGCTGGAGGATTGCCAGTACTTCGTCCCGGGTCACTTCACGACCGTGGTTGCGGCGGAGGACCATGGCGGCCACGTTACTGAACGCGAGGCATGTCTCATGGCGGGACGTCTTCTTGCACGGCTTGTTCCGCATTGCCTTGCTTCCGCGGCAAATGCATTTAAGCACGACGAACGGGCCAGGGGAGTCCCGGACCACTGCACGGATGTGATCGTAGGTGGCGACGTGGTGTTCGACGGGGATGCTCTTGTTGATGGGGATGGTCCGCATCTGGGAAGGTTTGATTGTGAGAAAAGACATCCCGAAGCTGAGGGTTTTCATATATGTGCTAGAATGGTCTAGAAATTCCAAAGAGGGATCCCCATCCTGGCCTTCGTACATTCCGATCACTAGCGGCAGGAGGAACCAGTGGCTAATCCCGTTCATTTGTTTCCAGCCGATAGAGCCTTTCATGAATATGCTGTCGACCATGCGTCCGGTCTGCTCCGCCGAAAATTGGGAGGCCATACGTTCGGCGATCTGTCCCGTAGGGGCCGGTTTGTAGGAAAGATGCAGTGCGACCTTCGCCTCATCAATCGTAAAAAGTTTTTTGAGTAGGTGGATATCAGATCCCAATACTGTCGCCGGGAATCCGACCGCCTGTTTGTCAAGATGCTGCTGTAAAAGACGATAAATCCTGTTGCAATTGCTCATTCGATCACTCCTTTTAGAGTTCCTAGATGGGACTCGAACGACACAATTAACAAGTTCAGGTTGAAACACACTATTTAAGAGATCGCCCCTGCGGAGCAAAATACGTTGCTCTCTACCACATTACGACCGCTAAACGATTAAAGTGAGAGCATCCTGAGAACCAACGGATGTTGTCCCACAATACCTATCATCGCATCGTTGCTGAATACGTAGCCGCAGAGAAAACGAGATCCAGCACTCGTTACACTTCGTCCTCCTGTGAAACTTGGACGGAACGGGAACCCATCTTCATCAACAATTACGTTAACAGTAATTGGCTTACAGCATACTTGACAGTCTTCAATATAATTCTGCTTTCTTACGGAGCAATCGACGAGTAGCTCAATGGGCTCACCGCAATAAGGACACATGCTGTTAATCGATTCCATACCAAACGTCTCCATACACCGCTCCAGTGTCATTATACATTGAACGCGGCGAATAAAGCAACGCCGACACTTCTCCCTGTAGGGAACCTCGGCTATGGCCAGCACATCGGAACTGCTCTTTGACGATACTAATATTTTATAAAACAGTCCTGAAATACCCGGCAGCTCTGCGCTGGGATGGAAAGGACATCCTAGCGAAGCCAGGATAAGTCTTCAGCCTTTTTGTTGTGCTTTTTTAAGGTTTCAAGTTACGATGCCCCGCAGCGCTGCTGCGGGGTAATTCACTTCTTCGTTTTGCTTAAACAGTTGTAGGGGAGGTACTGGTAAAAACATTAACTGAGTCTGTTGGTTTCATTATTCAATGTTTGTTAGCTGAAATATATGCCAATATTACTACTGGAGTTGGTGTTATCACCAACTCCTATATTGTCTCCTAACTATCCGATTATATAAGATATTGATAATAAAAAGCTTTAGCTTCATAAGCTCGCTGGCACGCTACTTGCTGATATAAAAGTAGTAGAATATTCGGCTTGTACCGATCTGAAAAAAAGAATCAGCAGTTTGTTCGTGGTTTGGAAGGAGTCTATGCGTTCGTGATTCCTGACTACGTGGTTGGTATCGTCGACATCGCTGATACCGCGACACCTATGATTTCACCGGCAAGTTTTTTCTTCAATGCATCGGAGCCGGAGGTTACTCATCAGGCAAGCAGCAACCGCTCGTTCGAAGATGCGCATCTCAAGGCGCTCTACAAAGGTGGTGTCCTCAGAAAGAAGCAATGGACGTATCATAACAGAAGGACTTTGACACCAGGACCTTATATCAATGAAAAGCAGAATAGTATTCTACATAGGTGCTATCGTCATGTTCTTTTTCTCTCTTCGGGAATACGAAGCAATTCCCATTGAAGAGCAGCGGGATAGCACGACATGTGGAGTCTACGGAGAGAAGTTAGAAACTTATGTTTCCAGTCCTTTTAATGAGAAGGGTGGAACGCTGGAAGGTTTTATAAATGGAAATAAGGTTAAAGTTCTGATAAAGCGCGTGTATACTGAGATGTGCAGGGACAAGGGTAAGTTTCCTAGGTATCGGGTTGAGGTAAAGTTTAATGACATTGTGGTACTTACGCTGAGCCATACAGATGTACCATTTGTCATAAACACATACTATGACAACTTAAAATATAGAGTCATCTGTGTTGATAACTGATCTGCTCTGTCAATATTGTGACTATGGCAAAAAATACCACATGTACTTAAACCGTGCCAATAGTGAGAAGATGGGGAAGACAGCATACCATATACCATCGCATACCATCGCAGCTCTCACAGTGTTCACATTCTTTGCATACGTGAAATATCCGGTTATCCCCCCCCAAATTGGCACAAGCCATGCTATTATTGCAAGACGTTCGTCAGTGCCGGAAGCCTCATCCATAAGTTTGAACTCGGCCACTGAACCAAATCCCAAGTCAATCCACGACGTGAAAAAAGAAACCACCAGTATGGCACTACCGACAAGGGCAAAATTCTAATTGCCGTAGCTTCTGATAGCCAACGATGCTGATGAACCCCTCATTCCACAATCAGGACAAAAACCTCTTCCCGTGCCAACCTCTTTACCGCATACTGGACAGAATATAGATATATATCCTTTCAGGGTTTTCAATTATTATACTATTTTCCCTCCGCATCTCTCACAAACCTTCGATCCTTCCTTAATTGATACTCCGCAAGCAGGGCAATTATTGCCCTCCGATTTCACTTCCACTGCAAGAGCCGAACCACAGGCACTACAGAATTTGTCACCAGCCTTATTTGGCGCTTCGCACTTCTTGCACATGATTGCATCTGTGCCACGCCTCATTTTTAAAGCCTCAAGTTCGACTTGCTTGATAGCCTCTTCAAGCTCAGTAATTTTCTTATAAAGAGCTGTGATCTCTCCGCAATCGGCTTTTAAGTTATCCTCAGTTAATATCTCTTTGTTGATCATCTCAAAGACTTTCTTGCCAAGCGCATTAAAGCGATTCTGTATGGTGGATTCTACATCTCTAATCTTTGCTCTCAGCTTTGCTGTTTCTATTAATTCTTTGCCTTTTGAGCTTACAGCGTCTACGCCCTTATTAATACTGCCCATTACCTTGCCAAAGAAATCCGCCATTTTAACCCCTTTCATTTCGATGAACGGCCGCATTCACTGCAAAATTCCGTACCAGTACCAGGGTCAACCTTTGCTCCACACTGGCTGCAGAAGTTGAAAACAGCCGCCTGACTCACACTTTGAGGTACGGAAAAGCTCTTCGCTTGCAATATGTAATAGACATTCGAGGGTGAAGACTTCGGTTGCCCGGTTTTTCTGCATGACGCGATAATGCGGAAACAGCATCAGACCGCGAAACTTCGAGTCGCGTGCTCTCTGGGGGCAAGCCATCATGCCTGTTCTGAGGCTCCGGAGCTGATTAGCCCCCCGAAAAGTCCTTTCCATAGAGACTTGCCAATCCCTCCTTGTTCGTTCTTGTATGCCAGCCATATGTTGAGGAGACACTCTACTGAGCGCCGCAAAATGGTGAACCGTTAAGCAGTCTTTTTCGTCGGTGTTGATTACTATTGTTATAGTATGCCACGAATATATGCCGAATGCTTGGCGATGTCAACGATGTTGATCGGGATGTCAGCTATAGGATATTTTAAGGGTTTTCCCACAAATAGAGAAGATAACCTGATATGTTTCTAAGAGATGCAGCTCCAATAGCTTAAGAAAGTACAACCGGTTCGTCACTTCTCCCATGATCGAGACGCTCTGTAGCAGAAAAAAAATTATTGTACATTGTTTTTTATTGCACTTATTTATGTACCAGCATTGGCACGACAATTTGCGCTTTGCCGATCCTTTCTTGCATCAACAGACCTCGATAGATTTATAGAAATGAAGACTCGAAGCTTTCTCGTGATAAACTATAGAGAGCAACATAAGTAATGCAACGAACGGTCACTATGAAAAGCCCCTAAACACGTGATAAAGCGGCGATGGTCGTTGCATTACTTCTGCGGGACACAATAATATAAACAAAAATGATTGTTGGTATATTCACAGAAGATCCCCCCTCGTCTCAACACGTTTCTCGTCGGGGAAAAGACGCGGGGGTGATGATATCAGAAGGGAGAATATTTTACGCTTTACCGAGTTATTGCAGACATCGTCGTCCTTGTTCATCTTCTCTGGATACTTTTTCTTATTGGCGGTGCGTACTGGGGCAGAAAAAACGTTGTGGCGATGCTGGTCCAGGGGGCGGGGTGTGTCTTCGCCGTTACCAGCCAGATATTTGGCTGGTACTGCCCTCTTACGTACCTTGAGGTCTGGCTCAGAGAAAAACGGGGCACGGCACAGGTTTATCCGGGCTCGTTCATAGCCCACTACGCAGGACAGCTTGTTTATGTTGACGTCTCGCCCACGGTTATCTTCGTATCGACCATCGTTCTTATCATCGTCAATGTGTGGATTTATAAGATGGCTTTCAGGAAAACAAAGGCTACGGCATAGCGGCAATTGTCAAATATGCTTCACAAGGATCCTTTCCGACCGCCCCGGCACTTGGGTTTACCGGTGTTACTGCGGACAGGAGAGACTACGGCTAGAGCAAGGAAGTGACGGTCGAAAGAATCGGGGCTTAAGCGGCTAATTTTTGTCCGTGCCTTTTTTCATCCTCAAGTTTTTCGCTTCTTCTTCACTTTCTCGATGCTCTTGATGTGATGAAGCCAGAAAACTTATGTTTTTTCTACGATAAAAAAATTCTCCATAGCGTTGTAGCTACCAATGAAGTGAGGACGAGAGCGATTGCTGATGACTTTAAAGGAGAATTGGGGTAATATCAAAAAAAGTAAACGAACAAAATCGTACTATGACGAATCTCCTCACCTTAATATCTAAATCCCTCGCGGCGAAACTTATTATTGCCCTCATGTCGCTCATAATAGTCGGCGCAGGCATATCGTGGTACACGTTGATCCATACGGGCAGGAGAAATCTTATCCACGAAGCCGTGAAGGACGCCACCGAGTACTCCGATCTCATTAAAAAAAGCATACGATACGATATGCTCACATTCAACAGAGAGGCGATACAGCGGACCATAGACGATCTCAAATCGGCGACGGATATCAAAGGGATAAAGCTGTTCGACAGTACGGGGAGGATTTATTACTCTTCAACGGAGGCGGAAATTGGGCGACAGATCGACAGGACTTCCCAAGTATGTAAGGGGTGTCATGTCGGCAACAATAAACCTTCCGGCAATCTGGCTGGCACGGGCCAATGGGCAACCTACCGGGGAGCGGACGGATATAATGTACTGACCTTCATTGATCCGATCTACAATGAACCTTCCTGCTCGCAGGCTGCCTGCCATGTTCATGCCCCTACCAAGCGGATACTCGGCATTCTTGAGTCAGATTTTTCTCTTGCATCCGTCGATAAAAAAATACAAGAGCAAATGGTGAACACAACAGTTTACGCCGTTGTATTAATGAGCGTCATCTCCACCATCCTCTACGTGGTTCTCAGAAAATTTGTGCTGAAACCCGTGTCGACCCTTTCGAAGGCCATGGGATATGTTTTACAGGGGTACTTCGGCCGCACCGTAACGGCGGTTTCACAGGATGAAGTAGGTCAGCTCGTCGGGTCTTTCAATGAAATGACACAAGAGCTCAAAACGGCGAGGGAGCGGTTGAATAATTGGACAGAAAGCCTCGAACGTGAGATAGCAAAAAAGAGCGATGAGCTGAAGAAATCCCAGGACAAATTGATTGAGGCAGAGAAGTTGGCTGCGCTGGGTAGGCTTACTGCAGACGTGGCGCACGAAATACGAAACCCTCTTACCGCAATAGGCGGGTTTGCACGCATACTCTATAAAAGCGCCATAGGCGAAAAAGAAAAAGAACGTGCAGAAGTCATCGTCGCGGAAGTCGCCAGGCTTGAGAAAATATTGAGGGATGTGCTGACGTTCTCCCGTGATGTGCGATACCATCTTGAAAAACACCGTGTTGAAGACTTTGTGGTTGATGTGGTCAACATGTTTGAGCATACATGCAGCGAACAATCCGTGACTGTAGAACTAGCGATAGAAAAAAACCTTCCGCCCATTATGATGGATAGGGACCAGGTCAGGCAGGCGCTAATCAACATCATAGCCAATGCGCTCGATGCGATGCCCCGCGGCGGCGTCCTGAGGATAACCGCAGGGAATGATTACCTCCACGGCGTACGATACGTTTTCTTGCGGGTAGCCGACACGGGGGAGGGGATCGGAGAAGATAAAATGTCTCTGATATTTGATCCTTTCTTTACCACAAAGATGATAGGTCACGGTACTGGCCTTGGTCTGTCCATAACGAGAAAGATCATGGAAGAACATGGCGGCTTTACAAAGGCGGAGAGCGCCAAAAGGAAAGGCTCCACTTTCAGCCTGTATTTCCCCCAGCAGAGCGATGAGGAATCACATGAAATAAAATGCTGGGAATACATGAAATGCGGAAGGGATAAAGATGCAACTTCGAAATGTCCTGCATACTCGAATTTCGGAAGGAACTGCTGGGCAGTGGCAGGCACGTTCTGCGAAGGCAAAGTACAGGGTACCTTTGCACAAAAATACGAGGATTGCGTAAAATGTGATTTTTATCAGATGGTACAAAAACTGAGAAAATGACCGCCTCCAGCATTTTCTTAGCCTTCATACATTATTTTCTTCATTTCCTTAACTTTCTTCCGTGAAATGGTATTGTCATAGTGATCAAAACAAATCAGTCTAGCAATGACCCTCTGCACTACAACCAATAGGCTTGAGACTACTCTTTCGGGACGAGCGCCCCTTGATACGCTTTATGTTTCATGGTAAAGTAAAGTGCATGATGAGAAGGAATAGCAAAATGAAAACAGTAAAACTCTGCTCAAAAAAACAATTTGATCGTATCGTTCATTGGTAAAAAAAAAGAGAAAATAACAGACGTCAATTGTTGATAAATGCATAAACATTCTTGCTCTACGGAATGTAACCACAAAGAGGAGCCTTTCGTATGAAACAATCTCTTCTCTTTTCCCCGTTCCAGCTTAAAGGACTTGCCCTGAAAAACCGTATCACGATGGCGCCGCTCTTTCTGTCCTACGCAAATTCTGACGGAACGACGAACGAGTTGGTCATCGACTATTACCGGGAGATGGCTGCGTCAGGTGCGGCGATGATCGTGACGGAAAACGTTGCTATTGATCCCTCGGGGATGGGGTCGCCCTTCACCCTGCGGTCCGACGACGACCGCTCGATCGCCGAACTTGCAAAAATCGCAACGGCTATTCACCAAGAAGGTGCGATCGCCATTTGCCAGCTCAATCACGCAGGCAGGTACGCCTATGCTGCACAGCAGAGGCTCGCGCCCTCGCCTGTAAAAACCGGCGAGGCAGTGCCGAAAGAAATGAACAGGGAAGAAATAGAGACGATCATCAAGTCTTATGCGGACGCCGCAGCACGGGTTAAAGAGGCAGGGTTTGACGGAGTCGAGCTCCACGGAGGCACGGGGTACCTTCTCGTCCAGTTCCTTTCCCAGCGCACGAACTTGAGAAAGGACGATTACGGCGGTCCGCTCGAAAACAGAATGAAGTTTCCACTAAGAGTAGTCGAAGCAGTGATGAAATGCGTGGGCAATTATCCGGTAGGGTACCGTTTCCTCGCTGATGAATGGTTGCCTGACGGACTGCACGCTGACCAGACGACACTCTATGCAAAGGAACTTGCAAAAAAAGGTGTTGCTTACCTCTCCGTAATGGCAGGAACTTACGATTCATTCTTTCTTCCTGCGTACAAGGAAAAAGAGAAAGAAGAGGTGTATATGGCCCATTTTGCCGGAAGAATAAAGGAGGCGGTACCTGGACTGCCTGTGATCGCCGCAGGACGCATCCAAACACCTGAGGCTGCCGAAAAAATCCTTCAAGAAGGCACCGCCGACCTTATCGGCCTTGCAAGGGTACTCTTTGCAGACCCCTTGTGGCCCAAAAAGGCAGCCGGCAAAATCGACAAGCCGATAGTCAAATGCCTGCCGACTTGTAACCTCTGTATGGAGCTGGTAATGAAGGGTAAGCCGGCCTTCTGCGCTCGTTGGGACAAGAAAAAGAGAGAGCAGTTCCTTTCCATTCACGGAAAATAACTGTTGTTTGCATATCGGAGTTGACCGGCCAGGGTGCATGCATGACCCTGTAGTTCGCATCAGTTGCATCATTTAGGAATTGCAGACTTCATCTCGAATTCATGATTGCAGATCTAATAAATCCTTCCCGGTCTCAGGTTCGACAGCGACTGTTGATGTTCCGGCAGGCAGTGCGTATTTAATTCAGGCGCATTGAATTTTAAGACTGATTGCCCTTCTTATTGCTGCGGCAGAAAAATGCTGCCCTCTCTAGTTTACAGATCCAGCTTCGGCGCCCCCTACGGGTGGCACTACGGGTCTCATAAAAGACGCGGATATCTCCATGCCTGATGCGGATCGTGACCCTGTGCGGGTCCCTGAGGGGAATGCGGACCCGGACTGTGCCGTCGATGTCCGTGAACCACCCTCCAAGGTGGCGCGATAGCGAAGGACCGGCACCGGCCATACTAAAGCTTCTATTATTTGATGGTTATGATATGAATGTCAGCGTCATAGCTTGGTCCGACCCCCCCCCCCCCGATTTTATAATACTTAAGGTCTCCCCCGAAAATACCCCATCCCTCTTCTTGACTTCTTCTGCATTCTTGATCATTCTATAGCCATATGGACTTTTAATACGATTGCGAATCCACCTTTGAAAAACTTTACATTTAACATATTTTGGTGATCCCGTAGTGAGAATATAGATGGCGCACTAGGACGTGGCAGGTCTGAAGGGAGGGTAGAGTTATGCCAACGCATATTGTTTTGATAAAGATGACGGATCAGGGAATCAAGGATGTCAAGAACGCAGCTCAGCGAATTGAAGCAGCTGCCAAGGCCATTGAAGTAATAGGGGGCAAGATGACGGGCTTCTACTTCACGTTGGGTGAGTATGACTACATTGCCATCGTCGAGGGACTCACTGATGAAGCCGGTGCGTCTTTCCTGCTGAAATTGGGATCTACGGGGAACGTAAGAACAACGACGCTAAAGGGATTCACAAAGAAAGAGTTTGCCGAGATGGTTAGGAATCTGCCTTAGCCTCGTTGGTGAGACTACGGAGTGACTGCAGATGCTAAAAGGCAATGCATCCAGATTCTAGTGCGCCACCTTTGAATATCATGTATGTTATGGTGATATTCTGAATGACTTCACGGTAAAGCTGCAAAAACAGAGAAGCTCTGTTTGAATGATTTACGCATGAGCTACCGGTTGAAGTTTGCAATAAGCTTTTCTTCTTGAATCTGTGACTACCGCCAGACAGTCAGAGGGTGCACATTAAGACCTGGATATGTGAACATTTCAGAATTTCAGGTATGACTTAATAGCTAGTAATTCTTACTACACCTATCTTAAGGAGGAGAGAACAAGATGGAGAAGAACATATATGATGAAATTGCAAAAGTTGCACATGATCTCTATGAAAAGAGTGGAAGGGTTCATGGACGAGACGTGGAAAATTGGCTTGAGGCGGAGAGAATCGTGTTGGCCCGGCATGAGAAGGGTACTAAAAATGAGAAGCCAATAAGATCATCAAAGGCAGCGGCTAAGAAAGGGAAATGAAAAAGAGGATGTCATGTAAGAAGCCGCAGGGTATTAATCTATGGAGAACAATCAATAACGTGCAGATGAAGTGTATTTTCCAAGCCTCCGCATTACAGGAGTGGAAATCATGAAATGGTACAGTTTTAAGATGGCAATACTGGCGGGGCTAATAGTGATGTTGGTGGGCTGTGCCAGTCTCGAAAGCTCCAATCCCAGAGTCAGGGCGCAGGCTCTTGCACAGGTAACCGACCAGGCATTGCTTGCACAGATCGCTCTGGAAGGCAAGTATGCGGACGTCCGTAGAGCTGCCGTGAGGAAGCTGACCGACTCCGACCAGTCATTGCTGGCAAGGATCGCTGTGGAGGACAAGGATGCGGACGTCCGTAGCGTTTCCGTAGGGAAGCTGACCGACCAGGTTTTGCTCGCGAAGATCGCGGTGGAGGACAAGGATGCGAACGTCCGTGGCGCTGCCGTAGGGGAACTGACCGACCAGGTTTTGCTCGCGAAGATCGCGGCAGAGGACAGGGATGCGAACGTCTGTCGAGCTGCCGCGGGGATGCTGACCGATCAAGCATTGCTGGCACAGATCGCACTGGAAGGCAAGGATGCGGACGTCCGTAGCGCTGCCGGGAGGAAGCTAACCGACCAGGCATTGCTGGCGAAGATCGCCCTGGAAGGCAAGGATGCAGACGTCCGTAGCACTGCCGTGGCGAAGCTGACCGACCAGGCATTGCTCGCGAAGATCGCCCTGGAAGGCAAGGATGCCAACGTCCGTAGTGCTGCCGTGAGGAAGCTGACCGACCAGGCATTGCTGGCACAGATCGCCCTAGAAGGCAAGGATGCGGATGTCCGTGGCGCTGCCGTAGGGAATCTGACCGACCAGGTATTGCTGGCGAAGATCGCAGTGGAAGTCAAGGATGCGGACGTCCGTAGCGCTGCCGTAGGGAGACTGGCCGACCAGGCATTGCTGGCGAAGATCGCGCTGGAGGACAAGGATGCGATCGTTCGTAACGCTGCGGTGGGGAAGCTGACCGACCTCGACCAGTCATTGCTGGCAAAGATCGCGGTGGAGGACAAGGATGCGGACGTCCGTAGCGCTGCCGTAGGGAAGCTGACTGACCGGTCATTGCTGGCGAAGATCGCGGTGGAGGACAAGGATTCGAACGTCCGTGGCGCTGCTGCCAGTAAGCTGACCGAGCAGAAGCTAGTCTGCACGGCCGGAGGGAACGCGCAGGCGTGGTACATATCCTTCGAAAAGGGCACCGTGAGGGGGGAGACCGATGACGACCCAGCCATTAAAGAGACCATAAGCTTCATAAGCATCACTCCCGCAACGATCTCGTTCTACGACATCCGCACTTACGGGTTAGGTGCCCCCCCGAATATTATGGAGGAAACGAACTGGTGGACGATAGATCGAAGGAACTTGACGTACCATAAGGACAGCGAAACGAAGATAGGCGACAACCAGATGCGCATGAAGGTGAATGGAGTCTGTCTTATCCAACCGTAAAGATCTTTACCTATTTACTGCGGCATCCTGCACAACGGCGTCGTCCGCGTTCGATGCGAGAAATGCGGCCATGATGAGTACCTGGTCACCTTATGCAAGCGTTGGCGCCTCTGTCCATCGTGCCACCAGAAATGGGTGATCGAATTCGGTGAACTGTTACTGGAAGAGGTTGGTCTCACCGTCCCGCACCGTCACATCATCTTTTCCATCCCCAGGCTGACTCCGTGTGGTCAAAAAATTCAAATGTATTATTTTAATTTTTTCCGACGGCATATTTTATATCTGTTGGCCATTTGTGATCACCCACACGGACGTTACAAGTTTTAACTGGTTTTTTGCAATCTTTTTTATTAGGGAATGACACACTTGTAAATGCAGCTTGGGGGGCCAGAATGGCCAACAAAATGAAGAATCCCGTTTGGAGTTTTTAGTCAATTGTACAGCCTTAATTTAATACTCTAACCATCAATACTAAGCTCTGTCATTGATATGATTCCATTATAAGCTTCTTCTCCGAAAAACTTGCAGTAAAATCGATCTTATTCGTTTGTATCAGCTTCTTTTGTAGCAGGAATTTGCGGGAAACGTTGCTTTTTGGCACTAAGTGCACGTCCGCGCTATTGACCTCGCTGCTGAGTAGTAGTAAATTTAAACATACCTTCAGGAATAATGCTATTATGGGTAGAGGGGGTGATAGCAATGAGGTACAGCATGACGTGTAGTTGCGGCGACGAGATAACGGCTCGGGCAAGGACAAGAGAAAAAGCCGTCAAAAAGATGAAGGCCTTGTTAAACGAGGCTACGGTATACGAACACATGGCACAAAAACACATCGGAGATGCAGTACCCACCATCGAACATGTTCACGAGGTTATAGAACAAAATCTGAAAGATTCCGCCTGAGATCTCCCCCCCAATACACATCTTCTGTAAATCCCAATAAAAAGGTATTTGTGCTATTTCCGCAATGCGTTGGCCATTATCGAATATTCTTCGTTGGCAAGGGATAGTGCTGTCTTCGCTTGCGCTTTGGCCACCAGAGGGTAAAGGGAGTAATCTTGCCTTTCTCCGTCGGGGACGAAGGATGAATGAATTTATCCAACCTTGTTTCTTCTAACGGCAGATTAAGGAGCAGACCGACCACCCCAGTTCAAATCAATTATAAATATAAACGGAATTGAGCTTAATTTCCCGAGGCACCCATGTTTTCCTTCGTAGGTGCATCCCTTCACGTACACGATACCGGTGATGATTCCACTGCAAAGAACGCACCCGCATTTTTTATTATCCCGGCCCTTTCTCCCTTCCCAATCTCAGCAAACCTGGGTATTTCGGGACGAGCTCATTCATCACCGGCCAGGTGTACCTGTGGCATGGACACTGAAGTCCACCGGGCATTCCACTTTCATGTTCCTGATACTATCCTCAATTTCGCTGATCGATGCGCGCAGAGCGTTTACATCCGGAGAGAAGTACTGCCGGTCGAGGGCGGGAAGGGTCTCAACATGGCTAATGATGTCATACATCTTGGCCTTCCAGCCCGCGAGCTCGGTACTCATAGCGTTACAGAATACTTTCATGTCCATAGAACTCACCCTTTAGCTCAACAGTCCGAAACCTGCACCCTCTGAGCGATCTCACTTATTAAACAGGACCACATATATCCTACTTTATTTATAGATAGCACCGGAGTCCTCACTAGTCAAGTGCAGCTACGGAACGGGGACATTTTGATTGCGTCTATCACGTTTGACCTCATATACATTGTCCGGAACCGAGATAATCAGTATGCGCATGACGTTGAAGCATATCACGTGGAGAACTTTTAAAAGGTATATAACACATTCACAACTGCTGATGCGTATAGTTTCACCTAGACGTCGCTCCTGTTAAACTCGCGCAGTACAAAGACGATGAGCTCATATGTCGCGTTCGCAGGCAGAGTGTTGATGATGAGTGTCGACTGATTCAAAGTGGTGATCCTGGATTTTGATAATGTTGAAGTTATCGATCAGAGTTTCGCCTATGAAGTATTCTGCTTATTCGGTAAGCAGCAAGGCGGATAGAGATAGTGTTGTTACAAACGAAAAAGAATGCTCAACAGATGATCTAACGTGCGCTGTCGAGTTCTACACGGCCTGATGTTGATGCGCCTGGAGTACATCGAGCCAGATTTGAAAAAATCAATTATGAATAGATTTTTTATGAGCGATTACCCAAAATATTTGAGCTTTTTTTGGAAAGGTTTTAGCTCTTCTGTTGTTCGCACGAATTTATTGAACCCTTCCCGTGAGTTATCCATCGTTGGAAGCCGGCCCAGGACGTTCTCGTCCTTATTCATGAACCCGACCGCATTAAAATCGGCACCCATGTCTATCCCCGTGACCAACGTCGTCTTCTTTATCCTTTGACGCCTTTCATACTGCTTGCTATAATCATTATTAAGCATGGCAATTTCTCCTTTCCGTTAAAAGATTTATTCCGCTAAATAAACTTTAACAGATAAGAAGTTGCCATGTTTCTTGTCCACCTCCTTATAGTAAGCTGAAGTTTATAGCAGTAACGTCTCTTTGAAAATGTATGTTTTCGCATCTTACCTTACATAATGTGTCGCTCATATGCGGATTTGCGGGAATGGTCGAACCCGTTTAATCAATGGCAAGTGTCGAATAACTCAGGAGACATGTATGAGTAAAAAAGTTGTCATAATCGGCGGAGGTGTCGCTGGACTTTCTGCCGGGATATATGGCCAAATGAACGGCTATGATACCGAAGTTATCGAGATGCACACCTTGCCTGGCGGCCAATGCACGGCGTGGGATAGAAAAGGATACCGTTTCGACTACTGCCTGCACTGGTTGGTTGGAACCGCAAAAGGTCCGTTCAATGACGTCTGGAGGGAAACGAACGTCATTACGGATAGTGTAAAGATCATTAATCATGAGGTGCATACAAAAATATTCGATGAACAGGGTAATAGTTTTATCATTTACACAGACATTGACCGATGGGAAAATTACCTTATCGATATCGCACCTGAAGATACCGCAATTATAAAAAAAATGTGCGCTGACATGAGAAAAGTGTCGCTATTAGAGCCGTTCAGCTCCCCGCCAGCGTTGAGAGGCATCCTGGACTACACTTGCTCCTTTTGCAAAATGCCGCGAACATTCATGTTAATGATGAAGTACAGAAATATAAGTTGTCGTGACTATTTTCAAAAATTGAACATCAAGAACCAGCGTCTCTCATTCTTCTTAAGCAATTTATATGCAGAACGGGATTTTTCAGCCCTGGTTTTCTTGATGATGTTTGGTTGGTTTTACCATAAAAATGCAGGGTACCTTATTGGCGGTTCGCTTCCATTGGCTGAAAGAATGGCTAAGAAGTACTCATCCATTGGAGGCATGCTGACTCTTGGTAGAAAAGTAAAAAACATTATTATTAAGAATGATACGGCTTCCGGTGTTGTCCTTGCTGACGGAACAGTAATTAAAGCTGATTATGTCGTTAGTGCTGCCGATGGTCATGCGACGCTCTTTGAAATGCTTGAGAGTAGCTATCTGTCTGATCAGATAGAAGATGCATATGCCAGCTGGCCGCTATTTACGCCACTTGTACAAGTTTCCTTTGGTATTGATAAAGAAGTGCATACTTTGTATCCGGTTCAGACCTACCTTGCAAAAGGCCTGAAAATCGGCGGAACACAATTGGATTCGGATTATACAATAATGAATTATTGCTTTGACCCAACTATGGCGCCAGCGGGAAAGACGGTCATCATTTTGCGTTTTAGAAGTCCATGGGAACTTTGGAAGGATTTGGAGGGTGACGCGTACAGGGCAGAAAAGAAGCAAATCGAGCAAGATTCTTTCACCATTATGGAAAAACATCTGCCTGGAATAACAGCGCACATTGAGGTGTTCGACATTGCCACTCCCAAAACAGATGTGCGACATACCGGAGTTTGGAAAGGTGCTTATGAAGGCTTCATGCCAACGAGCAAAAATATCACTAAACGCCTTAATATGATGTTGCCAGGGCTCAAAAATTTTTATATGTGTGGACAGTGGCTTTTCCCTGGAGGTGGGATCCCTCCGTCTGCACAATCGGGCAAGTGGGTGATACAAATGATGTGCAAACAAGACAAAAAAAACTACGACAAAAAAGGTTTACACAATCCATAAATTGTTGACTGCACGCTTTTTTAGCGCGTTGAGCCGTTAACTGCTCAATTATTTGTTGGACGATTTCCCTGCGGAGCACGCATGAACAATACCCATAAAAATCTACTGTTCTACATGACGAAGTGCATCTCCGCGGTGGGCATGATCTATTTCTTTTCGTACCTCTTTCACTACCCCTATATCGGTTGGTGTCTGATTTCCGCAGTCTTGGTGTTGTCGCCCGACGCCAAGGAAGCTCTGCCACTTGCTTTTACGCGCATCGCAGCCAATTTGGTCGGGGGAGCTTCTACTTTGCTGTGCCTGCTGGGAGGGCTTCCGAATATCGTCACCATCTCTTTGGCATATTGCCTCGCGATCACGGCTTGTTATAGGTTCAACTCATGAACGCCAGTCGCACAGCGCTGGCCGCGGTAACCATCATTACGCTGACCCCAGCCGATGCTCACTTGTGGGGCAACTCCCTGGAGCGTGTGCTGTCCGTTGTTGCGGGTTGCATTGTTGGGCTTGTCATTACCCTGGTATTTCACAGGCGATTATCGGAGGGTAAAAGCGATGTTTTTAGCGATCATGCCGAATGAAGCGAATTACGCAGACTCACTGTGCTGGCATTTCGTTTACTATTTTGAAATTGATTGAAGCCTGCTGGCAGGTTCTTCCTGTTTCTTTTATAGCGGCCCCAGTTTTCTTGGACACGATTTTATGGTAAAACATATGTCCAAGGAGGCCGTTAAATGGAAAAAGATGTTAAGCCGTCTGCTTCACCCGAAGTTGTTCGCTGGAGCGTCAACCGCAAGAAGGAAGTCGTTCTCCGGATGATGCGCGGCGAGCCGATTGATGCTCTCTCCCGAGAGTTGGGCATCGAGGCATATCGCCTGGAGAAGTGGCATCGAAAAGCCCTCCAGGGAATAGAAGCCGCACTCAAAGCCCGCGAGAGTGATCCTTTGGCAGCGGAACTGGATGCTGCCATGCGCCGTATCGGCGAGATCACCATGGAGAACGAGCTCCTCCGGTACAAAGTGAGGAAAGCTCGCCCTTTGGCACCCGAGAGATCGAAGAAATGAGCGCTGCGATCTCTATGACTACCGGCAAGCTCTATGGCGTCCAGCGTGTCTGTCATGCCTGGGAAGAGCCCCGCTCCTCTTTTTACGGGAGTAAGGTGCGAAGTACAAGCCCCTCGGTAGCATGGAAACGCGGACCGAAGACCGCGCTAAGTGATAATGAGCTGCTTGAATTAATCCGCTCCGACTTGGCGGCATCGCCGTTTGTCGGAGAAGGGCATCGCAAGGTTTGGGCTCGCCTGCGATTCGGCCGCGGGATCAGGATCGGCCGCAAACGGGTCTTACGCGTCATGCGTGAGCATCATCTGCTCTCTCCGCATCGGGTTGTCCAAGGACAGCCCATAGAACACAAGGGAAAGATCATAACCGCAGCTCCCAATATCCTGTGGGGTACAGACGGGACTAAGATTTTTACCCTGGATGATGGTTGGTGCTGGCTCTTTACCACCGTAGAACACTGGAACGCCGAGTGCCTAGGATGGCATCTGGCCAAGACCGGCGACCGCTTTGCAGCGCTCCAGCCACTGTCGATGGCTCTGATGACGCGGTTTGATTCGGTTGACGCCGATGTTGCTCGAGGGTTGGCGCTCCGAATGGACAACGGTACCCAGTATCTTTCGGATCACTTTCAGAATCAGATCAAGTACTGGGGTATTGCGCCGAGCTTCGCGTTCGTGGCAGAGCCGGAGACCAACGGCGTTACAGAGCGGTTCAATCGCACTCTCAAAGAGCAGGTTATCAATGGTCGCCAGTACAGGAACATCGAAGAACTAAGAATAGCAATCGCAGCCTTCATCGATCTATATAACGAGTACTGGCTTGTGGAAAAGCTCGGTTTCAAAAGTCCGCGGCAGGCATACAATGAACATCAATTGATGGTCGCCGCTTAACTATTATCTTGTGTCCAGGGTACCGGGTGCGCTACATTCCTGTTTCTTTTGTAGTTTCCAATCATAGCAACACATAAAGTTTTAACTGTATCCCTCTGTGTCAATATAGCTGAGACACCTCCCCTATGGTAAATTAGAGTAGAGGGCGGGGAGGAGAAATACTATGATAGCTGCAAAGATCAAAGCAATCCAGGGAAGCGAAGGAGCCCGTAGGGCGGCTGAGGTTCCCCGGATTGGGACCCCGCATGAAGTCAATTCCCATCAAGGTGTGGCTTCGGTCCTGCCGGACCCCGAGGTTCCGGCTAAAGCCGCGCGGCGACGTTTTACGGCTGAATACAAACTTCGGATTCTGACGCTTGCCGATGCCTGTGATGAGTATGGGTGCCTTGGCCAGCTCTTGCGCCGCGAAGGACTCTATGCATCAAATATCAACACCTGGCGAGGTCAGCGCGACCGCGGCGTACTATCCGGCCTTGCGCCCAAGAAGCGGGGCCGTAAGAAATCAGTCCGTGATCCTCTCCATGCAGAGAACGAGAAACTCCGTAAGGAGAATGATCGGCTTACCAATCGCCTAAGGCAGGCCGAAATAATCATCGACGTTCAAAAAAAAATATCGGCGATTCTGGGGATCCCGGTTGCGACCTCCGAGAACGAAGAGAACGAGTGATGGAAGCCGCTCTTACTCTTTCCTCTGATATCGGGATCAAATCAGCATGCGCATCGCTCGATGTCCCGCGTTCAGGGTTCTACCGGACGCAGGCGCGGAAAAATGCGCCACCCATGGAGCCCAGGAAGCGTCCAAGTCCTCCTCGTGCTTTGTCTTCAGACGAACGGCAAGACGTGCTCGACGTCCTCCATTCTGATCGGTTCGTGGACAAGGCGCCCCAAGAGGTCTACGCAACCCTATTGGATGAAGGAGAATATCAATGCTCCATAAGCACCATGTACCGCATCCTCGACGCGAACCAGGAGGTCAAGGAGCGCAGGAATCAGCTCAGCCACCCCGAGTACCAGAAGCCGGAGCTTCTGGCCACGGCACCGAACCAAGTCTGGTCCTGGGACATTACCAAGCTTTTAGGCCCGGCGAAATGGACCTATTTTTACCTCTACGTGATCCTGGACATCTTCAGCCGCTACGTTGTCGGCTGGATGGTTGCCCCCAGGGAATCGGCGGCATTAGCGGAAAAGCTCATCATGGAAACTTGCTCAAAACAGAATATCGAAAAAGGGCAGCTCACGATTCATGCGGACCGAGGCTCGTCCATGAGGTCCAGGCCGGTTGCCTTACTCCTGGCCGATCTTGGAGTCACCAAGACCCATAGCAGACCGTATACGAGCGATGACAACCCTTTTTCAGAGTCTCAGTTCAAAACACTCAAGTACCGGCCGGACTTCCCCGATCGGTTCGGCTGCATCGAGGACAGCCGGACGTTCTGCCAGGTCTTTTTCCCCTGGTACAATACTGAGCATCATCACTCAGGTATCGGGCTGCTTACGCCGGAATCCGTCCACTACGGGCTTGCGCAAGACATGCTGAGGGCCAGAGGCGAGGTGCTTCGGACCGCGTACGTGGCACATCCTGAAAGGTTCGTGAAGAAAGTTCCGGTTCCTCCTCCATTACCAGACGCGGTTTGGATCAATAAACCCAAACCGGTCGCTCTGAGCGAGGAGAAAGTACACTAAATTCGGTCGCGGGGTGTCTCAAAGTCATTGACAATTTCCGTATTCGACAGCATCTACCAGTAAAATCCACCTTCATGATGCATGGGGATGTTAGGTTAGGCACGTCCCTATTCCCCGGCAGGACCAGGATGTGGACAAATGTCACAGATAACGCTTTTACCTTTTGTTACTCCTTTTTGACCTTCTGACCCTTTCTGACCGACCGTCAAACCCGTCCATCCTAACCTCAAGCCGGTGGCTTAGTTTGACGATATTTACGCCTAGAAGTTGCTTTAATTAATTAGCAATATAATGAAATACGTCTCGCTAAGGCCACTGGATTAATCAAAACCGCAACACTCTAAGCTACCGGCTTGATCCTAACCTTCCCCGGGGACGCAGTGCTCTTGGCGCACAGCTCTCTTTTATCCCAGCGGCCGATCGCCCTAGGAGATGATAGTATTGCAGATCGTGCCGAATACGAGTTTAATACTTTCATCGAATTGACATTCATGTAAAGTTGCGCTTTTCTTAAATTATCGAACAGTTTTCTTGTCCTTGAGTGCATTATGCTTCATCGATCGAGAAATGAATACCGTAATGGTGCTTTTACCCACGACCTGTGGATGACTCCGCGCACTCGAGGTTTCTTGTGCCGCTTTTATGAGTGGCGCCGGGGCCGCGTGTAGACGCCTCAAGTAAAAATATTGGCGTCCTCGCGGGCAAGAATGTGACTCAACTACATCGTGGAGAGTACAGAAGAAAGGAGAATTCCTATGAATGACATCAATGTCGGAAAAGAGAACTCGACCAACATCGATCTCTACTACGAGGACCACGGTAAAGGTAAACCGGTCGTGCTGATCCATGGCTGGCCGCTGAGCGGTGCCTCCTGGGAGAAACAGGTGCCGATCCTGCTGAAAGCTGGTTACCGGGTCATAACCTACGACCGTCGAGGATTCGGAAACTCCAGCAAGCCGACGTCGGGCTACGACTACGATACTCTCGCAGGGGACTTGGATAAGCTCATGAAGAAGCTCGATATACGCGATGCTACATTGGTGGGCTTCTCGATGGGAGGCGGCGAAGTAGCTCGCTATCTCGGCACTTACGGTACCAAGCGCGTAAACAAGGCTGTCTTCATGTCTGCGATTCCACCATTCCTTCTAAAGACGCCCGACAACCCTGAAGGTGTGGACGGCAGTGTCTTCGACGGGATCAAGAGTGCCATAGCCGCAGATCGTCCGGCATTCCTCTCGGTTTTTCTCTCCAACTTCTACAACGTCGACATCCTTAGAGGCAAGAAGGTCAGCGACGAGGTCATTAGGCTTAGTTGGAACATCGCAGCCGGGGCCTCCCCAAAGGGTACGGTGGACTGCGTCCAGGCGTGGTTAACCGACTTCCGGGAGGACCTCAAACGAATTGATGTCCCCACGCTGGTCATTCACGGCGATGACGACCGGATCCTTCCCTTCGCAGCAACAGGAAAGCGCACATCTGAGTTGGTCAAGGGAAGCCGGCTGGTGGTGGTCAAGGGCGGACCGCACGGCCTGAACTGGACGCATGCCGAAGAAATCAACCGTGAGCTGTTGGACTTTCTCGGAGAGAAAAAGGCAGAGACCCGGCAGAAGATCGCGGCCTAGTTACCAGAACGACTCTGCTTGTTCTTCAGAGGGGGATTGTAGGGGCGTTGCGTCCCGGGGTTGACAACACACACGAAAGGACGCGGAGCATGTCAATTAAGCAAGTCAATGTGCAGCGATTCAGCGTTACTTCTTCTAAGTCATTTAGAGATGTGATTGGAGTATTTGATGTGGCTGTGGGCCATCCTGACATGAAGGCGTTTCGAGAGAATGTTGCGGCAGCAAAAACGTACGCCGAACTAGAAAAGGTCGTCCACGCAGCAATTGGACCGTACGAATTAATGGAGTTTACACGTTTTGACCTCGGCGAGGTCCTGCGCAAGCGAAATGGTGCGGAAGCACCACAGAGTCTGCGTCTCGTTTTAGGGAACCCGCTCATCATGAGCCAGATGGTTGAGCACGTGCCAGATGCTGGCTCTTACGCGCCGGTGACCATTCTGGTCGACGAGCGTCAAGACGGAGTTCACCTCTCTTACGACACGATGGCAAGTTCTCTTGCTCCATACGGAAACTCCGAAGCACTGAAGGTAGCTCGAGACCTGGATGCAAAAGTTGAGGCTCTGCTCGAGGTTGCTGCAAGTGAGAGAAGTGGAGGCATCTAAATCCTGACCGGATATTCGCGAAGCCATGCAGGCCTTCGACAGAGAGGCGTGGGGTGGGTGGCAGTTAGACTTCGTGCCCACGCTATTCTGTTTGTTTTCAAAAGGTTAATTATCAGGACGTTGAGTCCCTTCTTGACAACACAGAGTGTGCGGAAAAACAGAAGATATTAAAGCATTGAAGTAGCACGTGGCACAACGTCCCTAATTATACTCCAATTGGGCAGAACGCTGTTACTTTATGAGTATTCGCGTGATTATTTGTCAAAAAGAGGAGATGTGTGTCGCGAGAAGAAAGGCTCTTGACGAGAGCGAGTCACGTTCTGAGTTTGAATGACCAGTTCCGTCATACAGAGGAAGAAATATGCAAATGTAGGCGGGCGAAACGTGCTTGAATTCAAACAGAAGCATTAATGACAAGTAAAACGAAAAAAACGACGATTGTGACGGGCCGTCCCAAGGAGTCGGACTGGCCCTTCACAACAGTAAGGAGAATCCGATGACAGCCCTTAAACCTGGAGTACAAGCCCCTGACTTTTCTCTTTCAACCACCCCCGATCAGAAAGTATCCCTCTCCGACTTTCGTGGACAGCCCGTAGTCTTGGTCTTCTATCCGGCCGATTGGAGCCCCGTTTGCAGTGACCAGTTGGCGCTCTATAATGAGTTGAAACCTGAATTCTCCGAGTTCGACGCGCAAATCATCGGCATCTCGGTCGATGGCGTCTGGTGCCATCTCGCTTTCAGCAAAGACCGCAAATTGCAGATGCCGCTCTTGGCGGATTTTGAACCCAAAGGCGCAGTGGCCCGTCAATACGGTGTCTATCGGGAGAAAGACGGCGAATCAGAACGGGCGTTGTTTGTCATCGATGCCGAGGGCATCATTCGTTGGAGTTACGTCTCGCCGGTAGGCATCAATCCGGGCGCCGACGGAATTTTGAAAGCGCTCGAATCGATGGCCTAAGGCCAAAAGCAGCGAGCGTTCGAAACTAAGTCAGGAGGGATCATGGAAAATTCCGCCAAGCTCACCCAGCCCGTTTCAGCGCGTGACCATGCCGAAGGACCCGCAGATGCTCCTTTGACATTAGTAGAGTATGGCGATTATCAATGCCCTTACTGTGGAGCCGCCTATCCCGTCATAAAGCGCTTGCAGAAAACGTTGGGGAAAAAGCTGCGATTTGTGTTTAGGAATTTTCCCGTGACCCAGGCGCACCCCTATGCCCTGATCGCGGCCGAAACGGCGGAAGCCGCGGCGCTCCAGGGTAAGTTTTGGGAGATGCACGATCTGCTTTATGAACAGCAAACCTTACTCAAGCCGGATATCATTCCCTCGTGGGCTAAAAGGATAGGGTTGGATCTCGATAAATTCGGAAACGATATCAAGCAAGGCGTTGTGGAAAAACGTATCAAGGAAGATCGGCAGAGCGGCATCCGCAGCGGTGTTAACGGCACGCCGACCTTTTATATCAACGGAACACGCTACGACGGCTCGCCCGACTATGATTCGCTGCTGACAGCCTTAGAATCTTATGAGACGCTCCGCTCCGTCTAAACGCTGCGGACAGAATGGTCCTGCACATTCCAAATCGGAAGAGAAGGGCTTGGGTCGCGCGATCATAGATTTACTTCATGCTGATTACGGAAAGATTGGTCAGCATTTGGGACGTCGTTCAGGCAGTTTCAGAAAAAACTGTGAGCGACAACCGCACAAAGGCAATATGCACGACCCTCGCGTCTGCGTCCACAGGATATTCCCGTACAACGCGGCTTACTGGAAAGACTGATTTGAAGGTAGTTGAGCGTAATAACAAACCAGCTCAATTCATTTAGCTCATAGACCATTTGCTTTCTGGTCACTTCATGCAGAAGCGTTGCTCTGTAACTGGATCTTTTTTGACCCAATCTCTCGAGTGCATAATTCACCCTATTCTTTGCTATTATCACAAAATTGGCACTGAACAATTGTAGATGCTCATCGCAGAGATCCTGATTTGGCTGAAGTAAAGAATATTCTGCGTAAATTGAAGTGCGAAGGCCTTCCTCTTCTAAGCATGCACCTGGACTGTATGGATATGCAGAATGCTTCTTGAATTCATCATCGTATCCTTTAAAAAATCCATTTGACACTCCCCTTCGACAATGTTGACATTGCTATGAATCAGGCATATATTTCTTAGTATACGGTGAATGGTATGCATATTCGTTGATAAACTGATAACATGAAAATTTGATATTATCTAGGGGGCTACTCAATAAACTGGTTAGGCAGCTTAACTATCAATTTCCTTAGCATTGGAGGGACTGTAGCCATGAAACAACGATGCGTAACAGTAATCAGCCAATTATCACTCATCGCGTTTCTCGCGGGCTGCGCAACTTCTAATATTGGACCGACCCCTGGGGTCCCCGAAGCTTTGAATGTCCCAGCAACTCAAGTATTGTCGCTTGAGACACACGCCACTGGTGTCCAGGTTTACGAGTGCAAGGTCATTCAAGACGATCCGATGAGGTTCGAGTGGGTCTTCAAAGCACCGGATGCTGAACTATTCGATAATGCTGGTAAAAGGATCGGAAGGCATTACGCAGGTCCAACTTGGGAGTCAAATGATGGAAGCAAAGTGGTCGGCGAGGTTAGAGCGCGAGACAATGGTCCGGATCCTAACGCCATTCCATGGTTGCTGCTGAGCGCGAAATTAACTTCGGGAAATGGCGTTTTCAGTCAGACGCAAAGTATCCAGCGTGTGAAAACGGCTGGCGGAAAAGCGCCTGCAGAAGGTTGTAACCAAGCGCAGGTGGGCAAAGAGACGCGTGTACCTTACACTGCCATATATTACTTTTATATTGCAAGACCGTGAGGGGACGAAACGCACCGACTCGGTGGCACACAAGGAAGACTTCAGCCTGTATTCGTTATAGCTTTATTATTGCCGGGTATACTCGATCAAAATAAAAGGAGAACATAACACTTGACTCGATGGCGTTTGGGAATAGCCTATTACTTTTAAGGTTTAGACAGGCTGCCCCGCATGCGTTGGCGTCCTTTTTTTCCCCGAGGATGGATATATGGATCTGAAATTAAGAGAAAAGGTAGTTGTGGTTACGGGCGCGAGCCGGGGCATCGGCCAAGCCATAGCCGAAACGCTTGCAGACGAAGGTGCGCGGCTTATTTTGGTAGCTCGCTCTCGCGAGCAGCTTGAAGAGGTTGCAAAAACTTGTGGGACTGAAACGCTTATCGTAGCAACGGACCTTCGGGAAACGGACGCTCCACAAAAAATGATCGAAGCTGCGGCCGCACGATTTGGACGGATTGATGTACTCGTCAACAATGCAGGAGCGACCAAACGGGGCGATTTTCTCGAATTAACCGAAGCTGAATGGCAAGACGGATTTGCACTCAAATTTTTTGGAGCTATGCGCTGCTGTCGCGCTGCATGGGCTTACCTAATGGCAAGTCGTGGTTCTATCGTAAACATAGTTGGTGTCGGAGGTAGAACGGGCAGTGCAGATTTTGCTATTGGCGGTTCGGTAAATGCAGCACTTCTAAACTTAACGAAAGTCTTAGCTGACCGAGGCATGCAAGATGGCATACGAGTCAATGCAATCAATCCCGGCTCGATTGCTACGGAGCGCCTGCAAATTCGGATTAAGGCATTTGCATCTGGGCAAGGTTTCAACATAGACAAGGCAGCTCAGAGCATGGCTCAAAAGCTTGGGGTGGTAAGATTCGGTGAACCAGCGGAAATCGCACGAGTTGTTGCGTTTCTTGCATCGCCTGCTGCCAGTTATTGCCACGGTTCGATTGTTGATGTTGATGGTGGTCAAACGCGGACCCTCTAGACTAAATGAAGAGTAATCCAACACAGGTCAAACTGCACGTTTAGCAGTTATCCGTGCATTTGGCCATACCAAATCCCCGCGGAAATGAGGGCTGTGTTGCTCTTTCCACTTGGGTATCTGTCTGCCGGAGGGAAAAACCGGGGTCTGCACGGAAACCGCTTGCGGAGATCAGCTTTTTTGAACAGTGGGGAAGTATGTCGAAGGAGCACAGATCAGGTAATCTGTCTTGAATCTTTGTACTGTTCATTCAAAGACTTATCTGCCACCTCATTGAGGACGGATTGAAGCCTTGATGATGCTGACAGACAATTAAAGCCGCGTTGGGTGATTCTATATTAAAACCAGCCCGGGGGGGTGCTTTAAACCGTATTTCGGCAGGAGATCCCAATCATGATGAGAACATCAAACCCCGCATTGAACAACGCAACCTTCACTCGCTTCGGGAGTACGGCCCTCACCACAGAGTCCATGACTATCCAGGGCACGGTGAACAAGTCCCTGGCCCTTCTGGTTCTGCTTTCTCTATCCGCAGCCTGGACGTGGCGGGCTTATTTGATCGGCCATGACCCGCGAGCGGTCACCCCATGGCTGCTTGTTGGCGGCATAGGCGGGTTTATCGTCGCACTGATCACGGTATTCAAAAAGGCCTGGTCGCCGGTCACGGCGCCGGTCTATGCCCTGCTCGAAGGCCTAGTGCTTGGCGGCATCTCGTCGATCTTCGAGGCCCGATACCCAGGCATCGTAATCCAGGCAGTGGGGCTCACCTTTGGCACGCTTTTCGGCTTGCTCCTAGCCTACAAATCAGGCCTCATCCGGGCCACAGAGAAATTCAAGCTCGGCGTGGTCGCGGCAACGGGCGGAATCGCGCTGTTTTATATCATCACCATGGTCCTCGGGTTCTTCAATATCCATATCCCGTATATTTACGAAAACGGCTTGATCGGCATTGGCTTCAGCCTATTCGTTGTGGTCATCGCGGCGCTGAACCTGGTGCTCGATTTCGACTTCATCGAGCAGGGTGCGGCCAATGGCGCGCCAAGGTATATGGAGTGGTACGGTGCCTTCGGCCTTATGGTCACGCTCATATGGCTCTATCTGGAAATCCTGCGGCTGCTCTCGAAGATGAGGAGCAGGAGGGACTGAGGGTTCGAATAGGGATTGTAATGCATGGTAACAAATTGTTCCTGTTTCTTTTGTAGTTGCTATTTGTTGCAACTCATAAAACCAAAAAGGATTGAGACGACATCTTTACGTCGTGCTCAATCCATAGTTCAAGAAGCCCGGAGCGGCAGACTGATGGCCGATGTCCTCTATATATAGGGTAATGCTTCGGTGGGTGATATCCGGTGAAAGCCTGAAGTGAGTAGATTATGGAGTGCCATAGACTGTTTTAATCTGTTTATCGTGAAACCAGTGCGATTCTCTTGATTAGCGTATCGTGGAGTGAACGCCTAATCCGCGCACATGGCCGAACGGGGCCGTTGACCGCGCGGATAATACCCGCGGGACCACACGTCAGAAACACATGGTACATCAGAATCGTCAAATGCTATCCGGCGCGTGCCAGGTGCTGATGCGGCAGAGAGACATAAAGCACTTTGAGCGTGCCGCCGCAGCTTCCACAGGTTGGACGGGGCAATGGCGGCATCTGTTCGATTTCAGACATTGTTACCTCGAATCCATAAGCCAGCTCAATCAGCGTCCTGATGTTCTCAAGCGGGACCTTGCACGCGGCGTTCAGGAAACCGTAATATCGCACCTTCATGAACCCCGTTGGCAGCACGTGCTGGAGGAATCGGCGCACAAACTCCATTACGTCCAGGACCAGCATCCTCCAGCGATTGCTCCCGGTCTTTTTGTACCGAATGAAGACCTGACGGTTCTCAACTTTCACGATACGGCTGTTGGACAAGGCTACCCGGAAGACATAGGGGGCAAGATACTTGAGGCTTGCCTCGCTTGAACCAATTGCCTGAGAGTTTACGTTCCAGTCAATTCGCCATACTTCGTCGGGTATTTGATCAAAAAGACCGGCCTTTTTCATTTCGTCTTTGAACTTCGCTCGAAAGATGGGAGACAACGCTTCGACCGGCACATAGAAGCCGGTTCCTGAGGGCTTCCAGGTCTTGTCATCAGACGAGAGCGCTCCGCCTACGACGATATAGTGGATATGAGGATGATACTCAAGCGTTCTGCCCCAAGTGTGCAGGACTCCGAAGAAGCCTGGCAGATCGCCGCCCATGAACTTAGGGTCGAGAACCAGCTTTTTCATGGCTTCGGAGGAGGCGGAAAACAGGGCGGCGTAAGCCGCCCGCTGGTTGCTCCGGATAAACCGGCGAATTTGTTCCGGCACCGTGAAGGTAATCATGAAGTGGTGCCCCGGCACACGCCGATCAAGCTGTTTTTCGAGCCACTGTTGACTCTTATGATGTTGGCAGGTCGGGCAGTGGCGATTTCCGCAGGAGCGGTGAATCGCGTGCCGCTCCCCGCACGATTCGCACCGAAAGTAGGTCGTTCCAGAGGCCGGGGTGCGGCAGTTGATAATCGCGGTTATCGCCTTACGATGTTCCCCAGGGATAGCGCCACCAAACCGCGTCAGGTACTCCGGGGCATAGGTGCGGAAGATGTCATTGACCGTATCCATGATCAGAACCCCACCATGATCTGGTCGATGAGCTTGAAGGCATCATCCTGACCCTTGGTCGTCAGATGGAGATAGATCATCGTGGTCTCAAGGCTGGAGTGGCCCATATACCGCTGGATCACACGCAGATTGACACCGGCTTCTAACAAATGGGTCGCATACGAGTGACGCAAGGTATGGATGGAAACGTCGCGTTTCTGGATGCCCGCAGCATGTACCGCGTCCCGGAGCGCTCTCTGTACTGTGCTGATAGAGACCGGGATCTGACTATCCGATTTTTTGCCGTGTAAGACCCGTGAGGGGAAGATCAGCCTCGGGTTTTTGTGTGTATCCCAATGCTTTCGCAAAATGGCAAGCGTCGCATGAGGAAGTGGAACGTAACGATCCTTCGCGCCTTTGCCCTTACGTATGTGGATCATCATACGACTGCTGTCGATATCAGCGGTTTCTAGGTACCGCGCTTCCTGAAGCCGGAGACCACAGGAGTAAACCGTGGAGAGGAAGGCGCGGTTGCGACGAGAAGAGACTCGGGCGAGAATGTTGAGCACCTCTTCGGTACTGAGTACGGTGGGTAGCCGGTGTTCTGGCTGAGCCCGGATGATGCTGAGAATGTGCCAGTCGCGCTGAAGTACGGTCTCAAAGAAGAAGCGGATCCCGGCATAGCAGATGCGCATGGTGTTGGGCGCCCACTTGCTGACATTCCTGCGATTGAGGAAGTACTCCTGAAGCTCTTCTTCGGTAATGAGATCGGGGGTCTTGCCGTAATGCTCGGTGAGCAGCCGCACCGCGCGGGTGTAGTTTGCCTGCGTTCGTTCGGACATACCGCTCAGTTGCAAAGCATTGATGGACTTCTCGTACCAGTTTTCCATGACCATATTCTCCTTGTGAAATAAGATTGAACTGCAATGGAGAAATATGGTAGCACGGAAATTACTCAAAAAAAATCAGGCGAGATGGGACAGGCGAAGGAAGCGGTCTTTGCTTCTCTGCCGCGGAGCGGCTTACTTGAATCTTAATTCTGCAGCATCTAGCACTAAATAACGCATTTCAAAAATAAGGGGTACAGAGTATTCACACTGCACCCCGCTATGTTTTGGACCATTAAAACCCCTTTTGTTGGTGCAGCTTCATGTCTTAGTGTGCGGCTACACCATGTGCAAAAATAGAGAATCCCCCAGCGACCGTGCCCAAAGAGTCAATCTTTTTCTTAGTTGAAATTCAGTAGCAACTCCATAATGGTTGTTTCAAGCCACTGACGTCTCTTTCCCATTTCCTTGTCCCGACGTTCGATGAACTTCACGTAACAGTGAATCTCTAAGTGCTGTAAGATATCGATATCCGCTGATGCGATTCAATCGTTGTTCAATATCGAGTAAGGCTGTCGCAACCCAGCGCTGTTTTTGACTGCTATTACGCCATCGATCCACTTTATCTGTCCGCTGACCAATCAGCGAATTGACAGATTCGATCACATTCGTCGTCGAGAGGCTCTTGCGAAGCTCCTTATGAACACCCAGACGATGAAGAGTCAGCGTTTCTTCAAATCCCTCTTCCAGGCTGCTTACCGCTGACTCATTGATAAGTTTGAGCTCCTTCTTGATCGCCTGGAGGGCAACTTTGGCATCTCCATGGCCCTCTTTCGCATATGCCCGGCGCAGTTTATCACGAAAAGCCGGCTGCAGATCGGTCCGAAGGTAGTCTACGACGTTCTCTCGCTTGTGCCACTGGCACCGCTGGACGACTCCGTAAGCGCCAAAGGCGTCCTGGATGCCTTTCCTGAAACCCTTTGAACCATCAATAATACACAAAAGGCCCTTGTCGTACTTGAGACCCCGGCTGATAAGGTCGTTCAGGAGGTCTTTCGTGACCCCGGCGTTCTCCGCGCCGCTCTGAACGAACCCCAGAGGAATCTTCTCACCGCCCATGGTCACGCCCAAGGCTATGATGAGTTCGTCGTCACCAAACGCCTTGCCATCCATGACCAGTGCGACGAAATCATATCCCTCCAATGAGCGTTCCTGAAGCTCCTGCAGCTTCTCAATCGTTGCCCGGATATACTTCCGGGAGACCGTTGAAGCGCTTAAGGAGAACGCCTGGGGGATCAGCTCCGCACATTCCCGGTAGTTTTTGCAGCTGATCCCAAACAGGATCCGTTTGAGTACCCGATCATCTATTGCATCGGCAGGCTGATGAAGCTGTCCGTAGGACGGAATCGGCACCTCTTTCTTCTTAATAGTATCCCGAACCCGGGGGTATCGGATCGGGATCCTTTGATCATGGATGCAGATCGATCCCATCTGGCTGCCCCACCGATCGTGGCCGGGGAGACCTGCTCTGCCGTACCGTTCTCCCGCTAGCCGGCGAACATCGTTTTCAATCGTCTCCAGCGCGTGCATCAATGCTAACGGGATCATCTGCTGAATTGCTTCCACTTTGGCGTCGATGTTGAGCGCTCCGTACTCCTGCAGCGTCTTTATCGCTGCTCCTTCTGCCTTTTTGAACTTGCCATTCTTTTTAATCTGTACTATTCTTCCCATAACGGCTCCTTTCTTGGTGACTGTTTTTGTCGGCAAACAAAACGTTACCATTTTAGGAGCCGCTACTTAAAATTTCAACTAACTATAGCACTCAATCGTGCCCAAACAGATGGGTATTACGTCACCTCACTATGCACGCATTGTGCGTGCTTAGTGAGACCTACTTAATAATTGAACCCTTTTTCATCAAATAAAATCTGGGATTGATCACGAATGACCAATAATTTCATTAAATATTTTATTATTGTTTTTCCGCAATGATTTCAATAAACGTGTAATCTGAACTGGTGGCGTTTCCGCACGTCGCAACTAACAATATTTCATCAGATAATTGTTCACTTGTGCAGTATGGAAAAACACAAAACAGAACTTCGGGAATGAGATTAGGAGAGAAAAGACTATTTAGTAAAGAGATTAACGTTCTTTAAGGTGGTCATGACTTTATGCCAGCCTTTTTCTACAGTCTTTCAAAGAATATCATGAAATGCTTTCGAGGTTATAATCTCCTCTGGCATCTCCTCGCAATTATTCTTACATACATCATCGTAACTTCAGGCTTTGACTGGCTCTATTTTAAATCTTCCAGAAGCTCTCTTCTGCACTCGCTTCTTTTTCCAGCTGTAATACTTGGTAGTCTTCTGCCAATTATCGTGCCATTCGCTCTCTATACCTTTGGCAAAGTCAGGAAAAATTTGAAGTCCATAAGTACAGCCAATGCTTTAGGTCAAACAACAATCATTGGCTTGCTCATTTCCTCCTTTTACAAAGCATTTACAGGAAGAGTTCATCCACTAAGAGTGCTCACACAGGATACTATTGATATCAGCCGAGAATTTCGGTTTGGATTTCTGCGCGGTGGGGTATTTTGGGGCTGGCCATCCTCGCACACCACTATTGCCTTTGCTATGGCCGTAACGCTAATCATGCTGTACCCGAAAAATAAGGTTGTAAGATACCTTGCAATTTATTACGCCCTCTACATCGGATTCGGAGTATCCATAAGCATTCATTGGTTTTCCGACTTTGTGGCCGGCGCTATTATCGGGACAGTAATTGGAGTTGTGGTGGGAAATAGCTTTCGTGAATATATCACAAAGACAGGAATAAGAAACCTGTCCTAAAATCCGAATGAGAGCAGAATATGTTGTAGTTGATATTCCTTGAGACGCTTAAAGTCTAAATTCGCATTCGAAAGCATTATATCGATAAAATACCGGTTGGAGTCAAAACCATTCGACAAAACCATTCGACGGCATTGACTTAGACTTGAATCAGATATATATTTGTCCAGAAACATACATATTGGGTTGGATATTTCTGAGAAAAACAGCGTCGTTCACGTCATAGATGGTTCAAGGAGAACCGTTGAAAACAGGAAAGCTGCGGGGATATATCATGAGAATGAATCAAAATGGTTACAGGATTTTGAGTGTATTGCTGCTTATAGTTTGGTTTGCAACTTCTCTTGTTAGCGCAGGATGTGCGACAGCGAAGAAGACAAAGCAGGCCTTTACAGAACCGGCGATGATTGTTGTAAAAGGCGGCTGCTTCCAGATGGGTGACACGTTCGGGGTCGGTGGAGATAACGAAAAGCCAGTCCACGAGGTCTGTGTGAACGACTTTTACATCGGCAAGTACGAGGTGACCCAGGAACAATGGAAAGCTGTCATGGGAAACAATCCATCTTTTTTTTCATCCTGCGGTAATAACTGTCCGGTTGAGAACGTGAGTTGGGACGATGCGCAGGATTACATCAACAAATTGAGCGAAAAGACAGGCAAAAAGTACCGTCTTCCGACCGAAGCCGAATGGGAGTACGCTGCGCGGAGCGGCGGCAAGCAAGAGAAGTGGTCAGGCACGAGCAATTTTGACGAGCTTGAGGATTATGCCTGGTTCCTGGACAATTCGGGGAAGAAAACTCACCCTGTTGGCAAGAAGAAGCCGAATGGCCTCGGGCTCTATGACATGAGCGGGAACGTGTGGGAATGGGTAAAGGACGGGTATGATCAGGCATACTACAAGAAAAGCCCGAAAGTGAATCCGCGGGGCCCAGAGAGCGGCGCCTCCCGTGTGCGTCGCGGCGGCGGCTGGGTCAGCGTACCGGGCAATGTTCGGACGGCCATTCGCGCCGGCGACGACCCGGACGTCGGGTTCAGCTACCTGGGCTTCCGCCTCGCCAGGACTCCGTAACTTTTTGGTTTTTTAACTTTTACGTTATGCGCGTTTCCTCCCTGCCCTTTATTCAAGGTGAGGGCCGGATCGGCTTAAACGTGGACAAGCGCACCAACTCAGAAAATTGTGCTGACTGCGTGTTTGAACCTATATTTGATGGCTGCTTCACATGATCGAAATTAAAGCAGGTGGTCTATGGATCTGTTATTTTCTGAATGAAGTTAAGGATTCTGCTTGAAATATATGGCAGCGAGTCCTTCCTGTACATCACATCTTCTGCAATGATATTCCTCCGCTCGCAGACCCGATATTGTGAAAATCACATTGGAGGCTCCCTCTTCATCCGCTGCCCCCCTCCCATGCACCTGTATTCTGATACAATTAAATAAAGATCTTAAAGAGTCCATTTTGTTCTCTTAAAACCCGCATATTGGTTACGGCTTTGTTCGTATGAAAGGAGACTTAAAATGGCTTCAAAAAATAATCTGGCTACCAAGTTTGCGAAGAGGGATCTCATCATCAATCGCACTTTCAATGCACCGCGTGAGCGCGTGTTCAATGCCTGGGTCGATCAAAAACTTATGGCTCAGTGGTGGGGTCCCAAATGGTTTAAGAACCCGGTCTGCGAACTGGATGTGCGGCCGGGCGGCTCAATCCGCATCGACATGCGCGGTCCTGATGGCACAGTATCTCCGATGAAGGGCATCTTTGACGAGATTGTTACGCCGCAGCGGCTTGTCTTCACCAGCAGCGCCTTAGAGGATGAAAATGGCAATCCCCAGCTCGAAAATCTCAATACCGTCACATTCATCGGGCAGGGCAAGAAGACAAAACTCATATGGCCCGCAGAGGTCTTGAAAGCAACGTCTGCAGCAGAAGGTGCGCTTGAGGGTATGGAAGAAGGCTGTAATCAAAGCCTTGACCGTCTTGAAGAGCTTCTGACGAAAATCTGACGGTCAGCGCGGGTTGCACTCGATCCGGAGTTGGTGGAGTTCTATACCAAATAATGGCAATTAGTGACCCATAGTTGTGAACTTGGGAGAAAAAAAGGCGAAGTCAGCGAATTCGGGGCTGACGTTTCAGTAGTACCCACGAACTCGTACATCAGTATCATACGCAACGGCAAAAAATTGCGATCATACACGTAACTTGCGACCGTCTTGATCGGTATTAAGCTCAAAGGAGCGGAAACAACACGCCGATTCGAAGCAGCAGATGCGTGGAATAGTATGGTTACCCATCGAGTGTACTCCGCAATTCCAAGCAAATTGAAGCAGAAGTACTTAGCTGGTTAAAGCACGCCTTTGACGGGGCGTTTGCTATAAGGTCACGAGCATCAGCCAACTGATCCCTCCGGCAATAGCAGGCGCGAAATGCTGAGCGTAGGCGAAGACGATGAACAATCGTACCGTAATCAGAATAAAACGTGAAATAGTCGAGATGCGGTAAGGGGAGAATCAATATGAGAAGAATGGTTGTAACCGAGTTCATGTCACTCGACGGTGTTATGGAAGACCCGGGCGGAGCGGACAAGTCCAAGCATGGCGGTTGGGCCTTTCAATTCGACCGCGGACCCGAAGGAGACAAATTCAAAGAGGACGAACTATTCGCGAGCGACGCTCTTTTGCTTGGACGGGTGACCTATCAGGGTTTTGCTGCCGCCTGGCCGTCCAGGAAGGGGAAATTTGCTGACAAGATGAACAGCATGACCAAGTATGTCGTCTCGAAAACTCTGCAACAGGCCACGTGGAACAACTCGATGCTGATCAAAAGCAGCGTCGTGGAGGAAGTATCAAAGCTAAAGGCGATGCAGGGCGTGGACATTCTGGTCGTCGGCAGCGGACAGCTCGTACATACATTGATGCAGCACGACCTCGTCGATGAATATCGGCTGATGGTTTTTCCGATTATCCTGGGGGGAGGAGAGCGCCTCTTTAAGGACGGGGCCGAAAGGATTCCTCTTCAACTGGTGGAGGCAAAGCCAGTCGGCTCAGGCGTCCTCACTCTCGTCTACCGGCCTAATAGAAAATAACAACTACCGCTAATATCAGGCTTTGCAAAAAAAGCGGCAGAAATATGGGGCACCGCGCCTAGCCACCGGTTAAACTAAGAAGCAGATGGCTCACCTTCTCGTATAAATCGCATAGAGGTGACTATTACTTGATTATCTAACCTTGGAGCATAATGGGAAATGTTGAGGTTCGAGAAAGAGGATGGCAGGTAGAGTTCTATGGCACGTGACGATGTCTTTGGACGGCTTTATCGCCGGGCCAAACGATGGGATGGACTGGATGGTCCGATTTGTCGGCCCCAACCCGGTCGTGGATGAGGTTATCCAGACGATCGGCGCCGCGCTGGGCGGAAGGAGAACCTACGACTTGGGTCGGAAGCCGGGTCTGCCGCCGGAGTTCAGGAAGATCTACGGAGGAGCTTGGAGCGGGCCCGTGTTCGTGCTGACGCATCACGCGCCTGGTGACTGTTTTTGTCGGCAAACAAAACGTTACCATTTTAGGAGCCGCTACTTAAAATTTCAACTAACTATAGCACTCAATCCAGTATTTGATTGTGGGGATTGACGCGGCGAAAGAGAAACACCGTGCGTTTTTCGGTACTGCACAAGGCAAGACGCTTATGAAGAGCCTGATTTTTGATAATACAGTAGAGGGATTCGAGAAGCTGGATGCTCACATGGAACGCATCAAGGTTCAATACAGCCTGCCGAAGGTTGTACTCGGCATCGAGCCGACGGCGGATTACCACAAGCCTTTGGCGGAGCATCTGGTCAAGTGCGGGCGGATGGTCGTTCTTGTCGGCGGTACGGCAGTGAAGAACAATAGGCAGCTTCTGAATGGCCGATGGGACAAAAACGATGACAAGGACTCGGCCAATGTCGCAGATCTCATCTCTCAAGGGAAATGTCTGTTTTATGAATATCCCCTGATGACATTGAGGAATGTGCGCATCCTGAATGCCCTCAAGCGGCGGCTGAAGAAACGGGAGCACGGGATAAGCTCATGCATTCGCAATCATATCCTTGCACAATATTTCCCTGAGCTGGATAAGCACTATGGACCCGCAGAAACATTGGCGGTGGTGCGGGAATGTCTAGATCCCTCGGCAGTCGCCGGCATGGAGTACGATGACTTCTGTCGTACCGTAGCACCAGGCAAGATGACGCTGGCGAAAGAACGAAGAGCGGGAGCGATTTGGAAGGCTGCCGTCGATTCCGTCGGCTGCACCATGGGAGAGGCAGCATCCTACGAAGCCCGGGTGATGGTGGACAGTTTGAAGCAGATAAGGCAAACGATCAAGGAGGTAGACGAAAAGCTTGAGGATGCCTGCCTCCAGTTTCCCGAGTACACGTATCTGCTGAGTATTCCTGGGTTCGGACCGGACATATCCGCCAAGGTCCTGGGGGCCATCGGCGATCCATACCGCTTTACGAGCGGCAAGCAGGTTTTGAAGATGGCGGGTCTTGATCTCTGTGCGAATCGAAGCGGAAAAACGTCAAACAACGCGACGCCGGTCATCTCCAAGCAGGGCAAGTCTGACCTCCGGTACGCCTTATATCAGGCGGCGCTGATTGCCTCGACGAAGACCAAGCACTTTGTGCCCTACTTTACGAATAAGCTCATCGGAAGAGCGAAGGAAAAAGGGATCGGCACGAAGATGAGAGTGAAACTCGCCGCGAAACTACTGATCATCGCCTGGACGCTGATGAAAAAGAAGGAGTGCTTCGACCCGAAATGCCTTAAACTGGAGGCAGATCGGCAAGAAGCTGCATGATTCTATAAATAAAAATGATTTCGGCGAGAGAGCCCGGGAAAATTGCGTTGAGGGCAGTTGACCTCGTTGTAAACATTACAGGGCCTCTCGTTTGAACGATAGAATCTGGATAAGGTATTCTAGGCGGCCAAACCTCAGGTGCGGTACGCCGTATAGGTCATAACGATCAGAGATGTCGTTCGTCTGGAAGCGAGAGAACTCGCCGATAAAAACGATAACGGTACGAACGCCGAAAGGAGAGGTGCGTCTCGAAATATAGAGGGCAAGCTAGCCCGTTGAATAAGAACAAATTGAACTGCTTACTTGACAGGAGCGTTATAGTATGTTTACAACTGGCCTTCCGGTTACTCGGTCTAAATTGTACTATACTGAAGCGGTCTCGTCCACCTTATCGTAGACATACTGATCGTACAGTTTTATTCCGTCTTCAAACGTCTCAAACGGCGTCCGGCCTTGGCAGTATCGGCCTTGGTTGGTCCGACGCATATTGTAGTACTCCATAAACTCGTCGAGGTCATGCTGGATCTCCTCCATGGTCTCATAGAGCTTCTTTCGGAACGCAACCTGATAGAACTCTTCCTGGACCGTCTGGTTCAGCCGTTCTACAGAACCGTTAGTCTGAGGACGGCGGATGCGGATCCGGGAGTGTTCGATGCTGTTCAGGTGTAGGAACAGCTCATACGGGTGAGTTTCTTGCCGGCCGCAATACTCTGTGCCATTGTCCGTCAGGATCCGCAGGACCCGGACATTATGACTATCGAAGAACGGGAGCACCTTATCGTTTAGCGCATCAGCAGCGGTTAAGGCCGCCCGCTCAGTGTAGACTTTGGCAAATCCGACGTTGCTGTGGGTATCAATGGCAGTCTGCTGATATATTCGACCAATGCCCTTGATGGTACCAATATAACAGGTATCCTGGGCCAGGAGAAAGCAGGGATGAGGGCTTTCGACCTCGCCATGGGCTTCCCGCTCGTCCTTGGCAGCTTCTAAGGCCTGAACCTGTGACTCCGTGAGAACGGCGGTGTTCTCAGCAGCCCATTGTTCCAGTCGTTTGAGACGAAGGCTTTTGATCTCCAGGCCATGCCGGAGCCAGATGCTCCTTACGCCGCCGGCGCTGATAATAACACCGAGTTTCTTCAGTTCGTTGGCCGTCCGTGTTTGGCCATGTGTTGGATATTCCAAGGAGTAATCGAGCAGCTTCTGCTCGATCTCGGGAGCGACGCGATTGCCGATCCTGGGCATCCTGCGGGTCTTCTCGAGGAGCCCATCAAGCCCGATCTCTTCGACGGTCTTTTTAATGTCGTAATAATGCTGTCGGCTGATTCCTAACCGCCGACAGCATTCACTAATATTACCGAGTGTGGAGCCTAGTTCCAGGATATTTAACTTCCGATTTATGATATATTGCTGTTGAGTCATGAGCCTTCCTCCTATGGTTAAGATGTGTTTCCGCAAAACTATCTTAACCGGAAGGCCATGGCTCTTCAACTTTTTAAGCCTTTACTTGTCAACGCTTTTCTAGACTAGAGCATGTGAGGAGACAAAGAAAAGGATTATCTCAAGCCCGTTGATGCTGACTGGGATCTTCACAAAGAGCACCTCTCAGCTAGTTTCATCACTGCACCCATCGAGAGGTTAGTTAATATGTGGCAAATGTAAATTGTCTTTTACTATTTCCCGTGCCTTGCACCAGCATTTTCATTTTCTTTAACGCAGTCTATGAAGCTTATAATCAGTGATCTGTCCCGATCCGTCAATAATGAGAATTCCACCCCTATGTCGTATTTTCCAATCCCCTTGTCCTGCGTCATGCGACACGATACAACTTTTCCCATGAAACTTGCAGGATCACAAGCGTTGATTGATAGCTCTATGAGGACCATGGTGTCTATCTTTAATTGATGATCGGTTTGAATAATTACGCCACTTTGGCTGATATCTTTTATGCCGAAATGCGTTGGCAGATTCAGGACTTTTTCTTTTGGTGTTGTGATGGAAAACCGGATGTCGTGATAGAACCAGTTTGGCTGCTCTGACACTTGTATTTTCTTGTTATTTTCGATTGAATCGAGAAAAACTTTGACCTTGTCTGCTGATTCATCTTTAAACAATATACCTGCCGAGTAAATAGTGGCCTTTTCCCCTGCACCTCTTTCTTCAATTCCGCTTAATTCAGAACGGACCACTATGCCCTTTACATTAATATGCCTGTCTTCGTACCCCAGCATCAGTAAACATTCTTTCCCTATATTGAGCTTCCTGTCTGCCTTTATCGCGACCCCGCACAAACTTATGTCAATGATTTCTACTTTGCCAATTAAGCTCATCTTGCTGCTCAGATCGAGTAAATCCAATTTGAATCTCTTGTATCTCCTCATATTTCGCATTCTGTAACTCCAATTGCTATTTACTCTGTTAACGGAAGTTACCTTTGAGACACCAATAAAGGACCGGGTCGCAGCCAGTTGTTTTTTCCATATTAAAGAAGATGAGTTCCATATCAACACCATCGATAGCGTGTTGAACCCTTGTTGGGATGTTTATAAAATCGTTGTTGAGCCATAGAGTAACATTGACAATGGATCCCAGTTTAAAATAGCGCCCTATGTAAACGTAAAGCTCTCCTATACTTAGGTCTACTTCAATGCCCTTATGGAACCATTAATCAATATGTTCCGTCGCAGGGCGACCCTTTTTTTTATCATTGCTTATAATTTGGGAATTCCCCAAAATCAAACGTATTGCCATAATACCAATAAATATTGTTATTCAAACTTTAATTGTTCAATATTACATAATCTGGCTTGGACTGTCAAGACTAAATTTCGGGTATAGCGAGTAGGATCTTTACGTGATCTTAGAATTTATCAATGGTAGCGGTAGAAGGCACCTGTTAAGAGAAAAAGTTTAGAGTATCCATAAGGTGATGTTGATCACAGATTATTATCTCTTAATTCTTTACTATTATTCTGAAAGAACAGACAGGATTCAGGTAAAACGGGGGCTTGCATGATTTGTATCGCGGAACCGGCCGTCCGGTCTAATACGGATAAAGGAGGGTAAAAGATGCTAAAGGAGGGTAAAAGATGCTAAAACAGGAAGAGATGATAGAGGTCAAGGTTGCGGAGAAGAATACCGTTGCAGGTGCATTTAAAACCGCCGAGCAGGGAATTAACACGATATGCAAGGGAAGCAAAGTTACCGGCAACATGATCGTCAGCCAGGACCTGCAGATGAACGGCGACATCGAGGGGAATATCACTGCCGAGAACAATGCAAGCATCTTCATCAAGGGCACTTGCAAGGGGAACATCGACGCCAAGGGCGGCAGCGTCGAGATCGAAGGCGAAATGAGTGGAGGGAATATCAGCGCCGGAGGGTACGTGAAGGTAGCCGGCAAGTTTCTCGGCGGCAAGATTCAGGCAAAAGACAAGATCCACATCAACGGCGAGTTCACGGGCAGTCTTGAGAGCAACGAGGTGGAGCTCGGAAGCGGCGCACGAGGCAAGGGGGAGATTTTGTACAAGGAGACGCTCTGTATTCAAAAGGGAGCGAAAATGGAAGGCAAAGTCACTCGTGCCGAAGCGGAACGGATGCCAGGGCCGGAACGAAAACCCGAACGAAAAGAGGAGCCGAAGCCGAAGAAAGGTCTCTTCTCATAGGAAATGGGCATACAAGAGGACGAAACCGTTCAACTATTATGGCCAAATCCTATAAGTTGAGTAAGGGAAAGCTTGTCTACAAATAAGATCAGTCCCGTTTTAAATGCATCGACTCGTCCGACCGATGATGCATCTTAAGGAGGTTATTCATGCATAAGCAGTCTGGCACCGTGCCGTTCGTTTTCGGAGTAATACTGGGCGTCCTGTGCATGATCTACCTGCCTAAATATGTGCGGCCCTACCTCCCCGAATCAATAGTGGGAAAAGAAATCATGGTCAAGGGGACCGTTACGGCGAAGGAGAAAAAAGGGGATGCTCTTCTTCTGACCATGAGTACACCCGAAGGCGCGTTGCTGGCAACCTTCAAAATGAAGGCTAACGAGGTAGATCTCCTCGTCAACGAAAAAGATGAGATCCAATTTTACCTGCCGAAATACATGCCCTTTATCGACGACCCGAAAATCATACGAGTTGTAAAAGAACAGCAGGCAGTTCCCACGCTGGCTGAGACCCCCGCAGCACCTGTCGGGCCCGTGGGAACAAGTACGAAGGAAATTAAAACGAGGCAACACGTGAAACCGAAGACCGCTACTCCAGCTCCCGGAAGCGCAAATGAAGTGAAACCGCCGGACCAGAGGAGCATCGCGCCGCCCGCCGGCGATAAGAAGCCCGAAGAATGAATACGCACTGCATAACGTCCAGACCCAGGTCTGAAGAGAGAAGATCTTATTTTCAGCCTTACCGGGCGCTCAATGATGTTGAGACTTCCTTGTTCAGTCAAGGGGAAGCCATGCGGAAACAGCACGATACATAATTATACCTATTTTAATGGAGGAGCACTGTGAAAAAAAGTAATCTGTTCTTAGTGGCAGTAGCTATTGTCACTATGATATTCATGATAGCCTCGACCGACAGTACTGCCGAGGTCAACGTGAGCGTTAGCATTCCTTTGCCCGGCCTTGTCATACCGGTCCCCCCCTTTATGGCGGTGATACCCGGAACTTACGTCTATTATCCTCCGGATGTGTCTGAAAATATCTTCTTTTATCAGGGACAGTGGTATCGCCCGCATCGTGAAGGCTGGTTCATTGCGAAAGGCTACAATGGTCCTTGGCGACCAGTGGCTGTTGGACACGTACCGCGTGCGGTGGTCAACATTCCGCACGGATACCGCGGCATGCGCCCTCAATATGACCGGATTTCGCATGATGATATGAGAAAGAACTGGCGTGGGTGGGAACGTGAGCGGCATTGGGACCACGACGAGCACAAGCACGGAGGCGGCCGGAACCACGATGATCGGGGTTGGGAAAATCATCAAAGGCATGGTGACTAATATCGGGAGGATCAAGAGGAGCATGGCCGAGGGTTGCGTTAATGCAGGCTAATGCTTAGAATGCCGCCAATTCAACACCGATAATGTTGCGGTCGTATATAAGCAATAAACAATATGCGCTGTCACCTTCTTGCACGGAGGAGTGAGGTACAACGCATTTTTTGTAGGATATGATAGAATTTTAATATAATAACTGCGTATTGACAGCTATAATTAATTGATACCACGCAATTCTCTCAGTAAAATTCGTCACACCCGGAGGATGCGTAGGAAGATGTATGCATTATTTTTCGGATTATGCGATATAGGAACTTACGCTTGTTCCTCAAGGAGGGGACATGACAGATAATAAAAGTAATATCCTGAAGAACGTCATGATCAATCTGGGAGTGTTGCTTATTCTTGTGGGCTCCACGGCTACTCGGGTAGATCTGGTCTATTTCTTTTTAGCGCTTGCGATTCTCGCGATTCAGACTTTCGAATTTACCGGCGTTCAGGCAAAGAAGATGGTGATGGCAGAGATCATGCTTTCAGCGACCATAGCTATCGGAGGCGTAACACAGCTCATCACATTTTCGGGCTCGAAGTTGCAGCAAGCTTTCCTCGTCGTATTGCTTCTGGGTGCGCTATTGATCATAATCGAAGCAGTACGCAAGTATGCTGATTTGTGAATTGTACTCCCACCGGGGTCTCTCTTTCTCGACTACAGGGCTTGTCATCGGAAATTGTCAATGACTTTGAGACACCCCGCGACCGAATTTAGTGTACTTTCTCCTCGCTCAGAGCGACCGGTTTGGGTTTATTGATCCAAACCGCGTCTGGTAATGGAGGAGGAACCGGAACTTTCTTCACGAACCTTTCAGGATGTGCCACGTACGCGGTCCGAAGCACCTCGCCTCTGGCCCTCAGCATGTCTTGCGCAAGCCCGTAGTGGACGGATTCCGGCGTAAGCAGCCCGATACCTGAGTGATGATGCTCAGTATTGTACCAGGGGAAAAAGACCTGGCAGAACGTCCGGCTGTCCTCGATGCAGCCGAACCGATCGGGGAAGTCCGGCCGGTACTTGAGTGTTTTGAACTGAGACTCTGAAAAAGGGTTGTCATCGCTCGTATACGGTCTGCTATGGGTCTTGGTGACTCCAAGATCGGCCAGGAGTAAGGCAACCGGCCTGGACCTCATGGACGAGCCTCGGTCCGCATGAATCGTGAGCTGCCCTTTTTCGATATTCTGTTTTGAGCAAGTTTCCATGATGAGCTTTTCCGCTAATGCCGCCGATTCCCTGGGGGCAACCATCCAGCCGACAACGTAGCGGCTGAAGATGTCCAGGATCACGTAGAGGTAAAAATAGGTCCATTTCGCCGGGCCTAAAAGCTTGGTAATGTCCCAGGACCAGACTTGGTTCGGTGCCGTGGCCAGAAGCTCCGGCTTCTGGTACTCGGGGTGGCTGAGCTGATTCCTGCGCTCCTTGACCTCCTGGTTCGCGTCGAGGATGCGGTACATGGTGCTTATGGAGCATTGATATTCTCCTTCATCCAATAGGGTTGCGTAGACCTCTTGGGGCGCCTTGTCCACGAACCGATCAGAATGGAGGACGTCGAGCACGTCTTGCCGTTCGTCTGAAGACAAAGCACGAGGAGGACTTGGACGCTTCCTGGGCTCCATGGGTGGCGCATTTTTCCGCGCCTGCGTCCGGTAGAACCCTGAACGCGGGACATCGAGCGATGCGCATGCTGATTTGATCCCGATATCAGAGGAAAGAGTAAGAGCGGCTTCCATCACTCGTTCTCTTCGTTCTCGGAGGTCGCAACCGGGATCCCCAGAATCGCCGATATTTTTTTTTGAACGTCGATGATTATTTCGGCCTGCCTTAGGCGATTGGTAAGCCGATCATTCTCCTTACGGAGTTTCTCGTTCTCTGCATGGAGAGGATCACGGACTGATTTCTTACGGCCCCGCTTCTTGGGCGCAAGGCCGGATAGTACGCCGCGGTCGCGCTGACCTCGCCAGGTGTTGATATTTGATGCATAGAGTCCTTCGCGGCGCAAGAGCTGGCCAAGGCACCCATACTCATCACAGGCATCGGCAAGCGTCAGAATCCGAAGTTTGTATTCAGCCGTAAAACGTCGCCGCGCGGCTTTAGCCGGAACCTCGGGGTCCGGCAGGACCGAAGCCACACCTTGATGGGAATTGACTTCATGCGGGGTCCCAATCCGGGGAACCTCAGCCGCCCTACGGGCTCCTTCGCTTCCCTGGATTGCTTTGATCTTTGCAGCTATCATAGTATTTCTCCTCCCCGCCCTCTACTCTAATTTACCATAGGGGAGGTGTCTCAGCTATATTGACACAGAGGGCATTATAGTCCCCAATGGCGACGCTGATAATAGTACTTGCCATGCATTCGCGACAAGCGTCTTTCCTTAGGCATGATTTGTGCGAAGTGTTTTAAATCGAATATGAAATTCATGCGTATCATTCCTGGGTTTTGTCGGCAATCTCGCAACTAATAAAAATGGAGCACTGTCGCCTTGTCATTCTGGCCGTCATGAGGTGCTTCTTCCGAGACTTTAACTGCAACGGAGAAACGGAATCTATTATTCTCATCGGTTACGGGCAGCAGAACTTTAACACGTGACTGGGGAAGGGATTCAATAGCGGAAAGAAGGACCTGCACTGAGAAAATGTTCCGAATTCTCGGTTTGCTAATTTTATTGCAACGAAAGTGTTAGAAGCCACAAGAAAACATTTGTGGGAAACATACGGAATAATTGAAGTAGCATAGAATGCCGATGAAAGTTTGTAATGAGCACTCCTTCCTGCGGTCTTCAGCAGTTTAATCTTTTTGAAATTGCATAATGCATGTAGAATGCTGCTATCAAAGGGTGGTCGTTCCCTCTGATAAAATCTGCTAACTTTTGCGTTTTATTCTCCACCTTATTCGTGGTAGAATTAAAATCAAACTGGCCGGGGTGGAGAGATGATAAGTACTCAATTTGCTGCCGGACGTTGCCCTGGTCATCATTGCGGTGATGATTCTTATCTCAAATACATCTCAGAAAGCAAGGGCGAAACACGTATGCAACACACTGAACGAGGTCATTTGCAATAGATGGTTAAGTCTATTCACAAGGAAGACGCATTACGGCACGTGAGGTTTGCCGGCCGACGACCGACGGATGCGGCATCCTGCCTCCCCGAAAGGACCAAACAGCTTTCGCCGGTGGTCAGGTATGCCCCCGAGCACCAGTCCGAACGACCGGGCCAATTCATTTCGTGGGTTTTCAAGCGAGCCGGCCTGGCTGTAGATGACTATCGCGGAGAACCACTACAGCGGCGCCTTTCCGTCTGTCTGCGGGCATTACACACCGTAACGGAAGCGCATGCCTGTCAGATTTTGGAGCAGCGGCCAGACCTTCTGCCAACGGCAATCGGTTCGCTGCTCATAGGCGTTACCGAGTTTTTTCGCGATCCCTCGGTCTTTGAAACTTTACGGACCGAGGTCCTGCCGCAACTGACCTCCTCTAACCGGCCATTGCGAGTCTGGAGCGCCGGCTGTTCCAACGGGGCGGAGCTCTACAGCCTGGCGATCCTGCTGGCGCAAGTCGGCCTACTTGAGGACAGTTTCCTTCTGGGCAGCGACTGCCGCCACGATGCCATTGAACACGCTCGGGCGGCATTATATAATTCCAATGAGGTAAGGAAGATCAAACCGTTGGATCACCAAAGATACTTTGGCGAGGCCGGGAGCTTTTGGCAGCCGATTGAGCCGCTCCGCCGGCACGTTCACTGGAAGGTTGCAAACATAGCCCGGGGCATCGAGGAAGGCCCATGGGACATAATCCTGTGGAGAAACATGGCCATTTACCTCAAGGCTGAGACGGCTGCGTCCGTGTGGCGGAGCTTGGCTTTGGCCCTGGCACCGGAGGGCGTGCTGATGGTGGGCAAGGCGGAGCGGCCACCAGCAGAATTGCCTTTGAGCATGGTGAAAAGGTGTATTTACCGTTATTGTTCCCGCGACGGCGGCCGCGCATTCGAGCTTCCGCCGCAACGAACTAGCCATAGTTACCCAAGAACATCGGAGATATAAAATGAAACTTGAAGTGAAGGCCTCCTTCGTTTTTGTCCTGGGGCTGCTGATTATCGGCACTGTGGGCTTCCAATCCTACCTGGGAATCCAGCGGATGGCCGAAACGAACCGTTGGGTGATTCATACCCACGAGGTGCTGGAGAAGCTGGAGAATGTGCTCTCGGTGCTGAAGGATGCCGAAACTGGCCAGCGTGGCTTTGTTCTGACTGGCGAGGACCGTTACTTGGAGCCCTATAACGCGGGCGTCGGAGAGATCCAGAAGGACATCGAGGCGGTGGCATCCTTGACCCAGGATAATTCCGAACAGCAGCAAAGTATCGAGCAGCTTCGGACGCTTACCCACGAAAAGCTCGACGAGTTGCAGGAAACCATTAAGCTTCGCAGGAAGGCGGGCATGGCAGCGGCCCTGACAATCATTCGCAGCGATCGGGGCAAGAAGATCATGGACGAGATCAGGGCGCTCATAACTCAGATGGAATTCCGCGAGAACGAGTTACTGGACGGGCGGAATCGGGCCGCAAACGAAATCGCCCATCGAAGTGTGCGGATGGTGGGTTTCGGCATACTGTTGTCACTTTTGGTTCTAGGGTTCGCCGCGGTCATTGTCACTCGCACGATGAGGCTGGCCGACCGCAGTCCAGTGCCCAAGGACTCCGGAAGGAAATGGATCGGTATCGTCGTCCAATACACATTCGCGGTGGCGGCGGTTGCGCTGGCTACGTGGCTGCGATGGTGGTTGGTGCGCTCCTTTGGGCCCATGCCGCTCTTCATTACATGGTATCCAGCTGTTCTCTTGGTGGCAACCATCGCTGGCGGCGGACCGGGAGTAGTTGCAACCCTCCTGTCGGTTCTAGTGACCGATTACTGGTTTATTGAACCGATCGGAAAGTTCAGCATTGCCACGACAAATGACGCTGTTGCATTGGGCATTTTTGCCGGCACGGGCATCTTCCTGAGCATCCTAGCCGAGCGTCTACAGCGTGCCCGGCGGGCCGAGGCCGTTAGTGCCACGCAGGAGAAAGAACTCGCTTTGCTGAACATGGGCAATCTCATGGCCCTAGACCTGGATCACCGCATCATTCGCTGGAGCCAAGGTAACCGCCGATTGTACGGTTTTGTCGCGCAAGAGGCCCAGGACCAACTTACCCATGAATTACTCCAAACGCATTTTGACCAGCCCTTGGAACAGATCCACAGTGAACTGAAGGAAAAGGGCCATTGGGAAGGGGAAGTGACCCGACGGACCAAGGACGGAACGCAATTGTCTGTGGCGATCCTATGGGCGCTGCGCCGCGACGAGCGTGGCAATCCCTTAGCCATCCTGGAGGTCAGCACCGATATCACACGGCAGAAACTTGCCGAGGAATCACTTCGGCAACAGTCAGAGGAATTGGCCCAGCAGAACGAAGAACTTTCTCAGCAATCGGAGGAACTCACGCAACAGTCTGAGGAGCTGTCCGAGCAAAACGAAGAGTTGCAGACCCAGTCGGAAGAAATTCAGGCGCTGAATGCGGACCTAAGCCACCGGGAGAAAATGCTCCAGACGTTGCTGGATTCGGCCCGATTGCCGATTGGCGAACAAGAGGTGCTAGGGAAGATATGTTGGGCCGCCTCAGAGATGATCGGCCAGACTGCCACCGGCACGGTCGTCTGCGAACAGCATGGCAACGAATTAAAGATTCTTGCTCACGCGGGCTTTGGTGACGGTGACGTTCCTGGTTCCTGGCAGACAAAGGGTTCGTTTGTCGAGGTAGTGATCCAGCAGGACCGCACGGCGAGCTTGGAGGACACCTCGCTGCGGCCGGACTTGAACATCTTAAGCGTCCCCGGCCATCAGCGATTTGCCGCGGTGCTCTCTTCGCCGCTACACGTCAAGGGTAAACCCATCGGGGCCGTGAGCATCTACAGTAGCAAAACGCATCAGTGGACCGTGGAGCAGTTCAGGCTGATCGAGTGGATCGCCGTCCAGTGCTCCAACACCCTCGAGGCTATGAGGCTTGCGGCCGAGGTACTCCAGAGCCAGAAGCAAAATGAGTTCCTGGCAAACATCCTCGATGCTTCGTCTCAGGCCTTCGGCGTGGGATATCCCGATGGGCGTCTGGGACTGATCAACAAGGCATTCGAGCAGCTTACCGGTTATAGCGGCAAGGAACTGCGATCCATCGACTGGGCAAAGACGCTTACTCCACCGGAATGGCTTGAGATTGAACGGCAGAATCTGGACGAACTGCATCGTACCGGCCTGCCGATGCGGTACGAGAAGGAATATGTCCGCAAGGACGGCACGCATGTTCCCATCGAACTGTTAGTACACGTGGTGAAGGATGCAGAAGAGAAACCGCTCTATTACTACTCCTTCCTAACCGATATCACGGAACGCAAGCGGGCGGAGGAGGCCTTGCGGGCACAGGCGGAGCTGCTCAGCTTGGCTCACGACGCTATCATAGTCCGCGGCATGGGGGACAAAATCACCTTCTGGAACCGAGGCGCTGAAGAAACCTATGGATGGACGCAGGATGAGGCCACGGGGCGGGTTGCCCACGATCTGTTGAAGACCCGCTTCCCGAAGCCGCTGCTTGAACTCAGCGCGGAGGTGGCGGAAAAGGAAAGTTGGGAGGGCGAATTGATCCACACTCGGAAGGACGGCCGGGAAATCGTCGTGGACAGCCGCTGGGCTGTGCAGCGGGACATGTCGGGACACCAGGTGGGAGTCCTTGAGATTAACCGCGACATCACCGAGCGCAAGAAGGCGCAGGCAGATGTCCTGACACTGAGCGAAGATATGGCGGCCAGGAACCTGGAGCTTGAATCCTTGAACAAGGATATGGAATCGTTCATCTACTCCATTTCGCACGACCTCAGGGCTCCGATCCGAACCATGTCGGGGTTCGCCAAAATTTTAAAGGAGGACTACGCCGGGAAACTCGATGCGCAGGGTCAGGATTATCTCCGCCGCATACTCAAGGGTTCGGCGAAATCGACCCGGCTTATTGATGACCTCTTGCGTCTTTCAAAGATTTCCCGACAAGAGATCGATCGAATCGGGGTCAATTTGAGCAATAAGGCGTCGAAGATTGTTGAGGAATTGCGTGAGACGAATCACGAAAGAAACGTCGAAGTCGTAGTGCAGGAAGGCCTCACAGCGTCTGCCGACCCGAGGCTCATTGAGATCGCCCTGACGAACCTTCTTGGCAATGCATGGAAGTTCACGTCAAAAACGGAGAATGCTTGGATCGAGTTCGCAAGCACCCAACAATGCGGAAAAACCGTTTATCACGTCAGGGACAACGGCGCCGGGTTCGATACTACCTATGCCGAAAAGATGTTTTTGCCCTTCCACCGGCTCCATTCAGAGAGTGAGTTCGAGGGCACGGGCATCGGCCTCACCATCGTTGAGCGCATCATCCATCGTCACGGCGGCCAAGTCTATGCTGAAGGAGAAGTCGGTAAAGGGGCGACGATCTATTTCACGCTGGGATAGTGAATAAGTAGGAAGTAGTCTGTCAATATGTTCGCAGCCAATCTCCAGTCCTCGCTACGCAGTCCTGATTCATTGGAGATTATCATGCAACCAACAATCCTTATCATGGATGACAACGAGGACGACATCTTGATAACGAAAGTGGCGCTATCGAAGACCGGGCGGGATTTCAGGAGGGAGATCGCCTTGAGTGGCGAAGCCGGCCTCGCGCTCATCCGGAGAGAAAAAACTCCGCCGAAGCTGATCTTGCTCGACCTGAAAATGCCCCGGATGGACGGCATTGAAGTCTTGCGCAAAATTCGTGACGACGAAAGTTTGAGCAGAATTCCGGTGGTCATGGTCACGAACTCAAATCTGGAATCGGACGGGCAGGAAGCTATAAAGGCTGGAGCCGACATTTTTCTGCACAAGGCAACAGACCTCGATCAATTCAAGAAAGATATAGAACGCATTTTGGACTGTTGGATAGATACTAATCCGCTTCATCGGTGAAGAAATCAATTCGAGTGCATGTTTCAACCGGAACTTGTTAATTGTTTCGTTTTATTGAAATTGCGGACTATTAGGTGCAGCTCGGAGAGCCAGGATTGCCAGAAAAATGAGGAATATCGTTTGAATTATTTAGCTAGTTTCCCTTCCAGGCGCATGTGCTATGATGAACATGACTGCATGTTTCATGCGATACTTATATCACTCGGAGTCTTCTGGTATGCATACAAAAAAAGTCAGCAAGTGATTGTAGGAGATGGGCGATGAGAAAAATGGGCGCATAATCTCATTGGCCCTTATGTTAGATGGGCTTAATCATTGATATGGTAACCTGAAAAATTCAAGGGAGGGAGTCGTGGCTTTGAAGAGAGCAATAATATATGGGTGTTTCTTTCTGCTTGCTGCCAACGGTTTACAGGCTGCAGAGACAGAAACAGAGAAGAATGCAAAACCGCCGTTACAAATCAGCAGGCAAACAGCAATCAAAGAAGTGATTCAGATCAATTCTTCTGATACGGTCCCCATGGGCTACAGCAAGCAGCTCTTAGGCGTCCGGAACCTGATCGACCAGTACGCTTCCCTGGGCATGAAGCCCGGGAAAGATTATGATGTCGTCATCGTCTTCAGGGCTGGTGGAGCACAGTTTCTGCTGACCGACGGTGCGTACGATCAAAAAGTTAAACAACCTCATGCTCAAGGCAATCCGAACCGAGAAATGCTCGAAGCCTTCAACAAGGCCGGTGTAAAAATGTACGAATGTCATCAAACCATGAAGGCGCTTGGTTATAAACCGGAAGATCTCCTTCCTTTCGGCACGATTGTGGTAACCGGCATCGGGACAATTGTGGATTTAGAGCACTCTGGCTATATGGCAATAACTCCGTAAGATGCAGGGAGTAAGATTTCGCAATAGCTGCAGGGAGTTGGCGGTACCTTCCTTTAAAAAATGACGGCAAAAAGGGTCTGGCTGCGGCAATCAAAGTATGCAAAGATCATGATCATACTCCTCAAATTACTTCCGATTTTTCTCGCAAAACCGGACAGCGTCTCACACGGGTTTCATTGAAACGCGCAATCCGTTGCTTAGCTCACCAGACGCGTGGGAGCAGAAGATACTGGCTGAATCTGCTATTCGATTTGAAAAGGAAAATCCTGCAAACATAGAATTTGCAGAAATCGTCACTGCACCGCAAGGCTAATTCATGCGATAGATATATGATGAAGGCGATCACGATTCAGGATGTCTGTCTGAAGTGCCATGGTCCATTGGAAACAATTGCCCCGCAGGTTAAGGAATAGCTTAATGCTGAGTATCCGCACGACAAAGCCATTTGGCTACTGATCAACCAATACGCAGTGCATTCTCAATAATGAAAGCATCGTAAAGCGTTTTGTCTCTTTCGTACGGGTGTGCGACAAATTTATCGGTAAATCCGTCAAGCGCACGCACGCTGTTCCCAAAAATCCTCCCACCGGTTGCTCATTATGCTGCATCGAAGGGCAATTATCTTATTTGCTCCTTCGACCGTCCAATGCATTCCTGATTGCTTCAACCGCTGTCCTATTACCGAACGGCATCCAGCCTCAAGCACACCGGATCCGACAAAAAAACCTAGCCTTCTGAATTCAGCGTACTGCATGCGTTCTTTGTTTTTTTCAAAATACCCCATCTCTCGAGAGCAAATGTCTTTGTGAGAGCTAGACAGGGTCGAGAGTTGTTTGATGGCGATGATAACGTCTTCCACCTTCCCCTCATCCAGCTCAACGCGGCGTTTTTCCATCCATTGGTACATCTTGTCTTTTTGTGGTCCAAAGCAATTTTTGGCGACATTCCCATAATGCTCGCGGGCATGGTACAGATCGACGATTTGCCGAGCTCCGAGAAAATGCTCGTCCGCGATGTTCCATATCCAAGGCGCACCGTCTCCGAGTACTACAACTTCCCTGGCTCGGTCTAAACCGCGCCGTTTTGCCTCTTTATAAAGTCTCCATCCAAAAATTTCTGCCGTCTCAATCGCTCCGGTATAACTGGTGGAAGCTTCATCCCGGATCGGACGTCCCTCTTTGTCCACAGCCGTCTGGGTGAAAACGCACCCCAGTTTGACCTCTCGTGTTTTTGCCTGCCCGTCTTCACCCTTGCCCTGCCTGCCCGCGGTTTCTTTTTTGACCACAGGCACTCCGGTTCCATCCATGCAGACATACAGCCGGGGAACCGGCTTTATCGGGACAACATTGTCAGACAGGGTGGATTCGCCTTGCGCGGCGTGATACTCCTCCACCTGTTGTCCTACCCGCTCGGAAACTCGTTCGACGTCCTTGGCGGTCACTCGGATTCCAGCCAGTTCATATAGATCTTCATGACCGGGATCGAACGGGCGGTAGGAGCCTACCTTGCTCATCATCCGGCGCACTCCGGGCGTATACGATGTCCCTTCGATATCGAGAGCCTGATCCTTCGGGCAAAAGCCGGTATTGCACTCTTTATCGGAATAGTAGGCGCGATTCACGAGCACGGGGGCAAGAACGGTCAACAGGGTTTTGGTCCGGTACCCTTCGAACTCGCAAACATGTCCTTTTTCACATAGGACAATCTTACCGCGATAACCGCCTCCATCGGCATTGATCAGCATCTCCAGCATCTTTCCGCCAATCCCATGCATCGCAGAGCGAACGCTCAGCTCGAAGGACTCCAGGTCGAAACCACCGGTGTCGGCCCGCTCGCACCAATATTGAGAAACAAAACGATCTATTTCGTTTTGTACTTCCCTTTGAACTTCTTCCGCAATTTTTTTTTGAGTTCCACCAGTTCTGTATCGTCCCGAAGCGGAACGACAGGCCGCATATCGCAAATCTGCTCGCTCACCTCAAGAATCTCATCGCACAGTTTCACATACGTTTGATATCGCGCGAGCTCTTCTTCATACTTTTTCATCTCGGCTCCAAGAGGGATGTTTCTTGTGTAACTCTTACCCTTGATCGTAGTTGACCACAAATATCGTGGTCCGTGGCCTGGATGTCCCTCCTGTGCGCATATGCAATTCGGCTTGCCGCATTTGCGGTAATTGACCGAGATGCTGCCCCGTCTGAAATCACCAAGTGCTTTCACTCTCTCATAAAGACCGTCTCGTCTCCGCTCCAACTCTGACAAAGATTCCGGCATATGCCCTCCTATAATCTGGTAGTTAATTAAGCTACCAGATTATAGGGCTTTTTGCCCTTTTTGTCAAGCCCACCTATATCCATGTCGCAGACCCCTTTCGTACTTTATCATTGACATCCTCCCTGACCTGAAAGCCGGGGAGGATGTCAAACTCGGACTCTGCTCATGGTTTAGCTGATCGCGAGCGCGGCAGGTATCGAAGTCGTTGTGCATAATTGCGAAAAAAAATCCTGATACTCTGAACCGCTTGCCATCACGTAGAATACATTCACTGACCTGCCGATTCGCTTGATGCGCTGTAGGCCGTCACTTCGCTTAACCTGACCGGTAAAGATATAAATTTTGTCACCCTTCTTGGCGGTAATCTTTACCTGGTCTCCTACGAGAAGCTTAAGCTTTGCTCCCCCTAAACGAAGGCCCTGAGGAGAAAAATCCAGGGTATATACCTGATTATCCGAATCGTTGATCGTGATTTGGAACTCACGGATCGGTCGATTCATGGAACGCTTGCTATGGCCGTAGATCGACATACCCACCTCCACCTAATAAAGGGAATTCGGTGCCAAGAAAATCTTCGCACCGTATGGACTGCCGGATTATGTGACGCTTTTACCAAAAAAAAGCGTGCTTTAGAGATAGTATAACAACATTATATAGGAATGTCAATAATTAGTTGTATGTAAATAGGGTATTATTGCCTACTGTAGATCTGGCTGTGTATATTAGAATGGATCAAAATCATGATGGTATAATTTAGCAGCTTTTTCAACGGAGTAACCACCAAAATTTAGATTAGATGGCATTAAAGTTTTCGGGAAATATCCCGATAAGAATGCTGTATTGATCTCGAAAATTACTAATAGATAATGACGTTTCAGCGTGGCAAAGAGCATCACATGCCTAATCGGTTAACCCAGAAATGAAAGAGACGTCTATATTGAAAACATGAAGATTTGACAGAGTCTGGCTCTCGGATGCGGCATCGTCCTGTCCCCCTTGATTCTCAACGGACTGGTTGGCTATTGGTCGTTCATTCAAGCGCTAAAGCGATTGTAAAGATACTATAGGGCAATGCGTTTTGCATTTATGCTTGGTGTCGCATTGATGTTTGTTCATGAGAATCGTATCAACATGCTCATCAAATTTAACAGCATCAGATTCAAAATAACCGGCATGGTGCTCCTCCTGCTTATCATCTCCGCCCTGGCATTCTACCTCATTACCCTCACGATAATGAACCGTTACCTCCTCCAGGAGGTTCTTAAAAGAGCGGAAGCGCTGTCGAAAAGTACTGCGGCATCAGCAGGTTACAGTCTGCTCTCAAAAGATTTACTCGGCCTTGACAACATGGTTTTCAGGATGCGTGAGTCAAATCGGGACGTGGAATTCATAGCAATTGTCAATCCAGCTATGAAGATCATCGCACACAGCGATATAGCCAAGGATGGAAAGACTGTGTTGTCCCTTCAGGGGCGCATACTCCTACAAGACGTTGACGGGACCACGATAACAGAGTCATCAAACCCGTCCGCCGAATGTTTCGAAATCGTAAGCCCCATTGTCTCGTTTAATAAACGGCAGGGCTGGGTAATTCTCAGCGTGAACAAATCGACGCTGCAGAAGCCCAACGCGATGCGCGAAAAAGGATCATGCTTTTGTTTGCAGTGATTCTCATGCTGGGCATGTCCGGCAGCATTGTTCTCTCGTCGCTGTTGACAAGGCCGATTCAAGAGCTTTCCGCAGGGGTGGATGACCTCAAGGAGGGGAAAGGGCATCGACGGCTCGAAATCTACTCGCAGGACGAGTTTGGGAGGTTGACTGCAAGCTTTAACGAGATGATGGCATTGATAGATGAACAGAGTGGCAAACTCAATAAATATGCCAAAGACTTGGAGGACTCCTATGTTTCCACGGTGAGGGTGCTAGCCGCGGCAATCGACGCAAGAGACCAATATACCCATGGTCATTCAACGAGGGTTTCCATGTTTTCTCTGCAACTCGGAAGAGAAGTCGGACTGAATGACGCGGAGTTGGAGGAGCTCGAGGTTGCGTGCTTATTCCATGATATCGGAAAGATCAAAACACCGGACTCAATCCTCCGCAAAAAAAACAAACTGACTGTGGCGGAATACAAGGAAATGATGCGTCACACCGAGTACGGGGCCGAGATTCTCAGTAAAGCACCGTCACTGCAAAAATATATACCCCCGGTCAGACATCACCACGAGTGGTTCAACGGTAAAGGCTATCCCGACGGTCTTAAGGGGGATGCCATTCCACTATTTGCTGCCATTATCGCCATCACTGACACGTACGACGCGATGACATCGAACAGACCCTATCGCGGAGCCATTTCCGACCTGGAGACGCTGGAGGAGCTCACAAAATGTTCAGGCACGCAATTCAGCCCCGATCTCGTGAAGGTCTTCACAAAAATCATGGATAGGAGCATTGTCGAGGAAATGCAAGAGATGCGGGGGTAGACGAAATTCAGCGTTTCACTCGGGGAATAATAACTCTCCACGCGGTTTTGATACTTCTGGTGTCTCAATCTTGCATGACTCAGAAGAACGCAGGTATTGACAAGACGCGGGTCGATCAAGTGCGTATGGAAGTCGAACGAACACGTACGAGATCCGAACAGCATATCGTCCAGGGTGATTATAAAAGTGCGTTGGACGTCTATGCGGATGCCCGCCGTAAATATCCGGACAACCAGGCTTTCCTCACAAACTACCACAAAACCGCAGAGGATATTCATCACGCTGCTGACGAAGCCTTCAGCAGAGGGGACTTTACCTCATCAGGACGGGCATATTATGTCCTGCTGAAAAATTATCCGTTCTTTCAGGAACTCATCCCGGAATTGTCATTCGACAAGACATTTCTCCATGCACGATTGGAGGAAAGTTGCTCGCATCTTTCTCAACGCGCACTGGCCCAATACAGAAAAGGCAATCTTGCCGAGGCGATTTCCATCTGGAAGGCGTCTCAGATTCGATCCGAAATTTAGACATCATAAAAGAAATCCATACGGCGACCGCCGAGATGAAGAATCTCCTGCAAAATAAGGAATGAGAGCCCTTATTCATTGTCTACACTGTAGCGTTGTTTTCCCACCAGGAACGGAGACATCAACTGGACTGGCACGACTAGGAGAGTCCTGCAATTCGTATTCGTACTAGCAGGCACACACCGACTGCTATGTGGCTTGTAAGCGAATCGTTGAGTGCATGTTACAACCGAAATTCTTTGCTATCGTCATGATATTGGCATTACACAGTTGTGCAGCTCAGAGAGCCGTAATAGACGATATTGACAGAGCCATGAATCAATTTTCAAGACTGTACTCTATCAAGTTCTTTTTATCACACGTGGGGAGTCATGATTTAGCCATTTAGAGCACTGCAGAATTAGGATAATGTACGGGTTGCAATAAATGATAACCACAAAAGAAACGGAAAGAAATTATCAAGTTTCTCCTCGATCCCTCTGTCAGCTGAGTCAACAATTATATTTTCTGCTACCTCAAGGACCTTTTCCGCTGCCTTCTCTATAACTTCGTCAGACGTTTTTGCTTTAGACATAATAAAATAACCCTGTTTCTCAAGAAAGCTGATGATTTGTTCATGCTTGATCTTATTTTCATCGAATTGAATTAATGCGCTGCCGGTAACGAGGTTGGTTTCTACCAACGTTATCCCTTCTAAACTCTTTATAGTGTTATCGAATGTCGCCGCAT
>CAWGYL010000003.1:92500-805439 GCA_963826885.1 Nitrospirota bacterium | reverse complement strand
GGCCCCTACCTTCGACCCCTGGATGTCTTTGAGAGGCTGCTTGCTTCGCGGTTAAATTTACGTTCGCCGCTATGGCATCATGTTCAGAAGCTGTTGAAGAAACATTAATAGCCTAGATGAAGCGTTGAGGTTCATTATCCCACTTCCCAGGAAGGCATTGCTTCGACGTTTGCTGTCCGTCTCTGCAGCCTTCGGGCGCTCATGTCGATAATACCGTTGCTGGGTCACCTGATAGGTTAATATTGTAAAAATTGTCCTTTTGGTCATCGGATGACCGTCTGAAATAAAATGCTGGAGAAAACCGTAAAAAACGACAAAAGGTCGTGTCTTTTTTCTGGCTGCTTCCTTATGTTATGGAAATTTAAAAACATCCTCGGCACCCCTATCAGGTCCTGCATATGCTTTTGCAAGAGGCTCGGTCCTCTCCACGCTTGGTTAAAGACGCAAGACCTGACCCTAAAGATTTGGCCATAAAGATTCGGATTATGAAGAAAATGCTGGTGTTACTGCTAAGAGCCAGTATTGGGTTCGGCGGGATGCGGGAAATGGTCCACATAGCGCCGGAAAGCCTTCAGCATGCGGTCCCGGTCGCCGGCCTTATCGTAGAGTTCCGCCGCGGTTTGGAGAGATGCGCGCCTGACATCATCATCCTTTGACTCTGTCTCGATGCGTTCATATTCGCCGGCCGGTAATGTCGTCCCTCACTACGTCTCATTCCAGATCCCCCTCTCCGGTATCCTCAGTTTTTATCCCACCTGCGGAAGATGATTTCGGCGTAATTTATTCAAGTTTTCGATTTCTCTTATGCGCGTGCGTTAAGTGGACCTCTCTGTAAAGACAATGAAGAGTTGCGTTTAAGAGGGTAACTGATCAACCCACACCGGCCTATACTGGGGTTGATTCTGGCTTTCTCCTCCTTCGCTATTCCGGCCAGGAAAACCACTACCATCTTGAAGTCTGTCTTCAACATCAAGGTCTCCCATCAGATGGCATTAAACTATGCCGCTGCCGCCGCGTTCTACTGCCACGGCTTCAATCTCAAAAACAAAGGTCCTGTCGATCCTCAATAGCGGAAAGACTTGTTTCTCTTGCCTGGAACCCGACTTCGGTCTCCAGCCTCAGGCGCTAGACTGCGGGCAGGAAATCAATCGGGTACAGAATGGTGATCTTGGAGACCTTCTCCTTCGGTCCAAAGTTGAACTTCTTGACACGTTCCACAATCTGGGCCACCAACTCCGGCGAGGCCAGGTCGTTCGACTGCACAGTGCAAGAGGAAACCTCACCGCCCGGCTCGATAGTGATCCTCAAGATCATCTTGCCCCGAAGCGTCGGGTCCTTCCTGAGTTCCGCGTTGTAGAGCCGGTAGAGCGCTGCCTTGTATCTGTCGAAAACGATCTGGATCTCTTCATCGGTACGGCCCGGCCCGGGCCCGGAAGAAAGCGGTCTCGCATTTCCCGCCTGCCCGGCAACCGTGTTTTCCACCCGGCTGAACCCGATGCCGCCAATGCGGCTGCCGTTTCCGCTGCCTATCGTGCGGCTGATCCCCGAACTACTGATGCCGCCACTATAACCACCCGCCGACTGCATGGCAACGAGAGACCGGCTTGGACGGGCCTGGCCTGCGGCCGCGGCTTCCTGATTGTTAATGCGCGCCTCGGTTCCAAGACGTGCGGCGGGGGCTTCGTTCAATATGCCCTTGAAGGATTCCTTGAAGGCCAGGACCCCCGTGTTCTCCGCTTTACTACGTGCGGTCTCTGTTTCCGAAGCGACTACCTTGGGTTGTTCTTCATGCTGTTTCTCCGGCTCCTTTTGCTGGTTCTTTTCGGGCTTCCTTTCCTCTTTGCGGCGCTCGGGCTCCGGCTCGGGTTTGGGCGACTCCCTCCGGAGCATGGAGACCAGGCGTTCAGGGACCTCGGCAACAGTGGGGCGTTCCGGCGCCGGCAGTACCCAGAGGCGTATGACGGCTCCGAAAAGGATATAGAACAGCAATGCAAGAAGTAGTGACCTGCGGAACCGTCGTTCACTCTCGGAATTATCGTCCCCCGGCATTGCCATTGAGTAATTGGGAACGGGAGATATCTCGCGGTCTACGTAATATTCCTCCTCACGCCGTTCGTCGCGCTCGTATGCGTCGCGCACTTCCTCCTGGAGGTAGGAGAGTTCATCAAGACACCGGTTTATCGCGCCCTGGAGAGTCGCCTTCTTTTCAAGGATTCCGCTTATATCGCCTTCGAAGAGAGCGACACGATTCCTCGCATGCTTTATGTGTACTTCGGCATTTTGCTCTTCGGCGAGCCCTGCCCAAAAGAGCTCACCAGCCTTGAGCTCTCCAAGCTTGTCGAGAGCATGGAGTACGTTCTTCAGTGCGTCGAACCGTTGTCTGTCTACGGCGAATGTTTGAAGCTCGGCGTCCACGGCCCGAAGCTCCTCTTCCAGGCCGGTGCGCCGTTTAAGGGCGTTCTCGATCTGGACGTCAATCTGGGACAGTTCATCTTCTAAAATGGCCGTCGTCATTTTTCCGCCTTTTCCGCCACGGCAAGGGATATCCTTCCGTATCCGCAGGCCGTGCAGGTTGACATGATTTTCTTCAGCACCTTGAACGGTATCGTCTTGTCGGCAAGAAGCGTGACCTCCATGGTTTCTGCGGCAGCCTTGGCACCGTTCTCCAGCTGCAAAAGCCGGTCACGTAGTTCCGTGACCATCACGATTCCGTCATCAAGAAGCTTGGGGGTGCTAACCACGGATTCGCCCTGGACCAGCACCGATTCGGGGCTCACCACGATCGCAACGGTTTCCCGTGGCCTGGTCGGGACAGAGGAATCGGGAAGTGCGATCTGCGCGTCCGGCAGGGTGCTGTTAAACGAGTGAAAAAGAAGAAAGAACACTAGGACGGTGAGGACGTCCATCATCGGAATAAGGTTTATGCCGAGGCCCCTGATCACGCCCCGTTTGTTGTTCCGCTCCATCCGTTTCATGCGTCTGGTTGCCCTCATGGCGCGTCTCCTATGGATATCTTGGGAAAGAGGTCGATTTTTCTGGCTTCTCCGCCACCTTCCGGCGGTACGTTGGTGCTTCGTACTGCGTCCATGATCTCGATAAGGTGGTCGTACTTGATGTCTGGTTCCATTAGCACCGAAGCGTCCTGCTTTCCCGGGTACTGGGCCTTGAGACGAAGGAGCGTCTTCGTAAGCGCCCCGATATCATACTCGTCGTCCTTTTTGGGTATCCTGTCCGACACCACCGAACCATTGGAAATCTCCAGTGCCGCCCTGCGGACGATTACCTCGATGGCAAAATTAGGCATGTCGTGTGCCTCCGCGCCGGCGGCAGTCGGTACGGCGAGCTCCTCGATCGTTATGCTTATAAAGACGGCGGTGATGAGCAGAAAGACCACCAGGACGGTCAGGATGTCCATCATCGGCGTCAGGTTGATTACGTGCATGATGTCCGTATCGAAACCCGATCGTTTTTCTGCGTTCCTCTTATTCCGATATCGTCTGAGCATGGCCGGCTCCTGTCACCTTGGCGCCCGGTAATGACGGGGCACTTTCGAACTGGCGCTTGGTAAAGCTGGAAATGGCGTTCAAGGACTTAACCGATGCCATCTCAAGGCTGTTAACGATCTGGCCCGTGGTCGTCATGAGCCGCGCATGGAGCAGGAGGAGCGGGATCGCGGACATCAGGCCGAGGGCGGTGCAGTTCATTGCCTCGGAAATGCTGGCGGCAAGCAGTGCCGCCTTTTCGGCCGGGCTTGCGGTGGCCACTGCGGCGAAGGCCATGATGAGGCCCATGATCGTGCCCAGGAGCCCGAACAGGGTGGCGATGTTGGACAAGAGCGCGAGATACGGCGTGCGTTTTTCCAGTTGGGGGACTATCTCCATCATGCTCTCCTCCATGGCGATCTCTATGTCCTCGCGGCGCTTGACCGCGCCCTGCCTGGCCAGCCCCATACCCAGCATCTGCGCCATGGATGACTTGTCCCTGTTGGCGATTTCCCGGGCCTTGTCGAACTCACCCGTTTCCAACGCGGGATAGATACTGTCCCACGTTTTTTTGTTCTCCTCCCGGACGCGTTTCAGGTGGATCCAGCGCTCGATCGCGATGACTAGGCCGACCAACAGCACGAATAAAATGGGGAACATAAACAAACCGCCCTTCTGAAAAAACCTTACGATAAACATTGTGTTTCCTCCTTTTTCGCTGTTCTGACAGCGATGTCATTTCTTGGTGCTTTGTTCGTAGAACTCCAGTTGACGCTTGAACACGTCGCGATCCACGGGTGTGTCGGAAGCATCGAGCACCATATCCAAACCGGTTCCTTCGCCCATCTCGGAGCTTTTCCAGGGCACTATATAGAGGGCTTTAGGGGCCTCGTCGTTTCCAACGATGGACATTCCGGAAAGCTCCTTGGCCTCTTCCGGCTTCGCTTCCTTTTTCTCCTGTGCCGACTTTGACGCATCCCTGGCCGCCGGTACGTTGTCTCCGGCAACGGCAAGGCCCGCCGACAGAAGAAGCAAGAAAAACCAAAGAAGTGCGTTCCGATACATGTCTTCTCCTCCCTTTCACCTAACGTTTGAGCCGTATCTTAAGTTCAGCGATCCATGTCTTGACCTGCGTGTCCGCAGGTGCGCCGGCTGCGTAGGTCTCAAGCTCATGAAGGGCGCATTCCGGGTCGTCCATATACAGGTCGCACAGGATGCCGAGATTTTTATGGACGGGCAGGTATTCCGGGAACCGTGCGATCGCCTTCAGATAGACTTCCCTGGCCTCTTTGAAACGCCCGGCCCTGCGGAGAAGCAGCCCGTATTCATTGCTGGCAACCGGATGGCCGGGGAAAAGGCCCAGCGCGGTTTTCAAGTGTTCTTCGGCCGACCCCGTCTGCCCGGTCCTCAAGTAGGCTACGGCGATGTCGATATGTGGAGCCGTAACCCCCGGCGACCTCTCGATCACCTTGGTGAAAAGGTCGATGGCCTTGTCGTTTTTCCCGTCGTTTAAGAGTGTGGCAGCACGGTCGAACTCTTCGCGGGAGAGGACGTCCATGATTGGGTTGTCATGGATGACAAATCCTTGCTGTCCGTCAGAGAGCCTTTCCACGGATGGCCCCTTGAAAGTAGCGGTTTCGGCGGGCTTCGATGTGACCTTTGCTCCGGCTGCGCAACCGGCAAGGATCATGATCATCACGGCCAGAGACAATGTTCCGGACATATTTTGGAATCTGAACATCTTTAAAAGAAGTCCATTTCTGGCATTCATCTTCCTGTTCTCCCTACCGTCAACCTGAATCTCAATCAGGAGACTTATCATCCGGGACATCATTGACAGCGTTGTCCTGCACGCTTTCCGCCGGATGAACGTCCTTTACGGTTTTCTTGGATTCTGCCTGTTTCGCTTCCTGCTTCGTCTCCACCGCCTTGGCAGATTCCTGAGTCCCTGACGGCGGAGGTTCCAGCTTCGATTCATCGGACTGCGCCGCCCCTTTGGATGCCAGGGGAAGAGGCTCCTCCTGACGTTTGACGGCGAAGAGGTAGGTGTCCGACGAAGTTATGACGGCGCTCTCTTCTTCCGTCTTGTCGTAGCGGGCGGGAACGAACTTGGCAAGCTTCTGCAAGCTCTTTTCGATCCACTCGTTGTAAACCCCGCGAGAAATAAGGTCGAGATTGCTCTTATGCGTTGCGATGGCCTTCTCCTCGAATGGGTAGGCCTGGTCGTCAATCGCGAGTTCGTATTCTTCCCGCTCAGCGGGGCTCAAGTCCTTGGGGCGTTCGGACTCTTTCAGGTCCCGGCTAAAATCTGCGTAGATTTCGGCCAGATAGAAGGTCGCGGCCGAGGTGACAAGTCCGACCTCGTAATCCAAGAGCTTGTTGAACTCTTGTGTTGCGACCTTCATCAATTCCTTCTTCTTCTCAAGGTTTCCCTTGAACGGCTCTACCAGTTTGATCCCTGCGAACTGGCCGAAGGTTTGCTCGGCCAGCACCAGTGCGGCCATGCCAGCTAGATAACGGGTACGGGGCGTACGCTCGGCCCCGGCTCCTGCGTCAACGGCCACCATCTCCTTAATCTCGGCGAGATAACCGTTGAAATCATTCTTCTTCAAAATATCGGCGATCTTGGCGCGCGTTTCCATGTTGGGTTCGGCGGGATGCGGGAAATGGTCCACATAGCGCCGGAAAGCCTTCAGCATGCGGTCCCGGTCGCCGGCCTTATCGTAGAGTTCCGCCGCGGTTTGGAGAGATGCGCGCCTGACATCATCATCCTTTGACTCTGTCTCGATGCGTTCATATTCGCCCGCCGCAAGGCTAAAATTTCCGTCCTCGCGGTAGACGTAGGCGATCTTCCTGGTCACCTCGGGCAAAAGGTCGCTCCCGGGGAATTTCTCGCGAAACCCGGTGAGTACGGATGCCGCCGTTTTCCAGTCCTTGAGCAGGATCAGGGCGGTCGCCGCGTCATACTCGGCATTGACTTTGATACTAGAGGCGGGCGCCATACGTCCCACCCGCAGGAAATTGTCCGCCGCTGCCCGGTAATCCTTGAAAGCGCTTGCCTGCTCGCCCTGCTTGTAGATTGCCGCGGCTAAGTTGTCGCTGATGCCGTCCCTGCTTTTATCTCCGGCGGGCAGAAGCGAAAGCACCTTCCCGTAAGCGGCCTCGGCTTCGGCGTAGCGGTGAAGCTCGTAGGTTGAGTGGCCAACCACGACATAGGCTTCCCTGACGACATCGGCATCAGCCTTGGGGTAGGACATGACGAGTTTACGCGCAGAGGCTAACGCCTGCTCGAAGTCCCGCATTCCGTACAGGTCATCCGCGGCGGCACCGAGAACAACCGCCGCCTTCTCGTGCTGTGGATAGGTTTCCGCCGAATTTAAGCGAGCAGGCAACGGTCTTACGCTTTACCTCGTCCTTTTGCTCCGGGGCAGCGTTGGCCAGTTCCTCGGCGCCAGGCGTAGACGGCCGCGTAGCCAGCCTGGGCTGATTTTTCATGGTGCGGGTAGTCATAGGATGTCTTTTTCGTCTTCCACTGCCGCCAGGCCGAATGCGCGGTTCTCCATGAGGAGGTCCGCCAAAAGATAATTGACGGCCGGGGACTCCGTTATCCTTCGGGAAGGAGGCGAGGAATTCCCTGTACCAGTGCAGGGCCTCCTCATAGTTCGCGTTCTTGTTCTTTGCCTCCTCTTTGTTCTGGTAAAGCGAGTCGGTAATACTTGGCCAGGTCGGTCAGGTTCGTCTTCAGCCCGGACATGACCTACAGGACGGTCATCCGGTTTATAATGTTTTCAGTAGGGGGCGCTAAGCCCGTATGTCCTTGGAGACTCCTTTTTCGCGTCGATGACCAGGCTGGGGAACCCTCCGGCAATATCGATATCTATCACCCGCATCTGGAAATCAGGCGCTTTTCTGTTGAAGGGATTCATCCTGACGAAGGCGTTGTAGGTTGCGGCTGCATCGGCATAACGGCGCTTGTCGAAGTAAAATTCCCCGAGATTACCGTAGATGCCGTCCTCGTAGCTTTTAGAACCATGTTTTGCAAAGTATTCTGCGACGATTTTGGGTCCTCCTAAATTGGATAAGCAAAGGCTTATGACCTTGAATGTGTCGTCGATGCGTTTTTTCTCCATCTTGTCTTTGGTCTGTGCGAAGTCGTAGCCCGTTGAACCTTGTAATCGAGGAGCGCAATGTACCTGTCAAGCGCTTCATCGTAAAGCTCCTGCTTGTAGAATGTCCATCCGAGCTTGTACGGGCAAGCTGGTAAAAGTACGATTTAACTCCCATATGGACGACGCTCTGGTATGCGTCCTCGGCGTCCGGTAGCGCTTTCGGGTAAAGAAATGTTCAGCACGCTGGAACTGCACCTCGTCCATGTATTGGCATTTGGGATAGTCCCGCACCATCCGGTCCATGACCTTCATGGCAAGGTCGGCCTGGCCCAGTTCCTCGTAGGCCCGGGACATCTGATAGAGCGCCTGGTCATTGTGCTCGTAATGGGGATATATCGGTAAGAAGTCTTTGATCAGTACTATGGCCTCGCGGGCGCGGGAACGTCAAGGCTCTCTGGTACGGGCGCGCCCTCTTCCTCTAGTGCCCCCGCCCTTTCTCAATGACCCTGCGATTCCTGTTTTTGTTAGTCTCGGCAATGGATTTTGATGATAGGGAGCCGGGATTTGGCCGCCGCAGCGTGATATTGCCGGGAAGAAGGCCGTATTCCTTTTCTATTTTAAGGTCAGCCAGCCTCCGGAGCGCCTCGGGCTTCAGTTTCGATGATTCCACAGGGGTGTCTTTAAGGAACTGCTGGTAGCCGTCCATGGCCTTGTCGAGTCCGCCGTCTATCCGTTCTTCTTTGATATCGACATGACGGTTTCGAAGATCCGCCAGCGTGCCCTCTGCGTGGGGAGTCGTCTGGCAGGAGACAATGAGAAGCGTAAGTGCGAACAACAGATATAAAAGTCGGCCCTTTTTCATTATTCTCCAGCCTTCTTGTTGTCCTGAGCTTTTCTGGCGCAGTCGTAGCTGTCCGCCATGGCAAAGCGCGCGTCCACCTCGTACTGTTCGAGAAGTTTGCGCCTCCTGGTAAGTTCATTTATGGCCATGGTCTCTAAGATTTTTCCCTGCCGGGTTTTCAGTTCTTCCACTTTCTTTGCCGCAGTAAGAGTCTTCTCACTTAAGATGCGGATGACGTCGTCATATCCCTCGTAGCTTTGCGTGGCGGCCTGACGGGTGCGGATAAAGGAAGCATATTCTGTTTTCATGCGGTCGATTCCACTGTTTAAGTCTTTGAGGTGCTTAAAGGCTTCGGTCAAACGCTGGTCATACTCTTCATACATGTTCCAGGCAATTACCCCGCGAAGGAGTTTGATCCGGGATAAGGTATCGCCGGATGCGTCCGGGGCGGAGGTAAGACGCTTTTCAAGACGGGAAAGACGCAGCATCGTCAAACGCTCGTCGGCGGTTTCAAGCTGTTCGGGACTGGGAGAAGTAAGCATGGAATGAAGCCTTTTTTCGATACTGTCCCGCTGCGCGAGTCTCAGCCGCATAAGCGTGCAAGCCTGCGGAATTCCCGGTCGATTTCGGGGAGAAGCGGCTCGTAGTAATCCCGGCGCTTTTTCGTAAGGTCATGGAGTGCATCAAGGCTTCCTGTCCACGTAGAAAGTTTCACGCGAAGCTCCTCGAGATCCAGGTAATTCTTGAGCGATTCCTGGAAATTCTGGGAAGCAAGAAGGTCAAGGAGGTAGTACGTCTCGGGTGCTTCCGGAAGTTCTCGCAGCTTTACGACCCAGTCGGGGTCCTGTTTCAGCTCCTCCCGCAAAAGAGCCGCAAGAAACTTGCCTTCCTGGATACTTGTTATTGAGGCGGAAAGCTTCTGGGTCTCCTTGCCGAAAGAAGCCAGGGCCTGGCTATAAAGGACTGCCGCCTTGCTGTAAACGCCAAGCTTAATATAGGCGTAGGGGACCGCGAGCATGGCCTCTTCCACGGAAGCATTGGTGGCAGACCGTTCGGACAGGATTGTCCAGGGCACCAGGGCGCTTTGATAATTGCCAAGGGAGGCGTCGGCCCATCCGGAACCAAGAAGAGCGCGGTTGGAGAAGGGACCGGTCAGCCGCACCCTGTCCAGGGCATCCTTGGCAGCCGCATATTTTTTTTCCGTAAGGAGCTTTTCGCCCAGGACAAGGTTGGATTTGTCCCGAATTGCGAGTTCTACATCATCGAGACCCTTAATCTGGCCGGCACGGTCAAGCGAGCGAGTTCGTCCGTCTCTTTGCCCTCTCTCATAAAGGCAATTCCGAGATTATAGGTGCTGAAACCTGAAAGACCGCGCGTATCCTTCATGTCTGTAAACATTCGGGCTGAATCGGCATAACGGCCATTAGCCATAAGAATTTCTGCTTTAAGAAAAGCCAGGTCATCTTTTATTTTCTCGGGAACAACGCCCTTGATGCGGTCCACGGCTTCCTGGGCGTCTTTGGATTGCCCTTTCTGGAAATAGATGCGCGCGAGCCGGAAGATTGCCTCGTTTTTAACGGGCTCGGGAACGTTTCCCTCAATGACTTCCTTGATGGCATGCCCGGCTTTCTGGTGCATCCGGTAAAATAACTCGAAGTCTCCCACATCAAACTCCGCCTGGTTGACGTGGTAATGAAGCGTGTCCCGCCCGGGCTCATCGACGCCGTAATGAAGGGAAATCTCGGTATCCAGCCGGGAAACGGCATCGAACCACTCTCCCTGATTTGGCGTGGTAGAGTGCCTCGCCGAAATACAGGTCATGAAGGTCGGAAGTTTTTCTCGTTTCCGCAGGCACCGACGATGCCGCGAACATCAAGAGTATGAATGATAAAAGTACCCTCTTCATAGGTTACCTGGTCTTCTCCGTAATGCCATGGTCGGTAAGCGTCAGTTCGACAATCCGGGGAGCGACATCCTTGGACACTTTAAAGTGCTGCGAATTTTTAAGGTCGGAACCTCCACCGGTTTTGCCGATGACGGAAACCAGAAGGTCATGGTCGCCGGTTTTGATATTGCCAGTGTAGATGCGCTGCACCCCGCCCTTTTTCATGGCTTCCAGTTCCTTGAAGCTGTAGACGTGCCGCGCGACAGGGTTTCCGTCCACCTGGATCTCCACCGCGTCCAGGCGGAAAGTTTCGTTTTCTGCCAGGGAAATGAAGAGCGAGACCTCCGTGCCGGACGGATACAAAAGCTTCTCTTCGAGTTTTTCAAGATCCGCGGAGACCTCCAGAACATCGCTTTTAATGTCCTGAACCTGCTCGTCCTGGCCCTTTAACTCTTCCTTGGTAATGTCCTCTGCGTAAGCGGCGGAAAAGATAAAGAGCACTACAACCGCTACCACGATGCCTGTCAGCCGGTTAAACATTTTTGTTTCCCTCCCCTTCCGGAAATGCTTCGTTATCTTGTGGCAACCCGGGCAGTGCCCAGGGTCTCTAAAACTCGCCAATCATGTTAAAGAAGAAACCCTGGTGCTTGTAGTCAAGCACGGTCAGGTCGTCCGAAAAATCGCTGAAATTGTAGCCTACACCCGCCTTGATGTTGGGTCCCATCTGCCTGTAGATGGCCGCAAGGATACCGCTTTTCTTGTCCTGCGCGTCGGGCAGGTCCAAGAGGCGCGCCTCGACCATGGCATCCCATGAATGGACGAAATGCCAGTCGGCACTAGCAATGGAAAGAGAGGCCCGGCTCTCATAGAAAACCGGGTTCTGGAGGGTCTCGCTGACCCATCCAAGGCGGTAGGCGTACTTGGCGCCGATGCTCCACGTATGCGTAAGGTCGTAAGTTGCGTCTAGTGACAAAATATTGCTTTTCTGGATCGAATCCGCGGCGGTATTGGTGACCGAGTTCGCGGAAGTATAGGTGACCGTGTCGGTGACCTGGGCTGCGGTCGGGACGTTATAGAAATAGGTGTACTTGAACAGGGTGTTTAGCTTGTCGTTCGTAACCGGACGGTAGCCGTAGCCCAAGACCGCCTCGGTGTAATTGCCGCCGAAGAAAGCGGCATCGCTATGGCTCTCGGCATGATTGAATTTGCCGATGATTCGGGAAGATTCGTTTATCTGGTACTTGAGGTCGTTCTTCACAAGCCAGCTTTCCTGATTGACGGTGCTCTCGGAAGTCGTCGTATCCGGGTTTATGGTTATGACCTCGGTCTTGTCGATGCGGTACTCGAATGCGCTGGCCCAGATGAGTCCGTTGTTGCCGTAGCCCACGCGAAGGGTTGCGGCATTGCGTTCGAGGTTTGCGTAGGTGACAGGGTCTTTGAGATTCCCGTAATCAAGGCCAATGCCCAGGTTCCAATGGTCAGCGGGCGCAAGGTCGACGCCCGCGGCATGGGTAAGTCCCGTCGGAACATTGCCGTAAGCGTATTTTTCCTCTGCATAGGCGCTCACGCTGTCGGAGTAGCGTGTTTTCATGCCGGAAACAATGCTCCCGTTGCCCGCGCGTATCCCGTTGTCTGGGGTCTCGTTGTCGTACACGTAGTTCAAGTACATATTGGTGCGGTCGGAGTAGAGATATTCCATGCCGAGCTTGCCGGCACCGCCCATGTCGCCGGACGATACTTCGCCGTTTACTTTCACGTGGTCGGTAATGCGGTACTCGCCGCCCGTCCCGATCCGGTCGTTGCTCTCGCGATCGCCGGTATTTTCTACCGTGCCCTGCGCGTAACCATACGCGCTCCAGCGTCCCTTGGAATCGTACGTCGCACGAAGTGCTGCGTCCGTGAGGTCGCCCTGCGTCTCAGTAGGCGGAACGACCGGCGAGTTGTCCTGGCGGTTGTCCATCCGCACACCGGGGCTAAAGGTCCAATGTTCGGTAGCATGATAATTAAGATCGACCTCGGCTGCGCTGGTGTCCAGCCCCTGATCGCGAGTTGTCACATCGGCCTTCGCGGATACATCAACTTTATTCGAAAGCGGCGCCTTTAAGGTGCCCCCATACTGTTTGGTGTCCGTGGCCGTCTCCAGTCCGGGCGCTGAATAGCCGGCCCCCAGGCTCTGCGTGTATAACGTCATCTGTCCGGATGCGCCGGCAAAGATGTCCCCAAAGCCCAGACTACCGTCGATTCGGTAGGCATCCGCGGAAACGGGTGCATTGTTTCCGAAGTAAGAGCAGGGCGTGTTTCCCGTGGGAACGCCGTTCGTGGAGAAGCTGTAGCTTGGGCAGGTGGGAGTTTGTGTCATACCGCCGTCGTTCGAGGTAAGAGAGGTTATGCCCGGTCCGCTCGTTTGTGACGTCTCAACCTTTACCCAGGTCATGGCGCTCTTTCGTACGGTAACGTCGGCGGCAGTCAGTTCGTTCGGATTGGCCGTACCGCCATCCTTGCTTGCCGTAACGCCCAGTTTCACGTAATCATTCAGCCAGACATGGGCCTGTCCGCCCAGGCTCATGCTGTTCGTGTCACCGGCGCTCGGAACGTATTCGTAGCGGACGACCAGATACTCGAGGTCTCCTGCCGCGTTTGCGGCACTAACCAGCATGGTGCTGGATGCGGTCGGAGACAAGGGTTGCGTGAGGGAGACGCGTCCCTGGAGGTAATCGATGGTGTAGTCAATGGAGACCGTCAGGGTCTTCTCGCCGACCACGATGCCGGAGTCCTTGTCATGGACCTCGATGGTAACGCTTTCGGAGCCGGTCAGGATCCCCTGATGCTGCAGGTAGTAGAGCGTTCCCCCGGTGCCCAGAAGCTGCTCTCGCATCGCGACCGTGCCGGGCTGGGCTGAGAAGCCGTCCACGGCGAAGCGCTTCTCGCCGAAACTCGTGGTATCAGTCGTCTGGTAATGCAGGTTCGCGCCGTAGAGTCCGCGGTCAATGCGGGCCAGGTCGTTTTCGTCATAGGCGACTTTGAAGTCTCCCCACATCCCGTAGCTTCCGTCCTTCTCGACCTTCAGGTAGAATTTGCCCAGGGTGGGCGCTCCCTCCTCCACGCTGCCGTCGTCTCCGTAGGTGGGGTAGTAATACTTGGGATCGATGCTCCGGAAAAGCGCGTCGGGTGTCGTTTCGCGGAAATTGCTGAAGAGGCCCCGTATCGGCCCTTCCTCGGTGTCCGCACTCGATGTCAGCTGCCAGCCGTCTCCGAATGTTCCTTTTGTATAGTAGGCGAGCCTGCCGGTATAATTAAGCCCGCTGTTGCCCTGCGTTGAGCTACCGTACAAGAACGAGCCGGGCCCGGATGTAGAATCGTTGGAAACAGTGAAGTCGGCGATACCCGTGGCGAACCAGTCGCTTTTCTTCAGTTCCAGGTCCCGAAGGAACAAGTCGCCGTTGCCGGCATTGTCAAGGATCGCTACCTCGACGGTATGCATGCCGGAAGGCAGTATCTCCTCGGTGACGAACTTCCCTCCGTCCCCGACCGGCACGGAGCTTCCGGCAACGAAAACCTGGTGTTCGTCCGGGACCGAGTTTCCGGTGACCGTGATGGTCCCGCCTTTCTTCGGAATGTTGTCAATTGAAAGGTGATTCTCTCCGTATCCTACCAGAAGCTCCTTTTCAGCGTCGCGTCTCGAGAGGTCCAGTGACTGCCGGTCGACGATCCATAGGGGAAGCGGCTTGGTCTCATCGAAATGCCCTTTCGCGTCATAGACACGAAGCACATACTGAATCTCCCGTTCGGGTGCGTGGTAGTCAGGGAACGTCGGTTGCCAATGAGCACGCCCGTCCTTGCTCATAGGGATGACCGCAAAGGGCGTGCCGGCGACCGACTCGTCCTTGTCAAAGATGCGGACCTCGGATTTTGTGATGAATGCCTGGTAGTTCGTGTACATGCGGAACATGACGAGGTTTTCGGGGTATAAGGCGTCCGGGTCCGTCTTGTAACGGATAACATTGGGCCAGGCGGTCACGTTCAAGCGAGGCTTCATGCTGAGGTCGTCGTACTTGAACTGCACGTTTGCCTTGGCGAGCGCCACGTCGGTGCAGCGCTCGATGTCGGCGATGCCCTTGTTCGGGTCGTCTAATGGCTTGCCGTCGACGGTTATGCGCATGAGGTTCAGGGCAAGCGGATCTTTGGGGGTGACGTCGCGAGTGACCTTCGTGATGTCAAGCCCGTCGGTGTTGTCGCCAGACATCATCTCATCATAAACGACCTCAACCTCTACCCTGGCCGTGTCGGACTCGACGAAACCCGTCCTGGCAACATCATCTGACTGCACATACCCATGTCCTTCAAACTCGGACTGTAGAGGAGTCAGGCCAAGACGGTCCTTTACCATGTCCATGACGCGCCGCGCGCGGGAAGTGGAGAGGCCGATGTCATCGCCGTACACCATCGCGGTGCGCCGATCGAGGCGTTCGTCGTTGGTATAGCCGATGAACCGCAAACGCGCCTGTTTCTTGTCCTTAATCTCGTCCAGACTTTTTTGCATCTGCTCTAAATCTTCCGGGGTGATCATCGGCTCCCCGTGGTCAAACAGGACGGGTTTGATGCCTCCGGAGGGGCCGTCGTAGACCTGGGTCACTGCCACAGCTTCGGACGGTTCCGGACAAATCTGAAGCTCGTCCGGCAGGACCTGCAGTTCGTCGTCATACCAGAATTCGACCTCGATGCGACGGTTTTGTGCTTTGCCCTTTTCGGTGTCGTTTGCGACGATGGGACTATCCGCACCCTTGCCGTCGACATCGATTGCTGATAAAGGCAGGCTGAGAGCGTTCTTAATTGCCATCGCCGCACGCCGTGCCCTGGCCTTGGACAGGGAAATAGCGTTGCCGTATATTCGTTCGTCCCGCTCCGAAAGCGGTTGATTGTCGGTATACCCGATGAATTTGACGACGACATGCTCTTTCGTTTTCAGGTCGTCGAGAGCCTGCCGCACCTTGGAGATATATCCCCCGGGTATGGCTGCGTTGTCATCCTTCAGGTAGATTGGCGGAACAATGTTTCGTATACGGGCGCGTCTCGACTGTCCCTCCTTATAACGGAGCTTGCACAATGTCTCGACGCGGCAGACCTTCACACGATCCACCCGTTCCGGGGAAAGAGCCCCGCTATCAGCGGGATTTCCGGAAATGTCGTCGTACCAGACCTCGACTTCGACCCTGCGGTTTTGCGCCTTGCCCTGGAAAGTGGCGTTACTGGTCGCGGGCGCCGATTCCCCAACGCCTTCAGAGGTGACAGCATCCGGTGAGATGCCTAAGGCCTTCTGGAGATACAGGGCGGCGTTACGCGCCCGTTCAAGGGAAAGCGCTGTGTTGTCGCCGTACTTCTCTTTATCTTCCCCGAACAGCGGCGTATTGTCCGTATGCCCCACCAGATGCAGGCGGACGTTTTGCTTTGCCTGCATGCCGGATAATATCTCTTTCAGGCGCGCGACAGAAGCTTCCGGAATGTCCGCTTCTCCCGATCCGAAGCGAAGCGGCGGCACAAGGTTCTGAAGCTTTACGGTCTTTACCGTCTTTGCCTGGGTATTTGTTGGCCCGGACTTTACGTTCGATCCTGCAGCAACGGTTGTGGTCCAGCCCTCATTAAGCACGGTACCGGGAAGGTTGGAAGACACCTGTTCCCTTCCCGCCTGAGCAAAAGAGAGCGCGCCTGAAACGCTGTTTCCAGAAGACATCTCTGCCGGAATAAAGTTATCCCAGCTCCCTTCCCATACAGTTCGCGGCAAGTCGACATCCGCATGCCGCTCGACAGCCTGGCCAAGGGAGGGCGCGTCGGAAATGCCGTTTTCATTAGATGCGGGCTCTGGCGGGCGGATGGCCGTAAATGTTCCCGCGGTTACGATGTCTAACGACCCTCCGAAGGAATTTTTGTCGGGTGGCCCGCCTCGCCTCCAGTAAACCTCCGTCTCGACGGTAAGCCTGTAGGGTCCAGATCCCCACAGAGAAGAAACCATCTTTTTAACCGTTTCTGTCCTCTCCGAAACTTCCGATCGGCCCTCAACGTCAGCAAGGTAGGAAATCCGCAGGATAGACGGTGATTTTTTAAGCTCAGCGATGAGCGTATTCATCTTCGGTTTCCACTGCTCTCGGATCACGGACATGTGCGGTTCGAAGATCCCGTCCGCAATATCCAGACGCACGACACGGTGAAGTGTCGCACCGAAGTTGAATTTCACCATCTTGCCGCGTTTCACGCGAAGGACAAGCGGGTTGTCGCTGGTAACGCGGTAGCCTGTGGGCAACGTCCGGTCATCAAGCTTCATGATGAAGTTGCTGCCCCTGTCGGGGTCCGGGACCACGGCGCAGGTAATGTGGAACCGGCCGAACTTGTCCGTGGTCGCTATGAGGCCGTTCGCAGTGACAACTTTAACTCCGGCAAGACCCGGCTCTCCCTGGTCCGGATACCCGTTCGCATTTGTATCGTCGAACACTTTGCCGATGATGTCGGTACAATCCATCGTGGGGTCGGGCGCGACATGGACCGTGGCGACCGCCACGCCTGAGGCGGCACTACCTGGAGCCATGATGACAGGGACGGCAGCCTTGTTTACAGCCTGAGGAACGCTCTTGGAATTGTATGAGGCCTGGACGGTCCCGGTAACGCTGTTTAGGACCTGGGCATGGTTCACGTAATCGCCGTCTGAAACCCCGGCCCCTACGACTAGGATCAGGTTAATGGTGTGCTGGGAATTTGCAGCAAGCGCCTGGATACCCCAGATTAGCTGGGTTCCGGAGGCTGTTGGTTCGACCTTCTGTCCGTCCACCACACCGGAGCCCGAGACGTACTTGAATCCCGGGGGCGGGGTATCGACGACTTCCAGGTTCGTGAGATTTGCCCCCAGGGTATTGGTCAGGCTAATGGTGTACGGAACCATCTGCCCGAGGGATACGTTCACCATCGTTGTGGTTTTCGTGATAGAGATCGCATTACTCTGCACGGGGTCGACGGCGATGTGGTTGTTGTATATCTGGCTGTCTCCGGGCCTTGCGTTATCGAACGTGAGATGCAGGTAATAAGCCGTAGCGGGTCCGGCAGCGACCGAGGTAGCCGGAGGGAGAACCGATGCCTGTGCTTCGCAATAACCGGTGATTGAAGGAACAGCGTCGGCTGCGCTCCCAGGGCACGTAGGGACGGAGAAAGTTGCTGTGACAGCGTCCGATGTCGGCGGTATCAGTTTCGACAGTCCTGCAATGTAGCCTGAAGAGGGCGGCGTGACCTGGATCAGGTAGTCGCCGCCGGACGGGCAGGTCGTGGGGTCGCTGAAGTTCAAATCGAATTTGTAATAACCTCCGGAAAGCGTTACCTGTCCCTGCGCTGCCGGATCATTAAAGCAGCTGGATGAGACGGGAGATTTGCTCGATGCCTGGAGCATAGTCAGTGTGGCTCCCGCTATCGGAGTCCGGGCAACGGAATCGTAGACGATGCCGTTCGGAGTCAGGGGGAGGTTCAGGTTCACCAGGCTTCCTCCCGCGGTAAGGACAATGTTCGATATTTTCTGCATGCTGTTTGTAAACGGTGAATCGGCCCATCCCAGCATGGCCGTATTGGTTCCAGCGCCGGGAGCGCGGAAATGAATCTCGTAGGTGCTTGCGGTCCCGGCATTGGAAGCAAGTCCGCTTATCTGGTACGTGCCGTCAGAGCCCGTGTATGCGGTGCCTATGACCTGGCCGTTCATGTACACATCCGCCGCCCATCCGGCAAACGGAATTTCTCCGCTGTCGTATGTTTTATTGAAGTTGGTGTCTTGCCATACCCGCCCGGCGAAGCTTCCCGGCTGTGACCCGTAATTAAGGGTGACGCTTGACGTTGTCGTTTGCGCTGGAGTATTCCATGCCGCCTGGGCAGTGTTGGTGACGACTGTACCGGACGGCGCACTGCTATTTAATTTAATTCTGAAGCGAAGGACGACCGTTGCGCCAGGCGCCAGTGTGCCGTAGATCTGACCATAGTTCGCCGTGACCACCGGAGAAGTGAAACTTACGCCGTTTGCAGAACCATTCATTGTCGCAGAGCCTGCGACATAGGCAGATTGTGTAAGGACAGGGGTAAGATCATCCGTGATCACGACACTTGTGGCCGGGACCGTGCCTATATTGGTCGCCGTGACGGTATACTCAACAATGCTGCCCGGAAGCGGTATGCCGCCTCCCACCACGGCATACGACTTGGTAAGGGTAAGCTCTTGGGCGCTGCCGACCGTGATGCAGGTCGGCTGGTATCCATTAGTGGGATTGCCGTCGGAGTCGGTCAAAAGGGGTACTAGTCCCGTTGCCGTTACCGTACCCTGATTACAGATGATCGTTCCAGAGGCCACACCGGCATTGATTCGAACGTCGAAAGTGATGGTTCCTGTGCTGTTTGCGCCTACCGTGCCGCTTACCGGTGCAGAAGTCTGCGTCGGGCTTGTGGACACAACAGACATGCCGGATGATAATGGGGATACACCGGCGGCAGTATCGGCTACGGTGTTGCCGTTTAACGTAGTGCTGCCTGAAACATAGGCTGTGTTGGCCGGAACGATGTCTGAAAGAACTACGCCGGAGGCGGGTGTCGCGGCAGAGTTTGTAAGGGTGATGGTGTAACGGATAATATCGCCCGGATCCACGAGGCCGTTGCCGTTATTGTCCACAGAGAGCTTAACCGTCTTATCCGCGTAGAGAAGCGGCAGATTCCCCACGACGATCGACGTGGGACTGTTCGGCACGGGAATATTGGGATTACCGGAAGGCTGTTCGGGGAACGGGCCGCTTCCCGCTCCGGATCCGTCCACAAAGCCCTGGTTAGAAATGATGGTGCCGTTCACCACGCTTGTGCTTACCTTCACCTCGAACGTGACGATTGCCGTATTGGCGGCAGAGGCAGAAGTGTCCGCGGGCATGGCGCCCGGGGTCGGATTTGCCAGGGCATCAATCGGCATGCCGTTCTGGAGGGCGGAAACGCCGGAGCTCACGTCCGCCACCGCCGCTCCGTTTAAGGTTGTCGAGTTTGCCACATAGGAAGTATTCTCCGGAACAAGGTCCCGGAGAGTCACGCCCACGGCGTTCTCCGTGCCGATGTTGTTCATTGTGATGGTGTATTTAAGAGTATCCCCTGCGGTGACAACCGAGGTGCCTGACGTTATATCCTGTACCGTCTTCTGTACGCGAAGTACCGGTGCCGAGACGATGGTCGTCTGGGTCGGGTTGGCGCCGCTGCCCTGGGAAGGGTCGTTGCTTAAAAGTGCTGGCAGCGTAGAAGAAGTGACCTGTCCCTGGTTCAAAACTTTGGTTCCGCTATTAATGACGGGCAGCAGTCTGGCCGTAAACACGACCACAAGCTTATTGTTGGCCCCTCCCATGGCACCGATCGAAAGGTTCCCGATATTGACAAGACCCGTGCCTTTTGTCCCGCCTGTGGCCGAGGTGAGAGATACGTTTGCTCCGGCGGGGACGGTTGTCAGGGTCATGCTTCCGGGAACGAACAGGGCAGTCTGGTTCAGCTTGTCAAGCTCGTCGGTAAGGGTAATGCCGGATGCGGCAAGCCCGCCGGTGTTCTGGAGCGTGAGGGTATATTGAAGGGTATCGCCCGGCCGTGCGGTAGCACCGGACTGCCCGGTGGTCAAATCGAAGACAGTCTTGGTGAAGCCGAGTGTGAGTGGGGTGGTGGCGGTGGTAACCGTGAAGGCGTCCTGAAAATCCAGTATTCCCGGCGTGCCGTTCGTCAGGGTGTTTGTGGTGGTGTGCACGTTCCCGGATGCACCGACGGCCGAAGGATCGGCGCTCTGGTATCCTGTGGCGCCCGCAATGTTGGTGAGAGCAAGGCCCCCTGCGGTGCCCTGGTCGAGAGAAGCCTGATACGTGACGATCAGACGGTCTGTAGGAGCAATGACCGTAGCTGCCGTCGACTTCATGGCAATCGTCAGGGTGCAGGACGGCGTGCCCGCGAGACCCGTGAAGGAGGCGGTAAAGTCCGTGCCATTTACGAGCGAAGATGTAACGGGTGTTATGCCGTCCGGTTGGTAGATGCGCGCCGTGATGTTAACCGGAGCCTGGCCGCACATGCCGCCCTTAGCCGGCGTGGTCACATTGGGGATGACGTCCGTGATGGTCGTATTCCATGCGGACCCCCCGCCTGCGTTCTGAATATTAAGCGTGAAGGTGCCGGGCGTACCAGCAGTCATGGTGGCTGGGCCGGACTTCGTCAGGGTTAAATTGGGGCCCACGATTGTGACGGGAGAACTTGTCCCGGGAGCGCCTGTTGCCCCCGTGGTGTTGTCGCCGCTTACCTTGTTGTAGCTGTAATTTGCCGTATTCGAAAATTGCTTGCCGATGGTGTTGTTTACCGTGTCGTTTGTAAGTACCACGGTGACGTCAATGATAAGCTGGTCTCCGGTGGGAACATACAGTCCGCCGCTTACCGTGTCCGAAAGAATAAGATTCGTGACGGTCCCGGTATTGGCAAGGGTTGCCCAGGACTTGGCTCCCGAGGCAAGGCGTGCGGATGCGCCAACATAATTAAGAGAGACACCGGTAGTCGCAAGGCTTATATCGTCAGTAACCTGGACATTATACATTGCTGTAGACACCGGCGTGGCAGGGATCGTGATGCGGTAGACGAAGGGCTGGCCGAGCGCGGCGGTGGACACCAAGGCCTGCTTTAAAAGCGCGGGTAGCGCAGATCCGGAAGAAGAGATGGTGGCGGTGGCAGGGCCGGAACAATAGTTGTTGGGCTGGGTAATGTTCGGGCAGCCAGCGCCGGTGCGCATGCCGGAACCACTGCCTGATAACGATGTCCATGCTGTATAGGAAGTGTTAACGATCGACGCTGTGTTGACTGACAGAACTTTCGCCTGGAATGTCACGACCAGCTTCCCGTTTACGGGTATAACGAGGTTACTGTCGCCGTTCTGTGCGCCCCAGTCCAGGACGCCGCCGGCAAGGGAGGCTGGAGTTGCTATAAATCCAGTTACCGGCGTACCGTTTATCTGTGCTATGGCGGAGCCGGAGACAAGTGTTACACCAGGCGGCAGCGTATCGATGACATCCGCGTTATACGCAGTCGAGTTCCCGTTGTTCGTCATGGTGACGGTATACAGGAGTATGTCGCCAGCTACTGCCGTACTGGTGGACGGTTTTCCGGATGGCGAAAAGTAGCTCACGGTTTTCGTAACAGTCAGGTGCGGCTCGACAACGGTCATGGGCGTGCTCACTCCCGATCCGCCGGTCGCGGTCGTTGTTCCACCGCAGGCTTTCTTTTTGTTGTAGGTGTACGATGCACTGTTTGTAAAGGATACACCGTTCACGTTTATGGCGGTGTTCGTAAGCGCCACGGTCACCTTGATAACGGCCTGGCCGCCCACGGGGATATCGATGCCCGTGCCAGAATCCTGCAGGATGAGGTTCGTTGCGGTGCCGGCATTAACCACATTCCACGTGCCTCCCGATATAACGGAAGCGCTTACGAAACTGACGTTTGGCGGCAGGCTGTCTAGGATACGCACATCGTTTAAGGCAGCGCTTGCCGGGGCGGCCGGCACCGTGATCGTGTAGCTGTACTGCTGGCCGATCGTGACTGTTGAGGGGACCGGCGAGGTTTTTGTCAGTGCGCCCGGCGCGTTAATCGTGACTGAGGTAATGTCGCTTGTTTGGCCTAACGGTGCGGGTCCGTTGCCATTAGGGTTGCTACTTACCCCGGAACATTTTTTGGATGCCGAATCGGTGCCAGTCAGGCTTGCCTGGTTACTGACGATGGTGCCGTTCACGAGGCTTCCCGCAAGGGTCACGTCGAACTGGATCTGGTACTGCGTGTTGGGGCCAACAGTCAGGCCGCTTATCGTGACCGTACCTGACCCGTTCGTGCCGCAGGTGGGGCATATGCTGTAGGTCCCTGCGGGGAGGTTGGTGCTGGCAAGTACGAGCGAGCCGGAGACAAAAAAGTTAGCTCCATTCAGGGCGCCAAGATCGTCGATGATCTTGATATTGTTCATAGTGGCTGCGGTAAAGTTCTGGATCTGTAGCGTATAGCGAAGCGTGTCTCCGGGGAAGGCCGAGGTTGCCGGGTATACACCCGTCGTCAAGTCTTCGACCGTTTTAAGGAGATAATAGTTGGAAGATGTGGCCGTGACGGTACAGGCATCCTGGAAATCAAGGACTCCCGGCGTGCCGTTGGTGAGTGTCCTGTCGTATTCCCGTCGGAGTGTTTCGGAGCTGTCGGCACCAAACCAGCGGGTTGCGCCGGCGACGTTGGTAAACGTACCGGAAGATATTCCGCTATCGAGCGTTGCCTGGTAGGTTATGATCAGGTGCTGGGTGGCACCGATCTTGGCTTTTGATGTCAGCAGGGCAAGGCTCATCTGGCAGGCGGATGAGGTGCCTCCATTCCAGGTGACCGAAAAGTCGGTGCCGGCCGTAAGTGGACCCGAGATCTGGGTCGTGCCGTCAGCGGCATAGATTCCCGCGGTTATCGTGGGTCTTACATCAGAGGTGCACATGCCGGCAGGCATGTTGTCGGTGATGGTCGCGTTCCATGCGTCTATTCCGCCGATGTTCTGGACGTCTATGGTATAGGGCGCATTGGACCCTGCGGAGAGGTTCGAGACCGAACTCTTCTTCGTGACAACGAGATTGGGTTCAACGATTGTTATGGGCGAGGTCGTACCGGGCTCGGCCTGGATGTTGTTCGTGACCTTCCCGTTGGTCGTCTTATCGAACCACATGTTGGCGGTGTTCGAAAACTGCGTCTGTGCAGTATTCGCCGGGCTGTTATCGAGGACGACCGTAAGGTCTATCTCGATGTTGTCCCCCGCCGGCACGTTCGCCAGAGCAGTATTATTTTCATAGGAGAACACTAAATGCTTGGTGGAATCGGAAAGTATTCCGGAGTGGCTGGAAAGCCAGGTACTACTTGCGCCGAGCGTAAGCGGTGCGCCTCCGTTTATCGGCGTTCGCGCGCCGGTGGACGTATTCACCAGGTAGGCGGTGTTCGTCACGTAGGTAAGGGATGCGCCCGTCATCGTGAGGTCGTCAGTAACAACTACATTCGTTACCGCTACGTTGTCGGCAGACTGGGTAATATTGAAAGATCCCGATGAGTCCACATTTCCGAGGAGCGGCGCTGTGACGGTATAGGTGAAGGGTACGCCGATGGTTGCGGTAGTCTGGGAAGGGGGGTTCTTCTTCTGTACCGCCTCCGTGGGCACCGTGGAGGGTGGTCGTGAGCACAGAATCTTCGCCGCCTGCGCGGGGTTGGCTGTGGCCATGAGCAGGGCGACAAGGAGAAGAAGCGGGAAGACAAGCCTAGATCCGCATGCCATCAGGGCCATAAGGAAACTTCCCGACTTCCAGGACTTCCGGCTCGAACACATACGGAGCTTTTCCTCCTTCCTCATGGGCTGTGATCCGCAGGCAGGAATGTGGCTATTGCTGCGGTTGCGGGATAACCTTAGCAGATGTCAACCGCTCCCGTCTCGGCTTTATATGACATGCTCTCGGCTTTTTATGCTTTTTTTGGCGAAAAATTACTTCTGGGGCAGGCTTCTGAAAGCGGAAGGCGTATGGCCGGTGACCTTTTTGAAAATTCTGCCGAAGCCGGTTGGATCGGCAAAACCGAGGGAAGCGGCGATTTTGGTCACGCTTTGGGCGCTGGTGCGGAGAAGGTTCTTGGCCTTCGTGATTCTGCGGCCGTTAAGATAGTCCTGATAGGGCAAGCCCATCACCTTCTTAAATATTCTGGAAAAGTGGGCGAGGGACATTCCGGCCTCCCGTGCGGCGGCGGCGAGGCGGATATCGGTTCGGTAGTTGTCGTTGATAAAGCGAACTGCCTTCTGGATCTTATGGTACTGGCTGAGGGTGACGGCGGAAGGCTGCGTCCCCGGCAGCTCAGGCGTATCGGACCCGGGAAGGATGTTCTTTCTGCGCGATGTCTCGGATATGCTGAATGGATTCTTAAGGTAATCGCAGGCGCCGTTCCTGAATGCCTCGACCGCCACCTCCTCATCGCCGCATGCCGTGACGATGATAACGAGAACGGAGGGCTCAACGTCCTTGATCTCTTTCATGACATCGATGCCGGACATATCGGGCAACCGGGCCTTTCGGTTCGAACACATCCGGAGCTTTTCCTCCTTTCTTATGGACTGTGATCCGCAGGCAGGACTGCTGCTGCAGATGCGGGATAACCTTAGCAGATATCACTCGCTCCCGTCTCGGCTTTTTATGACATGCCCTCAGCTTTTTATGCTTTTTTGGGAGAAAATCACTTCTGGAGCAAGCTTCTGAAAGCGGAAGGCGTACGGCCGGTGAGCTTTTTGAAAATTCTGCCGAAGCCGGTCGGATCGGCAAAACCGAGGGAGACGGCGATTTCGGCTACATTCCAAGGGCTGGTGCGGAGGAGGTTCTTGGCCTTCGTGATTCTGCGGCTGTTGAGATAGTCCTGATAGGACAAGCCCATCACCTTCTTAAATATTCTGGAAAAGTGGGCGGGGGACATTCTAGCCTCCCAAGCGACGGTGTCGAGGCAGATATCGGTTCGGTAATTATCGTTGATAAAACGAACGGCCTGCTGGATCTTGTGGTACTGGCTGAGGGTGACGGCGGAATGTGGCATTCCCGGCTGGGCCGGCTCATCGGACCCGGGAAGGATGTTCTTTCTGCTCCGTTTATCCGCGTGCCTGAGAGCGAGATAGAAGTCGATCTTCGTGGAAAGCTCGGACATGCTGAAGGGCTTCTTGAGGTAATCGCGGGCGCCGCTCCTAAATGCCTCGACCGCCACCTCCTCGTCGCCGTATGCCGTAGCGATGAGAACGAGAACGGAGGGCTCAACGTCCTTGATCTCTTTCATGACGTCGATGCCGGACATGTCGGACAGCCGATATTCAACGACTACGAGATCGATGTCGCTGCGCCGTTTCACCCGCTCGATCGCAACCCTGCCGGTCTGGACGGTGACGACTCGATAGGCATCGGAAAAACTCTCGACATACCGATCGAGGAGAGTGGTATCGTCGTCAACGATCAAGATCTGAGAAGATACGGTGTTTCCCACGGCGGGCGGACACTCGTTGGTTCCACCCTTCCGGCGGTGCTTCGTGTCATGGTTTCTCGATGGCTTGTCGATCAATGTGTTCATTCAGTTCACTCGTCTGTCCAGACTCCGGTGTGAATGGCCTCGGAGATATGTTTGGAGGAACCCGTTGTTATTCCTTTTTTCTAATCTAAACACGCCCTCAACGTTGCCCCATCGGCTGCATATATTTCCAATCGAAAAGTGGCATTTGAATTAAATGATATACGGGAATCTTAAAGTTTTTTGTGATTTGAAATACAAAACTATTATATGTTTCTGGCTGCAATTTGTGAACGTTTGAAGATAGATTGACACTCGAATGCCTCAACTACGCTCAATGTCTACAGACATTTACTGAAGAAGGTGCATCCGGAACAAGCAGAACGACTTGATATGATCCTCGAATTTGTGGAGTAACGCGGTACCCAAGCACCGACGCTGGTTTCGAGCGCTTTTGCCAGCTTGATGCGTTTCAGCTCTTTCCGAAGCGCCTCGGTCACCACTTTGCTCTGTTGCCGTGTGGGGACTGATGTCTTGAGCTCGTTCAGCAGGTCTTCAGGTAGAAGAAAATCAGCCTGTTTTGTTATCGTTGTCATATTCTGTCCCCACCTTCAAAATTCATATATAGTTTCAGTAGTGTCCGGTTGTTACGTAAATAAATTCAGCTGGTTATCGTCGTGACATTCTGTTTCGTGATTGATAGCTTCGTTAACCACTTGAGAAATTGGTTTTTTCTCAAAGAGGTTGACCTCCAAAATCTGTAAAATTGTGTGGAGACTGCCGGGAAGATTCAATCGCTTCTTGACAATCGCCACAAGAAGATAAACGCTGACGGCAATCCATATCTGGGTCTTGACCGCATTGGGAGATGTTCCGAAGAACGACTTGATCCGCAGATGTTGTTTGATCCACTTGAAGAACAGTTCCACCTGCCAGCGTGAGCGATAAATATCTGCGACGGTCTTGGCCGGGATAAGGAAGTTGTTCGTAAGAACTACCAGGCGCTTGTTTCGTTCGGCATCGTAATAACGTACTCGGCGAAAGGGATCTGGATAAGACAAACGTGATTGATAGCCGAGGAGCATGACTGTCTGATCGGCTTGAACGCCGACTGTTTTGTCCACCGGGGCAGAGTAGATGCGACGCAGCCGCGTGTTGCTCTTGCTCTTGATGACAAAAAATGCTGACAGCTGATTGATTTGGTAGAGCCGTTCGAAATCGAGATAAGCGCGGTCCATCGTATAGACCGAATCGGCTTCGAACGGAACGGCATCCATCATGTTGACATCGTGAACGCTCGCGGGAGTCACGAAAATAAAGGTCGGAATTGATCCCCGCACATTGAGTAGTGTGTGCACCTTGATCGCGGCTTTTGTCTTTCGAAACGTCGCCCATGGGAAGGTCGACAGGCAAAGATCGATGACGGTTGAATCCAAGGCATAGACTGCCAGTTGCAGATCCAGACCAAGGTCTTCGTCCTGATAGAGTTTGCTGGCTATGTTGATGAGCAAATAACCGAAGTCCTGATAAATGCGGAAGTCCCGAAGTTCGTTCGCGTCTGCCAGTGTTGACTTCGCGAGCTTCCCCCGGAATCCCATGTGATAGAGTTTCTCCTTGTGGGAGTTGAGGCACGTTATGATGTCTCGTAGGCTTTCGCGATAGGTCAGTTGAGCGAAGGCCATATAGAGAAATTGATCGAGACAAGAAAAGCTCCTGACTTTGTGATTGCCGTGATATCGAAGAACGCACTGGTTGAATTCGAATCGTGGTAAATGCTGAAGCAATTGAGCGAAGACAGTCTTTCCCGAATTCATTCTGAGACCTCCTCAGTTGGTATTGAGGAGGATTATAGGACGAATCGAGATAAATTGAGTTCAAATCAAAAAGTTGCATTTCGACCTTTATGTTTTTGTATTACAGAGAGTTATCGCACTTTTGAAAATCGATAACCGGACACTACTGATATAGTTTATATTATTAGAAGGAGGCATCTAAGTTAATCATAATGAAGGTTTCTGCGCTGTGTAAAAGGCGACTCACCTCTCCGTATAAATCTCCAATCTAAAACGAATTCTGTAAAATTAAGGATTGATTGACTGATGCCCATCGGCTTTAAGGTGGGTTGCCCGAAGGGTCCTTCGGGTAAATCACCCCACGTAAATCCCCTCTCCCCGCTCCCGTCCAGGCAATCAAGGTCTTGGAGCATACACACATGCCTTTTCGCATGCGGGACACAAACAGGACAGTACCAGGTCATCTGGAAAATGAAGGAAGCCGGAAAAGGTAGCGGGACACAGCGGGGCAAACACTGTCCTGATCAAAAAAAATGGGGTTACTACGTGCACTGTAATCCCTTGATACGTTTGGAAGCGGGGGCCGGATTTGAAGCGACAACCTTCTGGTCATGAACCTGCGGGGCTCTTTTAATACTCCGTTGCAAAGAGGAAGAGAGACCGAAGAGCTGCTTCCAGGAACTTTTATTAGTAGTATACTTGAATAAGTAAGCGCCTAAAGGAGACATTTATGAAAACGACGGTGGGTTTATGGATTGACCATAGGAAGGCTATTATCGTGGCTGTTACGGATAAAGGGGAAGAGACCAGACTGGTAATATCGAAGGCTGTAAAACAGCTCCGCCGTTCCGGTGATTCCCCTCTTAAGGGTCGCTATGAACCGCTGCAAGTACCGGCAGCTGACAGCCGCCAGAAAACATTTACGGGACATCTCAACATTTACTACGATGCGGTAATCGCGAGTATTCGTGATGCAGAATCTATTCTGATATTTGGCCCTGGTGAGGCAACGGGCGAACTGATAAAACGTCTAAAAAGAAGCAACCTCGGTGGACGCATCGTAGGCATTGAAACAATTGACAAGATGACTGATCGTCAGATTGCGGCGAAAGTCCGGAAGTACTTTCAGAAATAGCGTCGATGGGATTGAGATGAGACCACCCATAAGAGATATTATTTAGAGGGAGGATGGAACGAAAATGAAAAAAGGTATACATGATGAGATTGCAGGGGTTGCATACGAACTTTATGAAAAAGGAGGCAGAGTTCACGGGAATGAATTAAAGAATTGGTTCGAGGCGGAAAAGATAGTGATGGAAAAGCATGAGAGACATACAAACGAAATGGAGAAGAAAGTTGATGCTATCAGAAAACCCCCAACGGGGTATCGGCGTACTGTTAAAAAAGAAGGGTTTTACAAGAAAGGTTGAGAGGCGTTTAGGCGGTCGCTGCTCATAACGCATTTTCGTAATGTGTAGTAGTCAGTGTTTACGTTTACAAGAATTGTAAACACTTTTCGTGACTATTCTCGCAATCGAGTTCTATCTTCCATTCTGCTCGACAACGAATATTAAATTATATGCTACAAGCTGTAGTCAGCGAGAGTTGCATCTTTTTGAAATTAAAACCTCCTTCCTGAAGCTGTGAAGTTTCCATTATTAGTAACAATGTAATTTTCAACCAAAAAGGATTGAGACGACATCTTTACGTCGTGCTCAATCCATAGTTCAAGAAGCCCGGAGCGGCAGACTGATGGCCGATGTCCTCTATATATAGGGTAATGCTTCGGTGGGTGATATCCGGTGAAAGCCTGAAGTGAGTAGATTATGGAGTGCCATAGACTGTTTTAATCTGTTTATCGTGAAACCAGTGCGATTCTCTTGATTAGCGTATCGTGGAGTGAACGCCTAATCCGCGCACATGGCCGAACGGGGCCGTTGACCGCGCGGATAATACCCGCGGGACCACACGTCAGAAACACATGGTACATCAGAATCGTCAAATGCTATCCGGCGCGTGCCAGGTGCTGATGCGGCAGAGAGACATAAAGCACTTTGAGCGTGCCGCCGCAGCTTCCACAGGTTGGACGGGGCAATGGCGGCATCTGTTCGATTTCAGACATTGTTACCTCGAATCCATAAGCCAGCTCAATCAGCGTCCTGATGTTCTCAAGCGGGACCTTGCACGCGGCGTTCAGGAAACCGTAATATCGCACCTTCATGAACCCCGTTGGCAGCACGTGCTGGAGGAATCGGCGCACAAACTCCATTACGTCCAGGACCAGCATCCTCCAGCGATTGCTCCCGGTCTTTTTGTACCGAATGAAGACCTGACGGTTCTCAACTTTCACGATACGGCTGTTGGACAAGGCTACCCGGAAGACATAGGGGGCAAGATACTTGAGGCTTGCCTCGCTTGAACCAATTGCCTGAGAGTTTACGTTCCAGTCAATTCGCCATACTTCGTCGGGTATTTGATCAAAAAGACCGGCCTTTTTCATTTCGTCTTTGAACTTCGCTCGAAAGATGGGAGACAACGCTTCGACCGGCACATAGAAGCCGGTTCCTGAGGGCTTCCAGGTCTTGTCATCAGACGAGAGCGCTCCGCCTACGACGATATAGTGGATATGAGGATGATACTCAAGCGTTCTGCCCCAAGTGTGCAGGACTCCGAAGAAGCCTGGCAGATCGCCGCCCATGAACTTAGGGTCGAGAACCAGCTTTTTCATGGCTTCGGAGGAGGCGGAAAACAGGGCGGCGTAAGCCGCCCGCTGGTTGCTCCGGATAAACCGGCGAATTTGTTCCGGCACCGTGAAGGTAATCATGAAGTGGTGCCCCGGCACACGCCGATCAAGCTGTTTTTCGAGCCACTGTTGACTCTTATGATGTTGGCAGGTCGGGCAGTGGCGATTTCCGCAGGAGCGGTGAATCGCGTGCCGCTCCCCGCACGATTCGCACCGAAAGTAGGTCGTTCCAGAGGCCGGGGTGCGGCAGTTGATAATCGCGGTTATCGCCTTACGATGTTCCCCAGGGATAGCGCCACCAAACCGCGTCAGGTACTCCGGGGCATAGGTGCGGAAGATGTCATTGACCGTATCCATGATCAGAACCCCACCATGATCTGGTCGATGAGCTTGAAGGCATCATCCTGACCCTTGGTCGTCAGATGGAGATAGATCATCGTGGTCTCAAGGCTGGAGTGGCCCATATACCGCTGGATCACACGCAGATTGACACCGGCTTCTAACAAATGGGTCGCATACGAGTGACGCAAGGTATGGATGGAAACGTCGCGTTTCTGGATGCCCGCAGCATGTACCGCGTCCCGGAGCGCTCTCTGTACTGTGCTGATAGAGACCGGGATCTGACTATCCGATTTTTTGCCGTGTAAGACCCGTGAGGGGAAGATCAGCCTCGGGTTTTTGTGTGTATCCCAATGCTTTCGCAAAATGGCAAGCGTCGCATGAGGAAGTGGAACGTAACGATCCTTCGCGCCTTTGCCCTTACGTATGTGGATCATCATACGACTGCTGTCGATATCAGCGGTTTCTAGGTACCGCGCTTCCTGAAGCCGGAGACCACAGGAGTAAACCGTGGAGAGGAAGGCGCGGTTGCGACGAGAAGAGACTCGGGCGAGAATGTTGAGCACCTCTTCGGTACTGAGTACGGTGGGTAGCCGGTGTTCTGGCTGAGCCCGGATGATGCTGAGAATGTGCCAGTCGCGCTGAAGTACGGTCTCAAAGAAGAAGCGGATCCCGGCATAGCAGATGCGCATGGTGTTGGGCGCCCACTTGCTGACATTCCTGCGATTGAGGAAGTACTCCTGAAGCTCTTCTTCGGTAATGAGATCGGGGGTCTTGCCGTAATGCTCGGTGAGCAGCCGCACCGCGCGGGTGTAGTTTGCCTGCGTTCGTTCGGACATACCGCTCAGTTGCAAAGCATTGATGGACTTCTCGTACCAGTTTTCCATGACCATATTCTCCTTGTGAAATAAGATTGAACTGCAATGGAGAAATATGGTAGCACGGAAATTACTCAAAAAAAATCAGGCGAGATGGGACAGGCGAAGGAAGCGGTCTTTGCTTCTCTGCCGCGGAGCGGCTTACTTGAACCTGTATTCTTCAATCAATATCTGCCCATCTGTAGCCACACGATATCCGCTTATGACGCCCCCCATTCCGTTGTTTCCTAAAAGCTAGACATTTCTATCTTGGTAAAATTGGGTGTTTAAATTTTAGGTTGACGCTTAACATTACGTTTCTACGGTGGCCATATGTTGCAAACTCGTGATATCTCGTAATGGCGGCGCGTCGAACAAGCGGTTGTACTCGCGGCTGAATTGGGAAGGGCTCTCATAGCCTCATAGCCTACCTGGAAAGCCGCGGCTGCCGCATCCTGATTTTCTGTGAGCATCAGTCGACGCGCTTCGTTCAAACGCAACCACTTCTGGTACGGCAGCGGACTCATAGCCGTCACCGCCTGGGAATGATGGTGGAAGGTCGAGATGCTCATATTGACCAACGTTGCGAGGTCATCTATGCGCAGCAGCTGCGTGAAGTTCCCTTTCAACCAATCGATTGCCCGTGCAATCTGTTGATTCTGACTTCCTGCCGACGCTATATGCCGCAGACGCGCTCCCTGATCGCTTACGAGCAAACGATAAGCAATTTCACGCTGGCGGTTCGGCGTAAGAATCGGTATATCCGTCGGTTCATCAAGCAGGTCGATCAACCTTTGAAAGGGGGTGATAGAGCGGTAGTGTGACCTCGCCGGTCGCTATTCCACGGTTCGATTGATGAGGACGCGGCGGGGGAAGATTGCTGTTCGCCATCAGTTGTGAAATAACTCGTTGATCAATATTCAATGTGAGTCCGATGCATGGTTTCTCCGGCCTCGCTTTGATAATCCGTACAACCGTGGCAGATCCACGGACGTGATCAAAAAATGGTGTACGTCTAATGCGTACGTTTCGTCTCCGAGCAAAACGTGTTTGACTCCTTGCGCGATCAAGCAAATGCTCGGCTCGTACATGTAGCTCGTTGGCTGTCCGGAAGTGTCCCGCCGAGATAGCTTCAAGGCTGAAATCGCGGTCTCATTAATGCCGCTCTTATCGGTCCATCGGGCAATGCCCTCCCCCAACGCTTCGAGCGCACCTTCCATACTGTTGTTCTTATAAATCTGATTTATAGCCTGGTTTCTCACGGATTTCTCCCTGGCCATATATTACCAGTCTTCACTGAATTGTACAACCCGATTATCGAAGAATTCGTACAAATAGGCAAGAAATGGGCAGGATTGGTCTACTAACCTTTGTTCTTTCAGGGGTAGGATATAATTGTTAAGAGGGTGGCATAATGATTAGCACAGCAGATGAAATAGTTTGTACTAAACAGGTAAAAAAAAGGAGAAACAAACAATGCAGAAACGTAATTTGGGAAAAAGCGGCCTGGAAGTGTCGGCGCTCGGCTTGGGATGCATGGGAATGAGCTACCATCGCGGCCCCGCCCCCGAAAGAAAGGCAATGATAGCGCTGATCCGCAAAGCAGTGGAGCTTGGCGTTACCTTATTTGATACCGCAGAAGTCTACGGCCCGTTCATCAACGAAGAACTTGTGGGCGAGGCGCTTTCCCCTTTCCGCAAGAAGGTGGTCATTGCCACAAAGTTTGGGTTCAACTTTGAGAACGGTAAGTCGATGGGTCTGAACAGCCGACCGGAGCGTATCCGCCAAGTTGCCGAAGAATCTCTCAAACGGCTCAAATCCGAAAGCATCGACCTCTTCTATCAGCACCGTAGTGACCCCAATGTGCCAATCGAGGACGTAGCGGGGACCGTGAAGGATTTGATTCAGCAAGGCAAGGTGATGCATTTCGGACTTTGTGAAGTGAGCGGACAAACGATCCGCCGCGCCCATGCTGTTCAGCCCCTTACCGCTGTTCAAAGCGAATACTCCCTGATGTGGAGACAGCCGGAAGAGGAGGTCCTTCCGACACTCGAAGAACTCGGGATCGGTTTTATTCCTTACAGCCCGCTTGGCAGAGGTTACCTCAGCGGCGCTTTGAATGAACGCACGAAGTTCGACAGCAGCAACGACAACCGCGCCACCTTGCCCCGCTTTACCGCAGAGGCGATGAAAGCGAACCGGAGTCTCGTGGATCTGCTCACTGAATTCGGTAGGCGGAAAAGAGCGACACCCACTCAGGTCGCGTTGGCCTGGCTGCTTGCTCAGAAACCTTGGATCGCTCCGATTCCGGGCACAACCAAGCTGGAGCGTCTGAAAGAGAATCTGAGATCGGTAGACCTGGAATTCACTCCCGAAGAATGGCATGACTTCGATCGCGCCGTCTCGAAAATTAAATTACAGGGTGATCGATATCCCATAGATCAGGAAAAACAGGTCGGACACTGAAAACGTTACGATCGAGTTGTGAGCAAGGAGGTGCGCTAGCGATTCACGGATTCAGGGGGATCGTTACCCCGACAGAATGGAGCAACTGACCACCTCTGAGCAGCCGTCATGGAAAAAGTCAAAATTGTGAGCAATAACATCGAAGGTAAGAAAGGAGCAACTTTTATGTGTACTACATGTAACGATCACAAGATAACAGTGATGTGGAGTCGAAAAGGAGATAAACCATGAAAGGATCTGTTCTCTATGGCCCGCGCGATGTGCGTTTCGAGGAGCGCGACTTCCCGAAAATCATCAAGCCGACGGATGCCATCATAAAGATATCGGCCACCTGCGTGTGCGGGTCCGATTTGTGGCCCTACCGCGGTATCAATCCGATCACTCAGCCGTCGCCGATGGGGCACGAGTACTGCGGCATTGTCGAAGAAGTCGGCAGCGCGGTCACCTCAGTCAGGCGCGGCCAGTTCGTGATCGGTTCGTTCTTCGCCTCAGACAACACCTGCCCCACCTGCCAGATCGGTTATCAGTCGTCCTGCCAGCATCGCGAACTTATGGGCGGTGCACAGGCGCCCTTTCTGCGCGTCCCGCACGCGGATGGCACCCTGGTGGCGACTCCGGCAGTTCCCTCGGATAGCCAGATCCCGAGTTTGCTGACGCTCTCCGATGTTATGGGCACCGGCTGGTTTGCTGCGGACGCGGCCGACGTAAAGCCGGGCAAGACGGTCATGGTCGTTGGTGACGGCGCGGTCGGGCTGCTTGGCGTGCTCTCTGCCAAACAGATGGGTGCTCGGCGGATAATCGCGATGAGTCGCCATGAGTCTCGATCAAAGCTCGCGCGCGAGTTCGGCGCGACTGACATCGTAACCGAGCGCGGTGACGAAGGCGTCGCTCGCATCAAAGAGCTGACCAAAGGAATCGGCGCTGACTCGGTGCTGGAGTGCGTCGGCACCCAGGAGTCGATAATGCAGGCGATTCATTCCACCCGCCCGGGCGGATATGTGGGCTATGTCGGCGTTCCGCATGGGGTCGAGCTCAATGGCCAGGAACTGTTCTTCGCCCACGTCCATCTCCACGGCGGTCCAGCTCCGGTGCGTCGCTACCTGCCCGATCTGATCGGCCTTGTGTTGAAAGGGAAGATCAACCCGGGCAAGGTATTCGACCTGACCCTGCCCCTCGACCAGGTAGCCGAGGGCTACCGTGCGATGGACGAACGCCGCGCAATAAAGACGCTGCTACGCCCCTAAATTGCTTTGTGCTTTCTGAAGGGGTAATGACTGATCACAACGATACCAGCAAGGAGTGAAAAATGGACATCAAAAGAAGTGGCTCGCAGCCTTCAACCAAAGGACCGGCCGACTGGTTTACCGGCAATGTGCGGATCGACCCTCTGTTTTCTGCAAAGGATGCAGCGCAATTTTCCGGCGCGTACGTCACGTTCGAGCCAGGGGCCAGATCTCATTGGCACACGCACCCCACAGGCCAGCACCTGATCGTTACCGCCGGCGTTGGCCGGACACAGGAAGCGGGAGGTCCGATAGAGGAAATAAAAGCAGGAGATGTAATCTGGTGCTCGCCAACAATAAAACATTGGCACGGAGCTGCACCCACCACCGCAATGACGCATATCGCCATCACGGGAACACTCAACGGGAAGAACGTTGAATGGATGGAAAAAGTCACTGACGAGCAATACAACGGTCGATAAGGAAGGAATCATGAAGAGACACATCACGGCTTTTCTGGCTGTTATAGTTGCCTTCATATGTAGCTTTGCAGTCATGTCGGAGGCACAAGATATGGACAAAAATCAGGCTCTAAATGCAATACAGCAAAGTATCATCCCCATCGCGGCCTTTACGGCCAATGGAAGTCTGCAGAAACTCAAAACGGCCCTGAACGAAGGGCTCGATGCCGGTTTGACTATTAATGAGATCAAGGAAATCCTCGTGCAGATGTATGCCTATTGTGGGTTCCCCCGCAGCCTGAACAGCATCAATACCTTTATGGATGTCCTGGAAGAACGAAAACAGAACGGCATCAAGGACAAGCTTGGCAAAGAACCTAACCCCGTGCCTGCAAACAAAAGCAGCATGGAACTCGGAACGGAAATTCAGACAAAACTGATAGGAGCGCCGGCCACCGGGAAGTATATTACTTTCGCTCCCGCCATTGATGCATTCTTGAAAGGACACCTTTTCGGAGACATCTTCGGACGCGACAATCTGGATTTCCAGAGCAGAGAGATAGCAACTATTTCAGCCCTGGCCAGTATCGAAGGAGTCAATCCCCAGCTGCAGGCTCATATCACCATCGGATTCAATACGGGTCTGTCCGAGGCGCAGATGAGGAGCCTGATATCCGTTCTCGAGGTCAAAGTTGGCAAGAAAGAAGCAGATAATGCCTCTGAAATATTAGGCAAGGTTCTCAGCACTAGAGGAGGACGAAAATGAAACCGCTCGCGATGAACACCGTGTCACTTTCCCTGAATCGGCAGAAAAAAGAACGATTATTATACTCAGCGTCTTAAATGATTGCGCATAGTCGACGAAGCGTATTGTTTGGTTTGTGCCATGCCTCGAACTGGTTCGATACAGTTTCAATAAGTTCGTCGATCTCAGCAAAGTAACGATTATGAGTGCATAGTGTCCGTGTTAGTTTCCATACCCGTTCCACAGTGTTCAATTCGGGGCTGTATGGTGGTAGAAAAACGAGTTTTAACATATGTCGGTGCTTGCGAAGCCAGGGCCGTAAAAACTTGGCATGATGCCAACGAGCGTTGTCCAGGACAACAACCATTTTCTGGCCTTGCCGACGATGGCGCACCAGCTTTTGTAGAAATGAGAGAAATGTCATGGCATCAAACTTCTTCTCACGGCTCGTGACCAAGTATCCATCTGCACTACGGACGGCCCCGAAAACCCCGATACTCTTTCGGGTAGGCGCATGCAGAACAACGGGATCAATCTCTTCTGGAGGTATCCACATAGCACATCGTGACCCGTGCTGCTGGAAGTGGCACTCATCCTCAAACCAGAGGTCGATATCGTTTCTAAGCGCCAGACGCCGCAGTTTTTTTAAACTTTCGCTGAGCCACAGGATCAGCTTGCGCAATAACAGGACGAGGTTTTCTCCGGCGGAATCCCAATTGATGGAAATAACCGCTGGCATTGTCGAACTCCGATATTTACCCCGAACTGTTGGGCCAGGTGAGGAGCTTTCCATCCCACAGGTTCTGGGAGTAGCCCAAATCGCGCGGAGATCGGCGCAGATCACGCCCGACACGCTTTAGAATGACAGAATCCAAAGTAGTTGGGCGTCCCGGTCGCTGAATCTCCTGTAAACCAGCAAAGCCGCTTTGCTCAAAACGATGAACCCAGTACTGTACGGTTCGCGGACTGTGCCCGAAAAGCTTTGCAACCTCCGTACTGCTATGTCCGGAGCTTACCAAGAGGATACCGTGAAGCTTATGATCGTATCGAGACTCATCGGATCTCAAAATTTCCTGTTGCACCGAAATCCGTATGATGTCTGCCTCTTTAATTTCAAGCTTGCGCATAATACCCCCTTTCTATAGGGAGTATAACAGATTAGTAGCTTATGCGCAATTATTTATGTCGCTATGTATAGAATAGGATCTTGAGGAGTGTTTCATTATGAATGTAACTAATAAAAAATGCCTGATAGCCTATTTTTCCCGGAAGGGACAAAATTATGTCAGCGGCAGGCTTGTCGATCTAAAGGTTGGCAATACGGAAGTTGTCGCAAACGTGATTCAGAAAATAACGGGCGGCGATATGTTTCATATTGAATCCGTCACAGCCTATCCCCCCGATTATACGGAAGCTACGGCAGTAGCCAAAAATGAACTGCGTGCCAAAGCCAGGCCGAAGCTGACGGGACAAGTTGAAAACATGGGGGCATATGATGTGATCTTTTTGGGATATCCGAATTGGTGGGGTACGATGCCCATGCCGGTGTTCACTTTTTTGGAAAGCTATGACTTTTCCGGAAAAACAATTGTTCCCTTTTGCACCCACGAGGGCAGCGGAATGGGCCATAGCGAACAGGATATTGCCAAAGCATGTCCCAAAGCTATCGTGCTAAGGGGAATCGCTATTCATGGAACCAGTGCAAGTTCTGCGGTTTCAAATGTGTCGAGTTGGATTGATGGACTGAGTATTCCCTGAATTTGACAGCAGAGAGGAGAGAGGAGAAAGGAGATCGCAATGAACAATGTTATCGTCGTCATCGGTGCCGGCTCGATCGGTCAGGCAATTGCGCGGCGGGTCAGCGCAGGCAAGCACGTCCTGCTGGCTGATCTGCGCCAAGATAACGTCGATGCGGCCGCAAAAGTCCTCAGCGACGCTGCATTCGAGGTGAGCACCGCTATCGTCGACGTCTCCTCGCGCAAGTCGGTCCACGCGCTCGTTGAGACAGCCACGGCAATCGGCGACCATAACCGGCGTCATCCATGCCGCCGGCTGTCTCCCCCTCGCAGGCATCGCCGGCCACGATCCTCAAGGTCGATCTGTATGGTACCGCGCTCGTGCTCGAGGAATTCGGCAACGTCATCGCGCGCGGCGGAGCGGGCATCGTTATCGCATCGCGATCGGGGCACCGCCTCACGGCGTTGATGCCCGAGCAAAACAAGGCGCTGGCGACTACGCCCGCTGACGAGTTGCTCGCTCTTCCGATGCTTCAGCCGGACCAAATGACAGACCCGCTCTACGCCTACCAGATCTCCAAGCGCGTAAACTCGTTGCGGGTGATGGCCGAGGCGGTGCGATGGGGCAAGCGGGGGGCGCGGGTCAACACGATCAGCCCCAGCATAATCTTCACGCCTCTTGCCAAGGACGAGCTGACCGGTCCGCGCGGCGCGGGATACCGGCACATGATCGAGCTGTCCGCGGTCGGGCGCGGCGGCACCCCGGATGAGGTGGGGGCGTTGGCGCTCTTCTGATGGGGCCAGACGGCGCGTTCATCACCGGCAGCGACTTCCTCATGGACGGCGGAGTAACGGCTGCCTACTGGTTCGGCGAACTCACTCCGAAGTGATCGAAAGACTCGCGCTTCTGGCCAAAGCCGGACGTAAATGAGGTGATCAATCTTAGCGCGCTAATCACTATGCGTCGGTTCGGTGATGCAAGGTGCCCGGCACCAGCAAACACGGTGGTGGGCATAACCATTTGCTCCAGCGGACGGCCCTGACGGGCCGCCGCTGAGCTCAAACGTTCACGTGCAAGATACAACCAGGATTCTTCGGTGATTTTTTGTCAACATAACTGCAATAAAGCAGGTGAAGGCCGGATGGCCATAATTGTTAGGAAGGTGAATAATTCTGTTTGAATTATGGATATTATGATATGGTTTTTCTGGCAACAAGAACTTCCTCTAGCTGGTGAAGTTTCCATTCTTTGAAACACATAATATTGAACCAGAATTCAATGGCGTATCCCCTTCAAATACCCCATCGAAAACATTGACAAATCCTCATATCGGTGCTTGCATATAAATAGTTCTCGAGAAAGACAAACTCTTCGCGAGTGGGGAGTGGAAAGCCACGTGTCTCAAAAGACAAAGATAGCCGAGCTGCCGAAAGACATATTTTTTAGCATAGTCGGCTTTTTTATTTTAGGCAGTGATGTACATGCTGAACCCTCTGACACGGGAAGTTCGCTAGGCTTTGTTTGGATGAGCGCAAAGCAGCGGTGGATAACGCAACAACATAAGAAGAGGTCTTTATGAAACGGTTATCGAGCATTTTGATTCTGGTCCTTTTGGCTGCGGTTCTGGTCGTTTCCAGCGGTGGCGGTGCTCTTACCGGTCTCTGGGCCTTCGTGGACGGAAATGGCCCGAACGGCATCAATAAGGACACCACACAACGCGCCATCGCGCCTCAATTGACCGTATTCGGAAGCAAGCTTTATGCGACATGGGAGGAAAACATCAGCACCCCCGCAGTCTCAGCAACCCAGATTCGCGTGGCGGTATATAACGGCAATGACTCATCATCCTCGTGGACCTTCGTGGACGGAAACGGCACGAGCGGCATCAACAAGAACACCACACAAAACGCCGTTGCGCCTCGATTGACCGTATTCGGAAGCAAGCTTTATGCGACGTGGCAGGAAAACACCAACACCCCTACACCAACGCATTCCAGATTCGCGTGGCGGTATATAACGGCAATGACTCATCACCCTCATGGATCTTCGTGGACGGAAACGGCACGAGCGGCATCAACAAGAACACCACACAAAACGCCGTCGCGCCTCAATTGACCGTATTCGGAAGCAAGCTTTATGCGGCGTGGCAGGAAGACGCCAACACCCCCGCATCCCACGTAACCCAGATTCGCGTGGCGGTATATAACGGCAATGACTCATCACCCTCTTGGGCCTTCGTGGACGGAAACGGCCCGAACGGTATCAACAAGGACACCACACAAAGCGCCGTCGCGCCTCAATTGACCGTATTCGGAGGCAAGCTTTATGCGACATGGCAGGAAAACACCAACACCCCCTACACCAACGCATTCCAGATTCGCATGGCGGTATATAACGGCAATGACTCTTCACCCTCATGGCCCTTTGTGGCCGGAAACGGCATGAACGGCATCAACAAGAACACCACACAAAGCGCCATCACGCCTCAATTGACCGTATTTGGAAACAAGCTTTATGCGACATGGGAGGAAGACGCCAGCACCCCCGCATTCCACGCAACCCAGATTCGCGTAGCGGTATATAACGGCAATGACTCATCACCCTCGTGGACCTTCGTGGACGGAAACGGCACGAGCGGCATCAACAAGAACACCACACAAAGCGCCGTCGCGCCTCAATTGACCGTATTCGGAAGCAAGCTTTATGCGACGTGGCTGGAAGGCAACAACAACCTCGCAGTCTACGCAACCCAGATTCGCGTGGCGGTATATAACAGCAATGACTCATCACCCTCGTGGATCTTCGTGGACGGAAACGGCCCGAACGGTATCAACAAGGACACCACACAAAGCGCCGTCGCGCCTCAATTGACCGTATTCGGAAGCAAGCTTTATGCGACATGGCAGGAAAACACCAACACCCCCTACACCAACGCATCCCAGATTCGTGTGGCGGTTACAAAATCGGATACCGTCTCCCGGTAGACGGTCGGCGCACATGGGGCACTTGGCTAGGTTCTGGTATGCTCGGAGGTGCTTTTTATTTGATTATCACTTTTCAAGCAGTATTCTGATTTATAGTCAACACCCCTGAAAGCTTGTAGGTGGAGCTTATAATATTTACCAGCGCGGCGCGATGCTAATTTACGGATTGAAGTTTTGTACCGTCAGGCGATAAATTCGGTGCAGAGAATCGCTGGTATCAATGAACAGGGGCTATCCTCCGGAGTCTGCGATCAATAAGCGTAAGCGGTGTCCCGATCCCTTTTGTAATACGCAGGTGTTATACCGCAGGACTGGATTTGACCACCCTCCGCCGGTTTACTAATCCTTTTATGGTTCTTCGTTGAGAGATTAGTCCCTGGTTTACGGACCCGTCCCTCTTTTAAATCTTTTTTTGCGTCTTTTCTCTCTTTTCAACTTCTATTTGACACGACAATTGATGAAGCCTAAAATCTATTTTATTAGCACAATATATTTTTAGGCCCCCGTGTTACTGATGCTGGACGCCGACAATGTATGGAAAACAAGGCAGTGCTTTTAGCAAGTAGCCATTCGGAGGACCCGTGAATAATATGCACTCTTTACATGAATCCGCCCGGCGTGGCGATTTAAAAAGAGTCAAGGAGCTGCTCCAAGACAATCCTGACCGAGTTAACAGCAAAAACAACATCGGCGAGACGCCTTTGCACCATGCGGTGGGTAACGGCCACAAGGCCGTGGCAGAATTGTTGCTGGCCAATAATGCCGATGTCAATACCAAGGACAACGACGGTGGGACGCCTTTGCTCTGGGCGGCGGCTTACGGCCACAAGGCTGTGGCGGAATTGCTACTGGCCAACAAGGCCGATGTCAATGCCAAAGACAACAGCGGTAATACGCCCTTGCAGAGGGCAGAGTCAAAGGGCCATAAAGCCGTGGTAAAATTGCTACGCCGGCACGGCGCCATTGTTACCAGCCACATTGTCCAGCCTGTGCCCGAATTTATGCGGATACCTCTGGTGATCTTATTTGTTATTGGAGTATTTTTTTTATTCATAATAGGAAGGGGCATTGCCTTTGAGCATAGCATCTCGATAAAGTTGTGCTTTATTCTCATTGTCATTATAGCCTTCTACGCTACACTAATTTTGGTTATAATTGCGAGGAAAAAGAAACGTAATGCGGCTGTTAGCTACTTTTTCGACCGTTCAATCAGCTCAGATTATACCCAAAACGCTAGGGAACTACCTGAAAAACGAATTATCAAAACCATTTTGCGGGACAAGTCGATTCCGACTGCAAGCGAGTCGCTGCTTGTGTGGGGATCAATCAATTTAGCGATGTGGTTTGTGCAACACGTCAAAATAGTTGAACTGCTCTCAAAAATTGACGCTCTCTCTGGAACCTTCACTTTTTTTATTTACGGCGGCTGTGTGATCGCAGTTGGCATGATTGCTTTTGGTATTTTTGGGCAGGTTACGAAAAGCACCCTGGTCGTTTATCTGAATGGAATCGCACTAGTCGCAGCGGGCCTTTGGTACTTAAACTATGATAATGCACTAGCCAATACTGTTCGACTCTACGGATATGAGCTGATTGAAAAGGGTTTCAACATTTTCGAAATACTCGGACTGTTCCAGTGCATTTGGGGTTTGTTACACATATATAGTTTTTGGCGATTCGGATTTCAGCCAAAAGGAATAAACAAAGCAGTCAAAGACGATGCATTGGCGAAGTTGAAAGAAATTACTCGAAGTCCTGCAAAGCCGGATGCGGGACGGTTCAAATTAACTATTCCAATCTCTTTATTACAATCATTATTCCCAGGTATTAGGCGTGGAGGGACGTATACAGTTTGGTTGTTGCCCTATAAAGCATGCTGTTTGCATGATAAACTGGATGACTATTTTGAGTATGATCGACGGGCCATTGCGGGACTTCAATTTAATGATAGCGTTGAGCATCTAATGCATGGAGACGTAAAAATTCAAATTGACACTAGATTGATTAAATTTAAAGAAAGCGACATAGTCCTTAACGAAAGCGCGCTCAAATCGTTTAATGAATGGTTGAGAATTGAGTAATAGCCCGGTTGGACAATCCGGCTTTTGGAAGACATCATTCCAAGAATAACTGTCACGACATCGTTCAATCGCATATTCTTATCTGTCCGGAATGTCGGCGCCAGTAAAGTGCTGCGTCTGAGGTGACGGGTTGGAAAGGGCGTCTGCCTGCTCTTCATGCTGACGGTCGAATCCGGTCAGCCGCTCACGATGTTGCCTCAAATGCTCTTCCCACGAGGGGACGATGAAGATTTCCAAAAAGCGGTGCGCTATCTCGCTATCGCGGTAGAGCCCCCACCTCACCGCCCCAGTCCGCAGCCGCGACTTTCGCACCCAGCTCATCGCCTGGAGGAACAGTTGCTCGTTCTCCTGCGCGACGGTGTAGGTTGTCGTCACGAGCACGGGCCCGGCCTGCGGGTCGGAATCGATCATCAAGTGGGGTTCGGGCCAGTACACCGCCGGGCTGCGGTCGATGCCACTCGTGTCGAGGAGGGGCCAGAGACGGATGATCGCCACCTCTGCGGCCATGACCGCCGCTGCGATGAGAAAGGTCGTTATGAGCCCCGCCGACCCGGCAATAACGCCCCAGATCACGGCACCACTCGCTTGAGCGCCGAAGAAGACCATCTGATAGACCGAGAGACCGCGGGCGCGCACCCACGCCGGGAGGAAGAGTTGCATCTCGGCGTTCATGCTCGAGGTGACGGCGATCCACGCGATCCCTGTCGGTATGAGCACGATCAGGATCGCCGCAGTGTTCGGTACCAGTACAAGCGCAACCAGCGCCGCCGTGAAGATGATACTGGCAGCACGCAGCAGGGCGTTGCTCGACAGCCTGGCGCGGAGGCGTGGGAGCGTGAATGCGCCAGCAACTGCACCAACCCCTAGCGCACCCAGCAGCAACCCATAACCGTTCGCGCCGAGTCCGAGGCGCTGACTTGCGACTAGGGGCAGCAGCGCCCACAATGCGCTGGCCGGCACGAGAAAAAACGCTGAACGGACCAGAATGCGGCGGACCACCGGGGAGTAGCGAACGTACCGCCCCCCAGCCCCCAGCGCCGGGAAGAACCGCTCGGAGAGCGGTGATGCCGTGCCTGCGGGAGGGTGCCAGGCAGCGACCACGAGCCCAAAGACCAGAAATGTGGCCGTGTTGAGTGCGAAGACCGCCCCAACCCCCACCCGCTCGATTAGCACCCCAGCGATCGCTGGCCCGACGGCCCGCGCCAGGTTGATGTTGATCGCGCCGAGGGCGGACGCGGAGGGCAGTTGGGGGCGCGGGATAAGATCAGGGATCATCGCCTGGTATGCAGGCAAGGAGAAGGCCGACCCGGCGCCGAGCAGAAACGTGAGCGTCAGAAGGAGGGCAGGCGACATATGGCCTGCGATCGTCAGGATGGTGAGCACCATCCCTATAATGACCAGACACCCCTGGACAACGATGAGAAGCCGTCGCCGATCGAACGTATCAGCGAGGACGCCGCCGAAGTACGCTAACATTACATCCGGCAACATATCCGCGGTCTGAACCAGCGCGACCAGGATCGAGGCATGCGGCTGGTAGACCAACATCCACTGGGCCCCAACGGTTTGCATCCAGGTGCCGATGTTGCTCACCAGAGCCGCGAGCCAAAGCGCGCGGAAGATCCTAACGCGCAGCGGCGCCCACGTCGAGTCCGCCCTACCTGACGTACTCATCACGTCCCCACGATCCATTGGTAACAGATTGTCAATTGGTGGCCTCTCGGCCACCTTTAGTACCCCACAGTGAAGCGTTTGCGAATGTGGGTCGGGTTCTCCAACTCATCGATCAATGCAACTGCATAATCCTGTACCGAAATCCGGCTTCGACCGTTTGCATCAACCAAAAGCTGGTCGCCTCCCAGACGGAATTTTCCGGTCCGCTCTCCAAGCACCAGCTCTGCTGAAGGCGCAATATACGACCACTCAAGTTCCGGCTCTTTTCGCAATTGTTCGAGAGCTTTGTACGTTGCCAAGGCGCCGGGTCTCACCCAGTTCGGGAGGTCCGGACCATCGAGAACTCGGACTCCCGGTTTCACCTCCAGCCCGCCTGCCCCTCCCACCCAGAGTACCCGCTTGATACCCGCCTCTTTTATGGCAGCAATGATTGACGCCGTGCCGCGCACCTGATCGTCGTACAGGTTGGGATTCTTCCACCCGGGGTTGAAGGCGCTGATCAGCGCGTCGTGGCCCCGGATCCACGTTGCAAGATAAGCGGTGTCATATACGTTCGCTTTTCTGGCAACGAGTCCTTCCCGTCCAGCAAGCTTCTCGGGATTGCGGGCAATGGCCGTTACCGTGTGTCCTCGCCGGAGTACTTCGTCAAGCAGAGCCGAACCGACAAATCCCGTCGCTCCCAAAATCACTATCTTCATGTCGTGCTCCTTTATTGTTGTCATGATTCCGGGTTGCTGTACTGTCTCCGGCTCAGGAGGCCTTATGCATATTTCCAACTATGGGCTACATTTGACCCGATGCTGAAGAACATGCCAAAATTTTCGCTGGCTTGGCAGGTTTCAAAGGGCTGGTTAGGCTGTGTCACGGAGGAATCTAAGTTTCCCTCAGCGCCGAAAAATAACCGAGTCCCACTTTCGATTTCACTGCAGCGGTCTTATTTCGCCTTTAAAACCTCCAGAATTGTTTCGACGCGATGTCGGTAATGTGGGTAAAGGCAATGCGTTGTTCGTAGTCTTCAACGTGGATCACTGTATTGCCGGTTTTGGGTTCTATCCAGGTGACCATATATACATTGGGACGAATCTCATTCATATCGACGTCGAACTTGTTTAGCGTGCCTTTGGGATAACTAGCATCCGCCACGACAGTGACTTCCAAATGCTTTGGATCGATAAATTGCAGTTCATAGATCGCATTCGGACCAAAATCGTAAACAAACTTACGGCCGACGATCTGGATTTTCTCTACCGTTTCAGTGCCTTCTTGAGCAGATTCTGCAATTGCGAGTAGCCGTAGTTGCGCAGATCGGGACTTTGCTACACAAATAGATCCCAAATGGATTTCGGTTATGAAGATTAAATTTTGAAAAGTATGCTACATTTAAATGACCTCCTCTCAATTCTAGATCGCGACCCACACCCACTCTGACTCGACTTTCGCCTTGAAGGTGTTGATTGATTCGGTGTGAATGTGCTGCATGAGCATGCCGACGTTCTTGAGAAACGCTCCGGTTCTTCGCGGAGGGGTCTCGTTACCGAGGGAGGGAGACACGGGGCCCGCCGGTTTCATTTACTCTGCCTTCCATCACGTTAATACGAGCCGATCCGGCTGGGAGGTGCGCTATGCACTATGATGTAAGCGTATACCACCCCCTGGCCGTAAGCGCCGCAATTAGTTTCCTATTCCAATTTGTTTCATGTATGTCGCATTGTCCCAGAACAACCATTCTTCTATCATTACGCCGTCTTTCCAATGCCCCACGGTGCACATGTTAATGGAAAACTTCTTGCCCGTGGGCTGAATGAATTTCCCGTCCCCGATCGGCATGGGCTTAGTAAAGGTCCCAGTCATCACTCCTATTACGGAGGTCCATTCTCCTGATCCAATTTTTACTGGATGAACTGCTATGCTCGTATCGGGCGCATACACGAACAGCGCCTTGAGGTCTTCAATGTGTCTTTCGATTCCGGTCGTGTAATGACCGTCAGGCCAGTTGACCTTGACGTCTTTTGAATGGCTTTCATGCAGCCGTGTCCATTCCTGATTGGTGAATACCACGAAATCTAGTTCATCAAAGGTCTTCAGGTTCTTGTCGGCTGTTGTCTTTTCGTCAGTATATTTTTTTAACTCCTTTTTCACCTCATCGATTTTTGCCTGCATTTCCGGCGAGTAGCCGCCATTTGGGTCTCCTGCATATGCTGGGGACATGAAACCAAACAAAAGTACTACAGTCATACATAAACCAGCAGCTATATTCTTCATTTTGCTCCCCCTCGTTATTATCCCAGAACATACATTCCGGTAAATGATGGTGCTTCGTTTTATTGGTTTCTCTGTATCCTCGATTTCGCTGCAACAGGTTATCGCTAAAGGTTCGTCCTGAGCGCTATTGCATAAGTATATCATAACATTCATATTGAAATGGGAACATGACCTTATCGATAATCATGTCTCCATTGTGCATGATCACGTAAGTTGATGTCCATGTTTATGCGGAGCTGATTTTGCAATTAATAATGCGAGGACGGCAGGATGACATACAGACCGAAGTGAAGTGGAGATGAGTAGTAACCATAACACTACAAAATGTATCCAATGATTGTTTCCACTTTATGAAATTACAGGATTGTAGGTGAAGTCGAGTTTCATATAATATTAGTGCAGGTGCAGAATTCATTTTGTATCATTACATTTCATGATAAAGTTTTCTGTCAGCAACTCCTTTCTGAAGCAGTTATAGTTTCCAATCTCCGCAACTCACAAATTATCATCTAAAAATCGATAAAGTCATCTATAAAAAACCACATCAGCTTTGTTGACAGGTCGCCTTGACTTGCAAACGTTTCGTGCTATAACAATAATATTAGTGGCACGAGGCAAGAAAGTCGTATGGCATATGCTGGACGGCCATTTGACCTTTGTTAAAGATCAGACGGAATGGAACAGCAGTCAAATTGTCTTTGAGATCACCAAAATGGTCGATAAGACAGAGCTCCGCTTTACGCATGTCGGCTTGGTCCCTACTTTAGAATGCTACGGTGACTGTTCAGCCGGATGGGGCTTTTTTATCAACAACAGTTTGTGTAGCCTGATTACGACAGGTAAAGGAGAGCCAGCAAGAAGGAATAGTGAGTAAAGGTACCTCGAGAGCCGAACTTTCCAAGGACCTGATATACTGGTTCAACTGGTAAAACGACACCAGGCGACATGCATCGCTTGAGAAACTTAGACCGAATGAGGCTTATAACAAGGGACTCGAGATATTCAAACCAGTCGACATCTTTTTTTAACCTCAGGTTGCTGTTCATCCTAACCATTTCCATAGGAGAGACACCTTATGAAAGCGATAAGACTTAAAGGATCCGGTGGGCTCGAGCGCTTGACGATGGTCGAGATGGACGAGCCGGCTGCGCCGCAGGAGGGCGAAATCCAGGTGCGGCTGCACGCGAGCTCGCTGAACTATCATGATTATCTGGTCGCGCTTGGGAAAATTCCAACCGCAGACGGACTCATCCCGTTGACCGATGGAGCGGGAATTGTCGAAAGGATCGGGGAAAGCGTCAGCGAGTTTGCCGTGGGCGATCACGTCGTCTCCTGTTTTTTCCCCGAGTGGCAAAACGGCGAAGCCGAATCATCCAGGATCGCCAAGATGCCCGGTGATAACTTGGATGGTTATGCGCGGGAGAGGGTGGTGCGGCCGGCGAATTGGTTCACTCGCGTGCCTAAGAATTACAGCTGTACCGAAGCGGCGACTTTGCCCACCGCCGGTCTTACGGCGTGGCGCGCACTTGTCAGTGATGGTCCTTTGAAAGCCGGCGAGACGGTATTGACTTTGGGCACGGGCGGTGTGTCGATGTTCGCCCTGCAGTTCGCAAAAATGATGGGCGCATTGACGATCGTCACTTCGTCATCGGATGAAAAACTGGCTCGCGCACGCGCTCTGGGCGCCTACCATACGATCAACTACAAGCAGTATCCAAACTGGGCAGATCAGGTTTTAGACCTGACCGACGGACGTGGCGTTGATCATGTCATCGAAGTGGGCGGTCCGGATACTCTGCCGCAGTCGATCAGCGCGTGCCGCATCGGCGGGCATATCGAGTTCATCGGCGTCTTGACGGGTTTCTCCGGTCCGATTCCGACCGCGGCGCTGTTGAGTCGACAAGCGAGGCTTCAGGGGATGCAAGTCGGAAACCGCCAGCAGCAGATTGAGATGATTCGCGCTCTGGATGCCAATGACATGAAGCCGGTCATCAATAAGACCTTTCCTCTACAAGACCTGATCGAGGCGTTTCGTTACGAGGCGAGCGGTGCGCATTTCGGCAAAATCTGCATCGAAATATGAATCGATACGAAGGCTTGATGGCAGAGGAGGCGCCGTTCGTCAGACGGTGCTTTCCTCGCTTCGCGGTGCGGCTAGTCATCAGGCGCGTGACGGGATCGAAGACCGTTGCCGTCGAATACTCCCTGACCCCAATGGTGAAAATCATCATCGCCCCGCTCGGAGGCATGTGCCGATGGGTGAAACGTCACAGCAGGACTGTTGCTGCCGAAGTGCGCCTGCTGGATTCGCACCAAATGCAAGAATTGCCTTCGCGGTGACAGTACTTGCAATAAAAAATTCGGCGGAAAGCGCGACGCAGAGGTGAAAGCATGACCGAGGTTAGCAAAGGAGAGAACGATGAAAAACATCATGAGAGATGAACTTGGAGCCCCTAAGGTAGTCGATCGGAGCACCTTCCAGGCCGAGCTGGACGCATTGCGGGTTCGGGAGAAGGCTCACACAAGAGAAGGCGATGCGATTGCGGCCGCCCGCCGGGCCTTCCCATGGTCGAAGTGGATGGTGCGACACCGCTCATTGGCGAACGTGGCGCGGTGACACTATTGGACACGTTTGAGGGCCGTCGGATGCTCATCGCCTACTACTTCATGTGGCACACCGGCCACCCTGCGCCGGAGCAGTGCGAGGGGTGCATCTTCTATACATCGCAGGTCCGCGAGCTGTCCTTTATTCATTCTCGCGACGTCACTTACGCCACGTTTTGCCAGGGACCCTACGAAGAGAGCGCCCGGTACCGCGACTTCATGGGCTGGGAGATGCCTTGGTACTCGGCCCGGGACTCGCTCGATACTCTCTTGGTTGGACGCCGGGTGGGCCTGTTTCACCTCGTTTGCTACCTGCGACAAGGATCCAAGGTCTTTGAGACTTACTGGACGAATGGGCGCGGCGTCGAGGCGATGGATAACAGCTATCGGTTGCTCGACTTGACCGTCTACGGGCGGCAGGAGAGGTGGGAGGACTCGCCGACCGGCTGGCCGCAACGGCCGAAAGGCGAGCACAATTATCGTACCGATGGACGTCCCATCGCCCAGTGGTCTCGCCTGAAGGCCGGGTATTCGGACGACCTGAGAACCGGCAGGCGCTGAGCCTGTCCGAACACATAAAGCTACAAGTCGTGTTTTTCAGCGCCACCTAAAATATACGGGCGCCATCAGCTAACCTCAACATTGCTGTATCAAGAATATTTTGTGCCATATCAAGGTGGCGGGGGCCTCAATGTGGCTGGTAGCACAACTAATCGCAGGCACAATAGCGGCGGTAACTGGAATAGTCATTTTAAGTTTGCAAACAGCTCAATAAAGGCAGTAAGGCACCTTGGAAATAAGCAGAGCCTAAGGAGGTTACACCATGGCAACTTCACGTGGGAACCAGTTGGCGCAAGACATCCGGCAGAAAGTAGAAGCCCTGAAACAGGCATGCCAAGGAGTGGACGAGAATCTGGCCTTGCGCGCTCCGAAGGACAGGTGGTCACCCAAGCAGATTCTTTCCCACCTTTGCGGTCCCGAGGGTGTGGGACACCTGCCGCTCCTCAGGGCCTTTGTCGACAGCGATACCCCTATGATAGATCTCGATACCGAAAATCCGTTCTTTACCGTAAATCGGGCGCGCATGAGCCTCATCGAACTTGTCGCGGAATGCGAGAGGAATTACCAAAGTGTGGCCAACTTCGCTGAGGAATTAACCGATGAGCAACTGGGAAGGAAAGCGCATATTCCAAAGCTGAAAGATTCTCCGTTGGGCGAATACCCAACTCTTGATGGGATGATCAATGGGCTGGGCGAGTACCACGTTCAGTTTCACATCGACCACTTGGTCGAGATCCTGGCTGCTCTTTCACGTGAGTGATGCCGGAGTTTCTAGCCACTGCAGTAGGTTTTGATCGAACTGCCAAACTGGGCAGCCTATCGGAGCTTTTACGGCAATCCGGCCTGTGCTAGGACCTGGGGGAGGAGCCCTATCCCAGCGCGAAAACCACGCGCCGGAAGATCCAGGAGCTCAAAACGAAGGACCCTACGGGCCATGGCTCAGCCCCGCATCACCCTTTTAAGGAGGACCGTATATGAAAATCGCTTTAATCTTTTTAGCCATTGCAATCGTCGCTTTCATTGTTTTATTCTTCATTCTTGGGATAATTTCTAAGTCGGGAAAAGCCCCTGGATTAGTCGAAGGGACTCTATCAAAATGCCCAAATAAGCCTAATTGCGTTTGCAGTGAGCAAAAAGATGATGTCAATCACTATATTGACCCCATAATTATTCCTCAAAACATCAAGTTTGATACATTGCCCATTCTAAAAAATGTAATTCGATATATGGGAGGTACCATTTATGCTGAAAGTGAAAACTACATTGCATCTACGTTTTCGTCGTCAATTTTTGGATTCGTGGATGATTTTGAAATTAGAATCGATTCGATTCAAAAAGTGATCCATATTCGCTCAGCGTCCAGAGTCGGTTATGGTGATGCGGGTGTTAATAAAAAAGAGAACTGAATTACTTAAAAAACTATATAATGAGAAGTTTTCAGAGGCTAACCAGTTACTCAATGCGACGCCAAAAAATAGCGTGCATTAGCTTTGGCGTTCATATGTACTTTCCAAGTCGTATCCTTGCATTTTGTGATAAAATTTTCTGTCAGCAACTACTTTCCTGTATCTGTTCCCGCGCTATAAAATCCCCATTTATATTTCTATCTTGACAACTTCTTGGGCCACTGATATTATATAAACATAATCTTATATGAAAGGCTCGAATGTTACATTATTTTGCTCAAGTGGTTGTCTATTCGCTCTTGGGAATGCAGCAGAGTTTACTGCTTGTTAATGTCACTGGAATCTTCATATTTATGGCAAATAAGACTTTTTTGCTGTTTTCTATCATCATCTCAGATTTATCGGTCGTCCTTTTTTTCTTTCGCCGAAGGAGACCAAAAATATTTTATCCCATAAAATATAGTTTATCGGTAAGGAGAGGAATAATCTCACATGGATAAATTGTCTGCTATATTCAAGGCGCTATCGGACGAAACGCGGCTAAGGATTGTGAAGCTTCTTGAGCACGGCGAGCTTTGCGTCTGCGATATTGTTGCCGCGCTGAACGTCGTCCAGCCCAAAGCCTCCTTCCACCTCGGGGTATTGAAGGAGACGGGTTTTATCAAGGACCGGAAGCAGGGCAAGTGGATTCATTACAGCTTGAATGAAACCGATTTATTCAGGCGGATGCTTATGGTATCGGTATGCGAAAAGGCCAACGGCAGTTTCATAGAGGAAGATCAGAAGCGCCTAGCCCGATTTCTCAAGTCGAGAAAAGCAGGCGCGGATTGCATACTTCCTAAAAAGAATGCTTGCCCCTGTGGAGTGTAAAGTATGAAAATCGCAGTTTTTGGAGATATACACGGAAACATCGAGGCCCTCAAAGCGGCCTACGACGCTGCCATGACTCTGAAGCCCGACGAGATATATCACCTCGGCGATCTCGGCGGCTATGCGCCCTTTGTGAATGAGGTCGTGGATTTCCTTGTCAAGCATGACATCAAGGGCGTGCAGGGAAACTACGACGAGGCCGTCGCGAATGACCGCGAACACTGCGGATGCAAGGCAGAGGATCATGTACAGGAGGAGATGGCCAACCTGTCCTATGCCTGGACAAAGAAACACACATCCCCGAAGAGTAAAGCTTACATGAAGAGCCTGCCAACGGAAATTTCACTCACCACCGGAGGGGAAAAAGTCTGGTTGTTCCACGCAACGCCCCGCAAGAACAACCTCTACTGGTATGAAGATCGCCCAGAGAAGTTCTTCCTCGAGATGGCCGGGAAAGGTGATGCAGACGTTATGATCTACGGGCATATTCACAAGCCGTATAGAAAAGACATAAACGGGAAAGTTTTCATCAGTGCGGGAAGCGTGGGCAAACCCAAGGACGGCGATCCAAGAGCATGTGTTGCGATCGTGGAAATAACGCAAGAGGCGGTGAAGGCAGAATTCATCCGCGTACCATATGATGTGGAAAAGGTTGCAGCTGCCATCATAGAAAGCGGTTTGCCTGGCTATTTTGCTGAAAAACTGAGGCATGGTGCGTAACCTCGTTACGCCGTTTAACAGAGAGGGGCATCATGACTGATACGGGAAAAAAGAGACTTGCATTTATTGATCGCTATCTGACCCTGTGGATCTTCGCTGCAATGGCCCTTGGTGTCGGGTTGGGGTATTTCGTTCCCGGCACTGAGAAACTGATAAACAGCTTCCAGACCGGGACGACCAACATTCCTATCGCCATCGGACTCATCCTGATGATGTACCCTCCGCTAGCCAAGGTTAAATATGAAGAACTTGGCGAGGTTTTCCGGAACAAAAAGGTTCTGGTCCTGTCGCTCCTGCAAAACTGGATTATTGGTCCGATTCTGATGTTTTTTCTTGCCGTTATATTTCTTCGCAACTATCCCGAGTACATGGTGGGCCTTATCATGATCGGGCTTGCCCGCTGCATCGCCATGGTCATCGTCTGGAACGAACTCGCCTGCGGTGATTCAGAGTACGCGGCTGGACTCGTGGCATTTAATTCAGTGTTTCAAGTACTCTTCTTCTCGGTCTACGCCTACGTCTTTATTACCGTTCTTCCCGCCTGGTTCGGGCTCAAAGGAGTTGTGGTCAATGTGACCATCGGCCAGATTGCGCAGAGCGTCTTTATCTATCTCGGCATACCCTTCATCGCCGGAATGCTAACGCGGTTTAGCCTCACGAGGATCAAAGGACGACAGTGGTACGAACACTCTTTCATTCCGAGAATCAGCCCTCTTACGTTGGTATTTCTCCTATTCACCATCGTTGTCATGTTCTCACTCAAAGGCAATTATATTATCAGGCTGCCGTTTGATGTCGTCCGTATAGCTATCCCGCTGCTCATTTATTTCGTCGTCATGTTTCTAGTATCGTTCTATCTCGGGAAAAAGATCGGTGCAGACTATCCAAAAACGGCGACGCTCTCCTTCACGGCCGCAAGCAATAACTTCGAGCTCGCCATCGCCGTTGCCGTGGCGGTCTTCGGGATCAATTCAGGCTCCGCTTTTGCCGCCGTCATCGGTCCCCTCGTGGAGGTGCCCGTCCTGATCGGTCTTGTGAATGTCGCCCGGTATTTTCAGAAGCGGTATTTCACGGTCGCATACTGCCGGGTGAACTCAACAACACCAATGTAGTAGTGGGTCAGGTTAAATAATTAAGGAAAAGGTTCAATCCCATGCAGACCATGCAAACACTCAAATTTGTAAAAAAAGAAGTACCTCCCTATACCTCGGGCACGTTGAGTACGATCACCAGTAGCGTGTTTCGCATCTCATCGGACTGGTCCCGCGCAGACTATTGGGGCATGATCAAAAGCCGGGTCGGTGCATTCCGCATGAACTATGCCGTTTCACCCGGACTCTACGCTGTGGGCGAACCTACTAAGGGGTCCGATGTCTTCGTTTCGGCAAATTACAAACTGAGCTTCGACATCCTCCGGCGCGAATTGAAAGGACTCAATGCCTGGGTACTCGTGCTCGATACCAAGAGCATCAATGTCTGGTGTGCGGCGGGCAAAGGGACCTTCAGCACTCATGAGCTGATCAGCCGCATGGCGGCAGTGAAACTTGATATAGTGGTCACCCACCGAAGGATCATCGTGCCCCAACTCGGCGCAGTCGGCGTGAGCGCTGCAGAAGTCCAGAAGAAGACGGGTTTTCGGGTCTTCTTCGGCCCTGTTCGGGCAAAGGACATTCCTTCCTATGTAGAAGCAGGTTATAAGAAGACAAAGGAAATGAGCACGATCCGCTTCCCCATGATTGACCGCCTTGTTCTTACGCCCATGGAAATCAATCCTGCGATGAAGAAGTTTCCCTGGTTTGCCGGCGGAGTGCTCATCTTGTTCGGGCTTCAACCTTCAGGTATACTTTTTAAAAACGCATTGTCCGGAGGCATGCCTTTTCTCGCTCTCGGGCTCAATACCGTCCTGGCTGGTGCATTCCTAACCCCCGTGCTGCTTCCTTTTGTCCCGTTCCGCTCGTTCGCGATCAAGGAATGGATCATGGGCCTATTAACTACGGCAGCAGTTGTGCCGCTTTTCGGGCCAGCCATCCGGAGAGAAATTCTGCCGCTGGTTGCATCCTGGCTATTCTTCCCTGCCATGAGCTCCTGCATCGCTCTCCAGTTCACTGGCTCAACAACCTTTACCGGCATGTCGGGCGTCAAGAAGGAATTAAAGATCGGAATTCCTTTATATTTGTCAGCGGCAGGCATTTCACTGGTGCTCCTGATTGTTTACAAGATTAGGGAATGGGGGATCTTATGAAGTATCTCGTGAATGTGACAACGCTTCAGTATTCATCCGACAAATGCGCCGGGTGTGGCAGGTGCGTAGAGGTATGCCCGCGAGGTGTGTTTGAGATGATCGACAAGCGCGCAACAATCACGGACACCGACCTATGCATGGAATGCGGGGCCTGCGCCAAGAACTGTGATTTCGGTGCACTCTCGGTCAATGCCGGCGTGGGCTGTGCTGCAGCTATTATTACCGGCCTGCTTACAGGCAGCGAACCGACGTGCGGGTGCAGTGATACTACTGCAGGAAGCTGCTGTTGAACGGCACCGGGCAGCGAATAGGGAATTTTTTCTCAAGACGAGACATGTTCGCACGGATCTTGAACATAAAAAAAGAGTAAATATCAAAGTGAGGAGAACATAAAATGAAGAAAATCGGAGTATTGGCATTGATCATAGTTCTCGCATTGACATCAAGCGTTTTCGCAGAGGAATTGCTGAACGGCGCCAGGGCGACATTCCCCTATCCTCTGTATTCCGCATGGGCAAGCGAATACTATAAGGTCACCGGTATAAAGCTCAATTATCAGCCCACTGGGTCTGGCGGCGGTATCAAACATATTACCGAGCGGACCGTGGATTTCGGAGCGTCAGACAAACCGCTCAAACCGGAGGAACTCGCCAAGGACAACCTGCTCCAGTTTCCAGCCGTGATCGGCGGCGTCGTACCAGTGGTCAATCTCCCTGGGATTAAAGCGGGAGAATTCAAGCTCGATCATGAAGTCGTCTGCAGGATTTACATGGGGAAAATCACGAACTGGAATGACGAAGCGATAAAGAAACTAAACCCCTCGGTTTCCCTTCCGAACAACGAAATCACGGTTGTGCATCGCTCTGACTGGTCCGGAACGACGGCGATGTTCACGTATTATCTAAGCGGTGTATGCCCGGCATGGAAGGATAAGGTCGGTTACGGTACCTCGGTAAACTGGCCCGCCGGCATTGGCGCCAACGGGAACGGAGGTGTGGCTAGTTATGTTCAGAAAGTCGCAAACTCCATCGGCTATGTGGAGTTCGCCTATGCAAAGCAGAACAATCTTACCTATACGATGCTCAAGAACAGCGCGGGCCAATTTGTCGAACCGAGCTTTGAGAGCTTCGAAGACGCTGCTTCGACTGCGAACTTCGATCCTTCGAAACACTTCTATCTTTGGCTAACTAACGCGCCGGGCAAGAAATCGTGGCCCATCGCGGGCGCTACGTTCATCCTTCTTGCAAAGGAGAAAAAGGACTCGAACGTGAAAGTGGTCAAGTTCTACGATTGGGCATTCAAGAATGGCGACAACATAGCCAAGGAACTGATTTATGTCCCTCTACCAAAATCGCTAAAAGCTGAAATAGAAGGCTACTGGAAGTCGAACGGCATAGAGTAAAGCTGCATCAAAAAAAGGGTTGAGTGGCACAGGTCGAGTCCTTACATGCAAGCATTATAGATGTCTACCCTGTCGCCAAACTCAGTACAGGAGGGGCGTTGGTTTGCTCACCGTTGATGCTAATTTTCAGCCAGTAATCGATGTCGTTGTTATTTTTTTTCTATGTAAAATTATCCATCCTTAACATAATCTTAACTTGAACTACACATCGATAAATGATATACAACATTGTGCTATACCAATGTTCAATGGATATATCATCAATCAAGTAAGGCTCAATTAAATGGAGGTATGGGAATGAAGGTTCAGGACATCAGGGATATTGCAACGAAAAAAGGTGTTAATACTGGAAAAATGAATAAACAAGACCTCATCAGAGCTATCCAAATGGCGGAAGGGAGCAACGCCTGTTTTGCTACCTCTTCGGTTCAAACATGCGGTCAGATGAATTGCCTGTGGCGTGCAGACTGCAAATAATCGATATTTGTCCTATATTAACTATTCTCCTGTTGTAAGACCGTGATATTCTTGTGGTGTTTTCAGGAAGAGTATCACTATGCGCTTGAGCCATGTCTAAAGACACCATTAATAACGTACAGTGCCCGGCTTGTGATTCGAATGCCATCTATCGTGACGGACTAGTAATGGCAGGTAAACAGCGCTATCTCTGCTTGATGTGTGGGATGCAGTTTACCAATGGTCACCGAACGAGAGTAAAGAAAAGACCGCAGTGCGTTGCCTGCGGCAACATCATGCACCTCTACAAGGATGAACAGACAACTGTACGTTTTAGGTGCTCGCGATATCCTGACCGCAGAACGTACACGAAAGTTCCGAAAGCATGAACCCCTCACGGGTACAGCCCATTTTCATCATGTGAGGAATCTATACGGCTAGGTGGCCTTCTTCGATTTTGGAACAACGGTGCTCGCTACGACAGGCTCTTCCTACCGTCACTATGTGCAAGTATCAACCAGTATACTGATAATCATATAAAGGGCACCTCCGAGCATACCAGAATCCAAAAGATTCTGATATGCTCTTGGGAAGAACGACCAATCCTATCCCAGGAGGTGCTTTATGAGATTGTACTTAGGAATCGATCTACATTCAAGTAATAGTTATTTGGGAATCATCGATGAAACCGGCAAGAGAGTATTCAAGAGAAAATTGCCGAATGATCCCGAGATGATTCTCGCTGCTCTTTCGCCGTACAAGAATGATATCGTTGGCATCGTCGTTGAGTCTACTTACAACTGGTACTGGCTGGTTGATCTTCTCATGGCGGAGGGATATACGCTGCATCTTGCCAATCCAACCGCGATACAGAAGTACTCAGGACTGAAATACGCCGATGACCAGCATGATGCATTTTGGCTGGCAGAAATGCTGCGACTGCATATCCTTCCGGAGGGTTACATTTATCCAAAGGAAGACCGACCTATTCGAGACTTGCTCCGGAAACGCAGCCACTTGGTGAAGCTTCGAACTTCGTTGGTGATCAGCCTTCAAAATATCATCACTCGCAATAATGGGGTCAGAATCAAAGGTGAACTGTTAAAAGCACTGACCACAGATCATGCTGCTCCGTTTCTCGAGGCCAATGAAGATCTTGCTTTGGCGGGAAAGGTTAGCAAAACTTCCATAGACTTTCTTACGCGCCAGATCAAAGCCATTGAAGCCAATATTGAGGGGAAAGTAGCACTTCGGGAGCCGTATGCTCAGCTGGTTACAATCCATGGCGTTGGCAAGATTCTGGGATTGACCATCATGCTTGAGACGGGTCCCATTAGCCGCTTTGACAAGGCGGGCAATTATGTTTCCTACTGCCGGAAGGTTTCAAGCAAGTGGATCAGCAACGATAAGGGGAAAGGCAAAGGGAACAGAAAGAACGGCAATAAATATCTTGCTTGGGCATTTTCTGAGGCCGCGGAACTGGCGCGGCGCTATTATCCAGAGGCCCGGGCGTTTTATAATCGGAAGTTGAAGCATACGAATGTCGCGATAGCGCACGGAGCACTTGCTCACAAGCTGGCGCGTGCAGCATATTATGTTATGAGGGACCAAGTGCCATTTATGCCCGAAAAATTGTTTGCATCGTAATTCAGGCTGGCTGGGACGGTGAACCTAATTCTATGCTGGCGAACCCAATATTCTGATTGGTAATCCGTCCCACCCATTATACAGTTATCAGCATCTTTGCTGCCCATGTTGTGAGCCACTCTATGCTGGCTAACAACCACAAAATCTGAGAATACTTCTTGGACGCAGCATGGAACCGATAGTTTTCTGGTCCGCCAAAAGGCGGAAGGGGTCAATGGATAACGTTTCACCAATGATCTTAATCCTGATGGGTGCATGGTGCAGTGAAGACTGACATCAAAACTGGATGAAACTCCGGCAATGGCAGGGATGTTGTTAACTTGAAAAAAAACATCGACGAGAAAATTACATTTTCTCGTCAACGAGATAGCTTTTTCCCTTGACAGGTGCCCTTTAAATGGGTGCATAGAAATTTAGTCAACAGGATTGCAAGTTGTAGGTGTATCTAGCACTTCATGTTCTATAGAATAGATGAAGAATTACCGGAAACTCTTAGCGGCTACCCCGAAAATATACCTTCGCGGGGATCGCACACCCATATAGTTGACATCTCTTTATATCAGGCATATAGTCGTTCAAAATAAGACAAGTATTATTCTAAATGGCGGACTTCACACTTTTAACGGTGGAACTTGACCCTCTCAGAACGATGTTTTTGCCGTTCTCTCATGTTCACAAGGATTGATCACAATGATGGTTGAAGGTAAATCTAGACAAAATTTTGACGTTCAGTTAGGAGGCTGGAAAAAGCGAACATAGGAAGAACATTCAGCCCGCAAGATGGATCTTTCGTTCATTCGATGACTTTTATTACGGAGGGTGTATGAAGCAAGTTGTCTCCATTATGAATCACAAAGGCGGCGTTGGGAAAACCACCTCGGCAGTGAACATTGCGGCATGCTGGGGGGAGATAGGAAAAAAAGTGCTCGTCATTGATTTCGACCCCCAGGGTAACGCGAGCATATCCTTGGGAATAGCTGACGACGGCAGCGCTCTTCTCCAGGCCTTACAGACCACGAGCGTCCTGCCCATTCTACCAACCAAGACACCAGGTGTGGATCTCGTTCCGTCAGGACATGTGCTTGCAGAAGCGACGCAGAGATTTTCCGGATCCATCGGAAGCAAGCTTCTGATGCAGTGCCTTGCGTGCACGAACGGAGACTGGGACGTTATCATTATCGACTGTCCTCCCAGTGTTAGTGTGCTCACTATGAACGCCTTACAGGTCAGTTCCCATGTCGTCATCCCCGTGGAGGCCAACTTTCTCTCATATCAGGGATTGAACCAGATGATCCAAACCGTGAATGCATTCAGAGCGCAGAATCCGGCTCTCGCCATCCTCGGTATTATTCCATGCAGGGCCCAGGCACGGCGGCGGATCCACGAAGAGTTTCTTACAATGATGGAAAACCTTTTGCCAGGCGGCATCGGACCTGCGGTTCGCGAGAACGTGGCGCTCGCCGAAGCACCAAGCAGCGGACTGCCGGCGGTGAAGTATTGGCCGAGCTCGAACGGGGCCCATGATTACCGGCGGGTCTCCAACTGGCTTCTGGAGCGGCTTGCTTAAGCGCAGAGACGACCCGTTGTTCTCTTTGGACATCCTGCCAAATGTCTGATAATATGATGCCATATGACAGGAGGCTATTCTTATGATTACTGAATAAAAAATCGCATCAGTCCTTGGTGGTCAAACATCGCTCGGACTCAAAATCAAGAGTACACTGGATATGGACAGACTTATCCGAGAAGGATTTCCCTATAAAGCGGGCAACCATGTCAGGGGCTTATTAAATCTTTCACTGCCACTTTTTGCTGACATTATCGAAGTGAGTGAAAGGACATTGGCGCGAGTCCGCAAGTCGCCAAATCAGCGCTTGCCCACCGTCGCTAGTGACCGTCTCTATAGGCTGGCCAGAATATTTTCGATCGCTTGTGAAGTCTTGGAGGATGAGGAAAAGGCAAAGGAGTGGATTCGGCGTTCCCAGTTCGGTTTAGGTGGCAAAACTCCCCTTGATCTACTGCATACGGAGGCTGGGGCAAAGGAGGTTGAGAATTTTCTCTGGCGTATTGAGTACGGGGTGATCTCGTGATCACGGCAGGGCGTTTGGACAAGGAGAAACATACCAAGGACGCATTCATGGGTGAAGGAGCGCGCCGTGTTAGCGGTCGTTGGCATCACGAGGGCCTACCTGTCGTTTACATAAGCGAGTCCCTTGCGCTGTCCGTTCTCGAGAAATTCATTCATCTGGGATTCGACGCTTCTCACATCAAGTTTGTGTATTTTAAAATTGAGATTCCCGACAACGTCCCCATTGAAAAACTGAAAGCATCTGATCTCCCCGATGACTGGACCAGAGAGCCGCCGCAAGATTCGATAAAAGATATCGGTTCTAACTGGGTAAGAAAGGCTGGCACTGCTGTTTTAAGGGTCCCGTCTGTTCTAGTTCCAAGAAGCTGGAACTATCTGCTTAACCCTGCTCACAGCGATTTTAAGAAAATCCGTATCAGTGACCCCATGCCTTTTGTTTTTGATGCTAGAATGTGGAAATTACCATACTAACAATTAATAAATCTTCGAGTGGAATCAGCTAAGTTGCCTTTATCGTTGAGGCTTAATATACTCCGGATGAAGCAAAGAATTTTGGTTCATATAGAATATCGCGGATTCCTTCCTGTATCTCGCAAAATATCTTATTGATGCAACACATCAATTTCCAACCAGTAACCTGCATCGACGTCCCTAATCGTCTTATTGACAGTGCTGCGATGTGGTGCTACAATGTAAACACATTGTAATAAGGAGGAAATTATGATTAAAAAAATGGTTTCTCATGGAAACAGTGCTGCGATTATCATTGATAAACCTATCTTGCAGCTGCTTAAAATCGATGAAGATACACCGCTTGAACTCACGACGGATGGCAGGAATTTGATCATCTCACCTGTTGGAAGTGAAAAGCGAGAAAAAAAATTTCAATCGGCGCTCGAACGCGTGAATAAGAAGCACAGCAAGACGTTGCAGAAATTAGCTGAGTAGGTCTGAATGAAAGAAATTACTTTTTTAACATTGTCCGAGGTCATAGATATTCATACTGATCAGATAAAACGTTACGGCGGTGCTGGAGATATACGCGATATAAACTTGCTGACCTCCGCAATCGCGTTGCCATTTGCCTCTTTTTCTAGCGCATATCTTCATGGTGACATTTTTGAGATGGCGGCTGCCTATGCTTTTCATATTTGTCAGAATCATCCCTTCATCGATGGCAATAAACGGACGGCTTTGGCTTCAGCGCTTGTGTTTCTCGATATGAACGGCGAAATCATTTCATACGATTCTGATAAGCTTTATAAAGCGATGGTGAATCTTGCCGCAGGCAAGCTGAGCAAATCGGCGTTTGCGGACACATTGCGATCCCAATAACTCATTTGCTTCCTGCAGCTTTGATCTTGGTCAAGCTGTCAGAACATACATATTTCAAACTGAAGATGTGAACGTTGCTGCCGTCCATAGCGGTGGACAAAAGGTTGGCATCCCCTTTGCGAAAACAGTCTAAGCACCTGTTGAGCAGGGGCTATATAATCATTAGTTAGGCATCACACGTTATACTTCTGCAACAGGAGGCATTCTCAATGGAAAAATCACCAAATCAACACCAGGTAATACAGACCCATAGAACCGTTCCGTATACACCCGATGAAGTTTACACGGCATTTGCTGATCCAATCCGCTTAGCGAAGTGGTGGGGTCCAAAGGACTTCACCAATACATTTGAAATGTTCGAGTTCAAAGTGGGGGGTGGTTGGAAATTTATCATGCATGGACCTGATGGATCCAATTTCCATAATGAGTGCTTGTTCAGTGTTCTTGAGCCCGGAAAGAAGATTGTCATTCAGCATGTTTCTCAACCACATTTCACGCTCTCAGTGTCCCTGTTGCCCAGCGAAATAGGCACTCAGGTTCTGTGGGTTCAAGAGTTTGAAGATCCGAAGGTTGCCGCAGCAGTACGCCACATTGCCGAACCTGGCAATGAACAAAACCTTGATCGCCTGTACATGCATCTGCGTGGCGAGCTCAAGTGATGCTTAACCAAGCGCTGCAGCCGATGGTCCCCGCCGCAGCGCGTCGTGTCTCGGCGTAGCTCTATACGTTGATGTGCAATTATCAACCAGATATTCTGCATAGATTTTTTGTCAACGGGACTGCAGAATAGTAGGTGAAGTCGAGTTTCATATAATATTAGCTAAGGTGCAGAATTCATTTTGTATCATGGCATTTTATGCAATAGTTTTCTGACAATTGTTCCTTCCTGAATCAGTTGAAGTTTTTATTCTTAACAACACTTCAACTTTCAACCTGAATTCTGCAGTGCCTACACATAAGATACCCAATTGACATGCCCATTCGAAGACATTATCATAGACTTGAATCAGACATGTATCTGCGTAAAAAAGTCATATGAACATGAACCCATCTCACATTACCGGGCACCGAGATGCTTTATTTGAAGAAGACTGAAGGAACGAGTTTCGTGTGATGCTTTCCCGCTACAAGCCGTTCAACCATATGCACAGTTGATATTGTTAGTCATTTGCAAGCGGTCGCGTTCCTAAAAGGCATGCTCTTACTTTTTACCGGTGTGCCGTGCGCTATAGACACGAGTCCTCAGAATGAGTATTATGGGAACATCAAGGAACATAAATGCCAGGAACAGGCCATGGAGCATGCATGAGCACTGAACGCATAAATGATAAGTTCCTAGACACTGTCGATTTTTTCCAGACGATCTTCGAAAACAGCCCGCAGCCGATGTGGGTGTATGACCTGGAGACCATGAATTTCCTTGCGGTGAACAAAGCAGCCGTGGAGCATTACGGGTATACACACGAAGAATTTCTTTCCATGAACATCAAGGCGATCAGACCTCCCGAGGAAGTGCCCCGCCTTGTCAATATGATCTCGCAAGTCGGCCTCGGGATACAGCGCTTAGGCTCCTGGAAGCACTGCAGGAAGGATGGTTCTCTCATGTATGTGGAGATCACGTCCCATGGCATCCTCTTTGGAGGACGGAAGGCACGCTTTGTTATCGTCCAGGATGTCACGGAGCGCAAGCGGATCGAGGATGCCCTAAAAGAAAGTGAAATTTTCTTCAAGGAATCGCAGCGTGCGGCAGCCATAGGTTCATATAAAACTGATTTCGTCGCCGGTGTTTGGGAATCCTCTGAAGTCCTGGATAAGATTTTCGGTATTGGCAAGAATTACAACCGTAATATTCAAGGTTGGATGGATATTGTGCACCCCGATGACAGTGATATGATGGGCCAATATTTAAGAGAAGAAGTCATAGCTAAAAGAAAACCCTTTTCAAAAGAATATAGGATCATTCGAAAAAATGATGGAGAAACAAAATGGGTATATGGTTTGGGTGAAGTCAAATTCGACATCAACGGTAAAATCTTATCCTTGATTGGAACTATCCAGGACATCACCGAGCGTAAACAGGCAGAGGAGGCACTACGCGAGAGCGAGAAAAAGTTTCGGGACCTCTTTAACAACACCGAAATCGCCATGTTCAGGACAAGGCTTGACGGATCTGAGATCCTGGATGTGAACCAGAAGTTTCTTGATCTCGTGGGGATGACGCGGGAGGAGACGTTAGGAAAACCCTCAGTGTTACTTTGGGCGGACCCGAAAGATCGCGAAAAGATGTTCAAAATGCTTATAGCCGACGGCAGCGTGTCGAATTTTGAATTCAAAATGCTGAACAAACGGAAAGGCGTAAGAAACTGCATTACATCCCTGCGGCTCTACCGGGAGCAGGGTATACTCGACGGGTCCATTGCCGACATCACCGAGCAGAGGCAGACGGAAGAGGCCTTAAGAAAGTCCATGGCGAAGTATCGTGACCTTTTTGAGAATGCCAACGATGCGATCTTCATCATCAGCTCTGACCTCCGCTATCTCGATGTGAACAAGAAGGCAGTGGAGGTCCTGGGATATACCAAGGAAGAGCTGCTTGCCATGAAGATAACCGACCTTATTCCCTCCGATCAGATCCCTCAGTCAATGGCCGAGTTCAAAAAACTGAATGAGCGCGGTTCCTACGAGAATTTTGTCGGCAAGGTCAGGACCAGGGAAGGCCAATGGCTCGATGTGGAGGTCAGCTCATCAGCGATCATTGAGGATGGAAAGATCATCGGTTCGCGTGATATCCTAAGGGACATTACGGTCCGTAAAAAGATGGAGGCGGAGCTTCTTAGGGTTCAGAAGATGGAGTCCCTCGGCACCCTTGCAGGTGGCATCGCACATGACTTCAACAATCTTCTCCAGGGTGTCTTTGGCTATATATCCATGGCAAAGCTGACCTACGATATGAGGGAAAAATCGCTCGCCATGCTCACGCAAGCAGAGAAGGCCCTGCAACAGTCCGTGAATCTAACCACGCAGCTTTTGACCTTCTCGAAGGGCGGCAAACCGGTAATTAAACCCACCAACGTTCGACCATTAATAGAGAATGCCGCCAAGTTCGCCCTGAGCGGGTCACGTTCCGAGTACCGAATTGCCGCTGACGACGCTCTCTGGCAGGTGGCGGGGGATGACGGCCAGATCGCTCAAGTGATCCAAAATGTTGTTTTGAACGCCGATCAGGCCATGCCGGAGGGCGGACTGGTCACGATCAGGGCGAAGAATGTGCGGGTTATCAGCCAGTCTCCTGATCTCGCCCTCGCAAAAGGCCGGTACGTGGTGATCGTTATCAAGGACAACGGCATCGGCATTCCGGAAGAGCACTATACGAAGATTTTCGACCCTTACTTTACGACAAAGCAAAAGGGCAGCGGTTTGGGGCTTGCGTCTTCCTATTCGATTATCTGGAACCATGGCGGTCTGATAAAGGTAAGCTCTAAGGTAGGCAAAGGTAGCACTTTTTATATATACCTGCCCGCGTCAGACACACAGGCGAAAGTTGAGTCCTTGCAACCGGAGGTCGTCGCAGCACCGCGGCGTGCCGCTAGAATATTGGTCATGGATGATGAAGAAATCATTAGGAGTCTGAGTATCGATTTACTAGGCGCGCTAGGACATACTGTGGAGGTTGCAGAACACGGCCAGGAGGCGCTGGAAAAGTATCAGAATGCTATGACCGCGGGCAGGCCCTTTGACATCGTCATCCTCGATTTGACTGTTCGGGGTGGTATGGGGGGGTTAGAAACAATAAAAAAGCTTCTCCAGATCAATCCTACTGTGAAAGCAATCGTGTCGAGCGGGTATTCCGATGATAGCGCCATATCGAATTACCGCAAACAGGGTTTCCAGTCCTTCCTCAATAAGCCCTATAACGTAGAAAATCTACAGAGGACCTTGGATTTATTGCTTGCATGATACAATCAGAATTCTTTGTCCTAGTCACAATGTTGACATTGCACAGTAGTAGGTGCACTACGGAGTGACAGCTTCATGATGAAAGTGATAAATCTCGTTTGTACTTTGCTATGAGCGTTTTTTCCTGTATCATTTGACGTTTCCAGGATTTCCCATTCTTTGCTCCTTCCGGTTATCTACCTTGATATAATTATTACAAACTTCTGAAATCCGCCGCAGGGCATCTTTCGGCAATTAAAGGCATTTTCCCTATGAAATAGCGATGTACGAGCGGCGCGAAATTTGTTAATCCGAAAACGCAGTTGTGTCAGGTATGAGACGCAGATACGACCGTGGCGAACGGCCTTAAGAAAAATAGCCGGTTCATCATGCGCAACATCGTTCAATGGTAATAGGCGGACATTATTACTATGTAATAAAATTAAAACCAACGTAGTCTAGGGGGTAACACACAAATGTCGATTAAATTATATATCCCGGTTATGATTTTTCTGTCAGGTATGATCTCCTATGCCGCGATCCATCATTGCACTATTGATCAGCGCCCACGGCAACGCCGCGTCCATCTGCTATTCGCTGGTATGTCTCTTGTGATGGCACTGTTCATCCTGTCTAGTGTCCAGACATTCCAGGCACCGACTGTGAAAGACTTCATCCAGGCGAACCGTGTAAATCTCTCCATCTACTCCTTGTTTTTGGCCCTGTTTCCGTGGTTCATCGCTGAGTATTCCGACGTGAAACCAAAGACAGTACTGGTTGGACTCACCGGGCTAGCTGCCGTTCTGTTCCTCGTCAATCTGATCCAACCATATACCCTCCTGTACAAGGAAATCCATGGGCTTGCGCGCGTGACTCTGCCTTGGGGTGAGGAAATTATCTCACCGCTTATTACCACCAGCACATGGCTTTACATCGGGGTGCTGGACCTCTTCCTTGACATCGCCTTTGGGTTTTATACCCTTGTTGTTCGTTTCCGCCGAGACCGCAGGCGCACAGCCTTGTTCATGATGCTTGCCTTGGGGCTGCTGATGGCTGGCACTGTCACGGGTATTTTATTCAGACTGGGGATTGCTTACATTCCTCCCTTGGGTCCGTTCGGATACTTTAGCATGATCATTGTCATGGGGTTGACGCTGAACTACGAAATCCAGGAAGACCGCAGGCATCAGCAGGCAATACTGGATCATGTTCCGGCACAGATCTTCATGAAAGATCCCAAAGGGCAATATATAATGATCAACCGCCACTTCGAAGACTTATTCCACGTCTCCCATGCGAAGATGTACGGCAAGACGGATCACGATTTATTCCCCAAGGAGCAGGCAGATGCCGTGCATGCCGATGAACAACTGACGCTTGCCACGCGTCACCCCCTGGAATGCGAGGAAATTGTCACTACGAATGGAGAATCCCGCACCTATTTCTCTATCAAATTTCCGCTGTTCCATGCCGATGGCACGCCTTTTTGCCGTATGCGGTATAACCACGGATATTACCAAGCGCAAACTGACCGAACAGGCCCTGAAACAAAGCGAAATACCGGCGTCTCTACAATGAAACACCAGTCCTACTCCACTCCATAGACCGGGAGGCACGATTAGTTGAAGTAAATGACTACTGGCTCAAAACAATGGGTTATGAGCGAAATGAAGTGATTGGCAGAAAAGTTTTGGATTTCTATACGGAGGAATCGCGAAAGTACGCCCAGGACGTCACTCAGCCTACATTTTTCCGGGAAGGGATTGCCAAAGATTTATCTTATCAGTTCGTAAAAAAGAGCGGTGAGGTGCTGGATGTGCTTCTTTCAGCAACTTCTGAACGTGATGCTTCCGGCAATGTAGTCCGCTCCCAAGCTCTAATCGAGGATATCACCGAGCGGAAGCGGGCGGAGGCGGCCCTGCGAGAGAGCGAAGAGCGTTTCCGCAGCCTGTCCAATGCATCGCTTGAAGGGATCATGATCCATGATCGGGGGGTGATCCTGGACGCCAATGTAGCATTTGCGCGGCTCTTTGGATATGAGCAGCCGGAGGAGTTGATTGGCAAGAATGGTATAGAACTCCTGCTAATACCCGAAGCGCGGGTGCGCATCCATCAGAGGATACAGCGGCATGAAAAGGGACCACTCGAGGTGATTGGTGTTCGGAAAGATGGCACAACATTTGTAGGGGAAACAGACTCGCAGCCGATAAAGTACCGCGGCCATGACGTGCGTATTGTTTCGTGCCGCGACATAACCAAGCGCAAGAGATCAGAGGAGGCGCAGCGGGAAACCGAAATTAGATTTCGCGCGGTGTTCGAAAACTCCAGAGATGCCATCGATATTTCAAAGAATGGAGTGCATTGTTTTGCCAATCCCGCATATCTCATATTATTTGGGCATGAGAGTAATGAAAAAATCGTCGGCACTTCGATACTTGATGACATTGCACCAAGCCACCGTCAACAGATATTGCAGAATATACGACGCAGAACTGATAGAGAACCTATTCCACCAACCTACGTAACACGTGGCAGGAAAACAGACGGTACTGAATTTTACATGGAGATCAGCGCCGCCGCATTTGAGATGCAAGGCGAGACGTATTCAGTAGCGAGCATCCGAGACATCACCGAGCGCAGATTGGCGGAGGAAGAACGCGAACGGCTCACTGTGGCTATCGAGCAGACTGGGGAGACCGTGGTGGTCACGGACGCGGAGGGGACAATTCAGTACGTCAACCCCATGTTTGAGGCCGTAACTGGCTACTCCCGCACCGAAGCAGTAGGCCAGAACCCGCGCATCCTCAAGAGCGGTAAACATGACAAAGCGTTCTACCTCGAACTGTGGAACACCATCGCGTCCGGCCGGGTCTGGCAAGGTCGATTTGTCAACAGGAAGAAAGACGGATCGCTCTACATAGAGGATGCGTCGATCTCGCCGGTGCACGATAACGAAGGCCGAATCGTCAACTATGTGGCCGTCAAGCGCGACGTCTCCGAACACCTTCGTGCCTTTGAAGAGAGGGCCAAACTGGAAGATCAACTGAGACAGGCCCAGAAGATGGAATCAATCGGCACCCTTGCCGGCGGCATTGCCCATGACTTCAACAACATCCTTACCGCGATCATTGGCTATGGGAATGTTGCCCTCATGAAGATGGCAAAGGACGATCCCCAGCGTCTGAACATCGAACACATGCTTGATGCAGCGAATCGGGCTGCGCACCTGACGAAAGACCTCCTGCTGTTCAGCAGGAAGCAGATCAGTGAACGAAAACCCCTTGACCTGAATAATGTAATCCGGAAAGTGGAGACGTTCCTGAGACGGGTCATTGGCGAAGATATAGAATGCAAAGCAACACAGTTTGCAGGAGCACTGCCAATCCTCGGCGATGCACACCAACTTGAACAGGTCCTGATGAACCTCGCCACGAATGCCAGGGACGCCATGCCAAAGGGAGGCGTCTTTTCGGTCACCACAGATCAGGTGAAGTTCGATAACGAGTCCATCTCGATAGATGGTTACGTCAAGCCCGGGAACTATGCATTGATTACCATATCGGACACGGGCAAGGGCATGGACGAGGCCACAAGGGATCATATTTTCGAACCCTTTTTTACCACCAAAGAAGTGGGCAAGGGCACCGGCCTCGGGCTTGCTGTGGTGTACGGCATCATCAAACAGCATGAAGGGACCATCAATGTCTATAGCGAGTCGGGCCGGGGCACGACCTTTACGATCTATCTACCACTCATCGTGGCGCCCGTGGACGCAACAACATCCCCGGTGGAAGAGCGCCCCACGGGAGGGACAGAGACCATCCTGCTTGCAGAGGATGACGAAAACGTCAGGAAACTGACCAGAACCGTGCTTGAGGATTTCGGTTACAAGGTGATTACGGCGTTTGACGGCCAGGACGCGGTGATCAAGTATAAAGAGAACAAGGACAAGATCCAGCTTCTTTTGTTCGACATAATAATGCCGAAGACGACCGGGAAAGAGGCATATGATGAGATCAAGGCCATAACGCCGGAGGTAAAAGTACTTTTTGTAAGCGGGTATGCCCTGACGACGTCGGTCAAAGGGTGTTGATTGACGAGGGGATGCCGATGGTCACGAAACCTATTGCTCCGAAAGAACTATTAAAGAAGGTGCGGGAGATGTTTAGCCGGTGAACATTGCACCGACACTCATGAAAAATAAATATCATAGCTGCCGGAGTTGTCGTTAGCATGTTTCACCCAGTACTTCACGGATATTTCTATCCAGCGCACATGCATGATTGTAGGTGGAGCCTGGAGTGCCAGGATCACAAATAAAATGAATAATTCCGTTAGAAGTATTTGTCAACTGTTCTTCCTCTGCGATAATTTCAAGCCATGAACATTGCTTTTTTCATCTCGAATTTCATACTGCATTCTTCACCGTTGTCATATTTCTGACATTCCATGATAGTAGGTGAAGGTTGGAGGGCCAGAATTGTTAGGAAGGTGAAATATCCTGTTTGAATTATGGATATTAATTTAATAACTCCTACCACTGAACCCTTTGTCCGCAATCCCAGCGCCCTATCTTTTCCCTCATATTTTTTTCAACAACAGAAGCCTCACTTCATGTGATGTGTGCCTGAATACCGCACTTCATACCGTCATTTTCTCTAGCCTGGATTTCAGGGTGATCTCAACACCCGCAAGGGCCATGGACACAGGGCAACCTTTCTTGGCGGCTTCAGCTTTTTCACTGAACGTTTTTTCATCGATGCCGGGAACTCTGCCTTCAGTCTCCAGTTCGATGGTGGTAATTTTAAACCCGTCGCCCACCTTGTCGATGGAAACCCGTGCCGTGGTATGGATACTGTCTGCCGTGAACCCTGCCAGCTCCAGGATCATCGAAAGCGCCATGCTGAAGCACCCCGCATGCGCAGCACCGATCAGCTCCTCAGGGTTTGTGCCCGGCGCTTTTTCGAACCGTGATCCAAAAGAATAGTTTCCTTTAAAAACGCCGCTCCCGAGTTTTATAGTGCCTTTGCCTTTTTTCAAATTTCCTTCCCATCGCGCTTCTGCTCTACGTATTGCCATGATGCACCTCCTTTGATGTATGCTCGTGTTGATCCGCTCCGTATTATATTTCAATTGTAGCACGTTGTTTGCCAAACCGCCTAGACGTGCGCGGAAGAGTATTCAGACTGGATCCTGCTTAAATCCAACTAGTCGTTCCGCTCCGACCGCTTCGCGGCGCATGACGCGCTCGTTCATGTGCAATTTTCAACCTGTATATGATGATAGTTTCGTCAAAATGAGGTTACACAGTTGTTATATATGGATAGAGCATGAGGTTATATTTCCCCATTAAAGTATAGGAAATATTTTCTTCAAGACTATCCAAAATAGAAACCTCCTGCTAAGAATAAGTTTATGTGGAAACTAAATTCTTATAAGCAGGAGGTCTCTATGTGCTATGTAGATGATATCAGGCTTGAGCAATTTCGGCAACTGAAGAAAGAAATTCGGGGTTCGGAAGAGTATTTGATCATTGGGATTGATGTGGCGAAAGAGAAGCACCGTGCGTTTTTTGGTACTGCGCAAGGCAAAACGCTTTTAAAGAATGTGGTCTTTGACAATACGATAGAGGGATTCGAAAAGCTGGATGCGTTTGTGGATCGCGTCAAGGTTCAATACAGCCTCCAGAAGGTAGTTTTCGGGATCGAGCCGACGGCAGACTACCACAAGCCCCTGGCGGAACATCTGCTCAAATGCGGTCTGATGGTCGTTTTTGTTGGCGGCACAGCAGTAAAGAACAACCGGCAGCTCCTGAACGGCCGGTGGGATAAAAACGATGACAAGGATTCGGCCAATATCGCAGATCTCATTGCCCAGGGGAAATGCATGTTTTACGAATATCCCCTGATGACGCTTCAAAACGTGCGCGTACTAAACGCAGTCAAGCGGCGACTGAAGAAGCGGGAACACGGCATAAGCGCGTATATTCGCAATCATATCCTTGCACAGTATTTCCCTGAGTTGGATAAGTACTATGGATCGTCAGAGACCCTGGCGGTAGTGCGGGAATGTCTGGATCCTTCCGCTATCGCCGGCATGGAATACGATGACTTCTGCCGTACCGTAGCACCAGGCAAAATGACGCTGGCTCGGGAACGCAGGGTGGGAGCGATTTGGAGGACTGCGGTCAATTCCGTTGGCTGCACTATGGGAGAGGCGGCCTTCCATGAAGCTCAGATAGCAGTAGACAGTTTGAAACGGGTTAGGCAGGAAATCAAAACGGTTGAGGACAAACTGGAGGATGCCTGTCTTGAGTTTCCGGAGTACACGTATCTTTTGAGCATTCCGGGGTTCGGGCCGGATGTTTCCGCCAAGGTCCTCGGGGCCATCGGCGATCCCCACCGCTTTACAAGCGGCAAACAGGTGTTGCGGTTGGCGGGTCTCGACCTGTGTGCAAAACGAAGCGGAAAAACGTCAAACAGGGCAACGCCGATCATCTCCAAACAGGGCAAGGCGGATCTGCGGTGTGCGTTATACCAGGCAGCGTTCATTGCCTCGATTAAGAGCAAGGACTTTATTCCCTATTTTACGAATAAGCTTGCTGGACGGGCGAAGGAAAAAGGGATTGGTACGAAAATGAGGGTGAAGCTCGCCGCGAAGCTCTTGATTATTGCTTGGACGCTGATGAAAAAGAAGGAGTGCTTCGACCCGAAATACCTTAAACTGGGAAATCGGGTAGAACAAAAAACAGCCGCATAAGGCGATGATTAAAAAATTATTTCGGCGAGAGAGCCCGACCACAGTTGTTGAGGGCAGTTGACCTCGTCACCTACGATACAGGGCCTCTCGTTTGAACGATAGAATCTGGATAAGGTATTCTTGGCGGCCATACGGCACGCCGAATAGGTGACATAACTATTAGAGATATCGTTCGTCTGGTTGCGAGAGACTCGTCGATAAAAGTGATAACGGCGTAAATGCCGAAAGAGAGAGGTGCGTCTTTAATATACTGATCAAGTTATCCTGTTGAATACAAACAAATTGACATTCTATCTTGACAGGAGCGTTATAGTATGTAGGTGATGATGAGATAGACATTATTTTTAGAAGATGTGTAGAATCGCAGTTGAAGCATGCATCGCAGTCTCCTCTCTGAAGTTGTTGAAGTTTTTTTCGTCTAAACATTTAAAGTGACGCTCCGATTTTATTGAGATCTGCCTTAAAAAATGCACCTGATGCCGTTGACATAAACCCGATTCAGGAATATATTCATAACAAGAAGTATAAAATTCCTTGTCTCGGGCTTGTATAATGTTTGAGCCTCGTTCTGAGCCAACTTTGAGAAAGAAGCCTATTTATCAGGCAGCGCGTTACCCGTGCTTCCTGATAAATACTCTCAACTCGTTCGCAGAAAGGAGTCTTCCAATGACACAACCTATTCAACTTACTAAGAATCTCGGCATGATCTTGTTGGCTGCCTGGCTCATCATAACGGGACTGATATCGCTGCTGAGTCTCAGTTTTTCGGGACTCGGTTTGCTCATGGGCATCCTCGCAATCGCTGCAGGTGTTTTGATCGCACTGGGGCGATAGGCCGGAAGAATCATGGGGACAGGTCTTAAAATATAAGAAACTGTCTTTTTCAAGAGTTGATCCCCAATGTGCATAAATCGTCCATAGCACAGCATATGGCAACGTTGAGAGGAGTCAGGGATGTCTTCCGGGCAACAGCTACCTCGCCTTTGCCTTGCGGCATGCCCACTGTAGAGTTCGCCGAAGCCCAGCGCTATGTGGATTGACTGGAGCCGCTAGCAGCGATGAAGGAGAGCGCTATCGGCGACGCTTGTGGTGCTATCGGCAGTGCCGCAGGCGACGGCAACGAACTGGAGCAATTGTTAACTCGTACGGTCAAAATATTCAAACACGCTGTTTTACATAATTTTTTGATAGCATAGCAGCTACCCTCAATCCCGATTGAAATATGGAATAATTTGTTCCATAATATAATCCATTCTACTTTCTGTATCATGCACATTCTCCAGACTGAATGGACCTGTAGAATACATCTTGTATTTTATGCATAAGGTTTCCGGCATAAGGAGCCAACGACTACGACACGCGGCATTCTTTCCCACAAGAAGGATCGGGTTTCTCGTGTCGTTTTATTATTTGATTCTGCCAGACTAAACCCAGGAACTAGCACTAGCCCCCTGCAGTACCCCTCTTCTCCGTTCCGGGAGTTGGCGGATGGCCTTTACTCTGAGAATATTACCGTGAGAATATTATTTGACACAATAATTGAATGAGACTAAAATCATTCATTAATCGTAAAGTTTTTTCAGGTTCCCGTGTTACATTATCGAGGGCCATTCCGTACCACTAATACAGATTTTCTGAATTATCGGGATTGTTTCCATCCCTATTATAACTGATTCGGAGCCATTGCGAAGATAGGAGACATAAGACCAAATCCTTAACTCAAAAAAAGAGGTGCTACCCCTTATGTGGGCCACACAATTCTGGGGAAGTGGTTTCATGATCCGGTTGCGCACGGTGATGAACTTATCGAGTACCTACCTGCCAGTTTTACTCGTAGCCTACTTCTGCTTGCTTCAAGGGGGGGTAGTGTACGGTCAAGAGTGGATTTCACTGGAGGCTAAGGCACTTACGCCCTTTCCGACACCTATGCCATACCCAACAACACCTATGCCCAACCCAACGACACCCGAGCCTTACCCGGCACCCGCACCATATCCATCGACACCCATGCCCAACCCAGCGACACCCGAGCCCTACCCGGCACCTACGCCATACCCAACGACACCCATGCCCAACCCCGCGACACCCGAGCCCTACCCGACACCTACGCCATACCCAACGACACCCGAGCCCTACCCGATACCTACTCCTACCCCAGAGCCTGGCCCGGATACTGGCAATCCACCACTACCCCTACCACAGTAATATTTTGTAATGGTGTGTTTATCGGATTATGATGAGACAGCAGATTGCCTGGACAAAATACCTTCGCAAGCGAGCGAAAATCTAGTAACAATGATCCTAAAGCAATATTTCAAGGGGATAGAAGGTAGAGTTTTCAGGGTTAACATGCCTATATGATAAAAATATTCAAAGCATTATTTTGTGTGTTTTTTTATGCGTAGTTCTCCGTGATAAAGAAACGATTGATTAGCTCTCCATCCTTGACAGGTGGGATTAAGCGCAGTTATTCTATCCGCTCTTATTCATCTGCTTTCTTTCCAGGTAGGCATCCAAGAGATTGACGATCAGTTTCGCCCGGAGTTTTTCCACCTGGCAGGTATGCATGATGTTAACAGTATTTCGTGACAGTTTCAAATGTCTGCGATTATACAATTGTGGATGTATCTGAGAAAATCTACGCAACCGGCATGATGCCAATTTATAAATATAATCTTGCACCCTCAGGTTATGAACCCTGTGGGCTCTGTATTACTCCTGGTATCTATGCTTTGTAGGTATGTGATGTATGCAGATTCGGGATGACAGATAATTCCGATTGAATCCTTCCAGATATTTAGGTCAACCCCTCTTGGCTATTCCGCGAAACCTTCCATTCAGTAGTTTTTTGAAATGGTTCATTGTGATACACGTCTCAAGTGGGTTGCCCGAAGGGTCCTTCGGGTTAAATCACCCCACGCAAATCCCCTCTCCCCGCTCCGACCCAGGCAATTCAAGGACTTGGAGCATACACAAATGCCTTTTCGTATACGGGACACAAACAGACGGTAACCGGTCATCTGAAAAACGAAGGAAGCCGGAAAAGGGTGGCGGGAACACTGGTGGGCAAACACTGTCCTGATCAAAAAATCGGGGTTGCCGCGTGCACAGTAATCCCTTTATAAGTTTGGTAGCGGGGGCCATTTTTGACCCAATAGACCTTCTGGCTGTGAACCGGAAGAGCTTTTTAACACGGCGTTTCTGTGTTGGACTATGCTGGGCAGCACATCATCGTTCACAACATGATATAAAGTATTCGCCCGATTTCCTGACGTTGCACGCTCAACCTACTACAGTTTAAGCCTTGATGGACTGAACCCCAGACAAGTTCAGGCTGAAACTGTTGCTTATGATTTATGCAGCAAGACGTTTTTTGCTGCGCCCACCCTACATATAAGCGAGCGAAATACTTTTACTGTAAGAATTAGACCAGATTTAATGAAATCCATGAAAATGCTCTCGGTGGAAAAAGATGCTGCTATGTCCGACCTGGTCGAAGACGCTATTGAAGATTATTTGAAGAAGAGCGGAGTGAATATTAAGAAGCAGACAAAGAAGTAACGCTGCTATTTGTGGCGTGTAGAACTAGATGGCTGCATTTATCACCATAATTAAGCGTTAGATCTTCATTTCACGATATCCACTGTCGACAGGGTACTCGTATTTTTTGTCAAGATCTTGGATCCCCGGAACGAAGACAACCATGGCGTCATGGCTAGAATCTGTACTGGCACTTTATCTGAAAATTTTTGACAGCGTCTATTGGATTGTAACCTGACGCATCAAATAATGGGACAATACTCAATGTGACATTATCTCTGTATTTGCCAATTGTAATAGCAGTTTTATCTACAAAACAATCGTCCACAGACACGGATAATAAATTATATTTTTTATCAAGAAAACCAAATAAACTTCTTGCGCCCGCAAAATATCCAGTAAAGTAGGAATCATTAGCAGATAAACTCGAAGGCAAATCATCCGTTTTCGTCAAATTGTTCGATATGATGTTCATTGGAGTGTTTGTTTCATAAGACATAAGATTAATATTATCCCCTGCGGCACAAGGAGCAGCCGTGAAAATTATGATGGTATAAATTATTGCTATATATTTAAAATATTCTTTATACACATTCATAGTCAAACCATGCATTAATCCCGTAACGTAATCTAAGAATAACTCTGCTATTATTATAACTATTCTCATCAAGCATAATCAATACTATAATATATGCGACTTCATAACAGGTAAAAATTTTGAATATTCTCGTCTGTATGTTTTCTGTGTTGCTGCCTGTTTAAATAACGTTAAGCCGACATAGAAACACGTGCATATATACTTATCGGCAGTTATTCGATTTTACTGTAGTGTTTTTTGGGACTACCCAGGTTAATCAGCAGTTACAGAAGGAATTAAAGCATCACCATTAAGAGCAGACACGGTAACGGGGAAGATTTGAAGGCCGTATTTGGTTGCGGTCTCCAGGCCGCGCTATGATTATCAGCTTCAGGTGCGCACTTCACCGGTGACAGTTGTCCTTCTTTTATGGAGACAGGCATATCGCATTTCGCCGAACATTGTAGCAATAGCCCGTAGAGGACTCGCTCCTCCAAGTCGCCGATCAAGCACCATATCTAATCGGTTCGTCCCGAAGTACAGCGATTTGTCCAGATACAACAACCCGGTCTTTACAGCTGGGGGTTCCACAGGGTCGCGTATTGAATCTTGCGGTTTAGTTGTGCGGAGTATCTTCCATCTAATCCGCAGCTGGTTAACCGCTCGGTGATATTTATTTTTATCCGGTTATTTTCCTGGCGCCACGGCACCGAGGACAGATGCTTTTCCCCGTTCCATGACAAGTTGGACAGGGTCGCTGAGCCGCATTTGTACTAGGCTGCCTTCCCTGCCCCCGGCAGAGAGGACACTGTATGGAGCCTTTGCCGCTGCATTGCGGACACGGAATTGTTGCTGTTTTATCTGCCATTTGTTACCCCGATGATTTTTGACGATTATTCATGCCTGCCCGTTGATCCATTTTTTTTCAAGCGCCACCTGCCTGCTCCATCCCGCTTCCTCGGGGAAAGAAAAGCAAAAAGCGTCGCGGTTTCGTCCCTCTGAATCGGGTTTGGAGGAAAACTGATGCTTCCAAAGAGTAGGTAACGCGTATTTTAAATTATCATTCTATCAATATAGCGCAATGACCCTCATTGCCATAGGTGAATTGACGAAAATATAAGTTTCTGTATACTCAACCGCTATGACTTCCTGCTCGTCTGTGCAGAAAAAACTGATAATTTTGAATCTTTCGTCTAAAAGTTGAAACGCAGCATTTGAGCAGAAAAAAGACATCGGATTAACCGATTCTGATAAAGTAGGTTTGCCGACCAAACTTTAGCCAGAAAGGAAAATCCGATGCAGCTCCATACTATCACAGAACTGCTTGCTATTCCAAACTATCGCGTGAGCCATATGGTCGTTCATTCTGACAGCCGCCTCGATTTACTCTTAGAGCCGTCCCGGTTCATCCCTGCAGTCTGCTCTGGATGCGGTCAAGTCCACAACACACCCGTTCATAGCATAGGGACGATTATTGTCGAGGACCTCCCCATGAGCGGAAAACGAGTATTCCTACATGTCCCGAAGCGCAAGGTCTTTTGCGTTGAAGACGATAGCATCCGCGTCGAGGAACTGGACTGGCTCCGCGGTCGCTTCACCAAACGCTTTGCTGATCAGGTATACCGTCTTACCTCCATAACCACCAATCAGGAGGCCGGGTGGTATCTCGGCCTCGACGATGAAGTGGTCTATCGGATCGACCGGCAGTATCTTGAAGAACTGGCCCAGAAAAAGCTTACCCCTGTTCCCGCCCCACGATACATGAGCGTTGACGAGGTGGCCTGGCAAAAATGGCACCACTACGTCACCAACGTAGTGGACATCGAGAAACGCAAGGTTATTTGGAACCACGATGACCGCGGTAAATTAGTGCTCGAATCCTTCTATAAGGCCCTTGGAGAAGAGCAGTGCGCCGGCATCAAGGCCGTGGCCAGTGACGGTGCCCGTGGGTTTCTGTCGGCAACCGAGGAACATGCAAAGAACGCGTTAATCGTTCTTGACCATTTCCATATCAAGAAATCTTTGAACGATGCCATAGACACGGTACGCAAGGAAGAGCTTGCGAAGGCCCGAAAGACGGATGACACTGAACTGGCTGATTTGCTCCACTGCAAGAAAAAGTTCATCCTGATGCAGAATAAGCAAACCAAACGACGAGAGAACCTTCTACAAAAGCTCGCCGATCTCAACGATCCCATTTACAAGTCCATGCTTCTCAAAGAGCAGTTTGTTGCTATCTATACATCCCGCAACCGCGCTTCAGCCCGTAAAGCGCTGCGGGAGTGGATCATCGCTGCGATTGGGTCGAAAATCCAGGTGTTTGTCGAACTCGGTCACAAGTTCTTTCGAAAACGGCACTTCATTCTGAACTACTTCATCTGTAAAATAACGACCGCCATCTCCGAAGGGATCAATAATAAGATAAAACGTCTTAAACGTATGGCTTACGGCTATAAAGACGTTACCTACTTCCTGCTCAAGATTCATCAGCACTGCGGGCTGCTTAACTCCAGGCTTTCAACTTAAAGACGAATGAAGGATAATTTTCGTTCAACATGACCACTGCCACAGTGAGGACATTTAGTCTTCGGGTTCGCTTCGTATTCCTTAAGAGAGAGGTAAATAGAAAATTCTTTGCTGCATTTTTTACATCCATATTCAAAATTGGGCATTTGGATCTCCTCCTTTTTTTAATGATTTTTGCATGGAACGTATATTTCTCAATGCCATCCACTCAATCAACAGAAAGGAGTCACCATGGTACGACTATATCATAAAATGGACATTTCAGAAAGAATCGCAGCATCAAACTGTCGAGCCAAAAAAGAGAACTGTATGGTTTTAAAGAGCCGGCGCACGTCGTCCTCATTGAACATGATGATGTAAAGTCTGGTTTCCCCTGGATTTGACCAATCTAACGAGCCAAAGAGAAGATAAAGTGACATTTAAAATGGTTAGCGTGGCTATTGCATATTAATTTTATTATGGATGTCATCTTCATTTATCACCATGCTTGTGCGTACATCTTTTCATCCAAGAGCTAAGGGGCGGCGGCATTTTCACTTTCCCTTTCAGTTCTGCGTCACTATTCGTGATGCCACCTTTACCAGCCCCATCAGCATACTGTGATGATTATACAACGAGCTATTCTATTTTGTGAAGAAATTACGATAAGTTATGAGCAAACCAGAATAACTGTAAAAGGAAGTTTTGTTCCGGGTCCTAGGATTTGAAAGCGGGTAAATCAGGGGCAATGGCGAGGATAGGTTATACTCTCACGTTGGTAAATAAGCGTCAACTATTCAAAACTTGACTTCCTAATTGCAGTCTACACGCCACAGGCAATTCATCTGGCCGCATGTCTGAACAGAGGCGGTAGCAAAACAAGGGATGTTCCCTTCTGCTTTTTGAATAGCCCTGACAAGTTCTGTTTGATTCATCTTCCCAGGATTAATGCCCTTCTTCTTTGCAATTTTCTGAATATCCTGAATTTTCATGCCCGAACCTCCCTACGGTAAAATTGATGGACAATATGTCCATTACGAATCAGTATAGCATATTGGCATGTGCTTCCCGTAATCGCTGCATATTCGGGCAGTTAGGGATTATGAAACGGGAAAAAGAGGGATTCAAATTTACGCAATAAACAGCAGACTCCTGGACCGCCCTCCTCCCTTGACGCTAAGGATTTCGTCTGCTATAGTTTCACTAACGCTTCGTTCGGCATTGAAAACGACAGATAAATAGCCGCTTATTCATACCTTGGGTTTTGAGGCTGAGGAACCATGTATTTATTAGCCTAACGTCAGATGCGGTGTGCAAACCCTCATGAGATACAGAGAGGGCAGCCTAAAGCTTCTGCTAGGGCAAAAAAATGCTGATAATCTCAAAAAAACTCAAAAACCAAGGTATGACCTTTCATAATATAAGGTGTAATTTCATGCTGTCTGTCCTGATGAAATCCTGCTGATACAATTTCAACTCATAACCAGGTAACTCAAAGCCGTCTGCCTTTTCCGATTGTCAATCTGCATCACAGCCATTGAAAGAGCCTTCCTGCTACCGACAAACACGCATAGCTCTGCCTGGCTCTGGTCAATCCGGCAGAAATAGGATTCCTGGATAGCATCTTGAAATGCCGCGTTGCAACGGGAATGGTAACGGCATCGGGGTTATGGCTCCGTCCTGTATCTCGGTTGTCGCTCCCCAAGTAAAAGCTCCCGCAAAGACTCAAGGGGACGGAGGTATTTTATCCCGCCCATTATGGTTCTATTTATCTCCTTATTAACCCCAAGAATCCTGACGTTTTCAATACCTCCATAATGATTGATGATAATGTATTTATACTGAAAAGTGAGTTCATTCATTGAACCCAGAACTTGCCTGCTTGCTGTTTTGGCAAAGCCGATATCCGTGTACTCCTGCATGACCCTGCTTATAACCTCAATAGGGAATCCTTCAGCCTGTAGATTCAGGTTCAGATTGAACAGGAAGTCATCAACAATGTTCTTCAGGTTTTCTTTCTTAACCCTGGCGATAAGAAAAGAATACAGAGTTTTCTCGTTGGTGAAAAGGATGCATTTTCTCCGGTCAATCGTGAGCAGGTTGGCATACCAGTTGCCGAGACCTGTGTTCGGTTCAGCAGGATTCTGAACTGAAGGATTTCCGAGTTCCTTCAAAAGTTTTTGGGTGCAGTGGAGAATCATGATTTACGTTTCGTTGTTACCAAACAAAAGGAATCAGCCTGTATTTTACTTTCCTTGTGTAGTCTGTATACCCTTCCAACTCATTGACCAGCATTTTTTCTTCGCCAATTATCCTGACTGCTAAAATAATCACATTTACCATGCCGATGATTAAACCATAGAGAGAAGCAAGCAGCATGGGTGTTCCAAGAAAGAGCAATAATCCTCCAAGATACATGGGATGTCTCACAATACCGTAAACCCCGGTCGAAACGACTTGCTGTTTTCGTTCCTTCTGTATTCTGACCAATGCCGATGCAAAAGTATTGTCAACATATGACTGATAAGAAAAGATGAATGATATTATTAGCTCAATGCCTCCCATGATTTTTATCCATAAAGGGAAGTCTGTAGTCCATCCATATCTCTTCGCATCTAAAGGCATAATGACTATCCAGGCAATAAATCCTATCAGCAGGCCATAGACAACATACTTATCCCAGCCTTCCTGGTTGCCAGTTCCGGGTTTTCTATACCTTTCCGCAAGCAATGCAGGGTCTTTTTTGTACAAATAGATTATGATTGTAAAACAGAGCACGGTAAACCATATGCTGAAAATCCAGCCTTCAACCCAATGCAAATCTCCGGAAAGAACAAGAAGCACTGTTGGAAACAGCAAGATATAGACGAAGGTAAAAATAATTTTACCCGCGGACAATTTTGTTTTTTCCGTAATCATGATAGTTTAAATGTCCTGCCAAAACACGGTCAATTCACAACCAAATAACTCAATGCCGTCTGCCGCTTCCTATTATCTATCTGCTTCACAGCCATTGACAAGGCTTTTCTGCTGCCGACAAAAACGCATAAATGCCTGGCTCTGGTCAATCCCGTATATATCAGATTCCTGAACAGCATTTTAAAATGCTGTGTAGCAATCGGAATGATAACCGCATCGAACTCACTCCCTTGCGATTTATGAATGGTAATCCCGTAGGCAAGGGCTATTTCAGTTAAATCTTCCCGCTCATAGGTAATCATCTGTTTCCCGAACTGAATCAGGCACGAGTAGTTTTCCAAATCAATCTGCCTGATCCTGCCGATATCCCCATTGAATACACCCAGGTCATAGTTATTGCGAGTTTGAATAACCCTATCGCCCTCACGGTAGATACGCTCACCCATCTGAATCTGTTTTTTTCCTTGATGTTCGGGATTAATAGCTTGCTGAATGGCTTGATTAAGGTTGAGCGTACCGAGACTGCCCCTGACTTGCGGAGACAGGATTTGAATTTCTATGTCCTTGCCGAAGTATTCGGGAATAGTCGTAGTATAGAGTCGAAGAACCATATCAAGCCCCGTCATGCCATGATGCAGGGCTGACCACGGGTGAATCGACTTGATGATGGATTTCAGTTGCTCGATGTTCCCCTGGGCCTGATGAACCTTCAGCAAGTCAACGTGCTTGAACTTCTCGGGAATGCTAAAGAGAGGGGCGTGGATTTCCGAAGCATCCCCGAATTCCTGAACCAGCAGGCTGTCAATCATCAGGGTATCTGCTTCCCGCTTCATAACCCCGGTGATCTTGCCCCCCGATTGAAGTACCTGCTCCTCTCCCGTGGCGAGGATATTCCTGATAGCTGCCTTTGCCCTTCCCAGGAAGTGCAACTGTTCCTGAGTTGCTTCATCAGCATCAATGAATATGCATCCTGCCTTTTCTTTCCATAATTCAGGTTTATGGAACGGGGATTCAATCTTGGGGATTTGCCCCTTGTTGATTTCGTGGGCAAAACGGATTATCAAGTTCTCCTCAGCCTGACGGAATACCTTGGTGAGCCTGAAGCTCGGCACACCAGCTGCCTGTAGCAGGTCATGCAGCACATTCCCCGCCCCTACAGAGGGCAATTGGTCGGGATCCCCGATAAAGAGTACCTGTGCATTCCGAGGCACAGCTTTAAGGAGTGCAGCGGCAAGATTGATATCGAGCATGGAACATTCATCTATAATAAGGAAATCCAGTTGGAGCGGGTCATCTTCACCTTTCTTGAATCCATTCTTGCCCGGTTGCCATTCGAGCAGCCGGTGAATGGTTTTTGCCTCATATTCTATGACCTCGCTCATCCGCTGGGAAGCTCTGCCCGTGGGTGCTGCAAGAACAACCTGCTTTTGCATGGCTTGGAGCAGTTTAACGAGAACCTTAGTGCACGTGGTCTTGCCCACGCCCGGCCCTCCCGTCAGTATTGAAAAGGATTTACCCGCAATACCCGCCACGGATGCTTGCTGTTCACCTGAAAGGACAATGCTTTGCTTCTGACAATAGCGTTCGAGCCAACTGTTGATACGGGTCTGGTCGACGGAAACGGGCTGATTAACCCATTGCTTAACCCTCCTGGAGACATAGAGCTCATCAAAGAAGATTGCCTTGGAATAATAAGCTGAGACTTGCCGCCCCTTTTCATCAGGCAAAATCCTTTTCTTTATCTCATCGCCGGTTATCAGGGAAAGCAATATGCCCGTTATCTGCTCGGCTGTTCCGGTTTCAAGGAGTTCCTGGGTGTTCTTTATAATCTGTGATTCTAAAAGGTAGCAATGACCATTGTCACGAGCTGCAGCCAGGACGTGCTTTATGCCAGCCTCAATACGGGGAACACCGTCCTTCTCAAATCCCATGTTGAGGGCAATCTTGTCAGCGGAGAAGAATCCGATACCGTATATGTCCCGTGCAAGCTGATAGGGATTGTTGGAAACCTTGCTGATTGCATCGTTGCCATATGTTTTGAATATCTTGACGGCAAACAGGGTACTGATACCGTATCCTTGCAGGAATATCATCACATCCCTGATAGATTTGTGCTCCTGCCAGCTGTTCTTGATATCTACCAGTTTCTTTTCCGCAATCCCCGGCACCTTCAGAAGCTCATCAATGTTCTCTTCAAACACCTCAAGTGTCTGCTCCTTGAAAAACTGAACAATTTTGGTTGCGGTCTTCGGACCCACGTTCTTAATCAGTCCTGAACCAAGGTATTTCTCCAGTGCTGCGCTCGATGCCGGTTTTGTCTCAACCGCCCGTTCCGCCTTGAACTGCTCACCGTGCTTCTGGTGGTAACACCAGGTGCCGTAAAATTCCATCGAGCTGCCGGCAAACACCTTGGCTTGGTGGATAATAACGGCAACCAGCTTATGGGGTTCATTGAACGGAGAAACTTTAAGAACAGACCAGCCGTTTTCCGCATTATGGAAAGTAACCCTTTCCACGATTCCGGCAAGACGGACAAGATTCGAGTCGGCTGGCTGAGCTTGAGGGGATGGTTTCATGCTGTGGAGATTATACAGGATTCAGCGTGGGCAAAGAAAGCTTGAAATTCAGCTTTTCACTGTCTCCTTGCACTTAATGCAAAATAGCACTAAGATAGATGAACGAATAAAGCTCGGAGGTTATCAGTGAAAGCCAAGGCTGCTTCACCATCAAGAAAAAAGGTTGTCCCTCCCTCAAAGAAGGAGTTTGTGACGAACTGTCAAGTAATGGATTTTATCGAGGATGCCTCAAAGGGCAAACGCAAAGCATACTTTGTCCTGGAGCGCGAGCGCACAAGAGATGGTGCTTTTATGGTATGCGTTGCCGTCGAGGGTGATGCTGGATTTTATCAAATGGATTGGGGATGGCACTGCGACTACACCAGGGCAAAAGCTCAAACTGCGGAGATGAATGAAAAACTCGGTTTGACGGCTAAAGATGTTATCGACATCGTAACCTCAACTATGGAGCCACCCACTTATCATTAGAAGAAGCGGAAATAATAAAAATGACGCCACTAGAAGAAAGAGATAAGGCTTTATCGGCACTTGACCCCTTTTTGCCCGAAATTTCCCTGGTGTACAGAGAATGCTATTTATCAGAAGGAAGAGGCGCGCTTCTTGTTTATACGGATTCAGTAATCAATGGTACAATCCCCACTGAGTATGATTACATAACCAAAAACGATGTTCTGGAAATAATTGACGGCACGGACTCCAAGGCCAGCTTGGCCGCGCTTTTAAGCAAATACGACCCCGCAACGGAAGGAATCCTGGTTTTCATTACGAGCACTGATAATGCGACGTTTTTGGTTACCGTCAAGCTGAAATCGCGGCATAATGCGAAGGATGAGATGGCGAACAATTAATGCCTAAAAGCCGGTTTGAGCAAGGTGGTGCGGGAACCTGCCAGGACCTTTTTTACAACCTCGATTTCATAGCCCTTTGGGACAAGCCATCCCCTATAGCGGATAGCGATATCATGCTCGTCATTATTCATCTGCCGGTGGCCTTCCTTGCTGTTTATCATTGGCGCACAACCAAATAATAAATCACGTACAGCCAGGAAAAGAGCCCGTGTATAATCGCCCAGGGAACCGACTTGTTGAGACTCCATGATATTGTTATTGCCAGAGCCGAACCGAAGGTAATGCCCGAAACTACCCATGCCTGAACATCCCTGCCTCCCCTGCCGTCTGCCCGTCTTATTTTGATCATCTTTCGAAGCCCCCTTACTCTCTATCGCAGATCGCAAGGGCGCAGTCTCAATCGACTGTCCTGCTGCTTTCCTGATAAAAAAACCGGGGTCACCGTATGGGCTCTGTGACCGCTTGATAAGTTTGGCAGCGGGGGCCGGATTTATACCTTCGACCTTCGGGGTATGGACCCCAAGGTCTCTTTTAATGCTTCGTTTCCTTGATGAGCAGAATATCAACACGCACGAATTTCAACTCGAAACAGAGCATTCCCCGATTACACGAATGTTGCACTCTTCACCTGCAATCATGCAGCCATATTGACAAAAAATCTATACAGAATGCGAGTTGATACCTGCATGAACGCCAAAAACTCTGCCGCCGTGCTGACGCTGCCAAGCAGCGGCAGAACGGTCGGCTGGAGTAAATTGTTGGGCGGCACTCGTTCCCTCAATCGCCAATCGACCGAATGACCCTCGCGGGGTTTCCTCCGACTAGAGTATTCGGGGGAACGTCCCTGGTGACGACCGAGCCCGCCGCGATGACCGAGTTCTCTCCCACGGTTACGCCACCGACGATGGTCACGTCGGCTGCGATCCACACGTTCTTTTCGATCACGATGGGCCTTCCGATCAGGTACGCTCGCCGCTCGGACGGTGCGACGGGGTGGCTCGCCGTAATGATACTGACGTTCGGTCCGATCATGACGTCATCGCCAATGCTGATCTCGGCAAGGTCATATAAGGTGCAGTTCTGATTGATGAAGACGCGATGGCCGACGCGGATTTCGAGGCCGTTGGCCGTGTAGAACGGCGGAATCAGTCGAAATTGGTCGTCCACCTTCCGGCCAGTCAGATCGCTAAACAGGGCTCGGATTTCATCTGCATCGTTGAACGTCAATCGGTTGATAATGGGAGTGATCGCCATCGCCCGTTTGACGTTCGCGACGAAGGCATCTGCCTCCGGCGTTCCCATCTGAATTTTCCTGGTGCCGTCATCATTCGACATTCGTTATCTTCCTCTAGCTGCGGTCGAGCGGTCGTTCGGCGCACAATGGCCACGCCGAGACTCGCTGAGTGTTGCTTCCACCCTCTGCCGCTACAAATGGTCGGCGAAGGTCTCGGTTGGGCTCACACCGCACCCTCTTGTCCCTATAGGCGAACCCCCACCTCTGTCAAGACTGTCCCCCTCTTGCGAAGGGTTTGGCTTTCTCGAGGACCGCTTAAATTAGATCAAAAGTATAAAGATTTGTCAATTTCAAAGAATTGCAACAGGCACTTTATTGCATACATGAATAGGTAGCTTGGAACTGAAAAGCTAACTTTGAAAAAAATTTGACTGTTCTTGAAGGGGCCACTGCGCATAATCGCTGAGCACCATGGAGAGCGTATAGGGTTCCTTGCCCGAGGAGCATCCGGGCGCTCCACAAATGCCGCATCCCTCAGAACCTCTCAAATTCCGCATTTTGCGAGTCGCCGTTGCCTTTGCCGGCGCTCCTGTCAAGGGAAACACCCGCCGGCTTGACAAAACGCCCTGCCGGAGCCGCCTGCCGTTTCTCCGGAAGAGGCGCGAAGAGGACCGGGGGGGATGCGGCAAGGGGCTTGTGTGCCGTCATCGGTCCCGTCTCCGGTATCGGCACGTCGTTGTCTTTGATCCTGAAAAACGCGACGGTGCTCTGCAGCTGCATCGCCTGCGATGCAAGCGCTTCCGCCGTCGATGCTACCTCCTCCGTTGTCCCTGCGTTCTGCTGAACGACCTCGTTCAGCTGCTGGATCGCCCCGTTGATCTGGTCGGCACCGAACGCCTGCTCCTTGCAGGCTGCGCTGATCTCCTGTACGAGCGCTGACGTCTTCTGGATGTCCGGTACCAAAGTCAGAAGCATGCCGCCGGCGCGTTCCGCAACCTCCATGCTGGAAATCGACAGCTGGCCAATCTCCGCGGCCGCCAACTGGCTGCGTTCGGCAAGCTTCCGGACCTCCGCCGCCACGACGGCAAAACCCTTGCCGTGCTCGCCGGCCCTTGCCGCCTCGATCGCCGCGTTCAGGGCCAGAAGGTTAGTCTGGCGAGCAATCTCTTCGATGATCGTTATTTTCCGGGCGATGTCCTTCATGGCATTCACCGCTTCGGACACTGCTTTGCCGCTCTCCAATGCATCCTTCTCGCTCTTTAAGGCGATCTTCTCGGTCTCCCTGGCGTTGTCCGCGTTTTGCCTGATCGTTGCGTTCATCTCTTCAATGGATGACGACGCTTCCTCGGCCGACGACGCCTGCTCCGTCGTGCCTTGCGACATCTGCTCGGCTCCGCTGGAGAGTTGCTCGCTGCCCGCGGCCACGCTGTCAGAAGCGTTCTTCACGTCGGCAACTACCGTCCGGAGCCGTTCGACCATGTTTTTCATGGAAGCGAGCAGCTGTCCCGTCTCGTCACTGCTCGTCACCTCGATCTCCTGCATCAGGTCGCCCTCGGCGAGATTGTTCGAGGCCCGTACGGCCTGGGCAAGTGCCCGGTTCACGCTCCTGACCAAGAGCACACTTATCGTGATAATGACAGCCGCGACCAGAATGGTCACCAGCAGGTACTTTCTCGCTTCGGCCAAGAACACCGCCCGGACATCGTCGATGTAGATTCCCGAGCCGATCACCCACTGCCAGGGAGCGAATCCCTTGACGTAGGACACTTTGGGCACGGGATCCGCGAAGTTCGGCTTGGGCCACAGGTAATCGACAAATCCCTCCCCGTTCGCCTTCACCGTGTCCACGAATGCCACGAACAGCCTCTTCCCGTCGGGATCCCTGTAGTCCGAAAGGTCCTTTCCGTCAAGCTCGGGCTTGTACGGATGCATGATCATGACGGGATGCATGTCATTAATCCAGAAATACTCCTTCTCCTCGTAGCGCAGTGCCTTGATGAGTTGGACCGCGGCTTGCTGTGCCTCCGTCATGGTCATTTTCCCGTCGGCGGCCATCTGGTGATAATGTTCCAGAACACCATAGGCCACCTCGACCAGGTGCCGGGTCTTCACCTTTCGGTCATCTAGGAGTTCGCGTCTGATGGTGACGAGCGACAGGATGACGATGACAGCGATGCCGGCCAGCATCAGTGCTGTGGTGAACATGATCTTGCCCTTCAAGGTGAAGTTTCGAAATAATTTCATATCGCACTCCTTTTTGTGCCTCTGTCTGACCCGGTCAGGGTGACCGGTCGTTGCCAGTTTACGGGACGTTCATTCGCCTAAGCCAAAAGATGCAACTTCCGTTTCCCCGTACACGCGGCCGCTCTACGATGAAAGCGTGACCGGACCTGTTGCAAAAATCGTAATACCATTGTCCCATTTGCTGCTCATGCCAATGCTTTGTGTGCACAGTCTCGGATATCATGGACAAATTGGCGTCCCCAAGGGAAGTAAAATCAATTGAAGATAGTATCAGTATTATTGCCTCTGGGGCCCGGAACGAAGACAACCATGGCGTCATAGCTAGAATCTAAACTGGCACATTACCTGAAAATTTTTGATAGCGTCTATTGGATCGTAACCTGACGCATCAAATAATGGGACAAAGCTCCATGTGATATTGTCTCCGTATTTACCAATTGTAATAGCAGCCTTATCTCCAAAACATTCGTCCACAGACACGGATAATAAATTATATTTTTTATCGAGATTACCAAATAAATTTTTTAAGCTTGTACAATATCCAGTAAAACAGGGATCATTAGTAAATAAACTTGAAGGTGGATCATTTGTTTTGGTCAAATTGTTCGATAAGGTATTCATCATTGTGTCTGTTTCATAAGACATAACATTAATATTATCCCCTGCAGTACAAGGAGCCGCAGTGAAAAAAAAGACAACATAAAATATTGCTAGATATTCAAAATATTCCTTGTATACAATCATAGTCAAATCATGCATTAAACTCATAACGTAATTTAACAATAATTAAATTATTTAAACTATCAACATGATAATATGCTATAAAACAGGCTCCTTTTGCGAATTCGTATCAGGTTGATATTTTTGAATATTCTCGGATACAATATTCTCCATATCGCTGCTTTTTTAAATAACTATTAGCTGATACAGTAACATCTGCATATATACTTATCGGCAGTTATTCAATTTTAGTATAGTGATTTTTTGTAATTACTCAGGTCAATTAGCAGTTACGGAAGGAATAAAACGACTGCCATTAAGAGCGGACACGGAAGCGAGGAAGATACTGGTCCCTCAACCAAAAATCAACTGCGCGCTCCAACTTCTCCGCGTCCGGCAATGAACATAGTGCTAATGCTTTAAACACGAGTGGCATGGTATTGGCTATCTCGTCAGCGGTCTCACCCTCATGGTTTGATTGTTCTATCTGTTCATTACCTCGCGCGAACATCTTTTCGCCCAACCGGACTGCGTCGTCCGCGCATCCCTGATCAAGCAGTTGCTGGAAACCTTTTCGGATCGGTGAATAATCAGGCGTGTATCCAGTATGCTTCCAGTAATTGTGCGATCCTGGATCCCCTGCTTGTGACAATGATGGACTTTGTCACTGATTTGACCGGCGCTTCGCATCTTATTTTCCCCGCAGGACGCGGCGCGAAGCTCGTTTCCTTGGTCAATTCAGGATGGTTTTTGAAAATGCCGGAAAGAATTGTTTCTAATTCCCGCTTTGACTTCTTTTTGAGAGAGGCATCAATCCCTGCGCGAGTATGTTACGATTTCTCAATAAGCTCATCGCCCTCGTCTTCACCAAAATCAATGCGCTCGTCATCTTCATGAACCCGATTGGCTTATTCATGCACATTTTTTAGGATGGATGACATATCAACACTCGCTACTTTCAACTCGAAGTAGAGTATTCGCTCGATTTACGTATGTTGCACTCTCCACCTACTATCATACAACAGCGACCGATAAGTAGGAGATGCAGAATCCTAGTTGTATCTCGCATATGAACGCCTGAATTAAGCCGCGGCGCGAAGTGGCCCCCGGGTCTTTATTTCGTCAGCACAACAATCAAGCCCCACAAAAGGAGACCTGCTCCAAGCCCAATCACTGTAGTCGGAACAATATGATTTGTGAGCAGACCAATGCCAAGACCGGTAATTGCGCTACCAGGAATTACGAGGAGAAATGCTCCTGTCTTAGCTCCCCGTCGTGCCCAATATTTTATTTCAGCCTTGTCCATCCCGTTCTCACGGCCGCCCGCACATGACTCGGGCATTGATCAATTTGTCGGCTAAACAGCATACGTCACCTTGATCAAAACAGAGCATTAAAAGATGTCGGGCGACATGGCGTGCCAGTCTTACCGAACTCTACTGCAGCGCTATGCCAAATGGGCCGCTCAAGCCTGTGTTTGGGCCGGTGATGGTACTCACCGGTGAAACATTCCCGTTGGCGGTGCTGGCGTATACCGTGACTGAGTTGTTTCCGTAATTAGTCACAAAGATCAGGTTATTTACCGCGTCAACGGCAATGCCTAATGGGTTGCTCAAAGCAGTGCTTGGGCCGGTGATGGTACTTACCGGTGCGGCATCCCCGGTGGCTGTCCTGCCATATACCGTGATTGAGCCGTTCTTCAAGTTAGTCACAAAAATCTGGTTATTAACCGTGTCCACGGCAATGCTGTTTGGGCCGTCCAAAGCTGTGTTTGTGCCGGTGATGGTACTCACCGGTGCAGCATTCCCGTTGGCTGTAATGGCATATACCGTGATCGAGTTGTTATTGTAGTTAGCCACGAAGATCTGGTTATTAACCGTGTCTACGGCAATGCCCTGTGGTTCGTTCAAGCCTGTACTTGTGCCGGTGATGGTACTCACCGGTGCGGCATTCCCGTTGGCTGTACTGGCATATACCGTGATCGAGTTGTTATTGTAGTTAGCCACAAAGATCTGGTTATTAACCGTGTCCACGGCAATGCCCTGTGGTTCGTTCAAGCCTGTGCTTGTGCCAATGATGGTACTTACCGGTGTGACATTGCCGGTGGCTGTCGTGCCATATACCGTGATTGAGTCGCTCCCGGCGTTAGTCACAAAGATCTGGTTATTAACCGTATCCACGGCAATACCCAGTGGTTCGTCCAAGCCTGTGCTTGTGCCGGTGATGGCACTTACCGGTGCGACATTTCCGGTGGCTGTCCTCCCATATACCGTGATCGAGTTCCCGTAATTAGCCACAAAGATCTGGTTATTAACCGTGTCCACGGCAACGCCGATTGCGCCGTACAAACCAGTGTTTAGACCGGAGATGGTACTTACCGGTGCGACATTCCCGTTGGCTGTCCTCCCATATACCGTGATCGAGTCGTTATCGTAGTTAGCCACAAAGATCTGGTTATTAACCGTGTCCACGGCAATGCCCCATGGTCCGCTCAAGTCTGTGTTTGTACCGGTGATGGTACTTACCGGCGTGATATTCCCGTTGGCTGTCCTCCCATATACCGTGATCGAGTTGTTCCAGTTAGCCACAACAATCTGGTTATTAACCGTGTCCACGGCAATGCCGCGTGGACCGCTCAAGCCTGTGTTTGCGCCGGAGATGGTACTTACCGGCGTGACATTCCCGTTGGCTGTCCTTCCATATACTGTAATCGAGTTGTTAGCGTAATTAGCCACAAAGATCTGGTTATTAACCGTATCCACGGCAATGCCGTCTGGATAGCCCATACCTGTGTTTGTGCCGGTGATGGTACTTACCGGTGTGACATTTCCGGTGGCTGTTCTACCATATACCGTAATCGAGTTGCTCTCGTTTGTCACAAATATCTGGTTATTAACCGTGTCCACGGCAATGGCGGCTGGTAAGCCCAAGCCTGTGTTTGTGCCGGAGATGGTACCTACCGGTGCGACATTGCCGTTGGCTGTCCTCCCATATACCGTGATCGAGTTTTTCTGGTTTGCCACAAATATCTGGTTATTAACCGTGTCCACGGCAATGCCGTTTGGGCCGCTCAAGCCTGTAAGGCTGCCAAATTGTCTCAGTGGACTCACATTCCCAACCAAGGATGAATTAAATACGGAAACCGTATAGTTTGAACTATTGACTACATAAATTTCGCGTGTGGAGGTTGGGTTTGTACCGCTGCCCCCACCTCCACTGCAGGCAGACAGCAGGATCGCTTCGAAAAGCGCCAAAATCAACAATGCAGATGGCCGTTTCATATCACACCTCCATTGGGTTTCGTTGCCCAAGCTTTGCGCTCTCCTTGCCCAAAACATAGCGCTGAACATCTTGTCATCCGGGCTAGCGGCGAGAAAGACGATCGAGATTATCCGGATTTAGAATACGAATGCACAGGTTAAAAAAGCTTTTAATCCGTAATCGGTAAATGTGTTTTTTATCCTGGTCCCACTCGCCTTGCCATGTTGTATGATTCTGTAATAAATAAAAAGGCCGAGCATACTAGAGGTTTATCCTTCGGCAGCTCGGCCGTCTTGATCTTCCAAGACCCGTGGCTTTCCGTCCCATTCTCACGAAGAGGTTGGCTTTCTCGAAAACTACTTAGATACAAGCACAGGCATGAAGAGTTGTCAATGTTTTCGACTGGGTTTTTTAGGGGAAGACGATGCAGTATTCGGGTTGAAATTTTTTTGTTTCAATGAATGGAACTTCAATACCTACAGGAAGTTACGATTTTATAAAATCGCCCCTTGACAGGAGGAGCATAGGATGTAGTCAACGAGGGTCGCTTTTTTTAAAAATACGAAACTCCACCTACATACTATAACGCTCCTGTCAAGACAAAGATTCAATTTGTTTTTATTCAACAGGATAACTTGATCAGCATATTAAAAACGCACCTCTCTCTTTCGGCATTTACGCCGTTATCACTTTTATCGACGAGTCTCTCGCAATCAGACGAACGACATCTCTAATAGTTATGTCACCTATGCGGCGTGCCATATGGCCGCCAAGAATACCTTATCCAGATTCTATCGTTCAAACGAGAGGCCCTGTATTGTAGGTGACGAGGTCAACTGCCCTCAACTAGCTTGAGCACGGGCTCTCCCGTCGAAATAAATTTTGCGTACGCCATTATGCGGCTGCTTTTCGTTCTACCCGCTTTTCCAGTTTAAGGTATTTCGAGTCGAAGCACTCCTTCTTTTTCATCAGCGTCCAAGCAATAATCAAGAGCTTCGCGGCGAGCTTCACCCTCATTTTCGTACCAATCCCTTTTTCCTTCGCCCGTCCGACAAGCTTATTCGTAAAATAGGGCATAAAGTCCGTGCTCTTAATCGAGGCAATGAACGCTGCCTGGTATAACGCGCACCGCAGATCCGCCTTGCCCTGCTTGGAGATGATCGGCGTTGCCCTGTTTGACGTTTTTCCGCTTCGTTTCGCGCACAGGTCGAGACCCGCTAACCGCAAAACCTGTTTGCCGCTTGTAAAGCGGTGGGGATCGCCGATGGCCCCGAGGACCTTGGCGGAAACATCCGGCCCAAACCCAGGAATGCTCAAGAGGTACGTATACTCGGGAAACTCAAGACAGGCATTCTCAAGTTTGTCCTCAATCGCTTTGATCTCCTGCCTAACCTGGTTCAAACTATCTACTGCAATCTGAGCTTCATGGAAGGCCGCCTCTCCCATGGTGCAGCCAACGGAATTGACCGCGGTCCTCCAAATCGCTCCCACCCTGCGTTCCCGTGCCAACGTCATTTTGCCTGGTGCTACGGTACGGCAGAAGTCATCGTATTCCATGCCGGCGATAGCGGATGGATCCAGACATTCCCGTACTACCGCCAGGGTCTCTGACGATCCATAGTACGTATCCAACTCAGGGAAATACTGTGCAAGGATATGATTGCGAATATACGCGCTTATGCCGTGTTCCCGCTTCTTCAGTCGCCGCTTGACTGCGTTTAGTACGCGCACGTTTTGAAGCGTCATCAGGGGATATTCATAAAACATGCATTTCCCCTGGGCAATGAGATCTGCAATATTGGCCGAATCCTTGTCATCGTTTTTATCCCACCGGCCGTTCAGAAGCTGCCGGTTGTTCTTTACTGCCGCGCCGCCAACAAGAACGACCATCAGACCGCATTTGAGCAGATGCTCCGCCAGGGGCTTGTGGTAGTCTGCCGTCGGCTCGATTCCGAAAACGACTTTCCGCAGGCTGTATTGAACCTTGATGCGATCCACATACGCATCCAGCTTTTCGAATCCCTCTATCGTATTGTCAAAGACCACATTCTTTAAAAGCGTTTTGCCTTGCGCAGTACCAAAAAACGCGCGGTGCTTCTCTTTCGCCACATCAATCCCAATGATCAAATACTCGTCCGAACCACGGATTTCTTTCTTCAGTTACCGAAATTGCTCAAGCCTGATATCATCTACATAGCACATAGAGACCTCCTGCTTAAAAGAATGAATCTTTCGTCTAAAAGTTGAAACGCAGCATTTGAGCAGAAAAAAGACATCGGATTAACCGATTCTGATAAAGTAGGTTTGCCGACCAAACTTTAGCCAGAAAGGAAAATCCGATGCAGCTCCATACTATCACAGAACTGCTTGCTATTCCAAACTATCGCGTGAGCCATATGGTCGTTCATTCTGACAGCCGCCTCGATTTACTCTTAGAGCCGTCCCGGTTCATCCCTGCAGTCTGCTCTGGATGCGGTCAAGTCCACAACACACCCGTTCATAGCATAGGGACGATTATTGTCGAGGACCTCCCCATGAGCGGAAAACGAGTATTCCTACATGTCCCGAAGCGCAAGGTCTTTTGCGTTGAAGACGATAGCATCCGCGTCGAGGAACTGGACTGGCTCCGCGGTCGCTTCACCAAACGCTTTGCTGATCAGGTATACCGTCTTACCTCCATAACCACCAATCAGGAGGCCGGGTGGTATCTCGGCCTCGACGATGAAGTGGTCTATCGGATCGACCGGCAGTATCTTGAAGAACTGGCCCAGAAAAAGCTTACCCCTGTTCCCGCCCCACGATACATGAGCGTTGACGAGGTGGCCTGGCAAAAATGGCACCACTACGTCACCAACGTAGTGGACATCGAGAAACGCAAGGTTATTTGGAACCACGATGACCGCGGTAAATTAGTGCTCGAATCCTTCTATAAGGCCCTTGGAGAAGAGCAGTGCGCCGGCATCAAGGCCGTGGCCAGTGACGGTGCCCGTGGGTTTCTGTCGGCAACCGAGGAACATGCAAAGAACGCGTTAATCGTTCTTGACCATTTCCATATCAAGAAATCTTTGAACGATGCCATAGACACGGTACGCAAGGAAGAGCTTGCGAAGGCCCGAAAGACGGATGACACTGAACTGGCTGATTTGCTCCACTGCAAGAAAAAGTTCATCCTGATGCAGAATAAGCAAACCAAACGACGAGAGAACCTTCTACAAAAGCTCGCCGATCTCAACGATCCCATTTACAAGTCCATGCTTCTCAAAGAGTAGTTTGTTGCTATCTATACATCCCGCAACCGCGCTTCAGCCCGTAAAGCGCTGCGGGAGTGGATCATCGCTGCGATTGGGTCGAAAATCCAGGTGTTTGTCGAACTCGGTCACAAGTTCTTTCGAAAACGGCACTTCATTCTGAACTACTTCATCTGTAAAATAACGACCGCCATCTCCGAAGGGATCAATAATAAGATAAAACGTCTTAAACGTATGGCTTACGGCTATAAAGACGTTACCTACTTCCTGCTCAAGATTCATCAGCACTGCGGGCTGCTTAACCCCAGGCTTTCAACTTAAAGACGAATGAAGGAAAAGAATTTAGTTTCCAGATAAACTAATTCTTAGCAGGAGGTTTCTATTTTGGGTAGATTGAAAGTGCACTATCCCTTATGATTAAATAGGGAAGATTAACTTCATGCTCTACTCATATATAACTGGGTGAAATGTGTAAATGACCGGCTCGGTTGAAGGCGCGTATTTCGCGACCCGATTAAGCCAAATGGTTAAAATCGTCGTCGGGATTTCATTTCGTTTTACCTGACCTGCCGATTGTATCATCTCGAACTTAACTCCATATACTTTGTTGTGGGGTCTGGGTTAAACCGGTATGGCTCAATTTCTTTGAACTCCAAACTTTTATAGAGTCCTATGGCAGACTTCATGCGGTCTAAAGTGTCCAGTCTCATTTTTTCATACCCCAGATTTTTTGCTTTTGGAGGAGTGCGATGCACAATCACCGCCCTATACCCTTATTCTTGAATTGGTCGTAGACATATAGACGCTTCATCTCACAAACAGGGGGCTCAAGCATTCTCAGACCTACGCAACCCGCAAGCTCGTCTTCGTGCCACGCGAGCAAAAAAAGTCCTTTCGGAGGACCATACATTGAGGAGAGATCTGATAATTCCTTATCAATATCCAGAAACGATAGGTCAATGTTGAGCCAGCGAATGTAGTCTTTCACTGCTGCTTCGCAAAGAAAAAAGCAGAATCTTTTTCGCAAGGTTTTATTAAAAGGATTTTCTTAATCAGCTAACAAGTTATTAGTTAAACGGGACTATAGCACGGCAGTAGTGAGTTATCAATATGTCGACGAAAGTAGCGTCGACATGCTCTGCGGACAACATATGCTGATGAAAAAGATATCGTGCCCAGAATGAAAGAGTGTAATCTTTTTTCCAGCGCATAACGGTGAGCGCAGTCGCGGTCAGAAATGTCGCAAATTCTCAATTGAAGTACAGCTTTCTGGTTCACTCCCTCCGAAGGCTTATAACGCATATATTATGGCTTCGGTAATAGCTCACAATCGCCGGGTTTACTGCTAGCCCGAGCAGGATTGCAATGGCCAGCGCGATGAGGGAGCCTGACACACCAGGCTTAACCATCATGAGAAAGGTGATCCCCAGCGCCATCAAGACCCTTACCTGAAGTGAAACCCAAAGCATCTGCATGGTCCCAACCTGCCGGACCACGGGTTCTCTAACTTTTTCTCCTGAAAATAAATTGCCCAAGGCCATCAAACGGGGGCCGGTCAAAGCCGCCCCGATCATTGCTATCGCGACCAGCGCAATGAGTGCGATGACGTTCCACGCTGCCCCTCTCCAGGACGCCTGCCACAGGTATATCCCGGAAATCAATGCAGTCAGGTACGAAGGCACACCGGTCCAGGGCAATACACCGAAGCCTTTCATGGAAGCACGGGCCTCCTCTGGTGTGCACGACCGCTGCAGTCGGTCAAGGTTCATCCACTCCAAGCCGAAAGAGACGAGGATTCCGAAAGCGCTCACGACGTGCAGAAATAGTATCAGTGAATAGGTTTTCACGTCCACACCTCCATTACTACTTCAATTCTAGCAAAATGCAAATGAGACCGCCTAATGACGCATTTCCACTGAAATCTAAACATGATACCTAATGTGTATTGATACCTCTTTTAAGCGGATGATCTATAATTTAAATAGATTGTGAGTTTTTATGATCAAAGGGTGTAGCAAACGGGCACTCAATAATTATCGTGTCAGTTCGAGCAGAAAGGAAGTGAGGCAGTATGAAAGCGTTGGTATATCATGGACCAGGCAACCGGTCATGGGAAGACAAACCAAAACCGGTGATTAAAGAGCCGACAGATGCGATCGTGAAGATAGCAAAAACCACGATCTGTGGTACAGATCTCCATATCATGAAAGGAGACGTGCCCACCGTCACGGACGGAAGGATCCTCGGACATGAAGGGGTCGGGATCATAGAGGAGGTCGGTCCCGTTGTAACGAACTTCAAGAAAGGTAATCGAGTGCTGCTTTCGTGCATTACATCATGCGGCAAATGCGATGCGTGTAAAAAAGGAATGTACTCGCATTGCGCGAACGGAGGAGGGTGGATTCTCGGACATACCATCGATGGCACTCAGGCGGAGTACGTGAGGATTCCTTTTGCGGACACGAGTTTGTACCCGGTGCCCGCGGGTGCTGACGAAGACGCACTCGTGATGCTGAGCGACATCCTGCCCACGGGTTTCGAATGTGGCGTGCTGAACGGCCAGGTCAAGCCTGGAGATACAGTGGCCATCGTTGGCGCAGGACCGGTGGGGCTCGCGGCATTGCTCACGGCGCAGTTCTATTCACCGGCTGAGATTATCATGATCGACATGGACGACAATCGGCTCGACGTGGCGAAGAAGTTCGGCGCTACCAAGGCCATAAACAGCAAGGTCGGTAAGACCACGGACAAGGTTATGGAGTACACCGGGAAAAAAGGCGTTGACGTGGCGATCGAGGCCGTAGGAATCCCGGCGACCTTTGAGCTCTGCGAGGATATCATTGCCGCCGGCGGTCATATCGCGAATGTCGGCGTGCACGGCAAGAGCGTAGACCTCCATCTAGAAAAACTATGGTCGCACAACATCACGATAACCACTCGACTTGTGGATACGGTAACAACGCCCATGCTACTCAAAATCGTCACTGCTGGCAAACTGAGGCCCAAACAGCTCATCACTCATGAATTCAAGCTGGATGACATAATGAAAGCCTACGACACGTTCGGCAACGCTGCAAAGGAGAAGGCGCTGAAGGTGCTCATGAAGGCCGCGTAAAAACAGCTGTGAACGTTTAAAGGCCTGCGCTCCAAGACGGATGCAGGCCTTACTGCTTTATTTATAACAGTAAGTGGACTTCCTGTTTGGTCAAAATATTCAAAGGGGCTACCCTTACGCGATTATTCAATGTTGATAGAGACGACGCATAATATGCACTCCTTCATATGGCAATAGATTACAGACTTCAGGTAGAAAACCCTATGTATGTTTCAACAGCGATTTTACACATCGTCCAAAATTATATTTATCTTGTATCCATCTACAAGTGTGGAACGCCACCTATTTGACGATGGTGTAAAAAACTGATTGAAGTATAAAATTCGCAAACTTGGGAAAAATGTCAGTGCGAGTTTTTCTTACCCCACCTTTCCCGATCACTTAACTAGTCCAGAGCTGTTCCTCCCCTTGATGGTGATCATCCTCTTTCTGCTCATAATCCGCGTGCTTAGAAACGAAAGAAAACGATACAATGAATCGCTGATGATCGACGGAGTTTTCCGCGCTAAGCTGGAGTTACCTGTTAGGCTATTGCGCATTCGCCGGCGGAGGATAATTGTTTTTGAAATTGTTCAGCTTTATCCTGCAGTTCGCGGACAAATCGAGATAGTTGCTCTGGAGACAGGCCACCATCGCCAAGGGATCGTCCTTTGCGAAACTACAGCGCGCATCTACCATCTCGGCGCATGCTGCTTTCACCGTTCCGGCATACGCTTTCGCTGCTTCGGCCCAGCCAACGCAGTCCGCGGACATTTTGGCTCTATTCGCTTCATAGCAGCGTACCAAGCCGCCACCTCCTGGAGTGACTCCGCTGCAGTATTTATTGAAGTCATCGCCACAAGGATCTATCTGCTGCGCAGTTGCCGGCAGCCCTGAAATGAGCGTCATGAGGACCAACGCTGTCCCCCCCAACGCCGCTGACACCGCTAAGGTCGTTCGTCGCATGTATTCTCCTCCTTCAGTCTTTCATTCTTCGCGAGACAAACATCCGGAACCTGCCTCGCTGAACTCACATTACACAGAGTCACTTCGTCCCAAAAACTGCCCCTTCGCCATCCCTTCCGAGAATTCCCAGAGATGGATCCGGTCGCCGCCGAAAAAAGAATTCACCTCTTTCAAGCCCCTATCGATCTCCCTGTCCAGTTGACCGGGCGGGGTATTTAGGCAACGGACCGAGAACGCCACGAGCAGGAGGTCAAAGCCCCGTCGTTCTTTAAAAGCCTTTCTCGAGCACGTCCCTTCACTCTGGGAAGTGGTTTCCCCCTATTCCTGGTGCAGCGGTTCAATCCACGCGTTTGCTCTCCTGCATGTACAGCTCTTTCCCTCCGGAATTCCGGAACGATATTCGCGCTCCGCAGCTCGATTATTTCGGTGACGTCACCGTGATCAGCATGGTCGTTGTGTACTGTACGATTACCTAGCCGCCCTTACGGAGCTAATCGCGTTACATTAATCCCAGTTGCTCCATGTTCCCTGCATGATTGAGTTTATAATACTTTAGATTAAAGAGTCAGTAAGAAAGCAAACCGGTTCACACCAAGTTATAATCATTTTATCATACAAGTTGGGTATCTTTAGGGTATCGCATGAAATGATAAAAAAGTAGCATGCGTAAAAAACAAGATAACGGGATGTACTATATATGTGCCAACATCCGCAACTGATTCGGAGGAAGGAGGTTTGACTAAAAACTTCAATCGGCATTTTTCATTTTCTTGGAGATCCTGGTTCCCCGGAGTACACCTACGATCTCGTAATTTCGGCCTTCTGCAACTATCAATAAATACGGTGTATAACCTAAACATGAACGGGTCGTGTCAGCCGCATGCGCGCGCTACTGAATGTTTCAGAATCAAGGCATGCGTAATTATTCTTCTGGCTGCAGACTAGTGCATGACTATGGGCTATCCAGGTATGTATGAAACCATCCGATCGTTCGCTTCCACGCATCCTTCGCCGCAGCTTCATCATATTGATAGATGAAGCCATCTCTCGTCCTGTTGCCGCTCATGCGGGCGGTCGGGCCACGATCAAAGCGGTGATAGGCCCCAGGATAAACCACCAGCTCCACTTTTTTCCCCGCAGATTTTAGGGCCGCCTCCATGTCACGCGCGATCTGTACGGGAACCTCGTTGTCAAGCGCGCCGTGTAGCATCATAACCGCGGCATTGACTTCGGCAACAACGTCGATCGGCAGCTTAACATCAGGCCCGAAATGTTTACCTTTCGCCTTACGCGGGTCATAGGCGCCATAATAGATCACGACGGCTTTCACGGCCGGATTGAGGGTCGACACCAGGATGCCATGCGCGCCAAGCGAGAAACCCACCACACCGACCGGTCTGCCCCCGACCTCCGGCCGCTCTCTGAGGAGGTCTACTACCTGCGAGAGTCTCTCTTCGATCGCGGGCGCCCAGAGCTTACCTCCGGCCCCTTCAAGGTAGTTCACCGCGACCGCGACGAAGCCCTCATTGGCGAGCGCTTCTGCGAACTTCACATCCGCTGGCTCGACAGCTAGACCTTTGGTGTGCAGCACAACCACAACCGGGGCCGGTGTCCGGGCTGGCACGAACAGAACCCCGGACATCGCTCCGCCCTCGACCGGGAATGAAACAGTCATGCCCTTATGTTCGGAGAAGGACGGTGTTGGTGCAGCAACAACGGTGACTGTAAGGATCAAGAGGACGGCAGCCAGTACCAGACGGCGGGAGGCAGCGCTGATTTTCGATTTAAGTGCCTCTTTGGCCTGCATGGTGTTTTATCTCTTAAAGAATAGACACGGCATATCTCTAATTTTCATCGCGTTTGTATTCAACCCAGCATCACTGAATCTAGACGACACTACATTTTAAGTATATCACTTCATTTATGTTGATTTTTTTAAAGGTAAACTTGAGTTTCTGAAAGAGATATTAGCGAGGCTGTTCTGGTCCTTTTGAGCTTACCATAAATCTAATAAATACCGGTTGAAGTTTAAGAGGTCCACAAAATGGAAACTCTGCGATATTCAGGAAGGTAGTTCCTGACAGAAAACTTTATCACAAAATGCAATAATGCAAAATGAATTCTGCACATTCGGTAATATTATATGAAACTCGACTTCACCTACATACTATAACGCTCCTGTCAAGAAAAAGATTCAATTTGCTTTTATTCAACAGGATAACTTGATCAGTATATTAAAAACGCACCTCTCTCTTTCGGCATTTACGCCGTTATCACTTTTATCGACGAGTCTCTCGCAACCAGACGAACGACATCTCTGATAGTTATGTCACCTATGCGGCGTGCCATATGGCCGCCAAGAATACCTTATCCAGATTCTATCGTTCAAAACGAGAGGCCCTGTATTGTAGGTGACGAGGTCAACTGCCCTCAACTAACTTGAGCACGGGCTCTCCCGTCGAAATAAATTTTGCGTACACCATTATGCGGCTGCTTTTCGTTCTACCCGCTTTTCCAGTTTAAGGTATTTCGAGTCGAAAGATTCCTTCTTTTTCATCAGCGTCCAAGCAATAATCAAGAGCTTCGCGGCGAGCTTCACCCTCATTTTCGTGGCAATGCCTTTCTCCTTCGCCCGTCCAGCAAGCTTATTCGTAAAATAGGGAATAAAGTCCTTACTCTTAATCGAGGCAATGAACGCTGCCTGGTATAACGCGCACCGCAGATCCGCCTTTCCCTGTTTGGAGATGATCGGCGTTGCCCTGTTTGACGTTCTTCCGCTTCTCTGTGCGCAAAGATCAAAACCCGCCAACCGCAAAACCTGTTTGCCGCTTGTAAAGCGGTGGGGATCGCCGATGGCTCCGAGGACCTTGGCGGATACATCCGGCCCAAACCCAGGAATGCTCAAGAGGTACGTATACTCCGGAAACTCAAGACAGGCATTCTCAAGCTTGTCTTCAACCGCTTTGATCTCCTGCCTAACCTGTTTCAAACTATCTACTGCAATCTGAGCTTCATGGAAGGCCGCCTCTCCCATGGTGCAGCCAACGGAATTGACCGCGGTCCTCCAAATCGCTCCCACTCTGCGTTCCCGAGCCAACGTCATTTTGCCTGGTGCTACGGTACGGCAGAAATCATCGTATTCCATGCCGGCGATAGCGGAAGGATCCAGACATTCCCGCACTACCGCCAGGGTCTCTGACGATCCGTAGTACGTATCCAACTCAGGGAAATACTGTGCAAGGATATGATTGCGAATATACGCGCTTATGCCGTGTTCCCGCTTCTTCAGTCGCCGCTTGACTGCGTTTAGTACGCGCACGTTTTGAAGCGTCATCAGGGGATATTCATAAAACATGCATTTCCCCTGTGCAATGAGATCTGCGATATTAGCCGAATCCTTGTCATCGTTTTTATCCCATCGACCGTTCAGAAGTTGCCGGTTGTTCTTTACTGCCATACCGCCAACAAAAACGACCATCAGACCGCATTTGAGCAGATGCTCCGCCAGGGGCTTGTGGTAGTCTGCCGTCGGCTCGATCCCGAAAACGACTTTCGGCAGGCTGTATTGAACCTTGACACGCTCCACATGCGCATCCAGCTTTTCGAATCCCTCGATCGTGTTGTCAAAGATCACATTCCTTAAAAGCGTCTTGCCTTGCGCAGTACCAAAAAACGCACGGTGCTTCTCTTTCGCCACATCAATCCCAATGATCAAATATTCTTCCGAACCACGAATTTCTTTCTTCAGTTGCCGAAATTGCTGAAGTCTGATATCATCAATACAGTTCATAGAAGCCTCCTGCCCTTGAATTTAGTTCCGTCATAAACTAATTCTTAGCAGGAGGTTTCTATTTTGGATAGTCTTGAAGAAAATATTTCCTATACTTTAATGGGGAAATATAACCTCATGCTCTATCCATATATAACTATTCTGCAATATCCACCAGGCGAAATAATCATCAACTACCGTTTGTAACTTGATAATCATATAAAGGGCACCTCCGAGCATATCAGAACCGAACCGATTCTGGTATGCTCTTGGGAAAAAAGGCCAATCTCATCCCAGGAGGTGCTTTATGAAATTGTACACAGGTATTGATCTACATTCAACCAATAGTTACGTGGGTATTCTTGATGAAACCGGCAAGCGCGTATTTAAGAAAAAGTTGCCGAATGATCCAGGGGTAATTCTCAATACCTTGGCACAGTTCAAAAATGATATTGTCGGTATCGTGGTTGAGTCAACCTATAATTGGTATTGGTTGGTTGATCTGCTCATGGCGGAGAAATATACGCTTCATCTTGCCAATCCTACTGCCATGAAAAAATACTCGGGGTTGAAATATGCTGATGACGAGCACGATGCATTCTGGCTGGCAGAAACACTTCGGCTGGGTATTTTGCCTGAAGGTTACATTTATCCGAAGGAAGACCGGCCAATTCTGGACCTGTTGCGGAAACGAAGTCATCTGGTAAGACTCCGGACCTCGCTGGTCATCAGTCTTCAGAACATTATTAACCGTAACAATGGGTTCAAACTCAAGAAGAACAAGATCATGGCTTCTACCACAAATCATGTTACTCCGTATCTCGAGACCAATGAGGATCTTGCCTTGGCCGGCAGAGTCAGCAAAGATTCCATAGACTTTTTAACCCGGCAGATCAAAACGGTTGAAGCCACCATCGAGGGAAAAGTAGAGCTTCGGGAACCGTACGCCAATCTACTAACCATCCAGGGCGTGGGTAAGATTCTTGGGCTTACCATTATGCTCGAGACAGGTCCCATCAGCCGCTTTGACAAAGCAGGCAATTACGTTTCCTATTGCCGGAAGGTTTCCAGTAAATGGATCAGCAACGACAAGGGGAAGGGCAAAGGAAACAGAAAGAACGGCAACAAATATCTTGCTTGGGCTTTTTCAGAGGCTGCGGAACTGGCGCGTCGCTATTATCCGGAGGCCCGCGCATATTACAACCGTAAGCTGAAGAAAACAAATGTCGCGATCGCTCATGCTGCGCTTGCCCACAAACTGGCGCGGGCAGCTTATTACGTCATGAGAGATCAGGTGCCCTTCATGCCGGAGAAGCTTTATGGATCATAAATAGATACAGGCTGGCTGGGACGGTGAACCTGTTCATGTGTTGGCGAACCCAAATAACTTGATTGGTAATCCGTCCCACCCGATTATAGCGTTATCAGCATCTTTACTGCCCAGGTCGTGAGCCAGCATGTGTTGGTTAACAACCACAAGACTTGAACATTCCTTTTGGATGCGGCATGGAACCGAAGATTTTCTGGTCCGCCACAAGGCGGAATGGGTCAATGGATAACGTTTCACCAATGATCTTAATCCCGATGGCTGCATGGTGCAGTGAAGACTGACATCAAAACCGCATGAAATTACGGCAATGGTATAGATGATGGTAACGGAAAAAAACATCGACGAGAAAATTTCATTTTCTCGTCACAGGGATGCTTTTTTCACTTGACGGTGCCCTTTAAATGGGTGCCCTTTAAATGGGTACACGTGAACGCGGATTTAACCCGCTTGGCGGGTTGGTTGACCGGTTAGAAAAATTCATAGACTGTCAGCTGTGTAGGCCTGACACTCACCCCCTCAAGGTGAGTCATGAGCAGATTTGTTCCTATCAAAAACTAAACAAAAAACCACCTCGAAATTCAGTTTCTTTAATATTGTAAGAAACAATATCAACTCCATAACCATGAGAGTATTGAATAAATATTTTTGGTTGAAAATTAGCACTAAAAACCTTGCTAGTACTTTCTATCATATAATAACCCTTTCCGAACGGATTCCCAGTACATCTAAAGTTAAAACCTTGCTCCTTTAGCATTTGCCAAAGGCTATAGTCGAATATGTGTATATAATATAGATTTGCTTCGTAATTATGGCGGTAATCATTTATGTCTTCATTTTGCGTGCTTTTGCTCCAATATCCAAATAGTCTTGGGTTAATCCCAATTTCATTCTGTTTCTTGTCATCTGTATATGAAATATCAAACTCGCCGTAGAATTCGTTTATGCTCCTATGATCAGAGCCTTCAACACCGGTAGAACAGTGATAAATCGGGGCTATTTTAAAATATTTAAACGGACCTAAATCCAAATCTCGAAAACTATTCTTTGAATCGAACTTAAAGAATGCTTCTGGCTGGTAGTTGCTAGAAAATGTATCCCGACCGGAATAAACCGTCCACCAACTTGTCTGGGTATATGCAAAATATGCTGAACTACCAACTATTTTAAAAAAGGTATTAATTTTATTGTCTTCTGGATTTTTATCTGGAATATATAACTGATATTTAGCAGAAAATTGAAATTTTATCTGATCATTATTGTCGCCAAAAGTAATGTAATTATCTCTATATATAGACATTGCAGTTTTGTTCTGAGCTACTGAAACCTCTGTTTCTGCAGCATAGCAGACTGAAATTTGAAAAAGTAAAATAATAATAATAAATAGCTTATACATTATCATTCTCCTTTAAGCTTATATTATCCGTGTTTCGTATATTTTGTTGTGGGGCAGCTGGTAACTTTTTAACTTAGAGCCACACCATCACGAAGAACAGCTCAATGGTTCGAGTCAGGTATGGCTCCCAAAAGCAGATGAATCCGGACAATGGCAAGTACTTATATCGCTATAACGCGGCGGCAATTCGCCGCAAGGCGAGTCCATGCGGACCGCGAAATTGGAGTCAACAGATTAGCAATTGATTCAGTTAACGAGCGGACCTATTTCAATTAATTGTTAGAGCGTTTGGGTAAGAATGTGAAAAGTAGTGCCATCAATAATATCGAGAAACTAAGAAAGCCATTTTTCATGTCAGATTGGCCAGGTCTTAAAGTTAAATTGGCCAGTATGAATATAGATGCAGACATTATTAATAGAAATATTCGGAGTCCCCAAATGGATGCTATCTGTTTACGTTCATCACTTTCATTTAGATCAGGAAGTGCATCTGAACTTTTAATGAGTTCTTTTGTGCGTTGAATCGTTCTCACGTTGTTCAACTCAGGACGGCTTTTCCCGCAATTCCAACATTCAGTAAATTGTCCTTCTATAACTTCACCGCATGAATCACATTTCCAAGAAATATTAATATCCTTTGCTGAAAGTTCTTCATCCACAATGCGTTTTGCTTCTGAATAAATTTCATCGGCTACGCATAGTTGAGGCCAAGTTTCGATAGGGGGTATCTCACCGATTCCAGTGAGAAGGGCGTCATTTTTAACCCAAAACTTGATCCCTCGCTCTTCCAATAAACTCTGGAATATGCTTACAAGTGCGATATTGGCTGCGCTGTAAACCGTCTTCATAGTACCCTCGCTCGCCTTTTTCGAAGAACCAACCAGTGATTAACTAGCCCCCCAGCTAGCATCGGATCTCAGGTATTAGCGAGTTCCGCGAGAATAATGCCCCCCGTTTCGGTAACATGGGGGCTTGAAAATACGAGGTGAGAATGATTTTAGGCTCGTTCGATTACTGCGTCAAGTTCTATCTCATCAGCAGAGTGTTAATGAGTGATCAGGCGTGGTGACCACCGAATTCAGAATGAAGTTTTGATTGTTGCAATGAATGGAAAGTCGTTTCATACAGGAAACAGTTGCTGACAGAAAACTTTATCGCAAAATGCATGATACAAAATGAATTCTGCCCCGTCACTAATATTATATGAAACTCGACTTCACCTACAATTCTGTCCTGCCAATATTGTGATAAGGGCAACGATTACTGGCTGTATCTTAAACTGTCAAAATGATAAAACTATTCGTCGTCCTCGGTGGAAATGAAGAGATGTTCATTATGGATCATCCCATCCAGCGCATTCGGCTCATAAGAGAAAAGCGCTGTATCCATGCTGTCTTCTGTTCACTGGGACATCTTATAACCAATCGTTTCAATCATGGTGTCTGCTCAGTAGGCTCAGTATCGGACTTAAAGCTTCTTACTCCGGGTGAATCAGCGTAAAACTTGGCGTCCTTGAGGGAGACTCCTGCCATCAAACCTTTCTGATCGAAGACAATCAAAGACAAACCCCGTACTCAGACCAAATATAGGCTGTTTGGATAATTATACTTTATTTCGTAGACACTCCTTCATATCTGACATCTTCACTGTGGTGGCCTTCTTTTACTTCCCGTTCATAATCGTTAACAGCTTCCTGGTAATCCTTGTCGGACATATCATCCCCAGGGTTATTAACGTCATATATCACCAACCTGCAACTGGTATCAAATGAAGTGCTTAGCTCTTTTGGGCTCACAAGCGCTACACTTACGCGTGCCTTCCAAACGCCCATCCTCGGAATCTCCTGGATGTAATATACTCGTTTCGAAGAAAAGTTGATTTTTACCGGCTCCGCATTTTCGGCCTTTGTTATTACATAATGAACACCAGGAGCTACGTCGGTCTTGATAAAATAGCTTTTCCCCTTGGTCACACCGATCATTTTTTTGTCAAGATAGGTATCGAATTCAACTGCTCCACCATAGCTGGTTGTTCTGGCCACAACGATAGCCGCCTTACCTTTTTCAGGTCTGATCCTAAAAACGTTGATCGTTGGGTCGTCTTTGAACAACATGTGTCCTGGGGCGCCGCCACAGGCTGAGACAAGTAACAACACTGCAATCATAAAAAGACTAAACTGAAAATGTTTCATAGTACGCTCCTTTCCGGTCGAGGATGGTCTTAATCGTCTATCATATCTCATGTATAACTCTACCTGCCCGACTATGACTATATGCCTGCTTTAAATTTATGTCAATGGTGTCGAGTGATATTTAAGAGGGAAGAAGTTAACAGATTCTGAATGAAAAGTGCAATAATTCAAAAAGTCGCTCTTAAAACAACTTCGGGAAGGATCTGCTGACAGAAAACTTTACCACAAAATGCAATGATACAAAATGCATTCTGTACCTTCGCTAATATTATATGAAACTGGACTTCACCTACAACTGTCCAACGTCAATATTGTGACGAGGGCCAATAATACAGCTTGTAGTCTGCACCATTATAGCTGTAATCTACCATAGTATCACGCGAAGCATCTCCCAAAAGCCTTAAACAGTTGTATCGGCCCTTTAACGCGAATTCTTCTGAATATTATCTCCTTGAACATCGTACTTTCTTTATGCAGCAATCTCAGCCAGGTTTTTGCATCTGCATGCACCCATATGTCCGGGAGGCCTGCGTGACCCCCTTGTACGCTGATTGTTTTGTCTTTGATAATGACCGTTGCTTCGATCTGTTCGTTACCGCTGAACGTGAAATGATAGGTTGCATTCAGTCCTTCGGACTTGTGGCGCTGGAAGGCGCGGGGCAGGGACGCGAGAAAGGCTGCTACGGATGGCGGTCTGAGTACCGTTATCGTTAGGTGAATAGCATCTTTACTTTGTGTATCGAGTTATTACCATCAAATGCAATAAACTTAGAGATGATGAGGACTTGTATGAAATTTAGTTCTGCTGTAGACTGAAATATAGGATTGATATCTTTATCGCTATTCTATTCACACCCCTCAGAGACAACACGATATCTGTTATAAGGCATGAAAAAAATAACAGTTGTATTAGTCATTGCAGTCGTTTTTGCTGCTTGTCCTGTTAACGCCCAAGAGCTTTCCGGCCTCGCAGGAACGTCAGACGCCACACCGGCACGCGAAAGTACCTATGCCTGGCAACTGGAGTATCTGGAAGGATTGGGAGAGCATTTCGCCTACAGCCTTGACTATTTAAATGAAGGTCACATTACAGCACATCATCGGGACGGTGATGCCATCCTGATATGGGGTAGAAGGGATTTTTTTGATAGGCATCTTGCTTTAGGTGCCGGTGTTGGACCGTACTACTATTTTGATACTTTGCAGGCCGGAACCAATTCCTACAACAATGACCATGGATGGGGAGCAATGGTCAGCTATACTGCTACCTGGTACACGGCCGAGAGACTATTTTACCAAGTTCGCCTGAACTGGGTCTATACCGATAATAGAAGTTTTGATACTCGATCGTTGCTTTTCGGATTCGGATATCAGCTCGCCCCTCCATCTTCGACGGGGCCGCTTAACAACGCACCGCCCCAGCGTGAGGATACGACAAAGAATGAAGTCACAGTGTTTTATGGCAATACTATTTTAAACAGCTTTGGCTCGGAGCCAGCGAATTCATGTGTCATCGAATACCGGCGACACCTATCACGATACGTGGACTGGACACTGTCGTACCTTTATGAAGGTGAAAACGACAATTTCGGACGAAGCGGAGTGACCTCGCAACTCTGGTTTGGAAGGTCGTTTTTTAGCGACCATCTATCTGTTGGTTTCGGTGCAGGTGGCTACGCAACTCTGGAGTATCGTAACGCACAAGCTCACAATGATAGCGATACGTTCTTGTCCGGAATTGTCACGATGACGACCAGTTACCGATTTCTTCCACAATGGAGTGTAAGGATTTCTTGGAATCGCATTGTGACGAACTACAATGCTGATGCTGATGGAATACTGGTCGGTATCGGTTATCATTTTTGAATTCAATCAATGCTATGCGAGCAAGGGCCTAAATCCTAAGAGCAATACTGGCCTGACAGGTACAAACTCAGGTAGACATTGTATGTTGGGCATATACCCCGCATGTCACAGATGCAAATACGGCCCCCGCAATAAATTGAATTCTAACATCCGACTGGTAATGGTCGACTGTAAATCCACAATTCCATGTGTATCCAACACTATTCCAAACGAGATCATATAGTCGATCAGGCTTCAGAAGAGTGTTAAAACAAAAGCATTGCCCTGTGTACCATGTGATTGGCGTGTTCGCATGTGCGATTTCACCCCCGGCAGTTGTCCGTTCTTTTATGAAGATAGACAAGGACGCCAGAAAGGCTCTCAAACAGAGAATGCTTGGACTCTCTATTCCAGGAATATCTCAATCCTGCGGTTATTAGCCCCTTTGTTGCTGCCTTATCCAGTAGATCGGCACTATCATCAACGATCACCTGATGGTTATCGAATAGTACTGTCTTATCAGGGCCGACATAGAGATCATCAAAGGCAAGGTCATGCATCTTAAGCCACTTTTCAGTGACATCCCTGCTGGTGGGGCTCCTGTGGCTAGCGATGGTTATGTGACAACCGCTCTTTTTGAGACCGGAAAGAAAATCAGCAGCTTCGGGGAATGGAAGTGTGTTGGCATCCTGCTCCTCATGTACCTCGTCGATATAGTCTAGGAACTGCTCGATGGAGAAATATTCCTTCCAAAAATCCCAATGCCATTCCGATGGCCGTGGCACACCAAAATGCTCGATTTTTTTCCATAATGGAGTAGCAAAATCCCACAGTGTGTTGTCAATATCGACGATAATCCGCATGACGTATTCATCACTCCTTCAAACAAATGTGATTTACCATAATCCTTCCCGGGGAACATATGGACTCTCTTTAACTCGGCCTATGATAACATAAAGCTGAAAAGGGAGCAATCAAGGGTGTTAGCACAGAAACGTTCACAGACCTTGAATGACCGGCTTCAACTGGGAATGAATATCTAACGCGACAACCTTTTCCATGGGCATCCTGCCTCTTCCCAATCCACCGGAATGAAGGCGTCTTCTGATCCTGTCATAATTAAGTATAGAAGTAATCACCGCATCAGAGAATCCCCCGAGAGGAGACATGTATGATCATCGCGAATGAAGAAGTGAAGGAACTAATCGCCGAAATACCAGAAGGCCACAAGCATCTGAGGACGACGATTGCACTGCATGATGGCAGATCGTTCACATTCCAGGAAGCCACGATCGCGAACCTTGTGCGGGCGTACATTACGGTCAAAACCCATCCGCAGCGGACGAAGGTTCGTTTGGCGGGAGGGAAGCTTGATGTTCGCAAGGAAGGCTACGCGGAATGGCAGCTTGTAGAGGAGTAATTGGTCCGATAAGTTAAGTAATCATCATCTATAATGAAAATTTTAGTCATCTCGGCCGATGTCCCTATATCGCGTGCGTGATCGATGTGGCTCGTCTTTAACACCCGAATCTGTCTTTTGTTTTCTGCCGATAAAACAATAAAGCAAAATCCCCACTGGTGGAATTAAGATCGTGAAAAAGAACCATATGATTTTATCCGCGTTAATTTTAAAATCACTGCCTACAATATCTATAATCGTGATTAGCCAGACACAAAAGAAAACAAAGCCCAGCACAATAAATAACACTTCGTAACGAGAAAATATTTCTATCACCTGACTTAGATCTGGCATCATAGATTCAATCCCAATTAAGCTATCAGAGATTAGCATTTAAACAGCGGTAGATTCAAACTTTATATTCCTTCAATGTCTTCGTGTTCTTCGCCTTACCCTTCTTCTCTGGCAACGATAGCGCAAACTGCTTGCCAACATCGATCCATTTTTTCAGCGTCGCCTGGCTCTTCCATCCCTCTTCCTTGACCATGACCCATCCGGCCATGGGTTTTCCAGTGATTGCAAAGGGCTGCACATTCGCGTCCTTAAGGCTTTGCTCCCCCTGTCCCTTGTCCATGCGCACGATCAAGAAGTCCCGGTGGATGCCGAAGGCCATATTCCCTTTGAGAAGGTAGCAAACACCGCCGAACATCTTCTTTTTTCCAACATTCTGCCAGCGCTTGGCAGCTGCGTCGATCTTCTCTTCCAATTTCGTGTTATAGGACATCGAATATACACCAATGATTAAAGTAAATAATTAAAAAGTAAGAATATCTCATCTTTCCTCGTCAATCATGCCCATTTGTTTTTCGTTTCTTGAAATTGCTCATCGAAACGACCTGCTTTTTATCAGCGTGCTCGGCGTCCATTTCGGGTGATGCTTCAGGTTCTTTGTTCAAATCGTTTCTGATAAACTGCACTCCTGCTTCAGGTGAATACACACCCAGCAAATCATCGTGATGAATATATATCTCTTCTTTCCGAGTGCCAAAGGCGAGGACGCAGGTGATATTTCCCTCAGCATCCCAGTCTAATTTACTGTTGGTTTTATTATTAAAGACAAGAATAAGCCCTTTTTTCATCTCTTCTTCAGTAAAGCCACGTTTGCCGATACTTGTTTTGCTCGAATATTTTACGAGGAGATAGACACTTCCAAAATCATTCCAAATGTCGTAAAACAACCTCTGCAAATACTCCACTTGTTTTTTCATAAGTCCTTTAGAGTTAAGAGGTAAGTGTACATCGAGAATAGGACAATTCGAGAAAAAACGCAAGCAAATCAGCGGGTGTTTTTTGGGGGAGATATGGCTGCAGTTTTGAGTTATGAGTGCTTAGTTTAGTGGTATAGCCAACGGGTATGGATTGCAAAAGAAGGAGAGAAGAAAAAAGGCTGTAGCGAAAGCTGTAGCGGAAACTGTACCCCAAAAGACTGTCTGTGATATAATCCCGTCATGACCCTCCCTAATCGCATCCTCGGCAGAACCGGGCAAATGGTCACTATTCTAGGCCTCGGTGGTGAAGGCGTCCTCAGGTCCGTTGGGCGCGAAAAAGAAGCCTACACGCTGATTAACCGAGCGTTGGACCTGGGCATCACTTACTGCGAATCTGCTAGGGCCTACTCGGGAAGCGAGGCGTATTACGGAAAAGCACTCGGTGAACGAAGGAAAGAAATTTTCCTCACGAGTAAATCTCATAGCCGGAGTAAAAAAGGCGCCCTCGCCCATCTGCATGAAACACTGACAAGCATGCGGACCGACCACTTGGACCTTTGGCAGGTGCATGATGTGAGGGAGGAAGAGGATATTGCCGCAATCTTCGGTCCTGGCGGTGCCATCGAAGCCTTTGTAGAGGCAAAGCAACAGGGAAAAACCCGGTTCATCGGCATCACAGGCCATCAAGATCCTTCGATAATAAAAAAATGCATCGAGCGGTTCGATTTCGATACAGTGCTGATGCCGGTAAATCCTGCTGAACAGAAGTATAAGAGTTTTATCGAGGTTGTTCTGCCCCTGGCTCAAAAGAAAAACATGGGAATCATCGGCATGAAGGTTTACTTGCGCGGATTTGCCTCTCAACTGCCGTGGTACACCAGCATGGAGCCTTTCCTGCGCTATGCCCTCTCCCAGCCTATAACGAACGTCGTTATCGGCTGCGACGACATCGCACAGCTAGAGCAGAACATCAAGTTTGCCCTTTCATTCGAGCCTATGGCCGTTAAGGAACAACAGAAACTCATCCGCGACGTGTCCTCTTCGGCTCGGCAACTCATGTATTACAAACCTTAAGCCATCTGATCGCTGGGGAATCGATCATTCAGAACGGTATCTCGTTATCGCTTACTGGAGCCTCAAATTCAGGTTCCTGCTGCTGACCTCCGCCTGGAGCCACAACGTTACTGCCCTTCTTTGGCATGAATTTTACACTTTCCGCCACGACATCGATCTTGCTGCGCTTCTGCCCGGATTCTTTATCATCCCACCGACGCTGCTGCAGACGACCTTCGATCATGGCAGAATCACCCTTATGAAGATACTGACTACAATTGTTAGCCTGTTTCCCGAAGACAACGATATCGATGAAACTCACCTCTTCTTTCGTTTCTTCTCCCTGTTTGTACTTTCGATTTACTGCCAGCCCGAAACTCGCTACCGTAGTACCGCTCGGAGTGTTTTTTACTTCCGGGTCGCGGGTCAAGTTGCCCAGCAGAATAACTTTATTGAAGCTCGTCATAATTTGATTCCTCCATTAAAATATGATTTGTGACCTTAAAATCCCCGGCATAGTCACTTCTACCTCAGTTATTGGCAAAGGGCAAGCAAATAATAAGTAACTTTTCATTAATGCTGATGATTCGGGAATAAACCGCCTAATGGCAAAGGTATTGACAAAAGCACAGTTTTTCTCAAACATCGATTTCGATACGGTGCTGATGCCGGTAAATCCCGCTGAACAAAAGTATAAGAGTTTTATCGATGTTGTCCTGCCTCTGGCCCGGGAGAAATAAATGGGAATCATCGGTATGAAGGTCTACTTACGAGGATTTGCCTCTAGCCTGCCGTGGTACACCAGTATGGAGCCCTTCCTGCGATTCGACCTCTCCCAGCCTGTAACGAACGTCTTATCGGCTGCGACGACATCGCACAGCTAGAGCAGAACGCTAATTTTGCTCATTCATTCGAGCCTGTGACCATGGAGGAACAGAAGAAGCTCATCCATGACGCATCCCCTCTAGCCCGGCAGTTCATGTATTACAAGCCTTAAGCAGTGAGGTCGCTGGGAATGTTGTTGGCGCCACCGCGTTTTAATTATTGGCCGAGGGAAAGCTTGGCGCACAAGGACAAACTCTCCAGATGCATTTTCATGATAGGCAACAAAACCAATTTCTATCATTTCGGGAATATCTTCTCCACATCATAGCCTATGAAAATATAGTTACTAATAAATAATTAACTTTGATATAATGTCTCCCGTCTCAACAACGGAGGTTCAATAAAAACAATAAGGATGATATTAATCCGTACAGTTTGAACGGCAAGTCCCTCAGTAAACTCGTGTTCTTGTCAGATGTGTTATCGGGTGGAGATCACGCAGGGACTGAATTCATTTTTTCTCTTTTGAACGATGTCCCACAGCATAGGCTCGTTCTAATCATGGTCGAGCTCGCCGACGAATTCAAGATAGCAGAGGATGAGATCGAGCAAGCCGGAGGTCGAGGTCTAAAAAGCAGCATGATGATCGCGGGCTCCCGGGCGACCGGGGGCCTTTCTTGTTTACTTAATACAGCGGCTTTGGTATAGATATGAGCTGCATGAATTCCTAATAATAAAATGACGATGAAAAAAGAAAATATACCGTTCCACTTCAGCTTTTATAGCACTCCGTCAATCAGCGATCCTTTGCGTGATATGGCGGATAATAATCCCGCGATCGAAAAATATACGTTTCGATATGAAGCTTTTTTCTTTGGTGGAAAAGACCTCAGAATATATCCGGTAGGAGCAACACCCGATACACTCGGTGGTCAGATTGAAATAATCCTCTATCCTGGCTATAAAAAGCCATTTACGTACCAACGAGATATGAACCTTTCCGATATCCCTAATTTTATAAATGGGATCTCTGAACCATGGGAATTATTCTTTAAGTTTTGCTCGTTCAGTGAAATCGTTAATGCCATGTCACGTGAATATGCATTCGGTGATTGGACAGTTCAAGATGGGGAAATTGCATCCGTGAACGACAAGAAGATACTCACAATGATTAAAAATGATCCACACGTTTTGCATGAAAAAATGATCCGGATAACGTTTATTGACATGCTGATACGGGCAATACATGCAGCAGATAAAAGCAAGAGAGATCGCTCAAGGTATTTGATTGATAAATATCTTTTGCAAAGACCTGGTAACAAAAAGCTCGCAGTCATTGATAAGCGGCAAGGAAAGCTTGCCTTGGCAATTTTGAAGAACCTTGCAAATTATCTATGCCATAAGGTACTGAGTCTTTGCGATACGAACCAACGAGATTGCAGAAATGTTAAAAAACTAAATGAACTTATTTTACATATCAGGAAACCAGATGTTCTACATGATCTTGATTGGAGAATTGCACTTATACCCGACGAGTATATAAAGCTGCTTGTACTGTCACCAAAAACAAATTTTATTTCTCGCCTGATTAAAGACAACCTCGGCCGATCTCCGGAAAATATTTCAAAGTAATCTTGGTAACTGCAGCCGTAATGGTGAGAATAAGTGGCTATAATAGAAGGTAACTGCTCTTTTCAGGATAACTGTTATTGGGAAAGAGATTCTACGGGAAGAGCATCCGTCCATTTGAATCGCAAACATCTAGGTGATTTCCCAGCCCGGCGTCGATTCAGCAAGAGGCTCTTCAGCCCCGGTAAAACAACGGAGCCTCCGCTCAAATGAGGACACTGGGAAATTTGTTGGAGCCACCGCGTTGTAATTATTGGCCGTGGAATAGCCTGGCTCACGACGACAAACCCTCCAGATGCATTTTTACGTTAGGCAACAAAACCAATTTCTATCGTTTCGGGAATATCTCCTCCACTCCATAACCTATGAAAAAATAGTTACTCATAAATAATTAACTTTGATATAATGTCCACCATTCCAATAACGGAGGTTCACATGGCAATCACCGCTAAAATTGAAGGCAATAAACTCATCATCACCGCAGACCTTGAAACACCGACACCAAGTGCATCGGGAAAAACGCTTGTGGTAGTGAGTACAAGGGGAAACAAAGAAATGGATGTGAAGATTGATGGCAAACCAGTGATTATCGGTTTGAATGCTTATATCAGGAAGACGGGATAACATCGTGAAGAATCTTTTTTATTTTGTAGCAAGCATAGTTTTATTTATCACTGGTGTAATCCTATTGATTTTCGAGCCGACGCCCCTTTTGTTGGGCATTTTTTGCGGCATAGCAGGACTTCTTACTTTCAATTACTGGAATTCTATCACATTCAAATGGCGGTGTAATAAATGCGGTACAACCTTTTCCATTTCCATGTTTCAGAACCTTACAAGTATCAGCGGAGGCTTAAATCGCAAATCTCTCTATTGTACTACGTGTAAAAAACGAACATGGTGTGATAGGGTTCCAAAATAAGATTTCTAGATATTTTGAAGCTTCCCTCGATCTGAACAATTCATCCTTAAACCAAATAACCCCATAAAGAACATTGACATTACATCGCATTAATCATATTATGACCACCACTCTGCAATCGTAGGGTATTATTGTCGTTTTGTTAAAGGAGTTCATTTTGAATTCGTTATCCAAAATTCTTGTTGTTGATGACTCAGCTCCACTTCATCATATTTATCAAATAACATTAGTGAGATACAAATGTCCCGTTCTTACAGCACTCAATGGACAGAAAGGACTGGATCTACTCACCCAAAATCCTGGCATAAATCTTCTTATTGTCGATATGCATATGCCTCACATGAACGGTTTTGAATTTATCAAGCGGGTTAAGGATCAGGAAGCCTTTAAAAATATCCCGATTATTGCGGTCATCTCGAAGGGACAGGAAGAAATGTGGCGGGAAGCCCTCCAACTTGCAGAGGGTCTTTTGATAAAACCGTTCACCTCAACAGAAATACATGCGGCAGTTGAAAAGCTTATTTCTCAACCGGTTCTTGAATCCACAATCTGAAGGGATAACGGTATAGCGAGAACAGGCTATCTGTCTTCTTTAGTTTTTTCCCATCGTCCTGTCCCTGCTGACGTTGCCGTATATTTATACTGAACGATAATCCCCGCAATCCCTACGAGAATACAAAACAATAACATAACAACGAATTGACCACCAGAGTTTCGTAATCCATTAAATTGCTGGAATCTGAATATTGTGTCCGGCATCCCTATAAACTTGCCGATGGAAAATACAATTAAATAAGCACCTATAAAAGAGGTAGAAATAATAATCATAGTTCTGTACACGACAATCGTTGCAATACCCCCAACAATTACAAGCGGAACCACAATCATTGGATTAGCCGAACCCAAAAAACTTATACTAATAGCTTCGCCTACTATATATCCAAGAACTGCGCCTAAGATAAAAACTCCAAAAACAAAAAGACCAATCAACATTGAGCTTCCGATCACTCCGCCAACTAATCCTGCTATTAACGCAAACACAGGATGGTTTCCCATGAATTCATGTACAAGCCCTACACACAGCAGACCACCGGCAATAAAGCCAGTAACGCCGAGTATGATTTTTAACATTCTAAATCCGAAAAAACACTCGATTAAACCTATGACGAAAGAAAAGCCTGACATGGTATTCAATATGCCGTTCCCAACATTATCCATATTTGCTTCCCCTCATTACGCTCTAAGATAATCTGTTTATTGACTCTCCCCTTCGCTAATCAATGCTTTTCGAGCTGAATCATTAACGTTCATGGAAACATACGCCACAGTATCACACCTATTCGTCCTAATCAAGATATCGTTTCCACTTCCTTCATCAGCCCCCTTCTGTTATAATCTGCAATAAGTTCCATCAGAACGGATAACAGAAAGGATCACCCTATGTTGGAAGCAAAAGATTTTGCCACGGGTTGCCTGACGATAATACTATGCGTAATTTTAATCCCGCTCTTCTATCTTGTTTTCAAGCTGACCATTATTTTTGCCATCTTCCTTGCAATAGTTATAGGCATTACCGTAGGGATAACTCTTTTAGGTAGAATAGTGAGACTCTTTATCACGGGGAAATGACAATGAAATTAAAACTTATCTTACTTCTGTTCATACTTGTTCTTCCCTTCACCGTATCCGCAAAAGACCTTACGCTCACCAATGCCCCTACGCAAGTATATTTCAGCCCACGGGGAGGCTGCACTGAGGCTATAGTTGCAGCTTTAAACAAGGCAAAGTCTGAAGTACTCGTCCAGGCGTACTCGTTCACGTCAAAAGATATCGCCAAGGCTCTTGTCGATGCGCATAAGCGGGGTGTTCATGTCGAAATCATTCTCGATAAATCTAATAGGAATCATAAAGGTAAATATTCGGCCGCAGACTTCACAGCCCATATGGGCATCCCGACTTTTATTGACGCTGAACATGCGATTGCACACAACAAAGTAATGATCATAGACAAGGATGTTGTGGTAACCGGCAGTTTCAATTTTACCAAAGCAGCAGAAAACAGTAATGCTGAGAATCTGATAATCATTCAGTCGAAAGAGTTGGCAAAAATCTATATAGATAACTGGTACACACATCAAGGACATAGTTCAACGTATGAAGGACGGTAATATGACCATTTCCCAATGCCTTTACTGGGGTTGGAGATAAAACATGTGTGGAAGATTCGAAATTCATAGCGCCATTGAAATTATTGCAAAGTTATTTGGAATTGTTGAATGGGATATCGATTTTAAGCCCAGTTATAACGTCGCACCAAGCCAAGATATTATCATTGCTATTGATAAAGGGAAACGACAGCTGATAAAGTCACGATGGGGATTTCTTCCCTCTTGGGCCAAGGATATCTCTGGTGGATACAAAATGATTAACGCTCGGGCGGAAACAGTGGCAGAAAAACCAAGTTTCAAGACGGCCTTTCAAAAGCAGCGATGTCTCGTGCTTGCGGATGGCTTCTTTGAATGGAAAAAAGAGGGGAAAAGCAAGAAACCATACCTCATACGGCTTAAATCTGAGCAGCCATTCGCCATGGCGGGGCTCTATAACAAGTGGATTTCACCCGATGGTGAAAAAATAATTACAAATACCATAATCACAACAGAGTCAAATGATCTTGTCAGGCCACTACACGATCGAATGCCAGCAATTTTACCTGAAGACAAGTATGCGGACTGGCTAAGCAATGATATCGTGGATCCCTTCTTGCTGCTCAAGTTATTAAGACCATACCCCTCCGATGAGCTGGAAATGTACGAGGTTAGTTCGAAAGTAAACTCACCTGCGGTTAATACACCCGAGAATATTCAGCGGCTAGCGTGAAAATGCACATGTCACGCTGTTAGCCCTCAGATTTACGGAATGTATCAACATCCACGTACAATTCAGATTCTTCAAATACACCACGGATAAGTTCGCAGCTTAGTATCACAGACTTGGGAACCGTTGCTTTCACCTTAGTCCCCGTCCTTGATGGTACGAAGGTCGTCAATTTTAGTGACAATAGCGTCTTGATTCATTTTTGCATTATTGCTTTCTATTAATATAATTGGCTGTTTCGCGATATATACCCTCAGCAAATCTTTCAAAACTTGCAGACGAAACTATTTCGCCGGTATACTTGCAATAATCCGCAAACAACTTATTGAGATTATTATAGTACGCCAAATACCATGTTATATAATCCATGATCCTCCTCCGCGTTTATGGGCGAACCTGATTAAGGCCCGAAAAGGGCCCCAATATAATAGATCAATTTGTTCTAAAAATAATTTTAGTATGTCACTTATCATAGTCATTTACGCTGTTTTCAAAACCATAATTCCCCTAGAGCTTCCGTAGGGTATATCCGACAAATTTGATTTGCCTTTTCATATATACATATCGGCATTTTCAATTATTTATTTAAGCGCTTTTGGTTTTTTATTAAAAATAATTATTTGGAGGGAAATCTTCCGGGTGGCAAGGTTCGGATGCCTATTCGAAACAAGTAGGTAAGATTTTGCAATTTGGTACAAAAATTCAGACCGAGAAGTGCAATTATTTAATTCACAATGTTTCGCGAGATAACTTCTTGAAGCAGTTGAAGTTGCCATTATCTGAAACACTTGATGTTTCATGCAGAATCCTTCAATTATCATTCTCTATATACTCACAAGATACTCCGCTACGCCATGCTGTCGTTGACAATTCCGTAAATCCGGCATATATTCGTCAAGGATACTGCTAAATGTCTAGCAGGATCATTGCCAAACCAACAAACACCGAACTCGCGACGATAGGGTCTGCTCAATAAATGGCAGAGCCCAAACCTCGAAGTGGAGTAACAAATTGTACGTTCGCAAACTTGAATTAAGGAAAAGCAACTCAATCTTTACGTCTGCCGCCATGCGGCGCTCCTATCTCCTGAACTTCTGCTGGACGTTCAAGGACGAGGATCCTTCTGTGCGGCAGGGAGGAGAGCGATGATCGTCACGGACCTACAGCACATTGAACAGCAGATACCGATGACGCACTCGATGCAGCGGGCCATCGATTTCCTGCGCCGAACGGACCTTCTTGACCTGCCGGACGGTAACGTCCCCATCGAGGGGAAGCGCGTCTTTGCCATTCTCCAGCGGTATCGGACCGCCCACTTCGACGCGCCGAAGTTCGAATACCACCGGAAGTACATTGATATGCAGTACATCGTCTCCGGCGAGGAGATCATCGGATGGGCGCCTGCGGACGGGATGACGGCGTCGTTCAACTACGACGAAGGCCAGGACATCTGTTTCGGATTGATGGAGTCGGGCAAGTGGTCGCCCTTGCGTCTCGTTGCCGGGCAGCTTGCAGTGCTCTGGCCCGAAGATGGCCATGCACCCCGACTTGCAACTGAACGGGTGTGCCTGGTGAGAAAGATCGTGGTGAAGGTAGCTATCGAGGCGCTCTGTGCTGAAGGCTCACACACATCAGCTGGGTAGGTCACGAATACCGGTTGCAGTTCACATTGCGCTCTGCTTCCTGTACATTGCACTTTTAGCTAGATGATCCCATGTGCAATTTTGAAGTAGTATTTTTCAAGCACCTACCCATCTTATCACCATTTGACAGCCTACTGTCCTTAGCTTGACAAAATATTCACTAAGAGTATACTCACGACAAAAGCGGCGGGACAGGAAGATAGCCGAGGTTATTGAGAAGCACAGATACACTCAATGTTCGATCGCAGGTCATCTCGGTGTGCACTGCGCCTCCGTGAGCAGAATTTCGCGGAAAAAAGGAAAAGTAAACTCGGGAGGTTTGTCATGAAATGGACGGGTGTTTATCTTCTTGGTTATGTTATCTTGATTGGTGGCCTTCTCGCCGCGCTCTGGAAATTGGGGGTTCTGGCCCGCATCGGTACGGCATGGACCTTGATCGGAGTCATGATCGCGATCGGTATTGGCATCATGCTCGCAGTCACCAGTAGTGGCAAAAAAGAGAATATCGAAATCGGCCGGAAGAAATAATCCAAGGCTAGCTTTGCTGAAGATGGAATTGCAACGAAAATAACTTTACCCTAAAGACCCCCTCTTTTTAGCGTTAACCTCGATGTTCGTCTCTCCCATTCATCAAGTGAGCGTGCAATCAAACAGGTGGCCGATGGGTCTGATCTCTTCTGCAAGATATGAAGGATCCTGGTTGAAGTTTATAGTCACAGGTCCCTCCTGTATCTTTTGTAGATCCCATTCATTGAAACACATAAAGTCTTATTCTGAATTCTGCAACGAATGATCTTCTTCAAAAATACCCATTCGCTACCATAGGCCCGACTCACGGGATGGTACAGGTTTTTGGGGTAAGGTCTGTGACGATTCCTCGTATCGAATTCTATCTTCCTCATCGGTTTGACAACGAACATAAGCAATTATAGGCTTCTTTCTGAAGCTGATAAACGGGTCAAATAGGAAAGACGGCGATTATAACGAAGAAGCGTTAGATTGGAATTTCTGGATTCTTAGGCTTCCCTCCCATACCCGCACGAAGCGCGTCTGCTATAATAAAACAGTTGCCGTTGCTTAGATAAGCAACGTACGCAGTAGACCGTCAAGGAAAGGAGCCTTGTATGCCACAGTATCGCATCAAGATGGTCAATAACATTGCCCGGGAAGGGCTTGAGTTATTCGGGCCCGATTACTCGTTGCGTGCCGATGAACAGGATCCGGAGGGAATTCTAGTGCGCAGTACTCCGGTGGATACGGATGGCCATCGGTCGCTTCTGGCGGTGGCCCGGGCAGGCGCGGGCGTCGATACTATCACGGTGGCGAAGGCAACAGCGAAGGGGATCTGCGTTTTCAATACGCCAGGGGCCAATGCCAATGCAGTGGCGGAACTTGTCTTTGTCATGCTGGGGATCAGCGCCCGCAATATACATCGCGCGATAAACTTCTGCCACGACCTTGCCGGGCTTAGCGATGCGGAAGTCACCGAGGAGGTTGAGGCGAAAAAGTCGGCCTTTCGCGGTTTCGAAATTGCCGGCAAAACCCTGGGTGTGCTGGGGCTCGGCAAGATCGGGGTGCGCGTCGCAAACGGCGGGATCCAGCGGCAGATGCGGGTGATCGGCTTCGATCCTACTCCCGCTCTGGAGAACATTCATCAGCTGTCGCCCGAAGTGTCCCTCGCCAGAAGCTGGAAGTCGGTCGTGGAGCAGGTGCATGTCCTGACCTTGCATATGCCGTTCAACGAAAAGCTGCGGAATTTCATCAACGCCGATGTATTGAGACGTCTGCCGCAGGGCGCCATACTGGTCAATCACGCGCGGGGCCCCTTGGTCGATCAGGCCGCCGTGCTTGCTGCCCTGGGCAGCGGCCAGTTGGCCAGTTACGTTACGGATTTCCCTACCGCCGCGATGCTGGACAATCCGAAGATCATCGTCTCGCCCCATCTCGGGGCCAGCACTGAGGAGTCCGAGGAGCAGAGTGCCACTATGGCGGTGCAGGAGCTCAAAGACTATCTTGAATACGGCGCGGTCACGCATAGCGTTAACTTCCCGACGGTCGAGTCCATTCCCTCCGAGGATGTCCATACGCGCCTAATCATGATCAATCGCGATGTCCCTGGCATGATCGGCTTCGCCTCCCAGAAGATCGGCGCCCATGACATCAACATCTCCAGTTATTCGAACGAGAGCAACGGCTCGGTCGGTTACAACATCATCGATCTGGCGTCGCCGATCCCTGACAATGTGGTCCAGGAAATAGCGGCCCATAAAGACGTCATTCGTACGCGCACCATTGTCTTTGAGCATAAGAACAGCCCGTGAGCCGGCCGCGAAGAAGGAGGATCGTGGGGTCTTTCTTCTTGGGGGACCACGTGGGGCCAGGCTTGACTTGTGGACTTATCGCCCTTCAACCCATTTAACACCACCCGGACTTCCCGCTCATTCTGTAAGTTTCAACCCGTATTTGATGAGAGTTTCTCCTTGTCTAATTGCACACTTGTAGGTACACTGCGGAGTGACAGTTTCATAAGGAAAACGATAAATCGCGTTTGTACTTTGCTATGAGCTTTTCTTCCGGGAAAATATACATAAAGCGAATCATGACAGATTGCATGTTTCATCTCGAATTTGTTACTCATTATTGAAAATGATGCTGGAAGGCTTCAAAACGTCTATTTTTACGAAAGTAATATTTAGAAACGAAGGGACTTGCGTGCCTCGACCTAGTTGGAAGGGCATATCCTCAACTGATATTTTACGTGATATACTACGTACACATAGCCGAACTATGAAGGAGACATAGCCAATGAAGAGCGAAAAAAATCTTAAGGATGTAGTTGCAAGAAGGATCGAGTTCTTCAGAAAAAAACCTGAAGCTGCAATCTACAAGCCGAAGGTCACCTCCCGTCATATTAAAAACCTCTATACCGAGTCAATGGCGCGTGAGCATCTTGTGAAGTCAGATTATGGTGAGGCAGCCGGAGGAGATAACCAGGCGCCGAACCCTATAGAACTTCTCCTCGCCGCCGTCGCAGCATGCATTGAGGCCGCCTTTTATGAGTTTGCTGTGCATGAAGGCTTTACGATCAATGCACTGGCCGTAGAGGTAGAAGGCACGCTTGACCTCAGAGGGTTTTTCATGCTGGATGATGTATCCGCTGGATTTAAAGACCTCCGGTATACGTTTAATATAGAAAGCCCTGATGATGAAACCAGGATACGGGAATTCGCAGAAAAGGTCATAGCACATTGCCCCGTTGTGGATAGCCTGAAAAAACCTACCCAAGTGTCGGGCCAGATAACGGTTGTGAAAGGGTAATAAATTTAAAAGATCTGGTAAATACAAAAATCTCAACTAGTCCCCTCCCTTCTAGTTGTTCACTTATGAGGGGAATAACATGAGAGTAAAATTCATCCAGTAGTCTATGCCCTCGTCAAAAAATTGGCTATGCATGCTTGTAGGTGGATCCCGGAGCGCAAGGATCGCAAAGAAAATAAATAATTCCATTTGAAGTTTATATTTAACTGTTCTTCCTCCGTGGTTCTACTCAATTTAAGGTTATCATACGTAAGGAAAAGGAATGAAAAGAAAAATTCGTCGGATTGACAGGGCAACACCAGAAAGTGAAGCAAGAGGGATATTGCAGAAGGGGGAATATGGCATTCTATCCACTGTATCTGATGATGGGCAACCATATGGAGTCCCTCTCAGCTTCAGCTATGCAGGAGATGTAATTTATTTTCACTGCGCTTTGGAAGGTCAAGTCGTTGATAATATAAATACGAATAAAAGAGTCTCTTTTTGTGTTGTCGGAAAAACGGAAGTATTGCCGGATAAATTTAGCACGAAGTATGAAAGTGTTATTGTGCATGGCACGGTAACTGAAGTAAATGGCGATGAAAAGCAACAAGGCCTATTAGAATTGATAAAGAAATATTCACCTGGATACATTAAAGAAGGTCTGCAATATATTCATCGAGATGGCGGAAAAACACGAGTATATAAAATAACGATCGATTCTCTATCAGGGAAATCGAGAAATTAACGAGTCAGTCGTGTCATCTCGCCTTGCTCGGTGGCTCATCTCTTCGTTCACGTAAAGGATGCAGCAGGTATTCTTTGTCCGCGTCGCAACATTGGCAGTGCAGAGTTGTAGATCAGACAGCCAGACTTGCCGAGAAAGTGAAAAATTCCTTTTTAATTTTTTAGTCAAATCTACATTCTAGATGTTGTTTTTTCCATTCTCGGAAACTCAATTATCAAAATGCGTTCCTTTGCTCTTTGGACATTGCTTCACTGAAAGGGAAAAACTATGGATCTCCATTTGAAAGGTAAGCTCGCTCTAGTTAGTGGGAGCACGGCTGGCATCGGTTTGGCTATTGCCACCGCGCTTGCACACGAAGGGGCACAGGTCATTATAAACGGACGCTCACAATCATCGGTCGATGGTATGGTGAAAAAGCTTAAATCTGCAACCGGTGGTTCCCTGCAGGGATTTGCAGGCGATCTCAGTGCGGCGGATTCAGCGGAAAAACTCGCGCGGCAACATCCCGGGGTCGAAATTCTTGTTAACAATCTCGGTATTTTTGAGCCGAAACCATTTGAAGAGATTCCCGACAGCGACTGGATGAGATTCTTTGAGGTGAATGTACTTAGCGGCGTACGCCTTTCCCGCCTTTTCCTTCCCGCCATGAAGCAAGCCAATTGGGGGCGCATTATCTTCATCTCCAGTGAAAGCGGAGTACAAATTCCGTCCGAAATGATCCATTACGGCATGACGAAAACGGCACTGCTTGCCGTGTCGCGCGGCTTGGCCGAATCCGTTGCTGGCTCCGGCATTACCGTGAACAGCATTCTGCCTGGCCCCACAAGATCCCGCGGCGTCGTTGATTTCGTCGATGCACTTGCAAAAGCCGATGGGAGATCGTTTGAGCAGTTTGAGAGGGAATTCTTCGAGAAAGTTCGTCCCACATCGCTCATCAAGCGATTTGCAACGCCCGAAGAGGTTGCTTCGCTTGTGGTTTATATCGCCAGTCCGCTCGCATCGGCAACGACAGGAGCCGCTTTGCGGGTTGATGGGGGTGTTATAAAGAGCGCATTCTAGGGTCAACTAAACCCCGGCTAATTCGAATACCTCGACATTCACTATATGATATAATTCGTATTCTTTGCCATCGTCAATTTATTTGCATAGCAGAATAGTAAGTGGGTCTGGGAGAATCTGTATAACCAGCGTGATTATAGTTTACAGATTGAGGTTTTGCGCAGTCAGATTATATGAAAGACCGTAAAAAAATAATTGAGATTAGCCGTTGGAAAGTTGAAGATGCTGATGGGTTTCAAGCTATGGACCCGATAGAGACTGGTGAGGAGCCAGATACGGCGGAATGTGATAATATCGAGGAAGATGTGCACGATGGCGCTCACAATCAGAATAAAACAGACAAGGGAAAAGCCACGACAAAATCTAAAAGTCCCCTGCGATGAACTCGAGACGAATCCTCTTTTTCATGTAGGAGCTACTCGATAACTTGTCGTATAAAACTTGGAGTTAGGGTATGTTAAAAGCAAGTGATACAATCAGCCGTGAAGATCCTTTTGGCTTAAGTCGCTTCATAAATGCACAAGACGACGTTTATAATGATGTTCTCACAGAGTTAAAAAGCGGCCTTAAACGAACGCATTGGATGTGGTTCATATTCCCGCAGATTGATGGGTTGGGACACAGTCCAACGACAGAATACTACGCAATAAAAAGCATTGAAGAAGCTCGAAAATACCTCGCCCACCCTATTCTTGGTTCAAGATTGATAGAATGCGCGGAAGCGGTTTTGGCCATTAAGGGACGATCAGTTTCAGAAATCTTTGGATACCCTGACGATTTTAAGCTTAAATCATCGATGACGCTTTTTGCGTTTGTATCAGGCCCGGGCTCCCTTTTTGTCCGTGTGCTCGATAAGTATTTCCATGGAGAGCACGATATTAAGACCCTCCAGATCCTGGAGAAACTCAAGATAAAATTGTAACATAAAACAGGTGACAGATTTACTGCTGACCTGACAATGTCGAATTTGCAATGTTCTCTTACTAGGGCCATGGAAAGCCTGCGATTATCGGCTAGAATGCTTATATCAGGAAGTCAGGAGCATCGGAACACAGGCCGAACAACAATAAATACATGGGAGATAATGATGAAGCATAAATGGATTGTGTCAGCGATTATTTGTTTATTTATAACTACCTTGTCGCTTACATCGTTTGCAGAGGATTCAAGTGCTCACAGAAAAGATGGCCATTGGTGGCTTAATCAATCCACAGACTTCAGGCTGTCCTATGTTGTAGGATTCCTTGACGGGATGGAGCTGGGAAATGACTTTTCCTATTGGGATTTGTTAATTTCCAATGATATAAAGAAAAAGCAGTGCTATTCTTATGCTATTGATAGTTACACAACCTATTCCAACAAATATATGGGCAAAGTCACCGATGTTAAAATTGTAGATGGATTGAACACTTTCTATTCAGATTCTAAAAATAGTGGAATATTGGTGCTCAATGCTGTATGGCTTGTGGTAAATGGTATAGCAGGAACACCACAGAAAGAACTTGATACGATGATTGAGGGTTGGAGAAAAAATTCTCAAAATTAAATTAGATTGGTTAGTTTACCTTTGCCAAATGCCACTGAATGACACAATGCGGAACACTTAATCTAAATGACCTTCGGGTCAGCCTATGAGGATTTGTCCTGTAGCTGTCCTGATGCTGTCCTGATAAAAATAATGGGGCTACAGTGTATGCTGTAACCTCTCCATAAGTTTAGCAGCTTGGACCGGCCCCTTGGGGCTTTCTCAAGACCTATCTGATAAATGATCATTCAGACTGAGAATGATCTACGGAGCTGGCGAGGTTCAGGTCAGGTAATAAGAAATTTCGGCGCTTTTCCCATCCCCATTCCTCAATCTTAAGCAACGGTTTTTATATGCAAGACGCTTCTGAAATAATCACATTTAAAGCAACGCTCAAGTTTATCACCATAATTGTCTTGGACTTCTCCCTTACATGATGTACATTTCTCAATCCATATTTCACCCTCCCAAGCAGCTCCACTTCAACTATAATTGTGCTAGGGGTAAAAAATGTGCGCTAGATTCGACATGCACAGTGCCATTGAAATAATCGCCAACATTTTTCAAATCGACATTATCAATTTTGACATAAAACCGAGTTACAACGTGGCTCCAACGCAGAATATGCCAATTGTCGTAAATGACGGGACGGAACAAGAACAATCCTTGAAACAGGGTAACGCTTGGGTCGCATTTACTTGTAAATGAAGATGAACGGTTCAAACAGACAAGATATCAACATGAAACAACGTGTTCTTTTAGCAGGGGCAACTGGACTTGTTGGACGCAACATACTTCACCTGCTTTCGAAGGATAACAGGATAGAAGAAGTGCGTGCTTTGATAAGACATCCACTACCTGCTCCGGACAATAGTCCTCTTGTTCAGGAACTCATTACCGACTTTGACCGTTTGCAGGAACACCCTGAATGGTTTGAAGTGGATATAGTTTTTTGCGCCCTTGGGACAACGATTGCCAAGGCTCGAACAAAGGAAGCATTCAGGCGAGTGGACTTCGATTATCCCCTTACAGTTGCCAAGCTTGCTCGTTCACAGGGTGCCCGTCAATTCCTACTGGTAAGTGCCATTGGTGCAAATCCCCGCTCTCGGTTCTTTTATAATCGAATCAAAGGTGAGTTGGAAGACGCTATCCTAACACTTGGGTATCCTTCTGTTACGATAGCTCGTCCATCCATGTTGCTGGGCGACCGACAGGAATACCGGCTTGGGGAACATATCGCCAAGAAGATAACATGGCTCTTTCCATCCTTCTTGGCAGGTGTGGAAGCTTCTAAGGTAGCATCTGCATTGGTACAGGCTGCACATCGGTCTGCGGTTGGCGTGACTATTCTTGACAATAGGACGATGCGTTCAATCCTTTAATCGGAGGGACATTCATGGCTAAGGAAATGACGAAGACACAGTTGATAGCTAAGGTTGCGGAAAAGGCATCCATCACTAAGAAAGCTGCCGTTGAAATATTGGAGTTCATCGGAGAAGTAACCAATATGGAAAACCCGGTGAAATACAATCCCGTTGGCTGGTTTGAAATCTATGTGCAAGACCTCAAACGTGCAAAGAAGTTTTACGAATCCGTATTCCAAGTCAAGTTGACTAGGTTAAATAATCCAAAAGTTGAAATATGGGGCTTTCCGATGGAGATGAATGGATGGGGTGCTGGCGGGGCCTTGATTAAGATGGGGGGTGTTTCCTCTGGAGGTAATAGCACTATTGTTTATTTCAGTTGTGGAAATTGCGCGATTGAGGAAAGACGTGTCGTAAAATATGGAGGGAGTATTGGAAAAAAGAAGTTTTCCATTGGTGAATACGGCTTCATCTCCTTGGTTTTTGATACAGAAGGAAATATGTTTGGGCTTCATTCATTAAAATGAACGTCAGCCGCCTAACCCAGCGGTCAACGGGGCAATTCCCAAGCCATCAAGATAAAGGCATGTCAAATTCAGGGTTGCCAAAGCTGCCAGAGGTGCTATCCTCGGCAAGAAGTAATCATATTCCGTTAAGTAAAAAATAGAAGATTATGAAAAGACAATATCTGGGCGACTCCAAAGATAGCTTCAAATGAACTTCCCCACTTTAGTGGACAAATTGTTAAGATAAATTCACTTTTGACTTAGCACTCACCTTTACATTTCTGGTTAAGTTGTTCAGCTAGATTCAAAAGACTATTTACTGTTAATGTTGGCTCGATTCCCCAAGGATCAAATAAGGCATCTGGCGAACGCTTAACCCACACAGCTCGCATTCCAGAAGAAATAGCTCCGATCACATCGAATGGATTACTTGATATAAGCCAAGCATGCGCTCCACAAGCACCAGCCTTTCTTAAAAAATGACTATATACCCCTGGGTTTGGTTTGTAAGATTTCATTTCATCGACGCTCACCACCCCGATAAAGTAGTCTCTTATGTTGGCATTCTTTAGCAATGTCTCCACTGCATCGGCACTGCCATTCGAAAACGCAAATATTCTAAAACCAAGTTTCTTTGCCCGATCCAATCCTTCTTTTACGTCATTGAACGCTGGTAATGCTTGATAGGCTCCCATTAGTTTTTCCTTGTCTTTCTGACCAAGTGGAACTTTAAAGTATGCACTCGTATAATCAAGAGCGTTGGTGGTACATAGGGCAAAATTCTCATAATTCTGCATTAATCCACGACGAAATGAATATTCAAGCTGTTTTTCACGCCAAACACGAGAAAATTCAGGTGCTTTATCGCCAACATATTTTCCCAACAAAACCATGACACCACCTGTATCTATTAAAGTCCCATAAACATCAAACGCAAGTGTAATGACCATACCTTCCTCCATCCATCGCTTCTTTTTTGCGTTTTCCCCAACCATTGGACGCATCCATGTTTTGAGCTGGCTATCATACTAAAACCAACTCTTCGTTGTGTCCACTTTTTCGGGGGAAGATCAAAATGGGATTATCATGATTATTTGACAGCCTCATTAGGGTATCCAACTCTAAACATAATGCTATTACTGACACCAGATGATAAAAGCAATGAGGGTGAAACTCATCCTGAACTCTTTCCAGCCAGAGAAGCGGTACTTAGTTTCTGCCGTGACCTAAGAAAACGCCGAAATATCCAATTTATTAAAGGATTACCTACGGCAACAAACTCAAAGTATCTCGTTGAATTGCATAAAGAAGAAACTTATTTAACGACAAGAAACAGAATAAACTATTTTTCTAACATTTCCTCCAAACCATGGCAGGTGCTTTTTCTTGACCCAGATAATGGATTTGAACCTGAAAAGTCAAATAATGACAAACATGTCTTGTATTCGGATATTGACACTATTCTCAAACAGATAGCTCCAGAAGTCGTGATTTCCGTTTTTCAGCATTTCAGAAGAATATCATTTGATAAGGATTTTGCTCGTATAAGAGAACGATTGCCAAGTTGCCATACTACTGCACTTTATTGGCATTCTCTTATGTTCGTGACCATCAATGAATAATCAAGATTTCGAACAAACATATAGCCAGCTAGAATATCGAACCAACCTCAGAATGGAGCACAGTCCTCACGCCAAAGACAATTCACCTGACCGCAGCTTAGTACTTCCTCAGACATATAACATTCATTACTCCCCTCGGCTCTCTGGATTGCTCTTATAAGCGCTGTTTTAATCACGTTCACTACGTCAATCCCCACATTTTCTGCAAGGACTATGACATCTTGCAGCATCCTTGCCTCAGAGTCCATTTCTGTTTTATTAACATTGTTTTTGGACTTTTGAATTGTTCCAGCCTTCACAGCTTTCTTTTTTGCAGCAACCTTCCTGATGCCTTGAGCGTTTTCAACCTTAATTGCTTTCTTTTTTGCAGTGTTTTTGCTTTTCTTAATCATCATTTTAGCCCCCATATATTATTAAATGCCCACAGGAATTTACCAATTCAACGTAGTATAGCATAATGAATTCTTCGTGGGAAGTAGCCGAAGAAATCGTAATTCTACTTCATCGACTTCACTGTTTCCCGAATCTCTTGACCATATCCATGGCAGACCCAAATAAAGTAAATTCCCCGCAAGATGCATCTCCCTCTGCTTATTCCTAAGCTCAGTCACAAAATCCTTCCATCCCATTTCAAAAACTCACCGGTTTACAAATTTGCATCCGCCAAACTTGAATAAATAAAAAAGTACCGTTCAAATAAATTGTTCATAAGGGGATTAGGACTGTGAAAAATAAGGGCTTATATATTCTACAAACAAACCATGTGGACAACCTGTGCAAAAGGGTGTCAAAATTGTGAGTATTTGGCTCGTATTCTTAACCAGAATGTAACTTGCACATTATTAAGGCAATATGAATATTATTATAACAACAAGTTAGGAAAACATAACTGATTCATTCCTGACTTTATAAGTAAGTGAAAATTATCAACATTTTTAAATCATGGCAACCGTCTCGTAAGAAATAGATGGATTACACCCCCTATTTGTAGTTCGGTAATTTCTCCCCAAGTAAACGCTCTCTTAACGATTCAATCGGGCGTAGATAATTTATCCCACCCATGATGGTTCTATTGTTGAAGGGAACTTTCTCGAAAATCAAAGGCACATCACCCACGCGTCACCGGGTACTGCTCAAGACAGCCTGATACAAGCGCTGCACAAATGCCTGATTGTATCCGTGGGACGTCATGTTGGCGGTAATGCGACCACTGATGGGCAAGCCCAGAAGATAGAGGTCTCCAATCAGGTCCAATATCTTGTGGCGCACGAATTCGTCGGGATATCGGAGTTCGGTATTGATGACCTTGCCGTCGTGCATAATAATGTGGGAATGAAGATATCCGCCTCCGACCTTTCCGAGCTTCTGGGCCATTTCGATATTCTTGAAGGTGTTGAAGGAGCGAGCCGGGGCTATCTCCTTTTTAAAGGAGCCGCTTGCCGGATTGAATGAGAGAATCTGTTCGCCGATAGGTGGTGGATAGTCAACGCGCATCGATATCTCGAATCCTTCAAAAGGCTCCGCGTAGAGATGCTTTTCCTGCCGTTCCTCATTGCCCACTCCTATCTTCCGTCGGATGACGGCAACTTTGGTGGAGGCGGACTGTTCGACGATCCCCGCTTCCTCTACGAGATCGCAGAAGTCCTTGGCCGATCCGTCCACGTTCGGGATCTCTTCGTCGGCCTTGATGAGGACGTTCGTGATGCCGTACATGGAAAGGACTGCCATGAGGTGTTCAACGGTACGCACCCTCCTCCTTCCGTTATCCAGGGCGGTTGAGTTAGCGGAGAAGGTCTTCGTTGCGCCAGCATGTGAGTAATCCTCAACGGAAGTAATATGGCCGTTGATTTTCTGACCGTCCAGAGTCTGAAAGACTATCCCCTCATTGATCCCGAGGGGGCTCAGAATGATACCGGTGTTCCGGCCGCTTAAAAGTCCAACGCCATTCAGAACTACGTTCCCCTTGATGGTGCACTGCGGTATAAGGGAATCCATTACTTCTACCATACCGGGAGGGATCGAAAGATCAGCATCGGCTGTCTCAAGCCTCATGTCCGAAGGCAGGTCCGCACCGCGACTTGCGGGGCGGTGCTTCAGTGCAGACTCGACCTTGTCGAGCAGGTCTTCAAGATGCAGGGGTTTTTCCAGAAAATCATAGGCGCCGTCCTTAATCGCCGCAACCGCTGCCTCGATGCGGGCATGGCCGCTCATCATGATGACCGGGAGCAGTGGAAAACGGTCCCGCAGTCTTTTCAAAAGCTGCATGCCGTCCATGCCCGGAAGCCAGATATCCAGCAGCACGAGAGAGGGTTCCATGATATCAAGCTTCTTCCAGAAGCTATCGCCATCTGTAAATTCAGCGGTCTGATACCCTTCATCCCTCAAGATGCCGGCTATGGTTGAACATATAGAAGATTCGTCGTCTACTATGCAGATAGGGTTCATAAAAAATTCTATCAAATGTACAGGTAGCCTGTGAATGAATATATGCCTGATTCAAAGCTATGTCAATGTTATCGAATGGACATGTCATCGAATGGACATTTTCAGGATGTTCTCTGTCGAAGTAGAGTAAAGCCTTCTATACAGGACACATCAGGCGCCGGCACCATTCTTTTTTTAGCAAAATCAAAGCAGTAACTTCAAATAGTTCGTACAGTCGCCGTACAGTAAGAATAAGACGCTGCAAGTTTCTCCCCCCTGCGGTTTATCTTGATTTTTTCTCCATCGTCTCCTATACTGCTTCTAACATGAGCATTTAATAAACGGGGGGTTTCACACGGTTGAGGTTATCCCATGAAAATAATTGCTTTGAATGGAAGTCCCAGGAAAAAATGGAACACAGCAACCCTTCTGCAAAAGGCTCTTGAAGGTGCAGTCTCACAGGGTGCCATAACAGAACTGATTCATCTCTATGACCTCAACTATAAAGGGTGCATAAGTTGTTTTGCCTGTAAGACCCTTGGGGGGAAAAGTTATGGTAAATGCGTTGTTCAGGATGACCTGGCTTCTATCTTCAGCAGGATTGAACAGGCTGATGCTATTTTGATGGGGTCTCCCATTTATTGGGGTGATATCTCAGGGGAGATGAAATCATTTTTGGAGCGGTTGATGTTTCAGTACATGACCTACACCAATCCCCCAGGTGCACTATTTCCAAAGAAGATAAAGACCGGATTCATCTACACGATGAATATCTCTGAGGAAGTCATGCATGAATGGAAGTATGAAGTCAATTTCAATCGCTATGAAGGAGCACTTCAAAGAATCTTTGGGGAGTCTGAATATATATGCAGTTTTGACACATTGCAGTTTGATGACTATTCCAAGGTTCTTAATACCCGTTTCGACCCAGTAAAAAAGAAGCAAAGGCATGAAGAAGTATTCCCTATGGATTGCCAAAAGGCATTTGATATGGGTGTAAGGTTGGTTGCGGGAAAGTAATTCGGGTTGTTTGAAAATTGATATGCTCACTTCACGGTCAAAGAAGAAAGGCATCAAAGTTATCCCAACATGGCAGGTCGGGGAAACGGATAATTTTCACGAGCCTCGATACCGGACATGATACCGATATCGAGCCGATTCCGGCCAACGATTGGGACTTGGAAGTTAAATTCGTCTTTCGCCTTTGAACTCCTCGCAATTTTCCCCTTCCTGTCTCGTTTAACACCTGATGCCTTCTGTTTTCCACCATGATGCGTTCCTGAAGATGAGGAACTTGATGACTTGCTGCTTTTAGCAAGGGTTACGTCCACTTGGGATCTCAATAAAAAATCAGAACAACGAGATTGTCGCTGAATATGATAAAATCATAGGTACGGTTTAAAACTCAACGCAAGATTGTGTTTCGGGAGGCAGAAGGCATGTCTAAAGTCATGATCCATCCAGCCAGTTATGAGAATGTCCATCAAGCTGTAGACCAGGCATTTGAACTCTTTCCCATGACGGTATCGGGGAAGAAAGTTCTGATCAAGCCCAACGTACTCCGAAGCTCGGAAATAAAAGATGGCATTGTCACTAATCCTGCCGTCCTTCGCGCTGTTGTGGAAAAAATCGAGACAATGGGACCCGCCTCCATTGTTGTGGGAGACAATCCGGGTTTGTTCAGTTACGGCGCAAATGAGGAGAGCTTTTCCAAAACCGGCCTGATGGACGCAGCCAAAGGCCACTATAAAAACATCGGAAATGATTCCCGGAAAGTCGCCTTCAATCCCAAATTCATGCCCTTTGTCAGCGTCTCGCAAGACGTCCTGGATGCTGATATTGTCATCAGCCTGCCGAAATTCAAAACCCACGGACTGACAGTTCTGACCGGTGCGATCAAGAACAGTTACGGTTTATTGCCCGGCGCACAGAAAGCCATGCTGCACAAGGCCGCAGGCAACCCGGCGGCTTTTAATGAAGTGATTGTCGAGGTATTCAGGCTCAGAGTGCCGGATTTGTTCATCGTCGATGCCGTGGTCGGAATGGAAGGCAATGGACCGGCCTCCCCTGACCTCAGACATATAGGCGTGATCCTCGCTTCAGACAATGCTGTTGCTGTTGACTCAATCATTGCAACGATGATGGGATGCGATCCAGGGAAACTGCGATTCCTTCAAAAGTCGAAAGAGGCAGGCCTGGGCGACTACGATCTCAAGACGATCGAAATCATCGGAGAGTTGAAACCACTACCTGATTTCAAACTGCCCCCGCTGGGCGGAGAAGCAATATTCCGCAATGAGGCTATGCAGTCGATGATCCATGGGCGAGCGATCCTCCGGCCTCAGGCGGACCCCGAAAAGTGTACGAGCTGCGGCACCTGCGTTGAGCATTGCCCGGTATCGGCTTTATCCATGTTTCAAGACATCCCCCGGGTGAATGCCGATATCTGCATTGCATGCTTTTGCTGCCAGGAAATGTGTCCGGAGAAAGCCATTACGCTGAGATGACAACAAGAATGACTCGTCCCTGAGCCGGAGCCATGCAGCAGGCATTACGGTCATTCTTTATTAAGTAGATAACACGACATGAAACTGAAAGCCATCAACGAGAGCCCGAGAAAGAGCTGGAATACGGCAAAACTGCTAAAAAAAACAATTGAAGGGCTCAGGCCGCAGGAGCGGAAACCGAGCTGATACATATCTATGCTAATGCCGTCCATGCTTTCACCAATCCTGAAAGCGGAACGGACAAAGCTAAAGGAGTCGCTTATAACGAAAAAGCGGATAAGCGTTCATGGGAAGCGATGAAAAGCTTCTTCAGCGAGATTTTCAAGTGACAGTGAGTCGAGCGGTGAGCGAAAGGAGCAACAAAACAATGAAGTATCGGAAACTTGGTAAAACAAACGAATGTGTGTCCGCTTTGGGCTTAGGATGCATGGGGATGTCGGATTTTTATAACGGACGGAAAGTGAACGATGCCGAAAGCATCGCAACAATAAGGCGCGCGATTGAACTCGGCGTTAACCTCCTCGATACAGGCGACTTTTACGGAGTAGGACACAACGAAGAGCTTATCCGAGAGGCAATCAGGGGAATCCCGCGCTCTAAGGTCTTTATTTCAGTCAAGTTTGGCGCATTGCGGAATCACGATGGCAATTTTGTTGGTTTCGATACCCGGCCTGCTTCTATTCGAAATTATATATCCTACAGTCTCCAGCGATTGCGCGTTGATTACATCGATCTTTATTACCCGTCACGAATTGATCCCAACGTTCCTATTGAAGATACCGTCGGGACGCTTGGGCAACTCGTAAAAGAAGGAAAGATTCGTTATGCGGGCCTTTCTGAGGCGAGTTCAGCAACGCTTCGACGTGCCGTCACCATCCACCCGATAGCCATGTTGCAAACAGAATATAGCCTATGGACGCGAGAACCGGAACCCGATGTTTTAAAGACCTGCCGCGAACTCGGTATGGCACTTGTTGCGTATGCTCCGCTTGGCCGAGGCTTCTTAACAGGAACATTCCGGAAACCCGATGACGTAGCAGCAGATGATTATCGCCGCCATATGCCCAGGTTCCAAGGCAAAAATTTTGACCACAACTTGCTGGTTGTTGATAAGATCGAAAAAATTGCAAAAGAGAAAAAATGTACCCCAGCGCAGCTAGCTCTTGCCTGGCTTTTGGCGCAAGGAGAGGATATCATACCGATTCCGGGGACAAAGCGCCGGGAGCGGCTGAAGAGAATCTGCAGGCTCTTGAGATCGAGTTGAGCAAGGACGACATACGACGCATTGATGAAGCTGCGCCGCTGGCTTTCGCCGCTGGAACGCGCTATCCAGAATTGGCCATGCACACAGTTAATCGATAGCATTATCTGCTACGACACGATCTGTTTGTCTACCTGTCGAAAAGGAGGTCGCTCCCATGGATAAAGCAATAAAGACAAAGTTTGTCGAGCTCTGGAGCCGATATTTCAATGCCGCTGAACTTCCCCTGGCCTTTTATTACACTGATCAGGCTGACGATACTGACCGCGTGCCATCCCCTTCGGCCCACATGTGCATGATAGGTGTGCTCGCCAGAACAAGAAAAGGTGCATCGCTCCATTTTGATGCAGACTCAATTGGCTGTCGCGGGGGGAAGCGATATACCGGCTTTACAGAGGAAATCAGCCCGCAGTTCGAGTATTTTCTTTCCTGCGGCATCCCAGGCAAGCTCGAAGGTGAACGTTATAAAAAATCTCCGGAGATTGTTAAGGAGATGGTAAGGAGTCAACCTAAGTTTTCGGCCCCCGCAAGCACTATCGTATTTAAACGGTTTGACATGCTTGAGGAATCGGACAATCCGGACGTTGTCATCTTTTTCGCAACCCCCGATGTGCTTTCCGGCCTATTTACACTCGCAAACTACGATGAGACTGAGCCAAACGGTGTATATTGTCCTTTTTCCGCCGGATGCGGTTCCATGATTCAATATCCCTATATGGAAAAAAGCTCTGACAGACCTCGTGCTGTAATCGGGATGTTTGATGTATCGGCCAGACCTTATGTCCCCAAGGATACACTGACGTTTGCAGTGCCAATAAATAAATTTGTGCGCATGGTTGATAACATGGATGAAAGCTTTCTCATTACTCGAAGCTGGGAAAAAGTGAGGAAACGAATGACCTGATAGTCGCGTTATCAGGTACAGCTAACCGAAACGTCACAGGATGCTTTCTGCAGAAAGGAGTCGTTGATGATAAATGTGAATGGCCTTACCATATATGAAGATCTGAAAGAAATAGTCGATCCCGGGCATTCGTGCCTCATTGTCTGGGATGTCCAGAACGGCCTTGTGGACAGAATATTCAACAAAGAGGAATTTCTCGTCAACTTGAAACGTCTAGTGGAGAGCATGAGAAATAAAATGCCTGTTGTCTATACCTTGATAACGCCTCTTCCAAGGGAATTTCAGTCATCCTGGGGTATTTTCAATATGATGCGACGCTATAATGTCAAGGAGCCTGATAAACTGCCGAATTTCATGTTGCCCGGTTCACGAGAACGGGAGATACCTGAAGCCGTAAAAGCGGCGAAAGAAGACATTTTTCTGGATAAAGCAACGGCAAGCATTTTCATAGGAACGAATTTTGAGCTTATGATGAGAAACAGGCGTATAACGACGCTGATATTCACCGGCATAGCAACTGAGGCAGGAATCGAATCATCAGCGCGTGATGCTTCAAACAGGGGATTCTACCCGGTGGTTGTATCTGATTGTGTTTCTTCGATGGACAGGGAAGCGCATGAGCGTTCTTTAAAAAACCTAGAACGGGTCGCTATCGTAAAGAATTCAACTGAAATAATGAAGAGCATATAGGAGGTTGTTAATCCATGGCCAGTCTCCTTTCACCGCTAAAAGTGCGTTCAATGAACCTCTTCAACCGGCTGGTTATGCCGCCGATGGCTACCGCAAAAGCCGAACCTGACGGTAAAGTGGGTCAGTCGCTTCTCGACTACTACGAGGAAAAATCCCGTGGCGGCCATATTGCCTTGATCATCATCGAGCACAGCTACATAACCCCGGAAGGCAGGGCGAGCAACAGTCAACTTTCCGTTTCAGATGACACGGCAATATCCGGTCTGCGTAAATTGTCGGATATTATCCACCGGAACGGATCAAAGACCGCAATGCAGATCAACCACGCCGGAAGCGCAGCGCTCAAGGAGGTCACGGGAACGACGCCTTTGGCTCCTTCAGCAACGGCGAACCCGAGGCGCGGCGACATGCCCCGCGAACTCACCAAGAAGGAGATTGGTGATATTGTGCATGCCTTTCAAGACGCCGGACGTAGAGTCAGGGAAGCGGGCTTTGACGCTGTGGAGATTCATTCCGCGCATGGTTACCTGCTCAACCAGTTTTTGTCCCCTTTGACAAACAAACGGACAGACGAGTACGGCGGAGATATTTCTAACCGCATTCGTATTCATTTGCAGGTGATTCAGGCAATACGCATGGCAGTCGGGCCGGACTTTCCTATTCAGATACGGTTAGGGGCATCGGATTATACAGAAGGTGGGACGACCATTGAAGATAGCATGATTGCCGCCCGGGCCTTTGAAAAAGCAGGCGTGGATATGATTCACATCTCCGGTGGGTTTGTCGGATATACTCCCCCTGGCCTCACCGGCCAAGGTTATTTTGCTCCCCTCAGTGAGGCCATTAAGAGCGTTGTATCCATTCCCGTTATCCTTACGGGAGGCATAACTGAAGTAGACGCTGCAGAGAACTTATTGAAGGAGAAGAAAGCTGACCTGATCGGCGTTGGAAGGGCGATCCTTCAAGACAGTACCTGGGCGAAACGCGCTATTGAAACCCTCTTGTCAAAATAGTATTGAATGATTCAAGCCGCAGGACATTCAACCATTAAAAACCTAGTTTAAGAATTTCGACACCGATCAGGATATAACGCATTTTCGAACCAAGAAGATTTTTCCGAAATATGCAATGGTCCTAAAAGTGAATGTCTTCATTGTAGAGCAGGGGGAATAATTGAGTTCTGAGAGCTCTCAAGAAACATTACAGCAAGCCGAGGCAACTAACGCCGGACTTCCCCCTTCTACAGGATGGCACAAAACGTTTTCCGCCTTACGCAATCCTAATTACCGCTATTTTTATTCGGGTCAAACCATTTCTCTGATCGGCACCTGGACCCGCACCGCCGCCTTGGGCTGGGTTTCCTTTCAGTTCACCCATTCTGAGTTTTTGCTGGGCATCGTTTTTATGCTCAATTCACTGCCCATTTTACTTTTCGCCGTGTACGCCGGTTCCCTGGCCGACCGTATCCCCAAAATCAGGATTTTTACGTTGACGAGCTGGTTTTCGCTGCTGTCTTCATTGACCTTGGCTGTCATGCTGTTCCGCGGTCCCGTTCACATTATATATCTTATGATCTTCTCCGCTCTGTGGGGGCTGTCCATCGCTTTTGAGATGCCATCACGACAGAGTCTCATGGTGGAGTTGGTTGGCAAGAAAGATCTGGTGAACGCCATTGCGCTGAACAGCGCCATGGTGAATTCGACTCGGGTCATCGGTCCCGCCATAGGTGGTCTTTTACTGGCTTCCCTCGGGTCTGCCTGGTGCTTTCTCTTGGATGCCATGAGTTATATAGCGGTGCTTTACGCGCTTCACAAAATCCGGCTTCCCGCGTCGCACTACGCGCCCAAAAAAGTAAAAGGCGACTGGAAACATATTTTAGAAGGCTTCAAATATCTAAAAACAAATTCCACCATATCCCAGGCGGTAACCCTTCTTTTCATCATGGGACTGGGAGGCTGGGCCTACCAATCCCAGTTATCCGCCTTCGCGGTTACTCAATTGCATTTGGACGCTCAGGGCTATGGCTGGCTTTTGGCCCTGAACGGCCTCGGCGCCTGCACCGCCGCTTTATTCGTCGCTTCCCAGGGATCTCGCATCGTCCGCGCTAAAACGCTTTATGCCGGCGCGGGTATTTATGGAGCGTTCATCATTCTTTTCGGTTTCATGCATCAACCGGTCGGAGCGGCCTTTCTTCTTTTCTTCGCCGGGTTCGGCATCATCCTGTTTTTCTCCATCGGGAACAGCATCATTCAAACCCAATCTCCTGATCATCTGCGCGGAAGGCTGATGGGCATCTGGGCACTGGTCTTTGGCGGGAGCATGCCTATCGGAAGCTTTTGGATGGGAGTCATCGGTCAACGCGTGGGATCGGGCCACGCCTTGCAGGCGGGCGGCCTTTTCTGCGTCGTGGGGGCTTCCACTGTCTATTTTCTGGGCCGCAAAAATCTGAGTTAACTTTCCAATAATGCTGAGATCTCATCATACATCAGATCAGTCATGGCATCTTTTTCTGTTAAACTATATAGCAATGGGTTCACGATTTTTGATCGGCGACTATATAGTAGTGGGATTCAAGGAGGATTAAGGTCTTACTATCCCCTATCCCGGATCAGGAGGTTATATGGATATCAAGACATGCAAGTTGTTGGCACAGTATAATTTAGTTGCAAATCAAAAAATGGCCGGCAAAATTAGCACGTTAAGTAACGCACAGTGGAACAGGGAGTTTGCGGGATACTTCAAGACCATGAAGCACTTGTGCGGCCATATTTATATCAGTGATTTCAACTGGCTCAAAAGGTTCGGCCAATTCAGGGATTTTCAATATTTTAAAGACCCCCTTTTCGATCAGAACTTAACCTATGGTTCTCAGCCTTTCGATGCCGTTGTGGACTACATTTCTAAAAGGGAAGTACTGGATAAAAAACTGATCATGCTTATGGATGAGCTTACGGAAAACGATCTGGAAAAGACAATATCATTTGCGAATACGAAAAGGGAAACGGTCAGTAAAAATGTCGGAGGTTCCATTCTGCATATATTTAATCACCAAACCCATCATCGGGGCATGATCTCTCTTTATTTAGAAATGATGGGGATTGATAATGACTTTAGTAGCCTGTTACCGTTGGTTTAAAAGAGAACTAGCTAAGGACCTTATCAGCCCTCGTGCTCTTGATCAGGAGCTACCATGAAACTATCAGGCAGAACCGTTCTCGTAACAGGAGGCACCAGCGGCATCGGTCTCGGCATTGCCGAGGCATTTCACGGACACGGAAGCAAGGTCATCGTCTGCGGACGCGACAAGAAACGGCTGGCAGCCGTGGAAGAGAAGTTCCCGGGGATCACGGCTTTGCCCTGTGACGTCGGGGATGGCCTGCAAAGGAAGAATCTCGCAACGGAAGTCATGCGCCGTATCCCCGACCTCGACATCCTGGTCAACAACGCGGGCATCCAGAGATATGTCGATCTGAAGAAAGGTTATGATGAACTCAAGTCAGGGGAAGACGAGATCGCGATTAATTTCGTTTCCACGGTGGAGCTGACGGCCCTCTTCATAGGCCACCTGATGAAAAGATTGTCTGCCGCAATCATCAACGTGAGCTCAGGGCTCGGGTTCATGCCGATGATTAATACGCCCATCTACAGCGCGACAAAGGCCGCGATTCATGCCTACACCCTCGTGCTGCGGCAGCAGCTCAAGGATACATCAGTCAGGGTCATCGAGATCGTGCCTACCATGGTCGACACCGGCCTGAACAGGGAGGGACGTGATGCCGCCCATCTCAAATACAGGGGGATCAGCCTCTCGGAATACATCCCGACCGTCATCAGCGGACTAGAAAACGATGACGAAACGATATTCCACGGCGACGGAGCAAAGGTCCTTTCTGAACCTCGCGGTCAATCGGAGATTCGTCTGCTGAAGCCATCCTGGTGAACGCGTAGACCCGGAGGAATATCATGAACAAGAGCCCGAGCAAAAATATCCAGCCCATCGCACTTCCTGAACCGGCCTTTGACAGATGCCTGACGGTCTTCGAAGCACTGAAGGCCAGAAGGACTTCCCGCGCCATCGGCGGGCAGAAGATCTCTTTGCAGGTTCTGTCGGACATCCTCTGGGCGGCACAGGGCGTCAACCGGCTCAAGGGACCTTTCGGAGGCCCGGGAAGGACTGCGGGATCTGCCAGCAATTCGCAGGAGATATGCATCTATGTCGCCATGGAGGAGGGCACCTATCTGTATGAACCCGAGTCTCTTCGGCTGTCGCCGGTTGCCTCCGGGGACATGCGTGCTCTGGCGATCGGGCCTGGGCAGCAAAAGGCCGGGGCAAACGCTCCGGTCCGCCTCGTCTACGTGGTCGATATCGACAAATTCAAGAAAGCGGGATTTGACGAGCCGGGGCTCCACGATCCTGAAATTCAGAAGTCATACTACTTCGTCGATACCGGCCTCATCGCCCAGAATGTGTATCTGGCATCAGCATCGCTGGGACTCGCTTCGTGGTTTCACAATTGCGACAAGGCTGGATTTGCAAAAGAGATCAAGCTGAAACCACATCAACACCCGCTGTACGGACAGACGATCGGGTATCCTGAGGATTAGAAACATAACAACGTCATTAACAGGGAGGAGGGAAATTATGAAACCAATTGCATATTCCTTCATGTTGTCGGTGGCGGCCCTATTCCTCCTGTTCGTCACAGTCCCTGCAGCGGAGAGACCCAAGCCCATTATCCTGATGAAGCCGCAAACGGACGGCGGGAGACCTCTCATGCAAGTGCTGAAAGATAGGAGTTCCGCACGATCGTTCAGCAGCGAAAATCTTCCGCCCCAGGTTCTATCCAATCTTCTCTGGGCGGCCTCTATTGCCCTGTTCGTTACCCCTCTACTGACACACCAGTTGACAAATTAAGATAACAATAGGCTGCTGAGCAGGTGGGAACTTTTTTTTATATTCCGTAAATGCGGTTGACCTTGGTAAGAATCAGAGATAAACTTGAAACACCGTTGAAAGAGCCATATTAAAAGGGGAACTGTATGAAAACCAGCTACGGTGTGATGCTTGTCATTCTAGCGATTTTAATCATTCCTCTTTATAACTGTGGTGGCACCGGAGGGCCAAATGATTCAGTTGGAGTGTCCTCTTTTGCAGGCAACTGGACGGGCACATGGAGTGATTCAAACGGCCAGTCGGGGACATTCTCACTTAATATTGATGACTATGGAACAATGACTGGCAGCATTTACAATGCTACTCTTAACGAAACCGCATCAGTTTCTGCCGGTTATATTGACGGCAACGGAAGCTTCAACTTTACTATCACTTATCCAGGCCCTACGATATACACCGCAAGTGGAACAGCGAGCGGTAACGATCTAGGCTATCTTGTCGGGTCTTTCAATGAATATTCTGGTGCAACATTGATTGCAACGATCACTTTTACTCTCTCAAATAACGCTCCCTCAAACGCATAGCATCTCAAAGCTACCGGGTCATAAGAGTTTGAAAACGACGATGCGTTACGCTCACGTTGCATCAGGATGAAGCATGCACCCTGACCGGTCAGTTCATCTATGCAAACTACAAAAAGTTGTCCATACTCGGCAGCTATGTCACAATGTAAATATCTCAAAATATGATAAATAATCAAAATAATTATTGCGGCGAGGCTATGGCTTTCCCTTCACGCTCCCACTTGGCCGAAGTGATCTTCCAAGCATTGTCCTCCTTGGACAGGTGTACCTCAAAATTGTAAGCACCAAGCGCTTCGGGGAGAATATTACCAGACGTGTCGCGCCCGGTCATGACAGCCTGGAACATTACCTGCGCGGTCGGTCCGCTCACCGCAACATCGATGTTTGGTATGTAAACAAAGATCTTCTGATGCTGGAAGAAGTAGAATGCCAGTATCCCCTTGATTGCGTTATAGTCGTTCCCCTGCGGGTCACGGTAGCTTTTCGAGATGTGATCCAGCACCGCGCCAATCTTCTTCTCCTCGGCTGCATGCTGGACGCTGGTGACTAGCTTCTTCACCTTGCCCTCCTCCGTGTCCTTCGAACAGGAGCCGAACAGCGGAACAAGGAACAGAATAATAAGCAGCGGCCTATACGTTATCATGGCGATTTCCCATTCCTATCATCAAAATGATTTTATCACAAAATAAGTCTGACCCATCCATGAGTGAATTCCCCTCTTTTATTTAACAGGCGGAGCGTTGGTTTGAGGGCAGCTATTATCTGATGATAAGAGGTCAATGCAAAGTAAGCGGGATTTGCGAGCAAGCAGATCGAAGTGAAGATTTCGACGTGTCCGGCAACTGTCCTGTTGCTGTCCTCATCAAAAAATGGGGTTGCAGTATGAACTGCAACCCCATGATTAGTCTGGTAGCGGGGAGAGGATTTCAACCTCTGACCTTCGGGTTATAGCACCCCAATAGTATAATATTGTGCAAATCAGCTCCTCCCGCATAAGCGTGAACTACATCATGTAGATCACAAGAGTTGCATTTTCTGGATATTGCGCTCTACACCTTCAAGTGTGTAGTTCTCGTTGTTTGAAACAATCAAAAAATTCTGTTTGTAACTTACACATAAACATTTATATCAGCGGAGCCGCTTTATCCGCAAATGATTGCATATACAAAATATGGTGTCATTGGTTACGGGAAATTTTCCTGGCAATTTTTATGATATGCTAATTATTATGAGCAGCACAAAAATGCTGAAGGAGCAGAAAGTATGCCTCGCAGAGTTCTTATAATTGAAGACGATAAAGATATCGCTCATCTTGTGGAGCTTCATCTGAGGGATACAGGATACGAAGTAAACTTGGCCTTTGACGGCAATGCTGGTATCGAGCAAGCCCTCTCTAAAAACCACGACCTGATTATTCTAGATCTGATGCTGCCAGGCATGGACGGGCTGGAGATCTGTCGACGTTTGAGAGCCGCCGCGACCTACATTCCCATCTTAATGCTGACCTCCAGGTCTTCCGAGATTGACCGGGTTCTCGGCCTGGAGATCGGAGCAGACGATTACCTGACAAAGCCATTCGGCATTCGAGAGCTTATGTCGCGGGTTAAGGCACTATTCCGTCGCGTGGAGGTGCTTAAGTCGGAGGCGGCGCATCAATCGCACGATACGATACAGACAGGCGATCTAGTGGTTGATGTTGAAAAGCGGCAGGTTACTCTTCGGGGAAATCCTGTGATGTTGACAGCTAAAGAGTTTGACCTGTTGCTCCATTTTATGAATTGCCCCGGAAGGGTGAATACACGCAAGGAGCTACTGAATCTAGTCTGGGGTTACGAATATGAGGGCTACGAGCACACGGTCAATTCCCATATCAACCGCCTCAGGGCCAAAATCGAGGAAAACCCCGCCCAACCTCGGTACATTTTGAGTGTGAGGGGGGTCGGCTATAAGCTTTCCGATTCAGCAGATCTGGACAAGGGGTAGTATCGTGTCCAAAAAACCTTTCACCAGACTGGCCGCCGTTCCGATCAAGCTGTTCTTGTTGATCGGCGTCCTGTACATCCTGCGCACGCTCTACACCGCCCGGCTGTATTCACCAAAAAAATCCTCGAACTCCATGAGAGCCGCAAACGAGGTCCGTAGTTCGGTTAATGTCGGAATGACCTTCACGTTCCGCTTGTAGATTTAAAACACTCAGTTATAATATAAGCGCACGACCAGTACTGACCAATTTTGGCTTTAGTACTACCCTTTTCCTGTGATCAACATATTATCCTGCCGTGATGGTTTTGTGACCATTGCATGGTATCCTTTGATTATACAGATGAAAGAGACTGCGTATGAATCATATATGCGGTCTGGACGAAGGCCATGAAGTAATCACTTTTCACACAAGCAAAGAGTTACTGAATTTAGTTCGAGGTTACGAGGATGAGGGCTACGAACACGACGTCAATACTCATACCAACCATCTGACTGAGGGCCAAAATAGAAGACAGCCCTGCTCAGCCTCCACATTTTGTGCGTCTTTGGAGTCGGCTACAAGTTCTCCGATCCCGAAGAATTACTGAAGGTATAAGCTTATGTTTAAAACCCTTTACTTCAAACTGGCTGCTGTGCTCGTGGGGATATTCTGTCTGATAGGAGTACTTTACATTCTGCTGACGCTCTACGCTACCCAGATGTATTTTCAGGAGGTGAACCAGAAGCTCAACCGTACGCTGGCGCAGAATTTAGCGATGGAAAAAATCTTAATAAAAGACGGTCGGGTCAATCAAGAAGCCCTTCAGGAGATTTTTCGCATGATGATGGTCGTGAACCCCGGCATCGAGGTTTATCTCCTCGATCCTAACGGCTCCATCTTGGCGTTCTCCGCGCCTCCTGGAAAGATGAAACGGCAGACGGTATCATTAAGTCCCATAAAACAGCTGCTGAACGGAACATCCTCTTTACCCATTATGGGTGACGATCCGCGCGACCTCACACATAAGAAAATATTTTCCGTTTCACCAATCTCCCTGAAAGGCAGCATGCAAGGATACGTTTACGTTATCTTGGGCGGCGAGAAATTTGATACAGTCGCCCAGATGCTCCAAGGCAGCTACATCCTCCGGCTCAGTGTGTGGGCTATAGCAGGAGTCTTGCTGTTTGCCCTACTGACCGCGCTTCTTCTCTTCAATCGGATGACTCAAAGGCTCCAGAGTCTTACCGCGACCATGGAAACCTTCCGGCAGAGTGATTTCTCAGAGCCTCCTGATTTATTGAGCCAGTTTCGAACCGGCTCAAGAAATGAAATCGACCGGCTCGGAACGATCTTTACGCATATGGCCGATCGCATCGTTCACCAGATAAAGGAACTTAGAGAGGCCGATGCGCTCCGGCGGGAGTTAGTTGCGAATATTGCGCATGATCTTCGAACTCCCCTGACCTCACTTCAGGGCTATCTCGAGACCCTGCTCATTAAGGAAGGAGGGTTGACGCCTGAGGAACATCAGAACTATCTCACGATTGCCATCAAGCGTTCCGAGCAATTAGGAAAACTCGTTTCCGAACTCTTCGAACTCGCAAAATTGGATTCTCCCGATGTTCAGGTTAGCTTCGAGCCGTTCTCTCTGGGCGAACTCATTCAGGATGTTCTGCAGAAGTTCCAGCTCGTTGCCGAGAAGAAAAAAATCACTCTTCACACGAACGCGGCGGGGTCCCTTCCCCTTGCGCTCGCTGATATAGGGTTATGCGAACGCGTCCTTGAAAATCTTATTGAAAACGCCGTCCGATATACTGGGGAGGACGGATCTATCAGCGTCAGTGCTGTTCCTAAAGATGAACGAATGGAAGTGGGGGTTTCAGATACCGGCTCCGGCATCCGGCCGGAGGATATTACGCAGCTTTTTGACCGCCCTTCTCGGCTGAAGAGAGAACGTTCAAAGGGTTCAGAGAGTGCCGGGCTAGGTCTGGTCATCGTCAAGAGAATACTGGAACTCCACGGGAGTGATATCCAAGTGAATAGCACCGTCAATGTTGGCACTTCCTTTACGTTCACCCTGCCGGTTTATAAAGCTCAATCATAATCCCACACGATCGAACTTGAGGAACTCATTCTTTAGAATTACCCTCTTTCGTGACCAAGATTTTATCCTTCCGTGATGATTTCGTGACCTTCGTTAGCTATACTTTTCACACGTTAGAAAGTAAATCGTTTGAAACAAGTCACTATTCTGCACTCACCGATATACCTATAAAGAAGATAAAATGGCTATCAGTTTGATTTTTGTTACGGCATTAAACCACCGTTTCTTGATCCGGCATTTCGTTGATTGCATATCTGTCGACTGCGTTTGCGGCGGAAACGAAAAGGAATATAACGATAGCGGGTTAGTAATCGTTCAGCTTCATATGTGTTATTGCACACGTGTCATAATGAGTATGCGCGAAAGGAGGGATGCGAAAGGGAAGACATGAGGTCGGATTTGGTGTATTACAGTTTACTGATCGGGCGATCGTGGCTCCAGGCAATTTTCAACGATGAAGACAAGGAGGAAGCAATGAATAAAAAAATGTTAGTAGCAGTTATAACAGCAGCGATACTGATGATCTCGGCGGTCGAAGTCTTTGCAGACGGCGCGCGAGACGACGAAAAAGCCGGGGCTGTATATGCCATGACCAATGCCGTCGGTGGTAATGAAGTGGTTATTTTTGAACGGGACTACGAGGGCATTCTGACAAGTGCAGGCTCAATAGCAACAGGCGGGACCGGTTCCGGCAGCGTGTTGGATCCACTGGGTTCACAGGGGTCCCTCGTGCTCAGCGAGGACCACAGTTGGCTCGTGGCTGTTAATGCAGGAAGTAACGAAATTTCCGTCTTCAGAGTTCTGCGAGATGGGCTGGACTTGGTCGACAAAGTTGATTCTGGTGGAGTATTTCCCGTGAGCGTGACCGTCTTCCATAACCTTGTCTACGTCCTTAATGCCGGGGGCTCTCCAAACATTACTGGTTTCAGCCTGAGCCATATGGGGAAGTTGATCCCTCTCACTAAGTCCACTCGATCGTTGGGAGCCGGGGGATTTGCCCAGGTGGGATTCGATCCAGAGGGTGAGACACTGGTAGTAACAGATAAAGCTGATAGTAAGATTCTCGTCTACTCCGTCGGCCATAACGGATTGCCAGGCATGACTCCTGCAACTTCACCGTCCTACGGTGTTACCCCCTTCGGATTTATCTTTGACCAATGGGGGCACCTACTGGTAGTTGAAGCAGGCACTAATGCAGTTTCGTCTTACAAGATTCTGTCGGATGACACCTTGCAGGTGATAAGCGGATCAGTGCGCAACGGGCAGATAGCGGCCTGCTGGATAGCCGGCAATGAGCGCGGAGAAGTCTTTACTGACAACCCCGGCACCCACTCCATTTCCGCCTATACAGAGATGGCTAGAGAAGGAACCCTTGCTCTACTTAACGGTGTTGCCGGCACAGGAAACACGCCTCTCGACCTGTCCATAACAGGGAATGGACGTTTTCTATATGCGTTGGACCCTACGAATGGAACTGTAGACATGTTCCATATTGAACGCGACGGCAACTTGACAGATTTGGGCACAGTCGCTGGTGGGTTCTCTATTTTTGCACAAGGCATAGCGGCGCGCTAAAACATGAAGCTGAATAATCAAAGGGGCATCAGTGTTCAAAAACAGAGAGGGGTGCGGCGTGTATACACTGCACCCTTGTCTTTGCAGAAAATTCAAAAGGCATATTTACTTCACATAAATTATCAATGTTCTACTTGTTACAACTGTATTCTCAATTTTAAGTGGAGATCCTGATATGGCCCTGATTTCGCGTATCAGATAGTAAATTACAATAAAATGCAACGACCGAATAAAGGAGAAAATGAACCTAAATGAAAAGGAGGATATATAATATAAAAAAAGTAATTTTACGAAGTCATGGCTTGGAAAATTGTGAGTGCCGCTTAAGTTTTTGCCAATAGTTATGTTGGCTAACCGAAAACAAGTTTTAGAATTCGTTATACAATCAAAGGAGGATTTCCCATGAAAAAGATATTTGTATTTGCCACAGTAATTATATCCACTCTAGTCCTGATGCTCTCAATGGGGATTAAATTCGTCCAAGCGGATGAAAAGATGATGGACAATGACATGATGATGAAACAGGGCGATATGATGATGAAAAAGGGGCAGATGATGATGGATGAAGGCAAAAAATTGAAGGAAGGCATGATGGATAAGGACACGATGATGAAAGAGGGCGACATGATGATGAAAGATGGAAAGATGATGGAGACGGACGGGAAAAAGATGAAGGACGACATGATGATGAAAGATGGAAAGATGATGATGAAAGACGGGAAGATGATGAAGAAAGGTAAAATGGATAACGACATGATGATGAAAGAGGGCGACATGATGATGCAAGAGGGTCAGATGATGATGGACAAAGGCAAGAAAATGAATGAAGGCATGATGAAATGAAGCTGTACGTCGACTGAATGTCCTTAAAGAAAGAACGCGATCTTATAGTACTTGATCAGGCCGAGCAAAACACCAGCCTCCCGTTTGGAGATGTTACGGCTCAGCCGGAGGCCGTCAGGCTTGGTTGTAAAATTAACGAGACCCCCAGCCCGGGGCGGGAGAGTTGCGGGAGGAGCCTTCATAGAATTTGGAAAACCATGGAGAATTGCCTGAAACAATGTTGTCGAGATCCGCTTACATAAAAATTACCGAAACCCGGGAGAAACAAAAACCATGATGGCTCAGAAAGTGTCAAATGACTCTCCCCCAGCGGGAGCTGGGGGTTTCTTAAACTGCAATGTTTATTGCAATTGCCCTTTGTCTTCTTTTTCTTGATACTCAGCATAGGCGAGAATTTCTTTTTCATTTAAGCATTTGCATGTATCCTTTTTCATTTCCGACATAATGTGACAATATGATTCTTTGACCTGCCAGTACTTATCCACGCGGGCATATGATATAATCCTTGAAAGATATCCTGCTGGCCAGCTTATCGCGTTGTTCTCACTCCTGTGTAGCTGAAGCCTCGAAAAGGTAGGATGACATGCCGAGGGACATACCAATAGGGGATGGCTCCCTCTTGATTTTGTATGATAAGTCAGGACTTGTGCGGGACATCCGCTTTGCGATAAAGAGAGGAGAATACCATGAAGATGCGGGGCACTCCGGGAGTTTTCATGGGATCAATGGTTGGTGCATTGCTGACCGCAGCATTGATCGCCATCTTTTACGCGGGATGGCGGCTGGCGGACCTGCCCTTCGTCCCCTTTGACGTGTTTGACTGGACGACCCGCGTACTGCCGGGAGCGTTTATCGAATTTGTTATCGGCGCCATGGTGGCTGCCATCCGCGGGTTGCACTTGGGTCCCACATCGGTGGCCGCCAAGATTATTGAGCAGGCGATGGGGATTGGCGGCCTGTTCATCACAGGCGTCGTTGCCGGTGCCGTTTTCTTCGGTGTGCTGCGCGCGCTACGCGGCCGATATGCTTACGTGTCTGGTTTTTTCCTCGGATTGCTCGCGGCCATTCCCGCCGTGCTCATCAGTTCCTTTCTTGGCAAAACAGCCGTCGCTTCGCCGGAGGTTAGCGCGCTCTGGATCCTGTTCGTTTTTGTCTCCTGGGGAATGGCGTTTGGCGTGGCTTACCTGCGGCTGTCCGACCTCAGTGTGTCCGTCGAGAGGGATTCGGGACTTCAACCATCCGTTCAGCGGGTCAGCCGGCGTAAATTCCTGATCCGGCTTGCGGGGTTTACTGCGACCATCACGGTGAGCGGGGCAATGGTGGGTCTTCTGTCAGAGCGACACAGCCGGATGAAACTGTCGAGCCTGATGCCCTGGTCCGCAACGCACGTCCTGCCGAATGACGGCGCCACTGTCAAGCCTGCGCCCGGCACACGGCCCGAATACACCCCGCTGGAGCGGCACTACCGCATTGACATCAACACGACCCCGCCGAAGATCGACGGCATGATGTGGCGGCTTAAGATCGGAGGACTTGTCGAAAAGCCTCTGTCCTTCACTCTGGACGATATCCGGCGCTATGATCCCTTGCACCAGTTCGTCACGCTGTCCTGCATCTCCAACCCGGTGGGCGGCGATCTTATAGGAACGACTCGCTGGACCGGAGTCAGCCTGAAGAGACTCCTGCCTGACCTCGGCCTGAAGTCAAGCGCCACGCACCTAAAAATCAGTTCAGCAGACGGATTCTGGGAAACCCTTCCCGTGGAGACGATCATGGCCGACGAGCGAGTGATGCTGGCCTATGCTTGGGACGGAGTACCGCTTTTTGAAGATCACGGCTTTCCGCTGCGGGTCTACATTCCGGACGTGCACGGGATGAAGCAGCCCAAGTGGATAGAATCCATTGAGGCAATGGACCATTGGGAACCGGGCTACTGGGTGGTCCGCGGCTGGGACAAGGTTGCAAAGATGAAGGCAACGTCCGTGATCGATACCATTGCCGTCGATATGACCATTATCAGCGCTGACCAGCGCAAACTGGTGCCCATCGGCGGCATCGCCCACGCGGGTGCCCGCGGAATCTCGAGGGTCGAATTGCGGGTTGATGACGGCCCCTGGCAGGCGGCTGAGATCAGAACCCCTTTGTCGCAAATGACATGGGTAATCTGGCGCTATGACTGGCCGTTCGAGCCGGGCAAACACACCTTCACGGTGCGCTGTTATGACGGGAGCAACACCCCGCAGATCGTTGAAGCGATGCCGCCCGCTCCCAGCGGCGCCTCCGGACTGTTTAGCAAAAGCCAGAAATTCTGAGATTTCCGGCGCGTTCTTCGCGCCGGTTTTCCTCAACCCCATCACCTTCACCCTACCCGTTAACCGGGACTGGCCAAACGTGCACCCTTTGTCCAATTTAATCAGTCTTTAGTCCTATGTATTCCCGTGACCATCATTTTATCCCGTCGTGATGATTTCGTGACCTTAAAGAGGTATCTTTCAATCAAACAGAGAGAGAGAGATCATGGAACCACAGAGGGCACACAGAGGAAAACAGATAACGAAGCAAACTCATAAGGCAGGTCTATAGGGAGGTATTTATGAAGACAAAATTCATCGCCACAGGCATTGCGGTGTTCGCCATTGCTCTCATTGCACTGCTCACTTATGTAGGTGGAACTGTCAGGACAGCATACCAGTCCCTGTTCGCAGGTGACCGCGTAGCTCTGGCACAGGAGGCGGGCATGTCGAAGGTGATTTTCAAGGTTAATTGTTACGATGAAGGCAAGGCGGCCCTCCAGGGACTAAATGGAATTCAAAAGATCGAGACAGGCTTTCATTACGTTCATGAGACAGATACTGTTTATTACGATCCGAAGGTGATCACGATCGAAGAGATGGAAACGGCCTTGAAGAAGGCAGGAACGTATGTGGAAACAATTAAGATGAAAGAGAGGAACTGATCATGTTTGTGAAATTGTTGATAGGAACATTGCTGGTTCTGCCGCTCCTGGTTACCCAAACCAACGCAGGCACAATGCCATCTGTTGAAAAAGCAACATTCGCGGGAGGGTGCTTCTGGTGCATGACCCCACCTTTCGAGAAACTGGACGGAGTAAAAGAGGTCGTATCCGGCTACACCGGCGGGCATACCATCAATCCCACCTATGAGGATGTGACTTCCGAAACCACTGGCCACCTGGAATCCGTGGAGATCACCTACGATCCTGCGAAGGTGAGCTACAAGATGCTCCTTGATGTGTTCTGGAGACAGATTGACCCAACTGATGCCGGCGGTGAGTTCGTTGACCGCGGGCCGTCGTACAAGTCCGCAATTTTTTATCACAACGAGGAACAAAAGCGGCTGGCAGAAGAATCGAAAAAGGGCCTCGAACGATCAGGGCGGTTCGATAAACCGATTGTCACTGAGATCCGGCCTGCCGGTCCCTTTTACCGCGCCGAGGAGTACCATCAGGACTACTGGAAAAAGAACCCGATCCGATATAAATTCTATCGGTACAATTCGGGCCGCGACCAATATCTTTCAAAGGTCTGGGGAAAGGATAACACGATGCATACAGAAACAACCGAAGACACTAATACAAGTGTTTATATGAAGCCGACCAGCGAAGAGTTGAAAAAAAGACTGACCCCGATTCAGTACAATGTAACTCAACAGGAAGGCACAGAGCCGCCCTTCGGAAATGAATACTGGGACAACCACAAACCGGGGATCTATGTCGATATCGTCTCCGGCGAGCCCCTGTTCAGCTCCCTCGACAAGTACGATTCAGGCACCGGATGGCCGAGCTTTACCAAGCCACTCGAACCCGGTAACGTTGTGACGAAAGAGGACCGTAGCTTGTTCTCGGCAAGAACCGAGGTACGAAGCAAACATGCCGACTCGCACCTTGGTCATGTATTTAACGACGGCCCGGCTCCGACGGGCCTGCGCTACTGCATGAACTCGGCATCACTCAGGTTCATCCCCAAGGAGGACTTGGTAAAGGACGGGTACGGAACATACTCGAAGCTCTTTGAAAAGTAAGACGGCAGTGAAGTTTGATGAACAGGCGAATCCGGTCCGCCTTCTCAAACAGAAGACGGATCGGTCTTTCATCTGGATCCACGATTATGTAAGATACGACATGAAACATACAATTTCCAAGAAATGCAACTGCTACGAGATACAGGAAGAATGTACCAGCACATATTTCAACTGGAATCCTTTACTTCATTCTGAAATATAGCAGATTAGGATTTGTTTTTTCAAGTGTTGCAGATGACAGACAGCAAAGCACAATGCTGCCCGGTGTACCTGTTGCGTCACTTCACAGCTATAGTACCGTCATGGTCCAAGCCAATTATTCCCCTTGAAATTTCTACGCATTTACGGTAGGTTTTCTTTATAGCGACAGCGTATCAGCATGTTCCGAATCCTTCATGCAAAGGAGGCTATCAATGAGCAACGACAGGGATGACATGGGTATGAACCGGAGAGAATTTTTGAAAGCAGGCGTCGTGGGGACCGCCGCAGCTGCCATCGCGTCGAGTCCCGCTGCAGCGGCCGTACAGCACTATGCGGAAGCCGGTCCCTTCGCCTTTCCCCAACCCGTGTACCGGACGCTTGGCAGGACAGGTCTCAAGATTACGGTCGTAAGCTTCGGCGCCATGCTGGTTCCTGAGCCGGAAGTCCTAAAAATCGCCTTTGACAACGGCGTCAACTATGTTGATACCGCGCGTAAATACATGGAGGGCAAGAACGAGGAGATCGTGGCTAAGGCCCTGAAAGGCAGGCGCGACAGGGTGTATGTGGCGACCAAGACGCTTCCGGGCTCGAAGACCAAGGAGGATATCATCCGCGACGTAGAGACAAGCCTCAAGACGCTCGAGACAGACCACATCGATGTGATCCAGCTCCACAACCTCACGGACAAGGACAGGATATTCATTCCTGAAACGCGCGAGGCGCTGCTCAGGCTCAAAGAACAGGGCAAGGTGCGGTTCGTCGGGGTCACTACTCACAAGAACCAGCCGGAGGTGCTGAACGCGCTTGTCGACGACAAGGACCGGTTTTTCGACACATGTCTCGTAGCCTATAATTTTGAAAGCGATAAATCAATCGGCGAAGCAATCCAGCGGGCCGCGCAGACGGGCGTGGGGATCATCGCGATGAAGACCTTAGCGGGGGGCTACAAGACAGACACCATGGGCTCCATTAGTCCGCATCAGGCAGCACTCAAGTGGGTGCTCCAGAACCAGCATATCACCATGTCCATCCCGGGCATGAAAGACCTGTCCCAGCTCAAGGAGAACATCGCTGTCATGGGCATGCCCTTCAAGAACGCTGACGCGCGCATCCTCGACCGATATCACGCGGCCATCGCAGGATTCTACTGTGACCTCTGCGGTACCTGTGAAGGATCCTGCCCCCGGGGTGTCGAGATCAGCACCATCAACCGGTCACTCATGTACGAGGAAGGTTACCGGAGCAGGGAGCTGGCGCGCTCTACCTATCGTGAGGTTCCGCAGGATGCATCCGCTTCCGCGTGCCTCGACTGTCCGGCATGCAGCGCGTCCTGCGTCAAGGGACTGAACATCTCGGCCAAGATGCAGCAGGCGCGTGCGTTGCTGGGGTAGCTGCGAGGGACATGCTCGAGATAAGACAGGATCGAGCGCTTCACTCTACGTCTGTCCGGAGGACTATCATGCATCTCAGGCTTACCTTCTTCTGCGTCCTGTTTTACGCGCTGATCACACCGATGCCAGCCATGGCAAAAGAAATTTCCATGGAACAGTTTTTCCCCGTGCCTGCGTGCGCGGAGGGCTGGATCCTGGACGGCAAGGTTGCGCTTTTTGACAAGGATACGCTTTTCGACCGCATCGACGGAGAATCAGAGCTCTTCTTTCCCTACGGGTTCCAAAAGCTTGCGTACGCACGGTACGAGAACAGGCAGGACCCGAGGGTCGCTCTCGATATCGACGTATACAGGATGGGCTCGCTCATCGATGCCTTCGGCATGTTCGCGAACTACCGTAGAAAGGACGATGAGGATCTGCGGATCGGCTCCGAGGGAACTATCTCATCGTCCCAGGTTTTTTTCTATCAGGACCAGTATTTCGTACGTCTCCAGGTCACCGGAGCCGTGAGCGCGCCCCTGGCCGTGCTCAAAGACTGCGCCCGGGCCATATCGCAGAACCTTCCACAGACGTCTGCTCGGCCCACGGAGTTGGAAGCCTTCCTCATCCCGGCAGTTGTGAAGAAAAGCGAACGCTACGTTGCCCAGAGCCTGCTCGGGTATGATTTCTTCCGGCGCGGGCTCATTGCCGAAGCCAGGGTGAAAGGTGAGACTATCCAGGTCTTTGTTGTTTTGGAGAGTTCCCACGACGCAGCGCGCAAGGCCCTGGACCAGTACCGATCTTATTTAACCACGTCGGGAAAGGACATCCGGTCGAACGACACCGGGTCCCAGGTGTTACTCGAAGCGATCGATCCCTTATACGATAATATGTTCGCCGAGGCGGTCGGACGGTTCGTCATTGGAGCGGTAAGGATAAAGGACATGGCAGCGACAAAAGAGCTTGTTGAGCAGCTTCGGCTACGGCTTGGCGTGCGCTAGCATGGTCTGCTTGGGTCCACTGCAAGACGTCGGATGGGGAAAAGATGGGTAGAAGGACTTTTGATTAAAAACTTCAAACAGAATTATTCACCTTTCTAATAATTCTGGCCCTCCGACCTTCACCTCCCATGAAGAGGTTTGTCAACTGCCGCCCTGGGATTTTTTGTTAAATGCTAATATGGCATCATGCTTTTAAGCACATCAGTCTCGCCAAACAGTCCGGTAATTTATTAGGGAATCAGCCATCCTCCCATTCGAGATCACCCTATTGGTGTCTCACCTTATTGATGCTGATGGCACGCCCATTCTACAAGCCGGTTTTTTCAACCAAGGTGAATGGTCGGGCTATGCCAAACCGTTGATTCCTATATCCCGGTTCATCTTTGTGAGAGCTGATCTTCTTGATCTTATTTCCCTCGCATTCTGTTAGTTCGTCCGCAGCAAACTTGCATCATAAGGTTTTCGGTCACGAAGCACGTAAAAGATAATCTCTATCAATTTTCTTGCTAATGCGACTACTGCAGTCTTGTTGCCTCTTCTCCTGGCAATGATACAAAATGAATTTTGTACGTTCGCTAATATTATATGAAACTCGACTTCACCTACTAGGTTATATAGTCAAATTTCTGACAAGAGTCAATAATACAAGGTGTAACTTATCCGGGAATAAACGCATTACCCGACTGCCATCCACTGCGAAGTGGTAAAGTTTTCGGGGGGGGGTGGAAATACGAATCTCCATTACGACTTGCGCCAGCGGCTGACCATTCAAGTATATATATTCCACAGTGGTATTTCTAGCACTGGTTTATTCAGCAATTATTTGCCGTTCGGGTTGTAAAAGGGTCCTATGCACGACCTTAATAACTCGCTGGCCATTGCCATTACAAGTATAATTTGCTGTTGTTGCGCCATCATTAACCTCAATGAGCCTGTGATTCTGATTGGTTTACCTTGTGTTTATTATTTACAGCCTTCAAAACATCTATAAATAGTTTTACTATCAGTATATAGTAAAAAATCATCACCAGCTTAATTCTTCCGTTGCTTAGCTCCTGACTTATTATAGACCAACTTTCAAACAAAGCAAAAGCCACTTTGAGCAACAACAACTTGAAGAAACCATATTTCAGGTTGAGTTGAAAATATATATTCTTTAATGCAGGACAATGTCGTCTAGCTATAAAAGTTAGCGTGATGTCGAGACAGAAAAAGAAATAAAAAATGTAAAGCCAAGTCTGTGTCATAATATCATGTCTCCGTTAACATCATCACCTATAGGAGGTTCATTTGTCCACAAGCTTCAAGCAGAAATAGCTGACCATTAAACTCCAAAGATCACCTATTTGATTGCAGAGGACGATTTGTCAATCTTCTGGTCGTAGTCTGCACATGAACGCGCGCCTGACGCGCCGCCTCGGCGCGCGTTATTCTATCAAGCTTGCCGTCTATCGAGAACGTATACCCCTTTATCCTTCTTCACGCCATAAAATGAAAAATGAGGAAAAAAGTCTCTTCGGATTTTCAAAGCGACGGAAGAACTTGCTGCGAGCAGCAAAATAATCACAATTGATGCTACTAATGAGAATGGATCATTTATTTTTCCATTCAGGATTCCTGCTAAATTATTCAAGATCAGAATGATTCCCACCCAACCGGCGCTTCTATACCACGGACCGTTATATTTTTTGACTTGCAAAGCGCAGACTATGGCAACAACAGGCCAAAGAAATGTCATAGGAAGAATAAATAGTAGCTTTGAATTGGCTCTTATCGTTGGCACCATAAATAGAAGAATTGAAATTGTGTGGATTGCAGCATAGGCGCAGAGAGAATAAAATATAAAAGAAGATTCTTTTTTAATTTTCGGGACATCTTCTGGATCAGGAACGCCAGCAATAAGCATGGCAAGATGCTCTTGCTCAATGTATTTCGAGCTCAAATCATCAAATATACTTCGTTTCGTCTCGCCCGAATTAATTCTATTTCTTATGCCAAATTGTAAAGCTTTTCTTATCTTGCCCTTGATGTGTTGCCGCTGCACAGCCCCCTCCCTTTTTGGCGTATAACATGATATTATCGGTTCGGAAAACGGTAGCATATATTGAAGGCGTGGTCAATGACTATAACAAAGGAATGTCACACAGTCTGTTGTTATCCTTAGAATCTAGAGAATTGATAATGTTCATTTTGCGGAATATCCAGAAAAAGATATTAATATTCCAAAATGGAATAGTCAATTGAAGAGGCCGTCCGACGAAGCCTGTCCTTGATGTGTCTTGTCCGAATCCTTTTTCTTTATTCAATTGAGTCTACTGGTCTGTAGCGTAAGATTCGACGTGTAGACTGCACTGCCGGTTGTATTGCCACGACCGCAGACTTCAGGAAAATCATGTTGCCAGAAAAAACATATAATAATGTCCATAATACAAACCAAATTATTAGCCTACCTAACAATTCTGGCTATCTGGCCTACACCTACGAGCATGGAATGTCAGAAAAATTGCGAGAGTAAAGAATTCGGGTTGTAACTAGATATGAACGCGCGCCTGACTCGCCTCCTTTGGCGGGTCGCTGTCGATGCGCTTGTTATTTTCGGAATTTCAGACCGGCTATATCACTTGAAGAAAGACTCATATAACTCCGTTTTTCTACTTGTTATCGCATCGTGCATGGCTTTTGCGATATTAGGATAATCAGGCGGCTGTTTCCAATCGCCTACAACGCGAACGCTCTTGTATTCAATATTACGCCACCTAATATCACCATTACGTAAATCAATAAGAATGCCATTCATTACAAGAACACCGTAGTATTTTGTAAGTACAGGATAGCCCTCTTGCAGAACACCCCATTTTGGTACGCCAAATATCATAATATAATCTGCGCTAGTTAATTTTCTGTATGCATTTAGCGATTTTTCTTTTGAACTATTTTCGCTGCGCAGTTTACTAAAAATTGAATTAAATGCTTCATCATCAAGCGGCAATACTAGCATTCCGCGTTTTGTAAGCTCTTCTGAAAATATGGCCTTGACGTCATCAAATTCAGAAATGTCAAATGTCTTAACAAAAGCGGTCAGATCTGTGTCCCATGAATCTATCTGTGTAGTATAGCCAGGGAAAATTCCTCCTGAAACATATCTTAACATCGTTCCTTCAAGTGGATATGGCCAGAAACATATAGCAATTGATTCCGATCTGTTTTCCCAGAAGGTAGGGGAAAGTTTGATGTTTGGCATGCAGCCTGTAAAGATGACAGATATAAGGATCAGGCATATAAGGTGATAAATTCGACGAAACATATTCTTCTTTTTTCCTTAAATAAATAACAAATTATCATAGGGATGGGAACCATCCCTATGCCTGTTATTGCAAGGCTCGCTAACACAGAAATTTCGTGCTTCCAAATCAATATTGGATTAAGTACGAGTATAGCTCGATTCAACACGATGTCAATAATGGTGAATGGGTATTTTAAGGGTATGCGTTAATAAATTCGGAATGAAGTATTGATTGTTTAGTGAAATGTAAACTCCAATGCTACAGGAAGGAGTTGCTGACAGAAACTTTATCACAAAATGCAATGTTACAAAATGAATTCCGCACCTTCGCTAATATTATATGAAACTCGACTTCACCTGCAAGGTTGCAGTTGACCGAGCACGCTGGCATAAGAGTGATGCGATCCGGGAGTTCCCAAGAAAACATCGAAGACTCCGAATCGTGTACCTCCCGCCATATCAGCCTGCCCTGAACATGCAGGAGAGGATATGGCGTCAAATTCGATATGAATCAACCACCAACCGGTGGCTCGACAATCTTGATGTTTCCTGGGCTACGGTTCAGAAGACGCTTGACTCTTGGTCAAAACACAATATTAAACGACTTTGTACATTACTTAGCGCGTTTGTATATAGCGTCCGGTTAAAACTAAAGAGGCATGGCCTGAATACCCGATTGTTGGATAATAGAATTTGCGAGAACCCTGTTCCAGCAAGGAGGAAGAAACCATCTGCAAGTTGGAAACGATTTTCGGAGAACTGCTGAAACTGGTACCGAAATAGCCGGACAGCATGGTAAATTATCTGTAATAATGCTATTATTGCCCTATAAATTCGACACTCCAATGATGGAGGGCTCAGCGGGATGAATATGGTACGTACAACGAACATTAAAAAATCATTTTTCGTTCTGGCAATAATTTCTCTTGTTCTCGCTGGCTGCAGTTCACCAAATAATTCTTCCCCATTTTCAGATGGTTCCCATCCATCGGACTGGCTTCCTGCCGGACATAGTGCCGCTGCATCGTCCAATATAACCGTATGTGAAAGTTGCCACGGATCTGATTTGTCCGGAGGGATTTCAGGCGTGTCGTGTACAAGCTGCCATATTGGAAGTACTACAACAATACATCCCGCGCAATGGGATGCAGACATTCTTACGCAGCATGGAGTCTACGCCGCCGCAAATACGACGCAAAGCTGCGCAAATGCCTACTGCCACGGTACTAATCTGCGGGGCGTGGCCAATAGCGGGCCATCCTGCGTGAGTTGTCATCTCGGCGGCCCTACCTCTCCGCATCCTGCAAACTGGGCGGTTCCCATTGCCCTGAACCACGCGGATTATGTGCAAAGCAACGGGACGAGCGGGTGCGCGAACGCAAATTGCCACGGTTCTGATCTCTCCGGCGTTGCCGGGAGCGGCCCCTCCTGCACCAGTTGCCATATCGGCACCCCCACGTCGGTCCATCCGGTTTCCTGGGGCACCGGGTCGCAGATATTGCTGAATCACGCACCCTATATAGCAACCAATGGCACTGTATCATGCCAGAACAATTACTGTCATGGGGCCGATCTTGGCGGGATATCCAACAGTGGTCCCGGCTGCGTTTCCTGTCATATAAACGGAGTTTTCCCGTTTACTGCGACCGGATGCGTTTCATGCCATGGTTCTCCTCCAAATACACCGGATGCTCACAATACGGTGACAGGCCATTTTGCATCTCAAGTTATTCTCCCTGACTCCTGTAATACCTGCCATTCCGGCGCTGGATACGGGACCATATATCATTTTGATGGGATTGTCGAAGTAAACATAGAACCAAAATACAGTTCGTTTGAGGGATTGGCTTTCTATGATCAGACATCTGGTACCTGTTCATTTGTGTCTTGTCATGGAGGCTCACGGACGCAGAGTCTGGCGCAGGCATTGGCTGTCCCGCCCGTATCCACGTTAGATACGACCCCGACATGGAGCGGGGGAAGCATTACTATCAGCACCCAATGCGAGGTCTGCCATGTATATGAAATGTATCCAGACGTGACGGAGGCGAATAACTACGGATCGGGGCAGCATGAATTGCATCTTTTTGACCCTAACAATGGCCCTCAGCCAAAGCTTTACTGCACCGATTGCCACGATACAACGCTGCTCTCCGCGGTGCATTTTAAAACGCTTACATCACCCATGTCGGCATTGGTAGCATCATCGACAATTGCCAGCTTCATCCGGTTTGATGGTACAAATTGCAACGGGGGTTGTCATAGTGTGGAGCCCTGGTGACGGTCACGGTTGATATTGCCAGAGATCGCCGAGCGTATTCATTGCACCAGTGGAATCAAAACCCATACCGCCGAAGAGCCAGAAATTGCCATTTTTGTCTGTCCAGGAAACGCTAGTAACGCGTCCGCCTGGAATATTCGACAAGCCAGCCGTGCCCTTTGTGCCGTAAATTCCAGATTGGCCAATATGGTTAGAGCCGCTTACCCAAGTCCAATTGGCACCATCAAACTTCCAGAGATCGTTAAGATCACCGTATGCGACAGTAGAATCATATCCAAAGCCTCCAAAAAGCCAGAAATTTCCGCTCTTGTCTGTCCATGAAACAGCACTTATGCGCGCCCCGGGGATATTGGCTCCTGCAGCAATATTTTTTGTGCCGTAGATTCCGATTTGGTCAGCAATGCTGGAGCCGCCTGCCCAGGTCCAATTTGTCCCATCAAATTTCCAAAGATCGTTAAGGTAGCCAGTTGTGCCTGTGGAATCAAACCCATAGCCACCAAAAAGCCAGAGATTGCCGTTGCCATCTATCCAGGATACGGCACTGGTGCGTGATCCCGGTACATTGGACAGCGAAGCAGTACCATTCATGCCGTAATTGCCAGATTGCCCTGCGAGGTTATTGCCGCTTACCCATGTCCAGTTGGTGCCGTCGAATTTCCACAAGTCGTTCAGATAAAAAAATGTATTTTGTGAATCATAGCCTGAACCGCCGAAGAGCCATAGGTTCCCACTATTGTCTATCCAGGAGACTGCACCGTTTCTCGCGCCTGGGATATTAGACGGGACAGCTATGCCTATAGTGCCGTATATGCCACCCTGATTTGCTGTGGCGGATCCACTGATCCAGATCCAGTAGGTTCCATCGAATTTCCAAAGGTCATTAAGGTTCCCGGATGATGATCCCGGGCTGCCAAGTCCATAACCTCCAAAAAGCCAAAAATTGCCACTATTGTCTATCCAGGAAACAGCCGAATTACGCGCGCCCGGGATAGTAGCGGGAACTCCCGTCCCCTTGGTGCCGTAGATACCATTCTGTCCTGTAACGTTGGATCCGCCCATCCATGTCCAGTTTGCCCCGTCGAACTTCCAGAAATCGTTAAGCTGTAAACCATAAGTGCCCGTTGAATCGTAACCTGAACCTCCGAAAAGCCAGAGGTTTCCACTCTTGTCCGCCCAGGAAGTGGCACTGCTTCGTGCACCCGGGATATTGGATGCAGCAGCCGTGCCCATTAAGCCATAGATACCGGATTGGTTTATTATGTCAGCCCCGCTTATCCATGTCCACTGTCCGGGAGAAACAAGCTCCAAGGGAGTCACTGATACCGCGATAGACGCATTACTCGTTACCGTACCATACCTGGCAGTTACAATAAAATAATATGTTGCCCCGTTCTCAAGCCCCGATACAACGGTTGAAGTTGCAGCCGATGTAATGAAATATGAATAACTTGTTACAGATATGTTAGATGACAGGGAATAATAGACATCATACGATGTTGCGCCGCTTGATGCCGTCCAATTTAAGCTTACCTGCGCATTTCCTGCTATTGCTTGTACGTTCGTGGGAGTTGGAAGGGCAGTTGACCACATCGCGTACAGGGTAACATTGGATGAACCCATTGTGAAGGTCTGTGCCTGTGCATAGGCCGTTCCTGAACCGTCCACCTGGGTGTTCCAGCCCGCGAAAATAAATCCTGTATAAGCAAGATTGCCCGTATTGCCAAGAACCGTGACGGTTTGACCCTGCTCGTAATTGGTCGTGTCACTCGGGACGCTGCCGCTGGTATTTCCATTACCGCTGTAGGTTACGGTATAGGTGGGGCTGGCAGTCCACATCGCGTACAGGGTAACATTGGACTGGCCCATTATGAGGGTCTGTGCCTGTGTAAAGGCCATTCCTGAACCATTTGCCCGGGTGTTCCAACCTGTGAAGGAATATCCAAAATTAGCAAGATTGCCCGTATTGCCGAGAACCATGACGGTTTGACCCTGCTCGTAATTGGTCGTGTCACTCGGGACGCTGCCGCTGGTATTTCCATTACCGCTGTAGGTTACGGTATAGGTGGGGCTGGCAGTCCATATCGCGTACAGAGTAACATTTGACTGGCCCATTATGAAAGTTTGCGTCTGCGAATAGGTCGTTCCAGACCCGTCTGCCTGCGTATTCCAGCCTGCAAATGAGTAATTGTTACAGGCCAGATTGCCCGGATTACCCAATACCGAGACGACCTGTCCCTGCACGTACTCGTTTGAATCAACGGGGATGCTGCCGCGGGTATTTCCATTACCGTTGTAAGTTATGGTGAAAGTACCACTGCTACCAAAAGCTCCGTTCCCTCCTCCGTTGCAAGCGCTAGGAATAAACGCTAATGCGCCGAGCAGGATAAAGGTTATCATCAAATTCGCGGTAACTTTCATTACCCAGTATCTCCTTATTATTCTTCGTTCCTTCGGGTCATGAAACAAAAGCTCATTCTATATCGCGTATGACTATTTTTGACCAAGAAGGACAGAAATATAGTTTTTCAGTTGTTCAGATTTCGTGTGACTTTGTATCCATTTTAACTGGGCCTCGCAACCAGTGATTCTTATCAGTTCTGTTTTATCACAAGATTTAAGCATAAAACCTCTATCTATATAGCCCTTGTCTTGTGTCCTGTTATATTCATCCCATTGAAATCCGAAAATAATATTTTTTGCCTGCCGAAGCGCCTCTTGTTCCATATAAAGCGCATCAATATTAACAAGATTTTTATCTTCCGGCATTGCTTCATATTTGATTGCTTTCGATTTGAAACCCTTTACTGAATTATCTATATTATCAAATGCAAGAACAAATGTTTCTGCTGCGATGATGTTTCTTTCATTTATATCTTGCTGACTTGTGGTAATGACGAGAGTCTGGCCAAACCCATAAATCCAATCGCAACAATAAACTCTAAAGTACTCACTAGAATTCTGGCTCATGTTCCTCCCTGTTTCAAAGTTCATATCCAGAGTGAAATATTAATGTTCTTGACGAAGCGCAAAAATCAATGGTATGGGAAGAAGACATTTACACTGTCTCATAAATAAGAGAAAGACGTCGTCATGATGAATCAATACTTTTAGCACAACTATTCCCTATATGCCAGAACATTGAGATATTGGACAAGAAACAATATCTCATTGTAGATACGATCATAGAGTGGAAGCGGTATTAAGTCACTGTACAGGTGCTAGAGTCGAAATAGGCGCCCTCCATATAGATAATATTTCACTACCTATACTATTTGCGCGATTAACAATTTTCACTTCATCCCACAGTTTGTCACCATTATCAAAAACGATTACTATATCGTCTCACCTTCTCTAATATTATACGAAACTCGACTCACCTACTAATGTGTAAGCGCAGATATTTGAGACTGTCACGAAATACTGCTAGTATCATGCATACATGCCAGTTGGAAAGTGTGCACGCTAGGAGTTTATGATACCAGAATCAGAATAAATTGGGTAACACTTTTCCATTAAAAGCAATTCTAGCGGTCTGTAACTTTCAATGGAGGTGAGTCAATACAGAAATGTTGTTTTGAAAGAGAATATGACTGATATCAGAATATCAACGACAGCAAAAGAGTTCATGGGGCGTCCAAAAATACAGAATGAAGTTTTGATTGTTTCTAAGAATGGCAACTCCAATGCTTCGGAAGTTCTTGTTGCTAGAAAAACTATATCATAATATCCATAATTCAAACAGAATTATTCACGTTGCTAACAATTCTAGCTATCCCGCCTTCACCTACTACTATGTAGTTCTCATTGTTTGAAACTATCAGCATATTCAACTTGAATCATGCACTGTAACTTTCACCTCAAAAAAAAGGCGAGATCGCTGGCCCATATAAGCGACTTTAGTGTGGTGCTGCGACTGCAATCTCCCCCGTGTTCTCGGTTTCAGCTATCTGTCGCAAATAAGTGATGTCACGTAACGGTGGTGCGCCGAACAAGCGACTGTACTCGCGGCTGAATTGGGAAGGGCTCTCATAGCCGACCTGAAACGCCGCGGTTGCCGCATCCAGATTCTCGGTCAGCATCAACCGTCGCGCTTCGTTTAAACGCAGCCATTTCTGGTACTGCAGACGGGCTCATGGCCGTCACTGCCCGGAAATGATGGTGGAAGGTCGATGTACTCATATTGACCTGCGCTGCGAGGTCGTCGATGCGCAACGGCTGAGTGAAGTTCCCCTTCAACCAATCGATTGCCCGCGCTATCTGCTGACTCTGGCTTCCCGCCGACGCCATCTGGCGCAGACGCGCACCCTGATCGCCCACAAGTAAACGGTAAAAAATTTCCCGCTGGATGATCGGCGCAAGGATCGGGATGTCCTTCGGTTCATCAAGCAGGTCGATCAACCGTTGAAAAGCGGAGAGCAGTGGCAACGTAACCTCGCCGGTCGCCATACCACGGCTCGATTGCTGCGCACGCGGCGACGGAAGATTGCTGTCCACCATCAGCTGCGAAATCTCGCGCTGATCAAGTTTCAAGATGAGTCCTAGGCAGGGCTTCTCCCGGCTCGCTTTGATAATCTGCACAACCGTGGGCAGATCCACGGAAGTGATCAAAAAATGCTGCGCGTCATACACATAAGTGTCGTCTCCGAGCATCACGCGCTTAGCCCCTTGCGCGATCACGCAAATGCGCGGTTCATACATGACGCCCGTGGGCTGGGTCGGTTCGTCCCGCCGAAAAACGTCAAGCCCGGGATCGCGGTCACGACTCGGTCGCCTTTATCGGTCCATCGGGCAATGCTCTTCCCAAAGCCTCGAGCGCATTTTCCATGCTGTTATTCTCATTTTCCTGCTTCACGGCCTGCTTTCTCATGGATCCTCCTGATCTTATACTACCAGACGCCACTTATCTGTCAACCCAATTATGGAAGATTTCGGAGGATCAGGCAAGAAATGAACAGGATTGGTCTACCTGCTTTGTTTTTTCAGGGGTAGGATATGATCATCAAATAAAGGGTACAAACAGATGGAGCACAGCTTACGTCATAATTTAGTCTTAAATAGTGAAAGGAGAAACAAATGCAAAAGCGTAAATTAGGGAAAAGTGGCCTGGAGGTTTCGGCTCTCGGGCTCGGCTGTATGGGAATGAGCATAGCCTACGGTCCGCCCGCAGACAAGCAGGAGATGATCGTTCTTATACGTAAGGCTGTGGAACGCGGCGTCACATTCTTTGACACCGCTGAGATTTATGGCCCATTCACGAATGAAGAGCTTGTGGGCGAAGCCCTCGCTCCCTTCCGTGGGAAAGTGGCTATCGCCACCAAGTTCGGGATCAAGATGGGGCCCGACGGAAGCAGGTCCAAGACAGCCGGCCCGAGGGCATCAGGCAGAGCCTCGAAGGCTCGCTCAAGCGGCTCAGGGTCGATGCCATCGATCTCTACTATCAGCATCGCGTTGACACGAATGTGCCGATAGAAGAGGTGGCAGGAACGGTGAAAGACTTGATCCGGGAGGGCAAAGTCAAGCACTTCGGTCTTTCTGAACCAGGGGTGAAAACGATCCGTCGGGCTCACGCAGTCCAGCCGGTTACTGCTGTCCAGAGCGAATACTCGCTGTGGTGGCGAAGGCCTGAAGCGGAATTGCTGCCGACGCTGGAGGAGCTCGGGATCGGTCTCGTTCCCTTCAGTCCTCTTGGCAAAGGCTTCCTCACCGGAAAGATCGATGAGAAGACGGAGTTTGTCAAAACCGACTTCCGCAACATCGTACCTCGCTTTACGCCGGAAGCCCGGAAAGCGAATCAGGCCCTGGTCGACCTGCTTATGAAGATCGCAGAGCGGAAGAAGGCGACGCCTGCGCAGATAGCGCTCGCCTGGCTGCTTGCGCAGAAGCCGTGGATAGTTCCGATCCCGGGCACCACAAAACTATCGCGCCTTGACGAGAACATCGGAGCTGGCGTAGTAGAACTTACGTCTCAAGATTTGCTAGAAATCGATAGCGTTGCCTCAAAGATCACGATCCAAGGGGATCGGTACCCCGAAGCACTTGAAAAAAGGACCGGTCTCTAACCGGTAAACCCAAGGAGGATAAGACCATGACAATGAATGTACGAGGCTACGCGGCACAGTCCGCCAAGGATGCCTTAGCGCCATTTCGCTTTGAACGCCGCGATCAGCGGCCTGACGACGTGGCTATCGAGATACTCTACTGCGGCGTATGCCATTCTGACCTGCATACCGTCCGCAATGACTGGGCGAGCTGGTTTCCCACGACGTACCCGGTCGTGCCCGGCCATGAGATCATCGGCCGCGTAACAAGCGTCGGAAAGGATGTTAAGCGTTTCAAACCGGGCGATCATGTCGGTGTCGGCTGCATGGTCGATTCGTGTCAGAAGTGCTCAGCCTGCGAACAGGGACATGAGCAGTATTGCTCGGAGTTCGCGACATTCACCTATAACAATCTTGACCGCCGTGACAAGATGCCGACCTATGGCGGATATTCAGAGAAGATCGTTGTCTCGGATAAGTTCGTACTGAAGGTTCCCGATGGGCTGGACCTGAAAGGGGCAGCGCCGCTCCTGTGCGCCGGCATTACCACCTGGTCGCCGCTTCGCCACTGGAAGGTGGAAAAGGGCACCAAGGTGGCGGTTGTCGGCCTCGGCGGACTGGGTCACATGGCGCTGAAGCTTGCGAATGCGCTGGGCGCCGATGTCACGCTGTTCACCCGTTCAGCGGGCAAAGAGAAGGACGCGCGCCGTCTGGGCGCCCACAATGTCGTGCTTTCTACCGACAAAGGCCAGATGGCATCCGTGCAGGGACGTTTCGATCTGATCATTGATACCGTGCCCTATGTCCATGACCTCAACCACTATCTGCCGACGCTGACGATCAACGGCACGCTGGTGCTTCTCGGGTATGTGGGAGATCTGGAGTCGATGCTGAGCACTGTTCCCTTGGTGATGGGGCGGAGATCGGTCGCAGGGTCCGTCATCGGAGGCATTGCCGAGACCCAGGAGATGCTCGACTTCTGCGGCAAGCATGGCATCACGTCCGATATTGAAGTGATCAAGATCCAGGATATCAATAAAGCGTATGAACGCATGCTCAAAAGCGATGTGAAGTACCGTTTTGTGATCGACATGGCATCGCTGAAGGCGTGATGGAATTGATAGACAAGGAGATTCCACATGACTAAGGTCTTGATCCTGGGCGCCAACGGTCAGATCGCCCATTTGGCCACTGCCCTGTTCCTGAAGCACCCTGATGTCCACCTGACGCTGTTTCTGCGGCAGCCGGAGAGATTGCGGGAACTGCCATCGGATCAAGTGCAGGTGATCGAGGGCGATGTCCAGGACAGGAAGGCGCTGGAAGCGGCCATGGTCGGTCAGGATGTTGTTTATGCCAACCTGGCCGGACCGCTGGAGCAGATGGCCCGAAGCATCGTCCAGGCTATGAACGCCACCGGGCTCAGGCGCCTGATCTTCATCAGTTCCATGGGAATCTATAACGAGGTTCCGGGGCAAAAATATAAATCAGTACTAGATCCCTATCGTGATTCAGCCGCAGTCGTTGAAGCATCAGCGTTGGATTATACGATCATTAGACCTGAGTGGCTGAACAACAAAAACGAAATTGATTACGAGACAACGCAAAAAGGTGAACCCTTTAAGAACCCGGAAAAATATGTTTCACGAATGAGTGTTGCAGACTTAATCGTAAAGCTTGCAATCACGCCTAATTTTGAAGTGCGAAAAAGCTTAGGGGTGAACAAACCGTGAAAAGCCAAAATAGACCCTGGTTTCAAAGTAAGGATAAAGTGATCACAGAAACTATGTTAAAAGATCATTTGCCGAGGATGTTGTTATGAAGAGTGTCACGGTTTTAATAGGATCCGGGTTGATAGGTGTCGCAATCGCACGCAGAGTGAGCGCTGGAAAACACATTCTGCTTGCTGATCTAAAAAAAGAGAATGCGGACGCCGCAGCCGCAGTTTTAAGTAACGCAGGATTTGAAGTCAGCACTGCGACCGTCGATGCATCCTCGCGCGAAGCAGTTAAGGGCCTTGCTCAGAAGGCAGCATCACTCGGAGATGTGACGGGAGTCATCCACGCTGCCGGAGTTTCACCCTCTCAAGCTTCGCCGAAGGCTATTTTGTCGGTTGATATATATGGCACTGCGCTCGTGCTTGAGGAATTTGGAAATATCATAGCGCGCGGAGGTTCCGGTGTGGTCATCGCCTCGCAATCCGGTCATCGCCTGGGCGCTCTTACGAATGAACAAAATAAACTTCTCGCCACCACCCCAGCCGATCAGCTTTTATCGCTTCCGATGCTTCAGCCTGATCAAGTGAAGGATTCCCTGCATGCGTATCAACTTGCAAAACGCGGGAACGCTTTGCGGGTGATGGCGGAAGCTGTCAGATGGGGTAAGCGCGGCGCGCAAATCAATGCGATTAGTCCGGGGATTATTATCACACCACTCGCGAAAGATGAGCTGACCGGTCCTCGCGGAGAAGGTTACCGTCGCATGATTGAGCTTTGCCCCGTGGGGAGGGCGGGCACGCCAGACGAGGTTGCCAATGTCGCAGCCCTTCTCATGGGTCCAGAAGGTGCGTTTATCACGGGAAGCGATTTTCTGATGGATGGCGGAGTTACGTCTTCGTATTTCTTTGGTGAGCTTGCTCCGTGAGGAGCAGCTAGAATGGAGAAAAAAATATGAATAATAAATCGAAAGATAGCAAGACGCGATTTTAGCGGCAGGCATAGCTGAATGCATGATAAAGTTGATAGAGAAGGAGATAATAAAATGGAGATAAAACGAAGCGGTTCACAACCATCCGGCAAGGGACCGGCAGAATATTTCACCGGAACGGTGCGAGTTGATCCTTTGATCAACGCTCCTGATCCCGCACGTATCTTTGGCGCATTAGTTACGTTTGAACCAGGAGCCCGCACGGCATGGCATACCCACCCGCTGGGCCAGACTCTGATCGTGACAGCAGGCAGCGGTCTGGTACAGCGCTGGGGGAGGCCCGATCGAGGAGATCCGGCCGGGCGACGTGGTCTGGATCGCACGCGGCGAAAAGCATTGGCATGGCGCCGCGCCGACAACGGCCATGTCTCACATCGCCATTGTTGAACAGATCGACGGCAAGAGCGCCGAATGGATGGAAAAGGTAGGCGACGAACAATACCGCAGGTGAGCTTATGCGTTTGAAATGCCTCTCATCAAATAAAGGGTGACAGCATGAACAAAAAACTCACCGTTATTCTGGCCGGCATTTTTATCTCCGCGGTCGGTATTGCAGCCATTTTGGAGGCCAAGACCATGAAAAGCGAAGGCTTGAACGCAAAACAGGAAAGAATCGTCACCATTGCGGCCTTCACCGCCAACGGCCATCTGCATAAACTGAAAACGGCCTTGGACGAGGGGCTCGATGCCGGTTTGACCGTCAGTGAGATCAAGGAAATCCTTATCCAAATGTACGCCTATGCGGGGTTTCCCCGCAGCCTGAACGGCATCAATACCTTTATGGACGTCCTGGAAAAACGGAAACAGAAAGGCATCAAGGATGAGCCGGGCAAAGAACCAAGTCCCATGCCTGCAAACAAAAGCAGCATCGAACTCGGGACGGAAAATCTGACCAGGCTGACAGGAGCGCCGACCACCGGGAAGTTTAGTACTTTCGCTCCAGCCATTGATACGTTTTTAAAAGGACACCTTTTTGGAGATATCTTCGGACGCGACAACCTGGATTTCCAAAGCAGAGAAATAGCAACTATTTCTGCCCTGGCCGCTATTGAGGGAGTTAATCCCCAGCTTCAGTCCCATTTTAACATCGGGTTCAATACAGGTCTGACCGAGGCACAGATGAGGAGCCTGATATCGATTCTCGAAGGCCAGTTTGGCAAGAAAGAAGCCGATAATGCCTATGATGTATTAGGTAAGGTTTTAAGCAGCAGAGCAAAATAGGGCTTACCGCGGCTGTATGATCATAAAACGCGACCGCGCGGTAAACATGCAACGTGATGGCAGCAATTTATAGTTCATGCACCGGCCCTAGTTCTCCCAGAAAGACGGCTTCAAGAACTTCATTGCGAATATATATAGATATGACGGACCGACTGAATCACGATAAGTCTGAACGAAAATATGAGGTCACTCCGTTGGAGCTGTTGTTCGACCTCGTGTTCGCGTTCGCGCTATCGCAGCTCTCGCATCATCTCTTGACCCACCTTTCATGGCGTGGCGCGACCGAGACGCTGGTGATGCTGGTGGCAATCTTCGCGGTATGGTTTACTACAAGCTGGTCGGCCACCCTGATCCGGGCTAATCAATCCCGGACCGGGTGGTTGGTCCTGGCGGTGATGCTGCTGGGCCTGTTCATGAACGCTTCGGTGACCAGAGCTTTCACGACGTCAGGCTGGGCATTTGTCGTTCCGCTTCTGCTGATCCAACTGGGGCGCACCGTCTGGACTCTCGTAAATTCAATTGATGCGGTGCTCCGAGAGCACTACTTCCGCACGCTTCTCTGGGTGATTGCAACGACACCCTTGTGGATCGTGGGCGCGGCAGCGAGCCCGGAAACCCGCGTGCTGTGGTGGGCGCTTGCCGCCGGGATCGATCAAATCGGCAGGTGGCTGGCGCATCCCATCCCCGGCCGGCGTCTGCGATCCGGGAACGTCGAGTTCGACGCGGACCATATGCTGGAACGCTGTCGCATGTTCCTGCTTATCGCTCTTGGCGAAACGGTGGTCACCACAGGCATGGCCATCGCCGAAGCCTCCATAACGATGATGACCCTGGCAACTGGCACGTTCGCGCTGACGGGAACAGTCGCTCTGTGGGCGCTGAGCTTCGGGCGTTCCCATCGGCTCATTATTCAACATTTAGGAGAGACGAGCGATCCTATCCGCGCCAGCCGCCATGCGGTAAATGCTTTGACTGTAATGGTCGCGGGACTCATCGCCGTGGCGGTCGCGAATGAAGAGGTGATCGCGCACCCGCAGGGACACACCTCGTTTGCGCTGAGCCTGATGCTGGGCGGAGGGCCGATACTTTTTCTGGCTGCACAAGGGTGGTATTTGTTGCAAGTGCCACGCGTTCGATCGCGGTTGCATGTGATCGGTGGGGTTGCGCTGCTATTTGTCGGCCTTGTCACGCCGGCTGTTCCAGCCTATATCGCATTGTTTCTTGTCGGCGCAAGTGTCTCAATCCTCGCAATACTTGACCGATAGAAGGGAGTCGTAGAATGATGAATAATAACATTGAAGGGAAAGTCGTCGTCATTACTGGTGCGAGCAGCGGGAATGGCGAGGCGACGGCTCGGTATCTCTCCAGCCGGGGAGCGACTGTTGTGCTGGGCGCGCGGCGCGCCGATCGCTTACAGTCTTTGGCAGATGAACTCACCCGCAAAGGCGGCAAGGCGCTCGCTATCCAGACGGACGTCACCGAGGTCAACCAGGTAAAGCGACTGGTCGATGAAGCGGTAAAAACCTTCGGTCGGATCGATGTCATGATCAATAATGCCGGTTTGATGCCCCACTCTCCGCTCGAACGCCTCAAGATCGACGACTGGGACCGGACGATCGATGTGAACCTCAAGGGTGTGCTGTACGGCATTGCTGCGGCGTTGCCGTATATGAAACAGCAGAAATCCGGGCACTTTATTAATGTCTCATCTGTGGCAGGTCACAAGGTACGCCCCGGTAGTGCCGTGTACGCCGCTACCAAGACTGCGGTGCTAGTCATCTCAGAGGGGCTGCGGCAGGAAGTGAAGCCCTACAACATCCGCACAACGGTGATCTCACCTGGTGCACTGGCCACGGAGCTGCCGAACAGCATTACCGAGCCGGACGTCGCCGAGAATGTCCGCAAGTTTGTTCAGGAGGTTGCGCTTCCCGCCGAATCGTTCGCGCGGGCAGTAGCTTTCGCCATGAGTCAGCCTGAGGATATGGACGTGAACGAAATCCTTTTCAGGCCAACGCGCCAGGAGCTGTAAGCTCCCGACGTTTTCGGGGCAACGAAGATGGTAGCACTTGACTCGCTCTACTGGAGAAATGTTTTTGGGTTCCGGACACTCGATGTCGGCATTCAAAAAATACAAACTATCTTGCTGAATGAAAGTTATAATGCCATCGCATTACAATCCGTTGATTTATGACGTTAAATTATTTTTCAGAATTCTAAGTTCTTCTCCTCGATACTATCGAATTCTACATGAAAAGTGCAACTTCCAATAAGTGCAGCCGTCAACATCTTCAGGAAGAAGTTGCTTCGCAGTCGAAGCGGCGTCTTCGAAGCTCTCAAAGCTTGGCTCGACAAATTGGCCCGCGCTGTTCTTGAGCATCGTATAGATAAGATTGTTCTGTTTTGCATAGGCGAACGCCACATAGCCGATGGAGTTTGCAGCTTTCTGAACATAATTGGCCACACCTCCGTTCCCGTTGGCGCTAGTGCAGACGTGCCAGCTTACCGAGGTGCCGTACGTACAACTAAAGATCAGTAATTTTTCATTACATGCCTAAGGTTACTCTAAATCAACACGCAATCTGATATAGTTGGAATAAGAAGTCGTCGCGTCGCGGAATTCCATGACCTCGATGGTTGGATACTGGACTGAAAATTAGTTATGATTGTAAGGATAAAACGGCTTATTTAATCAATGACAGGACATGTGAATCAAACAAAACACACTAGGGAAGCGGCTGTGAAATTTCGGCCGCGCAATAAGACAACGAAGGAAGATACCTTCTTAAAAGGAGGACTAGATATGGTGAAAAAACAGACAGCCAGCAAAACAGAGGCAACCGACAACCCGACGCCGGTGGAGGAAATCGGCAAAGCAGGGACAACAGTGATGGAAGGCGTTATCAGCAGTCTCAAGGGGATCAATGAGATTGAGGCGGAAATTGTGAGCTTGGTGCGGAACACCGTATCAAACACGCTTCGCGCAACGAACGTTGTCGCAATCGAAGCGATCGGGGTCACCAAGGATGTGATGAAAGGAGCCATTCAAGCCACAGAAGAGGTCGGCACAGGGCTGATCCTGAGCACTAAGAGCGTGGCGAAAGGCATAATTATGGGTGTTAGCGACGTGGGCGGCGATGTAGTCTCCATTGCAGGGTCCATAGTCAAGGGCGCTGTGAAAGGGGCCGCGGAAGTCGGCGCGGATGTGGCGATGGTGGCCAGACGAGCCGTTGACGGCGTTATCGAGGCAACAAGGGAAGTCGGCGGGAACGTCGAGGAGGTGGCCAAAGTCGCCGTAACAGGCGCCATTGACGCCGCATCGACCATCGGCAACACAGCGGTCAAAGCGGTCAAGGATATGCTGGTCGGTGTAGTAGAAGGCGTAAAGGATGTAGCGAGCGCCGCAATCCCGAAACCCAGGATGGCCGCCTAGCCGGCTGATCGAACATCGGATCGACTCTAAAGCTTCGTCATTCGGAAATTTGGCTGATGCCGCCCGAGACGGCTTCATTTGTGGGTACTTTTCAGCGTTCCCCGTGAACTTCGGTCTCCGGTAAATACCATAATCGGACTTTCCCAGCTGCTGTGGATGTCGGCACAAAAGAGCTCGATCGAACAGATAAAAGAACGCCTCACATGGCACATTTCCACATGCATGGAAGGTTCAATCATGGCGGGATAGGGTGTGCGAGACGCGGTCCGATCTGAACGTGGGAAAACCCGCGAATTGGATGGCTGGTCCGTCGGCAGCGTGCTCCGCATCTCCCCGCGTGCTCAATCCCTTTTATCAGTCCTCGGCACCCATCTCGCAGTTTCCTGTTTATTTCTCCGCTATCCTGCCCCGAAGTACTGGGGACCCTTTCAGCCGAACAGCCGAAACCGGATGGAGTACACGTACTTCACGAAGGAGGTGCCGAAGAAGTAATCCGAAGAGTAGGCGATCGGATAGAGCAGTGCCTGCCAGACCGTGAGCTTTGTGTATTGGGTGATGAGATAGGGTGCGACTAGAAACCGGAAAAAGACGATATACACGACAAGGGCCATTGTCGTCGCCATGAACCGCCCGACTACCCGGCCCCAGATCGCTGAAGTGGCCTTTTGCGCCACCTCGCGCGAGATCTTTTCATTCGAATGGAGCATGATCTGCTTGAAAAGTCGCCTGAATATTGAACTCCGGGCATCAGCCTCGCCGAGCCGCCGGTACACCTCCCGCTGCACCCGACTGCTGATAAAAGAGCGTGGATTGCCGTGGTGAACGAAGATTAGCGAAAGGAGGTCGGGCAGTCCCCGGAGCAGTCGCACAAGGCCTTCGACAACCGACGCCATGTATACGGAGCAGATGACCAGAACACTCATGCCGCGCTTTAAGAACCATCCGGACCCATAGACGGCAATCAGCAAGAGAAGCACATTCACCATAATCTTGACGATCTGCGCGGTGAACAGTGCGAGAATCCGTTTCACGGACTCATACTCTGTCTTGACCTTTAGGCGGCTGGAGACATAGTCTGTGGCCAGCAGCTTGGCGATTGCAAGGCTGAATGGAAAAAAGAATTCCATAGCCATCCGTGGGTTGGGCAGTGCACTTCTGCCGAACCTTTCTGCATATGTTATGACATTGAAAGATACGCATTGTTAGAAGCATCGTTATAAAATTAATCGGCAATTCCTAAGTAATCCTATGAAGGGCCTATTGCAGAACATCTCTGACCGCCTGGCAAACGAAATCAGAGAATCATCCTTGCTGTACAATTTCACGTTAACAAAATCCCTGACTACCCCTTGTCGAGTGTAGCTTGCAGCCGTCCAATTCCTTTTCATTTTGTGCTTTTTATTTTCACTCTTCGTGTTGACTTGGGCCGAGGTGTAACACTCAATTTCCTCCGTGCTTTCGCGCTTGCAGCGGCTTTGGACTTGGGAGCAGCACGGACCGACGAAGCGTCCGCCTTACCTTCGAGCTTGGTAAGCTCTGCTTCAAGGCTTTTGATGCGGGCAGTGATGTCTTTTACACCAGCGTCGAGCGCAGGATTCTTGATCCTCGCGCCATTCATCAGCATATACACTTTAACGCCCAGATCGCGCATAGCCTCGTGAATTCTGGCCTTTGTCGACAACATTTTGTATTGACGCTTGCCCTCCTCTGTCAACTCCTCCGCCTTTTTCTGTATGACGACGGCTCCGTTCTTTATCACACCAATGCCCTTTTCCAGCTCGTTCTGTAGATCTTTCTTGATCTTCTCCCAGCTCATATTGTCGAGATAACCCATCTTGCCACCTCCTGAGTGAATAATGGACGATATATCTTGGGAACATTGTTGTTCTTTGATACCTGGAAATATCACAAAGAATGCGCGAGAAATGTCTCTTTCTAAATGCATCCTACAACTGCGTAGTTCGAAAAAGTCGAAACTGTCATCAGATTTTTTAATGGAGCATGATGATCAAGCATTCGACGGCCCTTTACGGGGACTACGAGGTTTTCAGCATATAAATTGCTGCTAAGGTATTTGGATAAGCTTTAACGCCACGCCGACAAGTGCGGCCTGTTCTTTGCTCATCTCGCCCAAGCTATCACGTCGTTCTGTCATGCTTCGGAAGCGAGTGAAGTCAGTCGGCAAACCTTCTGTATCCACAAGATAAGCAATTTTTTGGATGATCACCCTGATGTCTTCCGGATGCTTTATCCGGCCTTTTATCTTGGGAAAATATTTAACCTTTATCCGGCCTCTGGTGCTATCGAATTCGACATCTGTCACTCGGTGCATTGCGAGAATAATATAATCACCGAGCGAATGCCAAAAGATTTCGTCGTGATCTTTCCAAGACGGAAGGTTAAAACGCAATAAGGCAGGCTGTTTTTTCCCGTTTGGCATTATGCTCTTATAAAGAACGACTGGAAAATTATCTACCTCTTTATTATCGATCTTTTCGAGTTTTTCAAACAAATTGATTCTTTGTTGCTTACGAAAAAGTTTATCGATCTGATCTAAAACGCCGCCCTGTCCAAGACCGTCCTGAACTTTCTCGAGTACCGTTGTTAACGTGTTAGTCATTGTTCGACTCCTCAATATTATTCTAAACTGTGGACTAAGCCCCATAGCAGTCAGATGGAGAGGATCGTTAATCCGACTTGAGACTGCCCTCCAAGCAGTCTTTGCGCCATAAACAATTCACTTGACCGCAAACTTTGACTTTCGTTGCAGCTATCTCAATTGTTATTTCCCAATTCCAAGAAACCAATGGGAGACCTTTCTTACTATCTTATCATAAGCACATGTAATAGTAGTGCAGCAGTCATTAAATCCCTAGCGTCGTTCACGGCCGTCAAAATCTCCAGCCAGATCATCGCGCCGTGGGTGAAGACTTGTCCGCAGACTTCCCGGTAAAGATATCTTCGGATACGTGCATGCGCAAGTGCTATCCGGCCTTTTCAATGGGATGCTGATCGGCTTTCTCCCTGTTCTGTTTCCCCAGAAGCCTTTTAGAAGATCTTGCCCCCAGCCAATTGAAATGAATAAGGTTCTCGTCATTGGCATCCCTTTCCTCATCACGAATGCCTTCTGAAGTGTGTATCCTCTTATCTCGCAACAGTTCCCTGACCCATTTGGGTGGCTATAGAATACCCGATAAAAATTGAAATAACTGTTCATGTTCGATATAATTTAGTTATCAAAACGAGGCAAGCCTCCATGAACGAATCGACCCTCCGCAGCTTTCTAAAGCCCAGCATCAATTGGCTGGCAATCTTCATCCCTATCTCCTTCCTCATGGGGTATGTCCCGGCCCTGCACAATGAGTTGTGGCTGTTCATAGTGGCCTCTCTGGCGATGGTGGTCTGTTCAGCCTGGATTGGCAATGCCACCGACAGACTGGACGAAGTGGTGGGGCCCACGTGGGGTGGCATGATGAATGCTGCGTTCAGCAATCTGCCGGAACTCATCTTTGGCCTCATCGCAGTTTCCAAGGGGCTCGGCGAGCTGGCGAAGGCCGCCTGGGTCGGAGCCATCATCGGCAATGTGCTGATCGTGATTGGCGCGGCGATGCTGGTGGCAGGCCTCAAGTACGGCACCGTGAAATTTCCGGCACAGCCTGCCAGCGATGCCTGCAACAACCTGATCCTAGCGTCGCTCGCCATGTTCCTGCCGAGCCTGTATATCGGCGCCGTGGCCCCCTCGACTAAATCCAGCGCCAACTCTGCCGGGCAGATTTCGCTATGTGTGGCAGCCTTGCTGCTGCTAATGTACATCGCGTCTTTAGTATTTATATTCACCCGGTCCCGATCCAATGCCGCCCGCCATCCGTCAGTGGCGAAACCGGACGACGAGGCTGCTTCGAAATTTGGCCCCGCAACGCTAGCAGCCATAGGCGTTCTGGCCCTGTCCAGCGTGTTGATTGCCTTCCTCTCGGATTTCGTGGCCGAGTCAGTGGATACGGTGAAATCCGCCTTCGGCCTGTCCGATCTATTCATCGGAATCGTCGTAATCGGGACCATTGGCAACGTCTCGGCCATATGGAGCGCTATCCAGGCGGCACTCAAGAACAAGATGGAACTTGCTTATGAGATCGGCATGAGCGCGGGTACCCAGATCATCCTGATGGTGGTGCCAGTGCTTGTGTTCGCGTCCCGGCTGTTCGGTCATCCGGTGGACCTTCACTTCAGCAACGCTGAGCTGGTATCACTGTTCGGCTGCGCGGTCCTGGTGAGCCTTACGTCCAGCGATGGGGAAACCAACTGGCTCAACGGCCTCCAGTTGTTGATCCTATATGCCCTGATTGGCGCGCTGTTCTTCTTCCTGCCGGGAGGCTGATTAGGGATGCCTGAAGAGGACGTACATCTGAAATAGTGCCAAGGCTTCGAAATTCCTTACTCTGATTAAGCTTCATGTATTCTTCGATCAATCTGATATCTTCCAAATCCTTTGGTCTACCCATCCATCGCTTCCATCCCAGTACGTATTCAATTCTCACAAAAGGGATGTCTTCACGCATTTCAGCAGTGTCTGATCAACAGGTAGTGTCCCGCTTCGTCTGACAGATGAACATTGCATCAAATTTCAATTTTCATTTGACAACTAAACGGTCGAATTCTGACTGTAGTACTCAAATTTTTTCTGTCCTATGCGCGGCAATTTGTTATTTTTTGTATATATTTGACACACGTTATATATAACTATGTGAATAACGATGGCAATATTCTGTATCGCATGGATACACCGCGATATTGTGTTTAGAATCCTGCTATTCCGCTGTATACTTTGGTCCCACTTTTTGCAATGCCCAGTGATTTTTAATGGTAATCCATGCATGAAACAAAATAGAACGTATCAAAGCTCCGCATCTTTTGACGATAACCGGCTTATAAGTTATTAAAAAATAAATGAATTAAAGCAATTAACGGCTGCTTTGCAGCCACCCGCCTTATTCTGCCACGAAGTCGGCACTATTCTTGCTTTATTAATACTAAATACGTATATATTCTAAATGACAATCCCACCTGCCAGGATTGCGACGACTCGTAATTTGTGGGGGAAATAGACTCTCTACTAATTCGCAGTCTTTTTTCTGGAACCATCGCATAACCGGCAAAGTTCAACAGTCAGAAGAAATTTTCGAGAAACTGAAAATGCACCCGGTCAACTCTCTTGACCTTAAGCGATTGAGGGCAGTTATCTCGAACGAAAGGGGTGGCGCAAATGAAAATAATAGCATATATCAGTTTATTGATGATGTTAAGCACCATAGTTTTTTCTGCGGACAAGGAACGGGAAAAAAACAGGGAGTTGGTTCGATTTTATGCAGGAGTCATGCATGTTGATGCAGATTTTTGCGACGCGATTGCTCAAATTGAAAGTGTTTACAAGACGAAAGCTTTCAATAACCCAAAAAAACTATTAACCAAAGAAACCTGGATAAGTCGTGGTGTCATGCAGTTGACATTCGATACCGGACGAAAATTCAACAAGAAGATTCAGAAAAAGACCGATTTATATCACGCTGAAAATAATATCATCGCAGGAATACGTTTTATCAAGTATCTTTTCAATAAGTATCCTGACGTATCGTATGAAGATATTGCTCAGATCTATAATTTGGGTGAAACAAAATTCTTATCAGGAATGAGAAATCAAGCATACGCAAATAAATTCAAATATGTTTTCTACGATTTAAAAACTCAATATGCCTCTAACTGAAATAGAGGGCGATTGGAAAAGACATGTTCATCGTCATGGGCATTGAATGGATTTAAACTCCCTCCCTCAAATGACCACTATTCGTTTAGTGTAAGGAACAGAATAATAAGCAGCGGCCTATACGTTATCATGTCGATTTCCCATTCCTATCATCAAAATGATTTTATCACAAAATAAGTCTGACCCATCCATGAGTGAATTCCCCTCTTTTATTTAACAGGCGGAGCGTTGATTTGAGGGCAGCTATTATCTGATGATGAGAGGTTAATGCAAAGCAAGCGAGATTTGCGAGCAAGCGGATCGAACTTTCAAGTGTTTTGGTTCAGCGCGAACTGGACTTTTAGCCAATTTGAGATACACTACTAATAAGGGAGACATACAGGGGGAAAATGGCAGTGATTAATTTGCTCATTAAATTTAAGATGTTCTCTGCTTTCGCTGCTTAATAGTTTGACAATACGTGCACATTAAAAAGGAGATTCTATGAAAGCCGATATGTACACAAAACTAATTCTAACGATTATTGCTGGATGCCTTGTGTGGATTTGTATGAGAGATGTTCCTTTTATTACAAGGGCTCATGCCCAACCTGCCGTTACGCAAGTACAAATTGTGGGCACACTCTCGCCATTGCCCGTTGTGCCCTATAGTGGACCATTGTCCTCTAGTGGACCCGTGGCTAATCAAACACCCTTTGCAGTATATACAGTGGTGGGTCCCGCTCACTAGAGTTTAGACGCAATTTTTCTGCTAAACGTTATTGTAATAGTACATCACAGACCGGCTCGCGGGTCTGATCGCTTGGCCGTAGTCGCGGCCATGAGCCCTTTGTTCTTCATACCTCGGTGCATCCGCCGCGGCTGCTGCGGTAGTGGCAGTGCGGCGGAGGAGGCCAGCTATCGGCAACACAGAAACTCCGACTCTTCGATTCTGCGAGGACTGCTTGAGGCGGTATTGCAGTGGCTTTATGCCGTCTCAACCATCTGTCACCTCCGAGGGCTGAAGCCCACTTCCCAACGCGCGGCACATGGATTTGCGCCAGGAGGCATTTTATCGTGAGTGCCTAATCAGTTTCCTCTGTCTGCTCGTCGTCTTTTTCTTCGATGTCTTTTTCTTCGACCGCAGAGGACCTCAGGTGAAACGGTGCAGCGCTGGGTAATATTGTCCTGCGCTTAGCGGCGGATGCAGCAAGGCCGTGTTCCTCCAAACCTAGAGCTTCTGTGTAGACTGACTGGTGACGCAGCAGACTGCCGACAACGGAGGCGATGACGCACGCTGGCAGGGCTGCGAGCACCACATGGTAGTTGTGCGTCATCTCGAAAACCATGATGGCGGACATCGCGGGGGCATGGGTGGTTGCCGCGAGCAGGCTGCCCGCGCCGACCAGGATCCAGAGCGTCTGGGAATGGTCTGCCGACGGTGACAGCATCGTGTTCCCGATGATCAATCCCAGGGCGGCGCCGGTCACCAAGGTCGGGGTGAGCACGCCGCCGGGAATGCCTGCAGCACTGGCATAAATTACGGCGATCAGCCGCAGCAGGAACACTGCCAATACCGCGCTCAATGCCCAATGCGTTGACAGGAAGGACTGCATTACACTGAAACCGTTGCCCCAGACCTCGGGGCTCAGAACCGACAACATGCCGATAGCAAGCCCGGCCAAGCCCATGCGCAAGGGCAAAAAGGTGAACAGCGACTGATAGCCGCGGTTTGTCGTATGGAGCACCCACAGAAACACGGGACCGAACAGGCCGGCCACCACACCCACGAGGGCTGCATCAAAGAGGTCGTTAAATCCTACCTGGGGCACGGCGTGCGCAATATAGAGCGGACCGGCAGCGAAGAACGCCTGCGTAGTAAGCAGGGAGATCACGGCTGCGACCAGAACGGCGCTTATTTCGCGGAGGGCCAGTCCGCCGAGAATGATTTCCGCGACGAACAGGGTGCCCGCGATCGGGGCACGATAGGCGGCCGCAAATCCGGCTGCGGCGCCGCAGGCAACGATCAGCCTACGGTGAGATTCATCGGCATGAAAGATCCGCCCGAGAAGCGAGGACGCCACGGACGCAAACTGGATCATAGTCCCTTCACGGCCGATCGTAATGCCGCCGCTCACGCCGAGGAGCGAAGAACCAGTCCGGACGAGATTCGGTCCGAGCGGCAGCACGCCGTCGCCCACGTGCACCGCCTCCATGTATTCCGGCCCCCGCGGCCGCTTGATCCAGCGGTGGCCCGCCCACATGCCCAGTCCGCTTGCGGTGCCGGCGATCGTCGGTACCGCAAGGCGTGCCCATACCGGCAAGGAGCGTGCGGCTGCGACCAAATGTTCCTGCGAGGAATAGAGGCGGACGATCGCGTACATCGCCGTGCGGAACAGTTCAACAGCAAGGGAACCGATGCAGCCGACGGCTGCAGCTACGAGAAGCATCGGGACCATCGGATCAAGACCAGGATCGGAATGGGTTTCGGGATGTTGGAGCCGGAAAATCTTGTGCAAAATCTTAAAAGCCATGTGTTTACCTCGAAGCCCGCATTGGCAGAAGGCGACTTCTCCGCGCGGCCTCTTTCAACAAAATAATGTGCGGTTCTCACACAATACGTTGTGCGGCGAATCTCGGATCGGACATTACCAGAGCCGAATCGTAATTCCAAAACGTTCTTTTCAGACGCAGGAACTCCGGAGGCGTGACAAGAATCGGCATAGTGAAGCGGAGAAATTTTGGGAATTCGGATGGGACGAAACAGTACTTGAACATCATCTGTTTAACGAAGCATGAAGATCAGCGAAGTAATTTGGTTTGCGAACCGCATCGTCCTCTGTCTTCAAAATAGAAGTAGATTTCAGCGCTATTTCCCGCCAGCACGAATCCTCAATCCAGTAATTATTTCGAGGAAAAGACTCCGCTTCACTTAATGATACTGTAATTTTATCCAATTTGCAATCTTGTGAAAAGCTTTTTTTAGATTTTGCTATGAGTCTCTTGCAAAAGTCATGGAGCCTGAAGCTAAACTTGTTAGTTTAGTAAGTAACACAAGAGGTAACTGATTCATACTTTTTGCCAAAAATTTAGCCTCACTTATGATTGCAAGTGAGGCTTTTTTGTAACTTGATATATAGGGAGACAATAAATATAACCCTACTCATATATAATGGAATCTTCCCGTCTAATGGCAGGGCGACCTATTTCACGTCGCCTTTCTTGGCTCCGCCCTTTTCCTTTTTATTCTTCCTGCCTGCCAAATACGCCTCCACAGGCCTCCATTCAAAGGTCACACTCTTCCCCGCGACGCTCGCTACTCCCTTCACGGCAAGATTGACCAGAGCAGCGGCAAGGACAACGAAGAACCCGATCGGCAGCATCACGATATATGCAAGACCGATGAACGGTGCGGCTGCTATCCTGCCGACGCTCTTCGCTACGCTCCTCAACCCTCCGGCCTCCCGGATATGCGCCAGATCGTCCTTGCCGGTGTTGACAACGGTCCTGAAAGGCCTGGGCTTCAGGATCTCCCAGAACACCAGGAACGCCGCAATAGCAAGAAGAGACAGGATATACTCGACTCCCTTCACATGAGTGACAAAATCTACCATCGTATACATTGTATTCTCTCCTCTCTTTAGATATTGGGTGTCATCCGCACCCTTTCATTTGTTTTATGCGCTGTGCGAACGCTGTACCCGGTTACCTGCGGCCGGGCGGCTACTTGGTGTCCTGTTTCTTCTCTTTCTTCTTTCCTGCTAAATACGCCTCCATGGGCTTCCATCCAAAAGAAATAGTTTTGCCAGCCACGCTGGCCACGCCGCCCAGAACCTTGCGGCCTGCGACAGCTGCCAAGGTCGCTATGCCGATAAACGGTAGAAAGACCACATAGACCAACCCGATAATCGGGGCCGCCAAAAGCTTGACACCTGTTCCTATCTTGTTACCTCTCTCGTTTGTAAGCATTTTATTTTCCTCCTTTTCGTTTTTTCTCTTATTTTCTCTTCTCTTGATTACACTATACCAAGAGCCTGCCAGGAATGTAATTGTAAGAACATCCTATATTGCTATGTATTGTATCTTAGGCCCAAAGCATCATATCGGGCTGTATGGTAGCATGCTGCCATTCAAATAATAGGTTACTGAGTTCCCGTGACTCTTATAATTCAGAAGAGTAAAAGGAGCGATTGCAAATGAAGAAAAAATGACCGTGTGAGAATGAAGGGAGATATTCCGTTGGGCCCGATGTTTTGAGGGAACGGTTATTATTCCTGAAAAAGTAAGATTGGAGGTAACAAGGTCGGGCAAAGAGGACGCCGAATCAATCAACAGGTACATCGAAGACCAAAAAATCGGCGTTGTGAAAGTGAAGAATGTAGCTCTTGTGACAAGGGTATCGCTTTCAAAGATGATTGATCTCCTTGCGGAGTACGGAGTGGAATCGAACCTGGAATACGAAGCTTATCTCAAAGGGCTAAAGACCCTCCGCAAGCAATGGCCATGAAAATGTCAACCTGTTTGGTGACCTAAATCGAGCTATTGAGGAAACGACTGTTGTCGCGAGGGGCCGGGTTTGAACCTTTGACCTCCGGTTTTGTGAACCTGAAGGCCATTCAGCTCCAAATGATTTTTATGGGTTACCCTACTGTGGTTCTTTACATGCTCCGATATATCCATGCGCTTTGACACACGGCTTTGCTGAAAAGAAAGAAGTCCGGGTTTTTAACTTAGTTGAGGACGCGTATTCAGAATTTTTAAAAGATTATTTTTTGAATCTGTAATGTGATTAAAATATCTGCTTCTTAATTCCATCATCCACAACCCCTGATATGAGTCTATGAAAGTGGAAAGTATTTCTCCAAACGGTATTTCTCCCCATCCAACGGGCATATGGGAATCTCCCCTACCAAAAGGTATTTGGTGCGTCTGCTGCTTTTCGTGTGAATAGACTGCGTCACCATAGTTATCGTGAACATGCGTATGAACAATCAAGTCCTTTATTTCACGCACAGCCTTCACAGGGTCAAATCCATAAAACTTTGATGACATGTAAAGGTGGCCAAAATCGAGGTTAATTTTAACGTTGCTTTTATTGATTCGAACTACCTGTTCTTTTAATGACTCGATTCTTTCAGCATAACAGTACGGGGAATGAAAGAGGTATGGCCTCGCATTTTCCATGCAAATGATTACCTGCGGGCATTCATCCGACAGTTTGCGGATGAGCTCAGCTTCCTTTAAAAGCAGTTCTCTCTTTTTATCCTCGGATAGGTCGCGTTTGCCGTAAATTGGAAACGTCTCCTCGGGGATGTATCTGCCTGGATGGTAAACGAGCACTTTGGCGCCAACAGCCATGGTAAATTCAAGAGATGCCTTGAATACCGATAAGTGAAGCGGGAGATCTGCGTCGGCCATCAAATTAAGAGGATTGGGAGAATGCACGCTGTAAATAAAATTGAAGTCGCTAATTATTTCTTCAACCGCGCCCAGACGAGATTGATCGAGGCTGCCTTTTTTGATTGCGTCAAGTCCGTGGACAGGCAGCTCAACAGCCTCGATCCCGATTTTCGCATAATGTTCCAGGTCGTCTCTAAAAGTGCTCAAGTTACCATCGATTCTCACTTCATCTATCTTGGCGCCTATTTTCAACATGCCGAGTACGCCTCGTGTCCTGCCGCGAACGTCTTCACTATTTTGGGAATTTCGTGATTCATATCCACGACGATGATATCAGCAATCTTATTTTCTTCCAGTGAACCCGTCCGCCCTGATATCCCGACTGCTTTTGCCGGATTGATGCTTGCCATGTTCACCGCCTGATGCAGGGGGAGAATCCCGCGATCATAAAGGGCAAATACCGCATGAACCATGGTCATGGGGGAATAATCCGAACAGAGAATTTCACCGAATCCTGCCGCAATGGCGTCCTGCGCACTCAAATTTTTCGCCTGCGAATTCCCCCGCAGGACATTTGGGGAACCAAGGCACACTTGGATGTCATGGGTCTTTGCAGCCCGAACTGCCTCCAGCGTAACGGGGAATTCAGAAATCATTATTTTCATTTCATCGAGCCATCGGATTTTTTCCGTCGAATCGTCATCATGAGATGCCAGGGGGATTTTAAGTGACTTGCACAATTCAATTACATCCCCTATATATGCTTGCGACCGTTCTTTCGCCATCATTTTTCTGTCAATGATTTTATTCAGATCTTCATCGCTTTTCTTATAAACGTGTCTAAAGTAGTCCTTGAACGCGGCGACTTCTCTGAATTGCCCTTGACCCGGCGTGTGATCCATTAATGAAAGGAGGTGAATTTTGCCGGCAGCCAGGAGTTCCTCCAGATAGGGGACGGCATCTGCATCCGTTATTTCAAAGCGTGCGTGAACCATAGTTTTTACTGAAAACTTCGGTGAGAGTCGGGTGATTTCCGTGATAATTTTGGCAGCCATTTCATTTGATCGAACGCCTACTTCCCCTTCTGCGAAGGACAGGGCATGGAATATTGTCGTTACTCCAGCGGCGGCAAGTTTCTTATCCAGTTCATAGATGGCAACATTGACGGGAAAGAATACGTTTGGCCTTGGTTCGATCTCTTTTTCTACGGCATCGCTGTGAAGATCGATAAAACCTGGCAGAAGATATCCACCTTTTGCATCGACTCGCTTTCCATGAGAGTTTATAGCACCTTCTCTGATCGTTGAGATAAAACCGTCTTCGACCATCAACGAGGCCCCTCTCAAAACACCCGAAGGCGTAACAATTGAGGCATTCTCAAATGTCAGACTTTTCGTAGTCATAATTACCCCTCTCCACAAAATAACTAAATTCTTATAATTTCCGCTATGCGCTTACAGCCTGTATACTGAATCAGTAATAGCCGTCAGCAGTTCCTGGTCATGGAATATACCTATCATAGAAGTTCCCTGCGCTCTCAATTCCTTCAGCAATGCAACAACGATAGATACGGAGTGACTGTCAAGCGACGCTGTCGGTTCGTCGAGGAGCAGGAGCCTCGGCTTCCAGATAATTGCCCGTGCAATATTGATCCTTTGCTGTTCACCGCCACTGAAGGTCGCAGGATATGCGTCAAAGAGGTGTGCAGGTATTTCAAGCCTCGCCAACAGTTCCCGCGCTTTTTTCTTGGCCTCCATTGCCGAAATGCCGTTTTTTTTCAATAGCGGGTCCGCCAGGATATCAACCGCCGAGACCCTCGGAATTACTTTTAGAAACTGGGATACATAACCGATTTCTTTATGCCGGATATCGATGATCATGTTGTCTTTTATTTCCGCAAGATTCACCCTTCCAAACAACAGGGAGTCGTACCACACCTCACCGCTGGTCGGCAAATACGTTCGGTATATACATTTCAGTATGGAGCTTTTACCCACGCCGCTCGGACCAGACAGGCCAAGGAAACAGCCTTTCGGCACGGAGAATGAAACAGAATTACACCCCTTAATTACCTTATCGCCGAGTATGTGGACATTGAACATCTTTCTTAAATCATTCACCCTAAGCATTGTGTGTGTCCTTCCGGTGACTTAAATTATCGGTATACAACGCTTCAATATTGACGTGAACATCTGGAATATGATCAATCTTTATTGTTTCTCTTATAACTGCGAGCTTACCAGTATCTGCGTATAGGGATGTTGCGGATCTTCCAGTATCTGGTCGGTAAGGCCTACTTCGACTATCCTACCGTACTTCATCACCAGGGTCCTTTGTGTCAAAAGCCTGATAACGCCGAGATCGTGTGACACGACAATCACAGAAAGATGAAGTTCCCTTTGAAGATTTGCGATTAAGTCCAGAACGCGAGCCTGCACCGAAACGTCCAGCCCCGTAGTTACTTCGTCAAGAAACAAGATGCGAGGCTTGTTGGATAATGCCTTTGCAATCTGCACCCGCTGCTGCATGCCTCCGCTGAAGTTCCGAGGCGGTTCATCCATCCGTTCAACCGGTATCTCAGTTTTCAACAAAAGCTCCGATGCCCTGCTTCTCATCGATTCCACGTTCCGCCAGTTTGCCATGATCAGGCGTTCAGCGATGTTGCCACCCGCACTGACATCCATTTTTAGCCCCAGATAAGGATTTTGATACACGACCCCCATGAGAAAGTTCCTCATCTGCCTTTTGTGATAGGGACTCAAAGCCAATAGATTACTGCCGTTCAGTTCAAAGAGACCGGCACCGAACCCCGAAAACCATTTATTCGAAAATCCGCATTGTATTCCCTTATCGCCACCGTCTCCCGCATCGCTTGGAGAAGACTGTTCCGTGAGATGCATCTCGCCTGAGGTCGCATCCCAATCAAAGTGGAGAAGTTTTACGATGGTGCTTTTGCCTGAGCCGCTCTCGCCGACAATTCCAAGGATCTCTCCGGGATACAGCTCGAAAGATATATCGCTGCACGCAACTACAGAACCGCAGTGAGAGCACACATTTGTCTCAAATGCAGGCCCCGTTGATTCGTGGCAGCGGGAGCACCCTTTCCCGAATATTTTTGTAAGCCCTTTTACGTTAAGGAGGGAGGATATCATCGGCACCTCTTATCGCAAAATCCAGTATCCGAGCAGACATACATGCGTACTCCGGTGTCATCATCAATGATCTCGTCTAGATACGAATTTGAGCTTCCACAACGGCGACAGACTTTCCCTGAGAAATCTTCCATTCTGAAATGGACATCCTCAAACTCAAGAGGTTCCACTTTCGTAAACGGCGGTATTGCGTATATCCTCTTTTCCCGCCCCGCGCCGAAAAGGAACAGGCTCTCCGCCATATGGAGTTTCGGCACGTCCCATCGCGGTATCGGACTCGGGTCCATGATATACCGGTCATGTACCATAACCGGGTACCGCGGGCCGATGCTGATTTCACTGTATTTCACGATATCCTCGTAGAGATAGAGCCACATGCGGCTGTAATCCGCTTCAGCGTGCATTCTCCTCGTCTCAATCTCCGACGGCTCCACTGTCCGCAGTGCCTCCGGTAAGGGTACCTGGAGGACGAGGATCTGGTTTTCCGTCATTTCTTCCTCCGGTATCCTATGCCGAGTCTGGATAATCGTCGCCTCAGTTGTGTCTGTTGTTGTTGATACGTTTGTAACGCTACTAACGAATTTTTTGATGTTTACCGCGTTAACGCTCCCGTCACACCCCTGGTCGATAACCTTAAGGACATCCTCGGGACCGATGATTGAAAGAGTTATCTGGAGACCGCCCGTTCCCCAGCCTCTGGCAATGGGCAACTCTCGTGAGGCAAAAGGCACCTGATAGCCGGGAATTGCAACCGCTTTGAGCAGCGCGCGCCGTATCTCCCTCTTGGCAGCCTCATCAAGAAAGGCAAAGTTGTACCCGCCGAATTTCCTTGGCTGGCTTGCCGGTTGAGTATCCTCTTTTATTTTTTCAGTGCTATCTTTTATCATCATAATTCACTTTCGACTTTCACCTTTTCACACCGAGCGTTATGGATGTCCTGAGTTTTGCGCAACCTGTCAAGATCAGACTGGAACGTCACATAGTGCGGCAGTTTATAGTGTGTGCAAAAACCCATTGATTCGATGCCGTCTATATGGGATAAAACAAACTCCTGATCTTCGGACGGCATTTTGGGCTCGAGTACTTGCATTGCTCTATCAAGGACTGCCATGGAAATGGCCTTCACCTCGTTGTGTCCGAAACAGAGACCATAGCCAAGAGTGAACTTTGGCGAATTACTCTGAGCAGTGAACTTTGCGATCACCTCCGCCTCGGTAACCGCTACTTCTCCGATCGTATATGAGTTGCCTGTCAAAGGATGTTTGATCCTCACGGGCAAATATCCGACCCTCAACTCCCCGATAGTAGGATGGGTATCCCCATATCCCCGCATATTGGAATATGCAAGGAGCAACATTCCTCCAGTTTCAGCCCGTGTCATAGCCTGCATGGTAGCGCTTCTGTTGGCGGGAAAGGTTAAAGACTTCCTTGTTATATCGAAAGTTCCATTGGGACCGGTTACCGGAATGGATCCTGTTGTCATGCTGTTCTCTACGAGCAGATTCTCTTTTCTTAAAAGCTCAATGACCTTTGGAAAGGAATCAGAGACGGAAGACACGCCGGGAATATCCTTGAACAGTCCATTGAGGAAAGCTTTTCTTTTGATTTTTGTATCATCTGAAAGTTCAAAGTCGATGAGCCTGAGCGTATAATCGGATGTAGGTCCAAGAATCTGCCCCCCCGGGATATCCTTAAATGCTGCTGATATTCGTCTTATAATGCGCATGCCAGATGTGTCTTGGGGGATGGAACAGGTGATTCTCGGCACTGTCGCGCGGTATGCCCGCAGCATAAAGGCTGCTTCAAGGGTATCCCCGGCGGATTGTTTAATGGCGAGGGCCGCAAGGTCGGGTGCATACAGCGAGCCTTCTCCCATGACTCTGTCAACGAGCAGCCGTAGTTGCTCGCGTATTTGAGCAACTTCTAAGGGTCTTGAATCGCCCTTTATCCTTTCATACGTAAGGAGCCTGGAGGCCTGCTCTATCGCTTCCGTACCTCCCTTTACGGCAATATAACCCATATTATTTCACCTCCATTCGGGTTGACCTGGGAATACACACTATCCGGCCTGACCGATCCAGAAAAAGAGTATCAACGCCCAAGGGATATTCAGAGTTAATTTCTTGCAAATAGTTAAGATCGTTCTTGTTCAGCCAATTGATGCAGGGGGAGATTTCATGCTCTATTCCGGGACCCTTCAGGAGGCAATGCTGATCTCTACTTTCTGTATTATTCAGGTTGTCAACGAAATACACAATGGTTGCGCCTGCATGAGGGTAATCAAGGCTGCCCCGCTTGGCCCTGAGCACCGCCCCTTCACTGTCACCGGAGGGGATTATGACAAAATCTGCATCTTCTACGGTTACTGCTCTGCTTCCTGTGGCTTTTACGATCTCACGCTTCAGGCGCTCTTGATCTTCCCCGACAGCAGTAAAGGTGACTTCTTGATCGATGAGTGTTTGCATCGCCAGCAGTAACACCTCTTCTCCTTTTGCGTCCACGACATATACTCTTCCCGGCTGGCTCATTGCCTGAAGAAGAGTCCTGAACGCTTTTTGTGTTCTTACCTGTTTATCGTATAAGTGCATTCTTCTGCTCTCTCCCGGATCATCGTGCTGTGATCCTATTACTATGGATTATTAATTTTCATTTTGCCCTGGACGGCTGTTATCCCTTCACCATAGTCTCGAAGTTTACCTTCGTTTGCATAAATAGGGATCTCTCCCGGTTCTCAATGTCGGCAATTTGTTTCACTTGCGATGAGACAATTCGCCTGATCCTTTTCTTTATAAGCTCGCTGCCGCCTCGCATCACGACATCCACAGATGCCGCAATCAATGACCGGTCCGGTTCGTGTCCCATGACCATCGCATAACCTTCTACGCCGCGGGAGACGACCGTCGTTTCAGTTACGAGTATTTCCCCGAGATAGAAATCAACGCCAAATGCATCCTTTACCGCCATCATCACCAGGCCCGTATCGGGCCCTTTGAGAATGCCAATATCCTCCTGCTGAAGAATCCTGCGAAGCTTCTCGACAGACTTGCCGTCCATTTTCATAATGAGGGACTGCATATCCATAGTCGCGTCATTAATCATCGTCTTTACACCACCTTTTTTCTTAAAAAAGAAGAGAGCCAGTCCACCAGCATAATGGTGGCCAAGATGATAATAAGCATGGCGGCCATCTGGCGATATTCGAACATTCTCGAAGTCATGACCAGCTCAAAGCCAATACCGCCGGCGCCTACCAGCCCCATGATAGTTGAATACCGGATGTTCCGGTCCAGGATATACAAGTTATAACTGTTAAAAAGAGGCAGAACCTGGGGAATGATCGAGTGGGAAATGCGGTGGAGAAAAGTTCCGCCGGAAGCCTCCACGGCCTCCACCGGTTTCGGGTCGACGTTTTCAATAGCCTCCGCGTAGAACTTTCCCAAAAAACCCGCAGTGTTCAAACCCAGTGCCAGAACCCCGGCAAAGGGTCCCAGACCAACCGCAACGACGAAGATCAAAGCAAATACAAGGTCCGGCGTTGCCCGGAGAAAGTTGGTCAGCTCCTTTGCCAGGTTATAGATAATCGAATTGCGGGTGATATTCCGTGCCGCCAACACCCCCAACGGCCCCCCCAGGATAATCGCAATGAAAGTGCCGCTGATGCCCATGGCTACGGTTTCCACCATTAATCTCAGATAAATTGAAAGTCGAGAAAAATCAGGCGGTGCCATCCCTTTCAGAAACGTCCAGATACGCGGCACCCCGGCGATCAGCTCTTTAGGATACACTGGAACGGCAATGAGGGAGATAAGGATGAACGCGCCTATGACGACAAATAATATTGCATCCTGTATCCGGGTTTCGGGACTCCAAAAGCCGCCATTAATGATTTTATTTCGCAGGCTTGAGGAAGCCCGGTCGATGATGATAATAATAATCACCATGATCACAAGGATGGCGGCAGCCTTCTGATAATGAAAGGCGCGCATTTGGGTGAAAAGCTCTACCCCCAACCCCCCTGCGCCTATTACACCCAAAGTCAGAGCCACCCTGATATTGTGATCCAGCATGTAAAGGTTATAGCCAATAAATAAAGGCTGCACCTGAGGAATAATGGCGTGGCGGATGACGCTGAGGCTGCGGCTGCCCGTGGCAGTCAGCGCTTCTACTGATTTTTCATCGATACTTTCCACTGCCTCAGAGTAAAATTTTCCGAGTAGACCTATTGATGCCATAGTTAAGGCTGCCACCCCCGCCAGCGGCCCAAGGCCAAACGCGGTCACGAAGAAAAATCCGTATATAACATCCGGGATTGACCTTAGCAGGGTCACCAGTCCTCTGGAGAGATGATAGATGAACCGATTTTTAGAAGTATTCCTGGCTGCCAGAAAACCCAGTGGCAGGGAAAAAAGGATTCCGAGCATCGTACCCCAAAATCCCATGGCTACCGTTTCCGAGGCTAGGCTCAAGATCTGCCTCCACCTCGAAAAATTCGGAGGCATCATCTCCCTGATTAAGGCAATCGAGTTGGAGAGGCCGCCGATCAGGGACACGACATCCACCTTCGAGATGCTGAATGAGAAGCCCAGGATTATCAGGAACAAGAACCACCATAACAGATTCTTGGCTCCATTCAGAGGTTGTCGGCTTACGCTGTCACGCATTCATTTTGCTCTTCGAATGTATAAATATTCCGAAGACTTTCGTCGTTGAGGTGGTGAGTGCGGGCGTCAAAACAAATAGCGCCCTCTTTGAGAGCGGTCACTCTGTCGAAATAGTCACGGACGTAGTCCATGTGATGGAGGACCGTGATCAAAGTCAGCTTCTTCTGCTGATTAATCCGAAACAAAAGTTCCAAAATATTTCTGCTGCTCTTAGGATCGAGGTTGGCAACCGGCTCGTCCGCCAAGAGCACCTCCGGTTCCTGCATCAAAGCCCTGGCAATAGCGACCCGCTGTTTTTGACCGCCACTGAGCCGATCTACCCGTTCCTGGGCCTTATCCTCCAGCCCGACAAAACTGAGAAGTTCCCTGGCCTGTTCCCTCTCTCTTTTACCGAAGAAGCCGATGGTAGAAGAAAACAAAGAACTCCCCCGGTCCAGTCTTCCCAAGGCGCCCATCATCACATTGCCCTCGACCGAGGTCCGTTCCACCAAATTAAAAAGCTGATAGATCATGCCAATTTTCTTTCGGCTTTGGCGCAGAGACTCCCGATTACGAATAGTGATTTCCTTGCCGTTAACTGCAATCGTCCCTGAATCAGGGACCACAAAGCCGTTGAGCGTCCTTATCAGGGTGGTTTTACCGGAACCGCTGGGGCCGATAAGGGCCACAGCCTCACCTTTCCGCACATCCCAATTGATCCCGCGCAAAACCTCATTGGCGTTGAAACGTTTCTTAAGATTTGACACCCTAATCATCACATTCTCCTAGTCTTCCGGCGTCAACTGAGGGCAGGCACCCAGATTGTGCGTCACCTATCAGAGGGGCCTACCCTCAGCGCCACCGAACCGCTTAGTTCAGGCCGTCAATCACTTTCTTGACATCTTTAATAACCGCATAGTCATTGTCGCTCACAATCTGCCAGCCGGTAATGTTTCCAAAAGCTTTGACCTTGTTGGCCTCGGTGGGGAGTGAAGTCATTGCATTTTTCAAACCCTCCTTGGTCTTTTCCGGCAAATCCTGACGATAGGCAATGGGAGAACCGGGGAGAGGGTCGGACCTCCATATAATGATGTTGCTCTCGGGCGAGATCTTCCCCGCTGCGACCAGGGCAGGATTGGTCATATCATTGTCGGAGCACATATCGACTGTCTTGTTTTTAACCATGAGTTCGGCTGCGTCATGAGTGCCGCTAAAGCCCACCTTTTGGAACACCTTGTCCGGATCCATGCCGACTTTCCACATAAAGTACCTGGGTACGGCATAGCCAGAGGTGGAAGCGGGATCGGTGAAAGTAAAAGTGAATTCCTTTTTGTGTTCATTGAGCTTTTGAGCTATTTCTTTCATGCCCTCCTCTCCCACTAACGGGGTGGAGATACCTAGCTTCCTGGCCGTTTCCGGGGTGGCCACCAGGTATGACTGGTAAGTGCTTTTCCCCTTGGCATTGACGCCAACGGCAAAGGCATCGGCTCCAGCACGCTCGTGGGCCATCACGTACGAGAAGGGGCCGAACCAGGCGAAATCAACCTTTTTGGCACGCATGGCCTCGATCACGCCGGAGTAATCAGTGGCGGTAAAGAGCTCGATCGGCTGCCCCAATTCTTTCTCCATCCAGGCCTTCATTGGTTTGATTTGCTCTATCATGGCCTTGGGATCTTCAGCGGGAATGAGACCCATCACCAGGCTTTTTTGTTCGGCCTGAAGCGCCCCCGCCAGCATTGCCACCAGGACCGCTAGGAGCCCAAGAATTAAAAAATACTTTTTCATTTTTTCCTCCATTTACCCTTTCATTAAAAGCTAAAGAAACCGTTGATTTATTAAACTGCTGCCAAGATCCACTCGAGCTCAATCAGCCCCACCGACTATGTCCTGAAACATTCGCCTCCTTTCGCCATCGCGAGCAGAAATAACGCCAATGCAGCACCGATGGCTCAAATCCTCTCGGCAACGTAATTCCAGTGGTAAGACCCTGGTTTTATCTGTCTTTTCTGGTGTAAGGATAGTATCTCAAAGTTATACAGCAATTCAGTGAGTTCCTTTGCGTTGCAATAAAAATGTGCATGTTTTTTCTCATCCTCTTCATCGTTAACATAGGTATCAGGCGCTACTTTTTGTCCTTTGCCGTAATACGCGTTGCGCTTTGTCAGCATTGTCCCCTGGAATATGCCTCGCTGTCGCAGTACGCGAGCAACTTCGGACAGCACGGTTCTCACCGTGTCTGGATCGCCATGGTAAATTACATTCCATGCAAGAACATAATCAAAATAATGGTCTTCAAATGGCAGCATCGTCATGGGCGACTGCCTGACATCGATGGAAAGTCCAGCCTCGAGTGCTGCATTTTGTGTGAAATCGACCGCCTTGCTGCTGGCGTCGATCGAGAATACCTGATAACCTTTTGACGCGAGAAATAGCGAATGTCTGCCGATACCGCAGCCGAGATCGAGCACCCTGGACACATTCAAGCTGGCCAGTTTCTTTTCGAGGTCTTGTACGTCCCGCTCTACGGCAATCCAGTCCTTGCGTCCCGCCTCGGTGCCCCATAGGCTGTCCCACGCCTGATGAGCCGTAGCTAATGCGGGCGCGCTTTCTTTTTTTAGGTCCATACGGATCTCCTTCGATAGTAGAATGTTTAAACTGTTGAATATTTTTCGAGAAAAAGGTTGAGATCATTAAAATCGGCAAAGCGTTCTTCTAGCGTCTTCCGGTCCCAGTTCCACCAGGCTATGTGCAACAGTTTTTCTATTGCGTCATGGGAGAACCTTCTTCTGATTGTCCTGGCAGGCACACCGGCAACTATTTCGAATGGCGCGACATCCTTTGTAATGACTGCCCCTGCACCCACGACCGCTCCCGTGCCGATAGTAACGCCCGGCATGATCGTCGCGGCGTGACCTATCCAGACGTCATGGCCGATCCTGCAGGGCTTAGAGCGTCGCCAGGAAAAAATTGATTCGTCATCGGTTTCTCCGAACCCATATTTTTTTCTTCTGTAGGTGCTGTGATGCAACGTTACCCGCGCCATGGGATGGTTCCCCGGGTTTATTCGAACGTGCGAGGCTATGTTCGCGAATTTTCCTATTTCAGAATAAATAATGGATGCATCGCCGTCAGTATAGCTGTAATCATCGAACAGCGTTTCTTCAAGATGCGAGTGAGGTCCAATAGCGGTCCAGGCCCCAAGATGGCAGTTCACGACTACCGCAGTCGGATGGATGCTCGGTCGTTCCCCAAGCTGCGGCGCCTCGATATGGTGCCCGGTTTTAAATAGTGACACATGGTGAAGCATGAAATCTCCTCCTCCGTTCGGTTGAACGTGTTCCCGGCCGATAACATTCACCAGCACAGGAAAAGCATCCCCAGTAGCCTGCCCCAAGAGTCCATCCTCTCAGTTTTCTACCCGTCTCAAATCTGCCCTATCTCTAAGAATTCATCAGTGCCATCTCCCTGCCCAAAACAAACGAGGCAGGGATAAAACGAGGAAGTACCCAACAGCTACTTTCAAGATTTCGTGGGTTGCCCACCAGGGAAGGCCGTACTCAGCATCGTGTTAGCAAACTATTATCTGACCGCGGCGCAGTCATCCTCGACGATCTTTTTTTTCACCAAATATCTCCCTTCGCTATCGAAGTCCACCGTAATTTTCGCATAGATCGCCCCTAACTTTCGTAATACAGTACTCAGCGATCTCTCCATGCTGACTCTTTGAGATGCTTGTTATAATGAGGAGTGGAACTCTCGGGGGTATTTGAAGGATGTCCATATCCGATTGTTCAGCCAGAGAAACTTCGAAGGTAGATGATATTCTTGTCGCTTCAACCCCGTACTGTTCCCTCAAAAGTCCATATAGGGAAAAGGAGCCACTGATATGGCTCTTAAGATCGGGAAATTTAGCAAAACTGAGATAGGACGTCGTTTGAGAGAAGGGAATCTTATTCACAAATCTCAGGATCTCAAGAACGGTTACTTTGTCCGCAAGATTGATGTCGAGCTTGTCTGACAATTCTCTGCCAGCCGTTGTCTCATACGAATCAATCAGTCTTGCATCAGGGGTGAGCCCGACATCAAGGATCGAGGTGGTGAATCTGACTTTTTTTGATATTTTATAAGGGATTTTATTGTTCGCAACGAAAGTCCCTTTGCCTCGCATTTTGTAAACAAATCCTTCATTCTCCAACCTTTCGATGGCCTGCCTTACTGTATGCCTATTTAATTTGTACACTTTGCTTAATTCAATTTCCGTCGGTAATTGATTGCCAGGCTTGAAAACCTTATTTTCTATCTGTTCCATTAATATGTCTGAAAGTTGCTGGTAACAGGCAACACCGATACCTCTGACAATCATCAGAACCTCCATAGTTATCTAGACATCTGGGCAGGAGTATACAGACAGATTTTTACTGAATGATGACAATTACGTTAAAATTATGTGAAAAATGGACCAACGAATCAGGTTGGCATAATAAGTTGCGGCATACATCGGAAAACGTTAGAGATTTATGAAATCAACGAGGAGATGAAAAAAACGAGCTTGTTGGATATTCCAGGAAAACACTTTCGGCTACGACATGAAGTGTTGTAGAGCAGGGGGAATAATTGAGTTCTGAGAGCTCCCCGAAACATTACAACAGGCCGAGGCAACTAACGCGGGACTTTGGCGCCTGCACCGCCGCTTTATTCGTCGCTTCCCAGGGGTCTCGCATCGTCCGTGCTAAAACGCTTTATGCGGGCGCGGGTATGTGTGGAGCGTTCATCATTCTTTTCGGTTTCATGCATCAACCGGTCGGAGCAGCCTTTTTTCATCGGGTGAAGATCCGTGAAAAATGTCCCGCTGTAATGCGACTTTGTTGTCATAAGTGATCCTTTTCGAATTTGATCATTAATGATATAATTTGCAATAATCCACAGCGGGATTAGGTAAGGAATCCAATCTATTAACACGCTCACCTCCTAAAGTGACTATAAAAAAATATTGCTAGTTACCACCCGATAATTAATTGAACAAATAAAAAATGCTCCATAGAGCACTGCAAGCTTCCACCAGTATAGGTTGATTCTATTCTTTAAAGGACGGAATAGCCCACCCGTTTCAGTAACACGGGGTCTGGAAATTCAGTTTACAATAATCTACTGATTGCCCAGTTTTGAAAGTACTCGGCTCCCCGAGGATTTTCCCAGTTCGTTGTTATGTGGACGGGAACGTTAACCTGTATAACTTATCCAGAACAAATTGTCACAATGTTCTTTCCTCAATTGAGGACGGTACCTACGATCTTCATCTTCATGACTTATTCAGCGCCAATAGCCACGATTGTGGCGATTCATGAACTAATTAACACGACCTAATGCGTGGGACTTGCGCAAAGAAGTCATAATATTTCATCTGCGTACTTTATTCAGAACTCATTAGAACATGGCAATTCATGCAAAAAAGTGTGTCAAACTTTCAACTGGATATCTTATCCAGACGGCTGTTTTGCGCGAGACATCGCCGTAACTCTAGGAACCTTTTGCCGACATAACTCATTCGTGTAGATACCATGGCGTATTGATTATCACAATACGGGGGCCTCCGGCAAGTCGAAGAAGATTTTTAAGAAGGATGGCCCTGTTCGGGATAAATGCGTGATACCATCTTTTTTCCACAAGTTCCGGTACGATAACCGCTATCATTCGTCCGGGATACGTGGAGCTCAAATTTTTTATGTAGCTCAATAGCGGTCCGAAGTATTCACGGTAAGCCGATTGAATGACGACGAGTTTCGGTGGTTTGTATCCGGCCGCTCTGGACGGCTTCCCTACCATTTCGTTCCAACTAGGGGTAAGATCTTCAATTTCCAGGTCATCGGAAAGGATCTGGACTGCCGTGATGTCGCTTGACAGGCTGAAGGAGAACCACAGGGCCTTCTTGACCAGACGGTCAAGGCGCTGCAGGGGGACCACGATGATGGGCGGAGAAAAGTGCGGTATTTTGAGCGGGTCCGTATCTTCTATCTGGCGGGCAATATTGTTTTCATGGAGGCGGACTGATCTGAAAAGATAAAAAAGTGCAGGGATAACCAGAATCGTAAGCCATGCGCCTTCCGAGAATTTTGATATGACGATAATAATAAGAGTGATTCCCGTAATGATCGCGCCGGCGCCGTTTATCAGAAGGGATATGCCTACATTTGATTTTCCTGATTTAATCCAGTGGAATACCATGCCAAGCTGGGACAGCGTAAACGCCAGGAAAGCCCCGACCGCAAACAGGGGAATCAGACGGTCGGTGATCCCGCCAAACACCAACAAAAGAAGACCGGACAGGATGGACAGGATGATGATCCCGTTGGAATAGACAAGCCTGCGTCCGCGGTGTGCGAATGCAGCGGGCAGGAACTGGTCAAGTGCAAGAAGCCTGCACACCCGCGGGAAATCGGTGAAACTGGTGTCGGCTGAAAGAGATACGACAAGAAGGATGGATGCCATGCTGACGAAGTAGAAAAATCCCCTTCCGGATACTGCAAGGACCACCTGGGATAGGACGCTCTGGTACCCGGCCTGGCCTGGAGTCGTTGCCGTTATTCCATAGCTATGGGACAGAAAAGCAATGCCGGCCAGGAGAAATGCCAGAAGAAGAACAATGGCCGACAGCGTTTTTTTAGCCAGGGGAACGCGTGGTTCGCAAAATATCGGGACGGCATTGCTTACTGCTTCTACGCCGGTGAGAGCCGTGCATCCGCTGGCAAAGGCGCGTATTAAAAGCCATAAAGTAACGGTAGCTGTTGACGTCGTAATTACCGGTAGTTGAGTAACCGGGACAGGATGACCATGGGCTTGCAGGGTTTTTATGATACCGTAAAAAATAGTTATTCCCAGACATCCGAGAAAAAGGTAGGTCGGGACCATGAATATGACGCCAGCCGATCTTACGCCGCGCAGGTTGACAGCGGTCAGAAATATCAGAATAAAAAGACAGAGCGGAAGCGTATAGGGAAGAAGCCCGGGAAGTGCTGAAACCAGGGCGCCGACACCGGCAGAGATTGCGACTGCAACATTCAGTACATAATCAATGCACAACGCGCTTGCAGCCAGCAGCCCGTAATTTGTTCCCAGATTCTCCTTCGCAACGGTGTAGGAGCCGCCTCCCTGCGGGTATGCTTCGATCGTTTGACGATAAGAGATCGCGACAGAAAATAGCACAACGATAATGATTGCCATTATGGGGGCGATATAGGCGACCGCAAGCGTACCCAAAGGCAAAAGAATCGTGAGAGCTGCTTCCGGACCGTATGCTGCTGAGGCAAGGGCGTCGAGGCCAACTACCGGTATGCCTGCGGACGGCATTATCTGCTCGGTTTGCTCTTCCTCAGTACGGAGACGTCTTCCGAAAAGTAATTCTTTTAAATTTGTCAGATTCATCTATTTTCCCGAGTAAGCATGCTTTTCTATTTAGAGACTTGTTTCCGTACCAAATCATATACTGTTTTATGGCTATGCACTTGACACCAGCAACGGGGCAAATACATGTATTTTAAACTGTTATAATTATTTTTATATTAGTTCTTTATAGATTAACTCTTATCCAACGTATCTATCGTTGGGTTTCTACCGTTTCGTGGTTTTATTCCCATTACAAAGTTGTTCTTTGCCTCTATTATCAAGCGCAGGAGTTATCCCAAATAATTTATCACCAAGCTTATCAGTCGTGAGATAATATGCCGCCCCATCGATGCATATTTTGGACAATAGATACGGTCCGCGCGGTGTTTCGATTGTTATCTCCTCAAGAACATTATCACTGTATTCGATTGTCCGTTTTGTCGTGTTTATACCATTGAGCGGCTGCTCAGACACCACGGTTGTAATAAATATCACCCCACCATAAATTGTAAGTGCGATAACGACGCACAGAAACCCCATACGTATTATTCTTTTTCATGGAATCCCTCTTCACTCACTGTAAGGCACGTGCTTTCTAAATAGTAACTGCTGGCGTCAAGTGCATACCCCTATAATTTAATTTAAATACCCCATATTTTCTGTTGTCCTAAAACATGATAGCTGATAATGTCGCTAAATAATATTTATTTCAACTGCTTCCTGTCTCGCCGAATAGAATGATCTGGCCTTCCTTTTTCGCGTGCCATTCGCCCCCTAATTTTCCCCTCTCTTCTTCGACATCGAGGCTATCGGTTGGTCTATGTTAGATCCATGTCCGCCTTCCCTTATCAGCATATGTCCTGTAACTGTCCTGATACCGTCCTGATCGGGTAGGAGGCGGGATTACTCCCGCCGTCCTCCCACACCACACGTACGTGCCGTTCGGCATACGGCGGTTCCTGTCTTTCCGCTCTTTCGGTGACCTTGTCGCCTCCTGTTCTATAAGCACCTGACTTTACCTGCGGATTCCGTCCGCTACTTCCAGCCTAGGCCCTCTTGCGGGGCTTGTGCTCAGTACAGATAGAGATTCGGTCTCGAACAGTCCGACAAGTTCGGCCCTTCATCCCGTTGGTGCGGGACTAATACGGCCTCTGCTGACTTCTACCGATCCATCTCAACACCTTACGATGTCGATAGCACATGGCAGAACGGCAGACCTCCCAGGGTAAGACGCATGACCTTCATCCCATATACCCGCCGCATCTACTTCCACACCTTCCGGATGGTTATCGGGCTTTGAGTCTTTATGCCCTCTCGCCCAAGTGTGGCTGCCTCATATGCGGTTTCTGTTCGTCAGGCCGGGACTTTGCTTACAGCTTCCTTCAGATTCCGGGTCGCCCCGGACACCCTTGCTGTTCGGCTAACGGTTCCTCCCATCAAGGCCCATAAAGGACTTTCACCTTCGAGTCGCCAGTCAGTTACCAATCTGACCAGCCTGTAAAATACAGAGCGTCATGCCTGGCATACATATAAAAATGGGGCTACAGCTGACGCTGTAACCCCTTGATAAGTTTGGTAGCGGGGGCCGGATTTGAACCGACGACCTTCGGGTTGTAGCCCGAGAGTTCGAAAATTTTGGAGCTACGAACTTCCGCAAGCCTCTCAGTCAGGGATACAACTGGTATTTCTGACGCCAAGCGGCGTTGAACATCAGGGCGACCACCCAGCAAATACACAGGCCTTGTAAAATATCCTAGGGGAATTGGCGCTCCCCCATACTTGGTTGGAACACTATATCCAAGCAGATAAGAAGATGGAATTGCCTCGTTTCCTGAAAAGGTGTTGTTAAATTCGTAGCGCATGACGGAACTCTTTCACGTATCCTTGAAAATCCGCTCATCGTAGACAAAATTTTCTTCTCCAATAATCGAAACGGATTTTATGTCAGGGTGTAGCGGATTGATTAGCATGTTATACTCATGAGACACTACGACGGAAGGTACTCGCAAAAGAAGACTTTCTTTACTTGCTGCCCAATGAGATCCAAAATCAGCCGCAGTAAATGGAGCTGGATCCAAATGCCATCCTTTTGGTAAATCATCAGGAGCAATCTCTTTAGGAATTATTTTTTCTGGTATACCAATAGATACGATTCGCAGGTCCTTTGGAAGGTCCGGTAGCGAGATGTGCACTAGACATTCAAACGCGGCAAGAGATCTGCTTTCTGCAGTATAAACAAGTGGTGTTCCTTTGCGATTCCACCTTGCTCCGTAAATACGTGCGCCTTCGCCAAAGAGATCACGAACAAATCTTTCCGTCGCAATCCTGAAGACTATCCTCATGCAAAAATTCCATGCTCAATCCTGCCAAGTTCGTCCGTTACCATTTGTGCTCCGGTTTTCAGGCAAACTAAATCTGTCGGCGCCTTGCCGCCTAAAGGTTTACTAGGCGAGTTAAACCATCTTATAAACTTCTCCTGATCACCGAATACCTCAACACCCTTCGCCATCAGAGCAACAAGTTGTATAATGTGCTCAGAAACAGACGCGCTAAATTTTTGATTACTATTATATCTCTGAATGGTACGTAGAGTAACTGGTAGCATCTGAGCAACTTGGCCTGCTGAAAACTTAAAATAATGCATAAACGCCATGAGGGATCGCTTAGTGACACCTTCTATACTCATTTCAATCGTCTCCATTTGAGACAAAGGTTTTCTGTGAAAGATTGTTTTAAAGACCTCTTCTTCTAAATTTGTTTGACTTATTAGACTCCGGGCTATTAACTGTTCTTTAGAGCCAACTTTTCTTTCTCGCTTTTTAGCGGTTACCGTTTGCATAGAAACCCCCTGTATGATTCTTGACATCTGTCATAATATTAACGAAATTTGTCGCAATTGTCAACTGGCTTAAGTGATAAAAGCAGTTATCTTCTCCTACCATTTCTGTCTGTTTTGCCGCTTTGCCTTTGGAATTTTTTAGCACTTTATTTGCACAAACTTCACAATCATTAGAGAGAGGATTCGGGCAGGGCTTGCCGTCCTGATACTGTCCTGATAAGAATAACGGGGCTACCGCGCATGCGGTAACTTCTTGATAAGTCTGGCGGCCTGGGCCGGACACATTCGGGGGGCTCCCTCATTCCGATTTAATATCTCCCCTATCCCTACCCTATCAATTCAAAAGCTTATCATATACATTTGCGATTTTTACTATGGCAAGATACAAGGCAGGACGTTAGAAACGTTAGAAAAAAAGGGTTACTGCGTGAGCTGTAACCCCATGATAAGTTTGGTACCGGGGGCCGGATTTGAACCGACGATCTTCGGGTTATGAGTTGATTTAAATCCGCGCACCATCATCAAGCTATTTACAATAACAGAAAGAGAACGATTTGCTAAAATGTTTTTTAGCCGGATACGTTTTATGCTGTTTTACTGCTTTTGGCAGTATTCCATTATAAAATGGTTAGAAGTAATGTTTATCAGCAATGCTGTTTGCAATGAAAGCTGCCTTTATATTTTGCATTGCTTCAATTACTTCAGGTACGCCTTGCAAGTAAGGAACAATTACCTCATCATATTCAGCATTAAATATAGTCACGCTTTGCTGTGCATCCTCAAATTTTTTCTTATCTTCAGGTAAAGAAACTTCATCCTGGTATTTTTTATATAGAATTACTAGTTGATTTGCATAATCTTCCGTAGAGCCAGCAGTCTCTTTAAAGTTACTTACTACATCTCTCGTTTTATCACATAATTCCACAATCCTCTCCGATTTAGAGGGAGAAGGAGCTACACTATTTAAGGCTTTAGCATCGTTTGACAAAGATAATATTGTATTTAAAATCTTTTTAGATTTATTACTATAACTATCTAAAAACCCATAAATAAGTTGTGAGTCTTCGTATGCCTGCCTTGACGTTTCGATATCCTGCAATTTATTAATCGTTTTTATTGCAGCCTTTGCTCTCTGTTTAGAATCGACGCCACCAAACAGTTGGCCTAAAGTACCCATATCACCTATAACTATCAATGCGGCGCCGCTCCCGACAATTTCTTCTCCCAAACGATAAACACTGCCTCCTCTATGCTGGGTTAACATTATTGCACCTACAATTACGGCCGCTGGTCCCAATATGTCTGTCCATTTCTTCATGACATCCCAATTGTTTGAAATATCTTTATCAGGCCATACCTCTGTTGCCCTGCTAAAGGTCATTTGAACCGCTGCTCCTTGTGTTGCATCGAATATATTTGCAGTATCTTTTGTTATTTGCAATAGCACAGTAGATATTTGGGATAATAAGCATTCATTCAAATCAGGCGATAAACATCCAAAGGGTTCAGCCGCTAATTCAGGAATTTGTTTCGTTGAAGGCATTTGACTTAACAAAGAAGGTTTATCAGCAACAAGTCTGGAGAGTATAACCAGTCGTTTCAAATCTTTTCTCCATTGTTCAGATGCCTTCAATGGTGGTTCATCACCTGCAGTGACTATGCGGGTCAATGCAAAAATGATGAATAATAAATAAAAAACAGTACGGGAAAAGCGTTTATTAATCATAATCCCTCTCCCCTTCTTTTTATTGCATAATCAAATTTGTATTATTACACTTTCTTATCGTTTGCACTGTTCGGCGACACGACCATCCAATTGATATTGCGCAAGTTACAGAGCGCGTCCGGCGCTTTTTTCTATTTCCACGTTTGTCTAAGCCGGCTTGATATATTGACTATCTTTAAATTCTCTTTCTGTCTTAAAAAAGCATGGCCATTATAGTCAAAAAGTTCACCGGGGAATCCGGTAAGAGCCATAAAGAATTTCCCGCGTGCCGGATTCTTCTTCGTGGATAAATGGCGATAAAACGGCGCACATTATGGTACGAATCGTGAAAATTCTTCTCTTAAGAACATAAATTAGCCCCAATCGGATTAAAACTAAATATATCACATTATTTACCAGACAGGCAAGGTTGTAGCAGGCATGAACAATCATTATTAATAATATTATGCCCACCACTCAGCAATAGTTGGGTTTTATTCTGATGGTGTTGAAGCAGTGCTACAGCAGTTGGTGCCTGTGAGAACTAGTACTACTTCGGGTGCAGAACCACAATGGGTTCTTTCAATGCTTCATTTCTGGGATGGATAACATATCGACATCCGCGACTTTCAACTTGAAGTAAAGTATTCGCCCGATTTCCGAATGTCGCACTCTTCACCTACATACTATAACGCTCCTGTCAAGATAGAATGTCAATTTGTTTGTATTCAACAGGATAACTTGATCAGTATATTAAAGACGCACCTCTCTCTTTCGGCATTTACGCCGTTATCACTTTTATCGACGAGTCTCTCGCAACCAGACGAACGATATCTCTAATAGTTATGTCACCTATTCGGCGTGCCGTATGGCCGCCAAGAATACCTTATCCAGATTCTATCGTTCAAACGAGAGGCCCTGTATCGTAGGTGACGAGGTCAACTGCCCTCAACAACTGTGGTCGGGCTCTCTCGCCGAAATAATTTTTTAATCATCGCCTTATGCGGCTGTTTTTTGTTCTACCCGATTTCCCAGTTTAAGGTATTTCGGGTCGAAGCACTCCTTCTTTTTCATCAGCGTCCAAGCAATAATCAAGAGCTTCGCGGCGAGCTTCACCCTCATTTTCGTACCAATCCCTTTTTCCTTCGCCCGTCCAGCAAGCTTATTCGTAAAATAGGGAATAAAGTCCTTGCTCTTAATCGAGGCAATGAACGCTGCCTGGTATAACGCACACCGCAGATCCGCCTTGCCCTGTTTGGAGATGATCGGCGTTGCCCTGTTTGACGTTTTTCCGCTTCGTTTTGCACACAGGTCGAGACCCGCCAACCGCAACACCTGTTTGCCGCTTGTAAAGCGGTGGGGATCGCCGATGGCCCCGAGGACCTTGGCGGAAACATCCGGCCCGAACCCCGGAATGCTCAAAAGATACGTGTACTCCGGAAACTCAAGACAGGCATCCTCCAGTTTGTCCTCAACCGTTTTGATTTCCTGCCTAACCCGTTTCAAACTGTCTACTGCTATCTGAGCTTCATGGAAGGCCGCCTCTCCCATAGTGCAGCCAACGGAATTGACCGCAGTCCTCCAAATCGCTCCCACCCTGCGTTCCCGAGCCAGCGTCATTTTGCCTGGTGCTACGGTACGGCAGAAGTCATCGTATTCCATGCCGGCGATAGCGGAAGGATCCAGACATTCCCGCACTACCGCCAGGGTCTCTGACGATCCATAGTACTTATCCAACTCAGGGAAATACTGTGCAAGGATATGATTGCGAATATACGCGCTTATGCCGTGTTCCCGCTTCTTCAGTCGCCGCTTGACTGCGTTTAGTACGCGCACGTTTTGAAGCGTCATCAGGGGATATTCGTAAAACATGCATTTCCCCTGGGCAATGAGATCTGCGATATTGGCCGAATCCTTGTCATCGTTTTTATCCCACCGGCCGTTCAGGAGCTGCCGGTTGTTCTTTACTGCTGTGCCGCCAACAAAAACGACCATCAGACCGCATTTGAGCAGATGTTCCGCCAGGGGCTTGTGGTAGTCTGCCGTCGGCTCGATCCCGAAAACTACCTTCTGGAGGCTGTATTGAACCTTGACGCGATCCACAAACGCATCCAGCTTTTCGAATCCCTCTATCGTATTGTCAAAGACCACATTCTTTAAAAGCGTTTTGCCTTGCGCAGTACCAAAAAACGCACGGTGCTTCTCTTTCGCCACATCAATCCCAATGATCAAATACTCTTCCGAACCCCGAATTTCTTTCTTCAGTTGCCGAAATTGCTCAAGCCTGATATCATCTACATAGCACATAGAGACCTCCTGCTTATAAGAATTTAGTTTCCACATAAACTTATTCTTAGCAGGAGGTTTCTATTTTGGATAGTCTTGAAGAAAATATTTCCTATACTTTAATGGGGAAATATAACCTCATGCTCTATCCATATATAACAAGAGTGGAATGGACAATTTATCAACGGACGTGCATTATTCTGGTTGTATCTTAGCATTAGCGATGAGTTGAGGGGGCTGGCGTCTCTTGCCCGACCCTCTCAAACGACAAGTTATTAAAATCGCATCTTTGAAATAAATTCTACTCAGCGAATCCTGAATTCAGGATTCTAAATTCCCTCGTCTTGATATCTCTTTCGATGAGGATATTTGAGCCAGATAATATCCAGATGTCGTAATACTTATTTTTTGTCTTTTGTCTCTTAATCAAATCTGCGTCAGGTGAGCCTTCGTTACAGGCAGGGGCTACATCTTCAGCTTGTTCTTTTGTCTACCTGTATCTCGCCAGCAGCAGACTCGGCAGTTGATCCGGTTTCTCATCTCCCGTATTAAGGTCATTGTCGGTGAGCGCACTACCACTGTTTACTGCACTTCTCCACTGTTTCCAATCGTCCTGCCGTGTGTTTTATGCATGTTTCTTATCCCCCTTTTAGTTTCTTCCACCTTCAACGAACGTGCTTCTCAAATACCTTGCGGAAATGGAAACCGTAGATCGAGAGGGTGATGGCTTGTTGAAAGAGGCTGGGACGTCTGAACACGGTCCAGAACAGAAGCCTCCAATAATGGAATCTTTCTTTCCCGATGATCCCGAGGACGACAATGGACCTGAAGAACGCGGCCAGGTAGTTGGGCCGAAATCGAAAAGGCATCTTTTTTTCTCTTTGGGGGGCATATTCTCTCAGAAATGTCCTGACCCTTTCATAGTAGTATCTGGGTGAATAGAGGGTGCTGAGGACCATCTTGTAGCCGTTGATCAGCAGGTCGTAGTCCATTCTGGGGATAAAATTGGTCGCGAAATCCGTATTGTTCCCCGAGGTCTCTTTCAGCAGCCGTTGCTCCTTTTTGAGTCTCTCGTAGAGTTTAGTGCGTGGAAGGGCAATGAGAATGCCTACCATTGCCGTTACAACCCCACTCGCCTGGATAAATCTGATCTGGGTGTCGAAAATCGTAGGGGGGTCGTTGTCGAAACCAACAATGAATCCACCCTGCACCTCGATGCCGGATTTCTGGATATTCCTGACACTGGCTAGGAGATCGCGGTTCTTGTTCTGGAATTTGCTGCATTCCGCCAGGCTCTGCTCATGCGGGGTCTCGATGCCGATGAAGACGACATCGAATCCTGCCCTGACCATCATCTCCATGAGGTCTTTATGGTCGGACAGTTCTATCGATGCCTGCGTATTAAAAGTGAAGGGCTGCTTTCTCCTCTCCATCCACGTGATGATGGCAGGGAGAATCTCCTCCTTCAGCTTTTTCTTGTTCCCGATAAAATTGTCGTCAACAAAGAAGACCTGGCCTCTGAACCCTGATGCGTAAACACTCTCGAGCTCCCCAATAAGCTGGTCTTTACCTTTTGTGCGCGGTGTGCGACCGCAGAGCAGGGTAATGTCACAAAACTCACAGTTGAAGGGGCAACCTCGTGAATACTGGATATTGATTGAGGCATAGTGCTTCATATTGATTAGCCCCCAGAGCGGGATGGGCGTTTCCCGTATGTCTGCCCATTGATCAGTGGTATAAAAATGGCCTGCGCCTCCATTCCGAAGATCTTCCAGGAAGCGGGGCATGGTGATTTCGGCCTCGTTCAGCACCAGATGGTCTACCTCCCCGAACGTCTCATATTCGGTCGTGAAAAGAGGACCGCCAGCGACAATTCTGACGCCGGCTGCCCTGCATCTCGCAATCACTCCTTTCGCCGATTCCTTCTGGACAGACATCGCGCTCACAAAGACAAGATCAGCCCATCTCAGGTCGTCGTCATGCAGGCTTTCCACATTCATGTCGACCAGTCTTTTTTCCCACTCTTCAGGAAGCATCGCTGCAATGGTCAATAAACCGAGGGGTGGACTGCTCGCCTTTCTGTGAATAAATTTCAGGGCATACCTGAAACTCCAGAAGGTGTCCGGGAATTCAGGATAAATGAGGAGTGCTTTCACGGAACGCTCCGATCCCTCTTATTTGTTCTCTTCCACTTGAAGAGGTTCTTCACGGATTTATATACCACTGATTTCTCCGATCTTTGTTATAAACCGTTCCTCGGTTACTTTGCTATTCACAAAATCCTGCAGCTATCCACAGTGCACCACGAAAAGAGACTGACGCTTGATAATAATGCTTGCAGAATACCACTTCAAAATTTCACATGGGTTCGTCTGACCAAAAGTGCATAGTTCAGGAAGATGTCGTTGACAGAAAAATTTAATACAAAATGCAATGATACAAAATGAATTCTACACCTTCGCTAATATTATATGAAACTCGACTTCACCTACATACTATAACGCTCCTGTCAAGACAAAGATTCAATTTGTTTTTATTCAACAGGATAACTTGATCAGCATATTAAAAACGCACCTCTCTCTTTCGGCATTTACGCCGTTATCACTTTTATCGACGAGTCTCTCGCAATCAGACGAACGACATCTCTAATAGTTATGTCACCTATGCGGCGTGCCATATGGCCGCCAAGAATACCTTATCCAGATTCTATCGTTCAAACGAGAGGCCCTGTATTGTAGGTGACGAGGTCAACTGCCCTCAACTAGCTTGAGCACGGGCTCTCCCGTCGAAATAAATTTTGCGTACGCCATTATGCGGCTGCTTTTCGTTCTACCCGCTTTTCCAGTTTAAGGTATTTCGAGTCGAAGCACTCCTTCTTTTTCATCAGCGTCCAAGCAATAATCAAGAGCTTCGCGGCGAGCTTCACCCTCATTTTCGTACCAATCCCTTTTTCCTTCGCCCGTCCGACAAGCTTATTCGTAAAATAGGGCATAAAGTCCGTGCTCTTAATCGAGGCAATGAACGCTGCCTGGTATAACGCGCACCGCAGATCCGCCTTGCCCTGCTTGGAGATGATCGGCGTTGCCCTGTTTGACGTTTTTCCGCTTCGTTTCGCGCACAGGTCGAGACCCGCTAACCGCAAAACCTGTTTGCCGCTTGTAAAGCGGTGGGGATCGCCGATGGCCCCGAGGACCTTGGCGGAAACATCCGGCCCAAACCCAGGAATGCTCAAGAGGTACGTATACTCGGGAAACTCAAGACAGGCATTCTCAAGTTTGTCCTCAATCGCTTTGATCTCCTGCCTAACCTGGTTCAAACTATCTACTGCAATCTGAGCTTCATGGAAGGCCGCCTCTCCCATGGTGCAGCCAACGGAATTGACCGCGGTCCTCCAAATCGCTCCCACCCTGCGTTCCCGTGCCAACGTCATTTTGCCTGGTGCTACGGTACGGCAGAAGTCATCGTATTCCATGCCGGCGATAGCGGATGGATCCAGACATTCCCGTACTACCGCCAGGGTCTCTGACGATCCATAGTACGTATCCAACTCAGGGAAATACTGTGCAAGGATATGATTGCGAATATACGCGCTTATGCCGTGTTCCCGCTTCTTCAGTCGCCGCTTGACTGCGTTTAGTACGCGCACGTTTTGAAGCGTCATCAGGGGATATTCATAAAACATGCATTTCCCCTGGGCAATGAGATCTGCAATATTGGCCGAATCCTTGTCATCGTTTTTATCCCACCGGCCGTTCAGAAGCTGCCGGTTGTTCTTTACTGCCGCGCCGCCAACAAGAACGACCATCAGACCGCATTTGAGCAGATGCTCCGCCAGGGGCTTGTGGTAGTCTGCCGTCGGCTCGATTCCGAAAACGACTTTCCGCAGGCTGTATTGAACCTTGATGCGATCCACATACGCATCCAGCTTTTCGAATCCCTCTATCGTATTGTCAAAGACCACATTCTTTAAAAGCGTTTTGCCTTGCGCAGTACCAAAAAACGCGCGGTGCTTCTCTTTCGCCACATCAATCCCAATGATCAAATACTCGTCCGAACCACGGATTTCTTTCTTCAGTTGCCGAAATTGCTCAAGCCTGATATCATCTACATAGCACATAGAGACCTCCTGCTTAAAAGAATTTAGTTTCCAGATAAACTTATTCTTAGCAGGAGGTTTCTATTTTGGATAGTCTTGAAGAAAATATTTCCTATACTTTAATGGGGAAATATAACCTCATGCTCTATCCATATATAACTAGCTCGCACCTGTGTTGACTAAATTTCCATGCAGAATGCTGGTTGTATCTCGCATATGAACGCTCGGATGAGACGCGCGCCTTATTCGCGTCGGGCTCGCCCCGTTGGTTCATATTGTCGGATTTCGACTCATTCTTCCGATCTGCACATCCGCCTGTCGTTCTGTTTGTGATTTAGAATGTCTTTTGAATAAAATATAATGCTGTTAGAGATAGCATTATCCAAAATATAGTTTTAATGAAATCTAAAGGAAACTTGATAATCATGATCTGTGGATACTTCAAATAAAGCTCCTTGACCAAAAAGCCAAACAACCAAAACAGAAAAACAACCAGAGCTTGTTCTCAGGCCGGTCTTTCCTGTGGTTTAGCGCTTAGGAATGCAAACAAAGTGCATACAAGAATACCGAATAAGAATAACTTCCGCTCAGTGATAAATTTAATAGCTTGCATTATTACAGTTACGGTAGTGATAACGGCATCTCTGGAATTGGCTCAGACCGCGACCGTAGCAGTACTATTTAAACCGGATTGAGCGGATCTTTGGCGAAGATGTATCAAAGAGAAACAATCGACACGATTCTTGCCTATAGATTATTGCGTCTGCGCCAGATAAACCCCTGACTTGATGTCATCAAAATAATCATGAACAAAATTCATGAGCATGTTGTCAAATATGGATTGTGCAACGGCGGGAGGCCAGTATATCGGTGTAACAACGAGGAGAAGAGCCTCTATCCAGGAGTTCATGTGATCTCGATAGGTATATGTCTTGATCAACTTGTCCCCCTGCTTTACATCGATAGAGAGTATATAATTGTCCCGAGCGTATGCAGGGACGACCGCAAGCGTAAAGCCTGAAATGAATCCACTCAGGAATGCGAGCGCTTCGTTCCCCTCGTCCCGGTAAACGAAAGAATAATGATACTCTCCATCATTTTTGTTCGGCTCTAATTGAGCAAAGGCTAGGCTCTGAGTCAGTATTTTTTGAATCTCTTTTTCGAGTCTTTGTTCAAATTTTTTGTTCTCACCTCGTGGGCCGAAGGCTTTAACATCAAAGGACGCGTAAATCTTCTTCTCCATCGCCGGTATCTGCTCGTAGGCATAAATCGGCAATTCTCTGCCAGGGAAACTGGCACAGCCGGATACGATCGCTGCGGTCAATATACTCAAAAACAAGAATCTGCTGAACGACATCCGAGTTTTTATTGCCTTGCCCCCCATTCTAAAATCTAAATAAACTAAGCCAGTTGTTCTTGAGCTTCGGTTCAAACTGCTATTATTTTTTGTGCAAATGGTGGGTAATTCTCTGAATTGATGCGTTGATTATACGAGAGTATAGCTTTTTGTCAAGATATTCGATGGGGTATTTTTGGGGTATGCCACAAATCTAGAATGTAACGTGTCATGTTTTAACTACAAAATGCAATGATACAAAATGAATTCTGCATCTTCGCTAATATTATATGAAACTCGCTTTCACCTACAATCTTGCAGGGCTGTTGATAATAAATCTACACAGACTACTGGTTGATAATTGCATGTCAACGGCTCGGTTGATGGGCGCGGTTTTCGCAACCCTCTTGAGCCGAATGTTTAGAATGACTGTCTGGCTTTATGTCGTTCCAGCTGATCTGCCAACCAACCTATTATTTTATTTACTGCTGAATAAATTGCTATCGTTCCCTCGCGAACGATGTAAGAGTTACGGAATCCAGCAACTCCAACAATTCTGGTAGTAATTATAAAGACTCCCTCTTTCGCAGCAGGCTGGCCGATGCAACAACAAACAGCACGCACCAAGGGTTACGAGTTGCGGCAAATTACTCCAACTAATCTAATAGGTAGAAGAAATCTAAGCTGTTGCCGTTTCAGCCAGAAAATCGGCACCCTCTGATAATAAATCGATTAAAATCGAATGACTGTCGGATTCCGGACTCTGCGTCGGAGTCCTGTCATATTTACGACTCTTTCTTCTGTAGTGGATGCCAAATTTTTCAGTATGTTACAGTGTGGTACGTGTTTTGCTTATATTTCATCAGGTTATTGCAATGGATTCTCCTACAAATTGCAGAGTTTGCAATATTTATTCTACCGTTCGACCGGAAAGATGCTGCTTTCTATAAAATGCATATTATCCCCGATGCAGGCAACGCGAAAGATGAGAGCAAGCACATGTAGAGCGCTAGCAGGCAGTTGAAAAAATCCGTAACCCTATAACGCTACATGCAACAATATTATAAGGAAGGGAGGGCGGATGGAAGCAAAATCCGGCAATATTATGAGTCTAAAAAACATTGTATGGCCCTATCGGGAGAAAAAAGATTCCGGACTCCTCTCTGTCAAGGTAGAGGGGCATGAGCATCTTCTCAAAATCTATTTTGAACTCGGGATGATCGTTGGCCTCAGCATTGGAGCATTGAAAAATGAGGCCTGTCTCGATATCCTCAGTAGCTGCAATCCGATGAACGCAACATTCATGAAAGGCTTCAAGACGCCGGATTTTATTACCAGCGATCATGCATCAATCGACAATAAGCTTAAGGAGGTTTTTGCAGCCTATCCCGTCACCGGCAGCACAACGACGGGAAACGACGCTCAAACCGTTAGTGCGAACGACATCCACAGACTCGCGGATGAATTTATCAATATTATGGGACCTATCGGCAAGATGATCCTCGATACTACGTATTTGGACTTCGGCTACCTTCGAGGAACGGACATGCCTTCTTCCTTGTACAGCTTGATGATCGACAGGCTCAAAGACGAACTGCCCAGCCAGCACAAGCCCACGTTTATTGCAAAGTACGCAATGGGGCTGGCGCTAAAGAACCATGATGGATAAGTAACCAACTCAATTTCCCGGAGGTACACATGCTAAGGAAACTGTCGCTACAAGTCCGCTTTGCGGTGATGCTTACAATCATCTTCTTCATATCACTTCCTTTGGTGGGAACGGCCGCATACTTCATACTCCAAAAAAACATCAACGAAGACGTATTTGAGCAGGCAAAGTTCTTTCTGAACACGATGGAATCTGTGCGGCAACACGTAGGCCAAGTCATGCGGCCGGCCGCGCAGGAAAATATCCCGGGCAAATTTGACGTGCGGCTCATGTCGACATCGTTTGCAGCCCGCAACGTTGCCGAACGCTTGAAAGAGAAGTTCCCCGAGTATACCTTTCGGCATGTTTCCTTGAACCCGCGCAATCCCGTCAATCGTGCAGACAATTTTGAGGGAGGAATCATTCAGTCTTTCTCCAACAGCAGGCAGAGCCCAGAGGCAAAAGGGTTCATCGATAAGGGGAGCGAAGAGTATTTTTACGTTGCCAAAGCCGTCGTTTCAGAGGATTCCTGCATGCAGTGTCACAGCCAGCCTGCTGTGGCGCCCAAGGAAGTCGTAGCGACCTACGGCAGCACCGCGGCATTTGGCTGGCAGCCTAACCAGGTGGTAGCCTCACTGATCGTGTACGTTCCGACGAAGCTTGCCAGAGCACATGCCATCAAGGCGCTTTTAACCTTTATGGGACTGTATGCCGCTGTCTTTTGTGTGATACTGATCATGATTGACAGGGCAATCGTTAGCGGGATCATCAAACCGATCAAAGCATTTGCAGCAACTGCAGACGAGATCAGCAAAGGTAATTTCGAAAAAGACTTTTCTACAACTGGTAATGACGAGATCAGAACTCTAGCCGAGGCATTCGGACGCATGAAGATGAGCATCATAGCAAGCATGAATATGATTGAAAAATATCGGTCAAAAGGACCCAAGTAATGCCCCCCATGTCTCGGAGAAAGCCTCTCGGCCTTAGGATGGTTTAACTGGTTGAACGGCACCGTTGGTGTTCAGAATAGAAGGCCGTTAACAATGAATACGGCTTTTTTGGACGAGTCCATGATAAAAAGTCTTTTGTCTGATCAATGCATAATAAAGAGCTGGAGTTGCTTCAGCGGTCTTCGGTTCTGTCAAAATGAGGAGCGTTCAGTATGAAAAAGCAGAACTGCTGGGAATTCAAACGGTGCGGGAGAGGGCCAGACGGTAAAAACGATTGTACTGTTGCAAGGGATCACATGTTCAACGGGGTACATGAAGGCATGAACGGCGGACGTGCGTGCTGGGCAGTTGCAGGAACGGGCGGAAACGCACCAGCATCGGGCACGTTTGCGATAGTGCTTAGGGACTGCCTGCTGCGATGTGACTTTTTCAAACTGGTCGAGACTGAAGAGCGGGGTTCGGAAATGGGTTTTTCGGCAACAATACTCGGAATGCAAAAAATGATCGGAAGCAAAAAAACGTTTTCGCAGAATGCACCCGCCGCGCTTAAAAGTGAGCAGATCGATCTGAGTTTGCGAAACGAGTTTGCACAGGAAATAAATAGTATAGCTTCGGGAAAAAGCGACATATCCGGGGAATTAATCGAGGAATTTTCCAGGGAAGTTGAGCGGATGTCTTCCAATACTAACAAAAAGGATATTTAAAAATACGGCGATTTAATGAAGACGCTATTAGCTTCCCCTCTTGATAGAATACGTTTCCATCAGTGGATTGCTCTGGCTCGTCAGACGTGTCGGATATGTATAAATGAAGATTGGTGAAGATTTAGAAATGTTAATTTAGGTTTATTATTTTTATAGCGGATATTTCATAGAATTGCGGTTTTTTATTGGTTTCAAATCTATAAAAAACGGGCTAACGACTTCAGTTTGTAAATTACAACGTTTCAAAGAATGATAACTCGTGTGCTTCAGGAAGAAAAGGGTGCCGCAAGTTTCAAACAGTATGATTCAATTCTATCTCAACCAATGCGATCCAACATCCACCTACAATCATGCATCGACACTGGATGGTAACCGTTGCAGACTACAAGTTGAAACATGTATGAAGACATTCAATTCTAAAGATCTGGCCTTAAGACGTCCGATCAAAAGCAATTTCACTTCCTGCCCATCCCCGCCTTCATCATTGCCGCAACTGACGCTGCCAATGACGTCGTCGGCCTGTTGATGAGCCTGCTCAGTTGATGGCTGTCATCGAATAGCGCTCCCTTGGAAACGCCCGTGTCAGAATCGGCGAGTAATGCGGCGATCGCATCCGGCAATCCCGCTCTCACGAGAGCATTCCGGTACTCGGCTTCCGCTAGATCCACGTAACCGATGTTCCTACTGGACTGGCGCGAAATTTCAGCAGCAAACTCCGAAAGAGTGTAAGCAGCATCACCGGCCAGTTCATAGACCCGTCCTGCCTGGTTTTCCGCGGTCAACACGCTAGCCGCGGCTTCCGCGTAGTCAACGCGTGCTGCAGAGGCAATGCGACCATTGCTCGCGCAGCCGTACACTGCGCCACGCGCCAGGACGCCTGGTATGCCGACCGTATAGTTCTCGGTGTACCAGCCATTGCGCAAAAGCGTATAAGGAATGCCGGATGCACAGATCAATGCCTCGGTCTCTTTATGTTCGGCAGCAAGACCCAGCGGCGATGTGTCAGCGCGTAGGACGCTGGTGTAGGCAAGGAGTCTCACGCCTGCCCGCCTAGCTGCATCGATGACGGAACGATGTTGTCTCGCACGCTGGCCTACCTCGCTGGACGATATCAGCAATACCTTGTCCGCGCCTTTTAGCGCCTCTTCCCAAACCTGAGGCTGGTTGTAATCGGCAAGACGCACGTGCACGCCCCATGCTGCAATGTCCCTAGCCTTCTCTCCATTTCTCACGGCAGCAACGATGTCGGATGCAGTCATTTTTTTGAGCAGTGCCGCGATGACTAAACGTCCCAATTGCCCGGTTGCTCCAGTAACAACGATCATAAGAATTCCTTATCGATGGAGATTAGAATATGACGCTATGATAGCCCACAATCACTTAAGAGTTTTCTCCGGTGAGGAACAAAAAAGCCAGTAGGGATATCAACCCCTGCCGGCTTTTGTTTTTGACAATAAAATACTAAGGCGTTGCATTGACCCGCATCTTAATCATTCTGTTGAACCTCGGGATATTCAGTAAGATCCACGATCGTGCTTCTGTGATTCGTTCTCGCAAATCGTTGAAGCGGTTCGTTTCCTTATCCAAATTCTCCTTCGGCCTCAGGGGCTTTCCGCTTTCCAGCCTTTGGTGATCTGCAAACCGGCGGTTTAACAGCCCTTACTTATGGACTGCTCTTTGCCGATTTCGGATCGCGCCAGATTGGCGCTTAAGGCCCTCAACGGAAGTTAAAGATACGTTGGACACTTCTCAGTGTCAGTCCGGCAACGCCTGTTATTAATATACCACACTTTGTCAACCATTGATTTTGAAGATATGTAGGGAAACGAGAAACAATCGTTTTGTTAGTACTTTAATACGACGTAGGGTTCGCATCTTATGACAATGTGTTTGTCACAGATTTCAGAAAGACGTTTGAATGCATACTTCAAATGGTATTAACCATATTTTTGCCGGCCTTGGTTATCTGATCATCACCTACATACTATAACGCTCCTGTCAAGATAGAATGTCAATTTGTTTGTATTCAACAGGATAACTTGATCAGTATATTAAAGACGCACCTCTCTCTTTCGGCATTTACGCCGTTATCACTTTTATCGACGAGTCTCTCGCAACCAGACGAACGATATCTCTAATAGTTATGTCACCTATTCGGCGTGCCGTATGGCCGCCAAGAATACCTTATCCAGATTCTATCGTTCAAACGAGAGGCCCTGTATCGTAGGTGACGAGGTCAACTGCCCTCAACAACTGTGGTCGGGCTCTCTCGCCGAAATAATTTTTTAATCATCGCCTTATGCGGCTGTTTTTTGTTCTACCCGATTTCCCAGTTTAAGGTATTTCGGGTCGAAGCACTCCTTCTTTTTCATCAGCGTCCAAGCAATAATCAAGAGCTTCGCGGCGAGCTTCACCCTCATTTTCGTACCAATCCCTTTTTCCTTCGCCCGTCCAGCAAGCTTATTCGTAAAATAGGGAATAAAGTCCTTGCTCTTAATCGAGGCAATGAACGCTGCCTGGTATAACGCACACCGCAGATCCGCCTTGCCCTGTTTGGAGATGATCGGCGTTGCCCTGTTTGACGTTTTTCCGCTTCGTTTTGCACACAGGTCGAGACCCGCCAACCGCAACACCTGTTTGCCGCTTGTAAAGCGGTGGGGATCGCCGATGGCCCCGAGGACCTTGGCGGAAACATCCGGCCCGAACCCCGGAATGCTCAAAAGATACGTGTACTCCGGAAACTCAAGACAGGCATCCTCCAGTTTGTCCTCAACCGTTTTGATTTCCTGCCTAACCCGTTTCAAACTGTCTACTGCTATCTGAGCTTCATGGAAGGCCGCCTCTCCCATAGTGCAGCCAACGGAATTGACCGCAGTCCTCCAAATCGCTCCCACCCTGCGTTCCCGAGCCAGCGTCATTTTGCCTGGTGCTACGGTACGGCAGAAGTCATCGTATTCCATGCCGGCGATAGCGGAAGGATCCAGACATTCCCGCACTACCGCCAGGGTCTCTGACGATCCATAGTACTTATCCAACTCAGGGAAATACTGTGCAAGGATATGATTGCGAATATACGCGCTTATGCCGTGTTCCCGCTTCTTCAGTCGCCGCTTGACTGCGTTTAGTACGCGCACGTTTTGAAGCGTCATCAGGGGATATTCGTAAAACATGCATTTCCCCTGGGCAATGAGATCTGCGATATTGGCCGAATCCTTGTCATCGTTTTTATCCCACCGGCCGTTCAGGAGCTGCCGGTTGTTCTTTACTGCTGTGCCGCCAACAAAAACGACCATCAGACCGCATTTGAGCAGATGTTCCGCCAGGGGCTTGTGGTAGTCTGCCGTCGGCTCGATCCCGAAAACTACCTTCTGGAGGCTGTATTGAACCTTGACGCGATCCACAAACGCATCCAGCTTTTCGAATCCCTCTATCGTATTGTCAAAGACCACATTCTTTAAAAGCGTTTTGCCTTGCGCAGTACCAAAAAACGCACGGTGCTTCTCTTTCGCCACATCAATCCCAATGATCAAATACTCTTCCGAACCCCGAATTTCTTTCTTCAGTTGCCGAAATTGCTCAAGCCTGATATCATCTACATAGCACATAGAGACCTCCTGCTTATAAGAATTTAGTTTCCACATAAACTTATTCTTAGCAGGAGGTTTCTATTTTGGATAGTCTTGAAGAAAATATTTCCTATACTTTAATGGGGAAATATAACCTCATGCTCTATCCATATATAACAATTGTGTATTTCTCATTATTTACAACAATCAACATATTCAACTTGTAATGTGCATAGAAAATAAAACACCGGCAGAAATCGTGTGCTGTCAAATTTCTGCCGGTGCATTTATCCTCCCAATTCTACGATGGTCTCGTACCTATTCTTAAACCACGTATCAGGTTTTATCGTCGGGAATTAAAAGTACAAGACCAATATCGGCGTCATTCACCACAACATTAGTATCATAAGTGTCTATAGCCCTGTACGCCATTCATTAACTATGACATTTTTGAGAAGGCGTTTATCATCAAGTTGAAAAATGACCCCATAATGTTTTTTCACAACCCCATAGTCTTTTGTATTGAATTCGAAACGGCAGACTATCTCACCCTTCTCGTCTGCCGGATAGAATGAACTAAAACTGTTTGCCCCAATCTTTAGTTCCCTAAGTATTCTATAGACATTTTTTTCGGTCGTCCCGAGAGGAATTTTTTTAATAACCGCATCCCGAATGCTTACCTCGCTTAGAGATATATGCTTAGGGATATCAAAAGTCTCACGTACCTTCATTTCAGCATCCTCCGAACAGCCAGCAGTCGCAGGAAGCAAAAGCAATATTATGGTTAATATTTTAATTAGCATATACATATCACTCCTTAAATATAGTTTTACTGCATGGGCAACTTCGCCCCCATCCAGGCACCCAAACTGGTGGTGTACCAGGATTCAGTCCTGCATTAGTCAGCGCTGTGTTCGCAACAGCGTTGCTGTTTGTAGAAAAAGGATTATATGGTATATTTGAATATAGAATATTTGTTAATGTTAGTGCGAAAGAAGCATTGTAGCTAGCACATGATTCACTATCATTTAGTATTGTCATTGAAGGCTGTGCAATCATGCGAGTTTCGATTAATAGAAACTCTAACGAATTCCGGTTGAATCATTGCATGTCAGGATCATGACAGCTCACGAGAATCTTCAGAGGCGGTTCCGGGAGGTGGAGAAACTTCCGCCGCCGAAGCGCAAACAGATCGTGAAGATCCTCGGTACATTCCTGGGAAGGGAGAAGGTGAGAAAAGGCCGGGTAAAAAGAGAGCCTTCCGAAACGGGACCAGAAGGCTCTCCTGCATTACCCCGATACGCTCGACAAGAAGAACGGCATGCATAGGACAAGATCAAAGTGGCCTGTCCATTTTTCTTCCCCACTCATAACAGTTTATAAATTAAAGTAATCAATAATATCAAAAGCACCCCAAGCAGAGCAGAAGTCAAGATAGGAAGCCAATCTTTTTCCGCGATCGGTTGCGTCTTTTTCCCTGACCATTTAATGGAACTCCAATAGAGCACTTCTTTCCAAAACTCTTTTGTTCTTACTCGTTTTAATTCATCAAATATTTTCATTAGTGTGTCCAGCTCCAGACTGTATTAGATAGGACATTTTGAAAATTAGAATTGCCTATCGGTATATTGTTAATTGCATTACCCAGCGTATATCCAGCTGCTGCTGCCATAAGTGGACTATCACCAAGTATCGCAGTTACAGCTCCAATTCCACCGATACCAACATCTGCGTATGATTTCGCATTTGAACATGGTAATGCTGAAGAGATGATCCCAACCTGATTAGTAATCATGTCGACGCCCCAGATCGCGGCTGAGGCTGCTGATTTTGGCAGATTAGCAAAATTATTTGCAAGACCAGCAATAGACGTGCCGAGACCAAACAAATCATTCATGTCTGATAATCCCAATGGATCTTTAAAGTTGACCGGATTATTCCCAACATAGCGGTATAGATTTATTCCTCCTGCAAACCCGATTGGGTCTTCGCTGATAAACCTCCCTGTCTTCGGGTCATAATACCTGGCCCTGTAGTAATACAGCCCTGCATCTGGATCCCATTCTCGTCCCGTAAATCTATAGGGATTCGCTATGCCATTACCCTGTTCCTGAACTACGCCGAATGCAGAATAGCTGTAGCTCTCAACGACCTGTTGATTTTTATCGGTTATTGCAACAATTGAGCCTAAGCCATCTGCATGATAGTAGTGGTAAGTATTGTCAGCGACTCGGACCATTGCTAGGTGCTCGTCTACGTTGGGACCGTGGATGTAACGGCTTGTTTCTAAGCCGGTATTATTATCGTATTCAGCGATAACATTCTGTCCATCGTACGAGAAGAGTGTGCTTGTTGTACCCGTGGCTAATGCTACATCCTTTCGTATTCTACGACCAAGGGGGTCGTAATAGTATGTGGTCGTGGTAGCAGACCCCGTTTGGTTTGTGATCACTTGCGTAAGCCTGTTTTCATAGTCATAAGTATAGCTGAATGTGGTTGTTCCAGCAACACGGCTTATGAGGTTCCCGTTATTGTCGAACTGATACTGTTCCTTGTTTTCGGTGACAAGTTGGTTGTCCTGGTTATAGATATAGGTCTTATCGGGTTGCGGCCCTGTGAGGCGATTGCCCACAAGATCATATGTGTACCCCTCAGGTCCATAATTGGTGTTGCTTCCAGGCTGCGATGATAACAGATTATGCACGGAATCATAGTTGTAAGCAGTTCCGCCATTGAGTCCGGCATAAGACAGCCTGTTACCAACCTGGTCTAGCGTATAGGCAGAGCTTGCGATAATAGTACCCGTTGAAGAACTGTTGATCAAGCTTGTCAACCTGCTGGACAGGTCATATGTGTAAGTTGCTGATGCTCCGTTCGGGAGGGTAAGTTTTGCGCGTTTCCCTGTCGGATCATAAGCGAAATTATACTTTTTACTGCCGTCTTTAATGGTGCTTAATCTATTTGTGGCATCATATGTGTAAACAAGCGTTGAGCCGTCAGGATAGATCATCTGTGTTTTGTTACCAACAGCATCATAGGTATAGTTCACTGTTTTTCCGCTGTTGTCTTTTACATTCGTTACTCTTCCGTCGGCATCGTAAGTGAAAGTGTAAGAGATGTTTGCATTTGTAGCTGTGAGAATATGGCCCTTGGCATCATAGGTGAAGGACGCTGTTGTGCCATCGGGATAGTTTTTTGTTAAGAGTCTGCCATCTGCGTCATAGGTATAGGTTGTCGTCGCTCCATTGGCGTCTGTTCTTGAGGTCAAGTTGCCCTTTGCATCATAGGTATAGTTTATGGCGTTAAAATCTTCGGAGCCTGGTTGTGCAGGAGCCACTTCTTGTGTCAGTCTGCCCAGATAATCATAAAAATACCTTGTCGTATTCCCGTTTGCGTCCATGAGGGCAGTTAGTTTGTCCACTCCGCCGCCGCAGGAAGGACAACCCGTCTCTGAGTAAGAGAGGCTCGTGATACCTCCTAATGCGTCTTTTACCTGGAGGGGCTTTCTCTGATAATCATACGCGACATATGTTGCATTGCCGTTTGCATCGGTCTGTAAGGTCCGGTTGCCATCTGGATCATAAGCGAATATTGTCTGTATCATTACTCGGATCGACAGCCTGAACCAGCTGATTTAAGTTGTTGTACGTGAAAGTCGTGGTATTGCCGTTAGCATCAGTCCGGCTTGTCATATTGCCGTTTATATCGTACGTAAACTTGGATTTGGCGCCTGTCGGATCACCGGTTGAGGCAATATTATTATATTGATCGTACGTCAGAGTCTTTGTCTTGCCCAATGCATCGGTTATAGTCGTGACATTTCCTTTGGAGTCGTACTGATATGTGGTGACAGCGCCCAGGGGGTCGGTGGTGGATAAAAGATTCCCATTGGCATCGTAGGTGTATGTGGTGGTATTGCCCAAGGGGTCTGTCATGGACGAGATTTCGGCAAAGTTATTGTACATATAGGTTGTCGTATGGTTAAGGGGATCGGTGATCGAAGTTACGTTGCTGTTCGCATCATACGTGTATGTTGTAACGCCACCGTTCGGGTCGGTGTAGGTGAGCATATTGCCCCTGCTGTCATAGGTGTATTGGGTGATATCGCCCAGGGGGTCGGTCTTTGTCAGGGGCAGGTTGAGATTGGGATCATATATCGTGATTCCATACCCCGCCATCTTTTTCGACATATTGGGCTGTGTTGCCAGTTGAGCTATACGATAGGGTCTTTACCTCTCCATTAGGGTCCGTTGCGCTGGCAAGCATGCCATTGATCGTAAGTGTAGGTCGTCTGGAAGCCCGCCGGATCTGTCTTGGTGAGCATCTTCCGTTTGTATCATAGGTGTAGTTCCAGGGATTGCCCGCTGGATCAGTGACAGCTGTCAACAGATTGCCAGAATAGGTGAAGCTGTATGTATTGGCCGGCAGGGTCAGTTATAGATGATATCTGGCCGTTGGATCCGCGGTGATATTGAGTGATCGTCCTGTGGAATCGGTTATGGCGACTAGATTTTACCGCCTTGTAGGATAGGGTTGTCGTGTTTCCTTCCGGTCCTGAATTGACGAGAGGATGCCTGTAGCGGCGAATGTTCTGCAGAGTCCCGTCTTTTAGCGTGCGAGTAAAAGTACCGTTGGCATTTACAGCTATGGTTGAGGTGTCCCCGCTGCTTGCATCAGGGGAATATAGGCTGCCGGAAGGGGTAAAGCTTATGTTGTTGCCGCTATTTTCTGTTAAAATGAGTGATGAAATTCTACCAGAAGTATTCGTTACGGCGGAAACTATAATATTGTACGTATCGGTCCAGCCACGTCCAAGCGGTCCTATAGTAGTGTCATTGCTATTGTAGGTTAATGCAAAAGGCAAGCTCTTTGGTGCTGTAATTACGTTTTGATTATGGGTAAGATTGCCACTTTTGAGATTTGCTGATGATCCGGCATTAGTGGTATTACTCACGGCACTATTACGTGCATTGTTACCGCAATCAGCAGTTTGGCATGGAACTGTGCATACGCACGCGCCCCACTGTCCGCCAGAGCAAGTTTGTGTTCCCCGCCGCCAATTGGGCAACCCATGGTACATGCCTGGGTGTACCACCGTCTACACACTGACTGCAGGATGGGCCGGGCTGACATGTTCCCAATATTCCGCCACTGCAAGTCTGAGTGCCGGAACACGACTCTCCTTCTACTCCTGTTGTCATACATGCTATGTTGCCGCCATCGACACACTGAGGGCAAGATGGGTCGGTTTGACATGTTCCCCACATTCCGTTACTGCAAGTCTGTGATCCGGAACACTGGCCCCCTGCTGGTCCAGTTGTAGTACATGACTGGTTGGCGCCGTCAATACAGACACAAGTGCCGTATGCGAGACAAGCCGTGGGGTTAGTGCGTGTTATTATACAGGGATTTGATACACCCCACCCGGCCAAATAGCTTGTGAATGTTCCCGTTGAACCATCGCAATAAGTAAATGTTTGTACGTCTTGATGAAATTCATAACCGTTAGTTTGCCAGACTTGTTGATCGGTATTATCTCATGTCAAGTAATATTCCCCCCAGTTATCAACATATACTCCATTTGTCAATGTGTCTGTTGCTGATAATATCACCTGATTGCAGGTGTCTCCGAATGCCGGATGAAATGAGAAAAACGACAGTATAAAAAACATGAAGAGTAATGATTTTGTCATACTCTTTCTTCTTATTAAAAGGACGGAACATGGATGAATCTCCTTTCCATTATGATATTTCATGGGAATTTCTATTTTCAATAAAGCAAGTGTAATTTTCCAACAGCTTTTCTATACGGGATATTGTTGCTTAGATAAAAGGTTTAAGTTGAACCGTAGCAAGTTACGAGAATAGCAAGTCTAAACTATCATTAAGCAAACGAGAAAACAATCGGGGATTCCCTATTTTTTGCTTCGAAATTCCTTACTCTGATTACAATATTTCCTGCCAGCAAAAGTCCGGTTTATTGCAATGTGACTTGACAATAAATTTTAGTAGGCAGTGAAAAGATTCTACTCCGTCAATGGGTACGTTTGAATACCCAAAGCAGGGTATTTTATGGGTATGCATGTTTTGTCACTTCTCTGTTTTTCAACCATGTAGGATAGACGGTGTCGTTGTTTTTTTTGCATGATTCAGGGATCTATTCCCGAAACAGCGAAAGGCTTTCCTATTCGTTATCCCGAAAGGAACACGTCTGGATGCGCGGAGACGACGTCAATCTTTGGCTATTCGATTGAAGAATACGACATGAAAAGTGCAATTTCCAATATATGCAACAGTCACTAGCTTCAGGAAGGAGGTGTGATTTTATTGTGATCTAAATAAAACAAGACTACAATCTGAAACTAGCATCATAGATGCGAGGAGAAAATGCGCATACTATTTCCAAATGACCTTCGGGTCATGAACCTGAATGTTGCTTAGAAATGATATTCGCATTTTCTAAGGGACGCACAACAGCATTAGAAGAAAAGCAAAAGCCCGGTTTTTTGGTGCCGATCATGATGAGGGCAGCAGAAAACGAGGCTTTTGTTGTTAGCGGCATTTCTTGTTTTTTTTAGTAATAGCGTTATTCCCCGCGCTCTTCTTCAAAGAAGAACTTCACCAGGATTCTTCATTTTAAGCACGACCGACCCGCTACTTAGCGAGCTTTACGCTGGCCAGTCGATTAAGGCTCACCCCTTCTTCTGCCGCCTGAATCGCAAGCTGTCTATGTACCTCGGGAAGGACGCGGACCACAAACTTACCACTGAAATGTTTTGTAGCGATCGGCTCCGGCAATGGTTCGTGGTGGTGCGACATGTCCGTGAGCGCGTCAAATACCACCGCACGGATTCCCTTTAGCGCCGCTTCAGGTGATTTAGCAAGCCAGCTCAGTCCCGGGAACTCAGCACACAGCCCAACATATTCAGCATCTTCTTCTGACCACGTTACTCGATAGGTATATTTATCTGTCCTCTTTTGCATGTTCGGCCTCCAACTTATCAATTGCCGCCAGAATCTGTCTTACTTGGTACGCCTTGGCCTTCCCTTTTTCGTTTTGAATATTGACGCGCGGATTTCCGATCCACGGCGTTTTATATACGTGATGACTGCTGCTCTTCTGGCGCGGATTTCCGAAATAATGGTTACAAACCGTGACCGCATCAGCGAAACGTATTCCTTTCGGGTTATTCCGCATCCCTGCAATAATATCCGCGACCGTCGACATGAGTAATAGTATCACTATTGATACTAATTGTCAAGTGCAATCACGATTCATCCATCGTCATTTTGCAGGGCACGAACAGATCGATTCCACGACGATAGCCAGCAAATTGCATTGTCTCACACCCATGCGCACACCCGCTCCAATTATTTACTCCACAGCAACCCGCTCCAAAACAAACCATGCAGCTACCAGTGCTGCGATCAGGAAAATGATCTTCGCGATGTTCAGCAACGCCCTGCCCTGTTCCGTCTCTGTCGGCTTTTCGCCTCTTCACCCGGAACCTTTTTCATGATCACTCCTTAAGAACCATGGTAGCCACGATAGGGACCAGCGCAGGGCTTGCTGAATCGCGTGAGCGAGGGAACCTGGTTTATTTTTTTGCCCAGGAGTCGCCATTTTGGGCAGCGGGCAAGCTTGTGGAACTGAGAAGATTTCAAACCGTCCTGATACCGTCCTGTTAAACAAATGGGGTTACCGTATGGACTGCAACCCCTTGATACGTTTAGCAGCGGGGGCCGGATTTATTCCTTCGACCTTCGGGGGGGCTCCCCGAAGCAGAGCTAGCAATCTTTGTGTCATCCGAAAACATTCAAGGCTCTCACAATTTGTTCAGTCCCATCATAAACTCTATACTGTATTCGCAAGAATGATCTTGCCAATTTCCTTTTTTGATGAACCAAGAGCAATGATCGACCGCACGATAAGATCGAGAGACACCGATGATTCGGCACGCTCAATCTTGGCCACCCGCGACTGGCTTGACTTGTGGTTTTGATAACCTAAAATTGACCAGCAAACAGGGGTCGTGATAACCGAAAATTGACCACCCCGAGCATTTCACCTTCTGATAAAGTGGGCCATAACTATTAATTTTGACCCATTTTTGCACCCTGGAGGAAAAGGAGTGCTCAAGATGGATCAGTATGAATTGATCAGGACGGGTTATCGGGTTTACGGGCAAAATATCAGTGAGTTAGCGAGACTGACGGGTCACTCACGGAACACGATCAAGAAAGCCATACGTGGTGAGCCTTGGGGCTATCAGGAACGGCAGCCATCAGTCGTTTCCGGCTCTTGGGGATTACAGGTTGATTATTGACAATTGGCTGAAAAATGATAAAGACAAGCCAATGAAGCAGCGACATACGGCCCACCGGATATACAATCGGCTGGTGGACGAGCATGGATATAAAGGGGGTGAGTCGACTGTTCGCCGGTATGTGAGGCTTGCCAAGCTGAGGTTTGGGATAGAAACTCCGCGCGCCTTTATTCCGTGCAACCCGGAGGCGGGGCACGAAGCAGAGGTTGATTGGGGCACGGCAACGGCGATCATTTCCGGAAAAGAGATCCGGCTGAAGTTTTTCTGCATGCGGAGTAAATATTCCGGCAAGCATTTTGTCCGCTTCTATCCTTGCGAGCGTCAACAGGCATTCCTCGATGCGCACATCCATGCGTTTTCCTTTTATGGCGGAATTTTCCCTGTCCTAATCTACGATAATCTTACGACCGCCGTACAGAAGGTCTTGCGCGGGAAGGGTCGCCATAGAGCAGGAAGGGTTCAGCAAGTTCAAGGCGTATTACAGTTTTGAAGCCCGTTTCTGCAATCCCGGCAGTGGTCATGAGAAAGGCGGCGTTGAAGGGCTGGTCGGCGTTGCCCGCCGCAATTACATGGTCCCTATTCCGGAGGCCTTGAGCCTTGAAGATCTAAACGAGAAGGTTTATTGGCAATGCATTGCTTACGGAGATCACAAAATAGCCGGCCGAGATCGGAAAGTGAACGAATTGTACGAAGAGGAAAAGGTGCATCTTCTTGCCGTTCCCGCCGCAGCCTTCAGCTAATGTGCATACAACTGGCAGCCGGGCTGACAAGTATGCCACAGTCATCGTAGATAAGAATCGATACTCCGTGCCCAGCCGTTATGCGGGATTTAAAGTGAAAGTGCTCCTCCACGTGGACCAGGTGGAGATTTTCACAGGATCACAGAAGCTGGCCACTCACGAGAGGACGTATGGCAACAATAAATGGAGTCTCAATCCCGATCATTATCTTGAACTCATACAGCAACGACCCATGGCTTTCAATAGTGCCAGGCCCATTCGGCAGTGGCGGCAGAGATCTGGCCTCAGTCCCTGCATCTTCTTCTTGAACGTTTTTGCCGCGCTCAAGGTGAAACCAAAGGGATCAAGGATTTCATCACCGTTCTCATGTTCTACCGGGATCATAAGGCCGACGAGATCGAAACCGCAGTTGAGCAGGCAATAGAGAAGAACATTAGCACCAGCGACGGAGTGCATCACATTCTCGCTTCGTGCTGGCGGCCCCAATACGACCATCGCCCCCTTGCGTTCATGGCCGTCCTTGCCTCCTCCCAATTTGAGCGCCTTACGGACAACTTGGAGGTGTGCAATGACGGCAGGGCAATTGATGGAGTTGCAGGCCAATCTCAAGGCGCTCACTCTTTCCACTATGGCTCGAAACCTTGATGGGTTCGTGCGGCAGGCCCAGGAAACCGGAACCGGCTATGATGAGTTCCTTCTGGATCTGACACGTCACTGAGCTTCAGGCCAGAGCGGAAAGCAGATTAACCCGCCGCATCAAGGAATCAAAGTTCCCTCTCCTCAAGCCACTGGAAACATTTGATCTGGCAGCCGTGCCGGAGTTGGACATCAGGCTTTTTCGGGACCTTGCCGGAGATGGCTTTATCCAGGAACACCGGAATATCATTTTCCTTGGAAGAAGCGGAACCGGCAAAACCCATATGGCCACCGCTCTTGGGATCGAAGCCTGTAAACAAGACCTTTCGGACCCGTTTTATCACTTGCTATGGCTTGGTCAATGAACTGATCGAAGCAAGACAAGAGAGGACGTTGCAGCGTCTTCTCCAAAAATATGTCCGCTACGATCTGCTCGTTCTGGACGAACTAGGGTATATCCCTTTTTCCAAGGAAGGATCAGAGCTGCTTTTTCAAGTTCTGGCGGAAAGGCACGAAAAAGGATCTGTGATAATCACAACCAACTTGGGATTTGCCGACTGGACCCAGGTATTTGGCGATCCGGTAATGACTGCAGCGTTACTGGATCGGCTGACCCATAAGGCGCATATCATCAACTGTACCTGGGAGAGCTATCGATTGAAGCAGAGTCTTAAGGAAAAAGGAAAGCGTGGAGGAAATGTATAGGCAGGTGGGATGATTACCCCATATCATCTTAAACTATCAATCGCTCAGGGTGGTCAAAATTCAGTTATCACAGGTGGTCAAATTTCGGTTGCTTTTTCCAGACTTGATCTTCGCAGCAAATTGCACTTGCGTGAGATGCTTTTTCTTCCTTAATTCCTGCAAATATTTTGAGAGTGCAAGTTTCATCTCAATGTACTCTTCCTCTTCGCGACTTAAATTGAGAAATTCTGCCACGGTCCCGACTTTCCAGCCTTTTTTTTCGAGATTTTTGATCTTATTTTTATTCATGATTATAACCTCTTCTAATTGTCGTAATGTGTGATCCGAATCTTGCAAACATCGATAATCTTCTTCGGGGTTTGCTTAGTTTTCTTTTCAAATACTTCCAGGATTACAACTGCGTCATCATCCAGTCGATATATAATTCTTCATGATTTATTCTTGTCTACAATAATTAGTTCATGACATTTAGTACAAATAGAAGTCATAGGCTTTGAATGAGGTTCTGTTAGTTTCTCTCCCTGTTGTAGTGTCCTCAAAAGAAAACCCGCCTCTATTCGCGCCTCCTTTGAAAAAGGTGGCGTTTTGACTTTTCCATGTAACCAGACAAGTGATTTTTGCTTCATCATTTGAAATGATTATATGTCATATTTGACATATTGTCAATTGAATTGAGCCCACCTAATTATTGTACCTGTGGAGAGATAAACGCAGGGTGGAATCGAGCAGTTGGTTGGAGATACCTTGACGGATAACTGTCCTGTTGCTGTCTTGATCAAATAAATGGGGGTACAGCAAATGTGTAACCCGTCGATACGTTTGGTAGGGTGAGAGGATTTGAACCTCTGACCTTCGGGTTATTGCTCAGATCTGTTAAAAGACCTTGAGGCTACGAACCCAAGTGGCGTTTCTATTGACCTTGCTTATGAATACATTTTTGATATGCTTCCAACATTAAGAAGTCGAATTTTTCTTTGATGAATCATATAACAACAAAGCTATATTGTTCAGATATTCGTTTAATTTCATCCCATGAGCATCTGCTAGGAGTTTAAGGGTATCAAAACTCGTATGGTCTCCTGCCTCGATTCGTCGAACTTGTCGTTCTGATAGTCCTGTTATATCGGATTGTCTTAGCTTATGTTCTTTCCGCAAAAAAGCTATTACCTGACCATATCTTTTATCATGCATTATTCTAATCGCCTCAGAACGTTCTTTCCATGCTTCATCGATTGCACAACGAATCGAATCTAAATCAATATGAACATCTGATTTTGGCCAATAGATATAGCTGCCATCATCCGCAATTTCAAAAAGATTACGTTCTTTCAGTGGTATGTTGGCCGTAGCGATCGTTTTGTCAAAAGGTAACTTAAATTCTTCAAGAGCACAATTAATGACAAGTAACTTATCATCAAAATAAGTCGCATTAGCAATTAGTTGATTTTGTGCTCCCATTTGCCAAGCTTTTAGTATCCTCTGAGGTACTTTAAAGTCAGAATAAACAATCATACTTTTTAAAGTTCGAACATTTGATTCATAAAGCATTTGCGGAAGCCAGTTTGAATTTATATCTTCTCTTACAAAGAGAGTGCGCAAATGGTGGTTGTCATTTGCTCTTCTTACTATATTCTCGACTTGTGAAAGTTGGGTTGTTGAAGCAAAAACAAAAAGATTCTTAGCTAAATGCAGAATCCTAGAGACAGGTGTTCGTTGAACTTGCATTGTCTTTAGTAAAGGTATTCTCTGGTAGACTAATTCATCTCTCAAAAGAACCATCATGTCAGAATCAATAGTTATGGTTTCCAGCATTGGGACGGTTTCGTCTAAACGTTGCTTCACTAAAGTTTTTATCCTAAGCATGTTTTCCTCTCGTATTCTTTGTAAAGCTGCTCCATATTCTCTGTAATCATCCGCATCAAGTCCTTCAAGTACTTTTTCGGAATTTCGTTAAGTTGAGGTGGCCATTTCACATCGTATTTCAGGTAGTCTGATGTACACTCAGGAAAATAAACCCTTATTTCCCAATCACCGGGCCTTCTCGCATGAAAATGAGGTGGAAGATGATCGGATGAGTTAAACCATAAATCCAAACCATGTACTTTTATTGATTCAACTTTGCCCAAGGAAACTCCTTATTATTGATTAATGGTACCATAAGTAGGACATTATGTCAATAATATATGAATTTTATTTGTCCGGTTAAATCATTAAGCATATAGCTGTTCTCAATATCACTCGGCGGGTATTTGCCGGTACTGTTTAAACTGCGCTTCTGAAGCGCTACCCGATAAGATGTCGTAATTTGCTTATAACAAACGAGTGAGGTATTTTTTCCTGTTCCGGAAATTGTCAATGACTTTGAGACACCCCGCGACCGAATTTAGTGTACTTTCTCCTCGCTCAGAGCGACCGGTTTGGGTTTATTGATCCAAACCGCGTCTGGTAATGGAGGAGGAACCGGAACTTTCTTCACGAACCTTTCAGGATGTGCCACGTACGCGGTCCGAAGCACCTCGCCTCTGGCCCTCAGCATGTCTTGCGCAAGCCCGTAGTGGACGGATTCCGGCGTAAGCAGCCCGATACCTGAGTGATGATGCTCAGTATTGTACCAGGGGAAAAAGACCTGGCAGAACGTCCGGCTGTCCTCGATGCAGCCGAACCGATCGGGGAAGTCCGGCCGGTACTTGAGTGTTTTGAACTGAGACTCTGAAAAAGGGTTGTCATCGCTCGTATACGGTCTGCTATGGGTCTTGGTGACTCCAAGATCGGCCAGGAGTAAGGCAACCGGCCTGGACCTCATGGACGAGCCTCGGTCCGCATGAATCGTGAGCTGCCCTTTTTCGATATTCTGTTTTGAGCAAGTTTCCATGATGAGCTTTTCCGCTAATGCCGCCGATTCCCTGGGGGCAACCATCCAGCCGACAACGTAGCGGCTGAAGATGTCCAGGATCACGTAGAGGTAAAAATAGGTCCATTTCGCCGGGCCTAAAAGCTTGGTAATGTCCCAGGACCAGACTTGGTTCGGTGCCGTGGCCAGAAGCTCCGGCTTCTGGTACTCGGGGTGGCTGAGCTGATTCCTGCGCTCCTTGACCTCCTGGTTCGCGTCGAGGATGCGGTACATGGTGCTTATGGAGCATTGATATTCTCCTTCATCCAATAGGGTTGCGTAGACCTCTTGGGGCGCCTTGTCCACGAACCGATCAGAATGGAGGACGTCGAGCACGTCTTGCCGTTCGTCTGAAGACAAAGCACGAGGAGGACTTGGACGCTTCCTGGGCTCCATGGGTGGCGCATTTTTCCGCGCCTGCGTCCGGTAGAACCCTGAACGCGGGACATCGAGCGATGCGCATGCTGATTTGATCCCGATATCAGAGGAAAGAGTAAGAGCGGCTTCCATCACTCGTTCTCTTCGTTCTCGGAGGTCGCAACCGGGATCCCCAGAATCGCCGATATTTTTTTTTGAACGTCGATGATTATTTCGGCCTGCCTTAGGCGATTGGTAAGCCGATCATTCTCCTTACGGAGTTTCTCGTTCTCTGCATGGAGAGGATCACGGACTGATTTCTTACGGCCCCGCTTCTTGGGCGCAAGGCCGGATAGTACGCCGCGGTCGCGCTGACCTCGCCAGGTGTTGATATTTGATGCATAGAGTCCTTCGCGGCGCAAGAGCTGGCCAAGGCACCCATACTCATCACAGGCATCGGCAAGCGTCAGAATCCGAAGTTTGTATTCAGCCGTAAAACGTCGCCGCGCGGCTTTAGCCGGAACCTCGGGGTCCGGCAGGACCGAAGCCACACCTTGATGGGAATTGACTTCATGCGGGGTCCCAATCCGGGGAACCTCAGCCGCCCTACGGGCTCCTTCGCTTCCCTGGATTGCTTTGATCTTTGCAGCTATCATAGTATTTCTCCTCCCCGCCCTCTACTCTAATTTACCATAGGGGAGGTGTCTCAGCTATATTGACACAGAGGGTTCGAGTCTGTTCTTTTCCTTTAGAGCTGTTAGGCGATCAAAAAGACTTTGTTCTTCAGCCGTTAGATTAAGAGGTTGGTTTATATTCGTTGCAACTCCGGTAACGCAGTAATTTTGAAATTCATTAAAAGTTGCTTCGTCCATCAATAGGGATTGTGTCTGCGGATAATAGGATCGGAGCTGGGATAAGATTTGAAAACCATGCAAGTCGATATCCCCCCAATAAATAATCCGCTTGTCTAAAAGACATTTCGCATCCTTCAGCAGATTTAGCTGAAATCCCTTTCCGAAAATTGCAACTGACCTGCTTAGCTTCGGCAATGTAAGAAAGTTCAATATATTGGAAAAGTTTGTTTTGTTCTCTAGGATAAATACGGAGAGACAATCCAGCGTCAATGCGTTAAACTCGCTTTGTGGGATACTCAGATCCGTAATTCTGCTGAAACATCGATTCGCCATATCGCGATCTAATATCTTAACACGGATCAACGGTTCATCGTAATGTAAGTTAAACCTTTTTTCAAAATCAGATTCATCTGCATTGATGTGATCCGGAATAAGGAAATCGAGAAGTTGTCTCAATACGGATTTATTATCTTCTACAAACTTTGTATGGATCTCTAACGGCAGCTCTCTGATGTACAATGCCGGCTTAGGATTTGACAGAAAATAAGTGCAAACTTTCAGGAGATCATCCCATCTACCGGCGTATTCGATTACTTTCTGCGGATTGGCCAGAACCCAGTCCCTCAGAACTGGAATATTATTAAGAATGGAGCAAGTGTCTCGGGTGAAGTCTTGATACTCCTTTTCCTTATCGATGAACCGGAGATAATCGTCTTCGTGTTCGAACCATATCCTTTGTGGAAAACGCTGATCACCCGTTTTTCGGTCTTTTCTCGTTATAAACTCTATTGAATAGCCGTATCCTACTTCATCACGGGATTCCTTGATGAGCCTCTTAATCTCATCCTTGATGCGTTGATATTTGGCAAGCGTCTCTGATGCTTTTACCTTGCCAAATCGAATCTCTTTCGGAAAAAAAGATGCTCTATCGATAGAGCATGTCAGAAATTCTATGTACGACCGTTCGGCCTGTTTCCTTATATCTTCTGGGCTGATCATTGGAGAATTTCTGCCTTGGCCAGATACCGTGCTTTTTCTTCGCGGTATTCGTGAATAGTCAGATCGCGAACGACCGAGTTGTCACCAGTCTCATTCGCTACAAAATGAACGGTATTAATGTAGTTTTCGATTATATTTATTTTTTGGAGGGGAGTTACAAGTAGCAACTGCAAATCAAGTTTTCGGAACAAATCAAGTGCATACCGCGTACTGTCATCCGAGCTTCTGCCGAAAGCTTCATCGAGGGCAACAAACCTGAAAGACCTAGATTTTGTCTGTTTCCATTCAAGGCCGAACTGATAGGCCAGCGCCGAAGCGAGAATTGTGTAAGCCAGCTTCTCTTTCTGACCGCCCGACTTGCCAGAGGAGTCGGGATAGAATTCCTTTATAGTATCATCCTCCAAGTATCTCTCATTTGCCGCAAAGGTGTACCAATTGCGCACATCCGTGACCCTGCTGGTCCAGTTAATGTCGGCCAAGGCAGCGCTGTTGAAACGGTCCAGGATTACTTTCACCTTGTTAAACTTCTCTTCGTTGTACAGTTCGGTGTCGGTTAGTGTATTTTCGAGACAATTGCGCAGCTGCACTTGAAATTCTTTGACGGCTATATCAATCGCCTTATCGGCGATCAGTTCAATATAAGTACCGGGATTGTACTCAATCGCATGAAGCGAGCGGTTAATCTGGCGGATCTTTTCCTCGATATCTTTGGCCGAATATTCAAGCTGGTTTTTGAACATGGCGATATCATTGATCGTGCCCTGATTCAATTCCTCCTTAAAACGCGACTCATACCTCGGCAAATCCTCGTCTTCCAGCTTTTTAAAGAAGACCTTAAACTCCGGAATAGACGCTATAGATGCATCTACTTCAGTCGTCTCTTCTTTATAAGTGCCTTTATAACGTTCCATCCTGGAAATAATACTATCCCTTAATATTTTCTCTTCGTCGGCCTTCCGTCCTTTCTCGGATTCCAATAATTTTCTCGTGTCATCACGAAGCCTGTCGATTCTTTCGACCTTGCCCTCTTTTCTTGGCATCAATTCCTGCAATTTAGGGAAAAACTTCTCCCTTTCCTCAGCTGTGATGGTGACTGCAACCGTCTCGCAATCAGTCAGACTTGCATTCATGTTTTCTGTCACATTCTGCAATCTTCCTTTTTTCTCCTGGTTTTCGTCTCGCTCCTTACCTCGATCTTCAATATCTGTCTGCACCTTCTCTAACTGGCTTTGCAATTCCCTCATCTGGTCGGAGGTGTTTTCCAACTCCTTCCGTTCTTGTTTCAATTTCTCGATCTCTGCAGCATCCTTCTGCCAATAAATATCCCCAAACTTAGTAAATTTAACAAAATCTCGCAGGCATTCTTCTCTCTTTCTGTACTTCTGCTGGCGGTTCTCGATGGAGAGCATTTCTCTCTCTGCAGCTATTATCCTCTGTTTAAGGCCTTCCAATTCCTTTTCTATCGCCCTAATCTTTTCCTGGTTACTCCAGCCGAGGATGTAATTTTTCCTATCTAATATATTTCTGCTGTCGTCTTTTTCATGCCGCGCCTTTCTGCCTTTGATCTGCCCGCTTCGAGTAATGGCCTTGGCTTCACGCTGGAATTGCTCTATTGACTCGCAACACTCATAGTTAAAGTTATCGTAAAGTTCATTGTTCAGCCAGCTATATAGACGCGAGTCAGATTTGATCTCAACTTTATTCAACATTGAACTCGTCGACGCCTCGCCATAATCAGCTTGTTTCATCACGCGGGGGATTCGATAATAGACCAGCCTGCCTTTCAGATTTGTCTTATCAACATACATACTCACCCGTTTATAATGCTCCTCGGGAACGAGCACACTCAGGCCGAAGTTATGCAAAACTCGCTCAATTACACCTTCCCACGATTGCTCCTCGTCTCGGACTTTCAGCAGCTCACCGGCAAAAGGCAGCGCATGCACATTCAGATCGAGGTCACGGAGTATCTGCGCGCGAAGCTTCAGATTTGCCTCTGGTATCTGCGTCTTTCTTTGCCGGAGCGATGCTAATTCCTCGTCGTTCACCTTGCGTGTCTCTGTCATTTTGTTCAAGCCGATGATGATCTCATCTCGAGCATCGACCAATTGACCGGCTTCTTTTGCAGCGGACTCCTGAAAAGCAGTCGCTTTTTTAAGCGATTGATAAAAGACCTCTTCGTTGGTCGCCGCTGGAAGCTCCAGCGTTGCCGCAAGAGTACCGTACTCGCGTGCCATTGCAAATTTATCGTTCTTAGCCAGTTCAAGGATGCTGATTTCTCGCTCTATTTCATCAATCCGCTGTCCTTCCTTGCTTCCTTTGATCGCGGCATTAATGTCCAGCTCGCGTTCATGAAGTTTCTTTAAGTCGGCCAAAAGCTGTTCCAGCGTATTGGCGACAATCATCATTTGTTCGTTCTGCTCTTTGATAAGGGCTTGCAGCAGCTCGGCCTTCTGAACAGCAAAGAACGCGGGTAACGCGTCGAGGCAGTCTTGCATTTCCTTAATTTCATTATTCACCGATTCAAACGCCTCAGCATCCTTGATTAACGGCTGAAGCTCTGCCAGTTGTTTCTTAGCCTTCAACACCGCTTCGTGCAAGCGGGTCAGATTCTCATAGTTGCGTTTGAGTTCTTCAATTTTGTCCTTTACGTCGCTCTTTTCTATCATGTGGCTGCGGACGAATTCAGTGAGGTTTCCGACGGATTTTATCGAGACCGTCTGGTAAAACAGCTCCAATGCCTTTTCCGATCTAATCCCAAATATATTGCGAAATCTGGAGCAGTAATCACTGAAGCTTTCGTACACCTCTGTATGTTCCAGGCCTTTGATCTTTTTTTTAAGCTGAAGGATGTCCTTGCCGAACTTGGTGAAGTGTTCGCTGATAGACAGTGCCCGGTTCGAAACGACGAAGAATTTCTCCGGTTTGTCATTCCGAAGCCAGAAAACCTGAGCCAAGGTCGTCTCCTGACTATAGCCTTCATTGAAGAAGCAGGCCAGTAACACCGTATACTCATTTTCTTCACGGAGGTATTCCGGCTTCGCAGAGTTATCCAGCTCATTCTTTATGTTCTTATATTCGCCTAAAACATAGGACTTGAGCGATCGTTCTTTGGTCTCCACGCCTGCTGCTCTGTTGTAGGTGATTTTATGATAGGGAACGAGCAATGTGGTAATTGCATCCACAAGCGTCGATTTTCCTGAGCCAATGTCTCCCGTAAGCAGGGAATTGGCGCCCCCGGGCTCGATCTTCCAAATAGCTTGTTTGCCGAATGTACCCCAATTCAGCACTTCAAGCCGCTGGAGCCGAAATCCTGTTCGGCTGTTGTCAGACGCAAATTCAAGAGTTAGATTTTGCATAGGTATCCAATCTCTGCTTTATTTCCTGAAGCGCATCAGCCGTGATCTTGGCTTTCAATATTCGCTTCACTTCATATTTATCTTCCGATGTAGTCAGTTTCCTCAGAAATCCGTACTCAGTTAGTTTGTTAATATGTGCATCAAGGCTGTCCAACAAACGGGCCTCATTCGTCTTCTCGGAAAGGAATATCCTGACCATTTCCTTAATCTCGTCCTTGTCCATGATAAGTCTTGTCGAGTCGCCGCCCCGCACATCGAATTCAAGCAATTTTTCGACGAGCAGAACACAGAGTAGAGTCACCGGGTAGCTGAGTTGCCGTCTTTCGATAAGATTGGGAAGGACTACTTCAGCGTCTTCATCGGCCTGCCGTTGCTTCAAAAATGCAAAGCCTTCCGATTCATAGATCAGGACATCCACACCGATGATATCAAAATATTCCTTGATCTGGACCTGATGGTCGATCAGCGCATTCCACATTTCCCGGTTGTCATCATAAGCCACGCCCTGGAGAAGCCGTATAATCACAGGAGCATAAGGTAGTATGGATTTTTTATCCATCATCGGCAAAATACCACCTGCGGCAGATTGATCTCGAATTTCCGATTCGTTTCCTTGTTTGCCACGGAGATGCTTTCCTGAACTGCGTTATTGATCGCCGCTTTCTTGTCTTTAGAAGCGATGTTTAGGAATGTGATAACCTCTGCAAGTCCCTTCTCGATTGGGTAGGCTTCGGAAATCTGACGCAAGGATACTTGTGTATTGACCTTCAGCAATTCCTTAATCCGTCCTTTCAATTCCTCCTGGTCGATGAATATCTGTTTGTACAAGATGCCTGCGTCTATTGCATCGCCTCGTCCGTCTATAAAATCTGTGTCCGTGATTTCGGGATTTTTCGGAACGTCCCAAAGCGGTCGCTCCATAATAAGATCTACGGACGGTTTGCCGTCCATCGCAAAAAAATCCCTGGGCTTCGGCGGCTCATTCCTTACCTGAAGGGCCAGGCTCTTGATCTCCCTGATAATCTCAATGATTCGCTTGTTTTCGAGAGCGACTTTGTCATCCAGATATTTTCTAAGCTGCGCGATCAGTCGGTGATTGGTTTTGTTGACCTTATCTCCCGACTCTATCAGGCCAACCTTGAGGCGGTTAATGAATTCGTCATCATTGAGTTCCTGGATTTCCGGTAGACTGTTTACGGACGCGATCAGCTGGTCCAGTTCGTCTTGTTTCGCCTGCGACATCAGGAATTCCCAGAAGGCCCTGAAACTTCGTCCTTGATCCGTATCCCGAATAAGGTCGTGGCCTTTGAATACGTCATCAAGGAGCTTTCCTGTTTTCAAGCTGTTATCTGCCTGTTTCTCCCGGACCGTGCGGTCGAGTTCTCTGAAATTGTATTCGATCTGCCGGAAATCACCAAGCAGTTTTCGAGCGGCATCGCGGACTTCAATAAAACGCTCTTTGATTTGCGTCTCATTCAGCCGCTCGATAACGCCGGCCTCCAGCTTTGCGATTTCCTGATCAATTTCCTGCTTCTGCTTTGTCAGCTCTTCAAGCCTTAGATGTGGATCAACCGAACTTTTATAAACGATCTCCCGAAGCAAATCGAATATAGTCAACAGACGCGATTCCGTGCCCACGAACTCCTTTTTTTCCAGGTCTTTTATCCAGTCCAGCGCTTTCTCGGTTGCAGGAGTAAGCTCGAAAACCGGTTCATCGCTGGCTGGGAGATAGTATTTTCTCAGAAAGCCTTCATTAGTCCATGTGGAAAGATACTTCTGCACGGAATCGGTGTATATAGTCTCACCATATTTTTCTCGCAGCGAATAGAGATAATCGGCGAGGTTGGTTGTAAGCTCCGTATTCGTTATTACAATTCGGTTGTTTTTCTTGAATTGAAGAAAAAAGAAACTAATAACAAGAGGTGAATTACCCACCCTGAGGAGCTTGATGGTTGGATGGTCTTTTAGATACTGTATATAATCGTGGTCCATGTCGTTTCCCTTATTCATCATATTTGACGAAAATCCAGTTTACGATACCGTCATAACCAATGCAGTCCGTCGTCTTTTCTTATTCTAAAACAGTAAAAAAATGATTGATAAAGTTCAATTATTTAAGCATGTCCCTGGAGGTAAGTCAACAGTTTATTGATGAGCGTTCAACGACAATTAAACACATCAGATCGATTCGAGCACGTGGGCCGTTATTTGAAGCATACCGAAGAATCTGACTATATTCTAACTCAATAATAACGCGGCAGCTATAAAATGCTTACTTCAAGAATTAGATTTATCAAGATATAAAATCATCTCAAGGAATGGAAATTGGCTGGAAATGGCGTGGAAAAGTATTCACACGTGCTCGATGGAAGCTACGATTGAAGATTTGAGAGCATTAGCGCCTCTCCTTGATTCATCCAGCCATACCGACATATAGCCGGCATTTTTTTGTAAAATCTTTAATGTGCAGATAACGATTTTATGATATGTGCTGTTGATATTATGGCTGAACGGTGAGGGTTTCTATCTGTCCTATAACTGTCCTGTTAAAAAAATTGGGGTTACAGCATTTGCCGTAACCCCTTGATAAGTTTGGTAGCGGGGGCCGGATTTGAACCGACGACCTTCGGGTTATGAGACCCGATGGGCTCTTTAATGCTTCATTTCTCGGATGGACAGCATATCAACACTCGTGACTTTCAACTCGAAGTAGAGTATTCGCTCGATTTACATATATTGCAGCCTCCACCTACAAGTTTGCATTGTCAATTTTGTGACAAGGGTCAAAAATACCAAATGTAGCTTACACCCTAGCCAGAAACGCAAGAGCAAGAAATGCCCACTTTTGGCTGGAACAGTTTGTGGTGAACCCTCAAAGATACCATCAGGCCGACTCCGATCTCTCTCTACTTTTTTGTCGCCGGGGCAGCAATCAGCAGCGTAATCCCATCAATAAGGAGAAAGAGGTTCAGCGTCGCGCTGAGGGCGTGCAATCTCATAAAATTCCTCCGAGCCGGAGAGTCTGCAGGTTCCCGCTCGAAGGATGTTACTTCCTGCTTCGCCTTTACAGCCTCGGGATAGAGTTTAAATACAATAAAAACATTGACGATAAGGGCCGCCGCCAGTAGAACAAGCGAAAGCCGACTCGCGAAAGCCTTCCGTTCGACAGTTATAAGAAAAAACAAAGCCAGTGCCACGGCTGCGAGGATGAGATCATAAAGAAAGTATCTAGGGAAGATGTGCCCCACAATATCGCTGGCCATATCTTTTCCATACGATTTAAAGATTACCGGCGCGACTAAGAAGGTGAAGATCGACATACCCCCGACCCAGAGGGCAAGGACGACATTGTATAATGAAAGCCAGGAAAGTTTCATAAGGACCTCTTATCCAAACGATGGGTATAGACTTCACATTCAATTCTTGAATTAATTCATACCCCTTTGGTTCTTCGGCTTACCTACGTTCAACCAAGTTCACGAGGCTAAAATCTGAAGCTGCTAAAGCTTTTTATCCGACGGGTCAAGCGTACTATATTTTGGGGAACAGGGCAAGGGAAATTGTGGAGCCGGACCCGTGACAGAGAAACGACGATATTACCCGGGCTGGTGATGCGGCATGGATTATTAAATAAAACTTACGATGATAGTGACTCCCGACTGCGAGCTATAGGAAAGAGGTTTGATTAAAGACTTCAAACAGAATTATTCATTTTCTTTATGGTCCTAGCTCTCCGAGCTCCACCTACATACTATAACGCTCCTGTCAAGACAAAGATTCAATTTGTTTTTATTCAACAGGATAACTTGATCAGCATATTAAAAACGCACCTCTCTCTTTCGGCATTTACGCCGTTATCACTTTTATCGACGAGTCTCTCGCAATCAGACGAACGACATCTCTAATAGTTATGTCACCTATGCGGCGTGCCATATGGCCGCCAAGAATATCTTATCCAGATTCTATCGTTCAAACGAGAGGCCCTGTATTGTAGGTGACGAGGTCAACTGCCCTCAACTAGCTTGAGCACGGGCTCTCCCGTCGAAATAAATTTTGCGTACGCCATTATGCGGCTGCTTTTCGTTCTACCCGCTTTTCCAGTTTAAGGTATTTCGAGTCGAAGCACTCCTTCTTTTTCATCAGCGTCCAAGCAATAATCAAGAGCTTCGCGGCGAGCTTCACCCTCATTTTCGTACCAATCCCTTTTTCCTTCGCCCGTCCGACAAGCTTATTCGTAAAATAGGGCATAAAGTCCGTGCTCTTAATCGAGGCAATGAACGCTGCCTGGTATAACGCGCACCGCAGATCCGCCTTGCCCTGCTTGGAGATGATCGGCGTTGCCCTGTTTGACGTTTTTCCGCTTCGTTTCGCGCACAGGTCGAGACCCGCTAACCGCAAAACCTGTTTGCCGCTTGTAAAGCGGTGGGGATCGCCGATGGCCCCGAGGACCTTGGCGGAAACATCCGGCCCAAACCCAGGAATGCTCAAGAGGTACGTATACTCGGGAAACTCAAGACAGGCATTCTCAAGTTTGTCCTCAATCGCTTTGATCTCCTGCCTAACCTGGTTCAAACTATCTACTGCAATCTGAGCTTCATGGAAGGCCGCCTCTCCCATGGTGCAGCCAACGGAATTGACCGCGGTCCTCCAAATCGCTCCCACCCTGCGTTCCCGTGCCAACGTCATTTTGCCTGGTGCTACGGTACGGCAGAAGTCATCGTATTCCATGCCGGCGATAGCGGATGGATCCAGACATTCCCGTACTACCGCCAGGGTCTCTGACGATCCATAGTACGTATCCAACTCAGGGAAATACTGTGCAAGGATATGATTGCGAATATACGCGCTTATGCCGTGTTCCCGCTTCTTCAGTCGCCGCTTGACTGCGTTTAGTACGCGCACGTTTTGAAGCGTCATCAGGGGATATTCATAAAACATGCATTTCCCCTGGGCAATGAGATCTGCAATATTGGCCGAATCCTTGTCATCGTTTTTATCCCACCGGCCGTTCAGAAGCTGCCGGTTGTTCTTTACTGCCGCGCCGCCAACAAGAACGACCATCAGACCGCATTTGAGCAGATGCTCCGCCAGGGGCTTGTGGTAGTCTGCCGTCGGCTCGATTCCGAAAACGACTTTCCGCAGGCTGTATTGAACCTTGATGCGATCCACATACGCATCCAGCTTTTCGAATCCCTCTATCGTATTGTCAAAGACCACATTCTTTAAAAGCGTTTTGCCTTGCGCAGTACCAAAAAACGCGCGGTGCTTCTCTTTCGCCACATCAATCCCAATGATCAAATACTCGTCCGAACCACGGATTTCTTTCTTCAGTTGCCGAAATTGCTCAAGCCTGATATCATCTACATAGCACATAGAGACCTCCTGCTTAAAAGAATTTAGTTTCCAGATAAACTTATTCTTAGCAGGAGGTTTCTATTTTGGATAGTCTTGAAGAAAATATTTCCTATACTTTAATGGGGAAATATAACCTCATGCTCTATCCATATATAACAAGCTTGCATCCGCGGTCACAAGAAAATGGTGTGATATTCTGGTTGAAACATGCATGATACTGTCCGTATAACAGCTTAGCCGTATCATATCTTGTCGAAGCCGAGACCCGCTGCTTCAAATCCGCCGCTAACCCGTAGTAACTGAATTGCCCCATGCAGCTCAATAGGAGCAATGCCTTCACCATGAGTGATCACTCCGCCGTGGATCACAATCTCACGCGCCGAGCCACCGGGTTTCACGCTCAACCCAATGGCCGAGAGTTTCATCACCACACCCTTAACCAGGGAATCGCCGGTTCCACCGAACGTCTCGACGCCTCGACGCACGACAAGGCTACCAATTGGTTGGCTGATCTGGATTCCCACAGCTCCATCCGCATGCGTGACGATGCGATCAAATTCAGCAAAATGCACCGTACCTGCATACACGTTGAAACCGCGAGCTCCTCTCCCAAAGGTTTCGATAGGAGCTTGAATTTTCAGATCGTTTACGATTCCAAAATTCACGAAGCCGATGCCGCTCGGTCCGTATGAAGTGATTTTCTCTTCGGCAACCCACCGATCCACAACCCCCCAGTTGTCGAGCACCATGTCGTTCACACCATAGGTCACGACCGGGCCAAGATTATGCACGACGTCTACACGTGAGCCGTATACCGTAAAGACACCACCACTGATTTGGTCAGGCGTTCCTGGTGGTATCTTTGCGTCGCAGTAGACACCATGCGTCTCGATCTGCGATGCGATGAGCTGGCCTCCGTTGTCGTCTGCTCCGCTAACGAAAATGCCGCTTCCAAGAACCGGGGACCCAATACGCCCAGCCGACAATCCAGTCAGATCTGCGCTAATCATGATGGCTTTGTCAGCCTGCATATTCCAAAGCGTGAAAGCGCCCTGAATAACATCAGACACCATAGCCATGCGGACGCTCGCTTTGAGCGCGAGCATCTGCAGCGATAATGTCGAGCCCGTCAACCTCCACGTGGCCGCTGCGCACCTTGTCTCGGGCCAGAATCTGCACTTGGCCGATGGTTGTGACTCCGGCAATGTGCAGGTAGCCCAGACTATCAACGGTCGTGTCGTTGAAGATGGCCCGCTTGTCGGGACTGGTCTGCAGCTGGAGGCCTCGGACCTGGTTATCTGAGGTAAGCTGAAGACCATCTATTCCCGTCGAAAAAAGGATCTCGGTCTGATCACCTTCGCCGACCAGTTGCTGTCCGGGTGCGAGGCGTATGGACGGCGTGTTCGAGAGATTCCCGCGCACAGTTATGTGACGAACCATTGCGTTTTTGGTCGCCGCGACCAGTTCATCTGAGGTGGTAACGACTTGTTGCTGAGTGTTCATAGGGGCTCCACAGCTATATTGAGGCAGGCTCATTAGAAACTATCACGTCAATCACCAGAGTTTCAGAATATAGAAGCGCGCTGCAAGCTTCAACCGGTATAAGTTAATTCTATCAGAATCAGTGCTATCCAGAGTCCACCTACATACTATAACGCTCCTGTCAAGAAAAGATTCAATTTGCTTTTATTCAATAGGATAACTTGATCAGTATATTAAAAACGCACCTCTCTCTTTCGGCATTTACGCCGTTATCACTTTTATCGACGAGTCTCTCGCAACCAGACGAACGACATCTCTGATAGTTATGTCACCTATGCGGCGTGCCATATGGCCGCCAAGAATACCTTATCCAGATTCTATCGTTCAAAACGAGAGGCCCTGTATTGTAGGTGACGAGGTCAACTGCCCTCAACTAACTTGAGCACGGGCTCTCCCGTCGAAATAAATTTTGCGTACACCATTATGCGGCTGCTTTTCGTTCTACCCGCTTTTCCAGTTTAAGGTATTTCGAGTCGAAAGATTCCTTCTTTTTCATCAGCGTCCAAGCAATAATCAAGAGCTTCGCGGCGAGCTTCACCCTCATTTTCGTGGCAATGCCTTTCTCCTTCGCCCGTCCAGCAAGCTTATTCGTAAAATAGGGAATAAAGTCCTTACTCTTAATCGAGGCAATGAACGCTGCCTGGTATAACGCGCACCGCAGATCCGCCTTGCCCTGTTTGGAGATGATCGGCGTTGCCCTGTTTGACGTTCTTCCGCTTCTCTGTGCGCAAAGATCAAAACCCGCCAACCGCAAAACCTGTTTGCCGCTTGTAAAGCGGTGGGGATCGCCGATGGCTCCGAGGACCTTGGCGGATACATCCGGCCCAAACCCAGGAATGCTCAAGAGGTACGTATACTCCGGAAACTCAAGACAGGCATTCTCAAGCTTGTCTTCAACCGCTTTGATCTCCTGCCTAACCTGTTTCAAACTATCTACTGCAATCTGAGCTTCATGGAAGGCCGCCTCTCCCATGGTGCAGCCAACGGAATTGACCGCGGTCCTCCAAATCGCTCCCACTCTGCGTTCCCGAGCCAACGTCATTTTGCCTGGTGCTACGGTACGGCAGAAATCATCGTATTCCATGCCGGCGATAGCGGAAGGATCCAGACATTCCCGCACTACCGCCAGGGTCTCTGACGATCCGTAGTACGTATCCAACTCAGGGAAATACTGTGCAAGGATATGATTGCGAATATACGCGCTTATGCCGTGTTCCCGCTTCTTCAGTCGCCGCTTGACTGCGTTTAGTACGCGCACGTTTTGAAGCGTCATCAGGGGATATTCATAAAACATGCATTTCCCCTGTGCAATGAGATCTGCGATATTAGCCGAATCCTTGTCATCGTTTTTATCCCATCGACCGTTCAGAAGTTGCCGGTTGTTCTTTACTGCCATACCGCCAACAAAAACGACCATCAGACCGCATTTGAGCAGATGCTCCGCCAGGGGCTTGTGGTAGTCTGCCGTCGGCTCGATCCCGAAAACGACTTTCGGCAGGCTGTATTGAACCTTGACACGCTCCACATGCGCATCCAGCTTTTCGAATCCCTCGATCGTGTTGTCAAAGATCACATTCCTTAAAAGCGTCTTGCCTTGCGCAGTACCAAAAAACGCACGGTGCTTCTCTTTCGCCACATCAATCCCAATGATCAAATATTCTTCCGAACCACGAATTTCTTTCTTCAGTTGCCGAAATTGCTGAAGTCTGATATCATCAATACAGTTCATAGAAGCCTCCTGCCCTTGAATTTAGTTTCGTCATAAACTAATTCTTAGCAGGAGGTTTCTATTTTGGATAGTCTTGAAGAAAATATTTCCTCAGTGCTGTCCAAGATAATCTGATTTTCTGAAGCTGACCCTCGACAATCAATGCTTTTAGACGGGTAAATCCATTTTCTCCGATTCAGGTTCTCCATTCTGCTGTCCAATTACCGATAACTCAACACGAGTTGCTCCGCAGACGGTACTATCGGCGGTGTTTCAAAAGGATTATCCAGCCATGTCCATAAGTCTCGATACGTAAAGAGATTGTAACGGAGCATGGCAACCAGATTCGACAGTGACCAGCCAAGCGTGGATCGGAACTTCAAATACTTCAACACCAGGATCGCGATTAATGCTGTCCAAATCTGGGTCAACAAGGCGTTCCGGCTTGTTCCCACAAACGTCTTGATCTTCAGATTCTGCTTGATCGTCTTGAAAAATACCTCAATCTGCCAGCGGTCCTTGTAAATGCTCGCTATGGTCGTCGCGCCAAAGGCGAGATGATTCGTCCATAAAACGATTATTCGCTCGTTTTCTTCGTCCCAGACCTCTACCCGTCGCAAGGTATGTGGGCACTTCTTAATTGATTCGTAGCCCGTCAGCTCGATGAGTTTATCACTTATAATATTCCGGTTGCTGGGAACCTCTCGTTTTTCGACAACCCGGTAGGCAGCATTATCCTTCTCTCTCGTTACAAAGAAGATTCCGGCCTCTGTCCACAGAGCGAACTGTTCATAGTCCACATACCCTCGGTCGATTGCCAGGATGGAACCCTTGGGGAAATTGAGCGTATGAGCGATGTTCACTTCATGCACATTCCCTTCGGTTATACTGGCGAAGACCGGAAGGTATCCTTCATGGTCCAACAACAGGTGAAGCTTGACCGCACCTTTCGTCTGCCGAAACTTTGCCCAGTCAAATAATGTCACACAAAGCTCAATGGTCGTGGCATCGAGGCTGAACAGCTTGTTCTTAAACCGAAACGGTTTCTTCCCTCGTGCCAGTACCCGGCATTTGGCCAAGAGCTGATAAAACACCTTCTGATATAACTGCCACGGCCGATGCTCGTTGGCATAGGCCAGGGTGGAGCGTTTGGGCGCTGCATCGATACCGAGGTGCTTAAGTTTTCCCAGGCAGGTCGCCAGTCCTCCGCATATCTCCCGTAGCGAGTGTGCTTGGCCTAATTGACAGAACACCATCGCAACGAATTGGCCCCAGCAGCTGAATCCTTTTACCCCTTTTTCGGCTCGCGTTTCCCTTACAGCCCTGACAAAGTCCTGATGCGGAAAAATCTGTAGAATCTGTCCGAAAATACTGTTAAACTTATTCACGGGGATGTCCTCCTTCGGCAAATATTGGACTTCGACAACCCAAATTTACCTTAAAGAGGCTTCCCCTGCAATTACTTAAATCTTATCTTGGACGGGTCTGATATTTCCTATACTTTAATGGGGAAATATAACCTCATGCTCTATCCATATATAACTATCATACAACGGCGATTGACAAATAGGAGATGCGAAATACCAGTTGAAGTCGTCAACGCCGAGCTACTTGCTTGGCGGGTTGAGTGACAAACAATGGATACATATATAGGCAATTTCGTAGTTAATCAGAGTGTGGATAATGACGAACAGATCGGGGGGAAAACCCCCTGATCCGAAGACCAGGGGTCACATATAGTTAACACGAGGAGATATTTTAACCTGTATCTTTTGTTGCGTCTACTGCCCTGTTCTCTTACCATCCGCACAGGGGAGAACATATAGCAAGGCTGCACACCCTTGAACGGTAAAAAATTTGGCTTTGAATCCCGACCAGCAAAAAGCAAAGAAATTACACCCCGTCCTGTGGTCTGATCGATTTCGTATCAGGCTTGATCGCCAATTCCTTGCGCGTCTCTTCTCGTAATTTTTGGATCTGCCCGCTATTTTGTTCTTCCCACGAATACGCGGAATCAATCATCTCTGCCCGTTTGCATTTTGCAAGCCATCTATCAAGATTCTGCCAGTACTCGCTCCCAGGTGTGATGGGCTCAAGGAAAACCAAGAGCTTTATGAAGGCGTTAATCGGACGAGCAAGGATATAGTACGTTTTACCGGGCAAAAGATCGCCTTCAAGAAAATCGTAGTTAGCAGATTTTGGATATTGCGTATTGCTCACCGCGCCAAAGGAGTGCTTTCCCGGGGACACTTCAAGGTAAAAATACGTTTCGCGTTCCAAGACACCGATTAATTTGTCTCCATCATAGAATCTGTAGACGGCGTTGGTATAGGATGACGGCCTCAGGAAAACAATCAAAGCTTTATTTTTCGGCGGCTTCGGGACGACGCCGGTTTCGTCTGTCGTCCGGATATGAACGGGAGCGCATGCAATACAGCCGAGACAAAAAATAACGATCCACAGTCTTCTCATTTTACTTACCTCCTTAATTCAAACAGAATTATTCACCTTCCTAACAATTCTAGCCCTCCGGCCTTCACCTTCTACTCTGCAACGGCTCCCGGCTGAAAACAGTGTGACATTCTGGTAGAACCTTGCAATGTTCATTGTTGCGACCTTCAATTATTAGCTCAAATATAAAACCGCATGAGCGGACTCACAAATACTCTCGTTGTACTATGCATAACGTCAGGCTTTAGGACAAGGCACGTAGAGTATTCTTCTCCATCATGCACAATGCAAACTTGACGTCATAATCCTGAAGTTTGTATTGTGGCCCCGACGACGCCGGGACATTCTGCTTTTTATTGATAGCTGCAAACGGTAGTGACAGAGTTGGGCTCCGACCCCGCCGCGACCGTGGCCGGGGTTATGGGTTGGGTGAGAGCTCCCCAGTCGCACCGATCGTGTACTGTAAGACGGTGCCGCTTGAGATGCAGTTCGCCACGTAGGCGTACTTGCTCGTGGGGTCGACCGCGACGGAGTTGGCAACCGTCCCTGCCGTGACCGAGGCCGGGGTCATGGGTGTGAGCGCCCCAGCCGCACCGATCGTGTACTGCAAGACATTACCGCTGTTGTCCGCCACATAGGCGTACTTGCCCGAGGGGTCGACCGTGATGGAGACGGAACTTGTCCCTGCCGCTACCGTGGGTGTAGCCATGGATATAAGCGCCCCATTCACACCGATCGTGTACTGCGAAACGTCGTTATCGTGGTAGTTTGCCACGTAGGCGTACTTGCCCGAGGGGTCGACCGTGATGGAGACGGAACTTGTCCCTGCCGCTACCGTGGGTGTAGCCATGGATATAAGCGCCCCTGTCGCACCGATCGTGTACTGCGAAACGTCGTTATCGTTGTAGTTTGCCACGTAGGCGTACTTGCCCGAGGGGTCGACCGTGACGGAGTTGGGCCCCGTCCCTGCCGCTACCGTGGGTGTAGCCATGGATATAAGCGCCCCTGTCGCACCGATCGTGTACTGCGAAACGTCGTTATCGTTGTAGTTTGCCACGTAGGCGTACTTGCCCGAGGGGTCGACCGTGACGGAGTTGGGATGCGTCCCCGCCGGAACCGTGGCCGGGGTCATAGGTGAGAGCGCTCCTGTCGCACCGATCGTGTACTGCGAAACATTGTTGCTGAGCTGATTCACCACGTAGGCGTACTTGCCAGAGGGATCGACTGTGATGAAGACGGGGTCCGCCCCCGCCGCAACCGCGGCCGGGGTCATAGGTGAGAGCGCTCCTGTCGCACCGATCGTGTACTGCGAAACGGTGTCGCTGACGTCGCCATAGTTCGTCACGTAGACATAATTGCCCTTAGGGTCGACCGTGACGGAGGTAGGATACGCCCCTGCCGCGACCGAAGAACTTGGGTTTGTACCTCCGCCCCCACCGCCCCCACTTCCACCGCAGGCAGACAGTAGGACCGCCACGAAAAGAATCAGAATCAAAATGCAGAATAACCGTTTCATGGTAACCTCCTCGGTTGCGACATCTATCGATGCCTTATTCTCACCCGGGCAGCACCAAAAAGAGCTTCCCTTTCCAGTGGGTACAAGTATTTAAAACAATACCTAAAATTGAAATGCCGAGCACACCAAACATATTTCCTTCGTCGACTCGGCCATCTTGGTATTTCAAGACCCGTGGCTTTCCGTCCCCCTCTTGCGAAGGATTTGGCTTTATCGAGAACTATTTAGATACAAGCACCAGTATGAAGATTTGTCAATGTTTGCGATAGGGGATTTTAAGGGTATATAGGTTGAATTCTGATTAATAATTCGACTGTTGCCAAGAATGGAAACTACAAAAAAGGAAGGACATCACACTGAACGTTACAACCGATATACTTCATCTCTATTAAACTCGGATCTTTGCGAACTCCACCTACATACTATAACGCTCCTGTCAAGATAGAATGTCAATTTGTTTGTATTCAACAGGATAACTTGATCAGTATATTAAAGACGCACCTCTCTCTTTCGGCATTTACGCCGTTATCACTTTTATCGACGAGTCTCTCGCAACCAGACGAACGATATCTCTAATAGTTATGTCACCTATTCGGCGTGCCGTATGGCCGCCAAGAATACCTTATCCAGATTCTATCGTTCAAACGAGAGGCCCTGTATCGTAGGTGACGAGGTCAACTGCCCTCAACAACTGTGGTCGGGCTCTCTCGCCGAAATAATTTTTTAATCATCGCCTTATGCGGCTGTTTTTTGTTCTACCCGATTTCCCAGTTTAAGGTATTTCGGGTCGAAGCACTCCTTCTTTTTCATCAGCGTCCAAGCAATAATCAAGAGCTTCGCGGCGAGCTTCACCCTCATTTTCGTACCAATCCCTTTTTCCTTCGCCCGTCCAGCAAGCTTATTCGTAAAATAGGGAATAAAGTCCTTGCTCTTAATCGAGGCAATGAACGCTGCCTGGTATAACGCACACCGCAGATCCGCCTTGCCCTGTTTGGAGATGATCGGCGTTGCCCTGTTTGACGTTTTTCCGCTTCGTTTTGCACACAGGTCGAGACCCGCCAACCGCAACACCTGTTTGCCGCTTGTAAAGCGGTGGGGATCGCCGATGGCCCCGAGGACCTTGGCGGAAACATCCGGCCCGAACCCCGGAATGCTCAAAAGATACGTGTACTCCGGAAACTCAAGACAGGCATCCTCCAGTTTGTCCTCAACCGTTTTGATTTCCTGCCTAACCCGTTTCAAACTGTCTACTGCTATCTGAGCTTCATGGAAGGCCGCCTCTCCCATAGTGCAGCCAACGGAATTGACCGCAGTCCTCCAAATCGCTCCCACCCTGCGTTCCCGAGCCAGCGTCATTTTGCCTGGTGCTACGGTACGGCAGAAGTCATCGTATTCCATGCCGGCGATAGCGGAAGGATCCAGACATTCCCGCACTACCGCCAGGGTCTCTGACGATCCATAGTACTTATCCAACTCAGGGAAATACTGTGCAAGGATATGATTGCGAATATACGCGCTTATGCCGTGTTCCCGCTTCTTCAGTCGCCGCTTGACTGCGTTTAGTACGCGCACGTTTTGAAGCGTCATCAGGGGATATTCGTAAAACATGCATTTCCCCTGGGCAATGAGATCTGCGATATTGGCCGAATCCTTGTCATCGTTTTTATCCCACCGGCCGTTCAGGAGCTGCCGGTTGTTCTTTACTGCTGTGCCGCCAACAAAAACGACCATCAGACCGCATTTGAGCAGATGTTCCGCCAGGGGCTTGTGGTAGTCTGCCGTCGGCTCGATCCCGAAAACTACCTTCTGGAGGCTGTATTGAACCTTGACGCGATCCACAAACGCATCCAGCTTTTCGAATCCCTCTATCGTATTGTCAAAGACCACATTCTTTAAAAGCGTTTTGCCTTGCGCAGTACCAAAAAACGCACGGTGCTTCTCTTTCGCCACATCAATCCCAATGATCAAATACTCTTCCGAACCCCGAATTTCTTTCTTCAGTTGCCGAAATTGCTCAAGCCTGATATCATCTACATAGCACATAGAGACCTCCTGCTTATAAGAATTTAGTTTCCACATAAACTTATTCTTAGCAGGAGGTTTCTATTTTGGATAGTCTTGAAGAAAATATTTCCTATACTTTAATGGGGAAATATAACCTCATGCTCTATCCATATATAACAACTGTGGAATGTCAATAACGTGACGATGGCGTAAAATACCGATTGAAGTATGCAATTCGTAAACCTAGAAATCTGATAAACTTGAACGGTACTTCGAGTCTTTCCTAGCTCCCCAAAGATAGTGGCGCAGATGGTAAATATCAGGTTAATAAATAGGCAATGATTTTGCTTATGATAATGGCTACCGCTGCCACTACGAGATGTTTAATAATTTCTGGAAAAATTCTGGCGTTTCTTGCGCGTGCCAGAAAGTAAGTTAATACACCTAACAACAGGTTGCCCCAGACAATCGCTCCCAGGACAACAACTTTAGGTGGGAATACAACGACTATCAGCACGAAGCTGAGGGAACCCAACAACCGTGTGGCAAAGTTTGACAACGTTCCGATGAACGCCTCTCGTTCATCAAGTCGCTCAGACTCCTGATAGATATGGATGCTCAATGAATCGGTGATGTTGTCTGCAAGCGCAACAATCAGGAGAGCGGTTATGAGCGTGGATTTGCCCGTCCCTGCTGTGTTGAGGCCGGTGATCAGGGCCATGCCAGTTACAATCGCGGCCGTGCCCCCATAACTGATTCGGCTAATTTTCTTCATTGTCATAGCGGCGTGCAAAAATTGGAGTCTACACCGGTTTCTCGCTAGTTTGCCTATTCAACTGAATAGGCGTAAATAATATTGCGGATGCAATGTTGATGTTTCAAAGAGGTGTAACATCCGCAAATTCGGCAAAGATAATCCATTTTCACGAATATATGCTTAATCTAAGAGGATGTCAAACAGCGACATCGGTGGTGTCAAGAATGGACATGTCATCGAATGGACATGACAGCAATGAGGTTTATGGAGATTCCACAAATACGGAATGAAGTTTTGGCTGTTGCTAAGAATAGCAACCCCAATGCTTCAGGAAGATATTTTAAACTGTGTTTATTATTTCTTCTTTGATCCGACAGCTGCTGTATCCTTTTTATCTGCACATGAGCGACAAAGCTGTGATTCTGGTAATCTCATTTTACCTAAAATTTTCAGTTTGACAGAGCCAAAACAGCTATTGCATGTCACTTTACCGCAGTCTTTGCAAATACCGCCACCCATGGTATCGAATTGTCTAGCACAGATATGGCATTTCCACGGAACTATATTTTTCTGTACTTGCATAATCTACGTTTATCAAATAGGGTTTAAAACTTTAAGCGTTTCAAAGAATGGCAAATACAACTGATTTAATAATGACCAGGCACTGAATGATTCAATCGATATTCTTCATCTTAGTCACAACCTGGTCCCTGTCAGAAACACCTACAAGAGTGCATCCGTGTTGACAATAAATCTATGCAGAAACCTGCATGAAACATGCACCCTATTTTTGCTTCTTTTGCTCTTGGTCTGAGCATGTGCTGTTCCGCTTTGCAGGATCATCCAGTCAGGACCATTTGAGGATGATGTATTATTATTTGTTTGTTTCCATGTGTATAAATCAACGTTGGGGGCGATGACTGGTTGGCCATATTTTCTGATCACTTAACTGATCTAGAGCTATTCCTCCCCATGACGGTGGTCATCCTCTTTCCGCTCATTACCTCGTGACTTAGAATCGCCAGAAAACGGTACAGTGGACCGCTGATGATTGATGGGTAACTGTCCTACGGAATCGGCATGAAGAGGCAATGTAGCAGGTCTGGTTGACTGCTTGGTAAGTTCGATGTTTTCTTGGCTCAGCCAAGGTAAGTTTCCACTTGAGCGAGTTGTCCGACTTCCTTTCACCGAGCCAGCACGACTGGATTGCTCCAGATAATATCTTCTCTTTTTACTTTATCCATATTGGTTGATATAGGAAATTTTGCCCGTGGAACAAATCCCAATCGAAAAGTGACGAACCCCGTCCACTGATGATTATTCTGTAATTCTATCGCCCTGATATATTCCTGACCAGGCTTCAAGGTTACTGGCGTAGGATTATTTTTTTTAACTGCGAGGCCTTCAACTGAAATATCGGAGAGGTCAGATGTCCATGACCATCCATATCGAGTCCATACAATAATCTCCTGGTTTATATCACTAATGTTTTTGACTCTGGTTTCGACTGAGAAGGTGCCGTACTTATTGTAAAGGTCAGTCTTCAAAGAATTCTGATCAATAGATATCTCGATCGTGAGTGCCGGTGACAAACTCGTTCCAAGGGGGTTGTCGTTTTGTTCTTCTTGAGTCTGGCCGTAGGCGCTTGATACAGTCACGAAAAAAAGGCTTATCCAAATGACACTTTTCCAAGACTTCTTTAAAGTTACATTGAATGTGCGATTTCTGTTTAGCTTCACCTAGTCACCTAGTCTTTCCCATGCTCGCTGAGGGGGAAACGATAATCTGAACTGACCCCCTCCGTTTAGACAAATTATTTTGGACTATCAGGCAGGATCCCCGGCCGGGACAGGCAGAAAGGATCTTGTCATGAGAAAACAAAGAAAGTTCAGTATCGAATTTAAACGTCAAGTTATTGAAGAATATATGAGCGGTGCCGGTACCGCGGCCCAGCTCTGCCGGAAACATGGTATTTCTTCCGGACTTTTGTATCATTGGAGAAGACAATATCTTAAAAACAGCTTTGAAGCCGATTCAGCCCGGGAAGCTGCCCAGGACGAACGGATTCGTGATCTCGAGCAAGCACTCGGAAAAGCCTACCTGGAGAACGAGTTTTTAAAAAAAGCTCTGCATCAGAGCTTCGAACGGTCCCGGAAAAAAGGCAGTTCATTACCGACAACCGAGACCTTATCAAAACCATCACGAGGGGGTGCGAACTCATGAACCTCCCTCGTACCAGTTATTACTACAAGCCGAAGCCCCGGGAGATATCTCCTGAGGACCAAGCCCTTATCTCGCGGATCGAGGAGATCGCCGAAGACTTTGCTACATACGGCTACCGAAAAATAACGGCTCAGCTTCGCCGGGACGGCATGGTGGTAAACCGCAAAAAAGTTCAGCGGATCATGCGGGAAAAGGGTCTTTTTGCGAAGAAGACCCGACGGTTCGTCAAAACCACGGACAGCAACCACCCGTATCCCGTATACCCGAACCTGCTCAAAGGTCTGAAGGTAACGGGTGTCAATCAGGTCTGGGTTGCAGATATCACCTATATCCGAATCGTTGCTGCCTTCGTGTACCTTGCCGTCATTCTGGACCTGTACTCGAGGAAGGCGATTGGATACGCCATCTCCCGGTCTATCGATACGGACTTAAGCCTTGCCGCGCTTCAGATGGCCATCGAAACAAGGAATCCCCGTGCCGGGTTGATCCATCACTCGGACCGGGGCGTGCAATACGCAGCACACGACTACGTTGACGTACTCAAAAACCACGAAATCAACATTAGCATGTCCCGGAAAGGCAACCCGTACGATAATGCCTTTGCCGAGAGCTTCATGAAGACCATTAAAACCGAGGAGGTCTATCTCTGGGAATATCGCACACTGGACGATGTTCAGAGACGAATTTCTTATTTCATTGAGGACGTGTATAATCAGAAACGGCTGCATGCCTCGCTCGGATATATGCCCCCGAATGAATATGAGACAGCCATTCCGGGGGGTATCAGGATATGGACTCCCCCGGGGAAAGCGATTCTGGGGCAACTATGAGAATCGACTTCAGCCCCGAAAGGCTAAAAAGCTTCTCAAACGATCAACCAAGAGGAAACCCCTGTCTGATTCCTCTAACCTGACTGTCCAAATCCAGGGGTGCAGTTCAATCACTTTATGCATTACATCAAATGAGCTTTATAATATTCATAAACATAGCACCACAATAGCACCACAAAAATGAATGCATTCCAGGTTACGACATATCTAATACGTTGGTTTTGCAGCATTCCTATAGTAAAAACGCTTTGTACTGCAAAAGATAGGTTAATCATAGCTCGAAACTGAAACTCTGCTACTGCTTTTTCGTAACGGAACAGATTTGCACTGTAGTACATATCAGTTTCATTACTGATATACATAGGCGCCTGTGCCACCCACACCTCTCACGATCAATGTCAAATGGAATTACTACGTCTGCCATGGATGACGAAAAGTTTACCGCCATCATCTTGACCATGGTTACGGTCCTGCAACAGCGTTTATCGTTGCATTTAAGCTACCTCCATCCGTTGCAATGCCAACCCAGATTGCAATATTTGTGGCGTTAGTTATTCCAGCCACTGCACCGCTCTTCAACTGATCCAAGGTGTAATTACCCCCACCAGGGATTAGAGAATTAAAGTTACTGTTTGCATCGACATTAAGGACATTTTGGACACTGGATGGTCCTAAGATATATGCGTCGTTTCCTAGCCCCGATAAAACATTTCCATTCCATGTAAAGAATTCGCCATTATTGTCCACATCAAACCAAATATTCACGCTAACCGGATCGGAACCAGCAGAGGTCGCAATCTGGAGACCATTGAAGTCTCCAAGTGTCCCAGCGCGAAAATAAAAACCACAATCAGCATAGCCAGGTGAATTGCTGATGGTTAACGTCACCGAATTATCTGCGTTGATCATCTGTGAAACAGTGCCATTCCCGGTTATTGCGCTCTTAGGAACCAATGATCGGGTAAATTGCGTACCATCGTTTATTGAATAATAATTCACTACCTGCGCGGCAGCGACATACAAATTTTCTTGCACACTTGTGATGGTGATACCGCCCGTTCCATTGCCATCAGCAGGCAGGTTGGTCTTTTTTACATGAATCCCACCTGTTGTACCATTGTAATTACTAGTCCATGTCAAAGCTGTGCTGAGAACTGTAGCTGTACCGTCGGAATTAACACCTGCCAAGTTCGTTGCATAGCCACCGTAGCTTCCGGCCGGTTCAGTACCATAGTTGCACTGCACTTTACCTGCATGGAAGCCTCCGGGTAAACAACCATCCGCTGGTGCGTCGTGAAAGGTAAGCGTATAACCGCCAATTTCATGGTCTGCCACTAATTCACCGGCTATATCATAATAAAAAGGATAGCTGTAATCTGGCGGAAATTGAGAAGGATCATTTCCTGGCGCCGGAGCATAACCTCCTCCGGGCGGCGGATCACTGTACGGAGTTCTCTTGCTAGTCAGGTTCACAGTACCAGTTACTGTGGGATCAAAAGCCCCGCCAATATTCCATGCCCAGAACTCGCTAGGATCAACTTGGTATGTAACCTGTTGTACCCAATCGAAATTTACAAAACCACAATATTGCGCTGCTTGTAAGAGGGTTAAATTAAAATTTGGAGTGAAACTCATGTCTAAGTTTGCATTACCGAAGTACCCCAGCGGTGGGTGTGTCCACCCACCGTTAACTACCTGCTGACAGCTGTATTTAGGAGAAATCAGGAAGGCGAGTGGTTGAAAGTTGATCATTTCAGTGAGCACCATCTGACCGAGGTCGTTGATACCTTGTGGTATTGGTGCATCAGAAGACGTCCAACCCGGACCGGCAGGAACCAGATTATTGAGATCCAGCATGCTGCCGCCGCTATAGAGGAAGTAGTGGAAAATAGTATCGCCTGCGATGCTGGATAAGCCCACCACCTGGCCGTTGTTGTTTATGCCTAATTGTTAAGTGCCACGACATCGTAGACAGAAATCATGGTCACGACATCGTGGACTCGCAACTTTGAAACTATATATCCGGCGATGCCGTGACGCAGCTGCGATGGGTCATCGCAGTCGATATTGATATTCTTCGACCTGGATCGTATCCAGGAAAACCTTGAGCTTTTGTTCTTTGACATCGATTGTAGCCACAATGTATTCGTATTGGGTCTCCGGTGGTGCAGAGAATGTTTCTCCGAAGATGTCCAAGCGGCAATCGCTCCGGATGAATCTCACAAGATGATAATATCCCTCCTCTGGCTTATCCAAAGGATGTTTCGGGGCATGCGTCTTCCCGGGATAAATCAGTTTCGCATTCATAGAGGCCAATGCCTTGAGTGGGGTTTTCCCCTTTATCTTGCTGTAGCGATACGAGCTATTATGTCTGTGCTCGAAGGCCAGCGATTCTTGCCTTAACTGCGGCATTGACGCCATCGTGACCTTGGAGAGAAACTTCTGCTGGTAATGGTCATTGAACTGTTCCACGATTCCGTTTCTCCAAGGTTCGGCAGGCGGGATAAACCAGAGCTTGACCCCATAAGCCAAGCAGAGGCGGATAAGTGGTCCCATTCCTCGTGGGTGGGTTGGACTCCCATAAAAGACCAGCTCATTGTCCACCTGAAGATTCTGAGGGATGCCCATGCGCATCCAGACCGCATAAACAGCGTCCAGAATGCTTTGTGCCGCTTTGGAGGGCATTGGCTCTATTCCGCAACGGTTGATCGCGGTATCGACCGCATTCAGGCTGTAGAATCGAATTGGCCCGGTAAGATAGCAGGGACCGACCAAATCGACTTGATGTGTCTGGTTGGGGGCAAGAGCTGGGAGCGAAGGATATTTTTTGCCCTTCGGGGTATATCTTCCGGTCCGCCTATGAGTCAATTCGCGACGACGTAAAATACGACCAATGGTACGGACAGAGGGCAGCGGCTGAACATTCATGTCCTCCATCTCCCATCGGATGGCCTGGCCGCCACAAAAGAGTCCCTTGTTGTACAAGCTCAATCGCACCAGTTCAATGATCCGTTCGATCTCAGCAGATGTGCGATGCGGGCTGACGAGGGGGCGGCGTGATAAATCTTCATACCAGGCTGAATCGTCGGGAATGTGCCGGGCCATCCATTTGTAGAGCCAGCTGCGTGATCTGCCCAGCGAGGCGCAGATGCATTCAGGATCTTCTCCGGCAAGAAACCGTTGCACAGCAGCTGCTCGTTCCTGCTGATGTTTCTTTTTCATGAACACCTCCAATGGATTTAGTGGTGTTCATGATACTGCAGTATGTGGCTACTCGATTGTCAAAGAACGTTAGTCCACGATGTCGTGGCACAAAAATGTGTCCACGATGTCGTGACCTTTAACACCTAATGCATAGCTGTACGAGCCACCCAAGGTGCCGAGATCGCTCATCACACCGTTGCTATAGAGGAAGGCGTGGTCCATAGCATCGCCTGCGGTGGTGGCATCGCCCACTACTTGACCGTTGTTGTTGATACCTAAGGCTTCACTGAACGAACCGCCTAAGGTGCCAAGATCGTACATCACACCGTTGCCGTAAAGGAAAGCGTGATTAGCAGCATCGCCCGCGGTGCCAGCAGCGCCGACCACCTGTCCGTTGTTGTTGATGCCATAGGCATAGCTATACGAGCCGCCCAAGGTGCCAAGATCGCTCATTATACCGTTGCTGTAGAGGAAGGCGTGGAAAGAAGTATCGCCCGCGGTGGTGGCATAGCCCGCCACCTGGCCGTTGTTGTTGATGCCATAGGCATAGCTGAACGTGCCGCCTAAGGAGTCGCCGAGATCACTCATCACACCGTTGTGGTAAAGAAAGGCGTGGTATGCACCATCGCCCGCGATGGTGGCATCGCCCACCGCCTGGCCGTTGTTGTTGATGCCTAAGCCTTCGCTGTACGTACCGCCCAACGTGCCGAGATCGCTCATCACACCTTTGCTGTAGAGAAAAGCGTGGTAACCTTCCGCGGTGCTGGACGTGCCCACCACGTGTCCGTTATTGTTCATGCCTGAAGCCTGGCTGTATGGTCCGCCCAAGGTTCCGAGATCAGTGATCGTATAGTCCATCGCCCAAGCGGGACTGCTGCCCAGAACAAGACATACCAAGAGTAGGGCTATCAGGCCTACCAATGTTCGGATGTAGTGTGTTGTTTTCATTCTTTCCTCCAGATTATTTGCTTACCAGTTTTTTGGGCAACCATTGACTGCATCAATATCCTGTCGAGAATAAAAATCCTCCCGCGTAAAATTGACGCACCCGTGCCATATGGATTTCAGTTTTTTTATGTAGTTTTCTGAAGAACTAATCAAAATTGGGGGAACTATATCATCACACCAACAAAAAAACAATCGATTGAGTGCTATAGTTAGTTGAAATTTTAAGTAGCGGCTCCTAAAATGGTAACGTTTTGTTTGCCGACAAAAACAGTCACCAAGAAAGGAGCCGTTATGGGAAGAATAGTACAGATTAAAAAGAATGGCAAGGTCAAAAAGGCTGAAGGAGCAGCGATAAAGACGCTGCAGGAGTACGGAGCGCTCAACATCGACGCCAAGGTGGAAGCAATCCAGCAGATGATCCCCTTAGCATTGATGCATGCGCTGGAGACGATTGAAAACGATGTCCGCCGGTTGGCGGGCGAACGGTACGGCAGAGCAGGCCTCCCCGGCTATGATCGGTGGGGCAGCCAGATGGGATCGATCTGCATCCATGATCAGAGGATCCCGATCCGATACCCGCGGGTTCGAGACACTATTAAGAAGAAAGAGGTGCCGATTCCGTCCTACGGACAGCTTCATCAGCCTGCCGATGCAGTAGATGATCGGGTACTCAAACGGATACTGTATGGGATCAGTTGCAAAAACTACCGGGAGTGTGCGGAACTGATCCCCCAGGCATTCTCCTTAAGTGCTTCCACGGTCTCCCGAAAGTATATCCGAGCAACGATTGAGAAGCTGCAGGAGCTTCAGGAACGCTCATTGGAGGGATATGATTTCGTCGCACTGGTCATGGATGGCAAGGCGTTTGGTGACGACGAACTCATCATAGCCTTGGGCGTGACTATGGGCGGTGAGAAGATTCCTCTGAGGTTCGTTCAGAGCGGCGCGGAGAACGCCGGGGTCACGAAAGACCTTCTGAACGACCTTATCAGCCGGGGTCTCAAGTACGACAAGGGCCTTTTGTGTATTATTGATGGTTCAAAGGGTTTCAGGAAAGGCATCCAGGACGCCTTTGGCGCTTACGGAGTCGTCCAGCGGTGCCAGTGGCACAAGCGAGAGAACGTCGTAGACTACCTTCGGACCGATCTGCAGCCGACTTTTCGTGATAAACTGCGCCGAGCATATGCGAAAGAGGGCCATGGAGAGGCCAAAGTTGCCCTCCAGACGATCAAGAAGGAGCTCAAACTTATCAATGAGTCAGCGGTAACCAGCCTGGAAGAAGGATTTGAGGAAACATTGACCCTTCATCGTCTGGGTGTTCATAAGGAGCTTCGAAAGAGCCTCTCGACGACGAATATGATCGAATCTGTCAATTCGCTGATTGGTCAGCGGACAGATAAAGTGGATCGATGGCGTAATAGCAGTCAAAAACAGCGCTGGGTTGCGACAGCCTTACTCGATATTGAACAACGATTGAATCGCATCAGCGGATATCGATATCTTACAGCACTTAGAGATTCATTGTTACGTGAAGTTCATCGAACGTCGGGACAAGGAAATGGGAAAGAGACGTCAGTGGCTTGAAACAACCATTATGGAGCTGCTACTGAATTTCAACTAAGAAAAAGATTGACTCAAAACAATCAGGGAATCCCTATTTTTTGTTACGATTTTCCTACTTTATTGCTACATCATTTGAAAACCAAATAAATAGAATTTGAGCGATATCGAATGGGTGTTATTTGGCGTGGGGTTAAAAAATACGGAATGAAGTTTTGATTGTTATTAAGAATGGCAACTACAATGCTTCAGAAAGTTGCTATTGAGAGAAAATCTTACCACAAAATGCCATGATACAAAATGAATTATGCACCTTCGCTAATATTATATGAAACTCGCCTTCACCTACAATCTTGCACCGGCGGTGATGATAAATCAATGCAGAATACCAGGTTGAAACTTGTAAGTGAACAGAATGGACGATTGGTCAAATCGTTCGACCCGAATAGTTAACAACACTATACCCGATAGGGTCTTTCCTGATAAACCTCCCTACTTAAAGAGAGAGCCTTCCGAAAGGGGACCTGTTAAACTGACCAATCACGGTGAAGAAAGATAATCCTTTATGATAGCCTTACCGCGCCGGTCGAAACCGATTACCCATTGTTCCGGGCTGACCCATGAGACATAACGAAATTCTTCAACGCATTGCTCCTGCCCTGCTGGAAGTGGTGTCCCATCCCAAGATGCGTTTAGATTACAGCTCTCGATGCTTGATGGACGTCCAAAAAGACTAAGCACTTCCAGTTTGCCCGTGCCTGGTTGCAACCCTTCATAAGCACGTTCATATTGTCTCTGCTGCCAGACGAGGCGAATGACGAAGAAGGCTCCCATTAAAAGCAAAAGGATGACTCCGATTTTCCATATTTTATGATTCATCAGCGCCCCGGCTCAAATGGACCAAACTACACGCTCTTTAAGAAGGTAATTGCGAACAACAATAGCGCACAAACTATTGATATATAACCACCCATATTCAGCATCTTCTTTAATTTATCAGAATACGTTTTTCCGTTTTGTTCGGTCGCTTTTAACATAAATTTATCACTTCTGCTACAGAATATAGCAATTATTCCAATTAAAAAAAACCAACTTGCAAAAAGATAGCTTAGCATTAGAGATAAATCTCCTTTATTATTTACAAGCCTTTCCCATATCTTTTGAAGTTCCGTAAAGATTCAACAAATCGAGTCCGTTCCCAATCAGATCTAAGTTACTTGGAATATCTACTGGATACGATCCAGGTCCAAGAATATCAATATCGAATGCGATGATCTATCTCAACCGCGCAACGGCATCGGCGGATATGTAGTTTCAAAGTTGGAGTCCACGATGTCGTGAACTTTATCAATTAATACTTATCCCCACAGTTACGACAACTTACCGGAAACTTACGCCACCAAATAATTGGTTTTTTGCCGCAATAAGGGCACCTAACAAATATATTTTCGCATAAAGAGATCAAGAAAATTAGCAATACGAAACAAACAATGGTGCCCTTCCATATAACAGACAGCAATACAGAGAGCGTTCCCAATACAAATATAATTGCGGCTATAAGATTTTTATATTTATTTCGAAACTCTACGTATCGCATTTCTTACCCACCACAGATAATTTTGAGGCAGTAGAAACTATTACGTCTTAATTCTCGACACGATGCCAAACCCATTCCTGACGCTAAAAGTATATTGAAAGATGTGATGAAATGGAAGAACAAAAATGGGGTATTTTTAGGGTATATCAGCAATTGGGGAAAATGGGCAGGCAGAGAAACTCGGTCACAGCAGAATTCAGGAAGGCGTCCGCACAGCATACTTCAACCTGTGATTCTATACCTCGCCTAACAATATGTATATCTCGTCAACACCTACAAGCATGCATAGTCAACTTTGTGACAAGGGCAAAGAATATTGAATGAAACTTACACCATGGTACAAACTCAAGGGACTGTCTTGTCTCGCTGTGATCGGGGTGGATAATTCTTTCCAGCATCCACGGCTCATAGGGAAACCTCTTTACCGGCACGATCTTCTGTGAGTAATATCCTCTTGTATCACCTCTCGTTTTTCGACGCTTGCTTCAAAAGTCAGTGGAGGGTTTCCCGCAACTCTTACTGCTAAATATCCTTCTGTTGCGATTTATTCTGATTTAACGAGAACGGATTATTATCTTTAAGCCACTCGAGCGCCTTACTTTTCTGTTCATTTGACAAATGAGCAATTCGTTCCGATTGTTTGTCCAAATAGAGAGTGATGGCTAATGCCCTGATTCGGTCCGCATCAGACTTTGTATATTTTGCTTCGAATGCATATGCCCACGCGTCCATCGGCCTGATTATCTGATAACGTTTGACAAACTCCAGCAAGAGATCCCTGTATCCTTCAAATTTCGAATCTTCATACAACCACTCACATGCCTCCGCTAATTGATACCATCCCGGTAACAGTCGCATTCCGTTCAAATTACGCATATGATATCGAGCTGCGTTCAGATTTTTTGTTGCTTCTCGATGGTCGTTCTTACTCCCAGCCAGGAATGACATTGACAGGTAATAATCGAAGTCGTCGCCCAGTTCTTTTTTATACTCGGACAAATAGGGTTCTATATCTGCAACACCGCCACTCTTAGCGGCGCTCCATGATAGATAGGGGATAGAAAAGCTGAACATGTCCTTTCTAATCCACCCGCCCAAAAATTTTACTTTAAGCTTTTCGTATGCTTCGGTAAACCTGTGTTTTTTGAGGAGCGCATAGCCATCTGCAAGCGGTATTATCGGGTCTCCGTTTGTCTTAAGGAATGCTTGATATCCGGGGGTATTTTTTAGTGCCATTGGAATGGAGTCCCTCTGGGGTATCTGAGAAATCAGAGGCTGGGACCTGTTCTTAAGTGATTCTATTTGCTCCTTAACAGCTTGGAGTTGAGTCGCGAGATTAATATCAGTTTCACGGTCTAGTGTATACACGAGAAAGGGAAATATCGGAGTACTCTGTGACGTCAATTCACTCAGTGGTAGATTCAGCAACCATTGAATCTGTTCATCTTGGGTTTTCCCTTCCATTCTATGACCGATTATGATCGGGCTCCAATTCATTTCTCCATATGAGCGGCCTTCGCTCTGCTTAAGTACAGACCAAGCTTCATCGTGATAGCCCATCACATGGAGAAACTCCATGTAACTGCCATAAGCGCTGGTTTGATTATATCGTTTAGCATTTTCCAAGGAAATCTGTGCTGCCTTCGTAAAATCACGCTCTAGCGTGGCCAAAAAGATCGTACTCCACATCTCAGCTCCCGAGCCGGTATTGTATTCCGCTGCCAGACTGAGCAGCGGCTTTGCCTCATCTACAGTGCCGTTCCACCAGAGCTTACCCCCGATATCATATGCATGGTTCGATAGCGAGACGGTGTCGATAGATGGATTTTCACTCTCCTGCTTTGAAATAGAGAATAAGGGATACTTCAAGGCTGTTTTCGAGGCCTCTTTGTTCTCTCCCTGTCTCATCAGCAATAAGCTGAGACCTTCGTATGCATTCCAGTCGTAAGGTTGGAAAGCAATACCCTCTTCATAGATCGATTTGGCACGTTTAACATCTCCATCCCGCTCTGCGATCTGGGCAAAGAATGAAGTTCTTCCCGAGTTACCAATGAATCGATTGCGGTTCTTTTCCAGAAGAGCTGCTGCTTCGTCATTCATTTTCAGTGCGCGCAGTTTTTCGTAATAATTGGACAATATCGAAAAATCGGTCTGCGTGTACTGTAGAGCAAGATCATAATTCAAGAGCTGTTTTCTATCAAAACGTGTGATCTCTAAATTGCCCTGTCTAGTACTTTCTTGAGGGCCACGGTATATTCTGTCCGTTAAATCCCTCGAATCATTCGAAAACTGCCAATACCAGCGTCGAGGGTAATCGGCATCATACATATTTTTCCCGAAGCAACTTCGTTGGTATGAAACCTTGGTCTGGCCTTGCGACCAGTAGCATACATCGCTTTGGAGCTGATACGCTTCCTCGCGGAGATTCTTCTGAGCCTGACCCTGCTTTGAATCAGCGATCCGGTAGAGTGCAAGGGCTTTGAGAAAGGCCATTTCCGGACGTCCCGCGTAGATAACGTTATAATGGTCTACAAGCTTTGTCATCTCATCATAAAGGCCCTGCATGTGCCGCAACCTGATCTTCTTGAGAAGATTGGACTCACCAAAGGCGACCATGAGGTCGAGGACGTCACGATCCACGATGCCGGTGGATTCATTCATAGTCAACATCTCTGGCTGATTTTCCATAATGCGCCGATAATGGTTATATACGGAAAAATCGACGTCATCATCCTCCTCCTGTAGCTCACCGACGGCCATTTTGCTCTTAACAATATCCTCTGCGGTAAAACCGCTGATCGGGAAAAGCTGGTCGAGCTCCTTTTTAACCTCAAAATTTGATTGGACGTTCCACCCATCCTGATGATGTAGTCGTCGGGTAAGAATCATTGCCCAGTCTGGATACGCGTTTATCATGCTATCAATAGATACAGTGCGTGCCCGGTCTTGGTTATACGACCAGAGCAAATCAGAGAGCTCAATCTGTGCAATGAGTCGCGGCAGCGGTTCGTTAATATCCTTGATGCTTTTGTTGAGCAGTTGCAAATTTCCATCTATGAATGCCGCTAACGCTTTTTCCTCAGCTCCTTTCGGGGTGCTAAGAACCGCCACTGCAGCAGGACGGCGGTAAAGATAGAATAAAGCACGCGCCTTAAGCACCTTGTAGGTATATGATTGCGGCGGTAGTTCACGAAGTACTACCAAGGAACGTTCAAATAATTGTTCCTTGGATACGGATTGCTCAGGATACAACATGCCGAGAAGTTGCAGATAGTATGCTCTTATGAGAGGCGATGATGATCCGTCTGCCACAAGTCCTCGAATACCGGCCGGTAGGGTAATTTTGCCCTTGAAGTCATCAGGTTGATTTGACCTGTGCTTATTTTGAGCGAATTGAAGTTTTTCCAGCATTTCCGGCAGGACACTTAGAAAAGCATCTGCAGGTGTGCGCTCATCAGAAATTGCAATATCGGTCAATGTATATTTCTCCGCTTTAGTCGATGGAGAAAAGTATTCTTGCCCGCTTCTTGTCTGCACAACTAAGGTAACGCTCATTCGCTCATGCAGATCATGGCCGACATACCCTCGTATGATTTGCTTTACTCCGAGTTTGTTGGCAAGCTGAAAGACATCATACTCATCAAAGGTGCGGGATGCCTCTCCCAGTGCGCGCGACACCAGCGTAGGACTTGGTAATTTAAGATTAGTCAATGTTTCAAAAGATTGGACCAGATACCGTGTCATCAGAGAACGATCAGCGCGATCAATAGCGTATCCACCGACCTGGAAAGGAACAATGAGCACATCATAGGAACTTTTTCTCAAGACCGACTCATTCAAGGCTTTTTCGGACTCCTGCCAGGCTGATTTCGGATTGTTTTCCCTGTAACGCGCCATGCCGAGATCAACTGGAATTTCACGTTTTGGTGGAGAACTATCCGGATCGCCTATGTGCATGACTGCATAAAGATGGGTGTGATAGCCGCCTGGAAAACCAAAATTACCTCCTGAAATCAGATCCATAGTCATTGAGGTCGTATTGATTTCCCAAAAAGACATCGGCGCTGACTTAAGCCGAACATGATAGACATTCTTGACGATATGTCGCACTTCCCACGAATCAAAATCTGAGAGTATCACGCCCCCAGCCACTACACGCACCGTGTCAGTTTGCTGATCTAATATTAATTGCGCTGATGATATTTTTAAAGATATCACGTTCGCCGGATCTGTTCCTGGCTCGTATTTTTGATCGCCTTTAGCATCACTACTATTCAAGAGCCTTGGAGCATTCTCCTTGGAATATACTAAACTACCGTTCTCGAAATGCGGTCCTTTCTGAACTTTCACGCTGACATCAGCTAACAGTTTGGCATCGCTCCCATCTGCCTTTAAATCTGAACCATTCATGCGCCATATTTTATTTTGTTCCAGGTTAATGTTCCAGAAAAAATCACCCCACAATTTATTACGGAGGTGATATTGAGTAGGAGTGTATTGTTCCACTTCCCAGCTGTTGGTGTTGGTTGGAAAGGTCCCAAGCCGGAATATCCCTCCAAACAAAACAATATTATCCTTTAAACCGGAATTCCGGAGAATACCTAATTGAGCTGAATCAAGATCAATGATGAGCTTGTCAGTATCGGCACTCCAGGCCTTAGCTGCAATGGAGCTTATCAACAAGAAGACTAAGATTGCTGGAACAAAAACAGCTTGTACGAAAGCCAAGCTACTATATTTTGGCTTTCCAGTATTTCTCCTCACCGACATAGAATAGTTCATAAACTCTCCCTTTACAGAATTTTAGGCACCATCATTGAGATGTAATATTTCATATTCTATTTATCGGAATAATGAGAGGTTATCTTTAGCTGTCTGCTATATTTTTAGGAAACATTTCTTAATTCTGGAGATGACTATGCGCTGCTTTATTTATAGAATATATGGAATTCTATTTGAGCTGACAAAAAAAATAATAGCTTGTATTTACTCATAATTCGTAAACAAGTTAACTTAAAATTCATCGATTAAACTACTTTTATCGGACGGTTGTCATACTTTTACAGTCGTATACCCTTAAAATACCCATATATGGGGATATCCCGGGTATTGTTTTGGGTTTACAAATACAGCTCAGCGTTCTTTGTGATATTCGCGTAATTTCTCGATCACGAATGATCTCAGTTGAGAGTCTATTTCTTCACTCCGTATGAGAAATAGCTCAATGATCTCTTTTTGCGTCGGGCAGATCCCATAAGGGATGAGGATTGGCGTCAGGTTTTTTGCTGGATTCGTTTCTCCATCATCAATTAGTTCATGACAATATCCATTTCGCATCGTCCATGTTAGTGCTCGTTCTTCTTTACTCATCAGCCACCTATGTCAGCCCCAAGTTTTGGCCTTCTTTTTTGACTTGCATATATTTAGGTTTCATTTAATCATTGATCGAAAACGAAGTCAAGCAGTTAGGGGAAAATACTGACGGTGTGTCAGCCGAAAAGCTGATGACATTGGAGAAGGCTAATAAGAAAGACAGCACTCACGCCAACTGCTTCTGGCGGCGGTTCTGCCAGGAGGAAAAACTCTGCCGTCGAAGCGCGAGCAGATCGTGCAGATTCTCGATGCGTTCCTGGGAAGTGATAAGGTAAAGAAAACGGAGTAAAAAAGAGAGCCTTCCGAAACATGACGGAAGGCACTCTTGCATTATCTCGATGCGCTAGTTATGGAAAAAAAGTAGCAATGTTATTAAATACGGTTTGTAACTTTATATGGTTTCACAGAATGGCAACTCGTTTGCTACAGGAAGAACCTCTTACTTTAATAATTGAGCGCAATATCCATACTTCATGTCGCATATTTGCACAAAACCCGATATCTCCAGGCACGCACTATTCTTTGGGAAGTTCTGGCAATCGATTGAGCGCCTGGACAAACCGTTGAGGGTTGAAGGGCTCTTGACGCTTTAGGACTTCGAATATTTCTACAGCTACGACACTTCCAATAAGTGATTTTGCATCATACGCTGAGATGCCTTCGCGCAGTAAACGGTCGTATGTTTGGCGTGTTTCCGGTGGATTATCGTTCGTAATCTGGTTATCAACAACCTCCAAAATCGCCGCACGAAGATGTGGATTAAAGTTCTCACTCATCATGATCTCCGAATATCATTTAAGTTGATTTTATGAGATAAATATAGCACAGGTGGATATTCACATCCAGCATATCGTGCATGATATCATTGATACAGATGGATTCTCGCTACTGCAATCCTCCTGATCACATTATACATATACCCCAGAGGCCGCAATGAAAAGGAGGAACCATGCAAATATCAGATGCCATAAGAACTTTCAAAACACAGCAGATCGCAACTCTAAAACGGAGCACGCAAGTTCACTACGCTACGCTGTTCGATCACTTTCTGCAGCATTTTAGCGGAAGGGAAATAGAGTCAATAACAGCTGGTGAGGTCGGTCAGTTTCTCGAATCGCAGACCGCGAGTAAGGCTAAGTCGACACGTCGGCTGATTTATGCGCAGGTTAAAGCGTTCTTCAATTTTCTGATCAATGAGTGCCTCATGGATATTAAGAATCCCTGTGCACATCCGTTGATTGCGAGGCAATACAAGTATCCCAAACCGGCAACCCGGGAAATACTAGATAAGGAACTTGTGGATCAACTGATTTACAGTACCACGTCAGACAGAGATCGTCTCATCCTTGAGCTGCAGGCGCGATGCGGGTTAAGAATAGGAGAGGTGCTAAAACTTCGTGCTGCAGATGTCTCTGACCGGAAGCTGACGATTCGCGAGCCGAAATCTGGCAAGGAAAGCGAGATTGCTTTTATGCCGGAGCAAATTGCAAAACGGCTTGCAGAATACATGGTCGCAGAACATATCTGTAGGCGACGGTCGGAACGGGGACGATTCTGACGGTGGTGTCCCCGTTGTACATTGAAAACGGGCGCACCGGTGCATTGAGTATTCTTCGGCGGAGCGCAAAAATACCTTCTCCTGATTCGGAGCAGGTGAGGCTATCGCGAGATTGGTGTCGGCTATCGTTTGCTTCTATAAGACCTCCCTTCAAACGTCAGGAAATGCCCGTTCAGGCCCAGGCGGTCGAGGATCGCGGAGGCGGTGACCGAGTCGAAGATTTTCCCCCATTGCGACGGGATCAGGTTGGTGGTGACGACCGTGGTCCCGGTCTCTGAGCGCTTCGAGATAATCTGGAAGATGCTGTCCGCCTGCTCCTTGGTGGGGAAGACGTACCCCATCTCATCGAGGCAGAGCACCTTGACCCTGGCGTAGTAATCGATCAGGTTGTAGATGCTTCTGGCTTTTGCGAGTTTCGCGGTAAGGTCGAAGATGCTGATTGAGACCGCCTGCTGGCCCTTCATGATCGCATCCACGCACAACGCGTCGGCGATGTGCGTCTTCCCCACACCCGCCGGGCCGATGATCACGATGTTACAGGTCTTCTGGAGCCACTCGGTGTTCATCAGTTCCATGATCTTGTCCCGGGGTATCTTGGGATTGAACTTCCAGTCAAAATCCTCGATTCGCTTCACCCGTTTGATCCCAGACATTTTGAGCAGATGATCGACCCTGCGCTTCTCCCGGGCCTGATATTCAGTCGTAAGAAACCGGTCGACTATGACCCGTTCCTCTTTGGTGAGTGATTCCCTGTCCGTCAGGACCTTCAGGTTTTTCCACACGTCATTTGAGGTTGTCATATTCCGATAAGTCCCTTCCTTCGTAGGTAATGTCCAGGAGCCGCTGGTTCTGGGGATAAACGGGGTTGTCCTGGGTCTTGTGCGGCAGGTTCAGGATATGGACGAGATGCTTCACGCGGCACATCCCGCCCTGGTTGGCCTCCCTGATAGCCGACAGCAACATTCCTTTTGAGGCCTGCTTGATGAGCTTGAACAGCTCATAGGCAATTGCCACGGGATCCTGACCGTCTTGTTCCGCCGCGGAGAGAAACTGTCGCAGCGAGAGGTCCATGTTGCTCATGAGCTGGTATATCCGCTGGTACTTAAAGTTCGGCGTGATGGACAGAGGCCGTTCCCGGTGTAGGGGGTTCTCGATCTTCTGGCTCCGGAGAAAGCTCCGCTTGTGGGTTGTGATCTTTTTGCCCTTGTCGTGGAGTTCAATATGCTCGGGATACGCCAGGAGTTCGAGCGTCGGCCCCGAGGACGGGACCGAGTAGCGGTTGGTCTCGAAAGAAACAAAACCCGTCTTGCCGACCGTGACCACGATTGATCTGCGTGGCTGGTAGTGTATCTGCGGCAGGGAGGTCAGCTTTTCTTCTTTCAGCATTTCAGCAGGCGGCCGTTCTGTCGTGCGATGGACCCTTTTATTCCTCTCCTGCCGCCAGAGAGAGACCTTCTTATTGAGCTCGGCAATGGTCTCGCATGGGGTGACCCGGAGATAATCCTTGAGGTCACGTATGACCCGTTCCACGCGGCCTTTCTCATTTGGCCTTCGTACAGTGCAGGGGTGTACCCCGAAGCTGTAATGCCGGCAGAAGTCCATGAACTGGGCGTTCAGTTTCAGCTCAGGCGTTCGCTTGATCACCACGCTTGTAAGGTTATCGTACCGGCACTTTCCGGAAACTCCGCCTATCTCCCGGAAGGCTTCGATGTGGCCGTCCAGAAAGAACTCCATGGTACAGCGGGGATAAAAACGAACGTAGACATAACGGGACCAGGACAGAAGGAAAACAAAACCGTACGCAATCCCGGACGGGATCCGCCACAGTGCCCAATCCACTTGGGACTCTTCCCCAGGCAGGAACGTGAGCTCATGAAACACCGGCCTTTTGCTTTTTCGCCGGTATTTGCGGGTATGAACAGAGAGTATGGTGTAACCGCCGGAATATCCATAGGGCTTCAAGCGGCTATACACCTGCTGCGCTTGCAGGTAGGGATGTTCTTGGTACCACTGCTCGATCAGACGCTCATAGGGATCAAGAAGTGTCTGTTTGAGGGGCTTCTGTATGCTCTGACCGTTGATAATTCTGGTGATGCGCTTCTTCCCCATGGAAAGCGCCTTCGCAATCTGCCGGATCGACAAGCCTTCCACCGCGCGCAGATGCTTCACCCTGCTTTCGAGGGATTCGTTCTTATTGCCCGCATCGTTCGTCATGGCGGCATTATTACCATATTGCGCCTGGAATTTGAATCTGGTCTTGTATCTCGCCGGACGAAACCGGGTAACACACTGATCCCGCGGCACTATTCCGCGTACTCGGCTTGTATCTCACGTGGGGCGGCACGGTAAGGCGGCCAAACGGTCAGTAATATCAATCACTTGGAATGGCATCTCGGCTTGTATCTCGCGAAGCACGATGACGTTTTTCTCAAATGCATCAAGGGCTTTAGAGAACATCTCTGCTTGTATCTCACCGGGCGAGAACGTCATCCGCCGCTCGGTTCTCTTCTGTCGCCAGGTCTTCTGATAATCGGGGTGGTCCTTTCTCCACGCCTTGACCATCTCGTACCTGCCGAGCCAGTAATCCGGATTCTCTCCGCGATAACGCTTGTTGCTCTCGCCCTTCTGAATCTTCCGGCACGCCGCCGAACACGTCTTCTGGCGCACCCCGATCCTTCTGTCCGGCACGAACTTCTTGCCGCAGCACTGGCAACGCTTCTTTCCTGAAACCATCATGCATTCTCCCTGGACTCTGTGATGGCTTCACTGTACTGACTTTGACTGAAAAGAAAAACTGAAATGAAAACTGGGGAAAGATAAATCAAGAGGAAGGATCAAAAGGCAGAATCAAAAGGCAGAATCAACAACGGGGACACCACCGTCAGAATCGTCCCCGAATTCGTCGTCGCTAACAATATCGGACCTAAGGAGCGCATCTTCCCTGTCTGTTATTCGACAGTGCGGGCACTGATTAGGCGTTTGGCAGCAAAGTTCCATGTGAAGATATCGCCTCATGATTTCAGGCGCCATTCAGCCACTTATGCCAGTCGGAATGGCGTTCCTTTGGAGATCGTTTCAAAAGTGCTGTTAAGACACCATGACCTCAAGACAACCCAAATATACCTTGGCAAAGTTAACGATACTGAGGCAATCCGGTGGATGGATGTGCTGCACGGGAAATAGAATAGATAGCAAGTTTCAGTTCGTACTATTGCCTCTGGGGCAATAAAAAACAGGTTGAAGTGTGCAATGTTTTGATTCACGACAAAATAAGAGGTACTTCCTGTAGCAAACGAGATCTCATTCTTTGCAACAATGTAATTTTCAACCCGTAACATTAACTTTCCATTTGATCTCGCGACAACATATTCTCCCCTTGCTTTCTATGTGTCAATGACGTATAATTAACTATGCACTTTATAGAAACTACGGTCTTCACTCGAAGATTGCCGGCAATTCTTAGCGATGAAGAATATCGTCTCTTACAGGAGGAATTAAACAATCGTCCGGATGCAGGCAAAGAAATAAAACAAAGCGGCGGCCTACGAAAGATTCGCAGGGCGACAAAGGGTCATGGCAAGCGGGGTGGGGCCAGGGTTATTTATTATTGGATCGTTTCGCGAGATATAATTTTTTTCTTATACATATATGGGAAGAATGAGCAAGGCGACTTAACGTCGGATCAGCTTAAACAACTTAGGAGAGTCGTCAACGAAGAACTAAAGGAGACTTACGATGAAGAAGGAAATGTTTGAAGAACTCATTGCGAGCGTAAAGGAAGCAGGCGCGATTATGCGTGGAGAAAAGAAGGCCTCTCGAATTATAGAAGTTGCCGAAACCCCCGATGTTAAGAAAATACGCCGACATTACAATCTTTCTCAGGATAAATTTGCAGCGCTCATGGGGATCAGCGCAGGCACGCTTCGCGGTTGGGAGCAAAAGCGCCGAAAACCCGAGGGACCAGCTCGCGTACTGTTGCAGATAGCGGCTCGGCACCCCAAAGTCTTACTGGAACTAGCTTCCAGGCGTAAACCGAAGAAACGATCAGTGAAGATTGCGAGTGACGTTTAAACATCTTCGAATGCTGGTTTAATATGATCTTTAAGAACCAGGAGTTTTTCGATGCGTCACGCGAAAGAGTTGACCAAAAAGCAAAAAAAACACATCCGTGAAATGGCGAGTGTTTCATATGAACGCGAATTAGCCGCAGCCTTGGATAAACTGCTGTCGGCCTTCCAGAAGTGGAAACAGGGAGGGATATAGTTGTCGTCCGCATCTTGAATGAAAAGCATAAGTAGCGGGGACGGCATTGAGAAGACCGGCCCACTGATAATACAAAGGGGTTACAGCATGTGCTGTAACCCTTGAATTGATTGGTAGCGGGGGCCGGATTTGAACCGACGACCCTCGGGTTGTAGACCCCAAGGATCTTTTAAGCTTCGCTTCCAAGGTGAGCTGAATATTAATACTCGCGACTTTCAACTTGAAGTAAAGTATTCGCCCAATTTTCTAATGTTGAGCTCAACAAGGTTGTAGTGTCAAGATTTGTGACAAAGGCAAAAACTACTGGTTAACATGCATCTAGATGCATGTGAGGAGCGTTAAACGCACTTCCCCCGAATGGTTCACGAGAGAGAGCTATTCATGCGGCAGGTTCCCAACCGCCCATTCAATAAATCGTTTGGCGTGTTCCACCATTTCCTTTGCGTCTGACTGTGTGATGGATCTGCCCTCATATTCAACAAGATTCTTTTTTGCAATAACCCGCGAAACGTGCCTGCCCGCTGCCGCTGCCGCCGCAGACTCGCCTACGATGTCGTGAAGTAAGCCAACAACTTCCCTGTGGTCTAGTTCGATGCTCCTCACCCCGCCGTAGTACGCGATCACGGCGTCGCTGGCGGAGATCACGGTATGAACGGCCTGGAGTCCAGCGGAGTTCCATTTGCCCTCGGAAACCGAAACATCCATCATGGAGGCAAAATCTTTCGCTTTGACGAGGAAATCCCGATACGCATTTTTGTCGATAGAACGTGTTTTTCTTTTTTTTGTCATGCCAGTAATTCACGAAGTGGTTTGCCCGAAATCGTAACGCCTTCCGTCAGAATAGACCGAAGCAACGGCAAGGTCTTTTTGTCTTTCAGTTCAGGAAGAGCAAGACAATATAGGGAAAGGAGCGAATTATAACGCTGCCGGTAGAGTGAAATAAGCGATTCGGCCTTTTCCTCTAGTTGCGTCTTTATTCTACCATCCTGAGCAATTGCCAAAACATCTATATCGCTCTCCTTTTTCCCCATTCCACGAGCGAGACTGCCATAGAGGGTGAGACTGACTGTATTTCGACCGAAGTGGGCTTTGATATCCAGTTTGAGGCCATCGATCAAAGACGCTTCGGCCTGGATGCAAGGAAGAATGATCTTTTCAACAGCCACATTGTTCCGCACGAGGGAGTACTGATATGCTTTGCCGACTCTCCGCTGCTGCACCGCGCCGAGATCGACTAGGGAACCTAGCGCCTGAATTGCCCCCCGGTGACTGAGCCGCGCAAGCTCTCCTACCTGCCTGCCGCTCAGGGGTTGCGGAGAAGCAAAAAGAACACGAAGGATGCGGATTTTCGCAGGACTGCCGAAGACGGATTCTAGTGTGTTGCGGAAGATCATGCATGGATACTATACTATCCATAAGAATAAGTCAAGTATCCATTATCAATTTTCTGCTACTGGATATATTCTCTCCGCGAACCTTGACGAAGGCTGGTTTTGCAGTAGACTTGGTTTATGAATTTTAAGTCTGTCGTTACAGTCTGTCGTTAAACTATAAACGAGCCACTGACAGAAGATCGGCTAGGCACGTTTAATAGCTCATTTATACGTGAAAAAGTCACTAATTGTTTATCGATTCGTCCAAAAAAAAGATTCGAAACCGGCGGCTGAAAAAGTAAACTCCAATGTATAGGAAGAAAAGCGCACTATGTCAAATAAATCGGCCAAAACCTAAGATTCCGAATCTGCTATTATCACTAGCCTTGTTAAAGAGGTGTTTATGCATTATAAGGCGCTTACGCAATTTGAGGCCGCCATATCTCCGCTTGCTTATAGCGGTATCCCGCACTAAACCTAAAAACGGTTATAATTTCAATATTGAGAAAAGTCAGGAAAGAGTGCGTAACCAGTTGCGCCGTTGCAATTAGAGCCTGTTATTAAAGTGCCTTGCAGTCGAAGGACATTACTCCAGCAAAGAGTGCTGGAATCCAGTTGCTTTGAGATATACTGGATCTCATCATCATTTAACACCATTTTAGGCCATTCTAAGCCTTGAGGAGTGATCCCTAAAAGCCACATGATTTTCTACTTATATTAGCGAACCCGCCTTCCTTTTTCCATACTCTGCGGAGCGTGTTTTTTCTTCTCTGTCTTTGCAGGCAATTTTGATTTTTCTTTGTCGATAGATCTTTTCCGCTTCTTTACAGCACCACTATTCTCTTTTGCCTTTCCCTGGCGTTTCGTATTTTTTATCTGCACGGCTTTTTTTGCCGGCGCTTTATCACCATTGCCGGCGGCAGACATAGTAGTATGAATCAACTCTATTCCGAACAGAGCGGAGAGATCGGCATCATTGATAATCCGGGAACTCCTCTTCGATGCTTTTTCGAGCAGGTTCTCAGCCTTGCTTGAAACTGTCCGGCTGATGAGTTCGGCCGTATCAACGCCGCGGAGCGTGAAAAAAAGCGTAGCGTCTTCATCGAGCCGCGCGCCGACGCCATACAGTGTTGCTGCCACATGTTTGCACATGCTCGCCCAGTCAGGACAGGAGCATTCGAAAGCAATGTCCTTTGGCGCCGGAAAGAGTCCGGCATCGCGCTGCAAAAACAACTCGCCAAGCTCTTTTGGAAAATCTCCAGCAAGAAGTTCTGATACGGAATCGAGCATCCCGGAACAGGAAGACGATATCTGTTGCCACGAGTTTTTGCTGATTTTTTGGATCTTAATAAGAATCTCATAGGGCTTGGACCTCGAACCTTGCACAAGCGCCTTGATCTCGCCACCGCTGATCTGGAGGTCCAGAACGGCGCCATGGCGGACATAACTTCGTCCCCTTCCAATGCGGTTGCTGTAATCAGCATAGCGCTCTAAATTCTGGTTCCAGGATTTACCCCACCAAGTGCGCGCAATGGCGCTGCCCTGAAGAATAATCGGCTTCACGTCCCGCTTTTTCTTCAGTTGTTCAAGCTTCTTAGCAGCCTTCGCCTGTTTCTCCGCTTTGCTGACATAGCGCGGAAATCCCCAAAATCTCATGGATCCCCCTTTGGCAATGCCGTTAAATGGTTAATGCGAACATTTTCATCAGTTCTTTATTGCTCATTTCCGTAATCCATGCTTCACTGCCGGATTGAATGATCTCGTTCGACAATTTCATTTTCCCTTCGATCATCTCGTCAATCCTCTCTTCGACTGTTCCCTTGGTAATAAATTTATGCACAACCACGTTTTTCTTCTGGCCGATGCGAAACGCGCGGTCCGTCGCCTGGTTTTCGACCGCCGGATTCCACCACCGGTCGAAATGGATGACATGGTTCGCCGCGGTCAGATTTAACCCGACGCCGCCCGCTTTGAGCGATAGAACGATGTACGGGACATAGTCCTCTCCCTGGAAACGCTCAACGATCTCTTTTCTCTTGCCCACAGCCGTGCCGCCATGCAGGATAAGGCCTTGCCGCTGGAACAGGGTACTCAAGAAACCGCCGAGAGGTTCAGTCATCTCTCTGAACTGAGTAAATACGAGGACTCTTTCGCGTTTTTCGTATATTGTCTCGCAGATTTCCCGCAACCTGCCGAATTTCCCGCTTTCGCTTTCCTCGAACGCACCGGTACCGAGATAATGGTCTGGATGATTGCACAGCTGCTTGAACTTCATCAGCGAACTCAGTATTATTCCTTTTCTCTGGATGCCCTCAGCGCTTTCCATGGCATGGCGGAGATCGTCTACCAGTTTCTGATACAGGATCATCTGTTTTTTACCGAGAGAGGCCCAGGTCTTCATTTCAACCTTATCCGGTAGGTCAGAAATGACTGTCTTATCGGTCTTGAGCCGCCGCAGGATATAAGGACTGATGACCTTCCTCAGCTGCGCGTAGCCTTCGGGGTTCTTGGTCAGGTTCTTGGCATAGCGTCCGAACTCCTGCGCGCTTCCAAGAAGACCGGGATTAATGAAATCGAACAACGACCACAGGTCTGACAACCGATTCTCAACAGGCGTGCCCGTCATAACAATGCGGTTGCCTGCATTCAATTTTTTGACCGCTTTAGTTTGTTTCGTTCCGGGGTTCTTGATTGCCTGGGCTTCATCAAGAATTACACACTTCCATTCGTACGACTGGAGCCATTCATATTTCTGCACCAGCGAGTAGGTCGTGATCACGAGATCAAGGTTGTCGAGTTCGTTCTTGTCTTTGAGTGTTGTTTTCTTACCTTCCGTCCCCGAGGGATGGGCGATGGTGTATGTCAGATCAGGCGTAAACTTCCGGATTTCCGATGCCCAGTTAGCAAGCAGAGATGCAGGAACTACTAGCAGGCTTGCTCCTTTTTCACCCTTCGTTTTCGAGCTCTGAAGCAGCGCAAGCACCTGCACGGTTTTGCCGAGTCCCATGTCATCGGCAAGGCACATGCCGAACCTGAGAGACTGGAGGAATGAAAGCCACGCTACACCCTTCTGCTGATAGGGTCTTAGTTCCGCCTTAAATGAAGAGTCAAGGCGGACAGGAGCGATTGATTCAGGGCTGCGCATTCGCGTCATGACAGCATCCAGCCATTGTCCGCTCGTTACGACAACGCTCGCGTCATCTTCAGGAATATTTAATAGTGTTCCGGGGTTCAGCTCAAACCGAAGAGCGTCGCGGAAACTTAGCCCCTCCCGCTCGGCAAGCTTTCCCGCTTTTTCATAGGCATCAAGGGTCTGCTGCAATTTGTCGTGATCTACTGCAACCCAGCGGTTTTTGATCAGCGCAAGACCCTCAGACGCATCAAGGAGCTGCTTAGCCTCTTCATAGGTTATCTGGCCGTCCTCCAGGTGCAGGCTTATGTCAAAGTTCAGCAAAGCATCCATGCCTAAAGTTGATGGCTGTCTGCTGCCAAGAGATATATTTACTTTAATACTTGCAGCGCCGCGCTTCCACCAGTCGGGAATGCGGCACAAAATGCCCGACCGTTCATACAGCGGAATTTCGCGAAGAAACGTATATGCCTCCTTGGCTGACCAGGCGAGAGGATGGAACAATTCTCCGCTTTCAACAAGTTGCGCGATCAGGCTACTTTCCTTTGCCGCTCGATTAACTGTTGCGAGTAAATCAAGCAGCTTTGCGCCGTCCTTCCCATATTCCTGGAGGGCATGCGCCAGGGGGAGGTGCTGCGACTTGCCTTGTTTGTTCAACCCCGTCGTATACGTTGCGAGAAACGCAAAAGGATATTCTTCTTTCTTACTCTCTACAAGGTGAAAAAATACCCGCCCGAGCAGGTGAACATCAGGGCTGTATTGTTTGATAAACTCCTCAACACTTCCTTTTGTCTGTTCAATCTCCTTCCGAAATTCAGCATGCAACCGCTGCCAGAGAACTTCAACGACCACTCCGGTCAAATACTCAACGCCGGTCATCATCGGCGCTGATGCAAGAACGTGGTTTAATACATCATCGCTGATTTCAACTTTGACCTTATGACGAAGAATTTCCAGATCGGGTGTTTGAGTGAGCTTCCTGGCGAAAAGTCCACATACCATGCGCCAATAATCGAGGGAAGGTGAAAGAGGAACTGATTTATTGCAGAATCCGAGGAAAAGAAATGCCCCGTCTGGTCCCTTGGTATACCGTCGGAATATTTCCTGCTGGAGAAGTTCCTGATCCTTACTTACTTTTTCCTGGGCGTCTTCCCATTCCAGCCGAATAGCGCCGTGCGGCAAAATGACTGACAACAACTCCTGGTTCACGCTCATTGTTATTCTTCCGATTCAGTATGTATGCCCTCAATTTCTTCCAGAACGGCAGACAAATCAATGAGGATGTTGGACTCGACAAGTTTATCCGGATCGACATGCTTATGGTGAGGAAACGTCTTCAATTGGCGTGCACGGGGATCGGGGGAATTGTCATAGCGGAAAATGATAGTACTGCCCCGGCGATGATTGTATCCATATAGATATTTTTCAACCGCAGCGCCTTTACTCTCGATAAACTCCTTGAAATCAAGAACAGTACCGTTCCTGAATTCTATAGTTCCCGACAGAAAGGCGATATCGCGGGTTTTTCTATCTATGGTCAGCGAGTAAGAAAAAACGAAAGAATGCGATGAGATGACCGTTTCAAAATCTACGATATACCTATCGATACTCAAAGCTGATCTCCTCAAGCGATTTCAGTCTACTTTGAACACGTCGCAGAGATTCAGCTTCACCCTCCCATTCGACAAGGATCATATCGTCTATCGTACCGTAAAGATTCTTTCGGTCGAGAGAACCATATTTTAGTTCGAAGTCTTTTATTTTGCGATTAATCTTTTCAACCGTTTTTCTGAGCAAGTGTATTTCCGTATCGATGGCAAACTTGATCTTTTCGCGAGCCCAGGCGTCGTCGGTTTCTATAATCAATTTCGTCATGCTACTCACCTCCCGACTATCTAACTTTGCCGGCAGCTTTATCACGGTAGCGGGGAGAGCGTTGTGACGAAGGCCCACTACCGGCCCATAACCGGCCCACTGAGATGATAAAAGGGGCTACAGCAACTGCTGTAACCCCTTGATAAGTTTGGTAGCGGGGGCCGGATTTGAACCGACGACCTTCGGGTTATGAGCCCGACGAGCTACCGGACTGCTCCACCCCGCGATGTGAAAGTGCATCTTAAATGAGCTATGCCGGAATGTCAAGGAAATTCATTCGTAGGGCGCCCGATTGCATCGCCCTGCGGAGCCGCCCGGGTCTTTTACGGCGGTTTCCGGGGTATCCGGAGTGGTTGATTTCGCCTGGATCCCGCGATCATCCCGGCCAGGGTTTTTAACCCGCCTCCGCAACGAATGAACAGGCGACCTTGTCCCCGCCGTAAAAGTCCGCAAACCGTCTGCAGGGCATCGGGAAGCGCGTACCCCTATTTTTTCCCGCAAAGAGACACCCTTTCAGGAAATCGACCGCCGACACATCCAAAAACCAACGGCACCATTCACCGTAAGTATTCGAAATACCAGGAAGTGGCAAAATAAGCATACCCTGAAAATACCCTGCTAAGGGTATTCACCATAACCCATTGACGCAGTAGACTCCTTTTTTTTCGCCTACTAAAACTCATTGTCAAATTGTATAGTGAAAGCTGGACTCCCGCTTGCACGGAAATATTGCAATCACATGGTAATCAGCGTAAGGAATTTGGAGGCAAAAAATAGGGAATCCCCGATTGTTTTCTCGTTTGCTTAATGATAGTTTAAACTTATTATTGTCCATAACTTGTTATCGGATCACCCCCCCTCTCTGTTTTCTTCAAATGATTATGTGGATACTCTTTGCTATCATAAAGACTCAACTTTTTGCAAACTTTCGCCAACGTATTGATAATTCATTATTCCCGTGTCATGGTTCCGTTTATCTGACAACTTGTCCGGCATAGGGAGGAAACAGGATAAAGACCTGGGCGACTACAGTCCTGCTGTTTTTGTTTGCAGTGCCAGCCGGTCAGGCGGCGGACAACATGAAGGCGTTTCCCCCAGCCGAGATTGGTTTAGTATCTAATTTTAGAGTTGATGATTATGACAAACGTGGCAAACGATTTGTGTGCTGCCTTGGTGGCTATTGTAACGAATCGTCTCCAGGAAGGTATCAAGTGAGGTTATTATGGTGAAGCAGAATCTGAGCATTCTTCATCTTGAAGACGATCCAAACACATCCGAGCTTGTCAGGGAGGCGTTGGAAGCGGAAGGCCTGATGTGCAGCATGACAAACGTTGTATCGCTGGACGATTATGCCCGAGCGCTCGGAGAAGGACGTTTTGACCTTATCCTTGCTGACTTTAACCGTACATCGCCCGATGGCCGGTCCCCGCTGTCTCTCGCGCAAGAAATCTGCCCCGAAATTCCATTCATCTCGGTCTTGCTCACGAGCGGAGGTGAGCCTGCACGGGAAGAGCCGAATGCGGCTGTTATCAAAGACAACTTGGCGCGCCTTGTCCCCGCAATTCAGCGCGCACTTAAAGAAACGGAAGAGAAGTTGGCTCGAAAACGGGCTCAAGAAGCGGTGTGCGAAAGCGAACATCGATACCACGCACTGTTCGAGCATATGCTCGATGGATTCGCTTTTTGCAGAATGATCTATGAAGAGGGACGGCCACACGACTTCATCTATCTCGAGGTGAACAGCGCATTCGAAAGATTGACACATCTGAAGGACGTTACCGGAAAAAAAGTGTCTGAAGTGATACCGGGCATACGGGAGTCCGATCCGGGGCTCTTCGCTATTTACGGGAGAGTGGCTTTAACCGCCAAACCCGAGCGATTCGAGATGTATGTGGAGGCTTTAAGCGCCTGGTTCCTCATATCGGTTTATAGTCCTCAAAAGGATCACTTTGTTGCTATCTTCGACGTAATAACCGAACGCAAAATGGCGGAACAGGAACGCGAAAGTACTATCGAGTTCCTGCGGTTCGTTAACGAGAACATGGACACACGGAGCCTGATCCGGGCGGTGACAACGTTTCTCCAGCGGCAATCAGGTTGTGAGGCGGTCGGCGTCCGGCTGCGGGAAGGGGAAGATTATCCGTATTACGAGGCCCGGGGATTTTCGGAGGAGTTCGTCCAGACGGAGCGCAGCCTTTGCGCCCGTGACAGCGCCGACTGCGTTATACGGGATAAAAAGGGAGACCCCGTCCTTGAATGCATGTGTGGCAATGTCATCTGCGGGCGATTCAATCCCTCGAAATCGTTCTTCACGAAGCATGGGAGCTTTTGGACGAACAGCACGACGGAGCTGTTACGCAACACAACCGACGCTGACCGGCAGACGCGAACGCGGAACCGATGCAACGGGGAAGGATACGAATCGGTGGCCCTCGTCCCCCTGCGTTTGGGGGAGCAACGATTGGGGCTCTTGCAGCTGAACGACCGGCGGAAGGGGATTTTCTCACTGGAGAAAATCGAACACTGGGAAAGGCTTGCAGACCAGCTTGCCATAGCCCTGGCGAAATTGCAGACCGAGGAAGCTTTGCGCCAAAGCGAGGCGCGCTTCTCGACGGTATTTCGCTACAGCCCGATAGGCATCGTCCTGTCCCGGCTTAACGATGGCGCATTCCTCGACGTCAACGATTCGTTTCTGGGAGTCTATGGGTATGCGCGTGAGGAACTTATCGGCCATACATCCTTAGAATTGAATATGTGGGTCAGCCCTGGTGACCGGGAAGAAATGGCCAGGATCCTGCGCGATAAGGGACGGGTCCTGAACCTCGAAGCCAAATTCCGGAAGAAGTCCGGGGAGATCGGTGATCTGCTCATCTCTGCGGAGCTTGTCGAGCTGGCGGGAGAACATTGTCTTCTGGGTTTGTTTTCCGACATCAGCGATCGCAAACGGGCTGAACGTGAACTCCGAACAGCCGTTGATCAGTGGAACAACACGTTCGATGCGATAAATGATGCTATCGCCATTTTGAATGAAAAGGGGACGATCCAGAGATGCAACAATGCCATGATCAAGCTTGTGGATAAATATCCGCAGGACATCATAGGCCTGAATTACCAGGACGTCATACCTGCGGATGACACCTGCTTACCGCCGGACTGTCCTTTCGACCGGATGAAGAATATTCGCCGCAGGGACTCCGCGACGGTCCGGTGGCATTCCCGATGGTACGAAACCACCGCCGACCCCATAATTGACCAATCCGGGAAGTTTACCGGCGGGGTGTATGTCATAACGGATGTTACGGAGCGCCGGCAATTCGAGGAGCGGCTCAGCGATTCGGAAAGCAAGTTCCGGAGTCTGGCCGAGCAGTCTCTGGTTGGCATTTACATCATCCAGGACTCGGTATTCAAATATATCAACCCGCGGTTCGCGGACCTGTTCGGCTATCCAGCCGATGAAATCATCGATCACCTGAGGCACATAGACCTGACTTGGCCCGCGGATCGGCACATCATCGAAAAAGCTGCGTCAATGCAGACATCCAGTGAGCTTTCTTCCAGCCATTATGAAGCACGAGGCATGAAGAAGTCAGGCGACGTCATCCATACAGAAATTTTCGGATCGAGGGCGTATTATCAGGGCCGGCCAGCCATCATTGGGGTCGTCCTCGACATAACCGAAAAGAAAAAACTCGAACACCAGCTCCTTCAGGCGCAGAAGATGGAGGCAGTCGGCCAGCTTACGAGCGGTATTGCCCATGACTTCAACAATATCCTTTCTGCCATCATCGGTTATGCATCCCTGCTGCAGATGAAAATGGAGGCGATGGATCCGCGTCAGCCGTTTGTGCAGCAGATACTCGCCGGTTGCGACCGGGCCGCAAGCCTCACCCGAAGCCTTCTCACCTTCAGCAGGAAACAAATTGTCAATCTCATGCCGATGCATTTGAATGAGAGCATTAAAAAAGTGGAAATGCTGCTTCAGAGGCTCATCGGCGAGGACATCGATCTTCGGACCGTGCTTGCACCCGGCGACCCGATAGTCAATGCGGACGCAGGCCAGATCGAACAGGTCATGATGAATCTTGCGACAAATGCCCGGGATGCCATGCAGCAGGGAGGGATCCTCGCCATTGAAACAGCCATGGTAAATGCCGAAGATACGGGCGTTTTGAAGACGGGGGATGCTCAACGGGACTATGCCCTCATTACGGTGACAGACACCGGTATCGGCATGGACGAGAGGACGAGAGAAAAGATCTTTGAACCTTTTTTCACCACCAAAGACCTTGGAAGGGGAACGGGGCTCGGCCTTTCGATGGTCTATGGAATCATCAGACAGCATGACGGTTTTATCCATTGTTACAGTGAGCCGGGAATCGGTACGACGTTCAAGATCTACCTGCCGATACTTGCCGAGGCTCAAGACAATATGCAGCCGAAACTCGGAAGTCCTGTGCCGGAGGAACTCCTCCGGGGAACGGAGACGATTCTTGTTGTGGAGGACGATAGGGCACTGCGCAAGTTGTCGACAACAGTGCTTGAGGACCTCGGCTACACCGTCATCGAGGCGGTTGACGGGGTGGATGCGGTAGAAAAATTCCGTGAGAACAGGGAGCGCATTAGTCTGGTCCTGTGCGACGTCATCATGCCGAGGATGAGCGGCGAAAGGGCATATGAGGTGATCAGGCGCTTATCGCCCGATGTCAAAATTGTCTTCATGAGCGGCTATCCTGCCGACATCATCCGGCAGAAAACTCTCGTAGACAAGGAGGCTAACATTATCCTGAAGCCGGTCTCGCCTGCGCTATTGCTCAGAAAAGTGCGTGAAGTGCTTGATCAGTGACCTAGTACCTCGCTGAAGTCCCGGGGTTTTGAGAGTTGGAGAAGCTCGCTATCGTCAGAACATAATGGTCATGCGCTCCATCACTGTGCGAGTTATGACTCATAATACCAGGTATTTACGAACCATCATCGTGCAGGGCAAGACGAGTTTAAAATCTCGCCCAAGGACATAGCCGCGGGCATGTTTGCATCGCGGAACGTCAGGAGCGGCATGGGGACTCTTCTATTAAGCAAGGGGACAACGCTCTGCGCGAAAAACATCGAAGCGCCCAGGCAGCAGGGGCAGGTTGACCCGGCAAATAACGCTGTTTATGTTTGGGTCAAAAAATAGCTGGGCCGTGGTTTATGATCTGGGGAGAAATTACGATGAGAAAAGAACATACTGTGCTTCTTCTTGACGATGAGCCGCATGTCATAACTGCATTAAGGCGAGTTCTTCAAGAACTCCCTGTCACGACACTGTCAGCTTTGAGTGGAGCTGAAGCTCTGCGCCTGCTTGAGGATCAGAAAGTTCATGTCATTATATCTGATGAACGCATGCCCCAAATGGCAGGCTCTGATTTTCTCGCTGTGGCAAAAGAGAGATATCCGTTCTCGGTAAGAATGATGCTTACCGGACAAGCTACTATCGAATCCGCCGTGAGCGCCGTAAACTCAGGAGCGATCTACCGGTTTTTTCTGAAGCCATGGAATGATCTGGAGATAGTGCTGGCGGTGAAGAGTGCCTGCGATCTCTATGATAGGGAGGAAGAAAACCGAATGCTCATCCGCAAGGTCAGGGTCCATGAATATTATCTGCGAAATCTTGAGCAGCGGTTTCCTGATATTCCACGGCATGAAAAGGACGCTGACGGGAATATCGTGTTATCGGGGCTAACGGCAGAAGAGCTTGATCGTATGCTCGGGGGGATTGGAAATAAGTAATTGGGCGGTAAGTTCTCCCTTGCTGAGGCAAAAAAGTGTGTACAGCGTGACAATATTCACTTGCCTGGTGCCTGGTGAATTACGGGTATCGCTTTGTTTTTTCGACCGTGCCTCAGAGTGAAGGCAGTGCGGTCCTGTAGCGAGCGTCCTTTTCGCTGGTCAGTTCGAATGTCAACCCCATGGTGGACAGGGTGTAAATCTCCATACTGCCAAAAGAATTCACAAAATTGACCAATATTGTATCGCTTTTTGCGTTAAGCCGGTAACTGCTCAAGTAATTATTCCTTGGCTTGAAATACGATCATGCAATGTTAACGCTGTCATCGGCAACAACCATCCACCCGAGTAGAGTGAATCCTAAAAATAGTAGTTAGCATTTCATAACTTAATGGAATAAATGCCGTCTGGCTTATTACTGATTAACTGAATCATGGAAAACTGTGTTGGGTTTACTATTAAACCTGTGGATATATCCGTTCATTGAACTCGAGAAATAAACTGTAGTGAGGTGCACTCAGACGAGTCGAAGATCAGTTGAAGATCGAAGAAAGCTGGATGATCCAAACTGCAAGGGGCCGGAGTGAAGAAACGGCAAAGAGAGAAGATCGGTCAAAGATCCCCAAAATATAAATTATGATCATGTAAGCGATTTATAAGCGTCATCGTCATCCGTACAAGACCAGAGAAGATAACAATTGGAGTAACAGCATGCGGGATTTGAGGAAACACAAGGATCTTCTCTGACATTATTCGCCTCCCTTCTCGATGGTATCCGTAAAGCTCCCAAAAGGTTCAGTCCATCCTTTTCCGCAGACTTTCCACTTTCCTCACAAAGATCCCCGCCCGGGAAGGGTCCATCTGATGGTACCGTTGAAGCGCTCCGATAAGCGTAGGATCGAGGAGGGTGCCTCGCGCCAGGATGAGAAGCCCGCTTCCGCTTCTCACATCCCGTGCCAGTACCATGCCCGTGGTTAAATGATGGGGCAGTATTTCGACTTCCTCCGAGCGGACATCGCCCTGTTTTTCCAGTTCCTCGATCTTCTTCGTGACGATAAGCGAGAGATGCTGATATATCGATCGATCATAATGAGTCTCCAGATTATATTCGATGTTCTTCAGCGCTTTCAGCAATCCCTCTGCAGAAGGCTTGCCGATATTCGTCATGCGGTCAAAGACATCGGCGATCGCGATAATGCGGCTCCCCAGCGGAATCGATGAGCGTGTCAGCCCATCAGGATGGCCCGATCCGTCTATGTGCTCATGGTGGTGCCTGATCAGCAGGCCTATGTCACTGAACCCATCGATCGCATCAACCGCTACCTGCCCCCGCACGGCATGTTTCCGGTACTCGTTCAGTTCATCACCGGCCATTTCATCGGGCCGCTTCATCAGGACGGCATCGGGAATGCCGATCTTTCCGATATCATGGAGCAGTGCCGCCACGAGGATATTGCTTGTCTCCTGTTCCGGCAGGTTCATGTTTGCAGCGATCTGGCGAGAGAGAGAGGCAACATTCTTGGAATGGCTCGACACGGACCTCTCGCGCATCTCGATAAGTCCGGAGAACGCCTCGATGGACTTCCTGAAATTTTTCCGGAGCTGCTCGTTCAGTTTCTCCAGCTCCCTGTTCTTCTTCTGAATGTCAATGGTCTGCTCCTGCACCAGCACTTCAAGCTCGGTGTTCCATTTTTTTAGCTCATCATTTTGCTTGTTCGTGAGCGCTGTGAGCCGGGCGTTCTCCTGTTTGAGACCGTACGTCGCGACCGCGTCGCGGATCACTAGCACGAGGTCCGTATCATTCCAGGGCTTGGCAATGTACCGGTATGCGCCTCCCTCGTTAATTGCGCTGACCGCAGCCTGCACATCGGCGTACCCCGTCAGCACGACCCTCACAGCGTCCGGCTGGATCACCCGCGCCTTGCCGAGGAACTCCGAGCCGCTCATCTCGGGCATGCGCTGGTCAGAAACGATGACCGAAAAGTTTGTTTTGCCGAGAATTTCAAGGGCCTCCTTCCCGGATAACGCGGTCATCAGGTCATAGGGCTCATCCATGAAGACGCGCTTCAGCGACTTGAGCACATTTTCCTCATCGTCAACAAAGAGGATGTTCGTCATATCTGTGTTCCCGTTTTGTTCCATTTCAGCTCTCCCTAATTGTCGAAATGAACACATCGAGGATCTCCGGATCAAAATAGCTTCCCCGAGAACGCTGGAGTAGTTCGATCGCCTGCTCACGGGGCATGGCCTTGCGGTACGGCCTGTCCGAAGCCAGTGCATCGAAAAAGTCCGCAATGGCGACGAGCCGCGCGAGGTAGGGGATGTTTTCCCCTTTGAGGCCGACAGGGTAACCCGCTCCGTCAAACCGCTCGTGATGGTGCAGGATGATGGCAATCACGGCCTCGGGAAGTTTGGCAAGCCGTGCGACCTCCGCGCCCCATCGCGGATGGTTTTTTACGACGTCCATCTGCTCGGGGGAAAGCGGACCGTTGAAGCCAAGAATGGCTTCGGGCACGCCGATCTTACCGCAGTCGTGAAGCCAGCAGCCGTGCCGGATATGCTTTGTATCGCCCTCGGAGAGTCCGAGGCGCTCGGCCGTGCGAATAGCATAGTTCGCGACGCGGTCGCAATGCCCCCGCGTGTAGGGGTCCTTGAGCTCGATGGTTTGGGCAAGCGACAGCAGGGTCGCCTCGTCTGCCGATTTCATGGACTCGGCCATATTGAAGCGTGCCACGGCGCCCGTGACCGTTTTTTTCAGCTCTCGGTCATCCCAGGGCTTGGTGATAAAGTGGGATACGCCGCTTCTGTTGATAGCATGAATGGCGGCCTGCAGATCGGCATGGCCGGTCATCATGATGCGAATACTGTCAGGCGCAAGCTGCCGGGACCGCTCGAGGAATTCAATGCCGCTCATACGCGGCATCCTGTTGTCCGAAACAATCACAGCGACCGGATCATTGTTCATGATTTCGAGCGCAGCCTGACCGCTTTCGGCGGTGAGAACGGACAGGTCATCTTCCATGAAAAGCCTCTTTACGGACTGAAGGATATTGATCTCATCGTCAACGAACAATATTCTGGTGTTCATATTTAACCCGCAACCACCGGTATCGTAATCGTGAAGGTGGTGCCTTTCCCGCTAGCGCTCTGTACGTCAATCGAACCGTTATGCTTTTTTACGATGTCATACGCAATGCTCAGGCCGAGCCCGGTGCCCTTGCCCACTTCTTTTGTGGTGAAAAATGGCTCAAATATCCGTTTTATGTTGTCCTCGGGGATCCCGCAGCCCGTGTCCGAGATCGAAACGTTGATGGTGCCTCCGTCAGCCCAGGTCATGATCGCAATCTCGCCCCGATTCTCGATGGAATGCGCCGCGTTCACCAGCAGGTTCATGAATACCTGGTTCAGCTGACCGGGGTTGCATTTCGTCTGGGGGAGGTCGCCGTAATGCTTCTTCACCTCGGCCTTGTATTTCAACTCGTTCCAGACTATGTTGATGGTGCTCTCCAGGCCCGCGTTGATGTCGGCAATTTTTTGGTCCGCCTCGTCCAGCCGCGAGAAGCCTTTCAGGTCCTGGACGATCTTCTTGATCCGCTCCGCGCCGTCCAGGGACTCGCTTATCAGGCTCCGGAGGTCATCCGTGATCAAATCCACCTTTAGGGCTTTCCGCTGCTTCGCAATTTCTCCAATCCGAACCTCGGGCAACTCCCCGATCGCCCGGTCCTGCTCTGCGATGAACTCGGTCAGCCTGTCCACATATTTGCGGAGAGACCCCAGGTTGCTCATAATGAAGCCCGTGGGGTTGTTGATCTCATGGGCGACGCCGGCGGCAAGCTGGCCGATCGACGCCATCTTTTCCTGCTGCACGAGATGGGCCTGCGCTTCCTGGAGCTCATGGTATGCCCGCTCCAGATCGTGGTGCTGAAGATCCAGGATGTGCATCATATTGTTGAAATTCTCGCCGATCTGGTAGATCGGGTCGGATGTTGCATGTTTGAATGTGGGGCACTCGGAGCAGTTCTTGAACTTTTCCGCGAAGACGCCCTGCACCTTTCCCCCGCAAAAGGTTCCTGCGACCTGCCAGCAGCGTCTATCTGTGCCGTCATGGCAGGGACAATCCTTTTTTGTGCAGCCCTTGACCTCACGGCAATGCCGCAGGTTGGGGTTCGAGAACCTGACGCTGAAATCCTTTTTCTGCGTCACCTCCTGGATCAACCTGGATAGCTCATCCAGCGCCCGCTGCAGCTTGGCCCTGTTGCCGTCGATCTCTGCATTGGACCGTTCCAGAGCCAGGGTCATGTTCCTGACCGCCGTTATGTCATGAATTGCAATAACCGTCTTTTCACGGTTGGCCGCGTCCCTGAACCGGTATGCAGCGGACTGCAACCATCTGTTGCTGGCCTCATGAAATATCTCGGCCGTTTCCCCATGTCCGGTTTTATCGGTCAGGCCATGAACCGCCGTAATCTGGTCCCACGACTGACCGAGCAACCCATCGTAGGTCATTCCAGTAAGGTCCCGTAATGTCCGGTTGCAACGTATGATTTTCCCGTGGCCATCCAGCAGCACGAGCATGTCGCTCGTTGCATCGATGGTGTTTTCCCAGTCTGCCTTTCCGGAGGCGACTTTGTCGAAGAGTTTCCGCAGTTCTTCCTTGGAAGTCGTCAGTTCCCTGTACGCTGACCGGAGTTCGCTGTTCTTCTCTTCAAACAGCCGTTCTGCCCGGATCCGGTCGGTGCAGTCCCGCAGGGTCCCCTCGATACCACTGAAATTTCCATGATCATCTTCGAGCAGCCGGCTGGTGGCCTCGAGAAATATCTCCGTTCCGTCCACTCGTCGTCCACGCAGGAGGTACGATTTGACGGATTTTCTTTTCCTGAGCTCGGCGACAAAAACGGCCCTTTCGGCCGGGTCGGCCCAATAGTCGTTGACGGGTTTGCCAATCACCTGGTCCGGCAATGAGTGCCCCAGAATAGTCGCGCCCGCTTGGTTTATCCGCTGGAATACACCCTCCTTGTCGGAAAAATAGGCGCCATCGAGGCTCGTATCGATGAACATGCGATAACGTTCCTCGCTCAACTTGAGCGCTTCATGCTGGCCGTCCAGCTTGTCGATCATGCCGTTGAAGGCAAGAGCAAGCTTCCGTATTTCGTCACCGCCATTCAGCAGGAACATTCTCTCCGCCCCCGACTTTGTGGGCAGCCTTTCCACGTGCTTAGCAAAGGCCAGGAGCGGCTTTGTAAGACGGCTCATGATCAGCCAGACGGTGAGGAGGGCAATGGCGAGTGCCACCGCCAGGACAAAGAGAAAATACCGCTTCGCGTCGCTGATTGGCGTATACGCTTTGTCCATTGGATAAAATGCGGCAAGTATCCAGTTATTTGTCCTCAAGTGTTTGAACGACATGAGAACACGCGTTCCCTGTGACGTCATCATTTCCTCCGTCCCCTCAACACCGGCCACTGCCGTATCGAACTGCCTGTTCGCCCCGACGGGAACGTCGAATTTCTGAACACGGTTCTTGTCTGGAGGAACGATGACCGTACCGTCCCGGTTTAAGAGATAGGTATATCCGGCCTTGCCGATCTTGATCTGACCGATAGTGCTGAGGAGATTTTCCTTCATCAAGTCGAAGCTTCCGGCGAGGACCGCGGCCACCGCACCGTGTTTGTCGAAGACGGGCGCGGTCATAACGATGATCGGGTGATGGTGCTCTTTGCGCGATATATGGGGCTGCGAAATCACTGGCTTCCCGGTCGACAGGGTTTCCCGGATATACTCCGCGTCTGAAAAATCCGCACCCCGGCGGCCAGGAATGAACGGCGATTCAGCGATCAGAATGCCTTGCTTTGAAAAAATAAATATTCCGTTGTCAAAGTGCGTCCGTATTATCATCCTGTCGTCGAGCCACTCCTGAGCCCAGTCACCGCTTCTTAGCGAGTCGAGCGGCAGGACCTTGGATACGGCGACGAGCATGGCCTGGGAGTCTTCAATCTTGTCGTCTATGTCGCGTGTATGGGCGGCAACGAGACTAAACTGCTCGTCGGAGATCAGATATTTGAATTGATTTTTAAAATAGGTGAAGGCGAGCATGGCGGTGGAGAGCAAGATGCCCGCGGTCAACAGTGTGATCGTGAAGACCATCTTGCTTTTTAGACTTCTCATGCTCATGTGAAAGCCCCTTCGTCGACGAGAACAGGGATGGCGACCTATTTCTACGGATTTATATGAGGAACGAACTTTCTATCTTCCTCAAGGATATGGCACAGGAACCAGTCTCTGAGCAGGGGCAAGGCCTGCTTGAGGTCATCGGGCCTTCCTTTTCCATGGCTGGCCCGGAGGTCCGATACAAGTGATTCGAAACACTTGTGTTGCCTCTTTTGATGCTCCAGTTCCTTATATCCTGCAGACTGCATGAGCGACTCTTCGAAGCGGAAGTGCATCTTGACGTACTGGTCGACTCTGTCGAGCAGTTCCTGCCCAATGCAATCCTTTGTGCAGCCGGATGTGCTGTCGTAATATCCGTTCAAGAGCTCCATGAAGGACTTGTGCTGCAGGTCAATGTCCGCTAAGCCTATTTGGAAGCTTTCCTTCCACTGGAAAAATTTCATTTCCCTTCCTCTCGTCGGCACTGCTCATCCCTGCATTTTTAAACGTACGGCGAGTACAACTTGTCGGCATTCTGTGTGTGACTGATCCACCACTTTTTTATAAATTCAAACACTTCCTCCGTTCATAAATCCTGGTTCCTGATCACAGACTTCGCAAGCTCCCTGGTCTTTCCCGCCATCCATGCGTGTTGGCGCACGTGTGCCTCCACCTCGGGATAACCCACCGCCCGCATCAGATCCTTTTCATAGTTGAAATGCGTCTCAGTATACCGCATCAACAGGTCCATCACGTGCCGTTGTGTTACGAGCGACTGCTCCTGCTTCGCTTCGTAGAGTTGGTTGGGAATGTCAGCGATCTGCATGTGCTGTTCGTCAATCTTCTTATTGCCGACACTGAAAGCTTCGCACCACAATATGAATTGAACCATGCTTCCCCTTCTTCAGTTGGCAGACGAAAGTTCGAATGCGGCGGCATCAGCTGTTGGTAAATCTGCACCAATCACTGCGAACTGTCGCTCGTAAAAATCCCTGGTGACAACCTGCCGTTCCATCACTTTATTTACAATATCGCGATAATTATCCAACACAAGTTGGACGATTCTCTTGTCGACGATATTCATGTCTGCTTGTTTTCTCAATATTTTCTTGATTTCTTCATACCCCATACCCTTGCGGTAGGGCCGATCCTCGGCCATTGCCGTAAATATATCCGCCACTGCCATTATCCGAGCGCCCGTACCAATCCGGCCTGCTTCATGGTGGAATGGATAGCCGGAGCCATCGAGTCTCTCATGATGAAATGCCGCCCACTCAGCGATATGCTGAAGGCCACCAATCGTGTTCAGGATTGAATAGGTAAAATAGGTATGCTGGCGTATGACGGCAAACTCTTCCTTGGTCAATTTGTCCGGCTTGTTAAGGATAGTGTTCGGCACCGCCAACTTGCCGATATCGTGAAAATTTCCAGCTACCCGCATAAGATCTGCCTCGGCATCGCTGAAACCAAAGAGTTGCGCGAGTATCCCGGCACATTCCGAGACTCCCGATGAATGGGTAGAGGTAAACCGGGACCGGAAGTCGATGATATTTCGAAAGAGTTCGCCGACAGCTGTTATCGACGAAGGGTCTATCTCTACGCGCCTGTACGGCCCATTGTGCAAGAGAAGCGAATAGAGCCGCGGCGAGACAAGATCAAGCCAGAATTCCTCACGCCGCGATATTTTCCGAAATAAATAAACAACATCCGGATGAATGGAAGTGCCCGCGAGTTCGGTTATCTTTCCGGAAATGTGTTCATCTTGATGAAGAATGTAGGCGTTTCGTCGAATAATCCGTTCGAGATAGTCGGCTAGAAAAAGGATCTGTGCTTCCAGGACGTCAGGATTCGTGATCGGTTCCTTCCAACAATTCCAATCCTGATGATGAAACCTGACGATCTTTGCGGAGGATTTGAGCCAGGGAACAGTTTCCAATAAGACGCTTCCCCTTATGCAGTGGGACAAAGTATCTCTAGATTCGAACTCGTGAAGACTTATCTTCTCTTCAGGAGCTAATGCCCCGATATCATGGAGCAACCCTGCAACGAAAAGCCGTTCGATTGCGTCGTCGGCCAGACCGGCGGCTTTTCCCATCTCCCATGATATGAATGCGGTTCGCTGTTGATGCAGGGCAATCGACGAATCTACCAGATCGAGGGAGTCTGATAGAGAAAGGAGTAGATTGCCTAAATTTACCGATAGCCGCTGATACATAGCCCCCTCCTAAGCCGTTATATCAATTTTCTTATCGGTTTATTTGTGATTAAACTTTAATGAAGGAAGGCCTCAGATCCTCTTCATAGGCAATAGGTTATTATATAATGCTTCAATCGCATTGCTCGTTTTGGCGCTTGGGAAAAACTATTTACAATAGAAACGTCCAATTGGTTCATAACACCGCCCTGCTAAAGGCTTCGGAGATTGGAAAACAAAACGTGCGATTCTCCATAGTCTATGCGGCAAAGTCGATGCATTCGATAAAACTGCGCTCATTCGTATGGTCCGCGCTGCCGGTCAAGACGCGGTCGTGCGTCTCCGAGGAGCGGTCTTTCATTATTTGCTTATATGCCTATATGAAGAGATAATGTAGTAAGCTTAAGAAATATGCCACCACGGGGACTGTCCATGATCAAGGTCTTACTGAAAAAAGATAAACGATGACGTTTGGGCTGGGGATGAGAAAAGAAATTGAGTTTGTAACCCGATTGCATCACGGGCTTGACGGCAAGACGGTCACTGCAACGGGATAAGCCGCGTCAAATGCCGGACAGAAAAAACATGCAATGCCTGAACAAGGAAGCGCATAAAAGGGCTAAAATCGCGGCCGACGTCCTTTCCGATTCCAGATTCAAAACGCGGGAAGATTATGAGAGTGAAAAGAGCAGAAGATTAAAGAGAACAGGCTGAAGGCCTAGCCCGACGAGCTACCGGACTGCTCCACCCCGCGATGTGAAAGTGCATATTAAATGAGCTATGCCGGAATATCAAGGAAATTCATTCGTAGGGCGCCCGATTGCATCGCCCTGCGGAGCCGTCGGGTCTGTTACGGCGGTTTCCGGGGTATCCGGAGTGGTTGATTTCGCCTGGATCCCGCGATCATCCCGGCTTGGGTTCCGCAACGAATTACCCCTTGTCCCCTCCGTAAAAGTCAGCAAACCGTCTGCAGGACCCGGGCATCCCCAAGCCAATTTCCTGGCCTTGACATATCATGCTATGTGGGCTATTATAGCTATGGTTATCCACATTGTAAGAGGGGGTTATCATGAAGACGATACAGATGACATTGGATGATGAACTAGTAGCGACTGTTGATCAGGTTGTCAAAAAATTGAAAACAACCCGGTCCGCTTTTGCGCGCAAGGCATTAAGAAATGCTGTCAAGCAGGTCAATATCGACTTGCTTGAAAAAAAGCATAAAAAAGGATACGGGCTCTACCCTGTTGACAAAGCGGAATTTAGTGTCTGGGAATCGGAGCAAGAATGGGGTGGTTTATGAAACGAGGCGAGGTGCGATGGTACAAGTTCAAACACCCCGATAAAAAACGTCCCATAGTTATTTTAACGAGAAATTCCGTCCTGGAATACTTGGGTGAAGTTACTATTGCACCTGTAACTTCAACAATACGAGATATCCCGAGTGAAGTGCTTCTTACCCGACAGGATGGTATGCAGAGTGATTGTGTAATTAATTGTGACCACATACAAACGGTTTCACAATCAAATATTGGATCTTTGATCACCACTTTGCCAAAAGATAAGGTTGATAAAATGAGAAACGCTATAAGATTTGCATTAGATCTCTGAATATTCGACGACGAAGTTTGTGAAATCTGTGCCGATATTAAGGAGATAGCGATTCCTGATATTGCCGTCACTGAAATTCTGCAGGGGGATTCGGGACGACGGGAAATACCTGAAATCATCACTCCTGACATTTCCCCTCCTTTCCTTAAAGGGGCATGATTCCCCTATCGCGGCAGCAGACTTGTACAGAAAATGCCGGAAGAAAGGCGCTGCCGGAAGAAATACCGTTCATGTATCCGTAGCGCAAATTTCTCTTGAGCATAAGGCAACTCTTTTACATAATGATCGGGACTTTGACGCCATTGCAAAGATCTGCGAGCTCACGATCTATAAGAAGTGAAGTCGCCTTATTAAAAGGGCACTGGTACTCTACAACAGTTTCATCTTACTAAATTACAGAATTTTTCCTGGAGCTGTTGAAGTTTCTATTCTTTCCAACAATCAAAGTTTGAACCTGTTGAATTCACCTGAGACTTCCCCATCGCTATCGTTGAAGTCTTCTCCCTCCGAAAATCATGTATTCCCTGAATCCTTCATGCACTCATTTTTTATTTTGTCAATAGAGGCAATAATCTGTCTTGATACCGTTTCGGCTGCCTGGTATAGCTGGTCTGCTTTTTCCCTGTTGCCTGCACGGTAAGCCACAATGGCTTCTTTTGACAGCTTGTGAATTTCCTTATGTGGCTCTTCCACTGTCTTATAGCTTGGTAGCTGTCCGCAAATTCTCTGGCCATCCTTGTCATACCACTTCCCGAACCTGCAGGTGTGGTGGTCGGGCAGCTGGTTTTCGTCCACTGCTAACTCTCCTTTCAAACAGGAGGCTATTTTCGCCACGAACGCACGGTGGTCGTTTTTTGCAAGCTCAAGCATTATTGCCGCGCTGCCCTGGGTCCTAACGCTTGATGTCGCGCTTCTCAGCTCATCGGCAACTTGCGCGAGTTTCGTCACCTCGATTGACACGCCATCCGCCAGTTTCTCAATCTCATGGGCGATTGAGGAAGTTGCCTCTATATTCTTTGTAACCTCTTCAGTCGCGGCCGATTGCTCTTCTACTGCGACCGCTATCTTTGTAATTTCATCTTTAACCTTCTGGACTTCACCCAGTACCGAGTTCAGGGAATCTCCCACTTTCCCTATGCTTTCCGCTGCACCCTCCGATTTCTTGGTCGTTTCCTCCATAAACGCAGCCGTCCGTTTGGATTCATCCTGCACTGTCTCGATTTTGCCGGAGATATCATCGGTTGCATGAATAGTTCTTTCCGCCAGTTTTCTCACTTCATCGGCAACAACGGCAAAACCTCTGCCTTGTTCACCTGCGCGTGCCGCCTCAATTGCGGCATTGAGGGCCAGCAGATTTGTCTGGTCGGCGATGCCCTTGATCATGGTTGCGATATCTCCGATTTCTCCCACGCGATTATTGAGATGCCCAACCATGGTAGCAAGCTCCAGCGACGACTTGTGCACCTCTTTTACGCTCGTAACGGCGTGATCAGTTGTCTCTTTGCCTTTTACCGCAATGTTCAGAGCCCCCGCCGAAGTTTCGGACGCATTGGATGCGTTTTTCGCAATATCACTTATAGTCTGGCTCATCTCTTCTGCTGCCGTGGCAATCTGTGCAGACTGCTCGGATTGTTTTTTGGCGCCTTGTGAAGTCCTCTGGACCGTGTCTTTGAGAATATCGACCACCGGAAGTGTTTTGCTGGTTGTGAACATCATTCTGTTAATCATTGTTGTGAACTGGCGGACGAGCTCCGATACGTTGTCCGCCACATGGGAAATTTCATTTCCACCCTGAAACGACATATCCGAATCGGAATATTTATGGCTTGTCTCCCTGAGCTCTTCGATGAATCTTTCAAGTGGTTTGAGCGTAAAGCTCATAATTGCAAATACAAGTGCCGCTACCGCTCCTATGCCCAAAAGACCGAGCAGCATGTACTCATACTGCAGTGTCCTAACCCTCTCTGCTGATCCTGTTATAGGAACCTTTATGCTTACTCCGCCAAGCACTTCTCCTTCCTTCACCAAATGGCAGGAAAGACAGTTCTTCCCCATGAAATCGCTCTTAGCTATATAGGGGTAAACACCGCGGATGTAAGACCCCTCAATCACGACCTTTTCGACACCTTTCTCGACTACTTCTTTTTCGAGGGGGTCTGAAGGGTAATCATACGTTTTCCCTTTACCGGGTGCAAAGTCCTTGTCGACATCGTTTGTTCGTACGACCTTCACATCAGCTATTTTCGCCATCTGGCCGAGAAAGGACTCCCGTGATTCCTGGTAATTTCCTGTTATCATCATGGTTGTCAGGGCATTCAGAACGGTGTCCCGATAGCCTTCGAGAACCTCGTGCCTGATTTCTTCAAAAACTATATCCTTTGTTTTGTACCCGGTTACCGCAACAGACACAACAACTCCGATGGAAACCAATATGATAATTGGTAGAGTTGTTTGCCACCTTAAAGACATATTCTTAAACTTCATTAGAGCCTCCATCCTTCCGCTTATATTTACATAAAATTTATTAAAGTCGAACGTCTTCTTGGGAACTTGTCAGGGTTTAGTCGGACTATGTTTTCTTGAATGCCAGATTTTATAATAAGGTTGTCATTATATTTGCAAAAGCCCGCGTTGATAATGGAGCAATAACAATCGGCATCTGGAGCATTTCCTCCCGCTGCACAGTATGCTCAATTGTATCCGGCGAAAGAGCATACTCTTTTTTGATATGATCCATTTTGGGTCTTTCGCCATGATTGATAATCTCTTTAATGGAAACGGAGCGCGGTAGAGCCATCATTACGGCCGCGATGACGTGCATCTTCCAAGACTAACTGCACCCGAGAAACGATGTTAATCATTTTATCGGCCAAGCGATAAAAAAACTTTAATCCCTGACCCGATAAGAACTAAACAGGGAAAGAAGTATCTGGACTGAAGGAGATGATCCAAATCCCCGTCTTGTTTCACCCTTGTTTATTTTTGAAACAGGAGTGTCAGTAGACTCATACATAACATCTCGGGATCACACATTAGCATGCAATTCCCAACTTGTTTTCTGCATCTCTTTTTTTCAGTCGCCGGTGCACGCTTGCAGGTGTATCTCGTTTTTTTGACAAATTGCCACTGTCGTTGATTCCTTCCTGTATCTCACGAAGTTCCCGTTCTTAAAAACACCTCAATTTACAAACTGCATTCGTTAGCTTTCTACCCATTTTTTACCCATTCGATATCCCTATTCGACTGCATTCACAAACATCACAAACATAATACCTTGACATCTCTAATTCGTGTAGGCAAACCCAAAAATCCTTGACTGACCGATACTATATTTGCGATAATATGTCACAATCCTCGACTCTCTTCACCTACGATTTTAAAATCCAAGTCAAAATGTCGTAAGAGTACTAATATGTTACTAAACGTTAATGGGATCAATCTGTTTTACACCGCACTGGGTTCAGATAGGCCCATGATGCTTATGCACGGTGAAATGGGGCTCAACCATTCTTGTTTGTGTATGCGGCCCTGGGCTTGATCCGCTGTCCGACCTTATGAAACTTATCTACTATGAGCACCGCGGCAATGGCCAATCAATCTCGGCGATGTGCACCTGATATTCTGAGCAGTTCGTTAACAGTCCATCAGGACAAACAATTGAACGCATAAACTGACAAAGCAATTCTAGTATAACCGACGCACAAAATGAAGAGAGACTGAACGATGAAGACAATTCTCTTGGTAGATGATGATCCAGAAACCTTGATCACCCTTACGGAAACATTGGAAATATCCGGGCATAACGTTATTCCCAAGCCCGATGCGGAGTCCGCGCTGTCTCTCATCAGGGAAGGGACGAAAATCGATCTCGTGAGCACTGATTTGCGGATGCTGGAATGAGCGGTTCTGAATTTGTGACCATACTCAAACGAGTGGTGCCGGCGGTCCCGGTCATCATGCTTACCGCCTGTGGCAGTGTCGACACCTATTTTAAGTCGAGGATCAGCGGAGTGTTCGAGTATATCAATAAGCCGGTTAAAGTAACAGAATTACGCCTTATTGTGAAAGCCGCGCTCGATTGGTCCGAGGCACATCATTCTTCGACTGGATCGTGATTATCAATATAAACAATTGAACGCATGCAAAAAAAACACTTAGGCATCTCTGTCAGTCATTCTCGGGATAAGTGCGCGGATAGGAATTTCGTATCAGTGACATCAAGAAAAATCTGCATGCTTCGAGCGGGACCCATGCGGTTATGTTAGTCCTTGGACAAGGCCTGCAGGACTTTGAATAATGGCCTGCCCCCGCTACGAACATAATATCGCTACTCATACCTGTAGTTTCGCGTAATGACTATAAACGTGCTGTTACAGTAACCTGAGGAATAAATTAGATGAAAGAAAAAAAGCAAACCGCAAAGGACAAGCTTCCCGACGCAGAACTGCTCTATCAAACCGCATTCAATCAATCACCTGATGGTATTTTAGTCACTGATACGAAAGGAAATATCATTGCATTCAATGATGCCGCCAACCGGCAGCTTGGCTACTCAAGAGAGGAATTTGAAAAACTTCATATGTCCGACATTGAGCCGGATGCAAGCTCTGAACAGGTGCGGAATAGGATCAAGAAAACTGTAGACAACGGGAGCTTTGCGTTTGAGGTCAAACACAGAACCAAGTCCGGTGTAATCAGAGATGTTCACGTCATTATGCAATCACTGACTATATCCAACCGCATAGTTTTGCATACTATATGGCGCGATATCACCGAGCGCAAGAGCATTGAACGATCCTTGCGGGAAAGTGAGGAAAAGTTCCGGGCCCTCTTCGAATCCGCGGGCGACGCGTTGTTTATCATCGATATGCAGGGGAATATTCTCGATACGAATACTGTCGCATACGAGCGGCTGGGTTATAGCAAGGATGAGTTACTGCGCATGTCCCTGTCCATATTGGTTGATCCCTCTTTTGGCGCTATTCTTTCTAAGAATATGGCGCGCATGAAAAAGAACAGCCGTGTAAGAATGGATTCGGCACATCTCAGAAAAGACGGATCGAGCATGCCGGTCGAGATTAATGCCAGGGTGATGTCTTTGAACGGCAAACCGGTGATCTTCAGCGTTATCCGCGACATCACGGAGCGAAAGCAGTATGAACGAGCGCTACAAGAGAAAACCCGCCAGCTTGAAGACCTGACAGAGAACCTCGAAAAGCGTGTCGAAGAGGAGATCGCCATACGGACGAGAAACGAGCAGATGCTGCTCCAGCAGTCCAAGCTTGCGGCCATGGGCGAGATACTGGGAGCTGTTGCGCACCAGTGGCGGCAGCCTCTGAATGTCGTCGGACTCATCGTGCAGAACATACAGGAAATCTATGAAAAGGGCAAACTGGACAGGGACTACATAGTTAAGAGCGTGCAGAAGGTCATGATGCATGTGGACCACATGTCCGAGACAATCGAAGATTTTCGGAACTTCTACAGACCGGACAAAGAGAAACAAGGCTTTGACGCGATGAGAGCCGTCGGCGATGTACTGAAACTGTTCTCAGCTCAGTTATCCAGCGACAATATCGGGTACCGGCTCACGTGTCACACCCATGGGAAGACCTTCGAGAATGAAGCGGACATCGTTATCTGCGGCGAAAAGGCCGTCGAGGGCTTCAAGAATGAATTCGAGCATGTTGTGCTCAATATTATTAATAACGCAAGAGACGCGATCATCGAACGACGTGTGCGTCAGGAGATGGGACCTTCCCAAAAGGGGTTGCTATCTTTTGATTTTTATAATACGGGTAGCAAGGTCATCATCGACATAAGTGATAACGGAGGTGGGATCCCTTCGGAAGTGATCGGCAGGATATTTCATCCCTACTTTACCACAAAAGAAAAGGCCAAGGGAACCGGCCTTGGCTTGTACATGTCCAAGGTGATTGTCGAAGATCATATGTGCGGCAGACTTTCCGTGAGGAATAACGAGCAAGGGGCGGTGTTTACGATCGAACTCCCGCAGCCAGGAAAAGAATTGCATCATGAGAACACGATAACGCCTTGACATTCCGCTCCTTTGCCGCGTGAAGTAAACAGAGGAGGCACAGATAATGGACTTCATCGAGATCATTTTGTTTCCCGGGCAACCATCGGGAAAAAGCTCGTTTTTTTTGCCGGAACGTTGCTCATCATAATCTGCGGCTAAGCATCTCCTGAAACTGCGTCGGGACCTTCTAAGTCGGTTGTTGTGAGAGATATGGATATTCCGCTTTTTTGTCAGCACAATGAATAATGTTCAAGCTTCTTTCTGTTTCCTTTTTTGCAGAAAGATGCTTGAACATTACATAGTACATCTAGGCTATTTGCTGCGCATGCCCTAAAAATACACCAATTATTTTCTTTACAACACAGTCAGTCCTGTACTAAAATCATGCCACTTAATTCTGAATCATATCCCAGAGTGTGTATTCTGGGAACAAAAGAAAACCAATATTCCAGTCTAAGGAGGGGCCCATGAAGTACGCAAGGAATACCTTAATTGCATTTGTCATCGCATTAGTCCTGTCGAACGCATTCAAAGCCTACAGTCAGGAGACAAAGCAGGAAACCAAACCAGATGCCACAGGCGTAGCGATCCAGGAAACGACACCGGCACTGGCCGCCGAAGGAAAAACCGATGAAAAGGATGCAGGGCACGACCATGCAATGGGGACGGAAAAACGTTTTGTCGCGACCATTGGAGTAGACGGTGTCCAGCACGTTGATGTCATTGGCGGAGATTACTATTTCGACCCCAATTACATCATCGTAAAAGTGAATGTACCAGTGGAGCTCAAAGTCAAGAAAGCGTCGGGGTACATCCCTCACGATATCGCCGTGAAAGCCCCGGAAGCGGGCATTGATTTTAAAAAAGACCTCGACAAGGACTGGCAAGCGATTACATTCACACCTACGAAGATCGGAAAATATGAAATGCTATGCGACAAGAGACTATTGTGGTTCAAAAGCCATAAGGACCGGGGTATGGATGGGTTTATCGAGGTAGTACCGTAGTTTCGCGGCCCGAGCGGAAACGGGTAGAAATATTAGACGTCTTGCTCGAGCTGTAAAAGCTTATTGAAGGGAGACAAGTATCATTTGATCAACCTGCGGTTTCCTTAAACTCCTCCCTATATGCGGTGGCCCTATAAGCAAGCTACGGGGAATTGCAAGTTAAACTCTATCTAGTAGTCAAGGCAATATCCTGGGCAATGTAATAACAGATCCTTTGAGCGGGGCATATGGCGGCTTCTTGTGGGGGAACGCTTACCAGCCTAATCCTACAAGTAATCCCACACAATGGGCGTTTAGCGCAGACTATTGCATCAATACGTTCCAAACGGGCAACCGGTTATGGCTATAGCCCGGGCGACTCCTTTAGCAGCAGTTTTTCGGGCAACACGTTCAGTGGGACAGGTACAAGCGCGACTACTCCCCTGCAGACCGGGTCCATAAGTTTCTCACTGAAATACAGCTTCTAGTTCACTGGCCAGGTTCTGTCGGACCTAAACTTCACCCTGGATAAAGTCCGTCAGGATGCCAGATAAAAAGAGAGTGCCACCGATCGGGCAAAAACGAGTATTATTGTTTGAAGCAGGGAAGTAATGACGGTGGAAGGTTTCGTCCCTGCCGGAACCGTAGCCGGGTTTATGAGCCCGACGAGCTACCGGACCTGGCAGCGTTCTGGAATCATCAGAGTAACCTTCATGACTGCCATGAGCAGAGCCTTATGGGAACAGGGTTTTTAAAAAGCCTGCTGGTCCCGGCTTGTCCGGGTTCGGCAGCTATGCAGGAGATCTTATGAGACGTGTCGTCGCAATTATTGTCGTTGCCGTATCTCTCGGATTGTGGCGGGTTTCTGCGGGCGAAGTATCTGAGCGGGTCGTTGATATTCCGACGCGACCCGGGGTAACGCAACGATTTCTCTACCTCGCGCCGGAGCATCCCAAAGCCGCTGTCATCCTGTTTGCAGGCGGGGATGGCGGTCTTGAAATATCTCCAGAAGGCGGTATTGGATCATTGAAAGGCAACTTCCTCGTGCGGACGCGTCAACAATTCGTTTTGCAGGGTCTGTCGGTGGCTCTTGTTGATGCGCCATCCAATCGTCAAAGGAAGGCATTCACCGGTGGCTTCCGTCAAAAGCCCGAACATGTTGCTGACATAAAGGCAGTGATTGCGTGGCTCAAGCAGCAAAGCAGCGTGCCTGTCTGGCTCATCGGTACGAGCCGGGGCACGCAATCCGCCGCATTTATCGCCACACAATTGGGCGTCTCCGAGGGCGGTCCCGATGGTTTGGTCCTGACGTCGACAATACTGTCGGATGCCAAGGAACGCTCTGTGCCTGAAATGCCACTAGAAAAAATCTCCATACCTGTTCTGGTAGTCCACCACGAGCAGGACGGCTGTAAAAATTGCTCATACCGTGACATATCTTTTCTTATGAAAAAACTGAATGGCGCTCCAAGAAAAGAATTGATCACCGTTACCGGGGGAGTAAGCCGAGGCGATCCCTGCGAGGCTTTTGCTTATCATGGCTTTAACGGCCGGGAGAAGGAAGTTGTCGGCAAAATCGCCGAATGGATCCTGTTTCAGTAAGGGCAGTCAGGTAGGTCGTGTAGAGCAGGGCGAAGCCCGACACAGTGACTCCAACCAGCATAGAAAGCGGCGCTGCGAACCCCGCGATGCGGGAAGGCTTAATAATGCACACCCCTGGGGCCGGACGCTGCCGCCGGTATTGCCGTTACAGGCTACCGTGTAAGTGGGGTTAGCCGTCCACTTCGCGTACAGGGTGCTATTTGCCGCACCCATCGCGTATGTCTGCCCCTGCGCATGGGTTGTTCCGGATCCGTTAGCCTTCCTGTTCCAGCCACAAAAGTATAGTTGGTTTTCACGAGGCTGCCTTGCACCGTAAACGCGGCATGCCGGGGTATCGCCCGCTTGATGCCGCTTGCAGCAGTACTGGCCGATTGTGCCATGACGAATTTAATCGTCACGTTTATCAGCCTGCTTATTGTTATTTTTTCTTAAACACGACCTGGGCAAAGTAACTCTCGGCCGATGTCCCCGTGTGTTGGGAGTTTATCTGGAGCCTGACACCGCTCACCACCGGCGGCTCAGAACCGTAAAATTTCTTATAATCCTCATACACGTTACGGCTCTCGGTAATCCATTTACCCATATCCGCGGGGCCTGATCGTAACACGACCACCTCGACCTTCATGAACGGCACCGGAGAGGTACTCTTCATGAGTCCCGGGGGAGCCGTGGTGTCCCAGATATATACAATAGCTTTGGTTTTTGAGAATGCAAGAAAAAGCTGCGCTGCCTGGTCATCTGTTTTGGAATTTCTGAAATCTCCATGAGCTGGCAGTTTGCTCACCTTCCATTTCCATGTGAGAATCGGGAACTGCTTCAGATCTACCTTCACCTCTTTCTGAAGCGAAAAGGATGTGTTCGCACTCCGGAAACGGGCTGCGGTAACATCACCATCCTTCACAACGGCAAAATCTGCCTTGCCTGATTTCTCTTTGAGTTCCCACCCTGCTGGCGTTCCATGGGCAACGGAAGAAAAATCCGCGATTACCATACTATCTTCAGCCCACACAGGTGCGGTAAAAAGCAACATGAACGCCAGCATACTACTGAATGCTATCGGTAATGACATACACACCTCTCAGCGTTCCCGGAATACTCATTCGGGAAAGTAGTGATCACAAAAGGATGCAGGACAATTATAACATATTTGTGATGTATCCTGCATTTCATGAACTGCAATGCTCTGCAATTACCAACAGATACATCGCTCTTGTAAGGAAAGAAAGCAGGCAAACAACTACCGGTACACCTGCTTTCGTGACGCTAGAGATGGACTGGCAGCAGACATACTTGCATGGATTTCCAGATTGCGCTCTTCAAAAAAGTTTGCCGCAGCTGAAGACGATATGAAAATGGATTCACAAGCAATACATCTCGGTAAACTCCATCGATATTACTCATTTCCCTTTTCTATTAGCACAAGAGAAAATTGCCATTCTGATCTACTCATGCTCAACCACATTTCTCCATTCCGGTCACTACGTCCCTCTGATATCCCGGGCGACCGGTAATCGTCAGTTTTGGTTTTCATCTTGTCCATGTAGTGGTTCTGCCGAAGAGGGGGATGCCGACGAATCCCCGCAGGTTCAGCTTGTTCGGCGAGACCAGTGTTATTTTTCCTCGGTAGGTCTTGCCGTTCTTTGGGTCGTACACCGAGCCATCTTTCCACACACCTTTTCCGTCAATGACGAAATCATTCACAATCTGGAGACCGATGATAGGCCTGGACTTTTTCGTTCTATCGGGGTTGTTGCGATCAAGCCTTGGCATGCCCGGTGCCCCCTCTTTGGAGTCGGCTGGATAGTTCGGCTCTTTGAGTGAGACGATCTTTCCGCAGTATTTCCCGTTGCATTTGAATATTTCTATCTTGGCGTCCTGTTCTTCATTGTTCCATACGCCCAAAATGTCATCGCCATTGTCGGCATGGGCAATAGCCGCGGCCATCATTATGCCTATAACGAGTATTACCATGCTTTTTCTCATGCAATCCCTCTTTCTGCCACCCCAGTGTTCACTGTTCCACTTTCAGAATTTATCTTTTTCGAAGCAGAAATGCAAGGGCCGAAAGCCCCGCTCCAAAGGCGACCATCCATTACCTCTTTTATGAACCGGGGAACCGGTTCCTTTAGGTGTGGAGTAGACAAATCACCTTGATATCTGCCTGCTGCTACCGCGTCAAAATCATTTATTTGCGTTTTCACCATCGCTTCTGCTCCATGTCGCGGTGAACAACGGAGAAAGATAAAATATCAGCTGCACCATTTATGTAACATTGAATTTTACAACTTCGTATATTTCTTGGCTGATCCCGTTGCCTTATCCGCCGGATACTTCTGGTCGTTTATCGTGATCTTCTTCTCTACTTCAGTAAGCAAGTCGATTTTATATTCCTCTCCGAGACAGATGAGGAAGATGAATATGTCGGCTGGTTCTTCTTTTCCGTTCTTGAGTTCTTCTGCTGAGAGATTACGGGATTGTTCGGTCGTTTTCCAGGGGAAGTTTTTCAGCAGTTCCCCCCGTTTCAATAGAGAGAGCTTGTAGCGGGGGCCGGATTTGAACCGACGACCTTCGGGGTTATGAGCGCAACAAGCTACCGGACTGCTCCACCCCGCGATGTGAGAACAGCATATTAATGCACACCTCCCGGAATATCAAGAAAATTCATCCCTAAGGATGCCGTAAACTATCATTGATCCCTGTTATCCGGTCTTTTCCATGCCCGCAGGAAGAAGTCACGGGCCTTCATGGATGGGCGGTTTCCTCCCCGGGAAGGCCAGGAGTCAAAACAGTCACCCGGAGCGACTCCCCGAATCGGGTAGGAGGCGGGATTACTCCCGCCGTCCTCCCACACCACACGTACGTGCCGTTCGGCATACGGCGGTTCCTGTCTTTCCGCTCTTTCGGTGACCTTGTCGCCTCCTGTTCTATAAGCACCTGACTTTACCTCGCGGATTCCGTCCGCTACTTCCAGCCTAGGCCCTCTTGCGGGGCTTGTGCTCAGTACAGATAGAGATTCGGTCTCGAACAGTCCGACAAGTTCGGCCCTTCATCCCGTTGGTGCGGGACTAATACGGCCTCTGCTGACTTCTACCGATCCATCTCAACACCTTACGATGTCGATAGCACATGGCAGAACGGCAGACCTCCCAGGGTAAGACGCATGACCTTCATCCCATATACCCGCCGCATCTACTTCCACACCTTCCGGATGGTTATCGGGCTTTGAGTCTTTATGCCCTCTCGCCCAAGTGTGGCTGCCTCATATGCGGTTTCTGTTCGTCAGGCCGGGACTTTGCTTACAGCTTCCTTCAGATTCCGGGTCGCCCCGGACACCCTTGCTGTTCGGCTAACGGTTCCTCCCATCAAGGCCCATAAAGGACTTTCACCTTCGAGTCGCCAGTCAGTTACCAATCTGACCAGCCTGTAAAATACAGAGCGTCATGCCTGGCATACAAAAAAGAAGCAGGCTGCCTAAGCCAGGCAACCTGCTTTGTTAGTGGGTGAATATTAAGTGACTGTGTTGGGTGAATCAGGCTAGAACTCTGGTCAACCTCTCAAACGATCGTCCAGGGTTGTTGAATATTCAACACTCCCTATCATCAAGAACACCTAGTTCGCATCAATCGGATGCCTGTCAAATGACGTAATCCCATTGTGCAGATCAAGTGGTGCTTCTTCCCCTGCATAACCGCCAGCTGCCATTCCTTCTTCACCCGAAATCACTTCACCACCCTTATAGTTCACCCCCGTGCTTACTGAACTCGATGCAAACAGGCTCACTCCATTGTCCAGCCCCAATGCTTCCCGAGGTGCCAACGCTACTTCGCTAGTCGAGTCAACGCTGCCCTTCAGGTATCCGATCCCCGTGCTGACCGGACCTGTTGCAAAAATTGTAATGCCATTGTCCCACTTGCTCATACCGGACATATCATCACCATATGCCACTCCAAGAGCAAACACGATTACCGTCGAAATCATCAATATCCTTTTCATAGTATCCACCTCCACAGTCACTACCTTGTAAATCTCTTGAGTAAAGTTTAGCACCCCATTTCCCATTGTCAAGGGAATATGCAACTCCTAAACAATTTATTTTTCTGGGAGCTTTTTACGGTGGAATACGCCTCCGGAACAAGGCCCGGGATGATATCATCCGTGAGCCCCTGCTTCCAGTATGCGCCTGTCTCCCCTACCCGTCAATAATGCTTCCAAAACCCTCTTGTGCTATTGTTCTCTGCTATTGTGCTCTATGGCTTACAGGCACTTAAGATTTTAGCTCAATAATCCGATAAATAAGAGAAGAAAGGGCAAAACAACGCCTTGGACAATCAAACAATATCAAAAGGTTGCAGTTTACCCAGGATGTCGCCGCTGACCCGGTAATGAATCCCGATAGTAAAGAGTAAAAACGCCCGAGGGGGCAACTCATGAACATCAAGAGCCTGAAGAGCAAGATGGTCGCCGCCACGCTGCTTTTGAACGCCGGCATCCTAACCGTTACGGCCTTTTTTGCGCTCTGGTATTTCGAGAAGCACTTCAAGGAAACGATCTCCCATGAAAACTTTGACCTTCTGGCTGCACAGGCGCGAGCTATCGATGATAAAGTCAATATCTCTCAGACCATGTTGACCACTATATCAAAGATCGTGCCGCTCGATTTACTGAAAGACCCCGACAAGGCCCAAAAATGGCTCGACGACAGGAAGATTATTTACACCTTTTTCGACAATGGCATATTCATCTGGTCGAAAAGCGGCAGACTGATCGTGGAGTCCCCCTATCTGCCGCACAGGCGGGGCACGGATTTCTCGGACGCCGAATACTTGAGCGAAACGCTAAAGACAAAAAAACCGTTCATTTCCCGTCCTCACAGATCCCAGAAATCACACCATCATCCGATCCTTGTGATGACGGCGCCGGTCTTCGATTCAAGCGGGAACGTTGCGGCGATCCTTGGCGGCAGTCTTGACCTGATGCAGGAAAACATCCTGAGCTCCATAGCAGATGTGAAAGTAGGCAAATCCGGTTACCTCTACCTGATCGATAGTGAACGTAGCCTCATTATTCATCCTGATAAAAGCCGGCTGCTGAAGCAGGACATCCCCCCCGGAGCAAACAAAATGCTCGACTTGGCGATTTCCGGCTTTGAAGGGACGGGAGAAACGGTGACCTCACGGGGCCTCCATGCCCTTTCGTCGTTCAAAAAGCTCCGGACCAAGGACTGGATCCTTGCTGCCAATTATCCCGTAAGCGAGGCTTACGAGCCGGTCAGAATAGCGCGTGCATATTTCTTCCTGATTCTGTGCGCTGCTCTCACCCTTACGGTCTTCGCCACCCGGAGTATGGTAAAGTACCTCACCTTGCCGCTTTTGAAATTTGCCCGGCATGTGCAGGAGCTGCCTTCCAAAACCGGAGACGCAAGAATGGTTATAGTGGGGTCCGAAGATGAACTGGGAAAGCTGGCTGTTTCATTCAACACCATGATCCGGGAACTGGACATTCGGCACGAAGCGCTCGTGGCCAGTGAGGAACGGCACCGTGCCTTCATCGAAGCCAGCCTCGACGGGGTGTATTTCACCGATCATAACGACATATTCCGGCAGATCAACGGCGCCGGGGCAGCGATCTTCGGGCATCCCTCCCCCGCCGAAATGATCGGACAGCGGGCGGGCGACTATTGGACTGATGCTTCGGACCGGGAACGATTCCTTCGTGAGCTCCACGGGAAAAAGTCTGTCCGCGGCTACGTTATACGCGGCAGGAAGGCGGACGGCAGTGATGTGTATCTCGAGGCGACAAGCAGACTCGTTGAGTCCGGGGAAGGAAGTGTTATCGGGATCGAGGGCATTCTCCGTGATATCACCGACCGCGTGGGGGCTGAAAAAGAGCTTGCTGAAAAAAACCTCGAATTAGAGGATGCGATCGGGCGGGCCAACGCCATGGCCAAACAGGCCGAGGCCGCCAATGTTTCCAAGAGCACATTCCTCGCTAATATGAGCCATGAGATACGCACCCCCATGAACGGCATACTCGGGATGACAGAACTTCTGCTGGATACTGCTCAGACAGAAGAACAACACCGGTATACGAAGGTTGTGAAGTCCAGTGCGGACGCTCTGCTTGTCCTTATCAACGATATCCTCGATTATTCCAAGATAGAAGCCGGCAAGTTTCACGTGGACGCTATCGACTTTGATCTGCGCTCCATGGTCGACGATTTTGCGTCCTCTCTCACGCTTCGATCGAGAGAGAAAAAGCTGGATTTCGTCTGCACCGTTCTTCCTGATGTTCCTGCGTATTACCGGGGCGATCCCGGACGGCTACGACAGGTGCTTGTCAATCTGGCGGGAAATGCGATCAAGTTTACCGCGGAAGGCGAGGTTGTGGTAAGCGTCTGCCTTGTCTCGGAAACCAATGAACATGCCGTGTTGAGATTTTCCGTGCGCGATACCGGCATCGGAATCCCGCAAGACAAATTGCCCCTTCTCTTTAAAAGTTTTTCACAGGTCGATTCCTCGGTGACGCGAAAGTATGGCGGTACCGGACTGGGCCTTGCCGTCTCGAAACAGCTCGTCGAACTCATGGGCGGCGAGATCGGGGTAAACAGCACGGAGGGCGCAGGCTCGGAATTCTGGTTCACGATGAGACTTGCCAAACGACCGGCGCCCGCACAGACGGAGATAGCACCTGCCGAAGTAGAGAATGCGCGAATACTCATCGTGGATGATAACAAAGAATGCAGACAAAAGCTCGCAGCATTGTTTCAGTCGTGGAAAGCAAGGCCTGAAGAAGCGGAAGACGGCAAGTCCGCACTGGATGCGCTGCTTCGGGCTGCCGAGGCCGGGGATCCTTTCCCGGCTGCCGTCCTGGACAAACAAATGCCGGGGGTGGATGGGATAACACTTGCAGAGACCATCAAAACGGATGCAAGAATAAAAGACACCCGGCTTGTGCTGATGACCGACGTGGGACAGGCAGGTGAAGGAAAACGTATGGAAGAGATAGGCGTGGCTGCATATCTGACCAAGCCGGTGCGCCGGAGCGAATTGTTCGACTGCCTGGCTGTTGTCCTGGCGGCTGGCGCCGCAAAAGAGCCGGCGCACCCTCTCGTAACGAAGCATCTGATTTCCGAAATAAGACGGACCAACCTGCGTATCCTGCTGGCCGAGGACAACGAAGTGAACCAGCAGGTTGCCCTGGGCCTTTTAAAGAAGTTTGGCCTGAAGGCGGATATCGCCAGGAATGGATCCGAAGCAGTGAATGCGCTCATGGCAAGGGACTACGATCTTGTGTTCATGGACGTGCAGATGCCGGTCATGGACGGTTTCGAAGCTACAAGCCGGATCCGTGATCCTCATTCCGGGGTGCGGAACCCGGCCGTCAAGATCATCGCGATGACGGCAAATGCCATGCAGGGCGACCGCGAAGCCTGTCTCGATGCCGGGATGGATGATTATATATCCAAACCGGTCACGGCACAAACTCTGGGCCAGGTGCTCCAGAAATGGGCATTCCGGTCCCAAAAGGCTGAAGAGACACCCAGTGCCATTGACACGGCTTCCAAACCAGAACGAACCGGTGTGGCCGTGTTCGACCGGGTGGGTTTAATGGGTCGTCTGGATGATGTGGACCTCATGCAAACAGTCCTCAATGGTTATGTGCAGGACATCCCCAAAAGGATCAACGCGCTTGAGACTGCCGTAAAAAATCATGATGCTGAAGTCATGGTTCGGGAGGCACACACCATTAAGGGGATGGCAGCAGCTGTGGGTGGTGAAGTTTTGCGGCAGGTCGCTTATAAATTGGAAAAGTTCGGCCGGGCAGGCGATTTCCATGCTGTCGCATCAGGGCTGGTAGAGCTGAAAAAGCAGGTTAGTTGTTTAAACGAGGCAATCAAGTTCGCGAATGCCTCACGCAACTCGTAAGACGCCGCTATGAAAGCTCTTCGTGTTGAAGATGACTTCACAATGAGAGAATCTTTCGTATAAAAGTTGAAACGTAGCATTTGAGCAAAAAAAGACATCGGATTAACCAATTCTGATAAAGTAGGTTTGCCGACCAAACTTTAACCAGAAAGGAAAACCCGATGCAGCTCCATACTATCACAGAACTGCTTGCTATTCCAAACTATCGCGTCAGCCATATGGTCGTTCATTCTGACAGTCGTCTCGATTTACTCTTAGAGCCGTCCCGTTTCATCCCTGCCGTCTGCTCCGGCTGCGGTCATGTCCACAATACGCCCGTTCATAGCATAGGGACGATGGTTGTCGAGGATCTCTCCATGAGCGGAAAGCGGGTATTCCTGCATGTCCCGAAGCGCAAGGCTCTTTGCGTTGAAGACGACAGCATCCGCGTCGAAGAACTTGACTGGCTCCGAGGCCGATTCACCAAACGCTTTGCTGATCAGGTATACCGGCTGACCTCCATCACCACCAATCAGGAGGCAGGGTGGTATCTCGGCCTCGACGATGAAGTGGTCTATCGGATCGACCGGCAGTACCTCGAAGAACTGGCCCAGGAGAAGCTTTCCCCCGTTCCCGCCCCACGATACATGAGTGTTGACGAGGTGGCCTGGCAAAAATGGCACCATTACGTCACCAACGTAGTGGACATCGAGAAACGCAAGGTTATTTGGAACCACGATGACCGGGGCAAATCAGTGCTCGAATCCTTCTATAAAGCCCTTGGAGAAGAACAGTGCGCCGACATCAAGGCCGTGGCTAGTGACGGCGCCCGTGGGTTTCTGTCAGCAACCCAGGAACATGCAAAGAACGCGTTAATCGTTCTTGACCATTTCCATGTCAAGAAATCCTTGAACGATGCCATAGACACGGTGCGCAAGGAAGAGCTTGCAAAGGCACGAAAGACGGATGATACTGAACTGGCCGATTTGCTCCACTGCAAGAAGAAGTTCATCCTGATGCAGAACAAGCAAACCAAACGGCGGGAGAACCTTCTGCAAAAGCTCGCCGATCTCAACGATCCCATTTACAAGTCCATGCTTCTCAAAGAGCAGTTTGTTGCTATCTATACATCCCGCAATCGCGCTTCAGCCCGTAAAGCTTTGCGGGAGTGGATCATCGCTGCAATTGGGTCGAAAATTCAGGTGTTCGTAGAACTCGGCCGTAAGTTCTTTCGAAAACGGCACTTTATCCTGAACTACTTCATCTGTAAAATAACGACTGCCATCTCCGAAGGGATCAATAATAAGATCAAACGTCTTAAGCGCATGGCTTACGGCTATAAAGATGTCACCTACTTCCTGCTTAAGATTCATCAGCACTGCGGGTTGCTTAACCCCAGGCTTTCAACTTAAAGACGAATGAAGGCAATGAGATTACTGCGCCAGGAGATATTTTTGAAACAGTGCGGCGCAATGCTCATAGCCGTGAACGGCAGGGAAACCATCGACGCAGCACGAAATTCACTGGAATGGCATACAGGTCGTCGATTCCTTCCGTGAATTTTTAACTGGAAAGTGCAGGAGATGAGGTGGTGCAAGCCAAAATACCAACGGGTTAACCCAATCTGCACTTGCACAGGAGTAGCCACAGTCATCGAGGGAGCCCGACGAGCTGCCAGACTGCTCCGCCCCGCGATGTGAGAGAGCATAATAATGCACACCCCCCCAGGAATGTCAATAAAATCGCGACAGCTTTATCATTAAAAATCGCGCATGCATGGCCAAAGGACACTGATGAAACCCGGTGTCCGTTCTGCCCCTTATTCCGATTGATTCCTTCCCGATGTCCCGATTAATTCTTGCCGGTAATTCTCCCGTAAACCTTTCACCCAAAGATATTCTCCGGTCGAGAGGGTAGCCTGGCAGTGCAAATTTCAGCCGGCTCATGAGCATCGAGGCAAGTGAACGGGTTTTATCACCTTCAAGTTCAAGCGAGAAGGGTCGCGCCAGGCTCCAGAAAGCCATGAAATGCCGCTTGTAAAATGTAATACGATAACGTGGATTCCTGTGGACGAATTCAATAATAAAGTCTGAGCCTGTTGTCCCCGCTTGTCGGCAGCCGGATGAGACGCCGGTCCAACAAGTGCCCCGGCACCCTCTGGGCGCCGGGGCATATCGCTTTTCATTAAGGAATGCCTACGGTCACGATGGAGCGGGGACCATACCCTGCCGGGACCGTGGGCGTGGTGAGGGACGTGAGCGTCCCGCCCAGGCCGATCATGAACTGCGAGACGGTGCCGTCGCCATAGTTCGTCACGTAGACATACGAGCCCGTGGGGTCGGCCGCGACGCCGGTGGGATCATTCCCCGTTGCGGCCGTAAACGGGCTCAGGGCTGAGAGCGTCCCACCCGAGACGATCGCGTACTGCGTGATGTCGTTGTCGCCGGAGTTTGCCACGTAGACATACTTGCCCGAGACCGCGGTGATGCCCTCGGCAGCCGCCCCCGTAGTGTATGTGGATGGGGTCAGGAATGAGAGAACCCCACTCCCGCCGATCGCGTACTGAGAGATATAGCCGCTGTAAGCAGTAAAGCTTGCCTCGTAGACGTACTGGCCCGAGACTGCGATGGCTTCGGAGTACGCTGCCCCCGGGATCGACGTACCGACCGAGGATAATGACAGCGCCCCGCCCGTCCCGATGTCGTACAGCGAAACGTAGCCATTGCTAGCGTCAATCGCCGCGTAAAGGTACGAGCCCGTGGGATCGGTCGCGAGAGCAATGTCACCAGCAAGTGCCGCGACCGTGGGCGTGCTCATGGATATGAGCGACCCAGTCCCGCTGCTGATCGTGTACTGCGAGATGGATGCGCCGCCTTCGTTAGCCACGTAGACGTACTGGCCCGTGGGATCGACAATAACCGATGACGGATAGCCCCCCCCCGCTGCGAACGAGCCCGGGGCTATGGGTGTGAGAAGCCCCCCCGCGCCGATCGCGTATTGGTAGATTTTGTAGTTGTCGCAAACGTCAGTCGAGTAGACGTACTTTCCCGAGGGATCGGCGGTGATGGATAAGGGACACGACCCCGCCGCGACCGTGGGTGGGCTCAAGGCTGAGAGCGTCCCATCCGAGGCGATCGCGTACTGCGATATGTTGCCAATGTTGGCGGCATTGTTCGCCACGTAGGCATAGCCCAGGACGTTGCTTGAGGACCACACCGCGTACAGGACGACATCGGCCGCCGGCATCGGGAAGGTCTGCCCCGGCTGATAGGTCGTGCTCGACCCGTTGGACGCCATGTTCCAGCCCCCGAAGAAGTAGCCGGGATAAGCGAGGCCGCCGGTATTGCTGAGCACCGTGACGGTCTCGCCTTGCTCGTAATTATTTGGGTCAACCGGTGCGCTGCCGATGGTAGCGACGGTGCCGTTATAGGTTACCGTATAGGGGCTGGTGGTCCACACCGCGTACAGGGTAACATCGGCCGCCGGCATGGGGAATTGATTCCCTGGCGTATAGGTCGTTGCGGCCCCTCCCCCGGCCGACATGTTCCAGCCCACGAAGGTGTAGCCGGTATTGACGAGGCTGCCGGTATTGCCGAGAACCGTGACGGTATCTCCCTGCTGGTACGTGCTTGAATCAATCGGGACGCTGCCGCCGGTACCGCCGTTGCCGTTATAGGTTACCGTATAGGCAGCAGGCCCGCCGAGCGTGGCAATCGGACATACTTGCGTTAGAGCGTACAGATTGGGGTATGTCTGCGATTGGCCCCCGGTTGTTACCATGATGGATCCATCGGCATTATACGTGATCGTTGTAGCACCGTTGACCGTGAGTTGGCCCGCGGTCGTGTAACCCAGGAGATCGTCGTACACGATCGGGGTATCGGTCACAAACGTGAACGTGCCGTTCTGACAAAATGCCGGGGTGAAGGCAATGCTGAGCGTACCGCTGACGCTCATATCCTGATCCTGAGGCGCAATACCCGGACTTAGAACCAGCTGAAAGTTGGTAAACGTTTCCGTAATGGAGTTGCTGCCCCAGGATTCAGTGACGGTGCCCTTCGTTGTGTAGGTAGTTGTCGTCCCGGTGCCTGAAGTTGAAAGAACATAGGAATCGTACAGACTCATGAGGGACACGGTATAAGTTTGACTGCTGGCAATATCATCTATGCTCATGCTGCCCGTGGAGACAGCAATACTCACCGATGTCACTGATGAACCGGGGCCCGTCATGGTGATGCTCATCGGAAGACCGGTCATGGTGGTCTCGGAAATCAAGGTTGAATATGATGGTGTGGTACCGGATGCAAAGTCCTGCAACGTAAAGGCTGTTGGTGTCGATGCACTTCCCAGCGTCACGCTCATGGTGTAGCCCGATGTCACGGGTCCAAAAATCAAAATATCGTATTCGCCGTCAACCTGCACGTTGTTTTCGCGACAGGCTGAGAAGTAGAGAGCGGCGAGACCACCATCAGTGCTGGGGCCCAGCGTATAAGATCCGCCGTCAGTACAGGTTCCGCTTCCAAAGGCCAAGATATGCGGGATCGGTGCCCCCGTGAAGCCGCTTGCGGCGGTACCGGCAAATTGTGCGATGGCGAATTTACTCGTAACGTGGGCCAGCCTGCCGATCGCCGGACTCTGCTCAAAATTGCCGAAGGTACCCGGAGGCGGCGCCTGGATTCCGGCTTCGGCTAACAGGCCGGCATTGCCGAGATTGCCGAATGCCTGCGCCATGCCCACGGCCATATCGATCCCCTGGCTGCCGCTTGAAGCCGCCTGAGTACCTTGCGCGTTATTTTGTATCGGTGTATTCCCAATGGCAGGTGTGCTGCTGCCTCCACCGCTGGAACAGGCGCCAAAGAATATCACCAGTCCAAAAACCAGAACCGCTCTCAATGCAAAAACAGTAGATCTTTTCATGGAAGCCTCCCTTTTGCAGCCTGTTATAGTACCAGGATGTATTGAACCGCAGACAACCGCCATTTGATGTTTGAGCCGTTTCTTTTTGCGTAGTGACTGAGTAACTATTGCAATCAAAGAATAGAGCGACTAATGCAAGCTGAAACTTACTGTAAAAATGAAGAATATTACATGTTTTATCAAGTGGATTGAATTCCAATACTTGAGATATGACAGGGTAATAAAAGAAGGTGAAAGATACTGTTAAAAGCAGATTATTTTATCGAATGGATTGTATTCTAGTACTTCTGAATGTCGTATAAAAGAATTATATCCCCGAATACAAGTGTAGTCAAGGTTCCACGAACATCGGGATCTGACCGGTTGCGTGGACAGGGGGGCACAACCCATGAAATGGCGAAGCGGTACCCAAGCCGTCATCTTGAAGCGCAAGAGATGATTTGCTCTTTTTCGCTGGGACGGGAAGATCTCGCTCGGGGATCCATAGCACAATACGAATAAGCCAATTTCCTGCGGAATCGGCTCATTTTGCATTTAATCTTCAGTAATGGTCTTATGGATTAAATCAGAGTCAGGGTTGGATATCATCAGAAAAGTGGGGCAGATTGGACCGGAATACCCAAGCTGGCACCAAATACAAGAAGTAAACTGCCTTACAAGTTACAATCGAGATTGTGTACTTCAATCAAATCGGGATCTCCGCGTGATACACCTACAGTCTGCACTACCAATTTTGTGCCATGGGTAAAATCCGGTAGAAGCATGCATTTAATGCCATAAGGTTGATCACCGATTTTTGGGGAGAAGAGCGTTATCCGTTATTCTTTTTCTGTTTATTTCTACGAATTTCCTCATGAGCCTTCGCTGCACAGTCAGGGCAAAGACCATGACTGAACTGGGCTTGGGAGTGCTCGCTGATGTATGACTCCATATGTTTCCATGATCCACTATCATCGCGTATTTTCTTGCAGGAAGCGCATATAGGGAGCAGCCCCTGAAGGATCTTTATTTCCTTCAGGCTATTTGCTAGCTGGGCCATAAGTCTCTGGCGCTCGATGGAATGGCGGATGGTCCGAATCAGATTTCTGCTGTCGATCTGGCTTTTGACGAGATAGTCCTGCGCGCCCCGATGCACCGCTTCGAGGGCGGCTGCTTCATCGTCCAGGCCCGTGAGGACGATGACGGGGACTTCCGGACTTGCTGCATGGACCTTGCCGAAGGTTACCAGCCCCCAGCTGTCAGACATCCCCAGATCCGACAGGATGACATCGTATTTCTCCTCTCCCAGGCGTTTGAGCGCAGACGACAGTGTATCCGCTCTCTCCACATCGATATGCATGTTCTGGCCTGAGGTAAGGAACCTGCGAATGAGTACTGCATCATTGTCGTTGTCTTCGATCAGGAATACCCTGATATGGTTCGAGTTCATCGATTCCCCTTCACTGTAGCCTTACAGGTCGTTCTGTTTATGATATCCTATCACTGCAATCTCGGAGTAGATAAGTGATGAAAGGATCAGAAAACTCACAGAACTGACTCCTCTATTGCAGGGTGAAGTAGAATGTCGCACCTACATTCACCGCACCCTTGCCGAGATACGACCATCTTAGAGGAAACAACAGGCTATTTCGCGTCGAAACATAAAATCGTATTAATTTCTTCCATGATGCGGTGTATTCATACCCAACCAGCGGTCTAATAAACTCTCGAAATTCTTCTTTAATTGTCCGAGGTCTGTGGCCTTGTGCAGAAAACCGTTTGCCCCCGCCTTGAAAGCTGCCTGTTCGTCCGATTCCAGAATTGAGTTCGTGACGATGACCACCGGGATGCCGCTAAGAGTCTCGTCACCGCGTATTTTTCGCAAGACCTCGATACCGTCCATCCCGGGCATTTTCAGGTCGAGCAGAATCAGCTTCGGCGGTGTTTTCCCTCCCCGTATGAGCGAGAGGCCGGCTTCTCCGCTCGAGGCGACTTCCGTCCTGAAACTCCGCCCGGTCTTCGCTAGAGCCGCTTTCGTTAACAGGACATCGTTCTCGCTGTCATCTATGATGAGGATTGTTGGTTGCATGGTGATCTCCAGTGAAAGAGGACAGCGTAACGAGGGCTGTTGATGGGCACCGAAAATATTGGCAGCATTCTTTCCCATGCCGACCCACCGGGATGGCCGAGGGGCTGCCGGCAAAGCCAACGGCTTCCTTAGCAGGCTCCGTCGACTTGTGAGACTCAACTCCCGACCGGCGTGTGCCCAACTGTTTCCGCTTCTTTGTAGCCGGTTGTTTAGTCTTTTTTGTCATGCATCATCCATGAGGGCGTAATGCGGGATCGCCGACAATCTTTTCATAGTATAACATATCAATCAACAGGGAGTGGTATAATACATCACCTCGAGACCGCATCGCCAGCTATGGTGAACTGCACTCTGAGGGGACTTCAGAGAAAGTATATTCTTTTCTAATCGAAATTCGTTGCCAATGGATGAGAAAGGCCACAGCTCATTATTAGCTTTCACCTTCCGTAAGCGTAGATTGTCCCACGTTTCTGCACATCTCATCAGACGATTGGTTTATAACCAGCCAACAAAGCTTAAGTTGTTGCACGGCCGCGACTAATCCGTCAAACGCCACTGGCTTTTGAATGTAACTGTTCGCGCCCAGTTGGTAGCTCTCCACCCGGTCTATATCCTCTTTTGATGAGGTAAGAACAACGACCGGCAGGTTTGTCGTTCTGTGATCTGCGCGTATGCGGTGCAACACTTCTATCCCGTCTATTTTGGGCATTCTGAGATCGAGCAGAATAAGCTCCGGCTTATCATTGATATCCCGCCCCGAGTACTTTCCTTTGCCGAAAAGATAATCGAGCGCCTCTACCCCATCCTGCACCACTATTACATCATTTAAGATATTGTTCTTCTTGATGGCGTGAAGGGTCAGGGTCACATCATCATCATTGTCATCAACTACGAGAATGACCTTGTTTTTCATAGTTACCCCTCCACAAGTTCATTTTCCGCAATAAAACCAATATGTTCTAAAGTTTAAGATGATGCACTCTTAAATCAATAGAATCTTTAAAATTCCCGGAAACCGCTTTCAGAATGAAACAATACAATTTAACTCCTGATTAAATTATATCTCATAATTAGCAATATCTTTACGAAAGAGTAATATTCTTTATGGCTGCTAAACTTCGTGTAAATATTATTTGACTGATTAGATCGGGCAGGTAATTGCCATGGCAGGGTTGTAAGCTACGCAACCGGCAGCAAGGGGAGACAACGATAGGATGAGAAAGCGCGCGTTATTGATACCTTTTATTGCAGCGTGAAGTAGAAGGTTGTGCCTTTGTTCACCTCACTCTCGGCACAAATAAGGCCGCCATGGCGTTGGACTATTCGTTGTACCGTGGCAAGGCCGATGCCAAGACCCGGAAATTCGGACTCTGTATGGAATCTTTGGAAAGGAGTGAACAGCCTGATCCCTGCATTTTCCGTGTCGAAGCCGACGCCTTCATCTTTAACGAAATAGACCGGTTTATCATCTATCTGCTTGACGCCAAATTCTATTCTTGCGACTGCTTGTTTATCGGTAAATTTAAACGCATTATCGATGAGGTTTTGTATCACAATCTGAAGCAACGCCGGATCTCCTTCGGCTGTCACATCGTCCGCGATTACAAACTCTACGCGACGATCCGGCTGGCTTTTTATAAGCTCAGCTGCTACAGTTTTTACGACCCCCGTCAGATACACTTTCGAGCGGCTCATAGCGCCCTGAGAGAAGCGAGACAGGTTAAGCAAAGCAGTAACAAGCTCCTGCATTCTTGCGGAGCCCTTCTTTACACGATGGATATGATCCCTGCAATTTTCATTCAAAATTTCTGCACAATCCTCCTCCATCATGGTGATGAAACCCTCGATGTGCCGCAGTGGCGCCCTCAGGTCATGAGATACGGTGTATACGAATTGCTCGAGTTCCTTATTGGTACGTTCCAGTTGGATCTTTGCCTCGAGTAACTTCCTTTCTGCTTCTTTGCGCTCGGTGACATCGCGGACAACGGCCAGTACGACCATGTCTTGTTCAGCATTATCAGGTTGGAGCATCCCGAGAGCTATATCTACCGGGAACTCGCTTCCATCCTTTCTTCTACCCCATAGGTCGAGGCCCGTGCCCATGGGGCGGACACGTGGTTCAGACATGTAGGTTCTGCGATGTTCCCTGTGCTTTTCCCTAAAACGTTCCGGCAAGAGGACATCGGGGTCTGAATTGAATAATTCTTCGCGAGTATAACCAAACAGCATTTCAGTCCGCTTATTGACCTGAACAATGTGACCTTCACGGTTAACAACAACGATTGCATCAGGAGCAAATTCGAAAAGGCCTTCGTACATCGCCTTCGTTTTGTTCAGTTCCTCCAAGTACTTGTTTTTATCTTCTTCAATTTTCGCCAGTTCATCAATGCGTTGACGCAGCTTTATTAAGTCATTGATGAGCTGCTCTTTGGTCATATCTTCAGGTATTTCCATAGCTGACCTCTTTTCTAAGCAGCTCTTTTAAGCACCACTGCCGACACTAAGCAGATTATTCTGTCATTATTCTTTCTTATATACTTGTTCATGAATCCTACACGCACTCGATATCTAGAACTTCTAAAATTGGCAATCCGGTATCACGTCCTCTCACCATCTTCACACTATAACATTTCAACTATATTAAATACAACTGTTCGAACAGAATTGGGTCTGCGACATGGATATAGGTGGGCTTGACAAAAAGGGCAAAAAGCCCTATAATCTGGTAGCTTAATTAACTACCAGATTATAGGAGGGCATATGCCGGAATCTTTGTCAGAGTTGGAGCGGAGACGAGACGGTCTTTATGAGAGAGTGAAAGCACTTGGTGATTTCAGACGGGGCAGCATCTCGGTCAATTACCGCAAATGCGGCAAGCCGAATTGCATATGCGCACAGGAGGGACATCCAGGCCACGGACCACGATATTTGTGGTCAACTACGATCAAGGGTAAGAGTTACACAAGAAACATCCCTCTTGGAGCCGAGATGAAAAAGTATGAAGAAGAGCTCGCGCGATATCAAACGTATGTGAAACTGTGCGATGAGATTCTTGAGGTGAGCGAGCAGATTTGCGATATGCGGCCTGTCGTTCCGCTTCGGGACGATACAGAACTGGTGGAACTCAAAAAAAAATTGCGGAAGAAGTTCAAAGGGAAGTACAAAACGAAATAGATCGTTTTGTTTCTCAATATTGGTGCGAGCGGGCCGACACCGGTGGTTTCGACCTGGAGTCCTTCGAGCTGAGCGTTCGCTCTGCGATGCATGGGATTGGCGGAAAGATGCTGGAGATGCTGATCAATGCCGATGGAGGCGGTTATCGCGGTAAGATTGTCCTATGTGAAAAAGGACATGTTTGCGAGTTCGAAGGGTACCGGACCAAAACCCTGTTGACCGTTCTTGCCCCCGTGCTCGTGAATCGCGCCTACTATTCCGATAAAGAGTGCAATACCGGCTTTTGCCCGAAGGATCAGGCTCTCGATATCGAAGGGACATCGTATACGCCCGGAGTGCGCCGGATGATGAGCAAGGTAGGCTCCTACCGCCCGTTCGATCCCGGTCATGAAGATCTATATGAACTGGCTGGAATCCGAGTGACCGCCAAGGACGTCGAACGAGTTTCCGAGCGGGTAGGACAACAGGTGGAGGAGTATCACGCCGCGCAAGGCGAATCCACCCTGTCTGACAATGTTGTCCCGATAAAGCCGGTTCCCCGGCTGTATGTCTGCATGGATGGAACCGGAGTGCCTGTGGTCAAAAAAGAAACCGCGGGCAGGCAGGGCAAGGGTGAAGACGGGCAGGCAAAAACACGAGAGGTCAAACTGGGGTGCGTTTTCACCCAGACGGCTGTGGACAAAGAGGGACGTCCGATCCGGGATGAAGCTTCCACCAGTTATACCGGAGCGATTGAGACGGCAGAAATTTTTGGATGGAGACTTTATAAAGAGGCAAAACGGCGCGGTTTAGACCGAGCCAGGGAAGTTGTAGTACTCGGAGACGGTGCGCCTTGGATATGGAACATCGCGGACGAGCATTTTCTCGGAGCTCGGCAAATCGTCGATCTGTACCATGCCCGCGAGCATTATGGGAATGTCGCCAAAAATTGCTTTGGACCACAAAAAGACAAGATGTACCAATGGATGGAAAAACGCCGCGTTGAGCTGGATGAGGGGAAGGTGGAAGACGTTATCATCGCCATCAAACAACTCTCGACCCTGTCTAGCTCTCACAAAGACATTTGCTCTCGAGAGATGGGGTATTTTGAAAAAAACAAAGAACGCATGCAGTACGCTGAATTCAGAAGGCTAGGTTTTTTTGTCGGATCCGGTGTGCTTGAGGCTGGATGCCGTTCGGTAATAGGACAGCGGTTGAAGCAATCAGGAATGCATTGGACGGTCGAAGGAGCAAATAAGATAATTGCCCTTCGATGCAGCATAATGAGCAACCGGTGGGAGGATTTTTGGGAACAGCGTGCGTGCGCTTGACGGATTTACCGATAAATTTGTCGCACACCCAACAGAATTTTACAAAATTGGATATTTTCATCGATGGCCGCGAGTTAAAATGAACGCTTTATCCGTTACGAGATAAGGGAGGCGAGTTCTAGTTATAGGAAGAGATGCCCACTCGAGATTAAACTGAAGAATTACTTGAAACCTGCACTTTCCAAAAGACTCAACTGCTTATCGAATGGATGTGTCGGCAAGAGCGTTCAGGTAATCTTTTTGGTCATTGCCACCATTTCCTTCCGCACCATAGCATATTTCGGATATTCGCTGATGACAGTATCACGTGACATTTTGCAGCGTTGTTTTTTATTATATCCACACCCTCAGGGTTCTTATACATTACTGCAGGACATATGCGAAAATACCAAAACATGAAGCCGACTCGGGCGGCATCAGCCAAGTTTCCTAATGACGTAGCATTAGAGTCGATCCGATGTTCGATCGGCCGCCGACGTTATCCTTGGCCAGCCGGATGGGTCCATTAACAATGTCAGCCCTGCAATCGGACAAAACAACCTCTTCTGGCCGGGTGCCCTGTTCTTTGACGGGAGTTATCTCTGGGTCGGAGAGTAGAAGTTTTCAGGCCGGTTGTTGCGCTTCTCGGTGCAGTGATTGGTGCGGTCTGTGAGTCAACAGGCATGTTGTTGTATCGGGGAAGCGTCCGGCGCAACGCGAAGAAAACCCTCCGGGAGCACCTCGAACAGAAGAGAATTTTTTTGAACTCTATTTCAAGAATGCCGACGACGCTTAAGCACGAATGACCTGCCGCAAATTCTGAACGGGAGGAAACAGACATGACTGACGGGGAAAAAAGAACCGCTTCCGTCATCGACGGAGCGGTCCGGGAAACAGCCCTCTCATTGGCCGCGGGCCATGCGGTCATTACGATCGTCGCCGCCCGCCTGCCGTTGTTTCCGCTGCGATTTCCGACTGACTCGTCTGGACCATAGCAAGCTCGTCGAGGGAGAAGACCTTGTCGATGTCCAGGATGATGATGAACCGGTCGTTCTGCCGCGCCATCCCTTTGATGAACTCGGTCCGAAGCCTCGTCCCGATTTTGGGAGCCGGCTCGACGCTATCGCTCCCTAGCTCAATCACCTCCTGAACCGAATCTGCAAGCGCTCCTAAAATAATCGTATCCCCGTCCACCGTTACCTCGACGATGTTGATGCAGGTGTTCACCGTCTTCTCGGTCTTCTTCATCCCGAACTTCAGGCGTAGATCCACGACCGGTACCACGCTGCCCCTGAGATTGATCACTCCCCGCATGAATTCCGGCGTCCGCGGCACCTTGGTGATGGTCGTGACGTCCAACACTTCGCGGACCTTGGTGATGTCCAGGGCATATACTTCGTCGTCGAGCTTAAACGTTAAATACTGTGTTGTACTTACAATACCGGCTATGCTCATGAGGTCCTCCTCGTGAACCCTTGAGGCGCGAGAGCGTCAGGCATAAGGAAATTGCAATTTATATACCTCACGCCTGGCACCGGACGCCTTACGGCTCTTAGAATCTTTCGAATTCGCTGTCCTTGCCGTCTCCATTACCGCCATTCCCATTACCGCCATGCTTCGCTAAACTGAGCACCACGCCGGCATGTTTGAATGCCGAAGCAGGTTTCTCGGTTTTTCCCACCACCTTGGCAAGGTGCGCCACAGGTACCTGACGCGTCGCGTCCGGCTTCCGTGCTGCCTGCTTGTTCACCATCCGCGTTTCCCGTTCGTCCACCTTAAAGAACGCTATCGTGCCTTGAAGCTGTTCGGCCTGGGACGACAGCTCCTCAGCCGTCGACGCCATCTCCTCAGCCCCTCCTGCGTTCTGCTGTACCACCTGGTTGAGCTGTTGGATCGCGCTGTTGATCTGGTCTACGCCCAAAGCCTGCTCTTTCGACGACGCGCTGATCTCCTGCACCAGCTCCGTGGTTTTCTGTATGTCGGGCACAAGCTTCGTCAGCATCGTTCCGGCCTGCTCAGCCACCTGCACGCTCGATGACGAAAGATGGCTGATCTCTCCAGCTGCTACCTGGCTACGCTCGGCAAGTTTTCTGACTTCTGCAGCAACTACGGCAAACCCCTTGCCGTGCTCACCTGCCCGGGCCGCCTCGATCGCCGCGTTCAGGGCCAGAAGGTTCGTCTGGCGCGCGATCTCCTCGATGATTGATATCTTTGCCGCGATGTGCTTCATGGCGACGACAGTCTCGGACACTGCCTTGCCGCTCTCCTGAGCGTCCATGGCCGACTTCAGGGCTATCTTCTCGGTCTGCTGGGCGTTATCGGCGTTCTGTTTGATCATCGTATTCATTTGTTCCACGGACGACGATATTTCCTCAGCAGAGGCCGCCTGTTCCGTTGTGCCCTGAGACATCTGCTCGGACCCGGCAGAAAGCTCCTGGCTGCCTGAGGCCACATTGTCGGCTGCGGTCATAACATCTGTCACCACCTCTTTTAGCTTCGTTATCATCGAATTGAGCGCATTGGATAGTTGACCGATCTCATCCTTGCCCTTATGATCTATGGTTCCGTTGAGGTCTCCATCGGCTATCTCTTTTGCTTTTTTAGTTAATACTGATAAAGGCATAAGTGTCCTGCTGACAATTATTAACACAGCCCCAGTCAACAAAAGCATTCCTAATGCCCCAATCACGAACAGAGAAGTCCTTAATGATCTGGACTTGTCCAGTAAGGCGGCTAAAGGCATTTTTATGCTTACGGCACCGATGACGGTCCCCTCTTTTACATTGTGACAGCCAAGGCAGTTTTTACCCATAAAATTTGCTTTCCCTATATAGGGATAGACGCCCCGGATATAATCACCTTCCAGCACAACCTTCTCTTTGCCTTTTTCTATCACTTCCTTCTCGATATCATCTTTTGGATAATCACCAGGAGCACCCTGTCCAAAGTCTTTATCAAGGGCTTCCGCCCTTATTACCCTGAGGTCAACTATATTATCCATCTGTTCGAAAAATGAAGCCTTGGCCTCTTTGAAATTTCCCGTAGTCATCATGGTCGTTAAGGCATTTAACACCGTGTCCCGATACCCATTAAGCGCTGTAGTTTTCGCTCCATCAATCACAATCTCCATCGACTTCTCGCTGGTTACTAAACCCATGACTAATATCCCGACAGTGACAATTACGATGATAGGGATTGCTACCTTCCACCTCACCGACATGTCCTTGATTTTCGTGGTTTCCATTGCCTTGTCCTCCTTTTTTTTACCTTTTTTCCCTGTCCGCGCTCACCAGCAGCAAAGCACCCGCCACCATCCGGGGGTCCCTCGACTTTTTCGGGGCCATTCCCCCGAGCCAGGTCAGGTGAGTACGGATAAAACCTCAACAGTCCGGTACACCCTGTCATCCTGTTTTCGCACTGCATCCAGAAATGCGCTGATAATCAGGGGATCGAATTGTTTCCCGGAACAGCTTGCCAGTTCCTGAACAGCTTTTTTATAATCCGTTGCGACCCGGTAGGGCCTGTCCGATAAGATTGCGTCATATGCATCTGCGACCGAGATGATCCGCGCGAAGAGCGGGATATCCTCTCCCGAGATCTCCTCAGGATAGCCGGATCCGTCATAGTGTTCATGATGGTGCAAGATTGCCGGCAGCAGGGATTCAAATTGTTTAAGAGGCGATAGAATTTCAACACCCTTCTTCGGATGGCTCCTGATGACCCGCATTTCGTCTTCACCGAGCGGGCCGCGCTTGCTCAGAATCGAATCGCTTATCCCGATCTTCCCGATGTCATGCAGCATCGAAGCCGACTTGAGAGTCTTCATATCCTCCTCGCAAAAGCCAAGCGTCGCTGCAATCCGGCATGCGTAATTGCTGACACGCACGCTGTGGCCGTAGGTGCCGAGGTCTTTATTTTCCACGGCACGGGCAAGCGACGTAAGGACCGAAAAATAAATCTGCTGCAACTCGTCCGTTTTCTTCTCCACCCTGGTCTCGAGTTCCGCCAGGATGTCTTTTCGTTCTCTGTCGAGCATCTTTTTTTTGAGGACGTACTCTATGCTCCTCAGCAGGTCTGCATCAAAAAAAGGCTTTGCGATGAAATCAGACGCTCCACCCTTCAGTGCCTCGACCGCAAGCCGCGCATCCGGATAGCCGGTAACGATGATAAAATATAGTTCCGGATCTGCTGCGGAAAGCCGTTTCATCAACTCGATTCCTTTCTCCGGTCCGAGGAATTGATCGATAAAAACGATATCGAATCGTTCGATTGAAAGCAATAAGAGGGCTTCCTTGGCATTTCCCGCAGTCTCGACGGAATAGCCCAGGACTTCAAGCATTGTTGCAGCGATTTCCAAAATGCTTTTCTCGTCATCTATAAATAGTATCCGAGCTTTTACCGGCATAGAAACCCTCCCTATTGTTGAGATTCTCAATATATCGAGATAAGAGAAGCTTCTGACTTTGTGAATGCCCTGATATCGAAGAACGCGCTGGTTGAACTCGTAGCGCGGTAGCTATCGGAGAAATTGTGCGAAAAACGTTTTCCCAGAATTCATCCTGGCACCTGCTCAGTCGGTACTGAGGCGGATTATAGAACGCATTGAGATAAATTGCTTTCAAATCAAAAAATTGCATTTTGACCTTTATATTTCTTTCTTATAACGTGATTCCGTGTTTTGGAAAATCGATAACGGGACATTACTGTCGTTCATCCTGGCGCTCATACCTTCAGTCGGGAATCCGCCGCCTGTTATGTTTTGGGTCTCAAGGGGAGACCAGATTTTGGTATTGGTAAGAGAACTCCATCCCAGCATTCCGAACCGCAGCGTCCAGGCGTTGTACCCAAGCAGATTCAAAATTGCATCCACCTGGCTCGCCGTGTGCCCCGTATAGCAAATAATGACAATGAGCGTGCCGTCTTTCGGCAGTTTTTCCAAATTTTGCAGCGACGCAACGTAAATGAATTCCACATTGACTGCTCCGGGTATATGGGCAATGTCATAGTCCTCATTCCAACGGATATCGAGAAGAAAGATCTTTTCTCCCTGCTTCAGCCTCTTTTCAAGATCCGCCGCATAGATCGTTCTCTGTCCATGGGAAAGAAACAGTTCCGCTCGCTTGGCTATTTGCCGGCAATCGGCAGCGGTCAGGTCAGCTTCGTTACTGATGCTTTCGACGGACTGATTATGTCCAACCTTTCCGTCGTCCCCGCGATCAATAATCATCGTCTTCATATCTAAGACCCTCCTTAAAAACTATGCACCATCGGGGGCGATACAACTTCCTCTTTTTCCTGCATCCGATCGTCTTCCTTGACTTCGTAACCTAAGCCCCCAAAGAACTCCTGTGCAAAGCAATATTCTTCCGGCGTCAGGCCCGACACCATCACTGGTTCGTCCCATGCACCGGGAACTACCCGGTTACAGCCGAATACATCAAGTGCTTGCCCTATGGCTTCCATGGATCCTGGCCATATCGTGATGCTGATTGTCTTCATGACTATGTTCCTCCCTAGTCAAAAAGTTAAGACTTCCTTCTCAAGACATATCCAAAAAAGACTGCTACCACTTGTCCGGTGACTTCCTTTTCCAATCAAAAGTGCTCAAATTCCATGTCTCGCTGGTCGCTTGTTTGATTGGATGTCTCCCGGTCCATATTCAAAGCTACACCCGAGAAAGCTGTATTCTTCTTCCGGGGAATAGACAGGCTCTGCATCGAGCGTGCTGCTACGAATCTGCTCGCCGGCTCCTGCTTCACCGGCATACCGGCTGCATGCTCGGTCTTGAAGAAGGCAATCGTGCCCTGCAGTTGTTCTGCCTGCGATGCAAGTTCCTCGGCGGTTGATGACATTTCTTCGGCAGCCCCAGCGTTCTGCTGGACCACTTGATTCAGTTGCTGAATGGCACCATTGATCTGAGACGCGCCACCGGACTGTTCCTTCGATGCGGCGCTTATCTCCTGCACGAGCTCAGACGTTTTTTGAATGTCGGGTACCAGCTTTGCCAGCATCGTACCGGCACGTTCGGCAATTTGAACGCTCGATCCGGACAAAGTGCCGATTTCTCGTGCAGCCACCTGGCTTCTTTCCGCGAGTTTTCGCACTTCGGCTGCGACAACGGCAAATCCCTTACCATGTTCTCCGGCGCGTGCTGCCTCGATTGCCGCGTTCAGCGCAAGGAGATTGGTCTGGCGCGCGATCTCCTCAATGATCGAGATTTTCCCTGCGATGACTTTCATCGCTGCAACTGCCTCATTCACTGCTTTGCCGCTTTCCGCAGCGTCTGCGGCGCTCTTGACGGCGATCTTCTCTGTCTGCTGAGCATTGTCGGCGTTTTGGCGGATCGTAGCGTTCATCTCTTCCACTGACGCCGATGCTTCTTCCGCCGATGCAGCCTGCTCCGTCGTGCCCTGTGATAGCTGTTCCGACCCAGCTGATAGCTGCCTGCTGCCCGACGCCACGTTGTCGGCAGCGGACTTGACATCGGAGACAACATGGCGGAGCTTTTCTACCATTTGTTTCAAGGCGGCGAGTACCATCCCTGTCTCGTCGCTGCTCCTTACATTTATCTTCCGCCGAAGATCGCCCTGGGCAAGCTCATTTGCCACTGTCATCGCCTCGTCGAGCTGCTGCGTAATGGTACGTGCAATGATCAGGGACAGAACGATAGCGGCTGCGACCGTCATGAAAAGCGTTATCAAGAGCGCTATCCTCTTACTGTGCATCTCTCCAATCTCGTATTCCTTACTGACTGCAAAAACCTTTTTCTGCTCTTTCAGGAGATCGAGTACAATGCCTCTTACCTCCCTCCACTTCGGCGTTTCCTGCTGTATCAGCAATGCCACTGCTTCTTCTTTTTTGCCGGATGAGGCCAGGTTTTGAACCTTCTGCTTCATCACATGGTCCTCTGCCCAGAGATCACGAACCTTTTTTAAACGGTCCTGCATGGGAGCAGGGGCGCGTTTGAGCGCATCTTCCATGGTATCAATAAAGCTTTGGTGCGATTCCTGGTAGTTGCGTTTTGCCGCTTCATCACCGGGATTCATAAGCAAATTCCGTGTCGCCTGTCCGGTCTGCAGTCCCTCAGCATACAGCGTGTTCAGATTTACCAAAAGCTCAACGTCTGTATCGACCATGGTTACGATGGTGTTTTCAGCGCTCCGACTCTGCAGAAACGAGAACACCCCGACAATGCTCAGACCAACAATGATGATCCCGATGATCAAATTTAATTTATTTCTTATTTTCATGTCCTTAAACATCACATAACCATCCTTTCGTATTGTTTTCTGAGTCCCCAAAATCTCGTCTCATCCTCGAAGAACAGTGGAGCAATCCTTCATTTTTTTGAGTATCCTCACTGTACCACCCACGCTTGTTTCTCATCAATGGCCCTGATTTCTGCCTGACCTGGCTGCACGGAGATAAGTTCATCGATGGAGAATATCTTGTCGATATCAAAGATGATGATGAACGCATCGTCCTTCTTGCCCATTCCTTGAATGAACTCGTTGTTGAGCTTGGTCCCGATTTTCGGCGCCGGAGCAATACTCCCCGACTCCAGGCCAATCACCTCCTGCACCGAGTCCGCCAGCACGCCCAGTACCGTCGTATCCCCCTCGACGGTCACCTCGGTGATGATCACGCAGGTGTTCACGGTCTTCTCCGTCTTCGTCATCCCGAACTTGAGTCTCATGTCCACGACCGGCACTACGCTGCCCCGGAGGTTGATCACACCGCGCATGTATGCCGGCGTCCTGGGTACTTTGGTGAGGGTCGTGAGATCAAGCACTTCACGTACCTTGGCTATATCGATGGCGAAGACCTCATCCCCGAGCTTGTACGTCAGATATTGTGTCATCTCTTTTTCAGCTTCCCCACTCATGGTCTCCTCCAGTCTGTGCTCGTTCATCTGTCGTCTGTCCTCCGCGCTTTAAAGCGTTCTAACTCCGCTGTCAGTCCGAATTATAGCAAGGGCTATGCCAATTCAATATCTCCAATATTACAGCATGTTACGTGAGTAAAAAAGCTCCTTTAAAGACATCCTGTCTCACGACCAGAACAACCTGTCCGATGGCAGGGGCGACGGAATTTGCAGCCATCCGCACCCTTAAGAGGTGTCGCTCGTTACCGCGAAGCAGGAACAAGAGCTTCGAAGAGCGAATGAAGTTCGCTGGGCTGAACAGGCTTCGTCACGTACCCGCGTGCGCCGAGCGCAATCCCCCGCTTCGTATCCTCTTCCTTGCCTTCGGTGCTCGAAATTATAATGGGAATATGTTCATAGGTGCCGAGTTCTTTTACCTTTTTAATGAAATCGAGGCCGTTCATCACCGGCATGTTGATATCGAGCAGCACCAGGTCGACATCAGGGTGCTGCGCCAGTTTGTCGAGGCCAATCTGGCCATTCTGCGCAGCCACGATGGTGCATTTGTAACGCATCAACACCATCTTGTACATTTGATGAATCAATGCTGAATCGTCAACGATTAATATTTTTTTCATCTTATGCCCTCCCAGCGAGAGCCGTCTTAGAAGCTCTTCGCCCACAAAAAAATCTCTCTGATTCCTATGCAATGACTGAGAACGCTGTTCGCTCTTTTGCCCGGTGAACCATCTTTATTTTTCCTTGAGCAAATCAAGGAAACTCTGGATCGTGGTCAGTTTTCGCTCTGATTCGGAATACAGCTTGGAAGAGAAGAGCGCAGTTGCCGCATGGCCCGCCAGCATCGAGAACAGCTCGTAGTCCACGTCTGTTAACATGTTTTTCTGGATGAGCAGTTTGTAGATTACGATTGTTCCGATAACATGTTCTTTTATCTTGAGCGGAATGCAGACAAGCGGATTTGCATAGTCCACATCCGTAACATCAGCAGGATCACCCTTCCGGTAGTATGCTTCACCGGTCTTGGCCGCCTTGCCGATGATGCCGTGGCCGAGCCGGATAGGCGTCCGCGGCTGCCCCCCCATCCCTTCCTGCGCAACGATCGAAAGCTCGTTCATCTTCTCATCAAGCATCATGATGGAGAACTCCTCGGCGCCAATGAGGTTCATCACGATCTCGAGAATGATTCTCAGGCTCTCGTTGAAGTCCAGGGTGGAATGGAGTTGGTAGCTCGCCACGTACAAGTTGGCAAGGTTATTGTTCTCGGTCTCGACCTCCACATACCGGCTCGCAAAATCCTTGTTTTCCTCCTCCACCTGGCGGTATCGGCCCAGGAGGGTCCTATTCTCCGCCTCCAGGACATAAATGCGCGCTTCCAGGGAATTCAATTGGGCGCTGCCCGACCGGTCTGCAAGCCGGGCCCCCCCTTCGAGCTGGACCAACTTATATCGGAGCTTTTCATTTTCTTTCAGCAACTCGTGGGTGAACTCCTCCCCTTTTCGAAAGACGAGAAGAAAATCCTCCACCTTTTTGGAAATTGTACCTGCTTCCATCGTATCCATGGGTCCTCCTTGTGGAAACTCTAGAATCGATCGAACCGTCTGTCCCTGTCTGTGTTCCATAATGGTGAAATGCCAGCCCTCGCGTGACAGGCGATGGGATATATCCGGATACCAGAACGGGATAGCATTGATTATTCTCCTTCCATCCCTGCCATGATCACTCGAGGCTGCAGGCGCTTGAGCAGGACCTCTCCCGTGTGGGTATTGAAAAACAATTTTCTCCCACAGGTGCCTCCCACATCACTCGAGAGGATGCTGAGCCCTTCCTTCTCCAGTTCCTGCATTGCCGCCGTGACATTGCGTTTGCCGACTAAGATGCCGCCTCTGCTGCCCGGCCCCCCGCTCAACGTGTCCGCTCCACCGAACACCTTGATCTCAATCTCGTGAAGTAACACTCCCTGTTGTTTGAATCGTGCCGTCATCCATTGGATGGCGCAATCCACGTACTTGCCCGGCTCTGGGCAGTCGGCATTGCACTGTTCCTTTTTGCGACATTCCGGCAGAAACCCGTGACAGATCGCGCCGATGCCCAGGCGACGGTGAAACATGGTCACCGCAAGACAGGAGCCGAGCACGGTAAAGACGCTTGCCGAATGCTCTGAAAAATGGATATCCCCGGTCTTGAGGTAAATCGCCGGAAGTGTATTTTCTGCTAAACTCATCATGTTTTTCTCGAGACCCTTGATGCTACACGGTAGAAGGGGCATCACTGCAGGGAATTGGCCGTGTTACCCTTGCGAACCGTGAGCGGCACGTACAACACGAAAGTCACGCCGAGGCAACTCGGTGACGCCATAACCGGCGTGCTTAACAGTTTTTGCCAGCTTCTTCGTGCTCCGCCATAGCCGTCAGCCGCGGAAGGTCGAGGACGAGGGCCACCGTACCGTCGCCCAAGATGGTCGCGCCGGAGATCCCATCCACCTGCCTGTAGAGGCTGCCCAGGTTCTTGATCACCGTCTGGTGGTCACCCACTACGTGGTCGACAACGAACCCTATGCGGTTATTAGCTATCCGTGCGATCACGACCTGTTCAATGGCAGGCGGCGTCCCGTCGATCTCAAACTGTTCCCGCAGTCGTACGTAGGGAACAACCTGGCCCCGCACATTCAGCAGGCTCCTGCCGCTGGAAAACGCAGTATCCCGGGTCAACTCCACGCACTCTTCGACCAGCGACAGCGGGAAAATATAATGCTCATCGTCGATCTTCGTCAGGAACCCGTCGATGATCGCGAGGGTAAGCGGCAGCTTGAGCGTGAACGTTGTCCCCCCACCCTTTCGGTTGCTGATCTCGATCGTGCCCCGCAGTCCGTCGATTGCTCTTTTCACGACATCCAGCCCTACCCCCCTGCCCGACACATTGGTCACTTCTTTTGCCGTGGAAAAACCGGGCGTGAAGACGAGCCCGCATAGCTCGCTATCCGAGATCTCCGCGCCGTCGGGGAGCAGGCCGCGCTCCTCGGCCCTGGCGCGTATGGCATCCCGGTCCATGCCAGCGCCGTCATCGCCGATCTCTATCTGCACAAAAGCGCCGGAATGGACAGCAGACAGGGAGATCGTGCCCATTCGCGGCTTCCCTGCAGCCTCCCGAACGTCGGGACGTTCGATCCCGTGATCAATGCTGTTGCGGATGAGATGGACAAGCGGGTCACCCAGCCGTTCAATGACCGTTTTGTCCAGTTCGGTCTCTGCGCCTGCGGTCTCGAGCGTGACCTCCTTACCTAACTCATGGCAGAGGTCCCTCACCATGCGCTTTAACCTGCTGAATGTCGACCCGATGGGAAGCATGCGGATGCTCATGACACGGTCTCGAAGGTTTCCGGTGAGCCGCTCGAACTCTTCAGCAACGACGAGGAACTGCGGAATGCCATGAAGTTGCGCGGTCTGACTGAGCCGTGCCTGAACCGTGACGAGTTCGCCTACCAGAGCCACAAGGTCGTCAAGCTTTCCCGTTGCAACCCGTATGCTTGAATCGACCTCCCGGGCCGGACTCGCCATGCTCATCGTCGCAGGCTGCTCCTCGAGGCAATTGCTGACTGCCTGAATATCGTCCCTCCTGGAACGAATCATGTTGAATGATGCTATAATATTGCTACCAAGCGCGGTGTCCGCCTTGCCTTCCTGGTAATAGACATCGAACATCGCCTTGATCTGGTCACGGGCGGCCAGCGTCAGATCGATGATGTCCCGGTTGACGGCAACGGCGCCCTGCCTTACCAAGTCGAAAAAAGTCTCGATCTCGTGGGTGAACGCCGCTATATCGTTCAGGCCGCACGCTGCGCCAGAACCCTTAATCGTATGCAGTGCTCTGAAAACCCGGTTGATCTGACCGTTATCTCCGGGGGATTTCTCGATTTCGAGCACGGCGCTTTCAAGCTCGGCAATGAGCTCATAGGCCTCTTCCCGGAAAATCTCACGCAGCCGCATTGCCATACTCTCCGGAGATTCGTTATCATCGTATTGTCTTGGCTCTCCCATCGTCTTTCCCCCTTCACTCGTCAAGATGGCCAACTCGCAGGGCTTGGATAAAATCATTCACCAGCCGGGGATCGAACTGCGTCCCCGAACAGGCGATGAGTTCGGCTGTGGCCGTGGCTTGATCAGCTGCAGAACGGTATGGCCTGTTGGATAGAATGGAATCGTAGGCGTCGGCGACGGCAATAATCCGTGCGGGCAAGGGTATATTCTCTCCGGCCAGGCCTGCGGGGTAACCGCTTCCGTCATAGTTCTCGTGGTGATGGAGAATTCCGGGCAAAAGCGCTTCAAATTGTTTAAGCGGACTCAGAATTTCGACCCCTTTTTGCGCATGGCCCCTGATGATTTTTTTTTCTTCATCACTCAGATGTCCTGTTTTCCCCAGGATGACATCGCTGATGCCGATCATGCCAATATCGTGGAGCAGCGCTGCTGCCCTGATATTTTCTATGCTGGTTTCGTCGAAGTCCAGTCTATTGGCGATCAAACAGCAATAGTCGCTGACCCGCATACTATGGCCATAGTTTCCAAAATCTCTTGTTTCCACTGCCCGGGAAAGAGACGCCAGGACGGATAAATAGGTGTGCTTGAGCTCCTCGGTTTGCTCCCTGACCTTCAGCTCCAGGACTTTCACCAGTTCCCGTTTCTGCCATTCCTGCGCCTTTTTCCTATAGACATACTCGATGGATCTGAGCATCTCTTCGATCCGGAAGGGCTTGCGAAGGAAATCGGCCGCCCCATTTTTGAGCGATTCGACTGCAATATCAACGTCCGGATTGGCAGTCATGATCACGAAATCCAGGGCGGGATCCAGCTTCGCCATCTGCTGCATGAGATCAACACCTCTCATCGGACCAAGGAAATTGTCAACGAATGCTATCTGGAAGGTGTCCTCGCGTGCGAACCGCATAGCTTCGTCGGGCCCCGGCGCCGTTTTAACGTAGCAACCCATATCTTCGAGCGCCATGGACAGTGTCTCTAACAGCCGAACCTCATCATCTACAAGAAGTATCCTCGCATCCAATACCATAGATATCCTCCAGAATCCGGGGAAAAATGTCGCCGGTAAACTATTGCAGGAAAAGCAAGTTCAATGCCAAGACTTAACTATTTGATTATTAAACAGAAAATACAAGCGGTAAGGGGTGGGACAGGGACAGGTTGTGCTGCATCAAGGACAGCTTGTCATGGTTGTGGTGGCTGCAAAAGCGGTAGCGTGATCGTAAAGGTCGCTCCATGGTCCTGGCCCGATGTTGCCTGGATGGAGCCATGGTGACTCGTTATAATTTTCTGGGCGATAGGAAGCCCCAGCCCGGTGCCGCCCGATGCGGCTTTCGTCGTAAAAAAGGGAGAAAATATTTTTGCCAGATTTTCACGGGATATCCCCGGGCCGGTGTCGCTGATCATGATGTATGCGTCATCCGCCCTGGTCCCCGTTTCGATGGTAAGCAGGCCTTTATTTTCCATCGCGTCGAGGGCATTGATGATAAGGGCCACACAGACCTGTCTCAATTCTCCCTCGTTGCCGAGGATCAGCGACAGGCCATGATACACTTTTTTGACCTCCACCTGTTTGAGCCTTCCCTGATAGCCGATGAGCTTAAGCGCGTTGTCGATCACGTGGTGAACATCAACTGTGCTCCACTCAGCAGACGTCTTTCGGGCAAAGGAAAGCATGTTGCCCGTAATTTCACGGCAGCGGAGGACCTCTTCGTCGATGATCTGTAAATACTTTTTGAAGATCGCCTGATCATACTGGTCTTTGTCCACCCGCAGGAGGAGCGATTCGGCGGAGATCATGACCGACTCCAGCGGGTTGTTGATCTCATGGGCTATCCCTGATGCCATCTGGCCCAGAGAAGCGAGACGTTCCTTCATGATCAACTGCATCTCATATTCTTTCCGTTCGGTGATATCTCTCGCGATATGGACCGATCCGATGGCTTCACCCTCGGGAGAAAAATACGGGAACGTGGATATGCTGAATGTTCTTTGGGTATTTGCGTCAACGATTTCTTCAATCACGGGCATGACGGTATCCCCGGCCAGTTGGGAGGAGCAGCCCAGAAGCGGTGATGCTGTCCCATGCGGGAAAAGATCATGACAATCCCGCTGAACGACCTCTTTGGGTTTCAAACCCAGATACGCCGCATAGGCCTTGTTCGCCTTGATGATCGACAAATTCGTGTCGTGGATTAAGATCATGTCAGTAATACTATCGACGGTATCCCGCCACTCTTTCTGCGAACGGATGACCAAGTTCATGAGATCCTGGAGATCCTTTTCGGACCGCTTGCGTTCAGTAACATCCCGCACTATGGCCAGCAAATAGGTTCCCTTCGGGACTTCAATCTTGTTCAGGTTCACTTCCGCATCAAACGGCGTCCCGTCGTATTTCAAATGTTCCCACTCGAAGGATTGCGGCTTGCCAGTGAGGGCCGCCGCAATCTTCTCAAAGGCCTTTTCTTTTGAATCCTGGCCATCCGGCTGAACAGGGGGAGAAAACCGGGACAACGGCTGCCCGAGAATACGCTCTCGAGGGCACCCGAACATCTCCAGAGTCTTGATGTTACAGTCAAGGAAGCTATCACCCTGCATCAGGAAAATTGCATCTCCCGCGGATTCGAACAGCATTCTATAGCGCTGTTCGCTTTCCTGCAGCTTCTCCTCCGCCATTTTTCTCCGCATGATGTCCCGGACCACCACCAGAACACGATCCAAACCGCCGATAGCGGTAATCCGCATGTTGATCTCGCACCAGAACAGGTTCCCCGATCTGTGCCTGCAATTCCATTCAAAGAGCTGGGGTTTCCCTAAAGAGGCCCTTTGTATCCATGCGATCGCATCCTGTTGCGTATACGGCGGCTCGCCAGAGCCGAGATCTCCCACCATGATTTGACGGGCGTCCTCCCGTGTATACCCGAACATGTCGGTCGCTTCCCGATTTACATCCAGGATAGCGCCTGTATGGGAGTCGAGTAAAAAAATGGCGTCGTTGATGGAATTAAAGATCGTTTCAAAGCGTTCCTCGCTCAGTCGCATTGCCTCCTCTGACCTGATGCGGCCCCTGACCTCTTGCTCCAGTTTACGGTTCTTGTCCCGCAGGTCCTGTTCGCGCAAAGCAAGCTGCAGGGCCATAGAGTCAAACGTCCGACCCAGACTCCCCAGCTCTCCCCCGGCGACGAGGTCGGAAACCCTTACCTGCAGATCGCCATTGGCAAGGCGTTGTGAGGCTTTTTCCAATAAGGAGACACGGTCGGCGATTGAGCGTTTGCCGGTCAGCGAGGCAAGAAGAAAAGCCGCCAGGAAAACAGAGGTAAGCAGGGCCAGATTAGAGAAGAGCTCCCGATTGGCCTTCGACAAAACGACGTCAACCGGAATCCCGGCCCGTATATACATATAGGGAGACTGTTCGCCGGGAAGGCGCATTTTACGATAGGTTACAAAGCGTGGTATGCGGTCAAGGCCTTTCAAAACAAAGGTATCTTCGTCCGGCCCTTCCAGCATGCGTTTGAACGGTTCTGCAGGGTATTGCATCCCAACCATTTGTTCAGGGTTGATGGCTCTGCCCAGCACAACTCCTTTGTAGTCAAGCAGAAGATAGCTGGTGCCCGCTGTCAGCTCAGTATGGCCTATCAGTTGCCTGAAATAGTCGAGGACGAAACCCACGCTGATGACCCCGACAGTTTTGCCGCGATCGTCGTGTAAGGGATAGGCAAAATTGAAGGAGGGCTTGGCCGTAGCCCTTTCAATGACGTATTCACCCGAGGAGAATTGCCCGGTTGAAAGCGCGTTTTCAAAGTATCGCCTGTCCGATATGCTGAACGGCTTCACGGGAACGGCAGAGGCCCAGACATTTCCGGCCCGATCGGCAATGAGGATGTTCGAATACCGGGGATTTAACGATCGGATGTTCTTCAGAATCGATTGCACTTTGGCGGAATTATGCTTCTTAACATCGGGCAATTGCGCCAGAACGCTTACCAGCTGTTCTGTCGCGGAAACCATATTTTGCTGTTCAGCGGCAATATTGTCGGCAAGTTTCTGAGTTTCTCTATATGCCTCCTGGATCGCTTCTTTTCTCAGTTTAATCCCTGAATAACTGATAATGCCTGCTGCGGGAAGAGCAACAATGAAGACGATGAGAAACAACTGCGCTCGTATCGACATTGAAAATAAACGGTTCATAGTGGAGACACATCCCTCCTCATGCGGTCAGCGTGCAGAGAATACCACCGGTCGTTCCGTTATCCGGCGACTCCCGCACCTGTCCAGGCAACCCCGGGGGTTGTGCGCTGTGAGACAATCAGCCCTTAGCCCCTGATACCCTCGTTCTGGATCATGGCAGCTGGCAGCGGGAGTCGTGTGAACAGGTCTTCGTGGTGAATGCTTGTCCAGAGCATCGTTCTGGCTCAGCGCTTATCGGGTGAGACAAGAAGGATCTTTGCTCTCTCGATCGGAGCGCTTATACAGCAAGCCCGTAGCCTGAAAGCTTGCGAGCAAGTGTCTTAGGATGAATTCCGAGGATTTCCGCTGCTTTGCTCTTGTCCCCTCCTGACTTTTTCAGGACCGTGAGGATGTGCAGCCGCTCCTTATCGTCAAGCCGGTCACTTGAGGATCCAGGTTCCCGAATGAGATCGGATGGCAGATCGGACGGCTCAATAACGTTACCCTTGGACAGCAAGAGCACGCGGTGGACTACGTGTTGCAGTTCACGCACGTTCCCCGGCCATTCATAGGTCGCTAAAATATCCAGCGATTCCCTACTGAACTGTTTCTGTTTAAATACCGGATCCTGGTTCTGGAAATACTTGATCAGCGGCGCGATGTCCGCTCGTCTGTCACGGAGGGGGGGACATACATATTTAATGCACTGATACGGTAATACAAATCCTGTCGGAACATGTTTTTTTCGATCTCCGCCTTCAGGTCCTTGTTCGTTGCGGCAATGACCCGTATGTTCACCTTCAATTCCCGTGTGCTGCCAAGCCGATAGAAGCTTCCCGTCTCAATGACTCTCAGAAGCTTCACCTGCAGGGATATCGGCATATCGCCTATCTCGTCCAAAAAAAGTGTCCCCTCGTGGGCGATTTCCAGGAGACCCGGCTTTCGTGCGTAAGCACCCGTGAATGCTCCCTTCTCATATCCGAAGAGCTCGCTCTCGATCATATTCTCGGGAATAGCCCCGCAATTGATAACGACATACGACTGATCCACCCTGGCAGACTCGTTATGGATGGTCCGCGCAACGAGCTCTTTCCCCGTACCGCTCTCACCGGTGATGAGCACCGGATATTCCGATTTGGCAATCTTCTTACACGTTTCGATCACTTCCAGCATCGCAGGACTTTCCGCGATAAGTGTCAGCGTTTCCCATTGCCGTTTGACCTGGGTCTTGAGCAGCAGGTTTTCATTGCGAAGCTTCTTTTTCTCATAAGCCTTTTCGATGACCGGAGCAAGCTCCACGATCTTGAAAGGCTTCATCAGGTAATCATAAGCGCCCAATTTCATGGCTTCAACTGCAGTCATCACGGTGGCATGGGCAGTAAGAATGATGACCTCCGTAGGGATTTCCTGACTCTTGATCCTTTTCAGGACTTCGATGCCGTCGAGGCCGGGCATATTCATATCGAGAAGAAGGACATCGAATTCCTCCTTCTCGAGCAGCTCAAGCGCCTTGTCGCCATTTTCCACCCCGACAACATGAGACACCAGGGGCAAAAGCTCATTCCGAAGAAGCTCCCGGATGTTCTTCTCATCGTCGGCAATCATGACTTTCGTAGGTTCTCGTCCCATAATATTTTCCGTGAAGCGGGTCTCCGATTCCGGTTAGGAGCAGCGGTTGCCCGCCGCTTCCCTCACAGACCCGGACGTACCCTATTTAGGCATCCGGTTCGTCAGTCACCACGGGCCTTGGCCCATTGGCTAACCAGACAGGCTGCTCCTGTTCATAGGAATATTCAGCAATGCTCTCTTCAGCCCTCTTCCTGTTCTACCCTCATATAAGGATACAAATACTGTTATTTGTATCTTACATTTCTTTGTCCTTTTCAAGACGTTGAAGCCTTCCCGTCACATGGTAGAAGAATACTGAACAGATGATCCATTGTCAAGCATAGAAATAAAGTTTCAGACGGCAGCCGACGGCCTGTACGAAGGAACCCTTGTCAATCTCCTCGCATTCGACTATATTATCGGTACGGAAATACCAGTCTGCCTCTCAGGATGAGCATTAACGGCAAAGGCGATGAGCAGATCGCCGTTGAGAGCAAAGATAGCGGGGAAGGCATCCCTTTCAAGGAAGGCAGCCGGTGAGATACTCGATTTCATCGCAATCCGAAATTTGTGGGTGCATATGTTAATCGAGGTATGGCTGATGGCGATTCAGGAAACCATAAGCTATCAATGATTGTCACAAAACGATTGAACTCAATCCGGTATGCAGAGGCATGTAATAATTGAGGAACGTCTTATGGCAAATGAGGAAATAATCCACAGGCCGTCGCAACCTTGATAGCTCATTGCAGGGTTTCAGAATTTCATAGAAATGAGGAATATCGGCTGAACTTCGCATGGGTGGATAAAAGTAGAGAATAGGGAACGTCGCTCAAGATTCTAAACCAGGTGATATAGTAATCATCTGTTGGAAAAAAAGGAGAGTGCGTGTATGCTTAGAAACCGTAATTACTGGTATGCAACGGTATTTTCCCTCGCTGTCTTCGTATGTGCATCAGGTTCCCTTTCCGCGAAACAGGCCACGCTGCTCACGAAACCTGTACCAAAAACCTCACGGTCCGCAATCACGCTCCTACTCGACAAAACAGGATATAGCGAGGAAGACACCGTCAGGATAACGGGTACAGCACCGCCAGGCAAACCTGTGTTTATCGAGGTTGCGTCGGAAAAGACAGTGGAGGTCCGGCGTCTCGACAGCAAGAAGGACAAGGAGACTGGCAAGGTCCCGTGGATTTTCTACACGAGTGAAGACATTCCTGCATACTACATCACGCTCACCCCGAAGGACACCAAGGAAAAAATCGAGGCGCTCAAATTGCAGAAAGACGACTGGAGCTACTCAGGCGCTCTCAAGGACCTGGGCATAGACGCGACGGGCCTGCGCCCCGCCTCTGCAAGGGTCGAACGGCGCAAGACTTCGATCATCGCCGTGATCACCGGCACGCGCGGCGAGCTTATGGAGCCCCTGGACGGTGAGGGAAACCTTAAGGCTGCGCTTCCGCTTTACAAGACTCGGTTCAAATCGCCTGGCGCGCTCCTGAAGCCTGCGATAGACGTGAGGCCCGACGGCACCTTTGAAGCGGCACTCAAGCTCCCGAAGGGGGTCGCAGACGGTTTGTACACTGTGGCGGCCTTCACCGGAAAGGATGACAGGGTGACCGCGTCATTTGCGAATAGCCTGCCGGGCGGCACGTGGTACTTCGAGCGGGCGGGCATGGCTATGAACATTTTTGGGCCATTCTTCCTCGCACTGGTTGTCACCATGCTCGGCGTGCTTATGGGCGCCGGCGGCGGTTTCATCCTCACGCCGCTCCTGCTGTGGATTTATGGCCTCCCGCACGCCATCGTCGCCGGAACCGTGCTCCCGACGGTGTTCTTTTCGCAGGTCTCAGGCATCTATAACTACAACAAAATCAAGTTTATCAGCTGGAAGTTGGGCATCGTGATGGGCATCTCCATGCTGGCCGGCGGCTTCATCGGCCCGGTGCTCACCCAACTCATTTCTCTAGCTCAGTTCAAGAGCTTATTCGGCATCGTCCTCATCGTCCTTGCCAGCCTCATGTTTTGGCAGACACTTCCCGCGCAGGTCGCCAGGAACAAGCAGGAACAGGAGATACTGAAGCACCTCAAGAAGCAGGCCGAACAGGGCAAGTGCGAAGTAAAACAATCCTAAGGGGGAATATCACATGAACATCCATTTTTGCGGACAAGACATAAAGGCAAATCCGGTAATCGGCGTCATCGGCGCCTTTATCATCGCCGTCGCGGCCTCCATGTTCGGGTTCGGCGGCGGCCCTTTCATGGTCCCACTCATGACGGTAATCATGGGCCTTCCCATATACGTCGTGGTCGGTAGCTCGCTCCTTGCCATCTTATTCAACACTGTGATGGCAACTAGTAAGAATGTATTTTTTGAAACCGTTGACTACAAGCTCCTTGCTATCATGGCTGTAGCTGCCGTCATTGGCGGTTACCTCGGTCCACAAGTCGCAAAGCGCATCAGCCCCCTCTGGGTGAAGCGCATTGCGGTCTTGCTCCTGCTCGCGCTTGCATCGCAGCTCATGGGCTGGTTGGGATAGCGCGATACAATATGCCGATGGGATTACGGGACAAAATCGGGTTCTTAAAACACCCATGCGCTCTTCTCATGCTTTTAAACCCCTTCAATCCTGGACATCCCGTTTAAAGAAAGAGGTGTATTATGATTGATACGTTAGAGTTACTCGATGATGTGGCATTCGCCAAGGCCATGCTCGCTAAAAAGTCGTTAAGCAATGCGGACCTCGTCTTCTCTCTGCGGAACCTCCTCCGGATGAAGTATTATCCTGTGGCGGTAAAGTTCTTCTTCTCCCAGGAAGAGCTCGATGCCTTTAAGAAGAACACTGAATACAAGGTATCCGCGCATCCCTTCACTTTCTGCCATTACCTGGCAGCGTCGCGTCAGCGGGGCGATATCCTGCTCAGTCCGGAAAAAGGACTAGGGTGTACCAATGCAAAGTACATATTCGGATGGAAGGGTCTTGACGAGGGCGAGATCAAGAGCCACCTTAAATACACAAAAGATCTTGCTCAGGCTGAGAAGTTCGTGAAACTGAAAAAACGCCTGCCTGAGAACCTCCTGGCCTTCGCCACGGCGCCGCTCCATAAGGCGCCTTATAAACCCGACGTGATCCACGGCATAAGCGACGTCCTCCAAGCATACCACCTCGGAAATGATTGGTCTACTGCCATGGATATCCAACCCTTTGAAATGAGTATGACCATGAACAGTTCTGCCTGCCACGGCGTCACCGCCGTCTATCTGGCGGGAAAGCCGAACATTACACCCATGTGCAGCGGCAGCTACACCGCAGGCAAGACCGAGCAGGGAGAGATCAACTGGATCTGGCCGGGCGATCAGTTTGAACCAACGGTGAGATGGATGCTCGAGAGAACCGTGCGTCACGGCGGCCCTTCATTCCCGCGCACAGGAGAGACCTATCCAGGATTCAACATGTGTAAGCTTTGTCCGTTTCTGGTGTGGACGAAGCCGAAAGAGTAAGGATCATATCCATACAATGAACCGGGGAAATGGGAGATGCAGAATGTCAGTTGGAACGTACAATATAAACACGGGTTTCACTGGGAGCCGTTTTCCTTTTGCGACCCGCTGGAAACCCTTGGTTAAGAATTCTTTATTTCCGTAACCTTTTCCATCGTGTCAGCAATTAACGCCGTCTGCTTGGGGCGGGAAACCCGATAGGCCTCTTTAAGACTCCCGTTGGACCAATGCTTTCTGTGTACGGTCTCGGATATCATTGACAAATTGTCGTCCCCAAAGGAAGTAGAATCGATTGCAGACAGTATCATTACCTCTGGGGCCGGAATTCAGATTGAAATGTGCAATTATTAAATTCATAACAGATTGTGATAAACTTCCGTAGCTCATGACAGTTTCATTATATTGAAATTGCAGTTTTCATCTTGTATTTGTTTGCGAACGCCTCAAAAACCTTCCTTTTATTTGTAGTTTCCAATCTTGGCAACAATTGAATTATCAACCAAAACCAAAACCAAAAAGGATTGAGACGACATCTTTACGTCGTGCTCAATCCATAGTTCAAGAAGCCCGGAGCGGCAGACTGATGGCCGATGTCCTCTATATATAGGGTAATGCTTCGGTGGGTGATATCCGGTGAAAGCCTGAAGTGAGTAGATTATGGAGTGCCATAGACTGTTTTAATCTGTTTATCGTGAAACCAGTGCGATTCTCTTGATTAGCGTATCGTGGAGTGAACGCCTAATCCGCGCACATGGCCGAACGGGGCCGTTGACCGCGCGGATAATACCCGCGGGACCACACGTCAGAAACACATGGTACATCAGAATCGTCAAATGCTATCCGGCGCGTGCCAGGTGCTGATGCGGCAGAGAGACATAAAGCACTTTGAGCGTGCCGCCGCAGCTTCCACAGGTTGGACGGGGCAATGGCGGCATCTGTTCGATTTCAGACATTGTTACCTCGAATCCATAAGCCAGCTCAATCAGCGTCCTGATGTTCTCAAGCGGGACCTTGCACGCGGCGTTCAGGAAACCGTAATATCGCACCTTCATGAACCCCGTTGGCAGCACGTGCTGGAGGAATCGGCGCACAAACTCCATTACGTCCAGGACCAGCATCCTCCAGCGATTGCTCCCGGTCTTTTTGTACCGAATGAAGACCTGACGGTTCTCAACTTTCACGATACGGCTGTTGGACAAGGCTACCCGGAAGACATAGGGGGCAAGATACTTGAGGCTTGCCTCGCTTGAACCAATTGCCTGAGAGTTTACGTTCCAGTCAATTCGCCATACTTCGTCGGGTATTTGATCAAAAAGACCGGCCTTTTTCATTTCGTCTTTGAACTTCGCTCGAAAGATGGGAGACAACGCTTCGACCGGCACATAGAAGCCGGTTCCTGAGGGCTTCCAGGTCTTGTCATCAGACGAGAGCGCTCCGCCTACGACGATATAGTGGATATGAGGATGATACTCAAGCGTTCTGCCCCAAGTGTGCAGGACTCCGAAGAAGCCTGGCAGATCGCCGCCCATGAACTTAGGGTCGAGAACCAGCTTTTTCATGGCTTCGGAGGAGGCGGAAAACAGGGCGGCGTAAGCCGCCCGCTGGTTGCTCCGGATAAACCGGCGAATTTGTTCCGGCACCGTGAAGGTAATCATGAAGTGGTGCCCCGGCACACGCCGATCAAGCTGTTTTTCGAGCCACTGTTGACTCTTATGATGTTGGCAGGTCGGGCAGTGGCGATTTCCGCAGGAGCGGTGAATCGCGTGCCGCTCCCCGCACGATTCGCACCGAAAGTAGGTCGTTCCAGAGGCCGGGGTGCGGCAGTTGATAATCGCGGTTATCGCCTTACGATGTTCCCCAGGGATAGCGCCACCAAACCGCGTCAGGTACTCCGGGGCATAGGTGCGGAAGATGTCATTGACCGTATCCATGATCAGAACCCCACCATGATCTGGTCGATGAGCTTGAAGGCATCATCCTGACCCTTGGTCGTCAGATGGAGATAGATCATCGTGGTCTCAAGGCTGGAGTGGCCCATATACCGCTGGATCACACGCAGATTGACACCGGCTTCTAACAAATGGGTCGCATACGAGTGACGCAAGGTATGGATGGAAACGTCGCGTTTCTGGATGCCCGCAGCATGTACCGCGTCCCGGAGCGCTCTCTGTACTGTGCTGATAGAGACCGGGATCTGACTATCCGATTTTTTGCCGTGTAAGACCCGTGAGGGGAAGATCAGCCTCGGGTTTTTGTGTGTATCCCAATGCTTTCGCAAAATGGCAAGCGTCGCATGAGGAAGTGGAACGTAACGATCCTTCGCGCCTTTGCCCTTACGTATGTGGATCATCATACGACTGCTGTCGATATCAGCGGTTTCTAGGTACCGCGCTTCCTGAAGCCGGAGACCACAGGAGTAAACCGTGGAGAGGAAGGCGCGGTTGCGACGAGAAGAGACTCGGGCGAGAATGTTGAGCACCTCTTCGGTACTGAGTACGGTGGGTAGCCGGTGTTCTGGCTGAGCCCGGATGATGCTGAGAATGTGCCAGTCGCGCTGAAGTACGGTCTCAAAGAAGAAGCGGATCCCGGCATAGCAGATGCGCATGGTGTTGGGCGCCCACTTGCTGACATTCCTGCGATTGAGGAAGTACTCCTGAAGCTCTTCTTCGGTAATGAGATCGGGGGTCTTGCCGTAATGCTCGGTGAGCAGCCGCACCGCGCGGGTGTAGTTTGCCTGCGTTCGTTCGGACATACCGCTCAGTTGCAAAGCATTGATGGACTTCTCGTACCAGTTTTCCATGACCATATTCTCCTTGTGAAATAAGATTGAACTGCAATGGAGAAATATGGTAGCACGGAAATTACTCAAAAAAAATCAGGCGAGATGGGACAGGCGAAGGAAGCGGTCTTTGCTTCTCTGCCGCGGAGCGGCTTACTTGAACCTGTATTCGATAACAGCTTGTCTGAGTAATAGTTATCCTTTCTCGCAACAGCGCACGAAAATAGCTTGACACGTGTAACTGTAAGGGTTACACTACAAATAGATGATAAAGACCTTTACGCACAAGGGACTTGAAGACTTCTTTTTCGACGGAACGAAGAAGGGAATTCAGGCGGCTCACGCTCAGAAGCTTGCGGACATTTTGGATAGACTCGATGCCTCGCACCTCGTGGAGGATATGAGATATCCAGGTTCGGACCTGCATCAGTTAAAAGGCCAGTTAAAAGGCTTCTGGGCAGTAAAGGTTTCCGGCAACTGGCGTGTTGTCTTTGCTTTTAAAGGAGGCAACGCCTATCAGGTAAACTATAACGATTATCATTAGAAAGGTGAAAACATGAGAAAGCGAAAGAGAATACCTACCCATCCGGGCGGCATATTGAAAAGGCAGTATATGGAGCCCTTATCCCTCACGGTTTCCGAACTCGCCGGGACCCTCGGCGTGTCACGAAAGACTCTGTCGAAAATAGTGAACGAACGCGGCGATGTGACTCCTGACATGGCGCTTCGTCTCTCCAAGGCGTTTAAGACCACTCCGGAACTGTGGCTCAATCTCCAGCGCAATTATGACCTCTGGGAAGCCGCACACAAGTCGAATGACTGGAAGCTGGTTGAGGCGATAGCTGTTTAGCTGGGAGTTGGGTGACCATTGTATATGAAAAGCTGGAATAACTTTCTGCTTTTGGGGATCTTTCGAACTCATAATAGAATATCAGTAGTGTCCGGTTATCGATTTTCAAAAGTGCGATAACTCTCTGTAATACAAAAACATAAAGGTCGAAATGCAACTTTTTGATTTGAACTCAATTTATCTCGATTCGTCCTATAATCCTCCTCAATACCAACTGAGGAGGTCTCAGAATGAATTCGGGAAAGACTGTCTTCGCTCAATTGCTTCAGCATTTACCACGATTCGAATTCAACCAGTGCGTTCTTCGATATCACGGCAATCACAAAGTCAGGAGCTTTTCTTGTCTCGATCAATTTCTCTGTATGGCCTTCGCTCAACTGACCTATCGCGAAAGCCTACGAGACATCATAACGTGCCTCAACTCCCACAAGGAGAAACTCTATCACATGGGATTCCGGGGGAAGCTCGCGAAGTCAACACTGGCAGACGCGAACGAACTTCGGGACTTCCGCATTTATCAGGACTTCGGTTATTTGCTCATCAACATAGCCAGCAAACTCTATCAGGACGAAGACCTTGGTCTGGATCTGCAACTGGCAGTCTATGCCTTGGATTCAACCGTCATCGATCTTTGCCTGTCGACCTTCCCATGGGCGACGTTTCGAAAGACAAAAGCCGCGATCAAGGTGCACACACTACTCAATGTGCGGGGATCAATTCCGACCTTTATTTTCGTGACTCCCGCGAGCGTTCACGATGTCAACATGATGGATGCCGTTCCGTTCGAAGCCGATTCGGTCTATACGATGGACCGCGCTTATCTCGATTTCGAACGGCTCTACCAAATCAATCAGCTGTCAGCATTTTTTGTCATCAAGAGCAAGAGCAACACGCGGCTGCGTCGCATCTACTCTGCCCCGGTGGACAAAACAGTCGGCGTTCAAGCCGATCAGACAGTCATGCTCCTCGGCTATCAATCACGTTTGTCTTATCCAGACCCCTTTCGCCGAGTACGTTATTACGATGCCGAACGAAACAAGCGCCTGGTAGTTCTTACGAACAACTTCCTTATCCCGGCCAAGACCGTCGCAGATATTTATCGCTCACGCTGGCAGGTGGAACTGTTCTTCAAGTGGATCAAACAACATCTGCGGATCAAGTCGTTCTTCGGAACATCTCCCAATGCGGTCAAGACCCAGATATGGATTGCCGTCAGCGTTTATCTTCTTGTGGCGATTGTCAAGAAGCGATTGAATCTTCCCGGCAGTCTCCACACAATTTTACAGATTTTGGAGGTCAACCTCTTTGAGAAAAAACCAATTTCTCAAGTGGTTAACGAAGCTATCAATCACGAAACAGAATGTCACGACGATAACCAGCTGAATTTATTTACGTAACAACCGGACACTACTGATAGAATATAGTAAGCTGTATTCTGCGCTACCCGAGTGCTGAACTGCTGTAACGCATTGTCGGAATATTAAGAAAGGATTTCGTACATATAGGAATTTGTTAGCTTGGAAGGAAATAAAGGAAATATATGAAATTACCTACATTGAACGGGCGCGAAAGCTTTTATCCCCAAAAAGCATTGTGTCCCTGGTGTGAGAAAAACAAGGTATTAGAACCGCACTCTTTTGCCATATTAAGTGGTGGTGCTTTATTGATGGATAGGAAAGATAATTCCGGCGGACCTGATGACAAAATGGACGGTTTTCTTCACCTGTCTTGGCATGGCGCTCACGATGGAGGCCTAGGCAAAGACAAGGGAATTGGCGCAAGTATTGAAATTGCGCGAGATGTCAGGGGTGGTCAATTCGAGCTATACTTTTGCTCGACAAAATGCCGGCGATCGTATTTAAATTTTTGTATTGATGAGTTGGAAAGAAAGTTGAGTCTGGAACGAAGCAAACCGAACAAGGCGCTCAAGGGGGTCGCGACGAAAAAACGCCGCGCCCTTTAATCAACGCCACTGCAACCTTGCAGGTGAAGTCGAGTTTCATATAATATTAGCGAAGGTGCAGAATTCATTTTGTATCGTTGCATTTCGTGATAAAGTTTTCTGTCTGCAAGTCCTTCCTGCAGGCTACAGCGATTGCGTTTCTTGAGAGTTGTAATTTTCATATTGTATTGTGCATAATTCTGTCGTTCATCTACGGCTTTGCAGGGATAACTGAACATGTAAAATCATTAGTTAGCAGATAAATTATTTATCCAGGGGAGAAAGCATGGGGGATAAGCGGGGGAAAAAGAACCTTCTTGGGAAGGCCAAGGATATGACTGACCAACTCGGGAAAACGAAGGATCGTCTGGCACTGCTGCATAAGGCCAGAGCCCTGATGGGCAATGAGGATCTCACTGAGGTCATCGCTGATGCGGTTTTGGAAAATCGGGGTGAGCTGGGATATGTCCTAAGCGTTCTTAAGGAAAGGCCCCGTACGTTCAATCCCCATCTTCTCAAAAGCATGACCGTTTACAGGGAGCCTAAGGCTCTGGACAGGAAGACCGCGGAACTGGTGGCAGTGAGCGCGGCCGCGGCGCTCCACTGTGAGCATTGTCTCGAGACTCACATGGCTCGATCCATAGCGGAGGGCGCATCGCTAGACGAGATCATGGACACGCTGCTCGTGGCCGGTTCAATCTCGGAATCGTCCCTGTTCTCCGTCGCATTCCGTAAATACAAACAGCTGGAAGGAAAGATAAATGGGGGCGGAGCGGCCAAGAAGTAGTACCGATTCATGACAAGTGGGGTTGAGCTGCCTTTTAGTCGTGATAAAGTACATTCTGTAGAAGTTTAGTTTCTATTCTATACAAAACCGCCGGTTACAATAAAGAGTACATGACCTTTGCAAAAGCTCGATAAGGTTGATTCTTTATTCGTTAACTTCTAAAATGCATCAACTTGCATTGTTAAGACTACATATTTTTGTTTCGGGGTCAAGCTGACCGAAGAAATAAATATTGATTTCACAACAAATTTATTCGTCTAGAATCCATTGGTACGCGCTGAAGTTTCTACTCTTTGTAGCAACCGATGTTCTATCTCGAAACAGTCAGTTTGTTTCCACCAAAATACCTTGCCATCCTTGTGTAATCGCGAAATAATGATGTTTGGTTTTACCAAAATAGAAATGTTCTCATCGTTATATTCTCCTTGTTTTCGTTATTTTACTAGTGCTATAATATAGCCAGAATTCTGGCTAATCGCCTTGGGAGGTCCAATGAAGGTATTGCCCCTTTCAGAAGTAAAGAACAACCTGAGCAAGCTTGTTGAGCAGCTGAGTACCACGCGTGAAGAGATAACCGTTACGAAAAACGGTCATGCCGCCGCCGTCATCATGAGCCCCGAGGAGTATGAGGGATGGAAAGAAACGATCAATATTCTCTCAGACAGGGAATTTATGCAGGAAATTCATCGCGGCATAAAGGATATTAAGAAAAAAGGGAAAGTTTATCATCGGACCGGAGACATTACCGGAATGAAAGGATAAGCCTTACCGATGAGCATCCGCCGTCCGATCCGCATCACAGAAGACATGTCTGCATACATCCGGTCTCTCCATCCTGCATTAAAGAAGCGGATTCATAATGCACTCGATCAGATGCGCATGATGCCGGAAGAGGGTAAACCGCTTCAACGGGAGTTGGAAGGTTATCGAAGCTTCAAGGTTGGCAAATTCCGGATTATTTATCGTGTAACGATGAAGGAAATAGCAGTCGTCGCTGTCGGCCCACGCCGCACGATTTATGATGAGACAACGAGGCTCATAGAAAAGCAATCGGATGACAAGCTTTGTTAGTGGCGTTTGGTTATAAGATATGTTGGGCGCGGAAGACCTCTCGGATACAACGTTTATTCATTATGAGCCGAAGCAGTTGGAGGGGATGATACACCCCAGTCATCTCGCCACGTTCCAAAATACGACGGTCAAATCCGGCTATCAGGAGGTGTAAGTTACATCTTGTATTCTTGACTCTTGTCACAAAATTGACTATGCAACCTTGTTATATATGGATAGAGCATGAGGTTATATTTCCCCATTAAAGTATAGGAAATATTTTCTTCAAGACTATCCAAAATAGAAACCTCCTGCTAAGAATAAGTTTATGTGGAAACTAAATTCTTATAAGCAGGAGGTCTCTATGTGCTATGTAGATGATATCAGGCTTGAGCAATTTCGGCAACTGAAGAAAGAAATTCGGGGTTCGGAAGAGTATTTGATCATTGGGATTGATGTGGCGAAAGAGAAGCACCGTGCGTTTTTTGGTACTGCGCAAGGCAAAACGCTTTTAAAGAATGTGGTCTTTGACAATACGATAGAGGGATTCGAAAAGCTGGATGCGTTTGTGGATCGCGTCAAGGTTCAATACAGCCTCCAGAAGGTAGTTTTCGGGATCGAGCCGACGGCAGACTACCACAAGCCCCTGGCGGAACATCTGCTCAAATGCGGTCTGATGGTCGTTTTTGTTGGCGGCACAGCAGTAAAGAACAACCGGCAGCTCCTGAACGGCCGGTGGGATAAAAACGATGACAAGGATTCGGCCAATATCGCAGATCTCATTGCCCAGGGGAAATGCATGTTTTACGAATATCCCCTGATGACGCTTCAAAACGTGCGCGTACTAAACGCAGTCAAGCGGCGACTGAAGAAGCGGGAACACGGCATAAGCGCGTATATTCGCAATCATATCCTTGCACAGTATTTCCCTGAGTTGGATAAGTACTATGGATCGTCAGAGACCCTGGCGGTAGTGCGGGAATGTCTGGATCCTTCCGCTATCGCCGGCATGGAATACGATGACTTCTGCCGTACCGTAGCACCAGGCAAAATGACGCTGGCTCGGGAACGCAGGGTGGGAGCGATTTGGAGGACTGCGGTCAATTCCGTTGGCTGCACTATGGGAGAGGCGGCCTTCCATGAAGCTCAGATAGCAGTAGACAGTTTGAAACGGGTTAGGCAGGAAATCAAAACGGTTGAGGACAAACTGGAGGATGCCTGTCTTGAGTTTCCGGAGTACACGTATCTTTTGAGCATTCCGGGGTTCGGGCCGGATGTTTCCGCCAAGGTCCTCGGGGCCATCGGCGATCCCCACCGCTTTACAAGCGGCAAACAGGTGTTGCGGTTGGCGGGTCTCGACCTGTGTGCAAAACGAAGCGGAAAAACGTCAAACAGGGCAACGCCGATCATCTCCAAACAGGGCAAGGCGGATCTGCGGTGTGCGTTATACCAGGCAGCGTTCATTGCCTCGATTAAGAGCAAGGACTTTATTCCCTATTTTACGAATAAGCTTGCTGGACGGGCGAAGGAAAAAGGGATTGGTACGAAAATGAGGGTGAAGCTCGCCGCGAAGCTCTTGATTATTGCTTGGACGCTGATGAAAAAGAAGGAGTGCTTCGACCCGAAATACCTTAAACTGGGAAATCGGGTAGAACAAAAAACAGCCGCATAAGGCGATGATTAAAAAATTATTTCGGCGAGAGAGCCCGACCACAGTTGTTGAGGGCAGTTGACCTCGTCACCTACGATACAGGGCCTCTCGTTTGAACGATAGAATCTGGATAAGGTATTCTTGGCGGCCATACGGCACGCCGAATAGGTGACATAACTATTAGAGATATCGTTCGTCTGGTTGCGAGAGACTCGTCGATAAAAGTGATAACGGCGTAAATGCCGAAAGAGAGAGGTGCGTCTTTAATATACTGATCAAGTTATCCTGTTGAATACAAACAAATTGACATTCTATCTTGACAGGAGCGTTATAGTATGTAGGTGAAGCTCGCGGAGCCATATTCGCCGGAAAAATAAAGAATTCTAGTCCGAAGTCTTAGTCAATTGTCCTTACTGTACTCGTTGAATTAACCGAGCTTTGCAATACTTGACATCCTCCCCGGCCTGAAGGCCGGGGAGTCCCGAATCAGGCTCTACAACTACTGAGAGCCAATGCAGATTCTGTTCGCAGATGCGGCAGAGATGTTTGCCACTTCCCCGGCTCATGGGCTGTTGCAGATGACCTGGTATTCTCCAGGCGAACCGGTTGACTGCAGGCTGTGCCAAACAGCCACTACTCCAAGAGACACCTATTTGCTCCGGGAGATACCTTTTGAGGATGTTGACTGCGCCGTTTACGTCGGCATTCATTTCGGCGCCACAGTGTTTGCAGACATGGAGACCTCGATGCACACGGCTGGACTTGTTTATGGTGTGACAACAGGTCTGGCTCGTGTAGCTCTCGTTTAAGTCTACAACACGGATACCTTTGAGTCGTCCCTTGTACGTAAGCATTTTGATGATTTTGTCGAAAGGCCACTTGTGGAGCTGCTGATTCCCGCTGTTTCCCCAGTCTTTGCCTTCTCTAATGTCATCAAGGGTGCCCACGATGATCGTGGAGACGCCGCGAGCCTCTGCATCGCTGACAAGAGATTTGGTAAAGCTGTGGAGCAGGTGGGAACGCTGGTGGGAACGTTTTTGGTTCAGTGCACACGATTTTTTGGACCTGCTTTGAGTGGTTTTCGATTTTAGCTTTTCAAAATACCGTTCCAGGGCAGCTAATTCACCGCCTGGCCAGAGGGCCGTAGTTCCATCCGTACAGGCGGTGGCGGCTATATTAATTATCCCGAGATCGACGCCCATAGCTTCCCCGGCTCCTTTCAGTTCGGGAAGCACTATATTATAGACGAGGTGGACATACCAATTCCCTTTCAGATAGACCAGACGTCCTATCTGGATATTTTCATCGGTAAGACGGTAGCCGTAAGGCATCCTGACTTTAAGATAGAGGAATTGCTTGTTGTAGATGTCTTTGGGGATGCTGAGCCGTACCGTGGAAGTCCGCGGGTTCCACCTAATGGCAGATTGTTTAAATGTTACGGCCGAAAGTGTGGATTTCCTTCTATAGCCTGGAGGTTTAGCCTTCTTATCGCCGTTTTTACGCAGTGCGTACCAGGATTTGTATGATTGCCAAAGATCTTCTAATACGGCCTGGGCGCTTTGGGAGTGTAGCCGGCGATACCAAAGGGGATGTTCTTGTTTCATAGCCACATCGAGGTCTGAATAGGTAGGTATTTTGCCTGTGGCGTCCCACGCTTTCTTGGTATACCACACAGCCGTGTTCCAGAGTTTTGTAGCAGAAAAACCGATGAGACCAAGCAAGATTGCCGTACTGTCATCCGTTACCGACACTTTACCGACGGAGGTCATTGTTTGATACTCAAGTTCTTTAGGAGTCGCAGCCATCACTGCTCATTATAGCAAAGCGGTGAACATTTGTCTACCAAAATATCAAAAACAGTACGTTTTTTGGTTGCGTTGCAACCAGCGCCTTATATCCCCGCCCTGAAGAGACGGGGTTTTACGGCGCAGAAGGATAAAGGTGCATTCAATAGCGCCCTGTAAACCGCAACCAAATACGGCCTTCAAAGCTTCCCCGCTATCGTGTCTGTTCTTAATAGTGATCCTTTTATTCCCTCCTTAACTGTTAATAGACCTGAGTAGTTACAAAAAAAGCACTATAGTAAAATCGAACATCTGCCGATAAGTAAATATGCAAGTGCTTCTGAGTCAGCTAATAGTTATTCAATAAGGCTGCAATATGAAATACATTTCATCAGAGAATATTCAAAATTTCCACTTGATACGAGATAGCAAGGTCTTTGGTAATTTTAGGTTTAGTATATCTAATTATGAAATTAGTTTCTTAAACATAGCACAGCGGCACCTGATATAACTTACCCAACAAATCGTTCCACGCCGACCTCTTCGCGGCGTGAGCTCATTGTTAGACTCAAAATGAAAATGAAGATAATAAACATTTTGCCGGCGTTAAAATGAAACGAATATATCCAATTATTTATTTTATAGCATACTTGCTATTCATTCCGATAGTGCCGTCGTTGGCAATTTCCCAGAAAATAATCCAGGCGAAGGCCGCGATCGTCACCGATTCCTCTGGAACGATTATCTACGGTAAGTTCCCTAATAGCAAGCTCGCCCCAGCAAGCACCGTCAAGCTGGTAACGGCTATGGTGGTTATCGACAATCTCTATCCCTGGACAACGGTAATCATAAGTGAAAATGCCGCAAAAGTTCATTCTATACAACCACGATTACATCCTGACGACGAAATGACCGTTTCCGATCTCCTTCATGTTGCACTGATGAAATCCGTAAACTCCGCGGCCGTTGCTCTTGCCGAAGCCACGACTGGCTCAGAACAAAGCTTTGTAACTCTTATGAACCTCAAAGCAAAGGAAATCGGTGCGAAAAACACTCTCTTTTCCAACGCATCCGGACTGCCGACAAAAGGTCGCCAATATACGACTGCAAACGATCTCACGCTTATTTTAAAAAAAGCGTTGACCTATCCCCTGATACGGGAAATTTTAAAGAAAAAAGAATATTTGATCAAAACTTCCGCTGGAAGGGAAATTCCTCTTGAGAATTCTGATAATCTTCTCTGGCTGATTGACAATGTTATTGGGGGGAAAACTGGGTATACTGGAACGGCTAGAAACTGTTTCGTTTGCGCAATCGATACTGAAAAAGGGCCTCTTTATACCGCAGTTCTTGGAGCCCGATTGAGAAGCAGTTTGTGGAGTAGCACAATGCTGCTGGAAGAAATCGGGAAGAATTCTGATGCAGTATTCTTCCCGGTAAAACCGCTGAGTTTAGCGTTGACCCTGCCCGATGGGGTTTAAGCGAAGAAAATGCCCCCTCTGTGCAGAAGATATTCAGAATGATGCGATAGACTCAAGCCATATTTTGATAATCTATTTCTTTTGAAGGGTATATTAACAAATACGGAATGTAACATGATATGTCTCAAAGGAATGCAACCACAACAGCCTCAGGAGGAATTCTTGACTCAAACTTCAACGAGAATTCTGTGTGCGCACCATCGAAATGACGTTTTTTGTATTATAATGTAACCATGCGCTATGCGATGAGTGTGAAAGATCTTCAGATCGGCATGTATGTCATCCTTCCAGCGTCCTGGTTCAAACACCCGTTTGTAACTGGAAAGTTCATCGTTAAGTCCCAGGAGCAAATCGACAGGATCCGGGAATGTGGCTTCGATGAGGTCATCATCGATACCGCGAAGGGAGCGGCGCCCTCTGACCCAAAGTCAAAGAGCCACCGCGATACGCTCATGATCCCACCCCAGAAATGGGACCCCGAGAAGCTCGTTCCCGCTGAACTGAGTGAGGCCATTCGGAATAAATCACTCACTCCCGAGAAAAAATCTCAGATCGTATACCAGTCCTCACTCCAGATCATGAAGCGTTTACTGGAGGACCCGAAGGTTGAGAATATCAAGGCGGCAAAGCAGGGGATCGCCAAAATCGTCGATGTCATCATAGCGGACGACGCAACATCCTATCGCCTGCTCAGGATCACGTCACACGATTTCAATACGTATACTCATTCGGTAAATGTGGGCGTGCTATCTGTTCTGTTTGCTAAGGCTTTGATAAAAGGATCCGACGCCCATGACATGCACGAATTGGGAGCGGGTTTGTTTCTCCATGATATCGGCAAGGTCCGGATTGATCCGTCAATACTCAACAAGCCGGGACTGCTTACGGAAGAAGAAAGGCATATCATCCGGGAGCACCCACGCTATGGATACGACATCCTGTCGGAAACGAACCAGTTGACCGAAGAATGCAAGATTATAGTGATGCAGCACCACGAGAAGGAAAACGGCAACGGCTACCCTTATGGGCTTAAGGGAGAGGACATCCATCTGTACGGGCGCATCTGCCGCCTTGCTGATGTGTATGATTCGTTGACATCAGATCGCGCCTACAGGCAGCGGTTAAACACATTTGACGCTCTTAAACTCATGAAGGAGGAGCTGCAGGACAATTTCCACAAGGGACTTTTCGATAAATTTGTCCTGCTCTTTTCATGAACCCCCTATTATAAACGCACCTCTCGCGGTCTTCAGGGTTGTAAATAGAATAAGATCGAATTTGCACACCTCTGTACTGCATTCTCCTTATACATCATCTTTGATGTATTGTTAAGCTGCCCTTTTCCTCTGTGGTATCAAAAAATTGGTCTCAATACAAGGGGAAACTCTACGGTAACGCACGTACCCCCTTCTATCTTGATTGTGACCGTACCGTGCATCGCGTCGGCGCGGGCCATCATGTTACCGATACCTCTACCGTTGCCGGTGAGCGCGCCATGCTCGCATCCTTGCCCGTTGTCCTGGATCACCAGCACGAGGCGTTCCTTGTCAACGTGAAGGGTTGCCGTGACCTTTGTAGCCCTCGCGTGTTTTATGACATTGATAAGGGCTTCCCTATAGATTCTGAACAGATTCAGGCATAAGTGGCTGTCCGGATTCTGAATATCATCTTTAACATCGGCGACCATGGTGAATGCGATTGAATAGGGTTCGAGGAGTTTCGTGCCCTGACTTCGCAGCTCGATGGCGAGTGAGCGCCACTTGAGGTCTTCTCTATCGAGGCTGTACATGAGGCTCCGTATCTCCACCATCCCGTCTCGGGCAAGGCCTGAGATTGCTTCAAGCGCTTTTTCGGTATCCTCCGGGCTTGACGCTTTTTTTGCAACTTCGGAAAGCAGGGTGATGTTTGTGGTTATGCCGCCGATACCATCATGAATGTCCATGAGCACTTTAGCCATTGCTCGTTCTACGCTCTGCCGTTCAATAAGTTCATCCTCGTTGCGCTTCTGTTCCGTGATTTCGAATATGACACCATCTATATATAATATCTTCTCGTCATCAGCATAGATCGGCGTGCCCTTTTCAAGCATGAACCGAATGCCGCCGTCCCTGCGATGAATTCGGTACTCTACGGTAAACGGCTTATGTTCTGCGATCGCGTTTTCTATAGCAGCAATTACCTTTGGACGATCTTCATCGATAATAAGGCTTTCGATCGGGTACACTATTCCTGGTGACAAATCTGTTTCATAATAACCGGTAAATTCAGCTGCTGTCTTATTGAAAAACTGTATGCGATTTTTTTCCCGCTTGAATACCCTGTAAACAATTCCCGGCAAATTCTCCGATAACGTCCTGTACGCCAAGGCGCTGTTCCGAATCGCCTCCTCTGCCTGTTTGCGTTCGGTAATATCACGGAATGACCATATCCGTCCTATTACCTCACGCTGTTGCAGCAATGGGGACGAATATCGTTCGAAGATTCGACCGTCCGTAAACAATATGGTGTCACTATCGACCCTTTCACTTCCATATAATGCTTTGACTTTTGCAAGAAAAGCCTCGGGAGCGATCAATTGACTAATGACATATTGCAACATTTCATGATCATTACCGGAATCGATGTAATTCTGGGGGATTCTCCAAAGTTTAGCAAACCGTCGGTTTGCGAAGATAATCTTCCCCTTGTTGTCAACTGCGAGGATCCCATCAGCGGTAGCCTCAACAATTCCCCGCTGGTGAATTTCCGATATCTCAAGTTTTTTTAATTGGCGGCTCAGCAAAGCACTCGTAATTACAAGCATGAAAAGGAGGGCGGCAGCAACTTCTGCTTGTTTGATTGTCTGCGACTTCCATCCGGAAATGACTTCATTAGCCAGCAAAGAAACTATCGCCATCGTCGGATAGGGGGAAAGTTTTGAATAAGCGGCAATTCTGTCAGACTGGTCAAAACCGAAGCTTGAAGTGCGATAAAAACCTGTTGGTGAGGCAGGCAAGTATTTATTAAAAATAGGCCGATCAGAAAAATTCTGTTCATAGGATTCTTTACTGAACGGTGAAACAAAAAGGGTAAAGCCATCCGTTCTCATAATATTTATTCTCGTGCTGACGCCGATATTCATTGATTTGTAAAAGTTTTCAAAATACTCAGGCTTAAACGATATTGCGACGATTCCGGAGAATCCACCATTCTCATTCGCGATTCTTTTTGCTATGACGAATCGCAGCGACTCGTTGCTTCGGTTTTTGAAGGGCCTGCTTATGTAAACCTCCGCAGAAGGGTTGTCTCGAAGATTGATGAAATAGTCCCTGTCAGACACATTGATGCGTCTGGCAGGCAATTCCTGTGAGTATGCTTTAAATATCCCGTTCTTGTCGACAATAAAGGCTGCTGCCGCCTGCGGGAGTTTAATGACTTCAGCCTTGATTATGTCATGCAACGATTTTTCTTCTAAAACACCAGATGCTTGCTGCGAAGAGATCCGTTCCGCGATAATATCCAGCGTTTTTTCTGATTCTCCAAAAACTCGCGATGCATGTTCATCAAGGGCCTTTGCGTAACCCAATAATTTTTGCTGAGCATTTTCTATGGTATTCGCATAGCTGTTGCGTATTTGATATATCATTACCGCCACTATTGAACATACCAGGAAAGCAGTGGTAATAATTAATGTTAAACGAAGAATGCTAAACCTGCTTTTTGTATTCATTGTTTAATACCTGAATCCTGCGTCCTGTTTCTTCGAAAAAGATATCGCTCCAAGAGACTGCTCAGTAAACGGCCAACGGGAAGAGGCGCGCCGGATCAGTCACGACCAGCGACCCCTTCGAACGTCTGATGAGGTTCTTCTTCTCTGTTTTTTTCAGCACGCGGCAAAGATGCTCCGGGGTGATCATGAGAAACTGGGCGAGTTCCTGATTGGAGAGTGGCAGCGCGAAACCATCCGGTTTGTCTGATCCGAGCGGTTCCGTTTCACTGACAGTTTCGGCCAGAAAACGCACCAGGCGGTTCTCCGCGGAAAGGCATTTCATGGCCTCAACCCATTTCATCTGGTCGAAGATCTGCTGGCTGAGAGCACGCTGGACATGCTGGAAAAACTGCTCGTCTTTTTTTATGTGTTCCAGAAAATCATCTTTGGGAATGCGGCGAAGCAGCGTGGGGACCACGGCGATTGATGTGAAGTTATAGGATCTATCGAGAAGGACGCTAGGAGCCCCAATCAGCCAGTCGCGATGGCGAAGACCCGTGATCACTTTGTTGCCCCTCGAGGTTTCCCTCACGAGTTTTACCAGGCCTTGCTCAATCAGGTAGACGATATCCGCGGCTGACTCCTGCTTCACGATCACAGCCCTGGCCGGATAGAACTGGACGTGATTGCGGTAATGGAAGTTTTTCTTCGGGTCGGGAAAAAAGGACGAGAAAAAAACATCTGCCTGCGTGTCTGGTGTACCCGAGGATGAGGGTGCAAGAGGCTTCTGCTTCATAGGGCGCTTATCCTCTTTGTTTACTCCGACCTTACGCGATAGCGACTGTAATTGTCATCTATCAAGTACCTCACGGACCTTTTTGAGAAAATTCTGCGGTGAAACTGGTTTGTACAGAAAGTGTACTGCCTCGTCCGGCAAACCCGTCTGCTGCACGCTGTCCAAGGGATATCCGCTCTGAAAAAGAATCTTTGCGTGAGGACACATTTTCATGATCGCATCCCCGGCTTCTTTGCCGCTCATCTTGGGCATGATAACATCAAGTACCACCAAATGAATGGCATCCTGGTTTTCCTGAAACTTGCGAACCGCTTCCTGACCATCTTTTGCCTCAATGACTCGATACCCAAAATCCTTCAAAACAGTAGAGATGATATCCCGAAGCGAGTCATCATCTTCGGCTACCAGGACCGTTTCCGAACCGCCTTTAACGCTTTCGGGTAGTGTCGATGCCGTCGTTTCTCCTTCCGCCTTGATTAACGGCAGATAGATTTTGAAAGTCGTGCCTCTACCGATTTCGCTATAGACATTAATATATCCGTTGTGCTGTTTGATGATTCCATATGCAATGGCAAGCCCCAGTCCGGTGCCCTTCCCCACCTCCTTCGTAGTGTAGAAGGGTTCAAATATTTTCTTTAATGATCCTGCATCAATGCCGCAGCCATTGTCCGTAACCGAGATCAGGGCATAGACTCCCTTCATGCCGTATCCATGAACCCTACAAAATCCTTCGTCGAGTTCAACCACCGCTGTTGAGATGTACAGGGAGCCCCCAGAGGACATGGCATCCCGGGCATTCACCGCCAGGTTCATGAGAACCTGTTCTATCTGACCGCTATCGGCCAAAATGTCCGATTCTCTATCGAGGAGCTTGACATTAAGATTGACGTCTTCCCCGATAATTCTCACCAGCAGCTTCTGGACCCGCCTCACGATCTCGTTCAGTTTAACGGGCGTCATCCTTATGCTCTGTTTCCTGCTGAAGGCGAGGAGCCCCTGAGTCAACTGGGCAGCCCTATTTGACGACTCGATGATATGGTCAACATGCGGCCGCAGCGGGTCATCGCTGTTCATTTTCATCTGAAGCAAGCTGCCATATCCGATTATCGCAGAAAGGATGTTGTTGAAGTCATGAGCAATACCGCCTGCGAGCGTGCCGATGGCCTCCATCTTCTGTGCGTGACGCAGCTGCTCCTCGAGATGCTTTTTTTCCGTAATGTCACTGATCGTCTCGATAGCCGATACGATGTTCCCCGAGCCGTCATAAAGAGGATAGGATTTGGTTTCCACATAGACATTTCCGCTAACAACATTATCGTGGGTATGAATGACGGCATGGGGTTTTCCGGTCTCAAAGGTGTGCCTGACTGAGCAGTCATCTCCGACTGTATAACACGGTTTGTTGCTACGATGAGTCAACTCGTAGCAATGCTTACCGACAACGTTTTCGAGTGTCATCCCCAGGGTGTTTAAGTATGCCCTGTTGGCAGAACGTATTCTCATATCCCGGTCCACAACAATAAACCCTTCGTCTACGGTTTCAAGGATATTGTGAATAAATTTCTCACTCTCCTTCAGTTTGTATTCATTTATCAGAAGTTCGTTTTTCACCTTTTCGAAGTAGATCAGAAGCATTGCGATTGCGCCGGTGAGTCCGAGTGACTCGCCAAGCGAATACCCCCAGGGCGCAAACCAGGTATCTCTCAAAAAGGGATAATCTCCTTTATGTATACCCCACACAATAAAGGTCCAACCAATAAGGTACTTTCCGATGCCCTGAATATCACGAGAGCGAAGAAAGGCAATGCCAGTCCATATATATATAACCGCCAAAAAGGTAAACGTTGGAACAGTCAGCGAGAAAAAGCTGAAATCTGACATGATCGCCGCAATAATCCACAATCCAAACAGAATAGTGCTGAAAAGCCAGACCTTCGACTTGCCGCGACCTAGGAACATTGAAACGCCCCAAACGAGAAGCAGTCCGCTGACAAGGGCGAATTCGTGATACCCGATATCAAGCACCTTATTTTCGCCGAAAAGGAGCGACAAGAGAAGGAAACAGAACCTAATTGAGTATAACGCCCAGCTTATGCACCAGATGGCAAGATAGCGATGGCGGTCCTGTGTGTACAGGTAGAGGTAAACCAAGGACAACAGAAAGCTACCTGTCATAGAGGCAACTGTTGCCGGCAACAACCAGTTCATGGGCTTATCCTTTTGTCATTGTTTTGTCTAAACAAGTGTGCCATTTCCCTTTTGTTGCATATATTGCCGCAGACATTGTCACACACCCTAATGCAGTTAGTGCGCGAAAGGGCTTAATAGGCTGAGGATAAATGAATGCTTTTATAATATTAAAAATTATACGGCGCAATGAATTGTACACATACAGTGATCATTTGGCTCGTATCCATGCCGGTTTGCAATGAAAGTCGTGCCCTCCGGCTGTATATCGTAAATCTTATTGATAGCTATAAGCTTCCAGCCGACATGCTGCCCTGAGTTGCTGTAGCCGCCAATCTGGTAAGCACGAAGTACTTCATCTTTATCAGTACTAATGCCATGACAGTGCGGCTCGACAACGCGAATACCGCCACGATAATAAAACCGAATAACCATTCTGTTCCTAATAGCGTCACAGATATTCATTTCATATTCTCCCACGACGCATCAGACGTCTTTCCGACCAATTAGCCACGATACGTGCTTCTCCTTAGCTGCGTAATGCTTGGCGAGCTCATGCGAAAGGTTCATTAAAAAAATAACATTTGGGCTCGCCGAAAACAATCAGGGATTCCCTATTTTTCGCTTCGATTTTCCGTAGTGCCCATGCATTTTTAGGGAATAAGCTTTGAAACAAAGACCTATTGATGGAGTCGGCGAGATGCAGCCAGGCTCGTTAACCAATCAGTACCCGGTTGCTGAAGAAAAGAAGTGGGCGTTTTATCAGATAAATATACGCACGAGATGAAAAGCAAGTCGAGCTATGTCAGAGCACACCATGCCGCTGAAGTGTCGTCCAGCTAGAATGCGTCCTTATCCATTGGCTTCTCGGCTGACAGCCGCGGGAATGGCTGAAAGCGGCAGCACCCGTTCGACTGCATTGAGTTCGATGGCCTTTTTCGGCATGCCGAAAACCACGCAGGACTCCTCATCTTGGGCGATGTTGAACGCCCCCGCTTCTTTCATTTCGAGCATCCCTTTGGCCCCATCATCGCCCATTCCGGTCATGATGACGCCTACGGCGTTCTTGCCCGCGTACCGTGCGGCGGACCGGAACAGGACGTCCACCGACGGCCGGTGGCGGGAAACCAGCGGCCCGTCTTTGATCTCTACGTAATAACGCGCACCGCTTCGTTTCAAAAGCAGGTGATGGTTCCCCGGCGCGATGAGCGCCCGTCCCCGGATCACCGTATCATTGTTCTGCGCTTCCTTAACCGATATGCGGCAGACCCGGTCGAGTCTCGTCGCAAAAGCCTTGGTGAAATTTTCCGGCATGTGCTGGACGATAACGATGCCCGGTGAGTCGAGCGGCATGGCCTGCAGGAAGTCGCTCAGAGCCTCCGTTCCGCCGGTTGACGCGCCGACGCAGACAACCTTTTCCGTCGTCCTCAGCATAGACTCTGATCGGAGGTTCGCTTTTGCGAGGATCGCGTCCGCCGTGAGTTTCGGGGTGATCGGGCGGTCGGCATGGGTTATGCGCAAGAGTCTGTTCTTCGTTAAGGCAGCCGCTTTCACGGCGTCGCAGATCCTGACTCTTGACTCTTCAAGGAACTGCTTGGTTCCGACCCGCGGTTTGACGATGATTTCGACGGCGCCGTATTCGAGGGCCTTGAGCGCTGTCTCAGAATTGGCTTCCGTCAGGCTTGAGCAGATGACCACAGGTATCGGGTGCTGTGTCATGACTTTGTGGAGGAAGGTAATCCCGTCCATGCGCGGCATTTCCACGTCAAGGGTGATGACGTCAGGGACCTCGCGGCATATCTTGTCCGCCGCAATGTAGGGGTCCGCCGCCGTTGCCATGACCTCGATCTCATGATCCGAGTTTAGTATCTCCTCGAGTGTCTGGCGCACCACCGCAGAATCATCGACGATGAGTACGCGGATTTTCTTCAACATGTATGCTATCTCCAATAGAGAAATGATATTCAACGGATACAAGCCGCACCGAGTTGCGCAGTTCACACAGAAAGAATCTAACGCTCAAGCCGAGCTAAAAATTTAGCCTGAATAAAACCAAGGGTTCAGGCTGCGCCGGAACACGCGAGTTGCGATTTGCATTGATACACGGCTATCGCCTACGCATCTATCCGTGCCCACGCACTTCTCCGTCCTGCATCATATGCTGTTTGACACGGTGCAAGGCTCGCGGGCTGTGGCAAACGAGCTTTGGTCTCCGCACGTCGGGATCAGACGAGGTTTGCGGCCTCTGCCTTCTTTAATCGCTTCAGCAGGACGTCCCCGGTATGGGTATAAAAAAATATCTTTCTTCCCTGGAGTCCTCCTACGTCTTTCGCGTTGAGCTTCAGACCTTCGGCGTGCAGGGTCTTCTCCGCGGTAATGATATTCTGCCTGCCGATGGACACCACTCCCGGCCTCTCGATCTGGCGTATAAACATATCGGCCCCGCCGAAGCATTTTACTTCGATCGCGTCGCGCTGCACTTTGTAGCGGTCAAAGAACCGGACCATCCGCTGTATGGAACAATCAACATACTTGAGCCTTTCGAGACAATCGCCACGGCATTCCTTCTGCACGCTGCAATTCGGTAGGAGGCAGTGACAGATCGCCCCCAGCCCCCTCCGGCGATGAAACATCGTGACGGACAGGCAGGAGCCGAGCACGGTGACAACCACCGCAGGCTCTACGGAAAAATAGGTCTCTCCCGGCTTGAGATAAAGTAAGGGGACTTGCTCTTTCAATCAGTTTACCTTCCGGAAAATAGTCGACGACATTCGAATGAGAGGAAGGTCGAACCCGTGTATGCTCTCGGAATGCCCCAGGAAGAGGTACCCATCCTGTTTGATGTACCGGCAGATCCGGTCCAGCAGGGCGCCCTGTGTCTGTCGGTCGAAATAGATGATGACGTTGCGGCAGAAGACCGCATCGAGGGACGCTTCCGGTATGGAGTATTTTTCATCCATCAGGTTGAGCCGCCGGAATGCGATGCTGGACCTCAGTTCGGGGATCACGCGCACCTGGCCTTTGGTGCGGTCTTTGCTCCGAAGGAAATATTTTTGTTTCATCGACAGCGGTATCATCGATGTCTGGTTTTCGTCGTAGATGCCGACTTTGGCTTTATCGAGTACCTTTGTTGATATGTCCGTGGCCATTATCGTGAATTTGAAACCCGGGTTCTGGCTCTCAAATTCGTTCATTACCAAGGCGAGTGTATAAGGTTCTTCGCCTGAAGAGCAGGCGGAACTCCATACGGTAAAAGGCACACGCACGCGGCTGCCTCCCCGCTGTATGAACTCAGGAAGCACGGTCTCGGAAAGGAACGTAAAGTGGAACGGCTCACGAAAAAAATCTGTCTTGTTCGTTGTCACTGCGTCAATCATGTGGACCAGTTCGCTGCCGCCGTTCGGTGACTTGAAGATGAGGTCGCAATAATCCCGGAACGAGGAAATTCCCAGAAGCCTGAGCCGTTTCTGGAGCCGCGATTCGAGCATGGTTCTTTTGACCGGCGGCATTTTGATGCCGCAGTGATTATAGATGAAATGGCTCAGGCGCTCAAAGTCCTGCCTGGTCATCTTGTAGGATGTGGTATCGATGTAGGAGCGACTCTCGCTCATAGGATTTGCCCGTTATGCCAATGAAAGGACGAACATCTATGGTGTTCTCTCGTAGCCGGTTCGGTAAAATTTAAGCCCTTTTGCGCCGAAGGACAGAAAGCAATGCTTCAAATTCACCCACCTTTAGTTAATTTTGCGCATTCCTCGATTTGAACCTCTTTTCAGGACGCACTTAATCCCCTGGACGCCTGCATTTCCTGCCGCTCAACAAGCCGGACAAGTTTTGGGACATCGAGGATCAGCGCCACGGTCCCGTTTCCCATGATCGTTGCGCCGGAAATGCCGTCCACGTTCAGGTAGAACCGGCCAAGGGACTTGATCACGGTCTGGTGTTCGCCGACAACCGCATCAACGACTATCCCTACCCTCCTGCCGTCCACGTTCGTGATAACGATTTGCTCAATGTCGGGACGTTCCCCGCCTGTCAGAAAGTGCTCTCGGAGCCGGATGTAAGGCACCAGCTGTTCGCGCACGGTGGCCAAGCACCGTCCGTGGGCGGATTGCGAGCTGTCACGCTTCAATTCAACACATTCCTCGATAAGAGACATAGGAAAAATGAAATGCTCTTCTCCTATCCGTGTCAGGAAACCATCGATAATAGCCAGGGTAAGCGGCAGTTTAAGCGTGATCGACGTGCCTTTGCCTTTCGTGCTGCTGATGTCGATAGTGCCGCGAAGCGCATCGATGGCCCGCTTGACCACGTCCATGCCGACCCCGCGTCCCGAAACGCCGGTGACGACTTTTGCCGTCGAGAACCCCGGCTCGAGGATGAGTTCCCAAAGCTTGTCTTCGGTAGGACAGTCGTCTTTTTGGACTAGTCCTTTATCAACGGCCTTCTTGCAGATGGCCTCGGCGTCGAGCCCCGCCCCGTCGTCTTCCACCCGAATCAGCACGTGTGCGCCTGAATGCACCGCGGAAAGATGGATAGTTCCACCTCTCCCCTTTCCCGCGGCTACGCGAGATTCCGGATCTTCTATACCATGATCGATGCTGTTTCTGATGATATGGACGAGCGGGTCGCTCAAACGCTCGATGACGGTTTTGTCCAGTTCCGTTTCGGCACCATAGGTAGTCAGCTCTATTTCCTTGCCGAGTTCCAGGGACAGATCGCGCACAAGCCTCTTGAACTTGCTGAATGTCGTCCCGATCGGCAGCATGCGGATGTTCATGGTAGTATCGCGGAGCGAGGCCGTGAGCCGCTCCACTTCCTCAGCTATCGCGGACAGCTCAACATGCTGGGTTGAGAACACAGTCTGGCTGAGGCGGGCCTGGATCGTCACGAGCTCGCCCACGAGATTAACGAGGTTGTCCAGCTTGTCCGTTGCCACCTGGATGCTCGTCACGGCATCGGCTTTCTTCCGATTCTCGCGCATTTCCCGCACATGCTGCTGCTCGACCAGCGCCGACTGCACTTTCTCCGGGGAGACAACGCCGGTCTCGACGAGCATTTCTCCGACTTTCTTCTGCGAATGCAGCACTTTTTCGAGGTCTTCGGTCGCCAGGTCTCCGCGTTCGAGCAGGATTTCTCCGAGCTTCTTATACGCTGTTTCACTGTCGATACGTCCTCCGCGATCGATGACGCTGATTTTCACGTAGCTGGCGTCTTTCACAAAAATGAAGACGTCCTCGATGGCGTTCAATTCGCGGCTGGTCGTCAGGATTATATCCCAGGAGGTATAGCATGCATGCGGATCGATATCGCCGAGATAGGGAATAGCCTCCGTTTGGGCCACGACCATGCAGTCGCCCAGGGTACGCAGTTCGTCGAGAAGCTTGAGTGGGTCGGTACCCTGGACAAAGACTTCCGGGTGAGGCCAGAACCTGATCCGGTAGGTAACGGACCGTCCCTCTTTTTTGTTCGTTGAAACGGCGCTCTCCGACGCGGTTGTCGTTTTCATCGGCGCCTTTGCGTGAGAGATCTGCTCCTGAAGCGCAGTAATGATTTCTGTGGACTTCGACTCATCCACGGACCCATTCTGATAATACCGGTCGAACAGTGCCCTGATCTGGTCGCGTGCCTGGAGCGTCAGATCGATGATCTCTCTGGTTGCGCTCGCTTTGCCGCTCCTGATTTTGTCAAAGATCGTCTCCAGTTCGTGGGTGAACGCAACGATATCGTGGAATTCGCACGCACCGCCCGACCCTTTTATCGTGTGCATGGCCCGGAATACCCGTCCGATCTGTTCGGCGTCGCCAGGCGTCTTTTCGAGATCGAGGAGGGCGCTTTCGAGTTCAGCGACAAGCTCATAGGCCTCTTCTTTGAACGTTGTCCGGAGCTCCTTGACAATCTGGTCCGGAGTATATTCTTCTCCCCGATTCAGCGGCTCATCCATTGTGCGCTCCCGAAATATCGACCCAAAAACAGCTCTTATCCAGATCAAGCTTGCAGTCGACGTGGCGCGAGAAGCCGGCCGCGTCAATGGCGTCCTTCAGAGCCTGGGGCGCGATCCTCTCGAGCTTGACATGCTTTTTTTGCTGCGCGGCGCTCCGATGCAGGGAGCAGAGCAGCTGAAGCAGCGACAGATCTGCATCCTGAATGTGTTCAAGAACTATGGTAATGTCATCAGCCTCTCCCAGGGCCTTTAGAAATATTTTCTTCAGATCCTGGGTCTGCGGCAGGGTGAACTCACCGTTCAGGACAACCCGGATTTTTTCACCTGTTTTTTCCAGCGTTGCACTCATAAGCTCTCCGCTTCGTCGTAGATCATTCAGAAGGCTGTTCCCTCTCTTGGCTGACCTCTTTCGATGTATTCTCGATGATGATGGTCTCCACCGAACTCCTTATCCCTCGGACAGGCTGCATCCCTGAGGGAGACAGTATTTTGCGCCATCCGATCCTTTGGTCTGCCTTAAAACATTTCGAACTCGTTATCTTTTGCTTCGCCGTTATCCTTTGCATGCCCTGCGCCCATTTTGAGGGTAACTCCAGCGCTCTGTACGGATGTTCCCGCAGGAACGGCTTGGGGTCTGTGGGCGAGATGGGCGATCTGAATTTTGTGGTCGGATGCCGAGGGCCTGACTGCCGCAGCTTTTCTTATCCCACCGTCCTCTCCGGTCTTAAAGAACGATATTGTAGCCTGAAGCTGCTCTGCCTGACCCGAAAGCTCCTCGGCCGTCGAAGCCATTTCCTCCGCCGCGCCCGCGTTCTGCTGGATCACCTGGTTCAACTGCTGTATCGAGCTGTTGATCTGGTCTGCATTCGCAGATTGCTCCTTGGATGCCGCGGTAATCTCTTGCACCAGTTCGGACGTCTTCTGAATGTCAGGGACGAGTTTCGCCAGCATCATGCCTGCCTTTTCAGCGACCTCGACGCTCGACGTGGACAGCTGGCTGATTTCCCGCGCCGCTGTCTGGCTGCGTTCGGCAAGCTTCCGGACTTCCGAAGCCACCACGGCGAAACCCTTACCGTGCTCGCCTGCCCGGGCCGCCTCGATTGCCGCGTTCAGGGCGAGCAGGTTCGTCTGACGCGCGATCTCTTCAATGATGGTGATTTTCTTCGCGATGTCCTTCATAGCGATAACGGTCTCGGACACGGCCCTGCCGCTCTCCATCGCGTCGTTTGCTGACTTGAGCGCGATTTTTTCGGTCTGGGAGGCGTTATCGGCGTTCTGCTTGATAGTGGCATTCATTTCCTCTACGGATGATGAAGCTTCTTCGGCAGAAGCCGACTGCTCGGTAGTTCCCTGAGACATCTGCTCGGACCCGGCCGAAAGTTGTTGGCTGCCCGAAGCCACATTGCCGGAGGCGGTCTTGACGTCTGAGACCACGGAATTAAGCTTTTCAACCATGGCCTTCAAGGTGTTGAACAGTTTCCCGATCTCATCATCTGAATCTGCCGTGACTGAGAGGGACAGGTCGCCGGAGGAAATCTGTTCGACAACGTCGTTCAAACGTCTGATAGGCTTGACTGCAAGGAACCGAAAAAGGATGTAGATAATCAAGGAAGTGAGAAGCATGGTCCCAAGAGAAATGGCCAGGAGAATGGTTTGCGACTGTCGTAGCGCGATCTTGATCGGGGCCGCTGAATATCCGATTTTTACGAGGCCTATTTGTTCGTTACCCTGCACGATGGGGCTCGTGAGTTCCAGCATGTCCTCTTTGTTCGCGCCTTCGTTTTGTTGGCTGATCAGGGGTTTCCCGTCCTTGTCCTCAATCGCCGCAGTGACAATATCCTTATCGCTCGTTAAGACATACCGCACGTGGTTATCGAGATAGGACAAGTTGTAACTGAGTATCGGTTCTGCGGATATCGCGGACAGGAACCTCGCGACATTCACGCCTTTTTCCCTGAGCTCCGTGGTGAGCACGTTCTTTTCGTGCACATTGATGATCACCCCCATCGCGGCAAAAACGAGAAGCAGTGCCAACTGGATGCCGATCAGGAATTTTTTGGTGAGGGTCCAACGTGCTACGCTTGTTGTCTTCATGTCTTTCTCTCCTTTTCGCATGGTGCGTCCCCGCCTACGGCGTGCCGACGATCTTCGCCGCATTGCGCAGGCCATCATACTCCATGTCGGTAACCGGGATGAAGCCGGTCAGTCCTGCCGGCTCGAGGATTTTTTTGCTCAATGGATCGTTGGGCTTCAGCTTGAGCAGCGCTGCGCGTATCCTGTCCATCGTTGCTTTTTTCATCTTCGGCCCGGCAAAGACGGGCCAGTTCGGAAAATAGTCGGTATAACCGATTATCCGGAGCTGCGACAAATCCGTTTTGTCTTTCATCTTTCCGAGTTCGTCTTCCCGGATTCCCCCTGCATCGGCAGTTTTATCGATCACTGACATGATTACCTTGTCATGCCTTTTCAAAAAAGGGAGGACCGTGAAGTCTTTGTGGACGTCGAGGCCGGCCCTGCTCAACAGAAGCATCTGGAACATGTAGCCCGCCGGAGAATCCCTGTCCATGAAGCTGATCTTCTTGTTCCTCAGGTCCTGGAGTCTTGTGATGCCGCTGTCTTTCCTGACGATGATGATCCCGCGGAGACGCGTGCCGCTTTGTACCTCAGCCGACAAGGCAAGGGGCTCGATGTCCGCTCTATGCTTCACCTCGACATAGACGAGAGGATTCGAGAACCCGATGTCGAATTTCCCCGACTCGGCGGCCTCTTTATACGCGTCAAAGCTCTTCGGCACGACGACGCTCACCTTTTCCCCAATCTCACCGCTCAGGTATTCCGCAAGGGGTGCGTACATAGCCTGCAGTTCCGCGGCGTCGAGACGCGGCACGGTTCCGAGTTTGATTTCTGCCGATGCGATGCCGGATAGAAACAATACTAAAGCAAAACAAGCAGTAACCACTGCCGGAATGATTGTCCCTATGATTCTCTTATTCATCTCTCCTCCTGGCTTTCCCTATTGATATTGCGCTTTCTTCTTTGCGGGGAAGCGTCAAACTACGCTAAAATTGTCACATACTTGCCACAGTCCCGGGCCTGCTGTCCTTGATCCTTTGAATAAATGCCATCTGCTGATCGCGCCGGGCGATGTCGGCCGGGTCCGCTGCCCGGTGCATTTCCTCTTTCATTTTTTTATTGATTAATTCAAAGAGAGTTATTTCATCTCGGGTCAGGACCATTTCCTGCCCTTTCTTGGCGTAAATCCGGTCATACCCGAGCCTGTCCAGAACCGATCCTGTTACGGATTCGAAAATACGGATGTCCTGCTCGCTCGACTCCCGCAGGAATTTGCAACTGTTGTTCCCCATAACGGGATGAGTCACATTGACCCAGAGATCGCTCGAGGAGGCTGCCCGTTTCGCCTCATCGCTCCGGTGGAACTCCATCATCGACTCCCGGAACGGAACGCCGAGGAAATTGCAGATGCCCTCCGCCGTCCTCCGTGGCTTACCGGTCAAGTCCTCATAGCTCACCCGAAGGAACCTTGATGGATCGATCTCGCGTTCAATCATCAGGGCCAGTTCCTGCGTTGAACGCCACTCCTTCGCTATCGAATAGACGTGTTTCTCGCCCACAACCGCCTTCTGAAACGAGAGCGCGACGTCTCTGCCGTCGCGATAGAGATAAATATAGCGGGGTTCTCCGAAATACGCCTCGATATGTGAAACATAGTTGATATTCGCCAGGCTCTTGCAGCACCATGTCCTTGCCCCTTTTGACTCGGCGCATACATCGTACACGGCCCCGTATACAGCCAGAAGACTCCGCTCCCGGCATCTGCGAAAGAGATCTGCGCGGTCGAGGACGACCCCGTGCCAGGGAACCGGATTCAGTTCGACCAGGCGGCATGTGTCTTCAATCAGCTGAATAAAATTTTTGTCGATCGTCAGGTCCCCGTATCCGGGTATAAGGGGCGTCATTCTCTGAAGAATATGGGGCGGATGGGGCGCTGCTATCTCGGGCAGTTGGTTCAGCATCAGCCGCAGTAGATTCGAGCCCGATCGCTGGGTTCCGATCATGAATATCGGCATCATAATGATCTCCTTCCTACTCTTTAAGACTTGCCTTTTCCCGAATGTCGAATCGGGTGATGACCTAATGAAGCAACAGTCCCGCCGCGCCTGCGGCCGGAATAATCCATGCTGTCTCCACTTTGAACCGGAGCAGCGCGACGAGAGACAGACCGAATATTAAAGATGAAAAAACATTGATCCCCATCGACTCCGCAACCGTCACCCCCGCGGCGGCAATCATTCCGATGACTGCCGGCCGAATGCCACGCAGTGCGGCCCGCAGAGTCGTCGACCCCTTGATCTGTTCAAGGAACCGGGCGCACAGCAGCATCACGGCGGCAGGAGGGCCGAATATCGCTGCAGTAGCAGCGGCCGCCCCGCCAAAGCCAGCGACCTTGTAGCCGATGAATGCCGCGCTGATCAGTATCGGACCAGGCGTCACCTGACCCAGAGCAATGGCATCGATGAACTCCTGCCGTGTAACCCAGCCGTATTTATCCACGACAATCTGCTGGATCATGGGAATGAATACGTACCCTCCTCCGAAGAGCAGCAGACTCATACAGCCGAAAGTGATGATGAGCTTGCCGACTAAGGCCCAGGGAAGGACACCGAAGTAAGCTGCGCCGATTGCGGGGAGAGAGTCGCCCCCCGAGTTCCCCTTCCGCTCTCCGTTCCGGACAACCGGGGTTGCTTTTGGGCTTAAAGACACCGCATCTCGAAACAGAAGAACGCCGGTGAGCCCGCTGACCAATATGATTCCGAGAGTGGTAATGAAGCCGCCGACACCCGCGAGGAGGCCGAAGGCGGTAAAGGCAATAACCGCCTCGGGTGCGCCCTTTATCGTTTTAGCGCCCATGTTCCACGCAGCAGCAAATATAATTGCAGCCACCGCTGGTATGAACCCGGTGAATAACTTTCCGGCAAAAGGCATCTGTCCGAACCGGAAGTAAGCGTAGCTTAGGCCTGAGAGAAGCAGAAATGCCGGCAGGATCGCACCGGTGGCGCTTGCGAGCGCGCCCATCGGACCGCGGACCCGATACCCCGCGTAGGCGACAACATTCACGGCAACCGGGCCGGGCAGAATCGTGGCGAGAGAAATCCCATCGAGCATATCCTCCTCGGTCAAGAGCCCCCTGCGTTTGACCATGTAATCCTGTACTACGGATATCAGGGCCATGAAGCCCCCGAACGCGGTGCACCCGATCTTGAAGAACAGGAGAAATAGTGACGCTAATGATGTCTCCGTGCCGCCGTCCACGGCCTGTGCAGCACTTTGCGTATTAAATTTTTTATTCAGTTCTATCTCCTGCATATAACACGGCCTCTCTTCTTCACAGCGTACATCCGCAAGTTCGGCCTTGAGAAAACCTTATCCACATCAAGTCAGTCCCCGAGCGCCTGCTAGTCAACAATTAGCCGCGGTTTCGCTTCCTGCGGCTCGCCGACGGGGAAGCACATCAGTTCCCGGCGGAACTCTTGGGCGATGAAGCCCTTCCGCGCCAGTTCCCCGATGATCATCTCCGCGCTTTGCTCAGGGGTCATGTTTACGGTATTAATGCGCAACTCGGGAGTCGGGGGCGGCTCATAGGCGTCGTCCACCCCGGTAAAACCTTTCATTTGGCCTGTTTTTGCTTTTGCATACAGCCCTTTTACATCTCTCTGCACACACACTTCGATCGGCGTATCAACGAATATTTCTATAAACCTGTCTTCACCGATCATGGCACGCACGTTGTCTCGCGCGGCCGCAAAGGGGCTTATGAGCGCGCAGATGGCCACGCCTTCGTGCCGCATGACTTCCGAAGCGACAAAGCCCACCCTGATGATGTTGGTGGTCCTGTCTTCTTTGTTGAAGCCCAGGCCTTTTGCCAGGTGCGTTCTGACAATGTCACCATCCAGGAACGTCACGCGTTTACCCTTTGCCATCAACAATTCGATGAGGACCTCCGCGATCGTTGACTTTCCCGAACAGGGCAGGCCGGTCAGCCATATGCAAAAACCTCGTTTGGTCTTCGGAGGGTTGTCCTCATGAAGGATGCGCGCAACCTCGGGTCGAGTAAACCAGTCCGGAAGTGCTTGCCCGTTAAACAACGAATCTTCTATGATTTGGGCCCCCACGACTCTTACGTACTGTTTACCATTCCCGTGTACGACCTTCGCCGATTCCTCATAGGTATTTTCCTTCGGCATATAGACCATCTCTTTTATGGGAATCAACCGCACGCCTATCTCGTCTTCATGGCTCCGGTAGAGTTTCTGTACGTCTGAGGAATCGCACCAGGCCTTTCCGTGCGCGTCGTCCCCCGAACAATGAGGGTCTCTTCCGGCAATGAAGAAATTCGCTCCGTAATTTCTGCTTATGATCCCGTGCCAGAGACCGGCGCGCGGTCCGGCCACGCGCCTGGCGAGAGGGATCAAGCTGAGAAGGGAATGAGCCGGATCAAAATGGTGTTCGACCAGGGTCTTATAGCACCTCACCCGTGTGTAGTGGTCCCGGTTACCGTATTTGGGCATCCCGACGACCGGCTGGATGAGCAGCGATCCGTTGACCTCGTCCATGGCCTTCTTGGTCAGAGATTCGTGGACCCTGTGCATGGGATGCCTCGGCTGATAGACAACGACGTTCTCCCGCCCCATTTCCTTCAGCCGCGCTCGCGCTTTCTCCGGCGTCATTCTCAAGTCCGGAAAATCGTAATGCCGGGGCATGTTCAGCACCGTGAGAGGGCCGGAGATATAAAACCTTCCCCACGTATACATCTCGGCCACGAGAGGATGTCCTGAGTCCATGGTCCCTAAGACCGCGGTGGCTTCTTTTTCCAGGCTCCAGTCATATATTTCGTCGACACGCATGATCGCGAGCATCTCATAGGTGGGCCCGCGAAGAACTATTTCTTTTCCTCGTGTAATGCCCCTTGTCTCCGCGACCGGAAGCGTCAGGGGAATGGGAAAAAGCGTTCCGTCCGCCAGCCTCATGTCCTTCAAGACGGCGTGATAATCTTTTTCCCCCATAAAACGGTCCAGAGGAGAAAAGGCACCAACCGAGAGCATCTCCAAATCGCAGAGAGCACGTGGAGATATCTGGATGGACGGCAGAGACGCCGCCTTCTCCCTCCAAGCTGCGCGGTCTTTATCTGCGACAACAAGATCAGTCAGCCTGCCTCCGTACGGCGCTATAAGCTCTATGTCGTTCATATATTCCTTTCTGGAAAATACGGCCGTAAACAAGCACTATCCTTGATTCGCCGTTGGAGCGTTGTCGGCCTCCGCTTTTTCCGTCTGCACCAGGGTAAGCTCGTCCACGGAGAACACCTTGTCAATGTCCAAGATGATGATAAACTTGTCGTCTCGTCTCCCCATCCCCTTGATGAACGCGGTATTGAGTTTGGTGCCTATCCTGGGCACCGGCTCGATGCGGCCCGGTTCGAGATCCAGCACCTCCTGCACCGAGTCCGCGAGCGCCCCCAAGACCATGGTCTCGTTGTCCACCGTCACCTCGACAATGATAATGCAGGTGTTCACCGTCCTCTCGGTCTCGGTCATCCCGAACTTGAGCCTGAGGTCCACTACCGGCACCACGCTGCTCCGCAGGTTGATCACGCCGCGCATGAACGCGGGTGTCGTGGGCACCTTGGTAATGGTGGTGAAGTCGAGCACCTCGCGCACTTTTGATATATCGAGCGCGAAAACCTCGTCATCGAGCTTGAAAGTCAGATACTGTGTCGCCTCTATTGTTTCCGCTGCACTCACAGGTCCCTCCCGCTTGTTCGCCTCATCTGCCAGGTCTTTTGACATCCTGTGGATCCGATCCTTGGTATTCGCTGATCGTGTCGCTGGCCTGCTGGGTAGTTTTTGATCGCATCGGTCCGGATCATCCAGACCACCTCCGTGAAGCCGGTTTAGTAATTTGCCAGTTCCGTTTCATGGCCTGGAGGGCCATTTCATCCTGCTGGAGCGTGACGCCCTTCTCCGCGTCCTTGAGTATCCACGCCCTACGATTCTCCTTTCGCCCATCGAAAATTGATTCCTCGGCGTATTTTATTTTATTGTTATGAAGCTTATCCTGTCAATCGGGGAAACCCTATTTTGTGTTTCGTTTTTCCTGATGGCATTGCGCTATGAGAACAAGCATTGCCCGCAACAACCAGTTCATGGATGTAGCCTTTTGTCATCCCTTTATCTAACCAGGTGTGCTATCTCCTTATAATCATGGAGATTTCGGAGCCACTATTTCGAGATGATCTCTGCTATTTCATATCGGCAAAACGGATAATAACTTTAACAGGAGTTCCAATTGTTTGCAGGAAACTCAGAAGCCCCGAATCGCGTCATAAAACCGCATAACCGCCCTTTTCCCGATAACCCATTAATTTTGAGATTGTAAAATCATTGCATATGAGGTATAAAAATACTCACTCTGCAAAAATGGCCTTATGACAAAATTACCTGGACAATGTGTATAATGCCTAATATGTTTGAGCCCATGACGGTGCTGAAAAAAAAACCAGCGATTGCGCGGTTCGCCTTGGTTGAGAAATTGTTTGTGCCTGCCAAATCATCTAGAGCCATTTCACGAACCTTATGCAGTTTAACCTTGCCGTTTCACAACGGTAATTTGTCATGAAATTGCTCGTCAGGCCATTTCATGAAATTTTATCGATTGTCGGCATTCTTCTCGCTTTTTCTTCCATTGCATATTCACAGTCTGACGAAGACAAAAACTTCCTGCTCATGTACTTTAAGGAAGAAGAATTAGTTGTAGAGTCCCCAACGAGAGGTCCGAAGTCTGTAACTCAAGTTGCCGAAAACATCACGGTCGTAACGGCAGATGATATCAAACTCATGAATGCCCATACGCTTGCGGATGTATTGAATACTGTTACGGGAGTGCAGGTATTCATGACCGGCGGTCCCGGCAGCAGTGCGGTCGCGTATATACAGGGCTCGGATCAAACTCAAGTTTCCATATTCATGGATGGAATTCCTTTAAATAACCTCAGTGATAATGTGACAGACGTAGGTATAATCCCGGTGCAAAATATAGAAAAAATCGAGATCATCAAGGGTCCTGCTTCCTCGGCCTGGGGATCGGCCCTTGGCGGCGTGATAAACATCATTACAAAGTCAGGGAATGAGGAAGGCTCTCATGGCGTTGCATCAGCATCCTATGGAGAACGCAATACAAACGATGTGCGGCTTGAAACCTCCGGCAAACAGGACGGCCTGGGGTACTATGTGACTGCCGGAAGGCTTCAGACGGATGGCTTTATGAAAAACACTCAATTTACCGGGAATAACGCCTATACAAAATTATCCTATGATCTCATGACGAACACCAGCGCAATACTGACAATGGGGTACAATAATGTCACGCGAGGGGCTTCGGATTTCCCCAGTTTTGATTTATTCATCGATAATACCGTGGAGACATGGTCATCGTCTTTATCGATACATTCCAAGCTCAATGAAGAAACGGTGTTCGATCTTTCTTTCTGGCATTTACGTGAGGATTTCGAATATTATGACTATCAAAAAAGCACGGGTGCCCAGTTGTCAAATGATCGATACATTGACGATGGATATGGGACCAGCGCAAAGCTCACCTGGAAGCACCAGCAGCAGAATATCGTGGCTGGGGTGGACTATGATTCCAAGAAGCTCACATCTAATACTATCGCGGACGGCGAGAAAGAATTAAATATAAGCGCACTCTTCATCAACGATACGGTATCGATCGGTCATCTTTCAATAACTCCCGGTATACGATATGACCAAACCAACACAAATGGAGATTTTACCAGCCCGAGCCTTGGCGTGACTTACAAATTATTAAATACCACGCTCCTCCGGGCCTATACGGCCAAAGCATTCAATATGCCATCGCTAGCGGAAACATACGGCGATAATATTTTGCATGTGTCCAATCCAAATCTTAAAATGGAGGAAGACGTATCTTATGAAGCGGGATTGGAAACTACCGCTGTGTCCCATCTTTGGCTGAAGTTGTCTGTCTTTAAGCATGACATAAAAAGTGGCGTTACAACATCAGCGGTTACGAGTACGACATATACATCGGTAAATGAAGGGAAAGAACAAAGGCAGGGTATGGAAGTCGAACTTAAGACCGAGCCCGTTCTTCATACCTCTCTTTCCGCGGGTGCCGCCTTCATGAATGCAAAAGATCCGAACACGGGCCAAACCATACAGAACGTTCCAACGCGGACCTACGATGTCGGTCTCCGTTATGATGACAATTCAATTCGGGCATTGCTCAGCGGGCACTATATCGATTGGAATTCTGAACCTGCGCTTAACGGGAAATATGGTTCATTCATTTTTGATTTCCATATTGCAAAAAACCTTCGCGTAGCTGGTCTTGCGGTTGAAGCTTTTGCAGACATTCATAATATCTTCGACGGCTCGCAATATGTGTCCGACTCATATAAAAACCCGGGCCGATGGGTAGAGGCGGGCGTGCGCTATCTGTTTTAGTTCAGAACAAATTAAATATAAGGAAGGAGGTGAAGTGCAATGCAAAAACGCATCATTGTTTTGAAAAAAGGGGTAGATAAAAAAGTTGGCCCTGATTATTTCTGTTGCGCCGGTGCGCTGATTCCCTTGATTTGGTAGGTCAAACTTTTATGAGGGAGAGCTCTCCGCTCTCCCTCATTCTTATTTATAAAATAAAGTTAGCACACATATTTTTGGGAAAAATATGAAACTATCCTGTTATGCAAAATTATTTACCTCTCAAGACTCAGCTGATTCTGTTATCGCTTATTCCACACAGAATGCAGCTGCGGCCCTCATACCTTCCGAATTAATCGAGGATATCAAAAAAGGCAGCCTTTCCCAGGAAAATCAGGAAATACTAACTGACCTCGGGATCCTCGTCTCGAGCAGGGAAGAAGAAAAGCGCAAGATGCGAGACTTCATCCGCGAACTGAATGACCTCGACAAGACCTTCAAGTTCATCATCGTCCTGAACATGGACTGTAACCTTGCATGCAAATATTGCTTCGAGGGCAAAAGAAAAGGCAAAGTCTACCTGTCCGACGAAACGGCGGACAAGTTTGTCAACTTTATTAAGAGGAGCGACCTGTCGGGCAAAGAGATTATCAAGATCGTATTCTATGGCGGCGAGCCCCTCTTGAGTCTGGAGCGCATTGTCTCGATATCCGACCGCATAGGCGCATTCGCGCAGGAGCGAGGGCTCAAGTATGGATTTACGCTGGTAACTAATGGCACATTACTTACATCTTCAGTCGTGAAGAGATTAAAACCTCTCGGTCTGCAGGGTGTGAAAATCACCCTGGACGGACCGAAGGATATCCACGATTTATACCGTCCCTTCAAATCCGGCAGGGGTTCTTTTGAGACAATCCTTCGAAACATCAAGGAAGTCTGCGATATGACTACCGTCCAGCTTGGCGGCAATTATACACAGGATAATTTCCGGGAATTTCCGCGCCTTCTTGATAATCTAGCTGCTGCTGGCCTTACTCCCGCCAGGATTCCCGTCATAAAATTCGATCCGGTCATAAACGAGAGCAGCGAATTCGCTCCTGCCGATTTCCACGATGGGTGTGAGTCAAACAACGAACCATGGATCAGTGACGCAGCGGTCTTCCTAAGGGAAGAAATACTGCGTCATGGATATCGCACCCGGAAGATTATGCCCACGGCGTGCTTCGCAAATTTCAAGGATAGCTTCGTGGTGAACTACGACGGTACCCTTTACAAATGTCCGGGACTCATCGGTAGAGAACAGTACCGCGTAGGCGATCTCGAACGCGGTTTAATCGACTATCGTGAATCCCACGGGCTTGACGTCTGGAAGAACGCTGAGTGTCTCGAATGCGCCTACTTGCCTCTCTGTTTCGGCGGCTGCAAGTATATCAAAGCCATACGCGATGGGAACATGCATGGCGTTATTTGCCAGAAAGAATATTTTGACCGGACGCTCGGAACACTTGTATCGCAGGACATCCGGTATGATCTGTAAGGCCGCATAGGTGACTACCATGGTCACTATAAACCGATCACGCATAGCAGTTTTCCTCCTCGCAATAGCATCTTTTCACACTATCACCCCTACAAGCGCCATCAGTGCAGGAACACAAAAAATAGTTGTCGTCAAAAGCGCCGATTTAAAACCTTACCAAGATGTATTTAACGGACTGCGTGATGGATGCGACTGTGATGTGAGAGAAGTGAAGTTCAAGGGGGAAGAGGACAAAAAAAATATCTTGGACAATCATCCCAAGGCGATTGTTGCCATCGGCACAGCGGCATTCAAGAAGGCTATGACGATTACCGACACGCCGGTAATATACACGATGGTAATGCCATCGGAGACTACACCTCCCTTGAATCCGAACATATCCGGCGTCAGCATAGATATATCTCCCGAAACTTATTTATCCACCATGACTGCTCTTTTCACAAAATCCAGGAGAATCGGACTTATCTACGACCCGCGCAATACCACGGAGTTCGTTGAAAACGCGATTGTCGCTGCAGGCTCGACAAGGATAGAACTGGTGACTAAAAAAGTGAATGATCCCTCTCAGATACCAGCCGTCCTGAAAGAGATGCAGCAGAAGATCGATATCTTATGGCTTATTCCCGATCCGACAGTGGTCACCAGTGAGATTGTCGATTATATGTTCCGGTTTTCATTCCAGAACGACATCCCGATTTTTACTTTTTCAAGGAAATATGTAGAGATGGGGGCGGTAGCATCACTGGACATAGATCCCTATGACATGGGAGAGCAGGTCGCCTCAATCGTCAACAAAGTATTGGCGGGACAATCAATTGAATCCACCGCTTATGCTCGAAAATCACACCTGACGGTTAATAAGAAGATGGCAACGAAGTTGGGGATCACAATCAGGGAGGGGCTCCTTACAGAGGTGGATACAGTTGAGTAGAAAATTCCGATTAGCCTTAGGACAAGGCGTCGCCTTCAAGATGATTTCTGCCTTCCTTGTTGTCATCGTTGTCGTGCTGACAGCTTTCACGTTATTTGCAGTAATCCGTGAAGGGCAGAAAGAAAATAGAAGCCTCCAGGAACAGGGGGAAATGCTTGCGGGAATTCTTGCTAAAAATTCAATGGTAGGGGTTTATTCGGAGAACAAGCAGATACTCAGAGACATGACGGAAAGTATTATCAGCCTGAAAAATGTAGTCGCAGTAATAATCTATAACGCCGATTTAAAAATTCTTTTGGTGAAAAGAGTAAATCCGTCTGATCTTGAAGGAGTTTCGATCCCTGGTAATGCAGTATCCGCGCTAAACACCGGCCAATCTTTGAGCGTCAGTGAATCGCTAAAAGACTTTGAATTTATCATGCCGGTCATGCTCCAATCCACCGCAAAAAAAGATGAAACGCTTTATTTTGGAGACTCGACAAGGGACAAGACTGGTAAAGTCATTGGATATGTGCGCATTGTATTGAGCAAAGACACTTACCGTCAACACATATACACCATCCTCCGGGAAAATGCCGCCGTAATGTTGATTTTTATCATTTCCAGCATAGTTATTGTCTTTTTTTCAGTGAGAAAAGTTACTCGTCCACTAGAAAAACTGACCGAAAATGTCAAGGCGATGGAAAAAGGTCTTCACGTCGATCCTGTGCCGGTAGATAGCAGGGATGAGGTTGGAAATCTGGCTGCGGCGTTCAATACAATGGTCACGGTGCGCGATCATGCCGAAAAATCTCTCCGCGAAAGCGAAGAACGCTATCGCAAGCTTGTCGATCTCTCTCCTGACGGGGTGTACGTGCTGAAGGGAGGAGAAGTCGCTTTCACGAACGCAGCGGGAACAATCCTGTTGGGTGCCCCCGATTCTTCCCATGTCCTGGGGCGGCAAATGAATGATTTTGTATATGAAGACGACCGAGGCGTTTTGCTGAAGATATGCTCCCAGGTTGAAGAGAAGCAGATTAACAGTCCGTACATTCAGGTCAGATATCGACGACCGGACGATACGATGGTGGACGCCGAGGTTGCGGCTGCTCCATTTGTATTCAGCAGTCAGCAGGCTGTGCTCGTTATCGCCCGCGACGTTAGTGAACGAAAGGGCATGGAAGAAAAGATCAGGAACTATCAAAAGGAGCTTTATGCCGCGGCAACTGAGATGTCGACGCTCGAATCGAGGGTCGAGGAGCGGGAAAGATACCTGATAGCAGCGGACCTGCACGATTATGTCGGGCAAAATCTCGTAGTATTGCAACTCAAGTTGGGGTTGCTCCAGAGATCTCTCTCCACTCCGAACATGCTCAGGCATGTTGAGGAAATACGAGAGATTATCGGGAAGACAATACAGTATACGCGGTCCTTAACGGTAGAACTCAATCCGCCTATTCTTGTCGAGATCGGATTTAAGCCGGCCGTTGAATCACTTGCAGAGGCGTTCCAGAAAACGCATGAGCTAAAAATCGTAATTAAAGACGATGGCCAGTCGATACATATCGACAGTGAAAACCGCTATCTTCTTTTCAGGTGCGTACGCGAAATTCTTATGAATGTTGTCAAGCACTCACAAGCTAACAACGTCGAAATTGCCATGTCCAGGTCAGCTGACAGGATGTATGTCACTGTTGCGGACAATGGAACCGGTTTTGACATGTTGACTGTTGACAGAAAAAAAACAGGGTTCGGTTTGTTTACGATTCGCGAGAGGATGAAACGGTTGGGTGGATATTGTGAAATTGACACAAAGCCCGGTTCCGGAACAATGGTAATCCTGGCGATGCCGATCCAATAAATAGTACATAGCCGATGAATCAGGAGGGTAAATCATGGTTATAAGGATTCTGCTTGCAGACGATCATCGATTGCTGCGCGAAGGACTTCGATCCTTGCTCGAGGAGCAGGAGGACTTCACTGTCGTTGGAGAAGCAGAAAACGGTAAGCATGCTGTCCAGTTGGCGGCCAAACTGATGCCGGACATCATTATCATGGATATTTCAATGCCCGGACTGAACGGTATTAATGCAACATGCCAAATCTTATCGATCTGCCCTAAATCGAAGGTCATCGCGCTCTCTATGCATACTGAAAGGCGGACGGTGCTCGAGATGATCAATGCCGGTGCATCGGGATACCTTTTGAAAGACTGCGCCTTTGAGGAAGTCGTCCATGCCGTGCGTACCGTGGCAGAGAATGGCACGTATCTCAGCCCGAAAATAACTGAAATTGTTATCAAAGACTACGTGCAACGAATCCCGAAGAGCGAATTATCTTCTCTCTTTAGTCTGACTATGCGAGAACGCGAAGTTCTGCAACTCTTGTCAGAGGGAAAAAAAACAAAAGATATAGCCGACGTACTTCGAGTCAGCATAAAGACGGCCGAATCTTACCGCCAGCATATCATGGAGAAACTCAATATTCACAGCATCGCCGAACTTACTAAGCTTGCTATACGCGAGGGTCTTACATCGCTTTGATGGCGTTCACACCCTCTAGATAATGGCAATAGTTTCCAAATTTCGCAACTGTTGCCCGGGGAAATCGTAGCGAAATATAGGGAATCCCTGATTGCGATTATCCTACCAAAATGCTAGGCTTTTTGTATCTAGCCTGACGATCTTTGGTGTAAGATTTCAATGTTTTCCTGTCAAGAACCAAGGCAGTAGAAGACCGGCTTTGGAATTTGAACTCAAAATTGGTTTTTTTGCATCACAACGGAGCCTTCTCGACCTGTTAAAGGACAATACTGCGCAGGGCGTTCCGCATGGGCATCGTGCGTGCCACGGTGAGACCGAATCCCGGAGAAAATTGCTCATGACATTAGGCGTTAAAATATATTCCGAAGAGCGAAGATAAGGAAACCACGTAATCGTTCCATCATACAACAAGTAATCGGGGAGATTTGATATGTTGAGCAAAATCTTGGTGGTTGATGACTCGGCGTTGATACAGCAGATGTATAAAATGACCCTTCTGCGATACAATTGCACCATCATAGCGGCAAAAAATGGCCAGGCAGCTCTGGACCTGCTGCCGCAGCACCCGGATATCGGTCTGATACTGCTCGACATCAACATGCCAATCATGGGTGGGCTTGAATTTCTGCAGAAAGTAAAAGCCCTCGGTAGCTATTCGCACATCCCGATCATCATCCAGAGCACGGAAGGCAAGGACGATGACACAAAACGCGGGATGGAACTGGGGGCGGCGGGATATATAACAAAACCAATTCAGCCCGCAGCGCTGCACTCACTGATCGAAAAGCTCGTGCAGCCGACAAACGGAAAAGGAAACTAAATTATTTTATTTTGATGAGCGGCACAGCTATAGGTTATGAAATGCTCAGATGGCATTATTAGCAAAGTAAACGGCGGATTCACCCCGCCCACGGAATGGCGTTTTACTACTATACCTGGTGATACCCACACTCGTGCCGGAAGGACCGAAAATTATAAAGCTTGCCGGATGCCACAATTTGGAATGGCGCTTTACAAATTCTGTATTTTCGATTTACATGCCATCACAAAATTGTTTCCGCTTCCGAAGCTCTCAATGATCCTTACTCATGTATAGAATACTTATTATAGATGATGACCCGCACGTACGTAAGGTCCTCTCTGAGATCCTGAAGGCAAAGGGATTCTCCCCTGTCGAAGCTTCCGGCGGCCATGAAGCATTGGATCTTGTCCGAACAATAAAGACCGACATCGCTCTCCTCGACCTGCAAATGCCCGGCATGGGCGGCATTGAGACCCTGCGGGCGATAAGAAAGATCGATCCCACTATGCCGATCATCATCGTCACCGCCCATGGCGATGTCCCAACCGCAGTCGAGGCCATCAAGCTCGGGGCAAATGATTTCATGCTCAAGCCGCCTGATTACAGCCATCTCATTATAACGGTGAACAAGGCGCTGGAGAAACGAGAACTGGAAAAAAAGGTCCAGCAGCTTAATACCGAGGTGGAAGAATCCCTTGAGTGGCTGTTGGGGAAGAGTCCGCTCATCAAAAAAGTCATTGAGAAGATACACCAGGTTGCCTGGAGCGATTTTTCTATCATCATTCAGGGAGAGACCGGAACAGGCAAGTCCTATATAGCAAGCCTGATCCACAACCTGAGCACTCGGAAAAAAGGCCCATTCACCACGGTTGATATGGGTGCAATACCAGAGACCTTGGTGGAGAGCGAACTATTCGGCTTTGAAAAAGGGGCGTTCACGGGCGCTGAAAAGAAAAAACGGGGCCTCTTCGAGCTTGCGAGAGGCGGCACCCTGCTTATCGATGAAGTGCAGAACATGTCTCCCTTTGTGCAGAGCAAGCTTCTCCGGGCCGTAGAGGAAAAAAAAAGCTATCCTCTGGGGAGCACTGAGCCAGTGGATATAAACGCCCGGATCATCGCTGCGACGAATTACGATCTTAAAAAAGCCGTGGCAGAAAAATTATTCCGGGAAGACCTGTTCTTCCGGCTCGGTGAGTTTATGATCATCATCCCGCCGCTCAGGGAGAGGAAGGAAGATATCCCCTTCCTGGCAAAACGGTTCTGCAATGAGGCGGCAACGGAGCTGAAAAAACAAATCAGGGGCTTTTCCGCGGAGGCCGAAAAACTGCTCATACAGTATTCCTGGCCGGGCAACGTAAGGGAGCTTAAAAATGTTATGAGGCGGGCGGTGCTCCTTTCCGAGGCTGACGTCATCATGCCCGAGCGGATAGAGTTTCTCATTACCGCGAAACAAATTGGTTCCGAACAATGTCCGGACAGCGACCGTCCCGACCAAAGCCTCCTGGAAATTGAAAAACAGGCCATCCACAAGACACTTATCTTCACACATGGCAACAAAAAGAAAGCTGCGGAAATACTCAAGGTCGACTATTCAACGATCATACGGAAGATCAAGCAGTTTAGCATTTCTACCTAGCCCCGGCGTGACGCACTATCGTGTTACCCGTCCTTCATCAAAAAAGCATTTGGACGCATCTAAAGATTAACGTGCATTGTCAAAAGCGGGGAAAAAATCCCGGCTCCTATTGGCAAATGCCAAACAGTAACTGACCCCTCGGTTTATCTTCGAGAATCTCCGCCCATCTGCTTATAAGAGTTTCCGCATGCATGCCTCCCCTTTCAGGTATAAGCCCTCCAGATGCGGGAAAGTCCCATTTAGAAGCAGGGGCTGGGGACGCTGTTTCTAAGTATGCTTTTAAGAGGCTTGCGCATCGAAGAAGATGACACGGTGGGATGCAATGTAAAAACCTGTCCCTATAGGCCTACGCAATAGGCGTAATCTTCTATAGACTTTCCTGAAAATCCTCTAAAAATACCGGTTGCCTCTGATGGCCAGAAAGAAGGGATTCAATAAATTTTCCTTATTATAGAGCATTGGAGCTCTCGCTTCAAACTCGATAACCTGCCCGCCCGCCTCTTCGACGATAATCTGACCGGCTGCTGTGTCCCATTCCATGGTCGGACCGAGTCTTGGGTATACGTCCGCTTTTCCCTCGGCGATCATGCAGAATTTGAGGGAGCTGCCGCAGGAAATGACCTCAATCTCTCCATATCTTTTCTTCATTTCCTGGATATACTGATCGAGTTCCGGTGTCGCGTGTGAACGGCTCCCAACAATAGTTAAGAGGTCCTTTTCCCTCTTGACGGGAAGCTTTGTCGTTTTGCCGTTTTCGACCTTGAACGCTCCCCCGCCTTTCTGAGCGTGATAAAGGACGCCCGTTACAGGGACATAGATCACGCCGGCAACGGGCCTGCCCTCGTGAATCAGGGCGATATTGACGGTAAAATCACCCTGTCTCTTTACGAATTCCTTGGTACCGTCAAGCGGATCGACCAGCCAGTAATATCCCCACTTCCTCCGTTCCTCGTATGGGATGTCCCTGCCCTCTTCGCTCAGGACCGGAAAGGAAAAATGTTTTTTTAAGAAAGCAGATATAATCCCATGCGACCTCGTATCTGCCATGGTCAGCGGGCTCTTGTCTTCTTTCCGCTCGACGGTGAAATCCGAGTTGTAGACCTCGAGAATAGCGCAGCCCGCCTGACGAGAAACATCCATGATTGATTGAAGAAGATCTGTTGTTTTCATAGACAGCGATTTTATCACGAATTGGGCAAATTGAGCAAACGGAGTTTTTTTTCCGAAGAACATAACAGTTTAGTCCTTTTTTACTGCAGTGAGGCAAAGGACGACCGTGAGACTGTGGCCTCTCTCATCGTCCCGTTACAACTTGACGATAATTTTGAAGAGGTACCCGCGTCAAGGACGCCATCCAGCGCCGCCGACTCCGAAACAACCAATTTGCTCACGTTATTTTTATGTATAGCTCTCCTTTTAAATCTTCCCTTGAAATGCCTGGCGCTTTGACGATCTTTGCGACTGTCAACTCGCTTAGTTTATGAACATCATTTCTCAATCTTGCCAAGAGTAGTACTTTGAAACAGATTCTAGAGTATAGGACACCCTTTTCGTGCATCACCCCGACACGATTTTAGCCGGAATAACGGTGCAGAACCATCAACAATTAAATTTACGGGGTACTAGTCCCACACTCTCTTCACTCGGATCAATACGCACGTGCATTTTGCCATACTATGGGTTATTGCAATACTCACTGCTAAACGGCCCGAGATCATTCCTCCATAAAAACAATACTATCATGAGTGGCACAACACTTGCTCTATAACCACGGCAATGACCAGTTGTTCTCCACGAATGACCATGGCCACTTCGCATTCAAACCTGCACAAGTTCGAGTCGCGGAAGGAAAAAGGTTGACCTCATATGAACCCTGACTGGAAACTTACCGGGAAGATTGCAGTCGGTATGCTCTCCATGCTGTTGCCCGTCTTTATCGAACGCGGGGCATCCCGGATCCTCCTCGCATGCATACTGTTTTCGGTAACTATTGCTTTCACCTACCGACTGATACGTCACAACACCAGCCTATTCCTCGCTAAACACGAAGACGCGTTGAAACAGCTCCGATCGGAACGGGATTCTTCCTTGAGTTCTTTTTCAGGATTCCTGTCCAAGCAGGCGCAGCTCATCCCGGTGCTTACCGGACAGCTTGGAGAGGTCATGCAGCAGACTGAAACAGCGGCCCTCGAGCTCGGGAACCGATTCATGAGCATCGTAGATCGGTCCCGGTCCCAAGCCAAAAAAACGTCACAGTCGCTCAGCGCCTATTCCGGTAATGACAACAGCGGCACGCTTCTCGATATCATTAGAAAAACGCTTCTGGAGGTCATTGACAGCATAAAGGCTAGTGCTGACCGCGAGGCACAGTCAGTCAAGGACATGGAAGCGATCATTGCGCATATGAATAATATCAGCGCTATCGTGAACGAGATCGAATCCATCGCGAACCAAACCAATCTGCTGGCCTTGAATGCCGCCATCGAGGCAGCAAGGGCGGGAGAACAGGGGCGAGGCTTTGCCGTAGTCTCCGATGAGGTGCGTAAACTTTCAGACAGGTCGAATGCATCCGCGCTTGAAATACGAAGGCGCATCGCCACCATAGATAACAATATAAAAGAAATGTATGCAGAGACCGGACAAAGGATATCCGAAAGCGGCCGTAAATCAGAGGAATCAGAACTGGTTGTCGTGAACGCCTTGAATAAAATAGATGAAGCGAACCACACGGCGACAAAGGAGCTCGAGGAACTGACCGGTGAAAGCGAATCGCTTGCACGGGACGTCAGCGGGATCCTCATGTCCATGCAATTTCAGGATATAACACGGCAACGCATCGAGCACGTCATAGAACCCCTGCAGGTGCTCAAAACCGAACTGGTCGAAACCGCACAAAAACTAGGTGAACTTGACAGAGACACTGCCGCCGGCAGTCTGGCTGGTCGCACCGACCTTTCCCACCTGGAACAGATGTACACCATGGAAGCAGAGCGAAGGACCCTTCGGGAATCTGTCGCTAGAAACCGCTGACCGTGCAGGGCAGCTGAATGAGCAAATACAAACGAACCGCCCCCACACCGTATCCAAGGAGGAGAAAGCAATGGCCAAAAAAATACTGATAGCCGACGACTCCGCATCCATGCGACAGCTGGTTGAGTATACCCTCACCAGCGCCGGCTTTGAGGTGATCGTCGCAGTTGACGGCAAAGATGCCGTGACCAAATCAAACGGCTTGAAGATCGACATGGTCATAACCGATCTCAACATGCCTGGGATGGACGGCATCACCTTGATCAAACAGCTCAGGGGAAGTCCAGCAAACAGATTTACCCCCATCATCATGCTTACGACGGAATCACAAGCTGACAAAAAGGAGGAGGGAAAAAAGGCCGGTGCGAGTGGATGGATCGTCAAGCCTTTTTCTCCGGAAGCCTTGTTGGAAACAGTCAATAAACTCGCGAAATAACAGGGGGCGCCATGCTTAAGACACGAGTCGAACAATCAGGCGGATCCGGTTCTCTGGTCATCGAGGGTGAGATGATCATCGATCACGCGGAAGAACTGAAAAGATTTTTTCTTGACGCACTAGAGGGCCGGCACTCTTTGAAACTCAACATGACGGGGGTCAGTAAGGTGGATCTGTTCGGCCTTCAGGTGCTCTGCTCCGCACACCGCTTTGCAATGAAGGCCGACAAGGATCTGGCGTTGAGCGGGCAACTGCCCGAGGCGCTCCGGGACGCTATCGTCATGGCCGGTTATGGCCGCACTGCCTCGTGCCCTGCAGACAAAACCTGTCCCTGGAATGAAAAGTGAGGCCCGCATATGAGCGATATCAAGGATAAACACCGCGGAGCTTTTAAGGAAGAGGCCCGTGAACTGCTTGCCGAGCTGGAAACGTCGCTGCTTGAGCTGGAGGAACGGCCTGATGATGTTGACCTCATCGGCAGGGTCTTCAGAGCCATGCACACCATCAAGGGCTCCGGAGCGATGTTCGGGTTTGAGACGATATCCAAATTCACTCATGAGGTCGAGAACGTGTTCGACCTGGTCCGGAACAATTCAATTCCCGTCACAAAAGAACTCATCGATCTTACCCTTGCGTCACGGGACCATATCCGGTCCCTGCTCGACGCTTCCGAAGGCACACCGGAAGACGATAAGGACAAGGCCCAAATAATCATAGCCTCATTGCGCAAGCTTATCCCTGCACAGCCTACGGTTGTCAAAGGAGACCATCTCCCTCCCTCTGTTGTTGAGATCCCGCAGCCGGAATCTGTAGGCCAGGAGATCACCTGCAGGATCCACTTCCGCCCGCCCCAGGACATCGCATTCAGAGGCATTGACCCCCTCGGCCTGCTGAACGAACTCTGCCGCCTGGGTGAGTGCACCATCACGGCACGAACACAGGATGTCCCGTCCCTGGATGAGCTGAACGCCGAATCCTGCTACCTGATCTGGAACGTGATCCTCACGACCCGTAAAGGGCTCAATGCGGTGAGGGACATTTTCCTCTTTATTCAGGATGACGCCGAGGTGAAGATCGACCTCATTGAGACTACGGTTGATAACGACGGTGCCGAACAGAAGAAACTCGGAGACATCCTCCTGGAGCGAGGCGAGGTAACTCCCGAGATCATCCAAAAGGGACTTTTCGCTCAAAAAAGGCTCGGCCAGGTCCTTGTTGAGATGGGTGCCCTGGAAGCGGACACCATTACTTCCGCGCTTGCTGAGCAGCAGCATTTGAGAGCGCATCAAGCGAAAAAACAGGCTGCGGATTCCGCATCGAGCATCCGGGTGTCGTCGGAGAAGCTGGACAAACTCGTTGATCTTGTGGGCGAACTGGTTACGCTCCAGTCACTTCTCAGCCAGACCGCGGGCAAGTTAAAGAAAACGAAGATACCTGCGATCGCCGAGGCTGTAGAACGTCTCACTGCCGAGCTCCGTGACACCACTATGGGCATCCGCATGCTGCCCATCGGGTCCACCTTCAGCAAATTCCAGCGTCTAGTACGCGACCTCTCCGGGGAGCTCGGCAAGGAGATCGAGCTGACGACAGAGGGTGCGGAAACCGAGCTGGACAAAACGGTCATAGAAAAGCTGAATGACCCGCTGGTACATATCCTGAGGAACAGCATCGATCACGGTATTGAACAGCCGGAGGATCGCGTGGCTGCCGGCAAGCCGCGTATTGGCACGGTCCGCCTGTACGCAAGGCATTCAGGCGCCCATGTGCTCGTACAGGTCCAAGACGACGGCAAGGGCCTTTCCCCTGCTGTGATCCGCGCAAAGGCCGTAGAAAAAGGGCTTATATCTTCCGATGCCAAGCTGACGGAAAAGGATATCTTTTCGCTCATCCTCGCGCCGGGCTTTTCCACCGCGACAAAGGTTACGAGTGTATCAGGCCGCGGCGTAGGTATGGACGTGGTAAAACGTGCTGTTGAGTCCCTGCGCGGCTCAATCGAGATCAGCAGCGAAAAAGGTTCGGGCACAACGATAACACTGAAACTTCCCCTCACCCTCGCGATTATCGAGGGGCTCCTGGTCAAGATCGGCGCGGAATCGTTCATCATACCGCTTCACCTGGTGGAGGAATGCGTGCAACTGACCCGCGATGACGTTAATGCGTCTCATGGGAGGGACCTGGCGCACGTACGGGGACAGGTCGTGCCCTACATAAGGCTCCGCAAACAATTCATGATCACCGGAGAAAGGCCGTCCATAGAACAGATTGTGATCGTTTCCATGGACGGACAGCGGACCGGTTTCGTGGTAGACCGCGTTATCGGCGGACACCAGACAGTGATCAAGAACCTCGGCCACGTCTACAAGGATATCGAGGGCATATCCGGGGCAACGATTCTGGGAGACGGCAGCGTCGCGCTTATTTTGGATGTACCACGACTGATTCAACAGACAGAGCAAAAGGAAACGAACATGCACAATCATGGCAATTAACGACACACACGGATCAGGATAATGAGAGACATTGGCGGGATCAACGCTCGACGGTATACGTTGAGAGGCAATAATCAAAAGGGCTAAAATTAATAACCGCAGCGAAAGGAGAAATCAGTCATGTTTAACAGGATGAAAATTGGTACACGGTTGACGTTAGGGTTTGGATCGATCATGGTGCTTTTAATCGTTTTGATCCTTGTCGGCATTTCGAGGATGGAGTTGATCCAGGATAAGCTGGATCGGATTGTGAATGTCAACAGCGCGCGTCTGGTGGTTATCAGCGATATGGGCAATACTGTCCGCGAGGTATCCATACATCTCCGGAACATTCTGCTGATAAAAGACCACGCAAAACGCCTTGAATTCAATAAAGATATCGACACGGAACGCGAAAAGTACAGTGAGGCGCTGGCCAAACTCGAGAAACTTACCAATGATGACAAAGGCAGGGAAATTCTCGGCAGGATCAATGATGCACAGCAAGCAGCGCGTCCTACGAATAATAAGGTAATTGAGCTAGCCCTGGCCGGAAAGGATGCCGAGGCCCAGGCTTTCATGCTCAGTGATGCCCGGCCCGCAGTCCGAAAATGGCTCGATGCGATTGACGAAGATGGAAAATATCAGGAGGACCGCAATAAGTTCCGTTTCGTTGAAGCGCAAGAGGCCCATAGAACAGCCCTCATCCTGATGATCACTTTGGGTGTCATCGCATTGGTTGTCGGATTTGTAATGGCCTTCCTTATCACGCGCAGTGTGACCAACGTCCTGCGCGAGGTAAAGACCGTGGCGGACAATGTCGCAGCCGCAAGCCAGGAAGTAAGTTCAAGCTCCGAGGAACTATCGCAAGGATCGACCGAGCAGTCGTCTTCAGTTGAGGAGACCACCTCGTCCATGGAACAGATGTCCGCGAACATCAGGCAGAACACGGACAATGCTCTACAGACTGAAAAGATCGCTGCAAAAGCCTCGAGTGACGCCACAGAGAGCGGAGAAGCCGTTTCGGTGACTGTGAACGCCATGAATGACATCGCGAGCAAGATCTCGATCATCGAGGAGATCGCCCGTCAGACCAACCTGCTTGCCCTGAATGCGGCCATCGAGGCGGCACGGGCAGGCGAGCATGGCAAGGGATTCGCGGTCGTGGCATCGGAAGTCCGGAAGCTTGCGGAGCGGAGCCAGGAGGCTGCGGCAGAGATCAGCCAGTTGTCGTCCAGCAGTGTAAAGGATGCGGAAAGAACAGGCAAGATGTTGAACCAGCTCGTGCCGGACATCAAGAAGACCGCCGAGCTTGTGCAGGAGATCAGCACCGCAAGCAGGGAGCAGGACCAGGGTGTCGAGCAGATCAACAAGGCGGTCCAGCAGCTCAGCACCGTGATCCAACAGAACGCTGCCGCGTCGGAAGAACTTGCTTCAACAGCAGAAGAAATGTCTGGCCAGGCAGAACAGCTCCAGAGCCTGATCGCCTCGCTGATCGACACTACGGACTACCAATCGCGCAAGGCCACAAAAAAGGACCATCCTGAGTTCACTGCCCATAAGGTAGCCCATGCGCCTTTTTCGCACAAGCCCTTTGCGAAGAAGCGGGAAGTTCAGGAACCAAGGGAACTGGCTGCTGTGGGCAGCGGTGTCAAAATCGATATGGGCAACGGCAATGGCCACGATAAACTGGACAATGAGTTCGATAAATACTAGGACTTGCGGAATGCTATTTCAGATTGCGAATTTGGAAACAGGGTAAATATCAACCAAGCACTTTTTTGGTTCCATTCCGCAATCTAAAATTCGAAATCGTAAAGGAGGCTTTCCATGAGCGTAGCAGAAATAAGTCAAACGACCCAGTACCTGACCTTCAAGCTCCAGGACGAGATCTTTGCCCTTGACATATCCACGGTCCGCGAAGTGCTGGACTTCACGACCATCACCAGAGTTCCAAGGATGCCCGATTTCATGCGTGGCGTCATTAATCTCCGGGGGAGCGTTGTCCCGGTCATCGATTTCCGACTGAAGTTCGGGATGACGGCGACCGAGAAGACGGTGAACACTTGCGTCATCATCGCCGAGTTGAAGGTCAACAATGAGAGCGTCATTCTCGGCGTGCTGGCGGATTCCGTCCAGGAGGTGATGGATCTGGAAAACGACCAGATTGAACCGGCGCCGCGGATCGGCACGCACCTGAAAACTGATTTCATTAAGGGCATGGGGAAGCACAATGATCGCTTTCTCATGCTCCTTGACATCGACAAGGTATTCTCGCCAGACGAGCTGTCCGACCTGCAAAACACCGACGGGGTTGTGGTGTAATGCCACTTTGTCAAATTGCCGCCATGTACCCTTCCCCCCCTTAGCCCTCCCCTTGAAGGGGAGGGAATTTTTCAGTTCCACCTGCTTCCAGGGGGAGATCGGGAGGGGAGCACGCGGGCTTCCGATACAGTCTTTGTACTAGACGCTATTGATCTGGAATCGTATTAGATGGATGACACTCCTATGGTCACCACAGACACATCATCAAAAGCCGTTTTCGGGACGCCCTCACTGTCCAGTGATGACCTGCACAGCCTGAGCACGTTCATTCACGAGGAATGCGGAATCAAAATGCCTCTTTCCAAAAGAGTCATGCTCGAATCCCGGCTGCAGAAACGCCTGCGGGCCCTCAGCATCAACTCGTTCAGAGATTACTGTGAATACTTGTTCTCCGACGAAGGGAAAAGCAGCGAACTTACTCACTGTATCGACGCAATTACCACGAATAAGACAGACTTCTTCAGAGAACGATCCCACTTTGAGTATCTTGTATTACGGGCCTTGCCAGCACTGATCAGTTCCTATGGAGGGAGCATCCGGAAACTGCTCACTGTCTGGAGCGCCGGCTGTTCCACCGGTGAAGAACCGTACACTCTCGCAATGGTCTTGAGCGAATTTGCAGGGATCCGGCCGGGCTTTGATTTCTCGATCCTGGCTACGGATATCAGCACTCGTGTGCTGGAGAAAGCCAGGCTGGGCATATACCCTCAGGAGAGCGTGTCCCCCGTCCCTGAGGAGCTAAAGTCAAAATACCTGCTGCGAAGCAAGGACAGTCGTAAGGGCCTCGTACGCATTGTGCCTTGGCTCCGGCAAAAGATCACTTTTCAGAAACTCAACTTCATGGATAACCATTTCAACTTACGTGACAAGATTGATGTAATCTTTTGTCGCAACGTCATCATCTATTTTGACAGGCCCATGCAGGAGCAACTGATGGATAAGTTTTGTCGCCACCTAACGCCGGGCGGCTACCTTTTTCTGGGACACTCCGAAACCCTCAACGGCATGGATTTGCCCCTGGTTTCAGTAGCCCCGACGATCTATAAAATGCCAAAATGAAAAAAAAAATCAGAGTACTCATAGTCGATGATTCCGCGGTGGTTCGCCAGACGCTTGCGGATATCCTTGCAGCCGACCCCGGGATCGAGGTCATGGCCGTTGCATCTGATCCTTTCGTGGCAGCGGACAAAATGCGGCATGAGATACCGACCGTCATTACCCTGGACGTTGAAATGCCGCGCATGGACGGCATTACGTTCCTCCAGAAGATAATGAGCCAGCACCCTATCCCCGTGGTCATCTGCTCAAGCCTCACCGGCAGCCGTTCGGAGACCACACTTAAGGCGTTGGAGTATGGGGCTGTGGAAATCATCGAAAAGCCCAGGCTGGGAACCAAGCAGTTCCTGCATGAATCCAGCATACGCATCTGTGACGCGGTAAAAGCTGCCTCCCTGGCCCGGATCAGGAAAATATCAGCAACAGTACATAACGTGTCGCCAAAGCTGAGCGCCGATGTAATGATCGAGAAACCCGCCTCCCGCGCAATGGTACAGACCACGGAGCAGGTTGTTGTTGTGGGGGCATCCACCGGCGGCACAGAGGCGCTCAGGATTTTTCTTGAAGCATTGCCGCCAGATGCCCCGGGCATCGTGATCGTCCAGCACATGCCGGAGCACTTCACGAGAGCCTTCGCAAAACGGCTCGACGGCCTCTGCCATATCTCGGTCAAGGAAGCAGAGGATAACGATACGGTGCTCACCGGGCAGGCGTTAATAGCTCCGGGGAATTACCATATGCTGCTTAAGCGGAGCGGGGCACGCTATTATGTCGAGATCAAAAGTGGGCCGCTTGTGTCGCGCCACCGTCCGTCCGTGGACGTTCTGTTCCGGTCAGCAGCCCGGTATGCGGGCAGGAACTCCATCGGCGTAATTATGACTGGCATGGGTGATGACGGCGCGCGCGGAATGCTCGAGATGAAGGAAGCCGGGGCTTATACGATTGCTCAGGACGAGGACTCCTGCGTTGTCTTTGGCATGCCGAACGAGGCTATCAAGTTGGGCGGCGTTGACAAAGTAGCGCCTCTTTCGAGAATGGCGCAAGAAATTATGTGGACCTCCCGAAAAGTGTCGTATGAGGCGGTGACGAGATGAACATTCATGCCAACCAGAGGATCCTCCTCGTTGACGATGATACGACCGTGTTGGAGACCCTCAAAGAGATGTTGAAGCTTCACGGATACCAAGTGGATTCTTCCGACAAGCCCGTAACTGCCCTTAAGCTCGTGCAAATGAACTCTTATTCCGCAGTGATCTCAGACATTAAAATGCCTGAGCTATCCGGCCTGGAGCTTCTCGAGAAGATACATGAAAAGAACCAGGACATCCCCGTGATCCTGATGTCTGGGCAAGCGGATCTGGACATGGCGATTGTGGCCGTAAAAAAAGGGGCTTTTGATTTCATTATCAAGCCTGACCAGCTTCAGCAGCTGATCCATACTGTGGAACGGGCGGTTCGAGAATTCGACCGGAAAGAGGATAATAAGCATGCGGTAACCGTGCTTGAAGAAACGGTATTTCAATCCGCCCAGGACTGGGAAAATACGTTCAACACAATAACAGACATGATCACCATTCATGATAAAGATTACAGCATCGTTTTTGCAAATAAATCCGCGCGGGAAGCCCTGCAGATGTCATCGCTTATTCCGGGCAAGTCAAAATGCTGCAAGCTATACCACGGGACCGACGCACCTCCCCAAGGGTGCCCGTCCTGCGCTTCGTTACTAACCGGAAAACCCATTAATTTTGAAACCTTCGAGCCGCACCTGAACAAGCACCTTGAATTCAGGGCGATCCCGCGCCTCAACAGCAAGAACGAATTGATTGGGGTGATCCACATTGTCAGGGACATCACCGTTCGAAAGAAAGCGGAGGAGGAGAATCGGCAGGCACAAATAACGGCGCTCGAGTCCTCTCGCGTTAAATCGGAGTTTCTGGCAAATATGAGTCATGAGATCCGGACCCCCATGAACGGAGTGATCGGTATGCTGGACCTGCTGCTCAATACGGAGGTGACCCGGCAACAGCGTGAATATCTCAGTATGTGCAAAACATCGGCTCATGCAATGTTGGGCCTCATTAGCGACATCCTGGATGTATCGAAGATCGAATCAGGCAAGCTCGACCTGGACGAGTACGACTTCAGCTTGAGACAAACCGTAAAGACTTCTGTTAGTCCCCTTCTCGTGGAACTTCGCAAGAAAGGTTTGAGCTTCCTGTGCACAATCCCCCCTGAGGTGCCAGACCTCCTTTTTGGAGATGCCGGACGTCTGAGACAGATAATTACGAACCTGGCTAATAATGCGATCAAGTTCACCCATCACGGTGAAGTAATGATCTTCGTAACAGCGGATAATCGGAACGATGACTCGATCTTGCTGCGCTTTGCTGTTCGCGATACAGGCATTGGAATACCGGGAAATCGCATTAACCTGATTTTCGAGTCCTTCCGGCAGATTGACAGTTCGACCACTCGGAAATACGGCGGCACCGGACTCGGGCTCAGCATTGCAAACAGACTGGCGCATATGATGGGTGGTCATATCCGGGTTGATAGCGAGATCGGAAAGGGTAGTACATTTCAGGCTACCGTGCGGGTTGGACTTCAGCGGTTAAAAACAAGGGCATCTGATGAACAAGGCTCTGATGATTGGATCACGTGGTCTGTCAGGCCTGATGAAGAAAAAAACAGCCACCCGCGAGAAGACAATGACAGCGGCGTTTTGGATGTGCGTGAATGTATCCGCAAGTTAAAAAACGCAGTTGCCCTCCGGAACGATCTTCTTATTGAAGAATATGCGCAGAAGCTGAAGGATATCGCCGAAGCCGCGAATTGCGCAAAGATTTCCGATGATGCGTTCAGAATTCAGCTTGCCGCAAGGAAAGGTGATCTTGAACGGTCAAAAGCGCTATTTGAACTTCTTCACGACGAGTGGATTAAACATAACATGGATGGTGCAGTGACAGGTACGCCAATGTCTCACGCAGAAAAATAATTTTGATTGCCGGGAGGGCATCAACATGAAGACCTTGATTGTAGAAGACGATTTCGTATCACGCCTCATCCTGAAGGATATCATCTCACCCTTTGGAGACTGTGATATCGCCGTTGACGGCAGCGAGGCCATCCAAGCCTATCGACTTGCATGGGAGGATAAGAAGCCGTACGATCTGATCTGCATGGACATCATGATGCCGAAGGTGGATGGGCAGGAGGCACTGGAGAAGATCCGTGAGTTTGAAAAATCGGCAGGGCTGAACAATCACAATGAGGTTAAGGTGATTATGATCTCGGCACTGGACTCCCCCAAAACGGTTTTTGCCTCATACTATAAGGGCGGTGCCACGTCATATATTGTCAAGCCTGTTAGTCGAGAACAGCTGCTGAGAGAAATCTGCAATTTCGGCCTTATCGATCTTTGCCGCGTAACGGCCAAACAACCGGCATAGTCGCCAAAGAAAGAGGTGCATATGAGCGGATTATTGCGGGACTCACTGCTGATTGTCGATGATAATGAGGCTGCGCTCAGGGTCACCTCGTTGCTGTTCCGCGAAGAGGGTTACAATGTTGTCTCCTGCGAAGACCCACAGGTGGCTATCAATAATATATGCACTGAAGAATTTGATGCCGTGCTGTCGGACATCAAGATGCCGGACATCACGGGCATTCAGCTCCTGAATAAAATTCACGATATAGATCCTGATATGCCCGTCATCCTCATGACGGGATATGCTGAACTCGACATGGCGATCGCTGCAGTCAAAAAAAATGCTTTTGACTTTGTAACCAAGCCCTACCATCCCGAAGAACTGATGAGTTCTGTGAAGCGGGCGATCGATTTCAGGAAAGCCAGGCAAGCTGATAAGACTCATAAGGCAATCCTTGAGAGCGACATGAAGGTTAAGACCCGGCAATTGAACGATGCCTTTATCACAATGCAGCATATGGGCACAGAACTCTTCCAGCGTCTCATCGTCGTATCGGAGTTTCGTGACAATGATACCGGTTCGCACATTAGACGGATCGGGATGTACTCCAGCAAGCTTGCCGAAGCAATGAACAAACCACAAAATTTCATTAATAATTTGTCGTTCGCCAGCACCATGCATGATATCGGCAAGATAGCGATTCCAGACAATATATTGCTAAAGCCCGGCAGTCTGGCGAAAGACGAGTTTGATGTCATGACAAAGCATACCGTTCTGGGTGCAGGCATGTTGGCGGATTCATGTTACCCTGCTGTCCAGATGGCTGCATCTATCGCATTGAACCATCACGAGCGTTGGGACGGGACGGGATATCCGAACGGCCTGAAAGGGAATGCAATCCCTCTTGAAGGAAGGATTGTCATGCTGGCTGATGTTTACGATGCATTACGGAGTCAGAGACCGTATAAGCCTTCGATTGACCATGCAACCGCATGCAACATAATCATTGACGGGGATGGACGGACATCACCCTCGCACTTTGATCCTGATGTGCTGCGGGCCTTTATCAACGTGGCGCATCTCCTCGAAGAAATAAGCTACGAAGTGATAGAGAAAGCGAGCATGCGTGTCACAATGCAACAGGCTTTTCTTGCTAATATTTAAAAGGGGTTCCCACTTCGTTACACCTAATATAATTTTTTTTAAGTTTCAGCGTGGCTAACCGATAAGAAAAACACAGACGATGTCTGCCCATCACAAGAGCTCGAATCTAGTGGAAAAGAACTTTATTGATGTCTCCGACACCGAGAGTAAGCTGGTCTGAAAGGATATCGTGCATCCGGGGAATCAACGCATTCGCGTTAACGGAGATGTCAGTTAAGAAATACCCTTCGCGGGAGATCCAATGTAGATTACAGAATGAAATATTAACTGTTAAGCATCTTATTTAAGATTTCGCCGAGAGCGTTAACATCATAGGGTTTCTTCAAAAAAGCCTTGAATCCCTGTGAAATATAATTCGCAATTGCCGAATCATCGGAGTATCCACTCGACACGATAGCTTTAACTTGAGGATCCATTTTGAGCAAGTGCTGGATCGTTTCTAGCCCACCCATGCCTCCCCGAATCGTGAGATCGAGGATAACGATGTCAAAGGGGCTCCCGACATCAAGCGCATTTTGATATTTTACCAAGGCTTCTTCTCCGCGAATTGCAACGTCAACGTTATGTCTCAGCAAGACAAGCAGTTCGCTAGTTAGATTTCTGATGACTTCTTCATCGTCCATAACGAGGATCTTTGCTTTCCTCGATTGGGAAGGCTCCTGCTGTTTTTCTGCGGATCCCGTCCGGACCTCGCCGGCGATCGCAGGAAGGTATATTGTGATTGTCGTTCCTGCACCTGATTTCGTCTTAACATCGATCATACCACCGTGATTTCTGACGATTGAGTAAGAAGTTGCCAACCCCAGCCCGCTTCCTTTCTCCTTGGTCGTAAAATAGGGGTCAAAGATCTTGCTCTGATACTGTTCCGGAATGCCAACGCCGGTGTCCTGGATGGCTATCATGATATAGTCGCCCTTTGTAAGTCCGAGGTGGAGGGATGCATCGCCCTTTGCTATGTTCGCAGCAGTGACTTTGACTGTGCCGCCGACCGGCATGGCTTGATCCGCATTCAGCACAATATTCTGGATGACCTGCCCCAACTGGCCTTCATCCGCCTCTGTCAGCCACAGGCCTTCGAAGATGTTCAGGCGGAGATTGGAACGGGAGCCACTCAATGTAAACTTTGCGGAGTTTTCGATGACCGGTCGAAGATCGACCTTTTTCTTGACTGGTTTACCACCCTTGGAGAAGGTCAAAAGCTGGTTTGTGAGATTAACCGACTGATGAAGTGCTTTCTCGGCTTGTTCCAAGGCTGCTGTGCTCTTCACCGGATTTTTCGCAGTCATCTTTGCCAGGGAGATATAGCCGAATACTCCTTGGAGCAGGTTGTTAAAGTCATGGGCAATGCCGCCAGCCAGTGTGCCGATAGATTCGAGTTTTTGCGTTTTGAGCCGTTCTTCCTCGAGCAGATATCTTTCTGTGATGTTATTGATCGTCTCGATGACAGAGGTTACGGCGCCAGACGGATCTTTTATAGGAAACGCTTTGGTCTCTACAAGGAGGATATTGCCATTGGCGTCTTTGTGGCGATGAAGTGCCGAATGGGGCTTGCCCGTTTCAAATGCTCGGTGTGACGCGCAATCTTCACCTTCTTCATAACAGGGCCGGTTGGTCTTGTGAGAGACCTCGTAACAGTGCTGTCCGACAATCTCTCCATCGCTGCCGCCAACTTGTTTGCAGTATGCCTTGTTGACAGTCTGGATGCGGTAGTCCCGGTCTACGACGATGAATCCCTCGTCCACAGTATCGAGGACGCTCCTGATGAACTTCTCGCTCTGCTGGATTTTCTCCTCAGCCTGTTTGCGTTCAGTTATGTCCTGACAGGTTCCGCTTAAAATCGTTTGCGTGCCGGTATCGTCATGAATAAGTTCCCCCTGAGAATGGAGAATCCTGGTTGTGCCATCCCTGAAAATGAACCGATAGTCAATACTGAAAGGCTTGCGCAGTCGCACCGCTTCCTCAATGGCTTTTTGCAATGCACTCCGATCAACCGGATGGATCATATGTAAGAATATGGTGAAGTCTGCACGGTCCTTCCTTGGATCAAGCCCGAACACCTGAAATAGTTCATCAGACCAGAACACCTGACCGGTCGTTTGGTTGTGCTGCCAGCTCCCAATATGCGCAATCCGTTGTGACTCAGCAAGCTGTTTTCCCCGCGTCTGCAGCGCTTCCTCCATCCGTTTACGCTCGGTGATGTCGCGAAAGATACCAACGAGGCATTGTATTCCACCCAAAATCACAGGGGTAGAATTGATGTCTGTATAAAAGACTGATCCGTCCTTTCTCAGCATCGGTGCATCAACAATGAGGGAGATCTCGCCGCGCAGCTGCTTTTCAAATAGGCTCCGAATGGAGGGCAGGGCCTCTTTCGGGTGAATATCATCAACACTCAGACTGAGGATCTCATCGCGAGTATATCCGAGCATGGTGCATATAGATTTATTTGCCTCAAGTTGTCTTTTGCTCTTCGCTTCGGCGATCATGATACCGTCGATCGCCTGTTCGAATATAGACCGAAACTTGTCTTCGCTTTCTCGCAGGCTCTCTTCAGTCCGTTTACGTTCGTTGATAGAGAGGACTAGTTTTCTGTTAATTTTTAAAAAAGATAAGTATCGCCAGTATGCCATGCCGCAGATGGCGAAGAGCAGAAATAATCCACTCGCAGCAAGAAATTTATTGGTTGTCCAGTACGGCGTAGGCGCGCCGTACCATTTAATATAGATCTCTTGATATGCCGGGCTTCCAATAAAACCCTGCAGAGCATCGTTCAGCCGTTCCTGTAATTGCACATTATCCTTGCGTACTACCAAACATCTTTCCTGCTCAGAGAAAGGCTTTCCGATCTTCTTGATGCGGTCTTCCAGGCCGCTTTCCCTCATATTTTTTTGAATCAGCGATTCTTCCCCGGCGAATAAATCGATTTTCCCGGCAAGAAGACCGAAAATTCCTTCCTGATATGTACCCTCAACAGAGAGATTTGTCACTCCCTGTTTTTTTAGATGCTCGTAGGTCCGGCTACCCTTAATAACGCCCACAGTATACCCCAGAGGGACTATGTCGGGATTTACCATACTTTCAGAACGGGCGAAATAGGATAGATAGGTTATGTCTACAGGAGAACTGAACAACAATGTCTTTTCGCGCTCCTCGCTTTTGAGCAGGACACTGATAGCCGCCTCGCCGGTCTCTATCGAAGTTATCATCTCCGGCCAGCCGGGTTTACAAATATAGCTAATCTCCAATCCTGCACGCTTGGCCACGCTGTTGATAATATCCACCCCAAAACCGGATGGTTGTCTGGCATTATTGTCCCAAAAAGTGATTGGCGCGTAGTTGCAGTGAATAACCGCGTTTACCTTTTCAGGCGCTATCTCTTTCAGAGAGGATTCAGCCCATGACGAAGCGACGCATGCTAAGATTATACTTAATATAGCGATTAAAGGTCCGGGAACCTTTCTAATCTTATATTTGGAAGCAGTCATTCCAACTCCTGATACGTCTAATTTATCTGCAGTAGGCTGCGGGACCAAAACAAACATCATACTGGCAATGCTTAATTCCTACAATCCTTCATGTAAATTTGCGCCAAATCAGATAAATCCTTGATAAGTATTCTATACTATGACAAATAGGCCGAAGAAAACTGCCGGAATCAAGATAAAATGCCAGCGATTGATAGAATGCATCTGGGGAGTAGTGGTGTTGATCATTTTTTTGTTCTCCTACAACGACTTGGATATATTTGTCCGTGTCAGAACTCCGATCAATCGTCGGATTAAGAAATTGCAAAAGCAATCATTGCCATCCACAAACGGGATAAAATGTGATAAATTAATTGCCACTTTCATATATCCCAATATGTTCTGTCTTAGCTCAAAAGCTTCCACCCCAAAGTTAAAGTATTTATCAAGAACAGCGTCCCTATTATTTATCGGCATTTTCTAAATTAAACTTTAATTTCAATGACTATATTATGAATCCATGTCGGCGAAAGTGACGTAATGGAATATCGCTTTAACCAATAAATTAAGTTATAACTATGCATTTTTGGGGTAAATAATTTTTTTATGCTGCGGGATAAGAGGAGCTTTTCTTAGTAAAAACTGATGGAGGGGATGAATCGCGACCGCATTCCTACATGCATAAATGGCAAGAGTTCAGATTGGTATCGAATATGTGTTTTATAGTTAGCTGCTGCAGAATACAGGTTGAGTTATATTTCCCCATTAAAGTATAGGAAATATTTTCTTCGCGAATACGCTACAAGACTTCGAGGCCGTCCATGCGGGGCATCTTGAGGTCCAGTAACACTACCTGGGGCAATATTTTTGTGTCGCGGTCCGCATATTTTCCGGTCCCGAAGAGGAACTCCAAGGCCTCCACTCCATCCTGCGCCACTACGACCTCGTTCAGGATATTACCCTTCTTGAGCGCCCGAAGCGTGAGCTGCACGTCATCAGGATTGTCGTCGACCAACAGAATAATTTTCGTTTTCCTGAAGCCTCCCGAAATACCAGTTTTTAGTTCCAAGTTTAGAGTCTCGGGTCAACTTCTAGGGCGATACGGGGACTGGTTTATAGCGTAAAATACACCGTTGCACCCTTATCTTCCTTGGCCTCTATCCACACCTGTCCGCCGTGGCGGTTTATGATACGCTTGACCGTGGCCAGGCCGATGCCGGTGCCGGGGAATTCCTCCGTCTTATGCAGCCGCTGGAAGGGATTGAACAGCTTGTTCGCGTAGGTCATGTCGAACCCTATGCCGTTGTCCTGTATGAAAAAGGTGCGCGCTCCGTTTTTTTCCATGGCCCCGAATTCTATAACCGTACGGGGGGCATTTTTACTGAATTTCCACGCGTTCGTAAGCATGTTTTCCATTGCAACGGCCAGGAGCCCCGCATCGCAGTATGCGGTCAGACCTTCGGCGATGTTGAATTGCGCCGGTCTTTCAGGATGCCGATTCTTCAGATCGTCCGCGATCCTTCGGGCGACCATGCTCAGATCCACCTGTTCACGGTTCATTTCGGCGCGGGTAACACGCGACAGTTTCAGAAGATCGTCGATGATATGCCCCATGCGCATGGTCGCATTCCGGACACGGTTCAGGTAATCCTTGCCCATGTCATCCAACTTGCCGGCATAATCCTCAAGAAGCGCGAGGCTGAACCCTTCGATGCTCCGGAGCGGCGATCTCAGATCGTGAGATACGGAGTAAGCGAAGGCTTCGAGCTCGGCCGTGCGCTCGATAACACGCGCTTCGAGCTCCATGTTCAATTTCCTGATTTCATCTTCAGCTTTTTTGCGTTCCGTGATGTCTCGCGCCGCGGCAAATACACCGACGACTTTCCCGGCTCCATCACGATACACCGAGGCATTGTACAGGACTGGCGTCAGACGGCCGTCCTTTTGCCTCATATCAAGCGCGTAGTCTCTGACCTGACCTTCCCGGAACACCCGCCGGTACCCGGCCTGGGCCTTTTCCGGTTCCGAAAAGTAACGGGAAAAGTCGGTGCTGACAAGCTCTTCGCGGGAGCGGCCCGTCACTTTCTCGGTTGCGGCGTTTACGTCGGTGATTTTTCCGTTCGCGTCGATAGTTACCAGCGGGTCGAGGCTCGCCTCGAGCAGGCTCCGATGGTAGGCGCTCGATTGTCGGAGCACTTCAGCCCCTTTGCGTTCCGTGATGTCCTGAAAGACCCCTAGGACTCTAACGACACGTCCATCCCTGCGGATGACCTTACCCGCGGTTTCCACCCAGATCAACCGGCCCTTTGCGGTAACCAGCTGCAGCTCTAAATGGAATTCCTTGCCCTGCTCGATCGCCTCTCTGACTGCGGAACTGATGATTGGAACGCTCTCCGGAGCATAGAAGGCAATGGCCGTTTCGACGGTGGGGGTATACTCGGACGGCGATGTTTCATGGATCCGGTAGGTTTCACTCGTCCAGTAGAGCGTGTTCTTTTCCAGGTCCACTTCCCACCCGCCTACGTGAGCTATGGATTGGGTCTCTTCGAGAAGTGTGGCCAGTCGCTGCAGTTCCTGACCCACTTTAACGCGCTCTTCGATCTCTTTTTCAAGCTCGAGATAAGACCCGCGCAATTTTGCGGTCATCGCATTGAACGCTTTCGAAAGCTCGGCAAACTCATCATCGCCCGTAACATCGATCCGTTGGTCAAGGTTTCCTTCGCCAATGATTACGGCCCCGTTGCGCAGTGCAGTGATGCGTTTGGTTATGACCCGGCCCATAGACCAGGAATTGACTATGGCTGTCGCGGTCAGGATAATAACCACGCAAAAAATACCCCAGCCGGACACCCGGAGGGAATACAATAGTCGCCGACTTGCTGATTCCTGCAATCTGCGTGCATCCAATATAGCATTATCTCTTTTCATGGTCAGTTGGCTGGCCAGTGTGTCTTCAATCTCCTGAGAAAGGATGGGGCTCAATTGGGGCTTTTCTCTGTTTTCTACGATTCTTGAGAAGAGCCTCCTACTGGGCTCCTGGTCTTTGACCATCCGCTCCAGAATTGTTTTGTCTTCCGCATCACTGAATTTTTCCGAAGCGGATTTGAGCAGCAGATCAAACTTCTCATGGTTGGCAAACCATTGCACGCGCGCCCTTTCGTTCGTAGACCGCATATATTCGTTTCTAAACTCACTCCGCTGATATACGCTCCTGACAATTTCATCGGCAATATTTGATGTTTCGACCGCATAAAGGACGTGATGCGCCGCCGTCGCCAGCATGGCAATAATGACGCCAGCCGCTATAACTGAAACCGCAACGTTTATTTGCAGTCTTTTCTTAACCTGCATAAGTCCTCTTCCGCCTTACCGCAGTATTCTTACTGCTTTTGGTTTGACAGAGTCAAGCCCGTCGAAGTAAATATAATCAAGGTAATTTGGCATCTTTGTCCTGTTGACCAAACCGCTCTTTATCGCCCATCGTGATTCGTCCTCCATCGCCAGCAACAATGACTGGTCCAGCGCTACACTGAGGTGATTGACATCCCATGTTTCACCGATTAAGCCCTTGTCCGTCCGGCTGACGTCAGCAACGATCTTTTGTGCTTCTGCCGGATTTTGTCTGGTGAATTCCTCGGCTTTGATCAGCGCGAGGAGTATTTTGTTGACCGTGCCGGGGTTCTTTTTGATGTATGCCCGCGTTGCAACTACATTGTAAGTCTGCGTATAGATATCTTCGCCGTAAAACGTGATGCCTCTATCACCCAGTTCTTTTTGTGTACGGATTAAGATAGGGTTCCATGTTGAAATTGCGTCAACATCGCCATTTACCAAGGCATCCTGCATTAACTCCGGGGCCAGGTTGACCACTTTCATATCTTTCCTTGATATACCGCTCGTCATCAGCATAGTGTCTAGAAAAAACTCACCAATGGTGCCGAAGGTTGTCGCAATCTTCTTGCCCCTCAGATCACTCGTTGAAAGAATACCCTTGTCCTTTCTCGCAACAATAGCCATATTTTTATTGGACGTATTGATGGTCGCGATTATGGATATTTTCCCCCCTTTCAAGATTGCGAACACAACGGGTGTTTCGGCAACGGTTGCAAAATCTGCCTTTCCCTCCATGACAGCTTCGAGAGCGGCTTTCCCTATTTGATGCACTTGCGGAGTCACGTCCAATTCTTCCTGCTGGTAATAACCCTGCTGTTGGGCAACTTGAACGAGGGCAGCGTCAGGCAGGACAGTATAGGCAAAAGTAATTTTTTCAGTGGCAGTGGCGGTTTTTTTGTCTGAACGGATACAAGCAACGAAAGAACCGAAGATTGCAAGGGCGGCTATAAGAGTCGTCGCTAAGGCATGTTGACGATATCGAGAATGTTTTTTATTTATGTCTGTCATTTCCATGCTCCGTGTCAGTTGTAGTTTTAGGCTTCAGCCTGATGCGATTGAAACCGAGTCCTGCTTGCCAAGAGGTTCTGATGGCTCAGTTCTGAGGTGTCGTATCCGGGGGTTCGGTCTTATGTCACCACACATAATGAGTTGAGTGAAATGCAAGGTACGTATGTTAACATAGAATATGTTTATCGTAAACTGCAAAATGCCACGTTTTACGATATCGAATGGGGTATGTTATGGGTCGATAACAATTATTGAATGCACTATTGGCGTTTAGAGGAGCTGCAACTATAATAACTTGTGGATGGACAGTTGACTAAAAACTTCAGCAGCATTCTGCACTTGCTTGGCGATTCCGGCTCTCTGAGCTGCACCTACAAGTTTGCATAGTCAATTTTGTGACAAGGGTGAGGAAAACTGGTTGTAACATACACACAAATCGTTAGTCGCTATCGATCTTTACATGGCCCCCAGGAACCACCCCTGTTCCAATCTCTACACATTCTCGGATTATTTCCTTAAATGCAACATTAGCTCGCTGAATCGCTCGGAGAAACAGGCGCATAAAAAGATGCCCTTGGGACTCATCGCAGTCTGCAGCGGCAAGGAATGATAGCAGTTCTTTCCCCATGAGGCACTCTAAATTTAAGAACATACTTTAGTCGGATTGACATACACTTAGGTCGTGATATCGTCAAAATAGATTTACGCCGAAGGCCCCAGCGCGGGACATGGTCTCAGGGCAATTTAGATGGCGCGTTTCATAATGATAATGATTACGATGGTTCCTGGCATTGCCAGCCCTGCTCTGGAGGACAAATCAGTATCGCCACGAATCCATTTTTTTCGCTTATAACGAGGAGTCATTTATTTCCCATTAGAGTAGGTCACAAAGACTCTTTCAAAAAAAGGGGGACTGCAGATGACAGAGAACAGAAAGATTAGAAAAGTGTTCAAAAGCAAGCCTACGATCGAAGGAGCAGGTGTCCATCTCAGGCGTGTTTTCGGAAACAGCGAGGTTCCGCTCTTCGATCCGTTCCTGATGCTCGACGATTTTCGCAACACCGATCCCCATCAATATATCAAAGGTTTTCCCTGGCACCCTCACCGGGGTATCGAGACGATTACGTATGTTCTAAAAGGCGACGTCGCGCATGGCGACAGCATGGGAAACAAGGGCATCATCACGTCGGGTGACATGCAGTGGATGACTGCGGGGAGCGGCATCATTCATCAGGAGATGCCTAAGGGAGACAGCGAAGGCGTAATGGATGGATTTCAGCTTTGGGCCAACCTCCCCAAGTCCCAGAAGATGATGGATCCCCGGTACCGCGATATAAAGAGCTCGCAGGTGCCTGAGGTCATAACGAAGAGCGGCGCGAAGGTCAAGGTCATCTGCGGGACCGTGGAAGGGAAGCAGGGCCCGGTCAAGGACATTGTCATCGAGCCCGAGTATCTCGATGTCACGCTCCCGGCCCTTTCCGAGTTCGTACACAAGACCCCGCGCGGTCATACGGTCTTCGCCTACGTGATCGGCGGCAAAGGTGTCTTCTGTAATGAGAGGAATCCCTATGCCTACGATGTTGAGGGAGTAAACTATTTCGACATGGAGCGCGATCAATATATCCACAACGGAATGGCGGTACTCTTCGGCGACGGCGATCAGGTGACCGTCTCATCCCAGGACTTACCGGTGCGCTTCCTGCTCGTATCAGGAAAGCCCATCGGCGAACCCGTGGCCTGGTACGGCCCGATCGTGATGAACACCGATGAAGAGCTGCAGCTGGCGTTCGAAGAGTATCAGAACGGAACGTTTATAAAGCATAAAAAGACTTAACATCCTCCCCGCCCTGAAGAGACGAGATTTTACGGCGCAGAAGGATAAAAATTTAAGATCCTAGGGGAACGTTTTCAGGTTAAACCAGCACTCTCCTGCTTTTTGAGGTGCATTCGGATGGTTGACCAAAATGAGGTGGAGAAGCATGAAAGCATTGCGATTTAGTAACTTTGGCGATGTTGGAGCGGTGCTTCACGTTGAAGAATTACCCACGCCGACCCTTGCACCTGACGAGGTGCTCGTGGAGGTTCATGCCGCTTCGCTCAACCCAAGCGATGTGAGAAATGTGCAGGGGAAAATGAAACAAACTACTCTACCCCGCACCCCGGGACGGGACTTGGCAGGTATTATCGTCGCCGGGGATAAGGAGATGATCGGAGAACAGATCTGGGCGGCTGGCGGTGACATTGGCTTCACGCGAGACGGAAGCCATGCCGAGTATATCGTCATTCCCCGGCGGGGCGTTCGGCTGAAGCCAAAGTCTTTCTCCATGGTGGAGGCGGCCAGTGTGGGGATCAATTACATCGCCGCCTTCTTCGGGTTGATTGAAAAAGCCAAACTAAAAGGGGAGGAGACCGTTCTCGTGACGGGAGCAAGCGGGGGCGTCGGCAGTTCAGTCGTCAAAATCGCGAAATCTAAAGGTGCCCGCGTTATTGCGGTGGATCTCGAGGTTCCAGAGCCAGAAAAGGCCCGACAGCTAGGGATTGATCTGGCTCTCAGCAGCCAGTCCGACGATATCGTGACTCGAGTGAAGCAGTTTACACAGGGTAAGGGTGTGGATGTCGCATTTGACTGCGTTGGCGGCCCGCTCTTTGAAACCGCACTCAATTCGTTGGGGCTGGGCGGGAGGCAGGTGAACATCACATCCGTAGGCGAAAGAAGGGTGAGCTTTGACTTAATTGACTTCTACCACAAGAACCTCACGTTGTTCGGCGTTGATACTCTCGCACTGGATATAATCGCTTCAGGCGATGTTCTGGAAGGTCTCCGGCCGGCTTTTGAACAGGGTCTACTTACACCTCCTGGCATTGCGAGAACCTGCTCGTTGGAAGATGCAGTCGAGGCTTACCGGGAGGTGGACAATGGGACAGCCAGGGGAAAAATCGTGATTACGTTCCGTCACTGATCGCAGAGTTTGGGACCGCCACGGGGACCCGCATGGTATTCTTGAGAGGGGAGCTGGTGTCAGAACATTTTTAGCGCTGTTAAACCGGTTCACCGAAGTCAGATGTTACGCTCTGGGCAATTTGACGGGTTATTGAGTAAAGAGGAAAACGAATTTTTGAAACAACTCCTGGTGAAAGTGATTCAGTAGTTCTTCTTTCATGAGCTTGAGCGCTTCAAATGTGCTGAGTTTTTGCTTATATGGACGTTCCGAAGTAAGGGCGTCATAAACATCAGCGATACAGCAGATGCGCCCGTAGACGTGAATCTGTTCCCCCTTGAGCGATCTCGGATAGCCCGAACCGTCCTCCCGTTCGTGATGCTGCATGACAATGACCATGCACTCCTCGGTCAGCTGGTTGGTTTCCTTCAGGATCTTATACCCCTGGTAAGGGTGCGATTTCATAGTGTACATCTCTTCTTCTGTTAGCTTCCCCCGCTTGTTGATAATGGCAGGGTCGATGCGGACTTTGCCGATGTCATGCAAAAAGAAGCCTGCACCGAGCTCGTGCATGTCATGGGCATCGGACTCTTTAAAAACCGACTTTGCGAGCAAAACCGAAAAGACGCCCACATTCACTGAATGGGTATAGGTATAGAAGTCATAAGACGTGATTTTGAGCAATTCCCTCGATGTGGCGTCATCGGCAATGATCATGTCGACGATTTCCGAGATGCTTTTTTTTGCTTCTCGGATGTTTTCCGTCTTCGGATCCTCAAAGAGCCGCTCCACAAGAACGCGCGAAGATTCGTAGACCAGCTTTGATTTTTTATCAGGCGGAAGCGTTTTGTCGTGAATAGCCTCGCGCAATTCGGGCGGAACCAGCTTTTCCGGCGTCCACGTTTTTGGTGGAACGTTTGCCGGCCCCCCGGCCAGATGGGCATCGGTACGGTCTCCCTTTTCCGTATCGATTACAATCTCGGTGATTCCGTGGCCGATGATCCTGTCGATCTGGTCCTGGGATATTATCATGAACTCGTTCTTTAAGAAAGGATGCTTGAACCAGGAAATGGGCAGCGTGATGTACATGCCGACAGCGAGGTCCTGTACTTTGATTGTCTTAATCATGGAGAAATATAGTACCACAAATAAAATTGAATTTGAAGATTGTTTTAAACAACGAGGACTACACACTTGTAGCCAAAGGACATCAGGCATCGCGAGAAATGACGATTATCAGTTCAAGCCTTTAGTCCTTACTTTTCTCTGAAATCTGCATACAATAACCTCCCTACTCGTTATCATGCTTATTTACTGATTGCATTATACACTCCCAAGCTATCTTCTCTATCCAAGAATATCTTTGAGTTTAGAATTTCTCGTGCTCCCTGCTCTTGACGATTCATTATAATAGGTTTTCCCGCATTCAGTGCATTTATAGAAATCACCGTCTATTTTGATCATGGAACGGGTTATGATGTCCTCAACTGTCAAATATTGAAAAGATCTTCGTCTATTTCGGCCAACAACCGGTACAATACTGTAAATCACTAAATTCAACTCCGACAATGTCATTGAATGGAATATCTATCATATCCCCCTCTATTATCGGGTCCAACGGAAAATCTCGTTTCATTCTCACACGATCATTTTTTCTTGTTTTCATTTTAATCGCATCCATATACCCGTTGAAGTATGAGAGTCACGAGAACTCAGTAACCTATTATTTGAATGGCAGCATGCTACCATACACCCCGACATGATGCTTTGGGCCTAAGATACAATACATAGCAATATAGGATGTTCTTACAATTACATTTCTGGCAAGCTCTTGGTATAGTGGAACCAAGAGAAGAGAGAAAAAACGAGAAGGAGGTAAATAAAATGCTTACATACAAGGGAGGCTACAAGGTAGCAAAGGGGACGTATTGGGACTTAAGGAAAGGCCAGAGAGTGGACATAGCCCAGGAAGGTGTTCTTCCAGGTAGCGATGCAACAACGTACCTCAGAGCCTCAACAGGCGTCATGCTGTTGTCGAGTCCGATTATCGGGTTGCTCTATGTGGTCTTTCTGCCGTTTATTGGCATAGCGACCTTGGCAGCCTTCGCAGGCCGCAAGGTTCTGGGCGGCATGGCCAGCGTGGCCGGCAAGACCATTTCTTTTGGATGGAGGCCCGTGGATGCATATTTGGCAGGCAGGAAGAAAGGGAAAAAACGGGACACCAAGTAGCCGCTCGGCGCAGGTAACGGGTTACAGCGTGCGCACAGCACATGAAACAAACAAATGAAAGGGTGCGGATGGCACCTAAAATCTCTAGAGAGGAGAATACTATGTATACGATGGTAGATTTTGTCACTCATGTGAAAGGAATCGAGTACATCCTGTCGCTCCTGGCGATTGCCGCTTTCCTCATTTTCTGGGAAATCCTGAAGCCTAGGCCTTTCAGGACCGTGATCAACACTGGCGCGGACGATCTGGCGTATATCGAAGCGAGTGGAGGGTTGAGGAGCGTAGCTAAGAGCGTCGGCAGGATAGCAGCCGCACCGTTCATCGGTCTTGCATATATCGTGATGCTGCCGATCGGGTTCTTCGTTGTCCTTGCCGCTGCCCTGGTCAATCTTGCCGTGAAGGGTGTAGCGAGCGTTGCAGGGAAGAGTGTGACCTTTGAATGGAGGCCTGTGGAGGCGTATTTGGCCGGCAGGAAGAATAAAAAGGAAAAGGGCGGGGCCAAGAAAGGCGACGTGAAATAGTTCCCCCTGCCATTAGACGGGAAAATTCTATTATATATAAGTAGGGTTATATTTATTTTCCACCCTCTATATTAAGTTACAAAAAAGCCTCACTTGCAATCACAAGTGAGGCTGAATTTTGGGGAATATTATGAATCAGTTACCCCACTCCTTTGTAAACATTTCACCTAGTTATTCTGCATTTGTTTTTTGGTCAACACCTCTGCAGGTTTGTAGATGTATGTGACAATACTTGCCCTCGCGGCAGAATACTTCTTTACGGAATGAAGAACGTACTGGGGGAAAAATGCCATCATCGTCTGGACAAAGCGGAAACAGTGTACGACACAGATCGTAACGACTGTCCCGAAACTGGTTGGAATAGGCGTCCGAACACTCTGGAATACGCACAACCTCTCAGTCCCAGGAATAATGCCCTCTCCGCAACGACAGATTGTCTTACTTCGCGGATTCCTCGACCACCTGCACCTGCATACCGTCGGTGATATCGAAACCGGGATTTAGAACCAGCTGCTCCCCCTCCAGAACCCCTGAACCGATTCGGACCGTCTTCCCATCACTGTCCGCTACGACAACGGGCCGGAAATGAACCTTGTTGCCCTCTGTGACGACCGCGACAAAAGCCTTGTCCCCCTTCATCAAAAGCGCCTCTGCGGGAATTTCGACGGACGGCGCTGTCTTGAACTTAAGCTGTACCCGGACAAAGCTTCCGGCCAGGAGCAGCCCCTGCTTATTGTCAACGTCGAGTTCGGCGAGAAGAGTTCGCGTAACCTGGTCTAGCTGCCCGCTGATCCTGGTGATGGATGCGGCAGGCAGCATGACTTCGGGACGGGAGGCATCGGATATTTCCGCCCGGTCTCCGATCCTTACGTAGGCCGCATCCTTCTGGTCAAGATAAATATAGACCCGCAACTTGTCCGTCCGGGAAAGCGTTACGAGCGGCAATGCCGTTGTTTGAGAGTTGGCGGCGCTCTGGAGCAAAGCGCCAGGGTCCGCAAAACGGGCGGTAATGGTGCCGGCAAAAGGCGCACTGAGCGTTTCGTAATCTTTCTGGGTCTTCAGGGCTAGAGCGTTTGCCTCAGACTCGCGTGCTGCGGCTTCGGCATGGTCGGCGTCCTGCTGCGCAATGAGGTTCTTCGCAACCAGCGTATTCTCACGGACCGCATCCCTGCGCTTGTCCTCTGCGTCGACCGCGGCAGAATCATATTGACGGTCAAGCTCAACCGCTTCGATGATTGCAATGACATCTCCGGCAGCCACCCGGTCGCCTTTATCAACCCTGATCTCCTTCAGATAGCCGCTGACTTTTGCGTAGAGGGTCACCATGGCATAGGGGAGCGCTTCACCGGTAAGCGTTACCGTTCGTTCTCCAGGAGAACGGTGTGCGGAAACGACCCGCACGCTTGTGCCGGCCGAAACAGCAGCAACTCTGGCCTTTGCTTCATTCGCGAGAGAAATTCTCCGGTTCATGAACAGGACCACGACCGCCACCGCGGAGAGCGCGATAATAACAACGCCGGTAATGAAGAGCCTCCGCGCGCCTTGCGATGCTTTAATGTCTTTTGTCATTCTTGCCTCCCGGGTCTCATACAACCCGTCGTTGACTACTCATGGTTGATAGCTTTTGTAGAGCTGTAACCTATGAAGCGCCCTTTTCTTCCCGGAGCTCCGCTTCAAGCCGTTCATCCAGTTCATGCTTTGAGGGCGGTTTTGTCCGCAGCAGCGTATAGATGACCGGCACGATAAATAACGTGACAAAGGTAGCCAGGAGAAGCCCCCCAATCACCGCACGGCCCAAAGGAGCGTTCTGCTCGCCCGCCTCACCCAGGGCAAGCGCCATGGGCAGCATGCCGATGATCATGGCCAGGGCGGTCATCAAGACGGGCCGAAGACGGGTCTTGCCTGCTTCAAGCGCGGCCTCCGCGGGCGATACATTTGTCTCCACGCGGATGTCGTTGGCAAAGCTTACCAGGAGGATGGAGTTTGCCGTTGCGATGCCCACGGCCATGATCGATCCCATGAGGGATTCCACATTGATGGTCGTGCCGGTCAGGACCAGCATCCAGAGGATCCCGACCAGCGCTCCGGGGACCGCCATCAAGATGATGAACGGGTCGATCCAGGATTGGAAGAGCACGACCATCAGAAAATAGACGAGCAGAATGGCGAGGATCAGTCCCAGGGCCAGGCTCCGAAACGATTGGTTCATGACTTCGTTCTGGCCGCGCAGCGTGATTTTCGTCCCGACCGGAAGAGGATTCATTTCCGTGATCCTCTTTTCGATGTCAGCGGCAACGGAGCCCAGATCGCGTCCTTCCACGTTAGCCTCCACGTCAAGGACCCGCTGAACGGTGTAGTGAGAGATGTTCTCAAAACTCGCCGCGTGGTAGATGGTCGACAGGTTCGCCAGGGTCTGTGCCGGTGCCTGGGGGGTAGCCGAGGGCAAAGGAAGCGCGGTCTGCTGCAGGAGGGTGCCTGCCGACGGAGTCGTGAGCGGTACGGAGCGGAGACGGTCAATGTTACTTATGTGGCTTGGCGGTATCTGGACCGCGATCGTGTAGTTCACATTGTTTACGGGGTTCAGGAAAAAAGACGGCGCAACGAGAATGCTCGACGAAAGCGAGACCAGGGCATTGTTCGCCACGCTGCTCTCGCTCATGCCGAGCGACGCCGCGCGCGTCCGGTCCACATCCACCTGCAGGGCCGGGTAGTCCAGGACCTGGTTGATATGAACATCGGCCGTGCCCGGGATCTCGCGCAGGGCATCGCTCATCCGGCGGGCATACTCGTAGGAACGGTTGAGGTCCGCGCCTTCGATCTGGACATCGAGCGGCGAGGTGAGACCGAAGTTCAAAACCTGAGTCACGATGTCCGCAGCCTGGAAATAGAAACGAGAGCCGGAAAAGGACCGCGGCAGGGTCTCGCGCAGCCTCTTCTGATAATATGCCGTCGGCCGATGCCCCGGTTTGAGCGAGATCAGTATCTCCGCGTCCATTCCGCTGATATTCTCGGTCTGGACGAATGCGAGATTGTAAAAAATCGGGACCCCGATCATGTCATTGATGGTCTCGATCTCCCGGGGCGGGATGACCTCCCGGATACTCTGCTCCACCTGGCTAACCATCCGTTCCGTCTCTTCGATACGGGTGCCGACGGGCGCACGGAAATGCAGTTTCATGAGTCCCGCGTCCACGGAGGGGAAAAAGTCCATCCCGACGACGAAGACGAGCGAGGTGCTGATGACGACCAGGACAGCGGCAATAGAGAGGGTGAAGACGCGGTGATGAAGGACTGTCGCAAGTGCCCGGCCGTAGGCCTCCTGCAAATTCGTGTACGTGCGGTCCCGCCAGCGGTTGAACACGAGGGCTAAATGATTGCAGCGCGACAGCTCTTCGCAGCTCCGGATCCCGGTTCCGGCGTGCTCGCCCTTCATGAGCATGCGGGAGAGGACGGGAACGAGTGTCCTCGAGAGCACATAGGAAGCAAGCATCGAGGTCACCACGGCCAAGGCAAGGGGCGTGAAGAGATATTTTGCCGCCCCGTAGAGCAGTACCACGGGAAAGAAGACCACGCAAATGGCGAGCGTGGAAACGATTGCCGGCACCGCGATTTGGGCTGAGCCGTCCACGACCGCGATCGTAAGCGGTTTGCCAAGAACGCGGTTACGGTGGATATTCTCCACGGCAACGGTGGCATCGTCCACAAGCATGCCGATCGCCAGAGCCAAGCCTCCCAGCGTCATGATGTTGATGCTGTCACCGACCAGGTTCAGGCAGATGACCGCCGCAAAGATCGAAAGCGGAATGGAGGTCGACACGACCACCATGCTGCGCCAGGAACCGAGGAAAAGCAGGATCATGAGCGACACGAGGATCGACGCCAGAACCGCCTCGCGTACGACGCCCTCAATCGCGCCGCGGACGAAGACGGACTGGTCGAAATCAATCTTGAGCTCCATGCCCTGGGGAGCCGCCTCTTGAATCTGCGGGAGAGCTTCCTGCGCGGCGTCAACCACGGCCAGCGTCGAGGCATCGGCATGCTTCAGTATAGCAAGGTACGTGGCCCGCCGTCCGTTCACCCGCACGATATTGGTCTGTTCGGCATAGCTGTCGGACACCGTCGCCACGTCGCCCATATAAACAGGCGCATTGCCCACGATCTTGATCGGAATATTTTTGAACTGCTCGAGGATTTTCGGACTGGAATTCAGCATGACATTGTATTCCGTACTGCCGATGCGGGCCGTTCCCGCGGGGATGATCGAATTGGACGACTGGAGCGCGTTCACCACGTCCGACGGAGAAAGCCCGCGCCCTGCCAGCGCGTCAGGATTCACATCGATCATGATTTGACGGGTCTTCCCGCCGAAGGGCGCCGGAGACGATAGCCCCGGAATGGTGAACAGCCGAACGCGGATAAAGTTGAGACCGTAATCGAAGAGCTGCTCTTCAGGGATGATTTTGCTCGAGACCGTGAGTTGGGCAACGGGGACGTTGGTTGCGTTGAACTGGACGATAATGGGCGGCTGCATGCCCGGCGGCACGCTCCGCAGGACCGTGAACGAGACCGACGATATCTGGGCTATCGCAGCGCCTATGTCGCTTCCTGGCTGGAAGTAGATCTTCAGCATTCCTACGCCCGGGATCGACTGCGATTCGATCCGCTGGATACCGTTTACCGTGGTCGAATATGCCCGCTCGCTGATGAGCACCACCCGGCGCTCCATGTCCTCAGGCGAAAGTCCGGGGTAATTCCAGACGACCACGACCACGGGAATATCGATGGCAGGAAATATGTCCACGATCATCCTGCTCGCGGAAAGCGCACCGAGCACGATGAGCAGTAAAACCATCACGGCAACAGAATAGGGCCGCCGCAAGGCCCACAGCACTATCCACATAGATAAACAACCTTCTTAAAAAACAGCTTGTTCGAAACAGCTCCTACGCATAAATGCAAAAATCATCGACAACTTCAGGCCGCCAACCGCTCAATTTATTGCAATAAACTGGTAGTATTGCCACTTGTTTTTTCGACTCGCGCATTCGGACAACAGGTGTCTTACCTGACAGTATCTCGTGCAGACTGGTACGCTGTATTTGTCGACGGGCGTCCTGCTGTTTATCGGTATCGCAGCGCATACCCCTGTAGTCCATCACGAGACCGATCGGGTATCCGCAGGTCGGGATCTTGCGGATACCGCGTGGAAAATTTTCTGCAATCTTTTTTTTCGCTGGGTCCCAGGAAAGGTGTCGGGTCTAACATGCCGGGGGTTTTGTGATCCTTGATATAGATCAATCAGGGCTCTTTGAATGCTATGATTGATGGCCTAGTGTGTGCTACAACGGAAGTCTGATATTTTGAGGATCTTTTTATTGAACTACTGTAAACCGACTTTTTACAAATGAATCAAATTTTACCAATTTTGATTTAAATTAACCACTTGTGAAATTTTTGTCAAGAAGATTATAGGTCTGGACAGCTATTACCTGGCGCCCTCTGTGATTTTCTGTTCATTCGTTCGATTTGAAGCCCAAAATAATGAAGCAGGCTGCCTAGGCAACCTGCTTTTATATGTGGGTGAATATTATGTGGCTGTTGGGTGAATCAGGTTTGAACTCTTTTCAACCTATCACGCGATTTCTCAGGACTGTTGAAAATTTAACACACCCTATCATCAAGAACACCTAGTTAGCATCAATCGGATGACGGTCAAATGAGGTAATCCCATTGTACAGATCAAGTGGTGCTTCTTCTCCCGCATAACCGCCAGCTGCCATTCCTTCTTCACCCGAAATCACTTCTTCACTCTTGTAATTCACCCCAGTGCTTACTGGACCAGATGCAAACAGGGTACTACCGTTGTCCAGTCCCAATGCTTCCCGATCTGATAACGCTACCTCGCTCGATGAGTCAACGCTACCCTCCCGGAAATTGATCCCTGTGCTAACCGGACCTGTTGCAAAAATTGTAATACCATTGTCCCACTTGCTCAGACCACTGGACATGTCATCGGCATATGCCACTCCAAGAGCAAGAGCAAACACAATTACCGCTGAAATCATCAATATCTTTTTCATGGTGTTCGCCTCCTCCCTAAACAACTTTGTACTTCTTATGAGTAAAGTCTACCACCATATTTCCTATTGTCAAGATAATATGCAACTCCTAAACAATTTATTTTTCCGTGCGTCGTTGTAGCTTCTTTGCGGCGGCCGACACCTCCATACCAGGGCCCGTGATAAAGCTCCTCCGTGAGTCCATGCTTCGTTATCATTTCCTCCGTTATTCGAGAAACCTTACCTAATCCTTCCCGGGAGTCAAACGCTTTTGCATGCCGACCTAAGAGTTTCCCTTCCCTGGTCATGCATCCAATGGCATTAAATAGAGATCCCCTGTCTATCCCCCTGACCAAGGTCGTCCTTTTCTGTTTTTTAAAGCCTCTCGCACTGCTTGCTATATTCGTTAATCAAATATGGCGATCTCCCCTTTCTATTAGATAAAAGTTTTTCTCAATTATATATTTTTACCAGATAGAAGTTGCCCTGTTTCCTCCCGCTTCCTTTAGAGTACGCAGTATTCGTTGGCGTCTACCCGTAAAATACGCATTAGGCATCATTGACATCTTTCCTTCAGGCGATATTCTTACAATAAGACGTCGTTTTTACTTGAATGCAAAACGGACCGCATCACATTTCATGATGTGCATTATAGAGCAATATGCCGCAAGGAATCGCTCATAAAACGTCTCAAGCGAAAAGAGAGGGAATTGCATGCCAGTCGTGAGAATATCCCGGGGGTCCTTTAAACCCGAAGACTACGAAAGAATCAAAGTACGTCTTGATGAGTCTGAGCAAACGCTCGTGCCCACTATCAGGACGCTGGGCGGCTGCCTACATTACTGGGCCGGCATCGATCCGACAACGAACACGATGGTGAACGTCAGCGTGTGGGAGTGCGCTTGCAGATGCAAAAGAGATGGAGACGCTGGCCCCCATGCTGGCTTTGGCAGGCGAGTTCGTCAAGCTGGGCGTCGTCTTTGAGCGTCCGATTGCCAACTATGAAACGCTATGGCAAATCTAGCCGCGGTGGAGAAGTGCGCCGGACATTCATTTAGCGGCAAAGGCGGGTAAGTTTACGCCTGTTATCCTCCCCTACTTTGGTCTTGACTGAAAATACTGCCTCAAAGGAGGATGAAGAGCATGACTACGTCAAAAGAACAAGGGATCGTCAATCTTCCGAGCCGGAGCAGTGTCGCTCTGACAGCGCAACGGCTGGCGGACATGATCGAATCGCGAGGGATGACGGTGTTTGCGAAAATTGATCAGCGTGAGGCTGCAATCGCCGTCGGACTCGATATGAAGCCGATGGTTTTGCTTGTATTTGGCAGTCCGAAGGCGGGAACGCCTCTGATGCAGAAATATCCCTCACTTGCGCTCGATCTGCCATTGAAAGCGCTCGTATGGGAAGACGAGGCAGGACGGGCATGGATCAGTTACAACAGCCCGGAGTACTTGATGCGGCGGCACGGTATGGATGAAAAGCCATTTCAAGCGGTGGAAGCGATAATTGCACAGGCTGTGCTGTAGCTCAAAGGCAGTAACCTGGCAGGCAAATTCTGCGAGCATGCATCCCCTGCTTTCAAAGCCGCACGAAACGCAGAGAGTACCCGATGGTGCAGCCGCAAGACAGTCCCCTCGACCATGATGTTAGGCGCCTGAATGAGTTGCACGGCCCGATGCCTCGTATTCAAGTGCTCGACACAAGCGGGTCAGTGGCCGTCTCCAACATAATTTCATTCACTATTGATTTTCTCCTTTTGTTGTAGAACTGCTTATTGCGACTTTAGGACCACTGTCTGCAGATCAACACTTGGCTGCACAGTCTCTTCATCCTTTGACTTCCTGGGGATGTTATAATAATAGAAAAAGGGAGTAATTACCGCTTTAAGAACACGAGGAGGTGGTATCTATGCCGGTAAAGACAGCCATTGCTGAACTCAAGCATTTTACAAAGCCTGATGAAGTGAGAACGTTTCCAAAAGGAAAGTTGGAGCTCGTAAATATCGGAGGAGCCGCGATCGGTCGGGCTACCTTTGAGCCGGGCTGGAAGTGGTCGACCTCCGTGCAGCCTCTGGCCAAGACAAAGAGTTGTGAAGCACCCCATTTTCAGTATCATGTATCGGGAACGATCATTGTGCAGATGGATGATGGGACAAAGCTCGAATGCAAGGCTGGTGATGTGTCCCTGCTGCCGACAGGACATGACGCATGGGTGGTCGGTGATGAACCGGCCGTGGTTGTGGATTTTCAAGGCATGGTTGAATATGCATTGAAGCAAGCGGCGTAAAGTGTTTATCGAATATCGCCGTTCCTCCATAAATGAAGAGGCCCGGGACTAGATCTGGGCCTCTTCCTGCACAACGAGGGGTGCTCCCGGTCAAGCAACTTTTGGGATCATGACCGGTGTAACGAATATAACTGGCTGTAGCTTTCCGTGATTTTGTGCGTTCTTAGCAGTAGTTTTCTGTTTTGGGCAGATTACAAATATTTTCCTTGTTACTTCTTTAAATATCTATTCTGTACTTATGTATATCCTCTTGTAAACCAGACCAGTGCCTGTTCTGAAAAATGCGTATTTCATGTGACCAGGCCCTGCTTATCTGACCTCACGTACGAAATGATACGCAACAGGGTGACCACGCCAGCTAATCGGAATCATTTCCGTCTCGGCAGTAAAAGTTGATCCATCCTTACGCCGTGCGCCAAATCGAAAGGTCACTGGGCGAGTGAGCGCAGAGACGTGCTGCCGGTAGTTTTTTGCAACCAATTCTTGATCCTTTTCTGTGACAAAACCCGCCAGGAAATCCGGAATGGTGGACCACTCTTTGACGGTCATCCCAAACATTTTTGCCAGCCGCTCATTGCAGATTTTGTGTCGGTCGTCCAGATAGAGATAGACGCCATCTGGACTTTTCTCAAACACCGGACTGAACTGCTCGAGCATCTCGCGCAAAAACTGTTCATGTTCTACGTCTTGCTGTCTTTGGGCTGCCATCTTAGCCTCCTTATTCGTGTGTGTACTTTCGCGTCATACATTTATCGTTCTGTCTGTGCGAAGCATTCGACTAAAGTCCACAGACTTGCTGACGCGCTTCGTTGTGTCGACCTGCTGCCCGTTTGCCACTTCTCGCTAGACAAACCTGCCATCTTGCCTTTAAACTCTTTTTTTTTAGATCGGCAGTTGTATTCCCGGCATCAATTCGCTTTTTCTATTGTCGGACCAAAGTACCTCGGAACCAGTACGCCCGAGGCGCCTTCTTGCCCTGCCAATATGTCATCACTCCTTCCAGGGTATCCCCCCTTGCCGTACCCTCCCATTGCATGCGATCACCCTTCTCGTTAGAATGTTCGGCCACGAACGTGATCGAGTCTCCTTCGGCTCGTGCGGTATAGGAAGTGCCTGAGAATCCGTACTTGTGGCAGCCAAGGGGATCGTATTTGCTGTCTGCGAATACGAACTGTTCCTTATCGCCTTTGGCTTTTCCTTTCTCGCCGATCTCTCCTGCGAACGTCTTGCCGTCCAAAAGCCCATCAGATGCATAGACAGGACTGACGGCCGCGATCGCATTGAAGGCCAAGATTGCCATGATCACAGATCTGTAGCTTTCCCACGTCGTATTCATGGTACTCTCCTTTCTCCGCCGGGTGACAATAATCAGACTCCTTTTTCCCTTCCTTCGGTATTGGGAGTCTGTCAACAACAACCTTGAAACCCTTCTTGTTTATTACAGCCGGTATGCCAAATTCACTTGAAAAACTGGCTGCAGCATCCTTTTCTCCTCGGTTTAATCTGGAAAGACGCTGCTTCTGCTTGCATAGTAAATTCTCCTTCCTTTTCTAAAAAAAGGCAGAGCTTGCCGAATTTATTCCTTCGGTGCCTCGGCCATCTTAAATATACAGACCCTCCGCTTTCCGTCACTCTTCACAGAGGTTTTGGCTTTCACGAATGTTCTTTTATTAAATTGATATTAAATTTCCTTTTAAAAAACTTTAGTACCTTTAACTATCAATGTCAAGGCATCGTCTGATATCCAATCTCGTTTTCCGACAATGTAACTCTTGAGCAATGAGCCGGTTGGTCAGCAAAATTATACTTCGTACCTACACGAGATTTTCTTTCAATCAAGTCCATGCTGTTAGCCTGTCATTTTGTTTTTTAAGGCTATTCCATAAAAACCAACTTTTCTAATGAAATTCCAAAAGCATTATCTTCATTTGGTATCTGCTCAAGTTTCAGGCGACTTAGGTATTAAATAGTAAAAAATCACCGCAAAAACGAAAAGCCAGCAAAGTGGGAGTATACTAGAGTATAAGAGAATCTTGTAAAGACATTTGCGCATTGAGATCCGGGAAACAACTTAAAAGGAGGTGATGAAAATGGCAGAGAAATTGAAAAAAGTTGAATGCGACCCGAAATGTGGTTTTATGGTGCAAAGCCATGATGAAAAGGAAGTCGTCCAGATTGCTACAGCGCATGCAAAAAAATCGCACAACATGAACATCACGGAAAAAGACGTAAAAGGAATGATGAAAGATTCATAGTCCAGATGACAGCTAGGGATACTGTCTTAAAGGGCTTGGTTATTCCAAGCCCTTTTTGTATTTTAATGTTTCCACGGAAATTATTACTGGTGCAATCCCTTTAACCTTGTTTGATAGCAGATCACTTCCAGCACAAAACAGTATGGAATCTATCTCGTGTGAACGAAAGTGTGAAGTGCCTACGCTTTTTAGCGTTTTAATGGGACTAGCTCAATAGCCAATCCAAAGGAGGATCACTAAAATGACGCAAAAAACTATCCTGGCCATTGCCGTTCTGTGCACCGTGTTACTCGGAGTCAGCCCTGTGCGAGCACAACAGTCTGCACCATTCAACCCTCTCGATATCGTACCGGAAAAGATGCCCGCCGATATCCCTTACGGAATGCCAATTTCGCTCGAACGCGCCGAGGCGGCCATCGCCGCGGCCATGGCCGAAGCGAAGAAGCATGATTGGAAGTTGAACGTCGCCATCGTGGACTCCGGCGGCAATCTCGTCGCCTTCCAACGCATGGATGGGGCGCAACTTGCTTCGATCCAGATCTCGCAGCACAAGGCGCATACTGCAGTGATCTTCCGCCGCGAAACAAAAGCATTCGAGAACGGCATACAGCAGAGCAATTTCAATTATATCCTGACACTTGATGGAGTCATCGCTTCACGCGGCGGGATCCCGCTTGTGGAGGGAGGCAAGATAATCGGCGCGATTGGGTGTTCCGGCGGGCAGGGCTCGCAGGACGAGGTAGCCTGTAAAGCAGGCGCGGCGACCATCAAGTAAGCCTGTTCCCGAAGAAATCGGGACTCACGCCAAAGGCGAAATGGTGCCATTGCCGCCTTATCCATCGCTCAACCGGACCTGCGCAAAAAATCGCGCAGACCGGTTGGCTCCATGTTCATGTGCAGATGGCAACCTGTCAGTGAAAGATTCTGGTTGCAAGGTGTATGGTGACGAGTCCTTCCTGTTCCCGGCTGCTGTTTCCATTCTTTGAAAATCAAAAAGTTACTTCCTGTTTCGCTCTCTATTATTTCTTGACAACCAGTGCGCCGTCATTATAATCACCAGATCGTGCCACAGAAAACCTCCGAAATGCCACAGGCGTCTCCGGCCGAAATCAAGACCGTTCTGGCCGGCCTAATGCTGGCGCTCATGCTCGCATCGCTCGACCAGAACATTGTCGGTGTCGCGCTGCCGAGGATTGTAAGCGACCTGGGCGGCCTTTCCCATCTGTCGTGGGTTATCACGTCGTTCATGCTCACGTCAACGACTACGACACCCCTGTACGGCAAGCTGAGCGACATGTATGGCCGCAAGCCGCTTTTTTATCACGGCGATCCTCATCTTCCTTGCCGGGTCCTGCCTCTGCGGGCTGTCCGGTTCCATGACCCAGCTCGTCGTCTTTCGTGGGATCCAGGGGCTCGGCGCGGGCGGCCTCATAACGCTCGCGATGACGACCATAGCCGACCTTGTCTCACCGCGCGAGCGCGGCCGCTATCAGGGCTATTTCGGCGCGGTCTTCGCCCTATCCAGCATCGCGGGTCCGCTTCTGGGCGGGTTTATTACCGATGCCCTGTCCTGGCGCTGGATTTTTTACGTCAATCTACCGATCGGCGCTCTCGCTCTGCTTTTTTTCATTTTTGGATTTCACCGACCTCGCCACGTCGTTTCTCACCGGATCGATTATGCGGGGGCGGCACTCCTTACCGCCGCTACGGCTGCCCTTCTTTTGGTGCTGACCTGGGGCGGCGTGCAGTACGCCTGGTCGTCGCTGATCATTATGGGCCTGGCCGCATCGGCCATCGTCATGATCTCGCTTCTCGTGTATACGGAACGCCGTTCCGCGGAGCCGGTGCTCTCTCCCCAAATCCTTCAAAACAGGGTTTTCATGATAGCCACGAGCGTCATGTTCCTTACATTCATGGGACTGTTCAGCGCTGTCATATTTCTTCCGCTTTTTTTCCAGCTTGTTCTCGGGTTCACGCCCGCGCGCGCGGGACTCATGCTTGCTCCCATGACCGGAGGAGTGGTCGTGGCATCTTTCCTCGGAGGACGCCTCGTGTCCCGCACCGGACGGTATAAAATCTTTCCCGTTGCGGGGCTGGCCGCGGCAACGCTCGCTTTTCTCTCGGTCATGTGGGCGGCCCTCGCGGGAGCGAGTATCAGCTTTGTCGAAATCTCGCTCGTCGTTCTCGGTATGGGCTTCGGCCTCGTCATGCCGAACCTCATGGTCGCCATCCAGAACGCCGTCCTTCCCATCGAGCTGGGCTCTGCAACTGCAGCCTCGACCTTCTTCCGATCGCTCGGCGGCACCTTCGGTGTCGCGATCTCGGGCGCCATCATGACGGCCCAGTTGCAGGCGCCGCATGCGGAGAAGTGGGCGGGCATGGGGAATGGAGCGAGGTCTTTGCTGGAACAGGGGATTCAGCAGATCGAACAGCTGCCGGCCGTGCAGAAAGAGATAGTCATCAGAGCATACCGGCATGCGATCAGCACCACGTTTATGCTCGGCTCGGTTATCATTGCGCTTGCGTTCATCCTGGTGCTTTTCCTTCCCGAGCATCCGCTCAAAACCTCTCACGGATCACCTTCTCGAAAGTAGAATTGTCGCAAGAAAATACAGCCCGGTATGCTGCCCGTCTACCCTTAAAATACCCATTCGACATCGTTGACATCCTTCAGCATCTCACATATATTCATTCATATACGTCCTGCTTTAATTTGTTCCAGATAAACGCATGTCGAGTTTTCAGTCCTCTCGAAAAAGGTGCTGTCCATCGGGCATTCGCAAGGGCTTGTAAATAAGGATAATAATAGTTATGAAGCACGAAAGCGGATAACCACGGTCTCTAGCATAGAATCAGAATAGTCGTAGGAGCCAAGCAGTGTCGACGCAAAAACCAGAAGACGTGCGGCGGGAAAGCGATGAGAGATATCGGCTGCTGTTCGAGAGTTCACGCGATGCTCTGATGACGCTTGCGCCGCCGACGTGGAAGTTCACCCAAGCTAATCAGGCGGCACTGCAATTGTTTGGGGTAGCGAGCGAAGCTGATTTCACTGCACTAGGACCGTGGGATGTATCGCCGAAACGGCAGCCTGACGGACATCTATCGGTCGAGAAGGCGCAGGAGATGATTGCGACGGCCATGCGCGAAGGCTCCTACTTTTTTGAGTGGGTACACCGGCGGCTGCACGGTGAACCCTTTGCAGCCGATGTATTGCTTACCCGTATAGAGGTAAACGGGCAGGTATCGATGCAGGCCACTGTTCGCGACATCACCGAGCGCAAGCGGGCCGAGTGGATGTTGCGCGTCAACGAGGAGCGGCATAGGTTAATCCTTAGGACAGCAATGGACGGGTTCTGGTTTGTGGATACGCAAGGACATCTTTTGGAAGTCAATGAAGCATATTGCCGAATGAGCGGTTATAGCGAACAGGAGCTTCTGACCATGAGTATTTCTGATCTAGAGGCCGTCGAACTTCCTGTCGACACAGCAAAACATATCCGTAAGATTATTTCTAAGGGCGAGGATCGCTTTGAGAGCGTGCACCGCCGCAAGGATGGAGTCACATTTAACGTCGAGATCAGCGCCCAGTTCAAGCCCATCGAAGGAGGGCGGATTGTCGGGTTCATACGCGATAGAACTGCACACAAAATGGCAGAAGAGAGTCTCAGGCAATCAGAAGAGAATTTGCGTGTGCGTTCGCAGGAACTCGAGGAGATGAACATAGCATTGAAGGTATTGCTTAAGCAGCGGGAACAAGATCAGAAAGACATTGAGGAGAAAGTGCGTGCAAATGTAAAGCAACTTGTGCTGCCTTATATCGAGAAGCTGAAGAAGCGTAAACTCGGGGAAGATGCCGCATACCTTAATATCATCGAGGCCAATCTTCAGGGGGTGATATCCTCTTTAGCAACGACGACGACATCCGGAAAATTACACAGGTTGACACCACAGGAACTGCTCGTGGCCAATCTTATCAGAGATGGCAGGCAGGATAAGGATATTTCTGAATTGCTCAATTTATCAATTTATACAATTAAAGCACACCGAAGAAACATCAGAAAAAAGCTTGACCTTACTAAGGGAAAAACCAACCTAAGAACATTCCTTACTACATTATAATATTAGTTAATATAGATATTATATAGATAATTATACCCCCTATCATCTTATCCCTGATTCATGATAATAATAAGCAGCATGGTAACATAATAAAATAGTAATGTACCTTTATGTGACAAAACTGTGATACATCTAATAAAAGGATGTAATAACAGTGTATTACATGGGATTGCGATGCACGCTATTATGAGGATATTTGTAACGCTGGCTGATTGTCAATCAAAAGCATAGAAGGAACTGGTGTGAGAAAGCCGAGGGTCGTCATATTTAATAATAGTGGCCACATTCAACGTGGTCTGAAAACTTTTTTTCATAACATCAACTACGAGACTTATATTGAAACGGAATCTGTCACATGTCCTATGTACGGTAACAAGGAGAGTAAAGCCTGCCCCGGCCCCGTTCTCTGCTGCGATATGATGGTCGCAGTACATGATACAGAGGAGAGGCGGAGTGTTGACCTCTTCAATCGGCAGTTACGGATCGGATGCAAACTGATATCCCTTAATAAATCGATCATCACTCATACCCCCATCCATGACAGGGTTGATCAAATTACCGCCCCGGGAATAGACATATTTGAAAATCCACTCGATTTCGGCGTATTTGCAGCTTGGGTCAAAGACTGTGAAAGCCGCATGGATCTGACGCAAAGGCTCGCTGTTATGCGTCGCGCAATCAGGCATGACTCTAACAAGCATGTCCAGTTTCGATTGCCCGGTGGAGATGTTGATTTTGACGCTCAAGCAGTGAACATAAGCAGTTGCGGTATATGCCTGAAGACCTCTCATCAGCTCAAACGAGGGCAGGTGCTTCATTTTGTGAGCCAGAGACGGACAGACGCTGAAGAGGCTATAGTACAATGGGCGAAGAAGCTTGAAGACGGACTGTATCTCGTTGGGGTCACCTACTGTGTATAAAATGCGAGGGTTTTTCAACGACTCATCAATTTAAATCAGGGGGAGAAACAATTATGGCGGCAGTGGCGACAGCTAAGAAAATCAAAGAGTCTACAGGTAGAGCTGCTACAATGCAGCAAATAGAGTTCACCTTCCATGCTCCGGAAGCCAAAAAAGTATATATAGCAGGAACATTCAATGATTGGAATACGAAATTAATGCGTATGAAAAAAGGGAAGGACGGAACCTGGAGAATCATTGTCAAACTCTCTCCCGGGAGGTACGATTATAAGTACTTCGTAGACGGAACTTGGGCACAGGACATTCCTGGCGCAGAATTGGTCCCAAATCCTTTTGGTACCAATAATTGCGTAATTTCCATCAAGTAAGGGCTGCCGATCGTGTAACTGTCCGTCAGACCTGGATTATGAAAACAAAATGGCCTTTTACAGATGCGCGCAATGCGGCAGTTTTTACAACGCGGGACATCATGAAAGAAGGTAAGCCTATCTTGCTTGTCACGCACGATCAAGACGATGGGGCGTGGCAGTTTTACACGAGGGAAACAGTCCCAGCCTCGGAAGGCAAGGTCGTCGCACTGGATGAAATCATCTTCCGTGACCCCAGTATAGTCAAGCTGGCCAAACTGCCACTTGGTTGGTCAGCCATGCGAGATTCCATTACATCGCCCTGGAAACGGCAACCAATTCCATCACGCTTAGCATGACGTACACTCCAGGCGAATATGCTTTGCCGCGGCTCCTGCGCTTCACCATTCGTAGATAATATGCCAAGGACAACATTTAAGGTCGTGGAAGTCTTTAACATCAAGGGACATGGCGTAGTCCTGATCGGGGACAAGTCATTTTCTGATTTTCTCGGAATCAAGTCGTGCGATGTCGAAATCATCACGCCGAACGGCAATGTCTTGCAGGGCGTTGCCTTTAAGGAATGGCTCCTTGGTTCATCGACACCTCAGCTGAATGAGATTAATGCTTTCTTTATCAGAGGAATGAAAGAATCTGATATTCCTATAGGTTCTATGGTCCAAGTCAAACAAGAGTAGTTCAGCCACCAGCGAATACAGATCTTATTGTTGAGCCAAGTCGTTATGCAGATTTAATCATAAATTTGTGTAAATTATAACCATTCGATGATTGTTTTCCTCAACTGTAACTCCCACCAGTAGATGCTCCCCGCGGAAATCCCGACTAAATTAAATGAAGATAACCTGTTAAAGCTCGTAGTGCGATGTACATCCTGTAATCCACGAGAGTTTAAATTAATAAAATATATCAAAGATCGTTGCAACGCATAAGAACCGGCATATAATCACACCAGTTTAAAACGATTGTCATGACTGCAGGGCGAATAATGCTAAGGCTACTTTCGAAGCTTATCACTAGGAAAGAAGCCTTAACAATGGGTGGGATGTAGAATGACGGATTTGCAAAATCACAAAATGCTGTGGAACGGTGTATTTAGAAGTAAAATGAGCACAAAAAATGGCAGAAATTACAAGCGAGAAATGAATGGATATCGTATAGAAGAAGCTCATTGTGAGTCAGGGACAAGTGACTTATGTACGTCAGTTTTGAATTTCTGCAAACACAATTTTGTGCTAATATTATCATATATACGCGAACTAGTAAAACCAGATCATATCGAACCCCTTAAAAAATCGTTATTCGTCTCAAAATGCAATATCCGTCAGTTGCTCATGACTTTCACCACATTTTGAAAAGCATGACGTATTTCGTCGACGCGGAGAACGATCCGCTCCCGAAACTCTTTATTTAAAGCGAGTTGGACGCAAATCAAAAAATTTTTTCCATCAATGAAGTTCCCGACATTACCCTGAAGCTTATGAAACTCAGGCTAAAGATACTCATAGCCCAAAGTAATAGGCGTCACCGGTGAAAATCACGACGAGACTTTTACTGTACGCACAGTTTTTCGTAGAGAGGATGCTTTTGGTTTTTTTATCTGACACGGAAAAAGATGGTTTGCTTGCAGCTGGTGATCACGCCCAAGTCACCCATAAATAGCAGCATCAAGCTACGTCCAGGAAAATGACGGGATCTATGCGGCCGCGGTTATGCATTGAGCATTAGCCTGGTCCGCACTTTTATATAATGGGGTGTAAACGTTAGCGTGCGTTTTACACACCGTAATTCTCAGCTTTTACAGTAGACCGCCCTCGCATGATCGCTGGTATTGATCGGGCCGACAGAGACGGTAAAGAAACGGTTAATACTATTTGAAGTGCGCATTCAGATGACAAATATTACTTTACAAAGCGTCATGTTGTGCTATATTTTTCTCCTGCAATGGCAGTAGGGTGACTTTTTTATAATCCGGACTGAAAAGAGGTTTGATCAATAATCATGGCAGTATATACTACCCCGCGAGCGGACGCCGGCCAAACAGGTGGAACTCCTAGCCCTGTTGATATCCTCTTGAAATACATGAAATCCGGCTTTAGGGGCATAACCGGCAACACATTCAATTTTTGCCGTGCACTCTGCGAGATTACAGAAGGCGCGATCGGGAGAACAGATCAAGCAAGCGGCCTTGTCTACGGATGGTACACCTTACGCGGACAACAAAAGGACATTATTCAATTTAAGGAATATTCGGTCTACGAAATTATTTATGAAATAAATAACGAAATCACGTTGCATTTGATTGATCAGCATGATTATCAGCACTTGAGACAGCACCTCAACATTTATCCCCTTTCCATCTTGATCAGTAAATTTGAAATGGAAAAGGAGTTTAAAGCAGTACTGGACATATACAAGAAAAGACAACTCGAGGAACGACAGCGAAGAGAGGCCAAAAAAAGTAAATTGCAGCAAGAAGACACCATTGAATCAATACTCAAGAAGATCGAGCAGTCGCGTAGTGATGATATTATTTTCCCGATACGAGGCATCAAGAATATCTATGCGTTGATTGAGAGGGGATACGAACCCGGAATGTGCGACAATCCTGACCTCTGGGTTGATGCTGAGGAATTCGCAAGTCTGTACTATAAGAACCCGAAAAACGACGAAGAAATTTTGTTAATAGGCAGGGAAAAACTGCAGGCCGTAACCGAGCAAGACAGGATAGAGTACAAGTTTGCTGTCGCAAAAAGCAAAGACAGGTCCAGGGACTTTCGTGATAAATATAACCGGTTCAACAGAATAAAACAGGATGAACCACCAAGAAACTGGAAAGAGGATTTCTTTAAAGGTCTCGATATTCTCACCACTTATCCGGAAGAACTCAAGAACAAGACGGTGACCGATTTAGAGGTTATGGCAAAGGCAATAGATGGCGTTATCATCGAACGAAGTCAAATCGACGAGGGATTGCTACCCTATGACGCCTTGTTTAAAAAGGAAACAAGAAAGATCCTGGTGGACACCTTAGCAGGACAAAAACCTCTTCCAGAAATAAGAAAAAATCTTGACTACCTTGAGCATACTGGCATGGTGCAGCCGGCATACCGGGACAGTCTTTTAGAGTTGATGAAACTGGAGGCGGCAGGAATCGTGCTGTACGATCACCTGACAAAAAAGGACCGGGAAGCGACCCTTGCATTCATTCAACAATTACCAGTCCACAAAACGGCCGGCATAAGAAAAATTCTGGAAGGGATAGAAATCAAGGGGGTCTCGGAAAACCAGGATTTCAAGAGCTATATCTACACGAAAGGTGATCTGAGTTCTTCGGAGAGTCACAAGAAAAGAGTAAAGGTGATTGTCGCCTCGATCTTGAAAAGTATTCCCAGCGAGATCAACGAAGAAAATATCACGATTGCCATGCTGCCCTATATTGACGAACTTGGCCTGGATGAACTGGGCAGGATACGGCAGCGGATATTGGAGTTGCAAGAAGTTGTAGCGGCCCGCCAGGAATAGAGGCACAATGATTCTGGGACATAAGATGTGGCAGTCGGCACTCTATCGAATAAGCAGAGATTCAAAGGGGGCCGGACTCGGATTATTTTTCGCCAAAACGATCGTCGACGCGCATGGCCGGATGGGTATAAAGCACGCTAGGAAAAGGCAGCACGCTCAGCGTCATGCTGACGAAGCAGTGACAAGGAGAGAACGCATCTAACGATAAAGGAGGAATTACCATGAAGAACGAAGATGATCTGCAGTCAACCATCGAACACCTGGTCCAGCGAGGTAAGGGCATCCTTGCCGCCGACGAGAGCGAGCCGACCATCGCCAAACGGTTCAAGGCGGTCGGCGTCGAATCCACCGAGGCCAACCGGCGTTCCTATCGCTCTCTTTTGTTCACCACACCTGGTGCCGCAGAATACATCAGCGGTGTGATCCTCTTCGAAGAGACCTTGGGCCAGACCTCGGAGGACGGCACGCCATTGCCGGAGGTGCTGTCTCGCCAGGGCATCGTACCGGGTATCAAGGTGGACAAGGGGAAGATCCCCCTCGCCCACGCGCCGGGAGACGAGGTCACGCAGGGCCTGGACGGCCTGGCCGAGCGCCTCAGAACATACAAAGCGCAGGGAGCGCGCTTTGCCAAATGGCGTGAGGTTTATTCCATCAGCGTTCAGAATCCCACGCACCTTGGAATCAAGGCTAATGCCGAAATGCTGGCGCGCTACGCAGCCGTTTGCCAGGAGGAGGGTTTCGTTCCCATCGTGGAGCCGGAAGTGCTGATTGACGGCGACCATACCCTAGAGCGCTGCTTTGATGTTACCGAGGCGGTACTGCACGCGGTGTTCCATGCCCTGCACCGGCACCGAGTGATCCTGGAATATACCGTGCTCAAGCCCAGCATGGTGCTTCCAGGCAAGGAACGTCCTCCCAAGGCAAGGCCTGAGCAGGTGGCTGCAGCGACAGTCAAGGTACTCCGCCGCACGGTGCCTGCGGCGGTGCCGAGCATCAATTTCCTGTCTGGGGGTCAGGGGCCCATGGAAGCAACGGCCAATCTGAACGCCATGAACGCCTTTTTCCCGAATTCACCCTGGGAGTTATCGTTCTCCTATGGGCGAGCCCTGCAGGAGACTGCGCTGCACGCGTGGGTCGGCAGAAGGGAGAACTCGGCGGCAGCGCAGCAGGCGTTTTACAAGCGCGCCAAGTTGAACGGTCTCGCGCGCCTCGGCAAATACTCCTCGGAGATGGAGCAGAGTGTCTGATTCAGAATTTGCCGGACGGGGCTTTTATTACACCCAGGCGGCACGAAAAGAAATGGCAGACTTTTTCCGGTGGACAGTCTATGTCCATACTGCCGTTATTCTCTTTTTTGCCGCCTTTGTGCTGTTGGGCTCGCGGGTCCACCCCTAATTCTCTTTGGTGTTGTGGATATGCTTGGAGCCATTGGGACCGGCTTGGCATTGCGGTCCTCGAAAACCGCTTAAGAAAAACCTAACTCGCGTTGATCTCGTGCCTCCCTTCGGGCCATAGATGCGGGCGAACCGTTCGAGCAAACGCTGCTTCTCAAAATGGCTGAACCCAGTCATTGATAATGATTCAACCGGTATTTCATAGCTTTTTTCACGAACGCGGTAACACACTTGTAGATACTGTGGATCTGTCATTTTCTGAATGAAGTGAGGGATTCTGGTGGCGATGTATAGTGAAGAATCCTTTCCGTAATCCGCGAGAGTTGCATTTTCTGAAATTGCAGATTATGTCCCAAAAAAAAATCATATTTTATTGAGAATTCTCGATGCATTCAACTCGTTTTCATTATATATTATAATCAAATTCTCGTATGTGCCAACTTTCTAATATGGCAACAAAAACGGATCATTAGCCAGGGGTAATAAATATATGAAAAAATCTAATGACAAAACATCGTCTTCTCGCCGCAAGAAGACTAAGGATGGGCCGGCCACGCAAATCAAAAGTCCCAATGAGCTCTCGGCTCCAGACGTAGACCAACTCATCCAGGAACGCACAACTGAACTGGCAAAGGTCAACGAATCACTGCGGAATGAAATCAACGAGCGCAAGCGAACAGAAGCGGTGTTAAAGGAAAGTGAAGATCGTTATCGTTCACTATTCGAGAACATGCTTGATGGATTTGCATATTGTAAAATACTTTTCGAAAACGATAGGCCGCAGGACTTCATCTATCTCGCGGTCAACAGCGCATTCGAAAAATTGACGGGATTGAAAAATGTGGTTGGGAAGAAGCTCACCGAGGTGATCCCGGGCTTAAGAGAGACCGATCCAGCGTTGCTCGAAATCTATAGCAGGGTTGCATTGACCGGCAAGCCGGAAAGATTTGAGGTTTACTTAGAACCCTTGGGGGCCTGGCTGTCCATCTCCGCCTATAGTACGAAAAAAGAACACTTTGTCGCCGTATTTGACAACATCACCGAGCGTAAACTTGCAGAGGCGTCTCGCCAAGAGAGCGAGGCTCAGTATCGGGCACTATTCGAAGGCTCGCCGGATGCCATCCTTCTTGCCGATCCGGAAACGGGGATCATCCTTGACGCAAATCCAGCTGCGAGCCGGCTCCTCGCACGCCCCTCCGAAAAAATCATCGGTCTCCACCAATCCAAAATTCATCCGCCTCGGAAGGAGGCATACTCCCGGGAGGTTTTTATCCAGCAAGTCGAAGACGCGATAGAACAGAAGGGATTACGTCCCAGTGAAATTACTGTTCTCCGCCCCGATGGCTCTGAAGTGCCTGTGGAGGTTCTGGCACAGATGGTTATCATCAAAGGGAAAAAGGTCCTTCAGGGAGTCTTCCGGGACATCACCGAACGCAATATGGCTGAGCAAAAGCTGGAAGAAAGTATTGAACGGTTCCGCCGGCTCTCTGAGGCAGGCTTTGAAGGCATTATCGTCATCGAACACGAAACCATTGTTGACGCCAATACAAGAACGGCCGATATGTTAGGGTGCAAATTCACGGATCTGATCGGCAGGAAAGTCTCCGATTTTGTAGCGCCGGAGTCTTTGGCGTCTGTTGAAAACCATATTCGGTCAGGATCTGAAGAACTCTATGAGTTCTTTGCCAAGAGAAGAGACGGTTCCATTTTTCCCGTGGAAGCTCAGGGCCGATATCTACCGTATGAAGGAAGAATGCTGCGGGTCACTGCAATCCGGGATATTACCAAAAACAAGGAGGCGGAAAAACAGATACGATATCTAGCCTACTATGACAGCTTAACAGGACTTCCGAACCGCACCTTTTACAAGGAACTCGTCAGCCGCGCCCTCTTCATGGCACAGCGCCACCACTGGACCGTAGCCATCCTCTTCATCGACCTCGATTATTTCAAGCGTATCAATGATACCCTTGGTCATGATGTCGGCGACCAGTTGCTGCGTACCGTTGGTGACCTCATAAAAATGTGCATTCGTAAAAGCGACTATATCGCCCGTTCGGAAGAGGACGAATTAAAGAATGTCGTATCGCGCCTGGGCGGGGATGAGTTCATCGTACTCCTGAATGAGATTGCCCATGCCCAGGATGCATCCATGGTTGCAAGACGTATCCTCAAAGAGCTTGCTCGGCCCTTTACATTAGCCGGACATGAGGTGTTCGTCACTGCCAGCATCGGCATCGCCCTCTACCCTCTGGATGGCACCGATACGGATAACCTGCTCAAGAATGCCGATGTTGCCATGTACCATGCAAAGAATCAGGGGCGAAACAATTACCAGTTTTACACGAAATCCATGAATGCCACTGCACTTCAGCGCCTGGATCTCGAAAACGACCTCCGAAAGGCACTAGATCGCGGCGAGTTCCTGCTCTACTATCAACCGACCGTGGATATCCAGACTCGGACGATCTACGGTGCGGAAGCGCTCATCCGTTGGAAGCATCCGAAAAAGGGAATAATCTCGCCCGGGGATTTCATCCCGCTAGCCGAAGAGACCGGCCTTATCGTACCGATTGGCGAATGGGTGCTGCGCACCGCCTGTTCTCAGAACAGGGCGTGGCAGAATGCCGGGAACAAACCCTTCCGGGTGGCAGTGAACCTGTCGGGCCGCCAGTTTGACCAAGAGGGCCTCATAGAGGTTGTAACCAACGCCCTCCATGATACCGGGCTCGATCCGCAGTATCTGGAACTGGAAATCACCGAAAGCACCATCATGAAAAACCCCGAGAAGGCCGCTACAACACTGCGAAAATTGAAGGGTATGGGAATATGCCTGTCGATCGACGACTTCGGGACCGGCTATTCTTCCCTGGGAAACCTGAGGAAATTCCCCCTCGACACCTTGAAGATTGATCGCTCCTTCGTCATGAACATCACCACCGACGATGACGATGCGGCGATCACCACAGCAATTATCGCCATGTCGCACAGTTTGAAGTTAGGGGTTATTGCCGAAGGCGTGGAGTCGGAAGATCAACAGTCATTCTTACACGAGTTGGGGTGCGATGTAGCCCAAGGCTATCTGTTCAGCCGACCTGTCCCCGCAGAGGTATTTATCAAACTTGTCAGAGAGAAAAAAAATTTGTAAGGGAAACCTCCTAGAGGGACAAAGCGACACCACACGAAGACATGAAGGTTCTTCGCCTATTTCTCAGGTCCCCCATGAACTACAAGATTTTTCGCCACTGGATGATCCTGACCAATACCACCACAATTGCGATGACCAGCAAAATATGGATAAACCCTTCCATCGTGTAACTGCTCACCATCCCTAACACCTAGAGAAGTGTTCAGTAACTTCATTCAAACATTTGCAATTTGTTGAATATTATGCTATATTTTTACGTATGAGCATGATTAAGGCATATAAACTTAAACATTCTTCTCACGCGGGTAAATTAAAAGAAGTGGGATAGTTAAGGCATCCCGTAAACTTGCCGTCTCTATAGCGTCTGAGCAATGGAGGCTGTTTCAAAGACGAGGATTGCAGTACTTTCGTGTTTCTGTGTGACTGCTCACCCAAAGAGTGGAGTTATTAACCAGATGCAGATCAAAAAATTGAACATGCGGTCTCTTTTTACCATGATACCCTCCCATTGCTGTTTACAGGAAATTTTTGGTTGCAATAAATTGAGCATACTTCTACCCTTCAGGTTGCGCCACCGAACCTGAGTAAAATGGCGTGCACTCTTTACCCTGGATGAATTTCCACGCATCCCCCACCGCGTTCAACACGGAACCCGATAGTGACTCTAAGACACTTACCTTCTCGATCTGCGGTTTACGGAACGGCCCGTGTACTTTCTGGCTGTAAACAGCGCACCCTCGTTTATCGAGGACCGCTACGACTACGTCAACAAACCGGTCGTTGATGAAGTTCAATCCACCCTTCATGGCGATCCTGTGTTTGCTTGATGCAAGGGCCACATCGGTCGCCTCGGCAATACCGTGATTTACTTTCCAGATTGAGACGAGTTTTCTGATACTTCCTTTTCCGCCTTGCGACTCTTCATAGAGGCTTGCAAAATTGTAGCTCTTGGTGAGCACCGGGCCGAAGGGGCCCGCGAGGAAGTACGCCCCTACATCCACGAGGTTGAAGTTCTGGCTTCGTTCGTACTTTGGGAGAAGGGCATCGATATCGATGCCGTAGAGCATAAGGTTCTCCCCAGTCAAAGAAAGGTCGCCGTTGAGCGATCGCTTCACCTCATCTGAGCTCTTCCCCGTTGACGTCAGGTCCGCGGAAAAGTTGACCGGCCCTTCTATTCTTTTCTGGGGGATTTTCCCGGGCGAGTATGCCCGGATCAGTTCCTCAATCCTGAACCGGCTAAGAGTATAGATTACCCGGAAATGAGGTGATGCCCCCGTCACGTCAGCATGTATGTTCCCCTTCCCGGTCCCGCCAAAGATGTCCATACTAACCGGGTTTATATCGAGTATGCCGCTTCCCCCTGCTGCTCGCATCACGAGGTTTGTCAGGGAGAAGTTGTTGATTGTGAGTTTCTTGCATCTGATATCCCCGGTGAATGAGCTGTTCTTGAATGGTTCCACACTATCCGGCCCGCTGTGCGAAAGGTTCCGTATGGTCACATCGAAGTCGTCCATTTCGATCCTCTCGCCGGATCTGCCGTTAGTATAAACAAGTCTCCCCTGAGAGATGGATATCTTTTTCACAGCGATGGTCTTTCCCCAAAGCGAGCGTCCTGTTTTTCCAAAGTTGAGCAACCCGTTCTTGTCCCGCACGATGGAGAAGGCCGGTTTGATAAGCCCAACCCGGCTTATCTGGACTTCGTGCCTCATAAGGGGGATGAGTTTCAGCCCTATCCTCATCTTTTCAATGGTAACTACATCCGTTTCCCCGTTCCGCACGCTGGTGTCCTTCATCGATAGACCGAAACCCGGAAAGAGAGTAATGCCTATCCTGCCTCTTATTCGGACATCCATTCCCAGCGCATTCGATGCGGCTGCCTCGATCTGCGGCTTAAAGGATTGGATATTGAGCAGGAGAGCGAGGATGATCGCAAAGACGGCAAGCGTGATTACGCCCGAAGTTATAAATAAAACTTTTTTTCTAGGTACGACCATTCTTCACCTTCTCTGACTGTACTTCTATACCTTTGTGATGAGCAACGTTACGATTGGAACAAGAGGGGCTAAGTTAATTATAACATGGATAAACGGGGTCACGTCCATTATGGGACGTTTAGGGTCGGACTTGAAAATTGCCATTTCGCTTATTTGTTACGATCAATCCGTATTTCACAAATTGTTTAATCTAGCCCGATTGCACAGTATGTGACTTATAGAGCAATTATTATGTGAAGGAAGTGAAGGACGTTCGTTTAAATGTATTGTGACGAATCCTTTCTGTCTTCGTTATAGTTTAGACTCTTTGCAATATTTAAAGTTCACTCGTTATTCGTTAGCGGCTTTGGGCTCGGCGCTAAAGAAGGCGCTGGAAAGCGCAACCTGAAAAAGCGGAGTGTTGATTGCAGGCGGTATAGTATGTGTATGCCTGTGCCCCACCATATAAAATAATCGGGGGGAGGTTCTTTAGCATATTTGCAGTGGATAGATAATTTCAGCGCGAAGGTGCAGGATGTCGACGACCAGCACAAGAAGCTCGCAGACGTGTTTAACGCGCTGCATGAAGTGTTGCTTGCAAATAAGGGCCAAGACGCGCATACTAAACCTGAGAGGCGCATAATAAATTCTTCCTAGCTAGGGCTCTTTATGCCTGCCATCTTCCAGCCCGCTATTTAGGCGGTATATTGATGATATCGGCAGCGCGAATAAAAGATAGCCGTAGGGCCGAGTGAACCCTCAAGCAGGTTGGTTTTATGCTACCATAAGATCGACTCTCGGGGTGGTACAGGTTTCTTGGGTAAGGTCGAGAACGAAAGAGAAAACGAGGTCATTGAATTGAGGAGCATCAAATGGACTTGAAGACATTGCAAAAAAAAGCCAGAGAGAAGCTACAGGGTTATTGCCGGGTTTGTCCGGTGTGTGACGGTCGTGCCTGTGCCGGGGAAGTGCCAGGCATGGGTGGCGTGGGAACGGGGAGAGGTTTTATGGCAAACGTGGATGCCCTTGCCCGTTATCGTTTTCATATGCGTACGATTCATGACGTTAGAACACCGGATACTTCGTTTGAGCTATGGGGGGAGAAGCTTTCGATTCCCATTTTGGCGGCTCCTATGACGGGGACGCCTTATAATATGGGCGGCAAAATAACAGAGCAGGAGTTCATCGAAGAAATCGTGACAGGTTCTTTGATGGTAGGTACGTTGAGCATGACTGGCGATGGTGCCGATCCGGCAATGTATGAGAGCGGTCTGAAATCAGGCGCAACACACAAGCGCAAAACTATTGCCATTATTAAACCAAGAGCTCAGGGGGAGATCATTAAGTACATTCACCAGGCAGAGGCAGCCGGAGTTTTGGCAGTTGGCATGGATATAGACGGTGCCGGCCTCGTTACCATGGCGATGAAGGGACAGCCCGTAAGCCCGAAGACCTTCGAAGAAGTGAAAGAAGTGGTGTCTGCGACCGGATTGCCTTTCATACTCAAAGGCATCATGACGCCTGAAGAAGCGGAAATGGCGGTAGAAGCAAAAGCATCTGCAATCGTTGTATCCAACCACGGAGGCCGGGTATTGGATTTTACTCCTGGAACGGCTGAGGTCCTTCCCAAAATCGTCGACCGGGTGCGTGGCAAAATCACTATTTTTGCTGACGGAGGTGTCCGTACCGGTCCTGATGTGCTCAAACTCCTCGCGCTGGGTGCCGACGCGGTTCTCGTTGGTAGGCCGTTGGCTATCGGTGCCTTCGGCAACGGCCGAGAGGGCGTCGCCCTGCTGCTCAATAAGATAAAAAGTGAGCTTGTCCAGGCGATGCTCCTGACAGGCACTGCAGATGTTAAAAAGGTGTCGAAGGACATTCTCTACCTGTAGCGTTCTCCGGCGCTGTGCCGGTTTCCTTCTTGGAATGCAAATTTCAGCACTTTTCTCCATATAAATTACGAAAAAATTATCATGACATTCCTGCCTATTACGCTCGCCTCCCTGACCTCGAAAGAGAACAGCAATATCAAAGTCCGACCGGCTACACTCTTGTTGTCAATGCAGTTGATAGGATATTTTCAGGGTATGTATTGCGGACACAGTGAACGGGTCGACGTTTTCAGTGGTCTGTGCAGTGTTCGAAGTTCGTAGTATTGAGTGTGAAATCCTATGAAAAATGCACGATTATCCTGACAAGATCGTTGCTCGCGAGAAAATCCCTTTTGAGCAATACAGCTGCATCGATTGGTTCAGCATTGAACAAAATACTTTTACAGGCCTGAAAAACATCCAAGTGTTCCCTCAGAAAATCCCGTAGTACGGAAGCCTTCACCAGAACACCTTGCTGAAGCAAAGGCTGTCCCATTTCATCCATGATAAGATTGAACAGCTTCACGTGTACTGTCGCGCTGCCTCTATACTCGGCTACTGTTTCGCGATACGTTATCGTATCACGCAAAGACGCCAGGAGACCGCCCTGCCTTAACGTAGCTCCGACCAAGCCGGGCAATGCCGATGACAGGGCCAGACACGAGCCGTTCCTGAGATGGGCTTTATCATAATTATCCACAGGTTTTCCGTCGAGGAAGAGGGATTGGATGCGGTCTCGGATATACTCAGGTGAGACGCAGAGCACGCGTGTGAGGAACTCCCTCACGCTTGCGCCGGAGGTGACGTCGGGCACATAAAAGCCGTTCTGGAGAAGACGGACTAATGCAGCTGTCTGATCCTTTCCAGTCTCCATCTGGAGATCAGGAGGATCGATTGTGTTAGTTCCCGGTTGCATTTTTTTGATTTTAGCTCTAAAGCAGTTGAGAGTCAATCAGGGGGTTCTTTGGTTTATTTCTTAACCACGGCTCTTGAAATCCGATAGTTCCCCACTCAAAGTCGTGTATCATTGACCGCACCTGGCAAATCCCTCCTTTTGTGGGTATAGTTCCGGGAACATGAATTATGAGTCAACGATCTATTTCAAAATTAACTTGGGGATCCTTTATTGTGAGTCTATTCGTCTTAACACAGGATATTGACTTTTTTTAAATAATTTTGTATTTTATTTGAGCAAACTTACAGCTTTAGCGTTACACGGTAGCATTATTTATTCATGCTCGGTATTAGTAATGGCAGGATTTTGACTGTTGTTGTCCATAATACGGCACAACATCGCAACAAAACAACCGACAATTACGCTAATGAATCCCAATCTGCATATTAGATGTTTCTTGGTTGATAACTGAGAGACGCGTGTATGTCTTGCTGCCCTCAATTTTTTACGGCAGGCGGTTTTATAACCCGACCGCCAATGCTCTAGAATCGATTACAGGTAAGGAGGAGTGATTATGAAATGGACTGTAGGCATATTTCTAACTGCTGTTATGCTGGCGTTTAACATCTCAGCTTATGCTGACGATTGGAACGCTAGTGAACACGACTATCACGTTAGTAATTGCAAAAATATGCGGCAACGTGCAGCAACGACCGATGCCCCTAGTTGTCAGAATTATGGGAGTGGCACGGCATATGGTTGTTGCTGCGACACATGTAATGAATATTTAACAGAATGCCGTGATGAGAAAAATTTACCTAAAGCAACCTGTGAAAGAATAAAAACAAAATGTGAAAATGATTGTAATAGTTTTTTATCGAGTCAATCTCCAAATACATTCTCCAAATACCTGAATGAGAATAAGTAAATTCAAATCTCTGGTTTACAACAGAAAAAACTAAAGGCTTAGAGGTACATCTTCTAAGCCTTTTTTATTTGTCATACTCCTCTTGTTACGGTACGATCATGGTACGAGTTTCCAAGGATTTGTTCTTTGATGATTTGAAGGAAGTAAATGGCGGGAGAATATAAGAATCAAAAATATCAACTCAATAAAATATTTGAACTTGCGTCCTTCCGTCTCTGTTCAATGGCGAGAAGCCCAGCTCCCTATTGATGGTTGTGTACGGGTCAACTCAACACTTTGTGCTTCGTAATTCAACTCTTGCAAATCCGCCTCGAGCTTTCTTTGAGCGGACTGGATTTCTCCATATGATGTATTGTTCACGTAAACGGGATTTCCATACAAAACGACTCCCTCAGTGAACGGAGCAGGAATCCTAAGCCGATCCCAACTCTTTTCCAGGACCCAGTACCGTTTTACCGCAACCGCAACCGGAACTATCGGAGCTTTCAACAAGCCTGCAAGGAACAACGTGCCCGGTTTCACTTCGCGCTGAGGGCCGCTCGGACCATCAACGGAAATCGCTACTGTCTTTCCCCTACGCATCCCATTGATCAGCCCAAGAAGCGCTTTATGGCCCTTCCGCTTGCTCGATCCCCGCACGATATTATATCCGAAGTTTGTCAACAACCGAGCCATTATCTCACCATCCCTGCTTTCGCTCACGGGGATCAGGTAACCGGAATTTCGGTAAGTACTAATCAGAGGAAACATATCTCCATGATAAAAAGCATAGATAATGTTTTTCTCCCGAGAAGCAAGACGCTCGGAAGCTTCCCTATTCACGAATCGAACTCTTACAGACCAGTTCAATAGCATAACGAACAGCCAAGCTATCCGTGCCAATATCCTCGCACGTATCATTAACATCACCTTTGCATAATTTCAAAGTTTCAGATTCATTGCTGCCTATTCATGGCCTCAGAATCATCGACCTCCGGCCGCTCCAGACTTGCTTCACAATATGTCCGATTCACTCCGGTTTGAGGATTGCCACTCTGCCTTTTTCTTTTTTAAATACAGATATGGGTAGGACACGTAGGACTAATGGTACAATAAAACACTGGGCAGTCCAAATTCCTTGGACAGCGGCAACGGATACCTATGCAACGCAGTACAGAATGAAGCCTCCCTCTGGGGAAGCAAGATTAAAAGACGCTCCAGTTAGAGAGAAGTGACCTTGCAATGTTTCCACGGCCATGACCTTACCCACAAAACCTGTACCACCCAGAGAGCTGAACTTATGGTAGCATAAAGTCGGAAGGAGAGCAACCGTGGATAGAAAAAAAGGGTTCACTTCCGATCAAATTGTGCCAGGCATATTCCTCAATGTTAGCTGCATGCTTCAACAAGAATTCCCCACCTACGATCATCGACCACGACTGCAAGTTGTAGGTGGACCCCGGAGAGCCAGAACACAAAAAAAATGAATAATTCCGTTTGAAGTTGTTAGTCAACGCCCTTCCCGCAGCTATTGGAGCTTCAATTCTTGGCAACTCTTGAATTATCAACCAAAAAGGATTGAGACGACATCTTTACGTCGTGCTCAATCCATAGTTCAACCAAAAAGGATTGAGACGACATCTTTACGTCGTGCTCAATCCATAGTTCAAGAAGCCCGGAGCGGCAGACTGATGGCCGATGTCCTCTATATATAGGGTAATGCTTCGGTGGGTGATATCCGGTGAAAGCCTGAAGTGAGTAGATTATGGAGTGCCATAGACTGTTTTAATCTGTTTATCGTGAAACCAGTGCGATTCTCTTGATTAGCGTATCGTGGAGTGAACGCCTAATCCGCGCACATGGCCGAACGGGGCCGTTGACCGCGCGGATAATACCCGCGGGACCACACGTCAGAAACACATGGTACATCAGAATCGTCAAATGCTATCCGGCGCGTGCCAGGTGCTGATGCGGCAGAGAGACATAAAGCACTTTGAGCGTGCCGCCGCAGCTTCCACAGGTTGGACGGGGCAATGGCGGCATCTGTTCGATTTCAGACATTGTTACCTCGAATCCATAAGCCAGCTCAATCAGCGTCCTGATGTTCTCAAGCGGGACCTTGCACGCGGCGTTCAGGAAACCGTAATATCGCACCTTCATGAACCCCGTTGGCAGCACGTGCTGGAGGAATCGGCGCACAAACTCCATTACGTCCAGGACCAGCATCCTCCAGCGATTGCTCCCGGTCTTTTTGTACCGAATGAAGACCTGACGGTTCTCAACTTTCACGATACGGCTGTTGGACAAGGCTACCCGGAAGACATAGGGGGCAAGATACTTGAGGCTTGCCTCGCTTGAACCAATTGCCTGAGAGTTTACGTTCCAGTCAATTCGCCATACTTCGTCGGGTATTTGATCAAAAAGACCGGCCTTTTTCATTTCGTCTTTGAACTTCGCTCGAAAGATGGGAGACAACGCTTCGACCGGCACATAGAAGCCGGTTCCTGAGGGCTTCCAGGTCTTGTCATCAGACGAGAGCGCTCCGCCTACGACGATATAGTGGATATGAGGATGATACTCAAGCGTTCTGCCCCAAGTGTGCAGGACTCCGAAGAAGCCTGGCAGATCGCCGCCCATGAACTTAGGGTCGAGAACCAGCTTTTTCATGGCTTCGGAGGAGGCGGAAAACAGGGCGGCGTAAGCCGCCCGCTGGTTGCTCCGGATAAACCGGCGAATTTGTTCCGGCACCGTGAAGGTAATCATGAAGTGGTGCCCCGGCACACGCCGATCAAGCTGTTTTTCGAGCCACTGTTGACTCTTATGATGTTGGCAGGTCGGGCAGTGGCGATTTCCGCAGGAGCGGTGAATCGCGTGCCGCTCCCCGCACGATTCGCACCGAAAGTAGGTCGTTCCAGAGGCCGGGGTGCGGCAGTTGATAATCGCGGTTATCGCCTTACGATGTTCCCCAGGGATAGCGCCACCAAACCGCGTCAGGTACTCCGGGGCATAGGTGCGGAAGATGTCATTGACCGTATCCATGATCAGAACCCCACCATGATCTGGTCGATGAGCTTGAAGGCATCATCCTGACCCTTGGTCGTCAGATGGAGATAGATCATCGTGGTCTCAAGGCTGGAGTGGCCCATATACCGCTGGATCACACGCAGATTGACACCGGCTTCTAACAAATGGGTCGCATACGAGTGACGCAAGGTATGGATGGAAACGTCGCGTTTCTGGATGCCCGCAGCATGTACCGCGTCCCGGAGCGCTCTCTGTACTGTGCTGATAGAGACCGGGATCTGACTATCCGATTTTTTGCCGTGTAAGACCCGTGAGGGGAAGATCAGCCTCGGGTTTTTGTGTGTATCCCAATGCTTTCGCAAAATGGCAAGCGTCGCATGAGGAAGTGGAACGTAACGATCCTTCGCGCCTTTGCCCTTACGTATGTGGATCATCATACGACTGCTGTCGATATCAGCGGTTTCTAGGTACCGCGCTTCCTGAAGCCGGAGACCACAGGAGTAAACCGTGGAGAGGAAGGCGCGGTTGCGACGAGAAGAGACTCGGGCGAGAATGTTGAGCACCTCTTCGGTACTGAGTACGGTGGGTAGCCGGTGTTCTGGCTGAGCCCGGATGATGCTGAGAATGTGCCAGTCGCGCTGAAGTACGGTCTCAAAGAAGAAGCGGATCCCGGCATAGCAGATGCGCATGGTGTTGGGCGCCCACTTGCTGACATTCCTGCGATTGAGGAAGTACTCCTGAAGCTCTTCTTCGGTAATGAGATCGGGGGTCTTGCCGTAATGCTCGGTGAGCAGCCGCACCGCGCGGGTGTAGTTTGCCTGCGTTCGTTCGGACATACCGCTCAGTTGCAAAGCATTGATGGACTTCTCGTACCAGTTTTCCATGACCATATTCTCCTTGTGAAATAAGATTGAACTGCAATGGAGAAATATGGTAGCACGGAAATTACTCAAAAAAAATCAGGCGAGATGGGACAGGCGAAGGAAGCGGTCTTTGCTTCTCTGCCGCGGAGCGGCTTACTTGAACTGCGGTTATAGCGGTTATTCTTCAATGCATGCTGCTACCGAAATTATTTGCACTCGTCATAATATTGACATTGCAGAATAGCAGGCGGAACCCGTAAAGCCGGAACCACAATTAAAATGAATAATTCTGTTTGAAGTTTTAGCCAATGATCCGTCCTGGAAATTGTTTTGACGTAATGCTTCCTAATCGGGTAAAGGGCGGCTTTTAGCCGCCCCTTACCACACCACTTGGCATGCAGGTCCGTGCGTTGTGTGCGAATTATCAAACAGAATTCTGCATAGAAATTTCGTCAACACTACTGCAAGATTGTAGATGGATCTGAGAAAATCCCCGTAACCAGTAGGATGCTGATTTACAGATTGAAGTTTGCACCGTCAGGCTATAAGTACGGTGTGGGAAAGAGCTGGTGAATTAATGGCATCGCTGGCATGAATTAATCGAAACTAATAAATGCTTTCCGGAACAGCGATCCATGTCAGCTACGTAGCATAGTGTTTGAATAAATCGGACCGGATGTCCGAAATGTATCGGAACGACTATCCTAATTCGATTGTAATGGATGTCTGAACCCGATGGAACACGCAGCGGGTCGAGTTTACTTCATCTTTTCCTTGAATTTCACGCCGTCCTTCCAGGCGGTTCCCACCTGCTCGCCCAGCGCCCAGAACCGATTGTCCGGCATTGTGAGCATGAAGGGGCGGATCTTCGTGGGGTCCGGCTTCCCGTCCTTCAGGTACTGTTCCTCCGAGTAGATGTTACAGATCTCGCCGATAAAGAAGGTATTCGTCGGAAGGTCCACGGTCTGGACCAGATTGCATTCGAGGGTCAGAGGGCATGCCGAGATCATGGGAGCTGCCTTGAGCTCCCCATAGAACACCTCAAACAGCTTTGATTTGTCTGTATTTTTTCCGGACACGACGCCGCAGTAATCCGTTACCGCCACCATGTCCGATGAGGGGACATTGACGCTGAACTCGCCGGTCTTGCGGATAGCTTCATTCGTTGCATGCCCCTTGTTCACGCAGATGCCGAGCATGGCCGGCTGGTGATTCACCCTGGTCAGCCAGTCTAGCGCCATGAAATTAACCTTGCCGTTCACATGGCTGCCCAGAAGCGTCTGGGTCCAGGGAAGACAAAAAAGATTCTTATCTACTATGATCTTGACCATAGAATTCCCTCCTTACAAGAGAATAGCACAACAGAAACCTCTTTACCCGACACTAATCTGTTTCGACACTGCCCTGCCTTGCTTATATCTCATGTATCTACCAATTTGCAGCGAGTGTTGACATTCCCTCGAAAACGAGCTTTACTTATTTTAACCAATAGTACTACTTGGATGTGTCATATCCAGAGGCGCCGATGATGCTCACCGGGTGTATTTTTGGGTACACGAAGGGAGGGATTACAAGTATTTTCTGCGAAAGTTTCAACTATCGCTATCTAAAAGCAAAAGGAGAAAAGCATGTTAATGAAAACTTCAGGGGTTACAAACAGCAGCAAGAGGTGGCACAAGTCTTTGGCCCGGCTTATTTACCTTGTATTTGTGATGGCAGTATTGTTCCCTTCATCTGCTCTTCCGAGCTCGGCTAACAAACTTGTCGACGATGATGAATACAAAGATAAGAATTTTCACCGTGGCATCATCACAGATTATTCGGATATGGTAAAAGGTGATGAAGTCAACTGGGTCTGGGTCAAACCCGCAGCGAAACTCACTGACTACACGGTGAAAGTAGGAAGCATGGATAACAAGTCCGACATGCGTAGTAAAGAATTCTCTGATTCTGTCAAGTCAATGTTTGCGGATTACCTTGCTGATACCAAAGGAGCAAAAGGCACACTGCTTGCGGATTTATGTATTACCGAGGTTCAGCCATTCAGCCCAGGTAAGGCATGGATTCCGTTTGTTGGAGGACACCAAATGCAGGCTGGTGTAGGAATGGAGATAGTGCTCCACGATCAAAACGGCAACATCGTCGCAAAGCTCAGAGATTTTGAACGCGAAGGCACGGACCCCAAACAAGCTGTGGAAAAGATCGCTGCACAGACGGCAAAAGAGATTCGCAAACATTAGTTGGCAAAACAGGCTAGATCACGAATTAACATGCAGGTTGATACGAGCTTGAAGTTGTTTTTTAAAAACGTTTTCCGAAGGAGGGGCAATGCAGCTTGCTCCTCCTTTTTTTGACCGCCGTAGCTGTTTGCCCGCTCGTAAAATATTGGCTCTACATGGTAAGAAACATTCAAGCCATTATTTTATATGATTTTTTACGGCTTATACCCTCGCGGTGAAGGAACTATTGTTTATCTTCATCCTTGGCAAATGTGATTAAGCGCAGTACAACTCGACATAATTCTAACAGTTTCAACTGTCTGCAATTACAAAGTCTTAAGTGGTTCTGTGGAGTGCCGAATTCATATTCACATAGGAGAAAGGATGAATTGCAGCTTGCTAGGATTTCAAAATGAATTCAGTGGCAGGAAATGAATCCTGGTTCTAAAGCTGAAAAAAACTAACGCGGACAGCATCACCTGTTTCCGCGTTTGATGTTTTTATCACCGGCTTCTTTACCTATGTTCTTCCTTGCGTTCTATTTACCGTTTACCGTCTTTCACCACGATATGCGGGATGGTGGATTCGTCCCCCATAGTGCGCTCTATCGTGATTATACCGTCTGAACTCTACGTCACGGTAATATCGGATCCTGTCAATCCGGTACATGGCTAAAGCCGGCGGGAGATATCTCCTGCCAGCAAACACCCACGGTCCGTTGTAATATGGCCCCCGAAACCAATGTCCACCGTAAAAGTAGAAGTAACCACTCCCGGTGTAAACAAGGTCATAAGGAATTCCGACCGCAACATACACATTGAGTTCAGGCGAATAGACGAACTGAGGCGCTTCGTCAAGATAAACCTCCGGTGGAGGTGCCACGTCGCCAGGTTCAGGAGGCGCTGCCGCCACACTAGTTCGGTAGCCAGGCACCTGATTCCCATAGGAATACATACACTGGACATAAGCATTGTCATATCTGCGCTGGGCTTCCCTGCCAGAGGCCTGGCCAGCGTTTGAACCTGCTGCCGTTCCAACAAGAAGCCCCTCTGCGGCACCAATGGCGGCACCTGCTCCAGCGTGACCGGAGGCTGCACCTACTGCTGTCCCCACCCCTGCTCCTATTGCCGTGCCCGCAACGGCTCCTGTAGCAACATTACTTTCGTAGGCCTGTTGAGGTGACGTCCCGAGTTGTTGTTGCGCCCACTGTCTGCATGTCGCGTCTTCACCTCGGAAAACGTCAAAAGGCTTACCCGGGGCTGGCAAGACGGTGACGCTCGGCCCCGTTGGGACAGTGACACATCCACTCATTACCAGCAGAACGAACGATATCAAGATATTTTGTTTGAGTGTCATCATGAGTTATCACTCCTCACCCTTTGGCGGAGTCGGAGTTGGTACGACCTTCATCCAGCCGCTGGGACATTGTTTCACATACGGGTAATAGGTCTTCGATTCCGGACAGTAATACCAGTAATACTGTTGGGCCTCTCCCTGAGGTGCCTGTTGTTCGTATACGGGGGCTTGTTGCTGTATGACAACGGGCGCAGAATAAGGAGGATAGTAATACGGCCCCCACCACGGCCATACCGGAATCCCAATCCCTATCCCAAATCTCACACCCCCTGCATATCCGGGCACGATGCCTACAAGGAGAAGTACAATTACAGCCACGAAGATATAGATGCTCCTTTTCATGCTCAACCTCCCCTCTTCATTGTGGTCTATAGACTTAGTCACCAGTAATGAGAAAAGGTTTAACGAAGTAATGCTTTAGACTGCAATTCCAAATAATACGTGTTAGATCGGAAGCTTTCAGGACAAAACGGGAAGATATTGATAACATACACCCTTATTATACCCTTATTATATCTCGCTTATTTTCTTTACTCCAGAAACAGCTTTCGATATAATAGGAAAATTCCCGGATGAATATTTCGGGAACTTCCGAATATAAACATACAATATTATCATCAATTACTATGCGTAACTTCCCGATTTCGTAGAGCTACTTACGACATTGTCAAGATATTCCATGTGATTGTATTATATAAAGAGAAAAAGGAGATAACATGAAAGCTCGTCTGGCAATTACTTTGTGCATGATGCTTGCGGCAAGTCCGGTTATGGCCGCAGAAAAGCAGGAACTGAAGACCGAGAAGCAAAAAGCAAGTTATGCGATCGGTTTTGACATGGGTAGCAGCCTGAAAGAAAATGGTCTTGATATTGATTCGGATATTCTTGTAAAAGCGATCAAAGATGCCTTGGCAGGCAGCGCACCCCTGATGACCGAGCAGGAAGTCAAGGCAACGCTGATAACTCTCCAGAAGGATGTGCAGGCCAAGCAACAGGCAAAGATGACGGCCCTCGGAGAGAAAAATAAAAAAGAAGGAGAGGCTTTCCTTGCCCAGAACAAGACCAAAGATGGCGTAAAGACCCTGGCAAGCGGCCTCCAGTATAAGGTCCTGACCGAGGGGAAAGGCAATACCCCCAAGGCCAGTGATACAGTGACGGTAAACTATCGCGGCATGCTGATCGACGGAACCGAGTTCGACAGCTCCTACAAGCGAGGACAACCGGCGACATTTCCAGTGGGTGGCGTGATCAAGGGCTGGACCGAGGCTTTGCAGCTCATGAGGGAAGGTTCCAAATGGCAGATCTATATCCCAGCGGACCTCGCCTACGGGGAAAATGGAACACCGGGAGGTCCCATCAGCCCCAACGCTACCCTTATCTTTGACGTCGAACTGATATCCGTTAAGACAGCATCAGGGCCCCAACATCATTATCATTAAAAACGAGCACTAAATTGTGTGTAGTCCGTTGATATTATTGCGTATCTCAATTCGGGGAATTTTCAAATCGATTGGTAGCGGTTGTTCTTATTTCGGCTAATATATATAATGCTTTGCAAATAAATGCTGGGACGCTAATATTAAGGTTCATTAAAATATTTGGATAACACAAGGCCGACGATAATGGTCGGCCTAGTGTAGACATGATTTTTAAAAATGAGTATTCTGAAAACTGCCGTCCCTCTGCAAATCTGCTATACATAGCGACATAAATAATTGCGCATAAGCTGTTAATCTGTTATACTCCCTATAAAAAGGGGGTATTATGCGCAAGCTTGAAATTAAAGAGGCAGACATCATTCGGATTTCGGTGCAACAGGAAATTCTGCGATCCGATGAGTCTCGATATGATCATAAACTTCATGGTATCCTCTTGGTAAGCTCCGGACATAGCAGTACGGAGGTGGCAAAGCTTTTCGGGCACAGTCCGCGAACCGTACAATATTGGGTTCATCGTTTTGAACAAAGCGGTTTTGCCGGGCTACAGGAGATTCAACGACCTGGACGCCCAACTACTTTGGATTCAGGTATTTTAAAGCGTGTCGGACGTGATCTACGCCGATCTCCGCGCGATTTGGGCTACTCCCAGAATCTGTGGGATGGGAAGCTCCTTAGTCATCATCTATCCCAGCAGTTCGGAGTAAACGTCGGAGTTCGACAATGCCAGCGGTTATTCCATCAATTGGGATTCCGCCGGAGAAAACCTCGTCCTGTTATTGCGCAAGCTGATCCTGTGGCTCAGCGAAAGTTTAAAAAAACTGCGGCGTCTGGCGCTTAGAAACGATATCGACCTCTGGTTTGAGGATGAGTGCCACTTCCAGCAGCACGGGTCACGATGTGCTATGTGGATACCTCCAGAAGAGATTGATCCCGTTGTTCTGCATGCGCCTACCCGAAAGAGTATCGGGGTTTTCGGGGCCGTCCGTAGTGCAGATGGATACTTGGTCACGAGCCGTGAGAAGAAGTTTGATGCCATGACATTTCTCTCATTTCTACAAAAGCTGGTGCGCCATCGTCGGCAAGGCCAGAAAATGGTTGTTGTCCTGGACAACGCTCGTTGGCATCATGCCAAGTTTTTACGGCCCTGGCTTCGCAAGCACCGACACATGTTAAAACTCGTTTTTCTACCACCATACAGCCCCGAACTGAACCCTGTGGAGCGGGTATGGAAACTTACGCGAACACTTTGCACTCATAATCGCTACTTTGCTGAGATTGAAGAACTTATTGAAACTGTATCGAATCAGTTCGAGGCATGGCACAAACCAAACAATACGCTTCGTCGACTATGCGCAATCATTTAAGACGCTGAGTATAAATAACGATGTTCTCTTTCGTCGAGCTCTATTCCCATACGAGTCTCTTCAATGGCTTTCTGCACTAGATCAAGAGCTTTGAACTTGTGTTCTCCCCTATTGTGTTCATCCGCATTTCAAAATATCACACTAAACATTGATAATTGATCAACATGTTGCGGATAGAGTTCGATATGATCCTCGCATGCGCAAATGTTTACTCAGCTTGCTTCATATGGTGGTGATGATCTGGATGTGATTTTTGCATAAGCTCAGTTAGTTTCTTTCGCTGGTCTGACGTTAACTTCGATTTAATTTCTTCGCGCGATTTAATCGCATTAAGTATCATGCCAGTTTTCAAACCTTCGATCTTTTTTACTTGCGCTTCGACAGTGCCCATGTTCACGCTGTCTTTGTGGAGCGACTCGCGAAGCTCAATTTTGGCGATCTTGACGTCAGCGCGCTTCTGGATCATATCCTTCACCAAGGTACTCCGGATCTCGTGTATAGCGGTTTTTTGTTCGGCAGTAAGGTCAAGCTGCTTAAGGGCTTTCCATAGACGATCGTGCCTACCGTGGTGCATCCATGCCCTCCCTTTTTCACACCCGTGGGATGGTGCTGGCCCACTGCAGTGTGCCATGGGGGGACCACCCTGTTCGTGACCTTCCTCAGCATACGCCTTATTCGCTAATGAACTCTGCGTTGCAATCAACAAACCCAAAGAGAACACGCCCCCAACCACAAAATATCCATACTTCCGCACTTTATGCATACCAATCATTGCTTTTTTCCTCCTTCGTAATATAGTGTTGACGAGTATCGTCCGGCTTTCCATATTTTTGTATGTAATTTCGTAAGCAATGATATAGACACGGATTGTAGGAAATGGTTTAATGACACTAGTGTCAAAACGTTAAAGTATGTGCTATATGCTGAATTAAGTGAAGGATTCTGGCTGCAACGAATCGTAAAGGATCATTCCTGTTGTCGAAAAATCTCACCCTTGTGGATCTATGAACTTTATACTGAAACTGCCAACGCCTGCCCCCTAAAATATCCATTCGGCATTGCTGGCATTTGCCTGATTGGTCATATATGCGTCTACAATAAATTAGCTCCGAAAGTGTGTCAGCCCAATGCCTTTGCCGAGAGTTTCCTCTCTTTTGCCCTCCGCCACAGAAGGGGTGTAATTATCTTAATTTACTATGTCCAGCCTGATTTGTTGTCTCAGAAGAGTGCTTTGCGTCTACAGTTTTCGATCAATCGGCGTGCAAGAAGGGAAACGCTGATCGGAGGGCCTTGCCCATCTCGCAGTCGATTTTACCGATGTGTAGTAGGAGCCAGTTCGTGATCCAGGGTTGGATCTCCCGGCATAGCCGCTGGCGCTCTTCCGTATGTTTCAAGTCCTGCTCAAACTCCATCAGATCCCGAATGAACGCCCGGTGAGATTCCTTGTTATTCCGGCGCAGGTCTTCGTCCGAAATGAGAAGCCGCTCGAAATACTCCTCTTCGGACTTAAAGTGGTGCAGAGCGTATTCCCGCATGAATTCGATGAGGCGTTCGAGTTCCTCGCACGGGGCGTCGGCCTCGGTGGCCGCAAAAAAACGGTTTGCATGGTTGAACAGTTCTCTGTGCTGCACGTCCACGTTCTCAATAAGCGTTGTGATAGCCTTCGTCCAAACTAGCATAAGCCGCCTTTTTCCTGATCAGAGGTTCGCATTACTGTTTTTCTATAGCAATTTCCCGGCCGTATTATCTCCAACAGCCTTTGATCGTAGCCTCACTATTTGAGTGTTCCACGACCACTAAAACCGGATCACCTGCCCAAGGGAAACATACAAACTTTAATGCTTAAATACTATGAGAGCCTTCATATTATGATTATCGGATTATTCAAAGAAAACTTTAGACAATTAAAGGGGATAAGAGAAAAACATTTCTTTTTTGTGTAGTCGAGCACGTATTTTCCAAGAGAGTTCGGAACCCGCAAAAGAACAACGCGCAGAAGGTGCGCTTCTCAGCTCCATGATTATGTCTATGTTATGACTAGCATCAAATAATTGCCTCGCCTTTCAGAAATTACACGGACAACCGCATGCCGTAGAGACGTCATTTCTTTGCTTCCTCTATGCAAGCGGCCCGCCATCTCTCCCTGCAGCATAAGTGTTTATAGCGGCCAAAGTGCAAGGAACATTACATACACTTTCGCGGTTCTATGATATTATTTACTTGAGTATGCATGACGTCATGGCTGCAGGCAGGAGTGGGAGCAGTCGTGTAACAGGCGGTTGCCCGATCGGGAAAAAACCGGTCAAGGGAAAGTTCCCCGGCATAGAACCCCTTTGTGTACAGCAAAACAAGACCGCTCACATTACGCACGAGGCAACATGAAAAAAACAACACGACAAACCTTAGTACTTGCCGGAGACATAGGCGGCACAAAGACGCGTCTGGGCCTGTTTTGCATATCAGAGGCAGGCAGCCGTTCACTCACCTCTGCTACCTATCCAAGTAAAGCCTATAGCAGGCTTGAAAGCATCATTGATGAATTCCTGCAGGGGCATGAACGTATATCCGCAGCAAGTTTCGGTGTCGCCGGTCCTTTGGTAAACAGCATTGCCGTCGCTACCAACCTTCCGTGGAAGATATCGGAAGCATCCCTTGGCAGATTCCTCAAGGTCAAGAAAATTTCTCTCATTAATGACCTCGTGGCGAATGCGTACGGTATCGAAGTCATGACCCGAAACGACTTCACGCTCCTGAACGAGGGCAGAAGTGCGGTCGGCAACAGGGCGCTACTGTCCGCGGGAACCGGACTCGGCGCCGCGGTACTGTTCTGGAATGGCACACGTTATGTCCCTTCCCCCTCGGAGGGAGGGCATGTTGAGTTCGGTCCGAAGAACAACTTGGAACTGGGGCTCCTTCGATACCTCCTTGACCGTTACGGCCACGTGAGCTATGAGCGGGTGCTTTCCGGCACGGGGCTTTTCAATATCTATCAGTTCTTACGGGATAGCGGCAAATTCGGTAAGGAACCCGGCTGGCTGGCCTCCCGGCTGGCAAAAGATGATCCTGCCGAGGTTATAGCTGAGTCGGCCCTGCACAAAATGAGCAGGCTCTGCGTGGAGGCTCTCAATTTTTTCGCTTCCATTTACGGTGCAGCCGCCGGCAATCTCGCCCTCCAGGTCATGGCCAGCGGCGGCGTGTACATTGGTGGCGGTATCGCTCCGAGGATCATCTGGAAGCTCAAGGACGGTACATTTATGAAAGCTTTCAAGGACAAAGGCCGGCTTTCCCCAATTGTCGAACGCATTCCGGTAAAGGTGATCATGAACGACCGTGCAGCCCTGATCGGCGCCGCTTCGCATGCTGCGAATATGTTATTGACATCCTCCCCAGCCTGAAGGCCGAGGTTTTACGACGCGGATGATAAAATAACGAGAAACCTTATGTCGGAGAAAGTGATTGCTAGTCAAAAGAAAAATTATTAAAACAGATTTCATGGTACCCGATCCCGATCAGTGGGGAGCGGACAATCCTCGCGCCGAATACGGAATTCATGAACTCGCGCCGCACGGCATGGTTCTCTAAATCGATGACGGGGCGATATTTGAAGATGTGGCTCGGGTGCTGCAATCAACGGCATTCATCGCAATAACCTTGATACCACGAAAGCGGCGCTGGAGTCATTCGGACTTTTTCCGGAGCAACAGCGATAGACTAGGCAGCTCAAATGGCACGGGCGCTGTCATGCGAGGATCGGGCGGCGAAGCCATAAGGTAGAGGGATAAAAGACATGAGGAAATTTATATTATCAATCATAGCTCTCTTTTTCATTACAGGTGCTCCATCATTAGCGCAAGGCTCAGACTTTGCCTATGCTCAATATGAAGCACTCCTCAAGCAATACATGAAGCCCCACGTGACAATCGACGGGATCAGCGTAAACGCTTTGGACTACTCTACCCTGGCACAGGACGCTTCGAAACCTAATTCCTCGTATTCCCTGCTGCTCAAGGAACTGGCGGCTTTCGACACCTCGGTGCTCGGAAACCAGGAGGAGGAGATGGCGTTCTGGATCAACGTCTACAACATAGCAGCAATCAAGACCATCGTGGATCACTATCCCGTGGACAGCATCAGGAGCAGGAAGATCGATTGGCTCGGCATACCATGGGGCCGGAAAGCCATTACGGTAGGCGCAAGAGAATATTCTCTCGAAGAGATCGAGTACAGCAAGCTCGTCGAGGCGTTCAAGGATCTCCGGATCCATTTCGGCATAAACTGTGCCTCGGTGAGTTGCGTCGATCTCCGCACAGAGCCTTACCGTGCTGTCATGCTCTTTAAAGAGCTTGAAGAGCAGGGCAAGCGTTTCCTGGAAAATAGCAAAAAAGGAATGCAGATCGACCGTGCCGGGAAAAAGGTCTATCTATCCCAGATTTTCATGTTCGATAAAAAACATTTTGACGCCTATGCGGGTGGCGCTGTAAAGTTCATCCTCCCCTATCTACCGGAACAGGACCGGGAATTTTTACGGTCAGGCAAATTCGACGTGGAATACCTGAATTACGACTGGAACGCGAACGATCTGAAAAACGCCAAGTAACCGAAAGAGAGGCCCTTGCGCATGGAAACACGCACCTTGGTACTTCCTCAAGACGAGAGCAACAAGATGCTTATCGAGAACGTCCATCCCGCTGGGTGGAAGAATCCGGAATCCGCTCCGATATACAATCTCGTTGTGATCGGTGCGGGTACTGCCGGCCTGGTCACGGCTGCGGGGGCTGCGGGGCTCGGTGCAAAGGTTGCGCTCATCGAGCGTCATATGCTGGGAGGCGACTGCCTTAATGTCGGTTGCGTCCCCTCTAAAGGGATCATCAGGGCAAGCCGCGCCGCCTATGAGGTCAGGACAGCGGAAGAGTTCGGTATCAGGTACGGCGAGGCTATTTCCATTGACTTCGGCAAGGCGATGGAACGTATGCGCCGGATCAGAGCCGGGATCAGTGCCCATGACTCGGCGGAACGTTTTAGTAAAGAACTCGGGGTGGACCTTTTCTTTGGCAGCGCGAAATTCACCGGTTCGGACAGTATCGATGTCTCCGGCAAGCGCCTGAGGTTTAAAAAGGCCGCGCTTTGCACCGGCGCACGCGCGGCTGCGCCCCCCATCCCGGGCATAGAAGAAACAGGCTTCCTGACCAATGAAAACGTCTTCTGGCTGACTGAGCTTCCAAAGAGGATCGCGGTTATCGGCGGCGGTCCCATCGGCTGCGAGCTTGCCCAGGCTTTTGCGCGCATGGGGAGCGAAGTCACCATACTCCAGCGCGGCGGTCACGTTCTCCCGAGAGAGGACGCTGATGCTGCGGAAGTCGTGCATAAGTCCCTCGTGAGGGATGGTGTCGCACTGCGGCTTCAGGCAAAGATCCTCGGGGCCAATAAGAAAGGGAATGACAAAGTCATCATCATAGAAGAGGAAGGAAAAAACGTGGAGCTGCCTATTGATCAGATTCTCGTGGGCGTGGGCAGGGCTCCGAACGTCGAAGGACTTGAACTCGAAAAGGCGGGTATAACATATGACCAGCACGATGGCGTGAAAGTGAATGAGCGGCTCCAGACCTCAAATCCTCGCGTGTTTGCAGCCGGCGATATCTGCTACCCGTATAAATTCACTCATACGGCTGACGCCCTAGCCCGCATCCTGATCGCAAACGCTCTATTCATGGCAAGACAATCAACCTCAGCACTCGTCGTACCCTGGTGTACCTACACCGATCCCGAAGTGGCCCACGTTGGGATGTATGAAAAAGATGCCAGGGACAAGGGTATCGACGTGTTGACCCTTACCGTGCCGCTTTCCGATGTGGACCGGGCTGTGCTCGACGGAGAAACGGAAGGGTTTGCCCGCGTGCATCTCAAAAAGGGCGGCGATCGAATCCTTGGTGCGACGATTGTGGCACGCCACGCGGGCGAGATGATCAACGAATTCTCCCTCGCCATTACCGCCGGGCTTGGACTTTCGGCAATCGGCCGGACTATCCATCCGTATCCAACCCAGGCGGAGGCAATCAAGAAGCTGGCCGATGCGTATAATCGGAAGCGTCTCACGCCTTTCGTAAAGAAGGCGTTTACGGCATGGCTCAAATGGCAGCGATCGTAGCACGATGCGGATTGGAATTGACAAGGGAACTCTCTTGGGTGCCGGATAGATATTGAAAGGTCAGACAGCGCTCGTGACCGAAGCCTACTCGGACATTGGCGAGGTTCGTGCGTGCTATGGCAGCGGGCTGGGCCAACGTAATTGTCAATTACATCAGCAACGAAGTAGCCGTGCTTTCTCTCGTGCAGGAAATCAAAGCTTCGAAGGGGGCCCGCGATCAAAGCAGACGCGAGCACGGAGGACGAGGTCCTTCAATGTTTGTCGATTTGTGTAGGACGTTCGGGATCCTCTATATTCTCGTCAACAATGCTGGTGTGAAGAAGGATTCCCCCATGCGGGCATGACCATAAAGCAATAGCAGACCTTGCTGGACACGGGCGGCTGATCATTGGAAGCGCGGCTTCAGGATAATGGAGGAGCAGATGGGCGAAGTGCATATTACAGCCGAAGACAGGCGGTTGGCCGATAATGCAATGCACAAGGTCTTCTGGAAGAAGTGGGGACCCTACTTGAGCGAGCGACAGTGGGGCACGGTGCGCGAAGATTACAGCGAGGACGGGGAAGCTTGGGACTATTTTCCTCATGATCATGCGCGATCGCGCGTGTACCGGTGGGGCGAGGACGGTCTTGCAGGCATCTCGGATGTTAACCAAAACCTCTGTTTCGCAATTGCCCTCTGGAACGGCCGCGATCCCATTCTCAAGGAGCGGCTCTTTGGCCTGACCAGCAAAGAAGGCAATCATGGGGAAGATGTCAAAGAGCTGTACTATTATCTTGACAATACGCCCACCCATTCTTACATGAAGTACCTTTACAAATATCCCCAGACCACATTTCCCTACCAGGACCTCACAGAAACGAACAGGAAGCGGTCCCGCCTAGATTCCGAATACGAGATCCTGAATACGGACGCTTTCAGCGAGAACAGGTACTTTGACGTCTTCGTGGAATATGCGAAGGCCGGTCCCGAAGACATCCTGATAAAGATCACTGTTTACAACCGGAGTCGGGACCGGGCCGCAATCACGATCATTCCGACACTGTGGTATCGAAACACCTGGGTTCTTGGCAAAACGAAAAAAAAGCCGAACGTTAGCCTGTCGAGGGGCGCAGCGGAAGGGATCATGCTGGAATGCGTTCATGAAGAGATGGGGATGTATTATCTCTCTTGCGAAAAGGGCGATCGGGTGCTGTTCACCGAGAATGAAACAAACGCGGACCGCCTGTTTGGCATTCCCAATGTTTCACCCTTCGTAAAAGATGCCTTTCACGACGCGGTCATCAATAACGATTTTGTCTCATTCAGCGACAAAAATAACGGGACGAAGTGCGCCATCCTGCATCGCTTTAATCTCGCAGGCGGAGAGGCCGGCATCGTGAAGCTGTGCCTCAGAAAAGAAAAGAGCAAACAAAACCTTTTTGGACTCGAATTCGATGATGTCTTCAAACAGCGCATCACCGAGGCGGATGAGTTTTACGCTCAGTTCACGCCTGACAAGCCGGAAAGCGATGTGGTCTCAGTGCAGCGTCAGGCTTTCGCGGGATTGCTCTGGAACAAGCAGTACTACAACTATGAGCTCGAAACCTGGCTGAACGGCGACCCGGGTCAGCCCGCTCCGCCGGAGACCAGGAAAAAAGGACGCAACGCTGATTGGAAATATCTCTTCAATCGCGATGTCATCTCCATGCCTGATAAATGGGAATATCCCTGGTATGCAAGCTGGGACCATGCATTTCATTGTGTCCCGCTTTCCATGATCGACCCTGATTTTGCAAAAAAACAGCTTGTCCTATTCACGCGAGAATGGTACATGCATCCGAACGGTCAATTTCCAGCTTATGAGTGGAACCTGAGCGAAGTAAATCCCCCTGTGCATGCCTGGGCGGCCTTGAAGGTTTACGAAATCGACAAATCACGCAGTGGCAAGGGCGATATTGCATTTCTCAAGCGGATGTTCCTCAAACTCGTGCTCAACTTTACCTGGTGGGTCAACCGCAAGGACTCAGAGGGGAAGAACATATTCCAGGGTGGCTTTCTGGGGCTCGATAACATCGGCGCTTTTGACCGGAGCAGGCCACTCCCCGGCGGCGGGCATATTGAGCAGGCCGACGGTACGAGCTGGATGGCCATGTATGCGCTCGGCCTGATGGACATGGCGCTGGAAATCGCCAATGAAGATGACGCTTATGAGGATGTGGCATCCAAATTTTACGAGCATTTCGTCCACATTGCGGAGTCGCTGAACCAGATGGGGGAGGAGGGACTGTGGGACGAGGAAGACGGCTTTTATTACGATGCGTTGCACATGCCTGATGGCAGCACCATTCCGCTAAAGGTTCGCTCCCTGGTGGGATTGACCTCTCTTTTGGCGGTGTCGATCGTGCGGAGCGATGCCCTGTCTAAGATGAAAGGGTTTAACAAAAGAATGGTATGGTTCAAGAACAACCGCGAGGATCTGGGCAAATACACGACGATCGAAGATTACCAGGAAGGACATGATGTCCTGCTCTCCCTCGTACCGAAAAAGCGGCTTGTCAGGATTCTCCAGAAGATGCTTGACGAGAACGAATTCCTGTCGCCGGGCGGCATCCGGTCAATTTCCAAGTTTCATCGGGACAACCCGTATATCTTACGGCTTGACAGCATGGAGTATCGTGTCGATTACGAACCGGCTGAGTCTAAGACATCCCTCTTTGGCGGCAACTCGAACTGGCGCGGCCCGATCTGGGTCCCCATAAATTATCTCTTTGTCGAGGCACTGGTAAAATATCACCGTTATTACGGCGGCTCACTTCAGATTGAGTATCCCACCGGCTCCGGAAACAACATGACCCTCATGGAGGTTGCCATAAAACTCTCCCAGCGGATGACGGCTGTCTTCATGAGGGACGAGAAGGGCAGACGGCTCATCCACGGTGAAGAGGTGAAATATCAAGAAGACCCGCACTTCAAGGACCTTGTCCAATTCTATGAGTATTATAACGGAGATACCTGCAAGGGACTTGGCGCCAGCCATCAGACGGGCTGGACGGCGCTCGTGGCCGAAATGATCCAGTGGTGCTGGTGCGACTAGCAGGCATGCCCGATGTTACGCAGGGCAACGTGAGTGCGACAGGAGCGGCAAAACCACGATGTATAGACATGTTTTTGACGTTAAACCGCTGTCTTGAAAAAAAGTGGATGTATGCAGCAGCGCCCTGTGGTTATTAAACTGCTTAGGCTAGGAAATGCCATGAAGAATAAAAAAATTTGGATTGCATCAACCATTGTAATCCTGGCAGTGCTGTTCTTTTATTTCGACCTGAAAAAATACCTGACCTTGACCTCACTGAAGGAAAACCACGCAGCACTCGTCGCATTCTACGAGAGCCATCAGGCCGTCATGATCTCCGGGTTCATCGCCGCCTATATCGTTCAGACCGCCCTCTCCCTGCCCGGCGCGGCTGTGTTGTCGCTCGCGGCAGGGGCCGTGTTCGGCGCTGTCATGGGAACCCTGTACGTCAATATCGGCGCGACGATAGGCGCCTCCCTCGCGTTTCTTGTCGCCCGTTATCTTTTCCGTGATGTGATCCAGAACAAATTCGGGACCCAACTTGGGAAGATTAATACCGAACTCGAAACGAGAGGGTTCAACTACCTGCTTTTTTTGCGGTTGGTTCCCGTCTTCCCCTTCTTCCTTATAAATCTCGGCGCGGGCTTGACCGGAATGCGCTTGCGAACCTTCTTTCTCGGCACCATGGTGGGAATCATTCCCGGCAGTTTCGTGTATTGCAACGCCGGGGCCAGTCTTGCTGCGATTAACAGCATGAGCGAGGTCGCTTCTCCCCGGGTGCTCGGGTCTTTTGCCCTTCTGGGATTTTTCGCGCTTGTACCGGCACTTTATCAGAAAATTGGGAAAAAGAAGCGATCATGAAAGAGTTTCCCATTTTATGAAAACCTTAACGAGGAACATAATGAATATCATATAAAACGGAGCACCTATAGTAAGCTGAATTAAATTAGCGGTATAATTATGTCCTGAAGCTAGGTATCAATTTTTTGCATCATGCCGAAATGATTTCTGCCTGGCTTGACACTTCTGCCTGGCTTGTGTAATGGCAAAATGATATTGTCCTATTCTGGCAAAGTGAAAATGTCCTATTTCAAGTTACAATACCCTGACGTAATTGGAGGATATTGTGACAGAAATGGACATGATCACCATGAGCAGGAGAGAAACAAAAAGACTGCACATTATCCACCAGGCATTGGATAAGAGGATTACCCAGAAAAAGGCTGCGGAGTTGGTAGGTTTGAGCAGCAGGCAGCTTCGGCGGATGATTAAACGAGTACGGGCGGAAGGAGACGAGGGCATCAGCCACCGATCCCGTGGCAAGGACTCGAGTCATTGTGTCCCCAAAAAAATTAAAGAGAAAGCACTTAAGCTCTATCGCGAAAAATACAATGATTTCGGCCCTACGTTTGCCAGCGAGAAGCTTCTTGATGTTCATGCGATCAAAGTAAGCAAAGAAACGCTTCGCTCATGGCTGAATAAAGAAAACATCCCCTATGAGAAGCGCAAAGGCAGAAAGCATCGGCAATGGCGGGAGAGAAAAAATCATTTCGGTGAAATGATCCAGAGGGATGGTTCCCACCATGACTGGTTCGAAGGCCGGGGCCCTAAATGCGTGTTAATGGGATATATCGATGATGCCACAGGAACGGTGTATGGGCGTTTTTACGACTATGAAGGGACCATGCCAGCCATGGACAGCTTCAAGCGGTATATCAAGCGCTACGGCATGCCACAGAGCGTCTATTTAGACAAGCACACAACGTATAAATCCACGGCCAAGCAGACCATAGAGGATGAGTTGGAAGATATAAAACCTATGAGCCAGTTCGAAAGGAGTCTTGCCGAACTCGAGGTGACGGTCATCCATGCCAATTCACCCCAAGCAAAAGGCAGAATAGAGAGACAGTTTCGTACGCTCCAGGATCGGCTGGTTAAAGAGATGAGACTTGTCGGGGTTAAAAGCGTCGATCAGGCAAACGAATTCTTGCTAATTTATCTCCCAAAACATAACACAAAATTCAAAGTTAAGGCTGTTTTGGAAGTCGATTTACACCGACCCGCACTGTCCATGAGAGAGCTCAACAAGATCTTTTGCATTCGAGAAGAGCGTACGCTGCAGAATGATTTCACCATAGCTTACGAGGGCAAACTCTACCAGATCAAAGACGCCGTAAAAACCAAAAAGGTCACGGTAGAAGAACGAATGGATGGATCTTTGCACATAACGCACAGGGGCCTGGATTTAAGCTACCGAGAGATCAAAACACGGCCAGCTAAAGAAAACCCAAAAAAGCCGGTAGTCATTCAGAAAAAGCAAGGACGGTACCAATCTCCAGTTCACCCTTGGAAGAGACTCAGAAGAGCATCGGAACAACTTCCCGTTGCTTCCTAAAAAGCGGACATTTTCACTTTGCTAACAATAGGACATTTTCACTTTGCCTTGACACACTTCTGCCTGGCTTGTTGACAAAGTGACGAGTCAGGCATATATTCGTTTCAAAATATACACTCCCCAAGACTCTCCTGGAGAAGGCCCTGTTCCGGTGATACTGCATAAAGACCTCAAGATAAACGTTGACGAGGACGGGTTCCTGACCGATCTTGAAGACTGGTCGGAAACAGTCGCGCGCGTTCTCGCTGCACAGGAAGGAATCACAGAACTGGCAGAAGACCAGCTCGATATCCTGAAGTTCATGAGAGAGTATTATAAAAAACATAAATTCTTCCCGATCGTGCGCTATGTATGCAAGAACGTCCACCAGCCCCATAACTGCGTCACAGACAAATTTATGGACCCGGTCACTGCCTGGAAGATCGCCGGCTTGCCGAACCCTGGCGAGGAGGTAATTAAATTCAAAGCGTGGGAGCCGCTCGGGTTTTAAGAGATGAGAATATAGGAGGGTGAAACCCTTCAACTGCTATGTTGAACAGCGGAAATCCTGTCTACAAATAGGATCTGGTCGATTTTAAATGCATCGATACGTCCGACCGAAGATGCGTCTTAAGGAGGCTATTTCATGCATAAGCAGTATGGAATCGTGCCGTTCGTTATCGGAATAATACTGGGCATCCTGTGCATGATCTACCTGCCCAAATATGTGCAGCCCTACCTCCCCGAATCAATGGTGGGAAAAGAAACCGTGGTCAAGGGTACCGTTGCAGCGAAGGAGAAAAAGGGGAATGCTCTTCTTCTGACCGTGAATACGCCCGAAGGCGCACTGCTGGCGACCTTCAAAATGAAGGCTGACGAGGTCGATCTCCTCGTCAACGAAAAAGATGAGATCCAATTTTCCCTGCCGAAATACATGCCCTTTATCGACGACCCGAAAATCATACGAGTTGTAAAAGAACACCAGGCAGTTCCTACGCCGGCCGAAGCCTCCACCGCGTCCGTCAGGACCGTGGGAACAGGTACGAAGGAAATAAAACCTCGGCAACACGTCAAACCGCAGGCCGCTGCCCCGGCTCCTGGAAGCATAAATGAAGTTAAACCGCCGGACCGGGGGAGCGTCGCGCCGCCCGCCGGCGATAAGAAGACCGGTAAATGAATGCGCATTTGCATAACGCGCCTGGATTGTCCGTTGTCGTATTTGCACTTTTCATTTGGCAACTGTTAACCTCTACCCAAAAAACCATGCAACGACAAAACCCATTCAAACCCATTCAACGACAAACCCATTCAACGTCATGTAATGGCAAAATAGAAATGATAATCATATAAAGGGCACCTCCGAGCATAGCAGAACCGTAAGATTCTGTTATGCTCATAGGAAAAGAGACCAATCTTAACCCCGGAGGTGCTGTATGAGATTATACGCTGGCTGTGATCTGCATTCAAGCAATACGTATCTTGGCATTGTCGATGAGGATGGCAAACGAGTATTTAAGAAGAAGCTATCGAACGATCGTGAAGTCATACTGAGCACACTGGCGCCATACAAAGACAGTATGGCAGGCATCGTCGTGGAATCGACGTATAACTGGTATTGGCTAGTCGATATCCTGATGGAAGAGGGCTACAAGGTGCATCTTGCAAATACCACGAAGATCCAGAAATACTCTGGACTCAAGTATGCGGACGATCAACACGATGCCTTCTGGCTGGCTGAGATGCTGAGGCTTGGTATTCTTCCGGAGGGATATATCTATCCGAAAGAAGATCGTCCGATTCGAGATTTACTCAGGAAACGAAGCCATTTCGTACGACTGCGGACATCGCTGATTTTAAGTCTTCAGAACATTCTGAGCCGTAACAACGGGATCAGCCTGAAAGCGAACGCCGTCAAGGCATTAACCATCGACCATGTAACTCCCTATCTTGCCGGCAATGAAGATCTTGCGCTGGCAGGAAAGGTCAGTAAGGAGAGCATAGATTTTTTCACCTTACAGATCAAGTCACTCGAATCCGTTGTGGAAGAGCGGATAGAGCTGCGGGATCCGTACAACAAGCTTCTGACGGAACCCGGCATTGGCAAGATCCTGGGCCTGACGATTATGCTGGAGGCTGGCCCTATCAATCGGTTTGCCGATGTTGGAAATTTCGTATCGTACTGTAGGAAGGTCTCGACCGCCTGGATCAGCAACGAGAAGCAAAAGGGCAAAGGGAACAGGAAGTGCGGAAACAAGTATCTTGCCTGGGCATTCTCGGAAGCAGCAGAGCTGGCGCGTCGATTTGATAAGGACGCACGAGCCTATTACAACCGCAAGGCGCAGAAGACAAACAGGATGGTGGCGCATAATGCCCTTGCTCACAAACTGGCGCGAGCGGCCTATTACATCATGCGGGACGGGGTGCCGTTCGTGCCGGAGAAGTGCTTTGGATGAAGGATGGCTGGGGCGGCGAACCAGCAATAGGACTGGCAAAACCATGAGAAATGATTGGTAATCCGCCCCACCCGTAGTATATAGCGCTATCAGCATCTTTACTGCCCGTGCCGTGAACTATTACAGGACTGGTTAATAACCATGAGAAATGAAAAACCCCTTGGGCGCGGCAAGGAGCCGAAGATTTTCTGGTCCACCGATGGTGGAAAGGGTCTTGGAGATATCGTGCAGTACCAATGACCTTAATCCTGATGGATGTCTGATGCAGTGAAGAATTGACATCGAATGAGATGAAATTGCGGCAATGGTGAGGATGATGGTAACGGAAAGGCTCGACGAGAAAAGTTCCTTTTCTCGTCACAAGATAGCTATTTTCACTTGACAGTGCCCTTTAAATGGATGTCCTCTTTCAAGATACGCATACAGTTGCTCAAATGCCACGAAAGCCAGTATTAATGCACCTGCAAATGATCTACGTATCATAAACTACATAAAAGCAGTAGTAATAGAGTCTAATTGCCATGAGATCCTTAAAAAGCTCAGTTCGATTACGACTAGAAGCGCTTTTAATGTACAGACAAAGGACATCCATTTAAAGGGCACTGTCAAGTGAAAATAGCTATCTTGTGACGAGAAAAGGAACTTTTCTCGTCGAGCCTTTCCGTTACCATCATCCTCACCATTGCCGCAATTTCATCTCATTCGATGTCAATTCTTCACTGCATCAGACATCCATCAGGATTAAGGTCATTGGTACTGCACGATATCTCCAAGACCCTTTCCACCATCGGTGGACCAGAAAATCTTCGGCTCCTTGCCGCGCCCAAGGGGTTTTTCATTTCTCATGGTTATTAACCAGTCCTGTAATAGTTCACGGCACGGGCAGTAAAGATGCTGATAGCGCTATATACTACGGGTGGGGCGGATTACCAATCATTTCTCATGGTTTTGCCAGTCCTATTGCTGGTTCACCGCCCCAGCCATCCTTCATCCAAAGCACTTCTCCGGCACGAACGGCACCCCGTCCCGCATGATGTAATAGGCCGCTCGCGCCAGTTTGTGAGCAAGGGCATTATGCGCCACCATCCTGTTTGTCTTCTGCGCCTTGCGGTTGTAATAGGCTCGTGCGTCCTTATCAAATCGACGCGCCAGCTCTGCTGCTTCCGAGAATGCCCAGGCAAGATACTTGTTTCCGCACTTCCTGTTCCCTTTGCCCTTTTGCTTCTCGTTGCTGATCCAGGCGGTCGAGACCTTCCTACAGTACGATACGAAATTTCCAACATCGGCAAACCGATTGATAGGGCCAGCCTCCAGCATAATCGTCAGGCCCAGGATCTTGCCAATGCCGGGTTCCGTCAGAAGCTTGTTGTACGGATCCCGCAGCTCTATCCGCTCTTCCACAACGGATTCGAGTGACTTGATCTGTAAGGTGAAAAAATCTATGCTCTCCTTACTGACCTTTCCTGCCAGCGCAAGATCTTCATTGCCGGCAAGATAGGGAGTTACATGGTCGATGGTTAATGCCTTGACGGCGTTCGCTTTCAGGCTGATCCCGTTGTTACGGCTCAGAATGTTCTGAAGACTTAAAATCAGCGATGTCCGCAGTCGTACGAAATGGCTTCGTTTCCTGAGTAAATCTCGAATCGGACGATCTTCTTTCGGATAGATATATCCCTCCGGAAGAATACCAAGCCTCAGCATCTCAGCCAGCCAGAAGGCATCGTGTTGATCGTCCGCATACTTGAGTCCAGAGTATTTCTGGATCTTCGTGGTATTTGCAAGATGCACCTTGTAGCCCTCTTCCATCAGGATATCGACTAGCCAATACCAGTTATACGTCGATTCCACGACGATGCCTGCCATACTGTCTTTGTATGGCGCCAGTGTGCTCAGTATGACTTCACGATCGTTCGATAGCTTCTTCTTAAATACTCGTTTGCCATCCTCATCGACAATGCCAAGATACGTATTGCTTGAATGCAGATCACAGCCAGCGTATAATCTCATACAGCACCTCCGGGGTTAAGATTGGTCTCTTTTCCTATGAGCATAACAGAATCTTACGGTTCTGCTATGCTCGGAGGTGCCCTTTATATGATTATCATTTCTACTTTGCCTTGACATAGCCATTCAACGTCATTGACATCGCGCTGAATCAGGCATATATTCTTGGCAGACTATGGTAAAAATCATTATCGTGATTCTGTATGAGTTTTTTGATCACACGAGAATCGATTAATCCCGAGAAGATCGAGAACACGAAGGATGCCTTTCCGTGAAGCCTAACCGCGTTAAACCATTCCATATAAACAGTAAACCGTGAAAAAAAATCTGGCAGCAGTATCCATCGCTATTGGCATTCTACTCTCGCGCATCATGGGGCTCGTGCGAGAGCGCGTCTTCGCTTATTACCTCGGCAACTCCGATGCCGCGGGCGCATTTCGAGCCGCCTTGCGGATTCCCAATCTTTTGCAGAATCTTTTCGGGGAAGGAGTCCTCTCTGCTTCATTCATCCCCGTTTACGCAAAACTACTTGAAGAAGGGAAGACGGAAGAGGCTGGCCGAGCTGCTTCCGTTGTGCTTACGCTTCTTGTGTTGGTAACTGCATTACTCGTGGTCATAGGCGTAACATTCAGTCGACCTCTTATTGGGATCCTTGCGCCCGGATTTCACGGTGAGGTTCGAGAACTGACCATCAGGATGGTTGCTATTATGTTTCCCGGAACGGGACTCCTCGTACTGTCGGCGTGGTGTCTCGGCGTCCTTAATAGTCACCGGAAATTTTTTCTCTCCTACGTCGCCCCGGTGCTCTGGAATTTGGCCATCATCGCAATTCTCGTGGGTATCGGCGGGTACTATTTGGTAAATCGTCCTGGGGCACAGACGAACCTCGTCATCTGGGTCGCGTGGTCCACAGTAATGGGTGCGGCGCTTCAATGGGGAGTGCAATTTCCACGCGCCTTAAAGCTTAGTGGTGTATTCAGCTTTTCACTCAAAACCCGACTGGAGCCTGTGCAAAAAATTATAACCAGATTCGTGCCTGCTGTAGTCACTCGCGGCGTTGTGCAGCTGTCGGCCTATATAGATCAAGTCCTGGCAAGCTATCTCGGGCCCGCATCTGTCGCGGCCATGGCATACGCGCAGACGATTTATACTCTGCCAGTGTCGTTGTTCGGGATGGCGATATCGTCGGCCGCACTGACGGAGATGTCAAGAACGACCGGCACAAAAGATGAAGTCGTCCAGGTATTGGTAGCCAGGCTGACCACCGGCATCAGAAGGATTGCGTTTTTTGTTGTTCCATCATCTGTGGCTTTTGTCGTTTTGGGAGACGTCGTCACAGCGACGCTCTTCCAAACAGGGCGCTTCGGCGGGTCGGATTCGCGTTTCGTCTGGTTCATCTTGGCAGGCAGCGCAGTCGGGCTCGTGGCCACAACACAATCACGCCTCTTCATATCGGCCTTCTGGGCCCTCGGCAATACTAGGACGCCGATGGGTATTGCATGTTTCCGTGTGGCTTTAACGGCCCTCTTAGGCTTCTTTGTCGTGTTTCCTATACGTTCTTTTTTTGCGCTGGACGCCATATACTGCTCGGCTGCTCTCACCGCATCGGCAGGTGTCGCGGGCTGGATCGAGTTTCTGCTGTTCAAATACGCTCTTACTGCAAGCATCGGCCAATTAAATCTCGGGGGCCGGATGATAATGGCGCTTTGGGGCATAGCTATCGCATCCGCCGCTGTCGTCTTAGGAGTAAAGTTGTTTATACCTGGATTTCACGTTGTCATTCGTGGGATTGTCATCCTGGGGCTCTACGGCTTGCTCTATGTTGGCGGTGCTACTCTAGCAGGAATCCCGGAAGCGGCGGAAGCAATGCGTCCGATAAGACGATACCTTTCAGGCATCAGGATAAGATAATCTTTATCATCCGCGCCGAAGTTGATCCTCTTCAGGTTTGCCATAACCATATGATATTATTGCGATGTTTCTAGGCGAATGCGCCCTCTGCAAGGTGGGTAAATGAAGCGGAGAGCAGGATGTTTATCTCTTCAGCCAACCAGCAAATCTCATCGACTTATACTGTCGAAGTAATTCACTCAGGTACTTTTCCTCGCTACAAGCATTACTCACTCCGTTCCTAGCTTCTTCCGGATAAGGCTTTATTCATTTATTTCAGACAGAAAGCATATTCTCCGCTTCTTTGTTAGTAGGAATGTTTTTGAACTGCCGGATCATTGAACTCAGTTCTCGATATACAATGGGCTTTTCAAAGAAGGCATTAGCGCCAGCTGCAAGAAATGCGCTTTCCCTCGTTTCACTACTTAAACCAACAATAAAGGAATCGTCGAAGCGGCTGCGCATTGCTCTCGTGAAGTCAGCCCCGTTCATTTCCGGCATGTTATAATCGGTCACAATAATATCAAATTTACGTTTCTGTGAGAGTAGTATGGCATCAGACGGATTATTGCAATAGGATATGATATAACCTTCCCGTTCCAAAAGGCGCCGAAGGATGGTGGCGAAGAGTTCCTCATCATCTACAATTAGAATTGATTTTCTATTTTTCATATTTTTATCAATATCTTATATTTATACCGCTTCACTCTTAAAACATTTATCGGCATGTCGAGCCAAAAACTTTAATTTTTTTGTTGAAGGGAAAATATTCCGGTTGGCTGGCTGGATATTAAAAATGCGCCTTCAAGAATTAACAATGACGAAAAATGGTTACCCCGAATATCTGCCAACTAAAAAGATCTTCTTGACATGATGATTCGAATTCAGTATATTTCAATAATAGAATAATTTAGTTTATGAATGATAATCCAATGAAAATCAACAAACCACTGGAGCTAGCGGGGTATTTCCAGCTTTTCAGGGAAAGACTTCGCGTTTTGGAAAAGAGCAATCCAGCCACCTGCGAGGTTTTGAACTTACAGGAAGCGAATACCCTTCTGAGTATGGGCACCAGAGGGGCGATGACAATGAGCGAGATCGCCAAAGTGCTTTATCTCTCCTTGAGCAGCGCGACCGGCATAGTAGATAAATTGGAAAAAAAGAATTTCGTCCGCCGAGACCGTTCCAGCGAGGATCGCCGTATCGTCCGCGTGGAGCTTACCAAAGAAGGAACCAGGTTTTATGAACTCGTTAAGGAGGGCCAATTGCGGTTGGCGGACGACGCACTAAGTACTCTCAATTCACAAGAGCAGGATCAGCTACTCGGACTTTTCCGTAAAATTACAGCAAAGTTCAGAACAGACATAGCAGGGCGCTAATGTTTTTTGACCTATTAATTCAAGAATTGAACTAGCTTATTATTTAACGATACAAACTATAAAAACATATGAGACCACACCTGAAGTTCCTGCCTCAAATTTCGTACGGTGAAACATGCCGGGCAGGAGAACCGTCACGCTTTGGGATCGATAACATGCACATTCAGGAGATATTGGAGGCGCCATGCCTATACTGCAACCATTAAGAAAAAAATCACTTAAAATTTATTACATCCTTATATTTAGCGCGTTAGTTCTCCTATCGCTGTTTATTTATTACGGATTTAGGGGAAAATGAGCAATTCGGCGGAGCATCTTAACGTATTACCTTTATTGCCTCTTTCGCCGTTCGTAGGGGGGGCCAACTCTACTCGGGCTTTACTAATGCGCATTCAGCTGGCCGCTACGCCCCCCGGCCTTGTCTTAAGCTTGTTTGCGGCAGACGTTGTTGCGCCGTGTTATAGCACATCAACCAATAATCATCAACAATTTCAGCTTTCTTCAATTGTGGACTTGGAACATTTTCCGGAGAGAAGATCCCTCTTCGTCAGGGAAGAAAGCACCTAATCATTCATGGCCTGTGAATACAAAATGACAAACGTCTTCATTCGTCCCGTCTTCCGATAAATTTCCTGCCAGCGCGATAAGCCCTATGACCAAAAATGGTGGCATACCCGCCGGTTGTGAATTAAATACTTATTTGAAAATTTAAATTATTAATTTGCCATAATATCATCGCCATAGTATTTTATTGAGACTACCGTGAGTACTTCACACAATGCAGGAGGCGGCGTTAAGGTGGATAGAAAAAGCAAATTGCATCAGGAGGTCAGTTTTTCTCAGGATACGGCAGGCCGCATAGTTATTGAGGCTACCCGGCTATTTGCGGAAAAAGGATATGATGGAATTTCGATAAAGGAGATCAGCGAAGCGGCGGGTGTGAACATTGCCGCAATCAACTACCATTTTGAATCCAAGGCTAATCTTTTCCGACATATTATTGAACAGTTTCTGTCGGAATTGTTTGTTTCATCGAGGAAAACACTTCTGCCTCCTCAAAGCCCAGACGATTTAAAAATACGGCTGGAGGTCTTTGTAAGGCAGACGATTGAAGCGATTCTTAGACAGCCCCATATCATTACCATCATCCAGCGGGAAATGGAGAGGAGCAATGCGGTCTTTCAGAAAACCATCCTTAAGCATCGCGAGGCTTTGCTAGAGTTTCTCGATCAAGCTAAAAAGAACATGCTCCTTGCTGCTGACGTGGACCCCTTCTTCGCTGCGGAATTTCTGATGGGCCAGATAGCCCACGGCAGGAGAAAGGACAGCGCAGGAAAAGAGCTTTTCGGTCATTCACCTTCAGCTGAAAAGTTGCGCGATCAATGGATCCAACAAACACTCCGTTTGTACCTCGGAGGGGTCTTGGCAAAGTAATTTTGTAATCCTTGCTCCCCTGACACGAAAGAAGGGGCAGATTTATGATATTTTCCAGAGTGATCAAAGATCAAAACCAGCAAGTGGTTGCAGGCTGCAAAAAAATCGTCATCGCTATATGATTGTCCGCAGATGTTCCATGATCATTCACAACAGAGAAGGAGACGGTAAAGTATGTTTATGCAGAAGAGTTCCGAACAGGAATCATCACGCCAGGCGCTGATGAAAATGTGGGGGATCAGGGCATTCGTCGCCCTCTGTCTCATCGCCTGCCTTGCATATGCTGGAAAGAAAATAACCTTTTCTCTGTCACACGAAAGCACGGACGACGCTTTTGTCGAAGGATCCGTTGTGCCGATCAGTTCCGAAGTCAAAGGCAAGGTCACGAAGGTAATGATCACGGACAACCAGCTCGTAAAAGCCGGTGAACCGCTCGTGGAAATAGCTCCTGATGACTACAGCACGCTGGTCCAGGCCAGGCAAGATTCTGTGGCTCGTATGACAGCGGAACAGCAGGAAACTCACGCGTTGATAAAGGTTAAAATCATGACGCTCGCTCGTGCTCGGGCTGATCTTGATGCTGTGAAATCAATCGCGGCGCTGGCAGAGAAAGATCTGAAGCGAAGCACTGAGCTTCGCAAGGAGGAGGTCCTCTCACAAAGTCAGTATGACCAGGCGGAATCGCGCTGGAAGGACACATCTGCCCGAATAACCGCGGCAAACGCAGCAGTCGCCGAGACCGAGGCAGCTATCGAAGCGTTGAATGCGCAGCTGACGACCCAGAAGTTCAGGATTCGGGAGGCCGTGAGCGCATTGAACCTGGCGCGACTGGATCTGAGACGAACTACGATCACTGCTCCGGCTGACGGCAGGATAGCCAAAAAAAACGTGGATGAGGGAAAGTATGTGCAGCCAGGCCAGCCGCTCCTGTCAATCGTGGACGATGGCAATCTCTGGGTGATCGCAAACTTCAAGGAAACGCAGATCGCCCACATGAGTGTAGGACAGCAAGTGGACATCACCGTTGACGCCTATCCGGGCGTCACTTTCGCGGGGCACGTGGACAGCTTCCAACCGGGCACGGGGGCGGTCTTCAGCCTCTTGCCGCCGCAGAACGCGACAGGCAACTTCGTGAAGGTCGTGCAGCGTGTGCCCGTCAAGATTCTGATCGATTCGAAACCCGATCCGGCTCATCCTTTGCAGCCCGGGCTCTCGGTCTATCCGTCGGTAGCAATTAAAGGAACATCCAAACACGAATGGATAGCGGGCGGAAGGCATGACGAAATTAGATAAACGGATCATCACCCTGACAGTGATGATTGGCACCATCATGAGCGCTTTGGATACGAGCATCGTGAACGTCGCGCTGCCGTACATGCGCGGTACGCTGGGTGCATCCGTTGAGGAGATCACCTGGGTCGCCACAGGGTATATCCTTTCGAACGTCATCATCATGCCTATTGTGGGCATGCTGAGCGCTCGGTATGGCAGGAAGAACTTCTACCTTTTCAGCATCGTCAGCTTCACCATAAGCTCGATGCTCTGCGGCATGGCTTGGGACCTCACGTCCATGGTCGTCTTTCGCGTGATACAAGGCATCGGTGGCGGCGCCCTGATCCCTGTTTCACAGGCGATCTTGAGGGAAACGTATCCGCCGGAGGAACAGGGCAAGGCCATGGGGCTCTATGGGTTCGGAGTAGTTCTCGGGCCCGCTTTTGGCCCGACCCTCGGTGGCTGGCTCACGGACCACTATTCATGGCCCTGGATATTTTACATCAACGTGCCGATCGGCATGATCAACATCCTGATGGTCATGCGGTACATCAAGGACCCGCCCTACCTCGTCCGCGAAAAAGGCAGGATCGATATGCTCGGTCTGGGTCTCATGACGCTCGGCCTTGGCGCCCTCCAGATCATGCTCGAGCGGGGAGAGCGTGAGGCTTGGTTCGAATCGGACATAATCCGAGTTCTTCTGATCGTTTCATTCACCGCGCTTGCGCTTTTCATCTGGCGCGAACTGATATGCGAGAAACCCGCTGTGGACCTCCGGATTTTAAAAGATGTTAACTTCTCTTCGGGGTCGCTCATCGGCGGCCTGCTCGGGATGGGGCTGTATGGCAGCCTCTTTCTACTCCCGATATTCCTGCAGCAGCTCCTGGGCTATCCTGCCCTGGATTCCGGCATCGCTCTGATGCCGAGGAGTATTGCAATGGCACTGGCCATGCCTGTCGCCGGCAGATTCTACAACAAGTTGGGACCGCGGGTGCTGATCGGGACCGGTCTCGTCGTGACCGCCGTTGCATTCTATGCACTTTCGCGCCTGTCGCTCAATGTCGGGTATATGGACATCTTTCTCCCCCAGTTCCTGCAGGGAATCGGGTTCGGCCTGATCTTTGTCGCACTTAGCACAGCAGCGCTTTCGACGATAGAGAGACGGAGTATCACGGCAGCTTCCGGCCTCTATAACGTGGTACGCCAGGTCTTCGCCAGCATCGGTATCGCTATCGCCGCTTCGCAACTTACGAAGGTGACGACCAGCAATTACGCGCTCCTCGCTGAAAAGGTGACCGAATATAGTGAGGTCGGATCGCAATGGATTGGAACCGTAGCAGGCAGCATGCAGGGCCAAGGGGCTGACCCGTCTTCGGCCAGGCATATGGCACTAACGTTGCTTGATGGTGAGATTTACCGCCAAGCGGCAATGTTGGCATATAACTACCTCTACTTGCTGATAACATCTCTGTTTATCATTTCATTCCCCTTTATCTTCCTCCTGAAATCAAACAAGAAAAAGGAGGGGGTGGAGGAGATCGTCGTCGAATAGCATCGTTAAAGGAGGCACCCATAATGAAGACGCATACAACGGTGATCACCATTTCGAGACAGATGTCAAGCGGAGGCGCTTATATAGGCCATCTCATCGCAAAAAAGCTTGGATATAAGTACGTAGAGCGTGAAGTACTGTCCTGGGCGGCAAAGGATCTCGGGGTCGGCATTACGGATATCGCGCGCCAGGATGAAAAGAAGACCGGATTCGTCGAACGCCTGTTGAAGAGCTTCCTCTTCGGGACGCCGGAAGCTGCCTATATCCCTCCTTCCCGGCGGCCCGTCTATGATGCGGAACTCTTCAAAACTGAGTCCTTCATAATACGGGAGATCGCTGAAAAACGGAATACCGTGGTTGTCGGCCACGGCGGATTCTCGGTGCTTCGTGGAAAGCCGGGGCTGGTCAACGTTTTCATTCATGCACCAAAGGAATTCCGTGTAAAGCGCCTGAAAGAATTCCACGAGGTGTCAACAGAGCAAGCGCTGGCTGAAATAGAAGAATCCGACAACCGAAGGGCAAAATATATCCGGACCATGACGCATTCGGAGTGGCTCGATGCCACGAATTACCATCTTGCTGTTGATGCCCAGGCAACGGGGTTTGAAGCTGCCGCCGACATGATCATCGCGCTGGTGCAGAAGATGAAACAGGCATGAGCAGGCTAGAAGACTTACCGTCTTATGCCACCGAGAACGCAGAGAGAATCCTAAAACCCGGTTTCTTTATCCTATCTCAGTGTCTTAGGCGCTATTTTATGTTCTTGTTGGCAAGTGAGTCAATCATGAAACGATCAGCACTATTCCTTTCTATAGCCATCATGCTCCTTCCGGGTCTGGCCCAGGCCCTGACCCTCGAAGAAGGACTGAAGATCGTTGCCGAGACAGGCCGCAACGTGACCATTGCCCTGTCCGTTGAGGACACCGCCCGTGGGGCGGTCTCTCTCTCGCGGTCGCACTGGCTCCCCACCATCGATCTGTACGGCAACCAGACATGGATGCAATACCAGCCTGAGTTCAAGACGCCTTTTGGTCCCTTTCCCTCGAGCCAGGAGGATTTCTTAACCTACGGAGTCAGCGCCACCCAGACGCTCTATGATTTCGGAAGGACCTCCTCGTCCGTAGATGCGGCGCAGCACGGCCTCAAGTCCCGGGAAATCGAAACGGAGCGCACGAGAAACCAGTCCGCACTCGATTTCATCATCGCCTACCTCGACCTGCTTGAGTCCGAGAAATTGCTCCAGGTCTCGAAGGAGGAAGTGCAGCTCTATGAAGCGCACGAGAAGGACGCGGAAGCCCGCTTGAACGCAGGCGTCGTCACGAGGAACGAAGTGCTCCAGGCAGACGTCACCCTGGCCGATTCGCGCCAACGGGCGGTATCGGCCGAGAACCTCCGCTCCGTCCGGGCGTCGAGAATCAACAGTCTTCTCCTGAAGCCGTTGAATGACGAGGTGCAGGCCGAGGAAGTCAAGGCCAGTCCCGCGTCGGGTCTTGCGCTCGAGGACGCCTGGACCATTGCCGCGAATGAGAGCTCTGAACTGAAGGATTTGAATGCGAAGATCGCGGTAGCGGAAGACAACCTGAACGTCACCGAGGCGGAATACCTGCCGACGGTCTATCTGTCGGGAGGATATCAATATCAGGCGAATCGGTATATAATTCACGAGAACAACTGGACCCTCATAGCCGGCGTAAACGTCAACCTTTATTCCGGGGGGGCGACCAGTTCCCGCATGCAGATGGCGAGAAGCGAAGTACGCTCGCTTCAGTTGATCCGGGACAAAACGCTCGACAATATCAGGCTTGAAGTAAAGAGCTCGTACCTCGACCTGCAGAGCTCGGCGCTGAAAATCGAGGTCACCAAGACAGCGATTGATCAGGCCCGGGAAAACCTGCGGCTCCAGAGGCTCCGTTATCAGGAGGGTATGGGGACCGCAACCGATGTGCTTGATGCGGTCACACTCCTGTCCACGGCCGAATCAAATTCCTGGAAAGCGCTCTACGGGATGAAGCGGGCCGAGGCGACGCTGCTGTATACGATGGGCCGTGACCTCGCAGGTGTGTATGGGAAGTAAAGAAGACCGTTTAAACCGTAAATCTAAACTGCATTATTCTCCCTGTTAAAAGCGAGAGTACCTATAGTTTTTTGATTATTCTATTTCGCTTCGATTATCGACCGATTAGATGAGTGCCAACGTTGTCGTAGGGGTATTTTATGGGCGCGATAACGTATGGTGCTATCTTCAGGAATGAATGTCCGCATTTGAAAAAAGGGATTTCCTTCCGAAAGCTCTATTGATCCTGCCGTTTCTGTCACGCTCCGTCCTGATCTCTGCTTAGGACATGCGGTCCAGGGAATGGATGTTGCGATTGCAATTTCTCCGAAGGTAGTGTATATATCGCTATGCGCCCCGTCTTGAGGCCTTCCGATCTGCTGACACTTTCTTTTCTTGTCCTGCTCTCAGGCCTTGCGGTTCTTTCCGCGCGTATGAACGCCTCGTGGGCCGGACTTCTCGCTACGTACACGGCGCTGGCGATTGCGATTCTGGCGGTTGCCGCATACCGAACGAGAGCAGCCCCGGTAAAAAAGGGGTTCTACCTTTCGTTTGTCGTTACGGTGATCACGGTTCTCTCTATTTTTAACAGTCTGGGGTTACTCATCGCCGGCATTCATACGACGACATTCGACGCTTACCTCATCATCGTTGATCATGCGCTCTTCGGCGTTCATCCGACGGTCTGGATGGAACGGCTGACCAGTCCGACTCTTTCAGCCCTCCTCCAGTTCGCCTACCTCAGTTATTACTTCATCCCCGTCTCTCTCGGCGCCGTCCTCATTGCCAGAGGCAGGTTCGGGGAATTCGAAGAGGCCCTGTTCGGCATCCTGCTTTGTTTCTACCTCTCCTACGTCGGCTACCTGCTCGTTCCGGCAATCGGACCCCGCTTTACGCTCAATCATCTCCAGACCGGGAGCCTGCAGGTTTCCCCGTTTATCGAAAAGATCCAGGATGTCTTGAACGGTCTTGAAAAAAACAAGACCGATGCCTTCCCGAGCGGCCATACAGCCGTTTCGCTCATGACCCTCTATTATGCATGGAAAGAAAAGGAGAAAAGACTTTTTGCGGGATTAATTCCGTTTGTAGCAGGACTGATCATCTCGACTGTGTATCTTCGGTATCATTACGTTATCGATGTCATCGCGGGAATGGCCCTGACGGTTTTGACTGTCTATCTGTCGCCGATACTGTTCGCGGCACTCTCACGCGTTGCCCGGAAGACAGACAGCTGGATCCAGCAAGCCAGTTGATATATTCAGCAAGAATAATAAACGCACGCGACAGACGTATGCGCATCGATGAGGCAGATATGGTCAAATCCCTTTCTCGTAGATCCGGTACTTCTTGTACAGCTTCCCACCCATGACCTCGCACCCTTTGCGCATCAGGACGTTGTCTTCCAGGATCCAGGACATCTCGGCCCTCTTGTAACCTTTTTTTCTCGCCGCCTTGAACGATTCCAGATACAGCAGCCCTTCGATGCCTTTTTTCCGAAACTCTTCTTTGACGCCCAAGGTGAGCACGCGGATATCAGATATCCTCCTTGAATACCATAAAAATTTGACGAGCTCAATAGGGCCGAGCCTGCCATTGATTCTGCTCAGGACCTGGTTGTAGTCGGGCACAGCCATGAAGAATCCCGCGGGTCTGCCGTCCACCTCGGCCATGATGAGCAGCTCCGGCACGATGAGCGGCTTCAACCGTTTCGCCATGGAATCTATTTCCTCATCTGTCATGGGTACGAAACCCCAGTTGTGGCCCCACGCGGAATTATAAATGTCCTTTACCGTTTCCAGCTCTTTGTGAAAATTTTTCATGTTGGCCGGACGCACAACAAGTCCGGGGACGTGCTCTTTGACGGCTGATGCCAGCTTTTCAAGCCTCGGCGCCGCAGAGACGTCTTTGATGACGGATAGGTAGGCAAAGAGGTCCTTGGCCTTGACAAGCCCGCAGCGCTCCATGTAATCGAGGTAATAGACGGGCGTATAGGTCATCATGATCATGGGCGGTGAGTCGAACCCCTCGAGAAGAAACCCACACTCGTCGTTCGTCGATGGGTTCATGGGTCCGCGCATGATCGAGATGTCCCGCTTTTTTAGCCATCCCGATGCTGCGTCTAAAAGCTCCTGCGAGATTGCGACGTCGGGCAGGCATTCGAAGAAGCCGAAGAATCCGGCCTGCTCATTGTGGATGTTGATGTGATTGCGGTCGATGATCGCCGCAATCCTGCCGACCGTTTCTCCGTTTTTGCGCGCAAGGAAATAGGCGGCTTCGGCGTGTTTAAAAAAGGGGTTCTTTTCGCTGAGGACGAATTTTACATCGCTCACGAGCGGCGGGACCCAGTTGGGATTTCCTTGGTACACTTTCCACGGGAACCGGATGAATTCGTTCATACCGCCCGCGCCGTTGACCTGTTCAATGTTCACGATTCCACCCTTGTCGACTACGAAATCACGCCGAGCTTTCTTCCGGCTTTTTCGAACACGCCGAGTGCCCGATCGAGCATTTCGTCGGTGTGGGTCGCCATGTAGCTCGTGCGGATGAGGCAGCGGCCCGGCAGCGTGGCCGGCGGGACCACGGGATTCACGAACACCCCCTCATCATACAGGGTCTTCCACATCAGAAATGCCCGGTCCATCTCACCAATGATGAGCGGAATGATCGGCGTCTCGGCGACGCCCGTGTCGTAGCCCATGTGCTTGAACGCCTGCATCATCTTACGCGTGTTGTGCCACAACCGCTCCCGTCGTTCGGGTTCCCGGTCGATAATCTCCAGCGCTGCGATGACCGCCGCCACCGAGGCTGGTGGAGGACTTGCGGAAAAAATGAGCGGACGGGACGTGTGTTTCATGTAATGGATCACGTCTTTGTCGGCCACGACGAAACCGCCGATGGAGGCCAGGGATTTACTGTAGGTACCCATGATCACATCCACTTCCTTCTCGAGGTCGAAGTGTTCGGCTGTCCCCCGGCCGGTACCGCCCAGAACGCCAATGCCGTGGGCGTCGTCCACCATGAGCCGCGCCCCGTATTTCCTGCAGACCTTGACGATGTCAGGGAGCGGCGCAATGTCCCCTTCCATGCTGTACACACCGTCCACGACCACGAGTTTGCCGCGGTTCCCGCTTTCCTTGAGAACATATTCAAGGTAGTCCATGTCGTTGTGCTTGAACTTCTTGACCTCGGCGAAGGACAGCCTGCACGCGTCGATGATGCTCGCGTGGTCAAGTTTGTCGATCACCACCACATCGTCTCTGCCCGCGAGGGATGATATGATCCCGAGGTTGGTTTGATATCCCGTGGAAAAGGCAAGCGCCGCGTCCTTGCGAAAGAAAGACGCAAGCTTTTCCTCGAGCTTCACATGGATGTCAAGGGTTCCGTTCAGGAATCGCGAACCCGCGCAGCCGCTGCCGTATCGCTTCACCGCTTCGATGGCCGCTTCTTTTACCTTAGGATGGCTGGTAAGGCCGAGATAATTGTTCGACCCGAGCATGATCATCTTCCTGCCCTCGACGATCACCTCAGGGCTCTGCTCCGATTCCACGACGTGAAAATACGGATACAGCCCAGCTTCCATAACTTCTTTCGCGGCCGTAAACTTCCGGCATTTTTCGAACAAGTCCAACGTTTTTGCCTCCTCAGTCTCAAGCGGTGCCGGATCCGCTGCTACAGCCAGTTGTTTTTTCTGTACCATTGCCATGTGAGTTCCATCCCTTTCTGCAACGGATACTCCGCCCGGAAGCGGAGGTCATTCTCAATCTTGCCGACGTCGCAGAGCCAATATCTCTGAGCGGCTTCCCGCATCTTCTGCCTGTTCGTAAGCGCCGGCCTTTTGGCAATCAGGCTTCCGATTTCGGAAGCGAGTCCGATCAGGTAGGCCACACCGTAGGGAATTTTGATCGTGCGTGCCTTCACGCAGCCTGTGGAAAGCAGTAACGCCCAGATTTCCGCCCACGAGTAGGGCCTGTTCTCCGCGACAAAATATATGCTGCCGCTCTGTGTTCTTTGCTCGGCTGCCAGAAGCAGCGCCGCTGTCAAGTCTTCGACATAGCACAGGTTGAGATATCGATCTCCCCCGGTCATCTCGACAGCCAGGCCGCGACTGGCCCAGCGGAACAGCTCGTAAATATCCACCTCTCTCGGTCCATAGACACTCGATGGCCGAAGAATCACGATAGGAAGCCGGTCTTTGTAACCGCGCACTTCGTCTTCGGCAAGCAGTTTGCTCCTGCCGTAATCAGACACAGGATGCGGTGTGTCGCCATCTTTGACGGGTCGGCCGTCCGGACTCGGACCTGCTGCTGCCTGGCTGGACACCAGTACAAATTTCTCAATGCTGGGATTATATCGTGCGCATGCTTCCAGAAGATTCTTCGTGCCGAGGTGGTTTACGAGATAGTAATCTCGAACATGTATTGCTTTGGTAAGTCCGGCGCAATGGAATACGGCCGAAACACCCTGCACGGCGGCGTTAAGTGATTCGGGCCGTGTGCAGTCACCCTGCGTGAGTCGCACATCCATGCCCTCAAGCCAGTGCAAATGAAGGGGATCCCTCACCAAGCAGGTTACCGCATAATCGTTCCGCAGAAGTCGTTCAACAAGATGACTTCCAACAAAGCCGGTTCCGCCCGTAACCAGTACACGTCGGAAACCCTCTTGCGCCATCCCCCCCTCCCCAACAACGCATATAGCTATAGCGTGTCTCTATTATCGGCATTATTAACGGTAATGTCAAGACTTGATGCCGAAACAATAGATCTGATCTAATGTTCGTATTATAAACTAAACGTTAGAATAATAATTTCTTGCATCTTTTGCTGTCAGTATCCTTACCTCGTGTGGACGTACTATCATGCTAAGCCCGTACCACGTTCGGACTTTCTGACCTCACAGAAATTACCATAAAATCAATCCATCGTTGGTTGTGCAGTCGTGTGCCCTAGAAAAAGGAACCAGTGGTATTAAGCCCGAAGCAGAGGTGCTTGATAACATCGACCCGAAAAATAATTTCGAAAAAAAAGTCAATTGTGTACCTAATTGATGAGAGCATGTGCATCGATTGCGGCTTTTTGTCAATGTGGATTTATGGCGACGCCTTCCGTTTCTTCATCCCTGCTCGCATCCTCGGCAGAATCGGCAGAAAGTCACCATTCTTGGCCTGGGTGGCAAAAAAATTTTAGATCTTTGGACGGGATAATGAAGCCTACACACTGATCAGCCGAGCGCTGGACTGGGCGTCACCTACTACGAATCTGTGAAGGCCTGTTCGGGGAAGCAAGGCTTGTTACAGGAAAATCCTCGATGAGCGGAGGAAGGATATTTTCTCGCGAGCAAGTCTCATGGCTAGGAGAAAATAGCCCGCGCTCGCCCATCTGCAAGAAACGCTCACAAGCATGCGGACCGATCGCATAGGCTCCTGGCAGGTGCATGACGTGAGGGAGAAGAGGAGAATGCAAAAATCTTCGGTCGCGCATCATCGAAGCCCTATGTTGAGAAAAGGCCGCAGGGAAATGTGGTTTACCGGGATCACAGGCAGCACGCTTCAAGCTCTAAATAAAAATTGCAAAATAACAGTTGAAGCATCCATTAACGGATCAAAGGCAAGCGGCAACACTGCTGAACCCACGGGCTAGCCCTGATTGTGTTTCGGCTTTTGCCCAGCATTCCTTCTGTACTTCAAGTACAGCTCTTCGACCTTCGTTCTCGCCCAAGGGGTCCTTCTCAGGAACTGCAGGCTGGACTTGATGCTCGGGTCATTATTAAAGCATCTGATATTGATGATCTGCCCCATTTTCTGCCACCCATGATGCTCCACCAGCTGGGCAAGCATCATTTCAAGCGTGACACCGTGAAGAGGATCTTTATGTTGTTGGTCGCTCATATCCACTCAATTTATTAACGATGAGCTCAGACACCGCAAAGTGGTCGGCGCGGAGCGCCTAGGTAGCGTTAAATTTGTCGGGTTTCGCCTTGCTCTGCCCGACCTCCTGACTGCTCGGCTGATGCATTGCTCAACCGGACACGTCGACGCCAGCGCAGCAAACCAACCGCGAACGTGACGTAGTAGCCTGTCAGGGTGCCAAAGATCAACAGCGTGAGCGGGCTTCGCGCAAAATCCGATGGCGTCGCAGAGACAGGAACTGCCGAAAAGTAGAGCTGTGCAGCACGATAGGCAACACGGCCAAGGAACAGAAGCGATAAGGCGATGCCTAGGCGGGCGTTCGGTATATAAAACAAGCCCACCGGTGTTTGCTCGAACTTGGTGAGTCGAAGCCCGTAAATACCCAACGCGGCGCCCAACCCGGCGCCAGCCACTGACGCCAACGCAGTAGCGGGATGAACAGATGAGCCGAGCAGCAGGGCGAGCAGTACAGGGAACAGACAAATGGTGAGCCATGGCCGCACACTTGACAGTTGCTGACGACCAACCATACGGCGAACGCGCGAGTACACGCGCCAGGCAATGAGTACGGTAATGCCGGCCGAGACGACCAAAGAAAGATGGCTTGCGAATACCATGAAGTACCTCTAATGCCCCATGTATTGAGCGGCTAACTGCTCACACATTATAAAGCGTGGTTTCTGCTGTTAAAATCATGGTTGCCGTAAACTGTCATGAATATATGCCTGATGCACGGCAATGTCAACGATGTCGATTTGCTTTGTCGATTGGCATTTGGCTATTTTATGGGAAGATGACTTCGAATTCTGGTTAACTTTATGTTCAAAGAATAGCGTCTGCAAGAGATCCAGGAAGTTGTTCTTCTTTAAATACGCTATCATTAAATCCATGATTCAACCAGTTATATACTTGTTTTCGCCCATTCGATGACGCACTTTTCTGCACAGGCTCCTGTCGGACTTTATCCGCAGGGAAGTCTAAGCCCGGCAGACTCTTTGTCAAGGAAATTAGAAGCTGTAATTGAGAGAAAAAGCTTTACCTGCAATCTAACAAGTCTAACAAAACTGTGCTAGACTTTAATTAATAGGTTTCGTGTCACGAATTGCATCCGGGGGGAAAACGTAAACATAATAACGATTTATAGCACTAAAGTATTATGTTCGAAGACAGAGGTGCGCGCTGGCCTTCTTAGCTACATCCTCTTGGGAGGGAAGGTATTTTGGTATTGAGCGCTTTGCATGAACCTCGTCCGGGTGGGCTTCTTTGAAACAAGGAAGCGGGGAATTTTTATTTGGGGAAGAAACATGTATAGCAAACTTATAGTGGACAAGGGCGGGTACATGCAAGAGATGACACTTATTGAAAGCCCAAGGCCTGTCCTATTTCCAGTTTATCTTACCGTGAAGTACGGAGACAACAGCCTCGAAGAGTACCATGATTTCCTATTGAACGTTGCTGAATCATGGGTCTTCGTAAGAACAGAATCTCCTCATCCTGAAGGCACTTCATTGATCATGCACTTTTATATCCCACCAGAGTATAAGTTGTTGTCAGTAATGAAAGGCAAGGTCCAGACGATGAATCAGAATAATGCAGATTATCCCAAGGGGATGTTAATTAAATTTGGATTATTTTCTTGTAATGCACTGAAGAATCTTGAATCCTATGTCGAAGGGAAAAAACATTTAATAGATACAATGATTTAGCCGACCTTACCTCAAGCCTGCCTCATGCTTCCATGTGAGTTCAATACCATCTCTAATCACAGAATTACGCAAGGTATTCACGCTTCAATAACATAATTATTACATTACACTCTCCAATATTTCAGATGACTTCTTCACAATAACTACCTTAGCGAGATTTATTAAGGATCGCTCATGCGAATCCTTGTCCATCGAAGAGACGCAATCGGAAACAACCACCGGGTAGAATCCTCTATTTGAGGCATCACGCGCTGATGACTCGATTCCAGCCTCGGTTGCAATGCCTGTGAATATTAGCGTCGCTATACGCCTGTTCCTCATCATCATCTCGAAATTTGTTCCTAGGAAAATGTTTGCCGTCGATTTATCCAGAAGGATGTCTCCTTTCGCCGGCTTTACAGCTTCAGGTATCTCCCTTTCTCGTGAGCCTGGCGGCATGAAATTAGGCAGCTTGTCCACGTCCTTGACATTAAAGCGCCGCATCATATTGTAAATGCCCCAGGATGATTGAAATTCCCTCGGAATGGGAGTTATCAAGGTATAAGCGACAGGCATTTTATTTCTCAAGATCTCCACAAAACGTTTTAAATTGCCTATAAACTCTTCCTGATTGAATATTCTGTCTACAAGGCCATTTTGGACATCCCAGACAATGAGGCACGAATGACGGGGATCGACTATTTCTGTCAGATCCTCATATATTGTAATGCCATTTGCATTTATCACCGCTGACTCCTTTCGTCACGGAAGGTTATTTCTCGAGCGCTGCAATGTCCATCCTGTGCCCGGACGCTGCAAGCATTCTCAAAAAGGAAATCTACTGTATCAACGTGGGATAAAGCTTCGATGCGACAATGACCATGACTGCATAGATCAGTCCCAGAACGATAACATCGAACACGATCCCATACGCGCTGTGGCCACCCTGAATCATGAGTGCTCGCAATATATCCACCAAATAGGTCAGAGGGTTGATCCTCGCAAAGGCCAGTAACCAGGCTGGCATGAGTTCGAGCGGGTAGATCGCATTGCTTGCGAAAAAAAGCGGCATGGTGAGTACTTGACCTATTCCCATAAAGCGTTCCCGGGTCTTCACGACACAAGCAATAATGAGAGAAAAAGTTGAAAAAATCGCCGATCCGAGCACAACGGAAAGAAACACACCCAAGACCGCTTGAGGGCTAAAGTTGATCTCAATCCGCATGAGGGAAGCAATAACGTAGATGATAAGTGCTTGGATCAACCCTCTAAATCCGGCGGAGATTGCTTTTCCAAATACGAGTGCGCCTCGATAGGACGGACTCACCAGGAGTTTATGAACAATCCCCAGGTCTCGCTCCCAAATGACCGCAATCCCGTAAAAAATCGCACTGAATAATACGCTCTGGGCCAAAATCCCGGGGCACATAAATGTCAGGTAACTCATGTTGCCCGTCGGTATGCCACGGACCCGACTGAAAACCTGCCCGAACACCACCAGCCAGAGGATCGGCTGGACAGCGCGAGAAAATAGCTCGGTAGGATCACGCAGGAGTTTCTTCAGCTCAGATTCTCCTATCGCAATGCTCTGCCCCATGAAATCTACGAGAGAAAAGGAATCAGCCGAGCCGGGTGACCGTGCTCCGTGTTTGCCGGACGTCACGATAATTTCCCCCTTCTGTAATCAGAACTCCACAGCAATGAGCAAAAACATCATCCAGTGTGGCCGTGGGGCTGATAGCTGTCTTCAAATCGTCAGGCCGGCCAATGATGGCGACTTTCCCTTCATGCAAAATAGCAAGCTCATCGCAAAGATGGTCCGCTTCTTCCATATCGTGCGTCGTGATGAGGACCGTCATGTTGTAATCCCGTCTCAAATCCTGCAACCGGTCCCATACAATGCGCTTCGCCACTGGGTCGAGCCCGATAGTCGGCTCATCAAGAAAGAGGACGGTGGGACGGTGGAGCATCGCTTGGGCAAGCTCCAGCCTTCTTATCATCCCGCCCGAATACGTTTTGACGAGTTTGCTTGCTGAGTTTTCTAGTCCCATAAATTCCAGAGCATCGTCGATACGGGCAGGTCTCTCCGATCTGGGCATACGATAGAGTTTGGCGGAGAGCAATAAATTCTCACGTCCTGTTAGCGCGCCATCTGCGGAAAGCATTTGAGGGACATATCCGATTCGTCTCCGTACTTGAGCGGGCTCGGCGACAATATTGAATCCGGCTACGGTTGCCGCTCCCGAAGTCGGGGCAAGGAGAGTCGTGAGCATTTTGATCGTGGTGCTTTTCCCAGCGCCGTTAGGGCCGAGTAATCCGAAGATCTGTCCGTGCCTGACATTGATACTGATCCGATCGACGGCTATCTGCCGGCCAAACTCCCTGGTCAGATTCATCATCTGAATGGCCAGATCTTCCGCGAGACCGGATTTCTGGTTTTGGCTTGGATTTCCCATTTTGCTTTTCCATGGTCCCTGAAAATTCTCCGCGCGCGGTACTACAACTTATACTTCACCGAGTGAACGGTGATCACGGGAATCGACGAGTACAAGACCGTTTCCCGGGCTGTGCCGCCGAGAAAGGCTTCCAGTAGCATATTTCTGCCATGCGTACCCATTACTACCAGCGAATAGCCATGTTCACTCTCCTGATAAACCGCGCAGGAAGCGACGACATCCTTTTCTTCGATTTTGTAGTCACACGGAACACCACGACTCTGAAAGAATCGGACCTTTTGTTCCATCGATTGGCGGGAATCATCCCGAATCTGGGTTAGGATTTCATCAAGATTGAGCGGCACCCATCCGGAGACCGTATAGCTGTCGCGAATAATGGCTCTGTAGACGTCTCCCAGGCAATGAAACAAAAAGACTCGTGCGCCGATGCGCCTTGCAAGTGAAAGCGCATAGCGTTCCGCTGCGCGGCTGTTTTTACCGAGATCGGTCGCAACGAGAATATCTATTTGTTTGCGCGCGTCAAAATCCTTAATCTTTTTCTGTGCAACGGGGCCTATCGCCATCACGGGTCGCCTGGAGTGACGGATCACTTCTTCGGCGACGCTTCCTATTAGCAGGCGTTTCATTCCTGTCCGTCCCTGGGTACCTAAAACGACAAGCTCCGGAGCAGCCTTCGTTCGCAGTGCCTTTAGAATCTGCTCGGGAGGAGAACCGCTTTTTAAAAAAGTGCGGACGGGCATAGTAAATCGACCGCTAAGTTCCTCGAGTTTTTTCTGATGCTGTGAGTGCCATGCCTGAAGGCTGGAGGCATCAAATCTGCCCCGGGAATAGGTTTTCATGTCTTCCACGTACAGAAGGTCGATGCCGGTTTTGATTTGCTGCGCCAGAGAAGAGGCAACACTACATATCGCTTGTGAACGCTTTTTGCCGGAATCTGTCTGATTTTCGATATCGTCAGCTACTAAGATTGAGTGTTGCAGCATTTTCCACTCCTCTTGAGGTGTATCACTAACACGGTGCAGCAAGTCGCGATTATGATGAAAATCTGTTCACGCTGCTGGATGACCGGCAACACATTGCTTTATCATCCTTTTAAAACATAACACAGAATCTGTGGATTATCAAGCCTGCGTGCCGAACTTCAATCGGGATTTTTCCTGGCGGATGTTAATGTATTTTGGTTACAACTTTTTCGGTTTATACTTAGGGAAACTTTAGCAGAGACGGGCGGGAGACCATGCATTTCAACAAGAACCCTTCACGTCAATCAGAAAATAACAGATCCGTTGGCCCCTTACTTTTTTGCACTGGAATTCGGCAGGTCATTCGCCGCTTGGGGTCTTGCTGGGCCGTTTTCCATATCTATGTGGCCCACTAATGTTGTAAAAAATACCGGTATTCGTGATTCGAAGGTGAGCTGTTTGCCGCTGAAGGGATGTTTGAAGCAAATCAATCTGGCATGAAGTGCCATACGGGACGACAGGGACTCATCCACTTTACCATACTTCATGTCGCCGACGATCGGGTGTCCAATGCCTGCGAGATGTACTCGAATCTGGTTTTTTCTTCCTGTTAACAGCGTTACCTCCAGCAAAGAATATCCCTTTATTATCCTGAGAACTTTATAAGCCGTTTGGGACAGCTTACCTTTTGTGCTGTCGGATGTGGAGTAAACTTTATAGGCCTTGTCCTCTGCCAAGTATGTGGTGATGGTCCCCGAGCTCTTCTCACACTTACCATGAACTATTGCAAGATATTTCTTCTCTGTTTGTTTCCACTGGTCCTGTAATCGCAACTTTGCCTCTTCGCTCTTTGCAAAAATAAGCGTACCCGAGGTGTCCCTGTCAAGTCGATGTACGACGAAAAGACGCTTTCGGCTTCTTCCGCAACCGATGCGGATGTAATCCGTTAAAATGGAGTGGGCCGTGCGCGATTTTTCCCGCTCTGTGGCAACGGTCAACAGGCCCACTGGCTTGTCCACTACAAGGATGTCTTTATCCTCGTAAAGGATCGCGAGCCCTTTCAGCATGGACTTGGCGCTTGAAGTAGCTCGTTTTCGCATAGCAATTACTCTACCATCGATTGCTGGATGAAATCATCAATTATCAAAAGAGGCATCCGCTGTTTTGTCCAGGAAGTAGTCGTCACAATACGTAGTAACCAGAATCTATCGCTTCATTAAAAAATAACAACTCGTTGACCACCTACTACTAAACAGGTTCAAAAAAGTGCAAGGGGTGTGATTGTATGCATGCCAGAAATGATTTGAGCGGTTCCCGGAACATTCATCATGAGAAATCACCTCTACATAGTACACACGGCAGGTGAATCAGTAAACAGCTGATTTTGAGCGGTATCGCCGCGGCCGGGCAGAGCGCTAGGTCCGGTCTCTTAATTCCAGAAACGATTTCTGCCATGATTGGGAAAGTGCGGGTACCGCGAGAACCTTCTCGATCCCTTCGCGGTTTTTCCGATCATGATGATAGATGCGATTGGCAAATGCAATCGAAACCCGGCGTGGGTCCTGTTCAACGAGGAAGAGACCGTCGCCGGCTTTTACATTCCCCCCCTCAAGTACCCTCACATAAAAACCCGTTCGGCCGGAATCCACGACAAGTTTCACGAAATTCTCCCTGCCGTACCTGGCGGCAAGCGTAGAACAGGGCTGGCGCGGCTGGCTCACCTGCACCGTTGCCATGCCTGATCGGTAAATGTCGCCGATGCAGACATCATCCTCTTTCATACCCGTCACGGAGAAATTCTCGCCAAATGCCGCATCGGGCATTTTTCTTCCGAGTATCTTTTCCCAATACTCGTAGTGATCGAGGGCGTAGACACAAACGGCCTTATCGCTTCCGCCATGGTTCTTGAGGTCGCCCACACCATCTCCCTCAAAGCCCTGCTTTGTCAGCACAAGAGGGATTGTAACCGGTTTTTTGCACATGCCCGTAATGAATTCCTTACCGTGAAACAACTCCTCCTTCGGGAGACCGATGTTGAGTTTCTGGATTATCATGGAAGAACTCCTTATTGGGGTACTGCGCGAATTTAGGGATTCTGCTGATTGAGACAAACGGTAATTCCATTCCGCAACATCAACCAGCGCCTGAAATATTACTCTACGAAACATGCACATCGCTGCTTCGAGTAAGAAGTACAGGGTACAGAAAATGTCTGACTGGGGAAATATATCATAAAAACCATGATGCAGAAAGTATTATGTTATCGTCCGGAGAGGTTATTTCACTCCGCAAGGGGTTCTCCGGAATAAACGGGAGATCTGTCTAATTGGATGGAAGGTTCCCGTCGAAACGAGTGGAGGAGTTCATCGCAATCTACGTCCCGGGAGCCTTGACAAAAAAAGAGGCAGGCATAAGCCTGCCCTCATGCAGCAATCATCAATAAGCGGGTGGATTGTATGGGGCCGGTTCTGCCTCTTTCTTGGGAGCCATTCGAGCAACGCCGGTGGCCAGCTTTTTGCCGCCTTCCTCCGTGTATTGTACTGTTACGGTATCCCCCACCTTGATATCTCTGAGCAGGGACCCCGTTTCACAGTCAAAGCTCACTGCCATCTTCTCAGACTTCAGCGTAATCGTGCTCTTCTCAACATCTACGGCGGTAACTACTCCCGACATCTCCATCGCAATCGCCGGGCCTGCAAAGGCAAGCACGACTGCAGCAACAAAGAGAAATAGTATTGCTGTCCTCACCTTCATTGTGCACCCCCCGTTCCCTTGATGATGTATGCACCACGCATACTTACCCGTATCACGCATCTTCCCAAAACTACAGTCACTAACCCGCCGCCTTCAAACCAGCAAAGCCCGCGTCATCTATCCACCCAGATATCCACCGGAAAAATCCGGGCCGGAACCGATCTCGGGCGAACGGACCGAGACAATACTCTCAACATCTTTTTCACCCGCGGCTTTCCAGTCAAAACCAGTACCCTTCTCAAGAATCTGGAGCTTCCAGTCCATATATTCCACCATCTCGAGAAGATGCCTCTCATGAGTCATGAACGCCTTGCCTTCACGGCCGTAAGTCGCGGCAAGATCCCTGCGCAGCCCGTTGATCCTTTCTTTTATTTCCTCAAGCTCTCGGTAAACTTCCAAAAGATAACCTTTTTCGCTTAGAACGTTTGCGGTTGCCATAGCCAGCCTCCTTGAATGTACTGCATCACTCTTGCACACACCTGTTTCGCAATTACAACAGGATTAGACTAGTCCTGTTTCTATAATGAACTATAGCTCTTCCAGGAGGGGAGTCAAGCGAAATAAAGAGGATATATTTGGTATTAATTATGCATTCTAATTTGGTCATAGGGTTATACGTTAAACTCCAGCATTGCGCATTCAGGCCCTGCTTTCAGTGCGAAACTCATGCCGTGATCCGCCGCGATTTTCCAACTTCGGAACCAGATGTGCTGAAACGATTCACAGAGCAGTTCAGCATGACATACTGGTTTTATGCCCTGTTATTCCGGAGGCTTTTATATAAAAGTCCGGAGAAGACGCAGCACATGTTTGCCGTGATAACAACGGGTTGCGCTGATCTTACTGAGAATAATCATTCATCGACCTCGAAACGCCAAAACGCAATTTTTGGGGGCTTCTGCAATTCATTATCGGCACTTTTCCACACATGTCTTAACAGTACAGAAGTGTCCAATTTTATACTTAAGAATTCCGCCAATCTGCCGATAAATAGCTATATGGACGGTCTTTCAAGATAATCAGAGGGAGATTGATATTTTCGACATTAGGATAGAAGCGGATAAAGTGGATTTATGGTTTTTTTCTCCATCCCGGTTTTATGATAGATCGGCGCATAGGTTGCAAGTATTTGAATATTATGATGAATGAAAAACGAAAGTCTGTTTTTGAGATTTTTTTCAATACTTTCAATACCATGTTCAATTGACAAACCGGTTTTTATTATTATATAATAACAGTCATAATCTATGGATAGACTATCCCAAAACCCATTACCCTGCATTCTGTCCGAGAGGCGGCTGTTGCTGCGCCGGTTAACCATGGTTTGTGGAATCACCGCTATTCTGTGTTTCCCCTTCCAGCGGGCTTTCGCCGATATATATAAGTATGTCGACGAAAACGGCGTTATTCATTTCAGCAATGTCGGCGTAGGGAACGCTAAAAAATACCGGAAAGTAAAAACCGAATCAACGCGTGATAACCGGCACGATTCTGCACGACGTCCCGATGCCCCGTCGACTGAGTCGGCTCAGCCTCCGTCGAAGGCAAACACTACCGATTCCTCGTACGCCGAGATCATCAGCAGCGCATGCTACCGCCACGGCGTGGATCCGGCGCTTGTCCATGCACTGGTCAAAGTCGAATCGGACTTCAATCCCTATGCCCTGTCAAGGAGAGGCGCAATGGGATTGATGCAGCTCATGCCGCAGACCGCTGTCGACCTGAAGGTACGGAATGTATTCAGCCCCGATGAAAACATCGACGGCGGAGTGAAATATCTCCGGTATCTGCTCGACCGCTATGAGGGCAACCTCTCACTCGCTCTTGCCGCCTACAATTCAGGAGAGACCGCTGTGCAGAAGTGGGGAACCATACCGCCCTTCCGCGAAACACAGGATTATGTGCAGAGGATACTGAAAATCTACGGTGGGACAGGAAGTTTGGGAGGTCCGCGGTACACCATATATATCGGGTACGGTGAAGACGGCGCACTTCTCCTTACTGACGATCCTTCCAAGAAAAACAACGACAGAAAGGTGAACCGCAGAACTAATAAAAACCTTTAACATCTTCTTTCTGATGCATTACATTTCCTCGCTTATTCCACTGTTTCTCCCGCGGCTTCCCTTTTACCGCGTTTCGAGGCGCACCGCTCTTTTTTTATAAATTCTGCTGGAAGGCCTTCATCGGCGTTTTATGATACCGTATGACCATGTTTTTTCCCGCGTGCCGCGGCATTTTGCATGGAATGCGGAGTATTGACATACCATATTTAACCACCTGCGATGAGAAGCGAGAGGCCGACGATGAAGAAAATACTGACATCGGATGATCTGAACCGACTGTACCTGAAGAACGACAAGATGATCGACCGTTTGGGCATATCGGTCTTGACTGCGGAAACCAACGACGAGATGCTGGATATTCATCGAAAAGAAAAAGCCGATCTCATCATCACGAGATTAGACCTGCCCGGCATGAGAATCGAGGATCTTTTTAACGGCATACGGGAAAATAAGGATCTGCGAAAAGTCTCGACCATCATCATCTGCGAGGACAACGTTATTCACCAGGCGCGATGCAAACAGTGCAGCCCCAACACAGTCTTCGCTATGCCGGTCGATAAAGCCGGTCTCCACGCCAAGTCGATGCAGCTCCTCGATGTCGCTCCGCGACGGCCTTACCGGGTAACGCTCAACGTCGCTGTTGAAGGCAAATTCAACAACAAGCCATTCCTGCATCGTACCGAGGACATCAGCTCGACGGGCATGCTGATCAGAGCCAAGGATTCTCTTGCGCAGGGCGATCACATAACATTCTCCTTCTATCTCCCCAACGGCATGCGCATCAGCGCCCGCGGCGAAGTCGAGCGAATCGTCAAACAGAAAGCCGAACCGGGAATCTGTCTGTACGGGGTAAAATTTACGGACCTGGATTCTGACGTGCGATCGGCTATCGAGGCATTCGTGGCAAAAGAGTTAACAAACAGAAGTCTCTCTTGAACTCCATACATGAAACATGCGTGGAATGGTATTGACAAACCAGGTAAAATTGTGATGCTTGCCTATCATGGATGAAAAAAGACAAAATCAGAGAATGGGCGTAAGACGTTATATCGCAGCTACAGAGCGCGCTTGCTCCCTTGACGTAATTTCGTTCAGGGATCTTCAGTGGACAACTTATATTGCCCGGATCGTGGATCTGAGCGTAATCGGCATCGGAATCGAAGTTGATCAACCGATTCAACCGGGACTCGTTTGGCTGAAGGACCGCGTCTTCGGGCAAAAGTGCGGCACTATCGTATGGTGTAAGCAAAGCGGTGCTCTCTACCGGGCCGGTATCCAGTTCATGCATCTCACCGGGCTGGAGGAAGAGTACATCCGGAGCCAGATCGAGTTGCCGAGAATCTATAACTCGATCCAGGACCCCGACGGGATTATTGCCGCGCTTATGCAGGGTATCGATAAAGATTTGAACGATCCCGCATACTGAACCTAATTCAATCGTTCACCACGATCAGTCTGACTCCCGTATTCAGGAAAAACATCGTATGCGGCAGCTGCTCGTTACGTTCATGGTGTCGAAGAACCCCTTCACCAGTTTCTTTCCCAAGTCTTCATCCTTGCCCAGGCTGTCTGTCAGATAATGAGCACTAGCGATTTCTTTTTCCCATTAGTTCTCCACTCTGTGCTCCGAACCCCGAACGGTGAACGCCGCAAGAGTACCCCTTGACGACTTTGACCGGCACCGTGACGCTGGTTTTGCAGACCAGGAGGGCACTCCCGCTTGCCCTCGTGTCCTCTTATCCTTTGCCGATATATATCCTGCCCGGTTCACCCGAAGTGACTTCTCCGATCACGGCCTTTGTTGCGACGCCCCGTGCAGCAAGCCCGGCAAGAAGCGCTCCAAGCTTTTCCTGCGCAACCGCAATCAAAAGCCCTCCCGATGTCTGTGCATCGGCGAGAATGAGCTTTTCCTCCTCGGAAATTCCCGCTGCCCAGTTTACCTTGTCGTTGACGTATTGCAGGTTTGTCCGCGTGCCGCCGGGAATGCTGAACTTCGCCAGAGCCGCGACGCCCTCAATGACCGGAATTTGCGATAGGAATAGCTTCACGCTGACGCTGCTTCGATGGAGCATCTCATGCAGATGGCCGAGCAGTCCGAAGCCGGTAATGTCCGTTGCTCCTCTGACGCCGATTTCGACCATTGCGGCTGAAGCGGCCATGTTCAGCGTTTTCATGTTCCCGGTCGCCGTTGCGATCATATTCGCTGGCGCCCTGCCTACCTTGATTGCCGTTGAGATGATGCCAGTGCCGAGCGGTTTGGTCAGCACGAGTGCGTCGCCCGGCCGAGCGCCGCTTTTGAGCGCCAGTTTCGCCGGGTGCGCGATTCCGGTTACGGCCATGCCATACTTCGGCTCTTTATCGTCAATGGAATGGCCGCCGATAATGACGACTCCTGCTTCCTGAGCCTTTTCTGCGCCGCCACGTATGATCTCGCCGAGCACCTCCAGCGGCCCGTCCTTGGGAAAAGCCACCAGGTTCAGGGCAGTGAGCGGCTTTGCACCCATGGCGTAAATGTCAGACAACGCGTTCGCCGCCGCAATCGCGCCAAAATCATAGGGATCATCCACGATGGGCGTGAAGAAATCGACAGTCTGAACAATAGCCGTATCGTCGCTGAGCTGATAGACGCCTGCATCGTCTTCAGTCCCCACCAGCACGTGCGGATCGGTCACCTTCGGGAGCGACCGGAGAATCTGGTCCAAAACCTTTGGACCGAGCTTGCATGCTCAGCCGGCACCATGGCTGAGCGACGTAAGCCTGAACTTCTCCCTCGCGTCATTATCGTCCGCCATATCCATCACCTCCACCGTTCGAATGAATAATTCAGCAATACTGTTCGAAAGTTCGCCAGTCAAATTGCAAATGCTGATTTACTTTACTATATCATATGGGAAATAACAATCATCTGCATTGGAATTTTTATTACGATTTCAACTCTTCCTGCGATTGTGCTCACTCCGGAGAATCCTGCAGCTAATACACATGCTCGACAATCAAATAGTCACGGTCTGCCCATGCCGGGAACTCATAGCCGGCAGGTAAATACGGAATTTGATTCGCAAGCGCCGTTCGTTTATGATTTATCGTCCGAACATGATCGCTATGCCGTTGGCGGACCTGGTGGAGCCCAACAAAGGGGCAATCCATCTGAACGGAAATCTCTTATACGATAGCGGTCGCCCCTCGCAGGTGTGGATCTGTCAAGTGCAAGTGCTCATTTACACATCATATCCAAGTTTTCTATCTCTCGTAAGCACCTGAAAGTTAATATATAATTATCTGGCAGCGACTTTGCATTTCAAGTAGTTATCAACTGACTAGTAAAACGGATGGGAGAAAAGGGAACATGAAGGAAACGTGCTTAGAGCCACCGAGCTGCTGCATAATAGCAGAGACTGAGAGCGGGGCATTGGGATATAGAATGGCTGTGCTGCTCGATGAAATACGAAGCCTGGGGTCGCTTTCGCAAGCGTCTAAGGCCGCAAGGATCGATTTGGATCATGCAAGTGAGCTTGTGGAGTATATGAACGAATCCTTTCGGGAACCCCTGGTGGAGTTCGATAAAAGGAATGCGAATTCAGACAATGTTCGACTGACACGCTTAGGTGAAGACACAGTCAACTGGTATTGGCAGAAATTTGGAACTGTCTGGTCATCGATTCTTGAAGAACGTAGCAAACATTGTTGACAAACTCCGACCGTGACATAATAATGCTCTATAATTACGTTAGAGAAGACGAACAAGTGGAGATAAAATCATGATTAAAAAACTAGCTGTGTTGCTATTTATATCTTTTTTTGTGTCTGTTCTCCCTGTCGGAATCGCTCTTGCTGAGCCAACTACGGAAATAACGGTGTCAGCAGCAATAAGCCTGAAAAACGCCTTCGAGGAAATCGGCAAGCTCTACGAGTCGCAAAACACGAACACCAAGGTCCTGTTCAACCTTGGCGCATCAGGTGATCTTGTGACGCAAATCGAGGGCGGCGCGCCGATTGACGTATTTGCCTCTGCCGCCCTCAAGGACATGGATGAACTTGACAGTGCGGGTTTTGTTGTAAAGGATACGAGAACAAATTTTGTCTCGAATTCCGTTGTTCTTATCGTTCCTTCATCCTCGAAGATTACGGTTACCTCATTTGAGGACCTGAAAAAGGCAGAAATAAAAAAAATCGCAATTGGGAACCCGAAAACCGTTCCGGCTGGAAGATACGCGGCAGAGATATTCCAATATTACAAGATATCTGATATGATACAAAACAAGCTAATTTTTGCCGAGAATGTGAGGCAAGTACTTGATTATGTATATCAGGGGGAAGTCGATGCCGGTGTCGTCTATTCAACTGATGCGATGGTGAAGCAGCAGGAGGTCAAGATTATTTTGACCGCGACTGAGACGAGCCATAAACCCATTATTTACCCCATTGCCGTAGTTAAAGGGACGAAGAACGAGAAAGCTGCAAAAAGCTTTATAGCCCTTGTTACCTCTGATGAAGGTAGAAAAATACTCTCCAAGTATGGATTTAAACCAATAGCATCGGCAAAGTAGTGCTCTGCCATGCGGAGAGAACAGGTGCTACAAAATGGATGATTCCCTATTGTTCTCCCTGAAACTTTCCGTGCAGGTGGCGACAGTCGCGACGGTATTTGTTGTGATCGTCGGCCTTTCTGCCGCCTACCTCCTTTCCCGTAAGAACTTTTCCGGCAAGGAACTGCTCGATATACTTCTTACGCTGCCGCTCGTGCTGCCGCCAACGGTCACGGGCTATTACCTCATTGTTCTCTTCGGCAGGAACGGGCTTCTGGGTCGGTACCTATATGCCTGGACAGGGTGGAGTATTATGTTCACCTGGTATGCGGCGGTACTTGCGTCGGTCGTGGTAGCGCTGCCGCTCATGGTGAAAACGGCACGGGCCGCTATCGAATCCGTGGATGAAAATCTCATCCGCGCTTCCTACACGCTTGGCCACTCCGAATACTGGACCGCCCTCAAAGTTATTCTGCCGCTGGCACGGAAAGGCATCATTGCCGGAGCCATCCTTTCATTTGCACGCGCAATGGGCGAGTTTGGCGCGACATTGATGGTTGCCGGAAACATTCCGGGAAGGACGAACACCATGCCGTTGGCCATATATTCTGCGGCAAGCAGCGGCGACCGATCACAGGCGACCATCATGGTTATTGTATTCACTTTGTTTTCAGGATTCTTCCTGTACTTTGCAAATAAACTGAGCAGGCGGGTATTGTAGATGGGGTTGTCAGTTAAATTAAAAAAGATCGTGAACGGTTTTTCTCTCGACGCAGAGTGGACAATCGGCAACGAGCTTGCTGTGCTCTTCGGCTATTCCGGAGCTGGCAAATCCCTGACCCTCCAGATGATTGCAGGTCTCATCTCACCGGACCATGGTTTCATTCATTTAAACGAGAGAACATTTTTTGACAGTGTGTCTGGCAAAAACCTGCCGCCTCAGGAGCGATCTTGCGGATACGTCTTCCAGGACCTGGCACTGTTCCCGCACATGACGATACGAGAGAACATACTCTATGGGGCGCATGGATTGTCCAAGGTTTACCGTGAGCAACAAGCTGCAAATATGCTCAAAAAGTTTAGAATTACAGGGCTCGAAAATAAATATCCTTCAGAGATATCGGGCGGTCAGAAACAGCGTGTTGCGCTCGCTCGCGCACTTATCAGAAAGCCGGACGCATTGCTTCTTGACGAACCCTTTTCCGCGCTGGATAATCCGCTCCGGGCGGAGATGCAAAATTTTCTTAAAGAGATCCGCCGGGAGTTTCCGATCCCTATAGTCTTTGTTACTCATGATATACTCGAAGCATACTCATTGGCAGATAAAATTATTATATATGCTAACGGCAGTGTTGCACAATCAGGTACGCCGAAAGAAGTATTCACCAAACCCGCAAGCAGGGAAGTGGAACAACTCGTTAACACACGAGAGAGGCTTTTACAGTCTATGGAATTATTGCCTTGCATCGGCAAATATTAGTGGCACAGCTTCCAGTCTATGAATTGGTGCAAGATATTTACCTAGATGCGATAGTATGGGTTCCGGGAGAATGATCTCATTCATGCCGAGGAATTGTTCGCGACGAGGAAGGACTGAGTCAACATACTCATCTGATCACCCTCCATGGTTAAAACCGGGGTCTTTTTGCGGATGGTTTGTAGATAAGAGGTGATCATGGGCAAATTGGACGGGAAAGTGGCGATCGTGACCGGTGGCGGTCGGGGACTGGGCAGGGCAATTGCCGAGGGATACATGCAGGAGGGTTGCCGCGTGGTAGTAACCGCGGCACGCGAACGGACGGAGATCGATTCCTTTGTCTCTGCCTGGGGAACGGACAAAGCCCTTTCTCTTCTGGCGAATGTTACTGAGTATCACGTCTGTGAAGACGTCATAAGCAAAACGATATCCCACTTCGGCCGCATTGACATACTCGTGAACAACGCCGGCCGGGGCATGAAATACGTTTCCCCAACCTTCATGACCGAGCCGGCTCGCTTCTGGAAAACGGATCCCGAGACATGGAAAATGGTGATAGATACGAACGTGAACGGTCCCTTCTTCATGGCTCGCGCAGCTGTGCCGCACCTGCTGCGCCAAAAGAGCGGGGCGATCATCAATGTGACCATGAACTACGAGACCATGAAACGCGGAGGTTTTTCGCCCTATGGCCCGTCAAAAGCAGCCCTTGAATCCGAGACAATCATCTGGGCCCAGGACCTGGAAGGCACGGGCATAACCGTGAACGAGATCCTTCCTGGCGGCCCTACCGACACCGGCATGATTCCAGACAGCATTCCCACCGATCTCCGCTCACGCCTGCTCAAGCCCGAGATCATTGTTCCCGTTGCCGTCTTTCTTGCATCCGATGATGGACGGAAAATCACAGGCAGGCGCCTCACCGCAACGGAATGGTCACCCGAAAATGCCGATGGCATACCGGCCTCGAAAGGGATCGGCGCATAGCGGGGGGCACGATCAGTTTGCATTCTTTCTTCTCCTGCTTCTTCGTTTTGCCCACCTCCCACTAACTCCCTTGAAGAAAAATGAGTTTCCTGTACCTATTGTAGATTCTGTGCTTTGTAACCGTCGTATTCGAAAGATCGATTGTGCGTAATAACTCCCACCCCTGCGGCTCGCCGAACACAGTGGTTTTGCCAGTCTGTTTTTCCCATATGTACGGACAAGTTAAAGGTGTCCATTTGCGGTAACTGTTGCGCCAGACTCTGACGGCGCACCGGCGTAGAATCTTACGCTGCATGTGTCGCCTATTCTGCCTCCGATAGCCGAAGAAGACAAACATACATTCGGAAAACGCCCGATCCGTTTGCATGATTAACAATGCAATCACCCTATTTCTCATCCCTGCAAAAACTTGTGCCACCCTGTTTCCCGCAAATTCAATCAGTTATATTTTGGCACGCGATCTGCATTGTATAAGGCAAGACTGAACGAAAAGGAGGACAACAAAATGAATACCACACTTTCAAGAAAAACAGCATACATCGGAGCAGGCGCAGGAATGGTGCTCTTCGCAATCTTCGGTCTTCTTCCCGGCAGCCTCCTGGGCGGCGCCGCGGGAATCAAACTGGCCGGAATGTTCTTCGGGCTTCCGCTGGATCCGGGAATCATATCACGCGCGATCGTGCTCGCATCCATGCTGGTGGGTGTCATGGTATCCGGAATCACGATTGTAACAGCCACGGCTACCACGGGCTGGCTCGTCGGCAGAGTGCTTGAGGGCGGACACGCATCGGAAAAGTCAGCGATGGCTGGCAGCAAATAACGACAGAGTGAAAAACAACAATATAAAAATTCAAATAAACGGAGGATTTAGTCATGAAGAACGAATCGGTAAAGACGGGTATGAAGATAGGCGCAACGGTGGGCGGGTTAGTGTTCCTGGTGTTCGGAATCATGCCGGGATTCTATTTCGGGAGTTACGGGACCCTGATTCTGGTCCAGAAACTGATGGGCGGCGCAGTAGAGCCCACGCTCTTCGTCAGAGCAGCGGTGGTGATAGGGATCGTGATTGGGATATCCTGCGCTGCTGCAGTCTGTATCGTAGTCGGTGGGCTTCTCGGGACGGTGGCCGGTCTGGTGGTGTCCACGCCCGCTGCAATCCGCGAGAAACAGGCGGTTTCAGTGAAGTCGTAAATGTAAGAACGTAAATGTAAGAAAGAGACAAACAATAAACTTCGCAGCATTACTCCAGAGGAAACATGATGGGCGATGAGATATCATCGCCCTTTTTATTTTAGAAGACGAGTAGAATCATGGTCGAAGCAACGGTGCGGCCTTCTTTCTGAAGAGGGAGGGAAGCCATCTTGGCCGCTTCTCCTCCTCTCCTATTGTGGGGGTGGAGGCGGCGGTGCAAGATTAGGTTGTGAAGAATCGGGCGGCGCAGAATTCATGCCCGACGGGGGAGGTGGCGGCGGAATCCTCTGAGCACGATAATATTGTCTCACGGCTGGAACCATGTTCCCGTTGGCATACATGCACTGCTGATAAGCGTTATCATATCGACGCTGGGCCTCCCATCCAGAAACCTGTCCCGCGTTTGCACCTGCGGCCGTGCCGACGAGAAGCCCGCTTGCAGCTCCAATCGCCGCCCCGGCGCCTGAGCTAGCTGAAGCAGCACCAATTGCCGCTCCAAGGCCTGCTCCTATAGCAGTACCGATCACCGCTCCCGTAGCTGTGTTTTGATTAACCGTCTCCTGAGGAGTGAGCCCGGTTTGCTGTCGTGCCCATTGCCTGCACGTGATGTCCTCCGCCTGGAACACATCAAAGGGCTTGCCAGGGGGTGGCATAACCAGCACGCTGGGGCCACTCGGGATAGTCGCACATCCACTTACTACTAGCAGAGCGAAAGATATCAAGATGCTTCTTTTGTATGTCCTCATGGTGTCTTCACTCCTTGCCCTTTGGCGGACCCGGGGTCGGAACAACCTTCATCCAGCCGCTGGGACATTGTTTCACGTATGGGTAATAGGCCTTCGCGTCTGGACAGAAATACCAGAACTGTTGCTGGGGCGCCTGTTGCTCATCATATACAGGAGATTGCTGCTCTATCACAGCGGGCGGATCCGAGTAATAATAGGGATAGGCAGGTGGATAATACCCCCACGGACCCCACCACGGACCTCCGATCCAAATGCCGCCACGCCAATAACCTCCTCCATGATAGCCGCCGTAATAACCTCCCCTATAACCTCCACCATAATAACTTCCACCATGCCCTCCACCATGTCCGCCACTATATGCATACACGGGCACTACGCCTACAAGGAGGAGGACTATGAGAACGATAGAAATAGCACCCCAAATATAAATTATCCTTTTCATGATATATCCCTCCTTCTTTGTTATCGCCTATAGATATTATACCTCTTACTATCAAGACACCGGTAATAATAAAAAGTTTAAAGAATCAATCCTGAAGCAATTCCTCAGACTGTAAACCCAAAGAATGCTGCTCAGATTGCAGGCTTTTAGTCCGGACGGACTGTAAAACTTGACTCAATGTTAAAGATCATGCCTCGTATAATACTTGAACAGTTTCACAATTGTCTGCAAACAGTAAATATACGGTGTAAAATATGGTGAATATGGAGATATTTGAGTGATCTCATACGATCCCAGGTCACAATGCGCCAAAAGCAGTAAAATGATGCAACTTCAGTAACAAGACATCATACACCGCGACAGGACGACGTCTCATCGGTTGCTGTGACAATTTGATCTACCCATCAACCACGACTGCAAGATGGGAGGTGGTCAAATGGATCCGCAATTTTTCTGAATGATGTGAAGGCTTCTGGTTAAAATATTTGATGACGACCATACCCTGAAGTTGTTGTAGTTGCTACTTTTTGAATTATTGCATTTTCATTCGGAATCTGTTAATTTCGACCCCTAAAACCCATTTGTCATGACCATTTGACATGACCATTTGACACAGCCCTTTGAAATCGTTGACATCTCCCTACGTCAGGCATATATTCGTGACAAAAAAGCAATAACGGACCCTGAACGAGGTGCGTTCTACCATGCTCGGTGCAAAATAATCACTAGGAAGCCTGCCAAATTGGGATTCATTATGACCAATACCGGGGGGGGAATTCGAATATTGCACGTGAAGAGCGGGAAACTTTAATCGAACATTCGGCGTAATCAGCGGGCAAAAGATTATCAAGTAAATTGATTCAGACAATAAGTCATTCGGTAGCTATCATGCGTCTTTATTGTACACGGAGTTTTCATGAATATGCTCGAAGCGCATAGCATTTCCAAGACCTACACAATCGGAAACCGGAGTATCACGGTTCTCGATGATGTTTCCCTTGCCGTGGCTCAAGGGGAATTTCTGGTGGTTGAGGGTGAAAGCGGAAGCGGGAAATCAACACTCTTATCGATTCTATCGGGACTCGATACGAGCGATCAGGGGCGGGTCCTGATCGAGGGAAGGGACATTACTAACCTGAATGAGGACGAGCTCGCGCCGCTCAGAAATACTACCTTCGGCTTTGTCTTCCAATCATTTTACCTCGTTCCATCCCTCACGAGTCTGGAAAACGTGATGTTCCCCGCCGAGCTTCGTGGCGATATCCGCGCGCGTGAGAAGGCAGAAAATCTTCTCACACGGGTAGGTCTTTCCGAACGGGCCTCCAGCTTTCCCTACCAGCTGTCGGGTGGTGAGAAACAACGATGCGCCATCTGTCGGGCCCTGGTCAACGACCCGAGGATCATCTTCGCAGATGAGCCGACCGGCAACCTCGACTCGGTCAATGGCAAGGCCGTCCTAAACTTGCTTCTTGAGCTCCATCGCGAACGGCGTACGACCCTCGTTCTCGTAACGCACAATCAGGAAATCGCCGGCAAAGCCGACCGGGTCGTTACGCTCCGGGATGGCAGGATCATTGCGAGCATTGCTCATGCTTAATATCCATCTCATCCGTCGTCAGATCACCGCATCGGCTCACCAGTCGGTTGTCCTGGTTCTCTGCGTAGTCCTGTCCATGATTACCTTGGTATCTCTCGGCGGTTTCAGCCGGAGCGTCCACTCGTCCTTTCTCCGTGATGCCCGGTCCCTCCATGCTGCAGACATCATTATTCATTCTCATTCCTCCATCTCACCGGGCCTACTCGACTCCGTGACCGCCCTTGAACAACGAAAAGCTATCGAAAGCGCCCGTGTCTACGAGTTTTATTCAGTAGTACAAACCGTTAAAAATCCTGGGAGGAGCGTGCGACGGGGTAAAAAAGCAGGAGAGACACAGACAAGCAAGAGAGAACCTCAGCTGACCGATGAAACCGGCCCCGTGAGGTCGTCGAACGCGGAATCCTCTGAGGGTGAAGAATCGCTTCTGTCCAGCATCAAAGTGGTGGAATCTGGTTACCCCTTCTACGGCACACTGGAGCTCGCCTCCGGACGGCCGTTCCGTGAAGTACTGACTCGAGGCAGCCTTGTAGTGGAACAGTCTCTCCTCGACCGTCTCCACCTCAAAGTGGGCGACAAGCTCAGGGTTGGGAGCGCTGTTCTTACCATCCGCGACGTTGTACTCCAGGAACCCGACCGGCCGGTAAATTTCTTTGCCCTGGGTCCCCGTGTCTTTGTTTCCTCAGTAGACCTCCCCTCTCTTGACCTTGTCGGCAAAGGAAGCAGAGTTGACTATACCATTCTCGTCAAAGTTCAGGACGAGAAAGAACTGCAGCGGATCGCTGATCAACTCCGGGACGCATCCATAAAGGACCGGGAACGGGTCGAAACCTACCGGACTGCCGACTCCGGCGTGAAGCGGTTCTTCGACAATTTCCTCTTCTTTCTCAACCTTATCGGCATATTTACGCTGCTTCTGGCGGGCATCGGCATCCAGAGTTCTCTGACTGCATTCCTGAAGGAGCAGGAGCGTACCATCGCTATAATGAAAGCAGTTGGCTCGCGGAGTCGCTTCATTATCACCCACTATTTCATGGTAGTAGCGGCTCTCGGCTCCATCGGAACGATTATCGGCATTGCCGCAAGTTTTTCACTTGAAAAGATCCTCCCGGACCTGTTTCGAGGGCTTATTCCCCCAAACGTGGAACTGACCATTTCCAGAGGCGCTGTGGCTGAAGGGCTCATAATTGGTTTTTTGGTCGTAATTTTCTTTACCGCTCTCCCCCTTTTCCATCTCAAGGAGGTTAAACCCCGTGCTATCTTCGGAAAAGAGGAACAGCGATCGGCACAGAGCCGCTCGACATGGCTCACCGGCAGCATAAGTGTCATCTTTTTTATTCTTATGGTCCTCTGGCGGATTCGGGAGTTGAAATCCAGCATATACTTCGTCCTCGGCATAGGGCTTCTTATATTGACATCCTTTATTTGTTCAGAAGGAATTCTTCGCCTGGTAAAGAAATGGAATGCAAAGAATCTTATTTTACGTCAGGCCCTTAAGGGGCTTTTCCGCCCCGGCAACGCGACACGACCGATTATCGTTACCCTTACCGCATCGCTGGCTGTTCTTTTCTCAATAACCGTCGTGGAGGAAAACCTGAATGCTACCTTCGTCCGCTCCTATCCGCCGGACGCACCCAACCTCTTCTTTATCGATATTCAACCTAGCCAGAAGGATGCTTTCGCCCGTGACCTTGCGATACCGGCAATTTACTATCCAGTGATCCGGGGGACCATCATGGCTGTAAACAACGAACCGATTGACCGGGAGGCAGAACGACACAAGCGTGGGGACAACCTTGCCCGGGAGTTCAACCTGACCTATCGTGAGAACCTTCTGGAAGACGAACGGCTCGTAGTAGGACAGGGGCTATTCCGCGAGGACTGGCCAGAGGTACAAGTGTCGGTCCTGGATACGGTACTCAAGATGAAGGAGATGAAAGTTGGTGATACGATCACCTTTGACATACAAGGGATTCCGATTAAAGCGCGTGTTTCAAGCGTAAGAACCAGGACCCGTTCAGCGCTCCAGCCTTTCTTTTACTTTGTTTTCCCCGATAGGGTCCTCAAAGATGCACCCCAGACACTCTTCACCGCCGTGCGAATAGAAAAAAAACAGATCGCACCACTCCAGAATCGAATCGTCTCCCACTTTCCGAACGTTAGCATTATCGACGTGACCGAGACGGTACGGGTATTTGCACGGGTCATGGATAGACTCTCGTCGATCGTCCGCTTCTTCACCCTTTTCAGTATCGTCGCAGGCATCCTCATCATCATAAGCTCTGTGTTTGCAACCCGACACACACGCATTCAGGAAGCGGTCTATTTCACGATCCTGGGCGCGCGGGGACGTTTTGTGCTGGCCGTCTTTACCCTCGAAAACCTGCTTATCGGTCTTGCAAGCGGCCTCATCGCTTTTGTTCTCGCCCAGACAGGGAGCTGGTTTATTTGCCGACATGCTCTCGATATACTCTACAAACCGTTTTTAGGCACAAGTATCCTTATGATCATCGCAATGACAACTCTCGTGATTGCTGTCGGTCTCGGCGCCTCGCTCGCAATCATTCGGCAAAGGCCAGCTGCTTTCCTGCGCGAGCAGACGGAGGAGTGATGAAACTGGAACACGCGAGTACGAACTCTGCAATAATTCATGATCAGCTACTGTGCTTTCACAAACGTGGCACGAATCTCTAAGAGATTATAATTGGGAGTGTGTTCATTATGAACGGTTCGACTATGCATTCGGTGGGAACGATTCTTATCCTATTGCCCATTCTTTTCGGGTGCAAACAACAGAATGAAAAAGTGTTGGCCGTAAAACACGAGCAGCCTGTTTATGACGGAACAATAGTGGCCATGGGAGACAGTCTCACGGCAGGTTTAGGCGTAAATGAGGAAGATGCCTATCCCGCCCGACTCGAAAGAAAACTCAGCGCTGCGGGATATCGCTGGAGAGTCATAAACGCCGGCATCAGCGGTGAAACCAGCAGCGGGGCCCTCTCGCGCGTCCTTTGGGTGCTGAAGCTCAAGCCCGACATCGTCATCCTCGAAACCGGTGCCAATGACGGGCTTCGGGGGACTAACCCGCAGTTAACAAGGAAGAACATAGAGGAAACTGTTCGTATCCTGAAGGAGAACCACGTCGTCGTAGTGCTGGCCGGCATGCGAATGGTCACAAACCTGGGTCGTAAATTCACTGAAGAATTTTACTCCAATTATACTGCTATTTCCAAAAAGTATGATCTCGCGTTGATCCCCTTTTTTCTCGCGGGCGTAGCTGGTGATCCAGCTCTCAACCAGTCTGATGGAATCCACCCAACGGCAGAAGGTTACCGAATAGTCACCGAAACGGTTTATCCTTATGTGCAGAAGGAGATTGAACGGCTTAAAAGGTAAGACACCCGTGCTGCAAAGTCATTTGATTCTGACCACTCCCCATGGTTAAAACCGGGGGGTCTAACGGCAGTGTCAGCAATCTCTTTGCAATTGTGTGTCAATTCGCATGCGACATCACCAATTGACAATATGTTTAGAAAATCATAAACTGAGCACTCGTATCATTTTTTATCAAAACGACCGGAGGGAAAAATATGTGCAAGCATCGCATAGGCGCAATAATAAACGTATTCATATTTACTGTCATGCTGCTCCTGTCTCCTTGGGCTGTTAAGGCTGAGGAGCCAAAACCATTGTCTATAACGATGGAAGGCTATGACTATCCCTATCAGGTAGAATTTTTGCCTCTGACCATCGAAGGCCAGGATCTGAGGATGGCTTATATGAATGTTCCGCCTGAAGGGAAGGACCGCGGCCGTGTAGTCCTGCTTCTTCACGGAAAGAACTTCTTCGGCGCCTACTGGAAGGAAACGATCCGCTTCCTGGCCAAGAATGGCTACCGGGTTGTAATCCCCGACCAGCTTGGCTTCGGCAAATCGTCAAAGCCCAACATACACTATAGCTTTCACCTTTTAGCCTCCAACACTAAAAAGCTCCTGGACGTCCTGGGCGTCAAAGAAGTAGTTGTCGTTGGCCATTCTATGGGCGGCATGCTTGCGACCCGCTTCACCCTTATGTTCCCCGAGATGGTTTCGGACCTTATCTTGGAAAATCCTGTCGGTCTGGAAGATTATCGCCCCATCGTGCCTTATGCCTCGTTGGAACAGCTCTATCAGGCTGAACTAAATGCGCCTGAAGAAGGCATACGTAACTATTATAAATCGTACTTCGCGCATTGGAAACCGGAGTACGAAGAGTATGCCAATGTAGCTGTTCGATGGAAGTCCAGCGGTGAGTATCCGCGCCTGGTATTGTCCTCGGCTCTGACCTATCAGATGATCTACGAACAGCCGGTCTGTTACGAGTTTGCAAATATAAAAGCAAGGACCCTGCTCGTGATCGGTCAGGCAGACAGGACCGTGGCTGGGAAGGCTAGGGTGAAGAAGGAACTGCTTGCGAGCGTCGGCCAATACCCTGAGCTGGGCAGGAGAACGGCAAAGCTCATATCCGGATCTACCCTCGTGGAACTGCCAAATGTCGGACATATTCCTCACTTAGAGGCCACGGAGCGCTTCCACGAGGCGCTGTTGTCCTTTCTCAATAGATGACCACGCTACGGCGGGTGGACGCAGCTCTTATTTCCTGAATCACGGTTCGTTGCATATTTTAAAATTTGTAATCGCAAATTGCAATCTTGAGGCAAGAATGAACTTAAAATTATTTAACAACCCTTTCCTGAGTTCTACTACTTGGAAAACTTTATTATCGATATTTTGCATGCTGATTTTTACCCAAATGGCCATGGCGCAGGAATCGGTTTACCCCGACATCCAGAGATCGGACGCGCCCGGGAGTCCGGGCAGGTCGCTCGACCTGGGCACTAGCCAACTAGGCTTCTGGGGAGGATATTCTGCGACCAATCCTACGCTGATCGGCCGAACCACCGACCGCCCTTTTTTTGAGATCAACGTGCAATATGCGCGCGTTCTGAGAACAGGCGATAATTGGGCGCTGAAATACACCGCCGAAATCATGCCTGTGGCAATCATCAGAGAGCCGCAGCAGGGCTATGTGAACGGAAATCCGGTGGATCTGCCCGGCCGTAAAAGGAAGATTTATGGAGCTGGCGTTTCCCCGGTTGGATTGCAGATGAACTTCCGACGAGGTTGCGTGCTGCAGCCTTATGTCAATGTTACGGGGGGGATCCTATACTTCACCGACAATGTGCCGGTAGCGGATTCTTCAAATTTCAATTTTACATTTGGCTTTGGGGCGGGAGTCGAGATCTGGCATCTCGAGAACCAGTCTGTTCTCCTTGGCTATAAATACCAGCACATCTCCAACGGCTACACTGCCCCGCAGAACCCAGGGGTGGACTCGAATCTGTTCTACGTGGGATATGCGTGGAGTTGGAGTCAGTAGGATAGTGCTCCGCACTTTATGTGAAATTTGTCTGTTATAGGGTAGCTGTTCAGGCGATGGCGTTAATTGAGCCGGCTTCGTTATTATCGCGAGCTTGGTACTACAGCGAAAAAAGGAAACAGAAGAAGTGATGACTTGCAATATTACCCTGCGTCGTTTGTTCCTTCCTGACGTCGTGACTCTGGCCAAACGGACAGACCATTCATATCTCAAGCTGAATAGCTGAATATTTCAGCTTTCAGGCCTACCCACATAGCCTCTGCTACCCCGTGAAGAAACAAAACCTGTTCAAGCGAACCAGCAGATTAATTCTTATCATCCTTGCCTCTTTATGGATGCTCTTTGAGGGTTGGGGATAGCATAGTTGCCTTCATGGAATTAGTGGGCGACTGAAAACAATCAATCGCTGCGAAATATTTATGGGCAGAAAGAATCAATAACTCCTGCTTACATTAATTGCATATTCCTCTCGATCTTCCCCGTCAATTGTGCCAGCTCTTTTTTAATAGCATCCTTGATTTTCATCGCTTCCTTCGCATATTCTCTATCCGCAATAAACACGTTCAAGAAGGAATAAATTGGTTCTACTTCTTCGAGGATTTCTTCATAGCGGTCGACACTGGGATAGTTTTCTCTGCTCTCCGCTTCTATCCTGGTGCGGATTTCCCTGATTTTATTCGGAACCTTGAAGGGCTTTTTCTGCTGTCTTTGAAGGACAAGCAAATCTATCCAACTCATATATTCTCCCCCAACCAAATGATACAGCGTAAAACGAGACCGGGCTCGTTAGTTATATGAACAGCGACTGCCGTAGCACCGCGTTGCCGCTACACGAATGACACCCCGGCGAGATAATTGCCTCGCTCTATTTCTCTCATCCATCGCACGAAAGCAGGTCGGCTATTGCCGGATTGCCCGAATAAAATAGTCACGCTTTGCTCCACAGCAACAGGAGCATCTGTACTCATGCAAAGCCCCGAGGGACTCATGTTCGTCGCTACTCCCTTCAGCTTTAATGAACCGGGTAAAATCGCGTAGATAATCTCTTTTTTGTTTGGGTCGCGAGGTTCTTTCCTGATCATCTCCAATGATTGGGATAAATCCATGTGCGGCTCGCGCTCAGACAGCCATTCAGCTACCAACCCGAAGCTGAAGGGCTTCGCAAAAAACATGTAGCCCGCCTCCTGTACCGTCTGACGCAAGTTGTCATCGGTATAGCCGGACATGATGGCCTTATTCTGGATGGGAATCTTGCAACCTCGGTGGGCCTGGGCCTTAAACAATTCGAGGCCATTCATCTCCGGCATCCTAAAATCAGAAAGGACAATATCAGCGCAGGCTAGATCCTTTTCGCAGGATACCATATTCTTGTCATAACCCGGACACACCACGGGTCTTTCAAAAACTGCAACTTCATAACCACGCATTACAAAATAATCCCCCAGGATCTTGAGGATTAATTCGTGATCATCGTAAATGATTGCTCTCCGCTTTCTCACAAGTCGCTCTTCCCAGGTGACGGCCGACGATCATTATTTAAAAAATAAAATACTTATTGCGTCTGTTTTCAAATCAGTGACAATATTTGTTTAGCAAAATACACGCCAAATTATGTCATATGGTATTGCTTAAATTTCAGTGAGTTATGAAGAGAACCTGAGCACCAGACAACGAGAAGTCCATAATGGGTAGGTAGTTTTGACCATTATAGCTTATTATGGCCTGCACGCTATAGCCTGTCTATTAACGTTCTTATCAGCCGATATAGTGTCATAACGGATTTTACGACTGCAGATAACAGCTTAATTGATTTACACGCAAAAAGTCGTTACTTCGGATTGTCAGGAGTCCTCTTGCCGGATGGGTGTCATAGCCCTCCCTTCTGGACAGGCTATGCAAACTGGGTTATACTCTGTGCAGAGAATATACGGAACTTATCAAACAGCATGAAGGAGCGTTCATGTATTTTTTCAAATCATTTCTGGCCGCGCTGATCCCCCTAATGGTCGCGCTTGATGCACCAGGGACATTGCCGCTCTATGTGGGCATGACTGAAGGGGTTGCGCATCAGGAGCGCAAAAAGATCGTCCGGCAATCTATTGCCACTGCCTTTGTAGTGACCATCGGGTTCATCCTTCTCGGACAGGCGATCTTCAACGCCCTCGGCATTCTGGTCGAGGACTTCATGATTGCCGGAGGCCTCGTACTGTTGATCATCGCTGTTGCGGATGTCGTTCGTGCCGGTGAGCGCAAAATGGAACGGAGCCCGGAGTTCGGCGTCGTGCCGCTCGGCACTCCGCTCATTGCAGGACCTGGCACGCTCACGACGGCCCTTGTCTTGGTCGGGACGGAAGGCTACGTGCCCGTCATCCTTTCCCTCATCACAAACCTGGTGCTTGCCTGGATTATTTTTTCCCAGTCCGAGCGAATCATCCGGTTCATCGGAATCAGCGGCTCCCGCGCCTTTGCCAAGGTGGCCTCGCTAATACTCGCGGCTTTTGCCGTTAAAATGATCAGAAGCGGAATATTCAAATTTATAACCGGTTGACGGATTGGAGAAACCCATGGAATCAGACGAAAAGATAGTAAGGGGCATGCATAACCGGCGGGTCCACATGGCCAACGAAAGGACGTTCCTCGCCTGGATACGGACGAGCATCGCCGTCATGGCCTTCGGCTTCGTGGTCGAGAAGTTTTCGCTCTTCGTGAAACAGATGGCCTTCTACCTGGGGAAGGAATCCTCCCCTCCTCCGCCGGGTTATTCCTCGATAATCGGCGTCATTCTCGTCGGAGTCGGCGTCACCATGGGCATTCTCTCATTCATCAGGTACAAGCATGTTGAGCGCCAAATCGAGGAGGATACCTACCAGCCGTCAGGCGTTTTAAGTATTCTCCTTTTCCTGTCCATGCTTTCCATCGGCGTATTTCTCCTGCTGTATCTCGTGCACAGCCTGTGATCTGCCTTCGACTGTCCAGCATGCGTCGGTTCGGGGCAGTTGAAGATTTTCATAGCTTTGGGAAAAAAGAAGCAAGATGGTTCGACGGAGAAAGATAGGAACAATACAAGACAAAGCGCGGTCGCTTTTTTCTAGAGAGAGTTGTACCCGCTCCTGAAAACCGTCTGCAACGATAATCTTCCTTCAGATCACCATCTCATGAATAGTCTTCCATATCCTTCAGCCGACGATGGAAGAGACAGATGAACGCTGTCACTCGCGTATACCATGAGAACCGCGTGGCGGTATGGCTCATAGCCGCCTTCACAGCGGTACGTCTCGCTGTGGCGCCAACATTCGGGCTCGGAGACGACGAGGCCCATTATGTCCTCTACGCGAAGTTTCTTGACCTGAGCTACTTTGATCATCCGCCCCTTGTCGGCTGGATCCACGCACTTTTTTTTCTACACGCTCGGCACGAATGAGTTCCTTGCGCGGCTGCCCGCGATACTCCTCTTTGCGGTCACATCATTTCTCTGCTATCGGTTCACACTGCCGGTGGGAGGGGAGAGGCCGGCGTTGCTCGCAACCGCGGCCCTGAACGGCTCGTTTCTTCTCAGTGGGCTCGGTCTTATGCTGCTCCCGGAATCACTGCTTCTGCCCATCGTTTTTGCGCTCATCTTTGCGGTCAGGAGGCTCGAACGCTCTCCGGACATCATGAACTTCATCCTTCTCGGGCTGTTTTTGGGCCTCGCCGGCCTGAGCAAATATACGGCCATCCTGTTTGTCCCTGCCATTGCCCTCTACGGAGTGATCAAAAAGCGGTATGACATACTTTTTAACCCCAGGCTGCTTGTATCGGCGGCCGTCTCCTTCATCATCATCGCGCCCGTACTTTACTGGAATGTCCAAAATAACTTTGTGAGTTTCCGTTATCAGATCGGCCATGTCGCCGGCAGTCGTTTACCGGATTTCGGGACATTGTTCCGCTCGCTCGCCGCGCAATTCGGCGCGTACAGTCCTCCTTTGTTCTGTCTCGCTTTTTACGGTCTCTATAAGTCTTTGAGGAGCCGCAGCAGTACCTTGCTCCTGTCCGCGTTAATCGGGTGCTCGGTATTGGTCTTCTTCCTCTATGCGTCCCTGTTCAAATTCGCGTTGCCACACTGGCCTGCGGTTTTTTACGCGATCTTTATTCCCCTCGGCGTTGTCATGATGGACATAGGTCCCGTGCACATAAAACGCGGCATCCTCTTCTTTTCGCTGGGGTTCAGTATCGTTGTCGCCCTGCTCCTGCAGATGGAACTTGCAGTCAAGGCGTTTCGCTTTCCCGACTATATGTCCCCGTTCAGTGATGTCTACGGGCTCAAGGACGTGATCAGACGCGCAAATGGCATCATGGCCGCAGACCCCTCTTCCGATAAAGCCCTTGCGGTCACGAACTGGACTGATGTCAGCCGGACCTTGTACTACAACCTTCCGTTCGGCAGCAAGGTATTCCTCATCGATAAGCGCGATGAGCGATTTTCCCGCTGGATCATCGGCTCCCCCCTTGGCTCGGATATTCTCTTTATCAACAATCACTTTCACCGGCGTAACGTCGGCCGCGAGATGAAGTGTCGTGAAGTATGGGATGCCGGCCGGATGGATATCCTCCTGCGTGGCGGCAAGGTTGATACCGTTGATTTCGTATGGTGCAAGTCTTTTGGAGGAGTAAGATCCGGCAATGAATAAGCATGAGGAGGATGTGTCGTAGACTGCCTTCATTGCTATTTTGTTCTTTATCTTATCGGCAAATTAGATTAAACTTTTCAAGTCAAGGCAACATTTTCTTCCGGTAAGCAGCAACGGTGATATTCTTCGGAAAGACGCATGCTTCAAGTTATAATAGCTGGTGTTTCAAAAAGCCATTTTGAGGGTACAGTTGCTTCATTACGGACGCTGAAGAGCTCTAGTCGAAGGAGGTCACAGCATGGACTCTCAGTTAATCTCTGATATCGGCAAGCTTTTGCTTGCAGGCGCCCTAGGCAGCGCAATAGGCTTCGAACGAGAATCACATGGGCAAGCGGCCGGATTCAGGACGTACCTCCTTGTCGGCATCGCGTCCTGTTTAATGATGATGCTCTCGCTGCATATGGAAGAACTTTTTAGAGAGCTTGCCGCAGACAAATCGGTAGTGCGCGTTGATCCCAGCAGAATTGCCTCCTATGCTATCGCGAGTATGGGTTTCCTGGGAGCCGGCGCGATCATCAAGGGAAAGGGATCTGTGCGCGGGTTAACGACGGCTGCCGGGCTGTGGTCCGTAACGGGCATCGGCCTTTCTGTCGGCGCAGGATACATTGTTCCCGCAATTATTACGACGGTCGTTATCCTCGCGAGTCTCTACCTTGCCTATCCGGTCAAGGCCCTTACCCATCGCAGGATATACACAATCCTTTCGGTGAAGGCTGTTACAACTGAGGGACTCTTGGCCAGTATCAAGGATGTCCTTGCCGAATACCAGGATCTGTCTATCCAGTTCGTTAATTACCATAGGGATATCACTGCGAACACAGTAACCTACCGGATTCGGCTGCATCATGGAGATGAAAGCCAGGAACACTGGTCAGATATCGTCAAACGTCTGTCGGCCATGCCTGATATGAAGGAAGTAATATGGGAAGAAAGTGACGTGCCTTGAAGATGCATGTTATCGTGTTGGATTTTGGCCGAGGAATGATGTTATACAATTGTGCGATGATGCAGCGAATTTCCAGGTCATCTCATGTGGACCAGAATCGATGAGAAGTGAAGAACCATAATTGAAACATACGGTGCAGAGGACTTCTCGAATTTGATGAAGTCTTCATTTTTTACAACACAGAAGCTTACAGCCTGAACGTGTCACCCCTGCTATTAAGGGCAGCCTGCAATATGAACAAAGTCGGCCACGGAAGGCCGTCAAAATAGGAAATGCCGGAAAATGACTACAGTTTTCGAAGTCAAAAAAGAAATTCCGGACAAGTCGTTCTTACAACGGGCCTCTTACGCAATGGCACCGCTCGGAGTGCTCGCATTTTGGGTCGGCATGTTGATGGGGGCGCGGCGGTATCCTTCGGAGTATGACTGGCGATACGTGGCAGTATCCCATCTGCTCACTCCCGGCCGCAACCCCGCCGGTTATCTGTGGGCATCAGGGGGGACCGTACTCTGTAGCCTTTGTGGATTGTGCTGGGCGGTGGTATTGGCCCAGCGTTGGAATCATGAGAGTGCCGGAGGCCGGCCAAGCGGGATCAGGGCTCTGCAGTTCGGATATTTCTGCATGATGTGTTCCGCGGTGCTGCCCGACTGGCTGTTCCGGATAAATAAAGGGCACGAATTCTTCGCCGTATTGGCGTTTGCCAGCTTATGCTTCGGTATGGTCCGTCTGATGTTCCAAACTGTTGAGCGGATCTTTCTGCAGCGAATGCGCAGATCCGTCGGCCGTGCACGGTTGTATGCAGCCATCCTGGCTAGCGCCTTAGTGTTCCCGATCTTGCTAGCGGGCTTAGCCCAAGCGTATATCCACTATATGCTCCCGGAACTCCATTGGGGAAGCCTCTCTCCCATGTATTTAAGTTTTGCCTTTTGGGAATGGGTCACGTGCGTCGTGCTCTCCGCATACATGGTGATCCTTTCCCTAGTGACATATGCTGTCTACCCCACACGTAAAGCCGGAGACGGAACTTAGGCGACACCCAACAATTTTCGAATCGATGGAGGTTTCGCGACACATCATCGCACCGCGCACCAATTGCCTGGCGATTCAGTGTAGCGCGTCCAACGCTTCTTTACATTTGGCGACCTTGATCAAAATCTTTATCACGGGTGCAGTTACACTGCATCTTTCATGTCGTATTCAATCGAATAATCAAGGATCTTCGTCTCTGTGACTCCAGGTTTTCTCCTTTCGGGGATGACGGATAAGGCGGTCCTTTCGCTGATTTCGGATGTAGATCACAGAATAATCCAAAAACTAACAACACCGTCCTTCCTCAGTAGTTGAAATACCATAAAATGATCAAAAAATGAGTACCCTTTAAATACCCTTCCGTGGGGATTGACACTCCTTTAGAATTTACGACACAAAAATATTACCCGCCCCACTGATTATTGTAGCACTTGGAAATTTTAATTTTGGGGTTGGAATGCTCTGGGGCTGGGGGTCGGTAACCAAAAAAATGCTCGTTGTTGGGCACCCTGATGCGGAATATTAAAAAGCCCTTCGGCTCGCAGCTGGAGGGTTTCTTTTTTGAGAGCCGGCAGAAGCTACCTGCCGTATATTCGCACAACTGACCTTTGCCACAGACCGAAGGCCGCGCTCCATGTTTCCATATCGGCATAATAGACTGTCTCGAGCCCGTGCTCTTTTGCAACTTGGCCAAGTCCGTTTTTGCCCACCCGAATCGAGATCACCGAATACTGAAACTGATCAATGTATCCGCGCGCCTGTTTCATGCTGTCCCTGATTTCGGTGGGATTCGGATTTATCGTGAGCGGCTGCACGATATGAGAGTAAAGTCCGCTATTGAACAATACCCCGTTTGCGCATCCGGCAAGGATCAAGAACAGCGATAGGACGACGATTTTTCGGCTGATCGTTTTCATCCAGCGCCTCCGTCAGTCGCCATAGACAATTGTTGTAATATGCACGTAGATTCCCCACATAATAGAGTATTCTTCCCTGTCCATGTGCGTCAGGACCGTGATCCCGCCGTTCTTCGCGGCTGCGGCGGCGCCGCCGTCACCCCAGGCAAAGAGCCATAGGACCGAGTAGATTGAGGATTCTCCCTGTTTATGACCGAGTTCCGTTCTATTGAACTCGATACTTAAAGGCTCAGTAACATGCGTATAAGCACACCCTGACAAAGTGAATACCGCGAAAATTGAGATCATCAGCAAAGCTATGGTTTTCATTTCCACCTCCCCGTTCTAGGCCGCATTAGACCTTTGTTGAAAGTATAGCACGAGAAGCATGCTGCATTATGATGATACCCTCAGCAAACTTTACTTGATGACGCTCTAAAGCCTGACTCCCTGTTGGGTCATCAGTACTCATCGGATGGCCGATGTGGTAAGGGTGGATGTGGTTCGCGCGGAATCGTGCATCGCTCTTGCCAAAACGCCGGCACAAGCGGAGGCCGCGGAGGTAGAATTATCTCCTGCGCTTGATCGAAGTGGATAACGAAGTCTTGCCGCCGACGGGAACAATTATATTCAAAAAAAGGCTTAAGGTGGACACTTCTCAGCCTCTTTTCAAGACCAATCGGGGCTAATGCAATACGCAGGTTTCCTCGACTATCGCGTGGGCTTCTTCCCTGCTCACGTCGTCTGTCTGATAATATATAAAGTCGTCAACCATATCGCACAGCTCTTTGCGAGGAACATCCGGCATCAATTCAAGGACTTCCTCTTTAAATAACTTTGCAGCATCGGCAGCCGTTTCTTTCTTCTCTATCCTGTTCATAATGCCTCCCTTCAGGCATGGAAACCAGCAACGAAACGCCGTCGCTTGCGAAACCCATTGCGACCCTTGAAGGAAACAAGTCTATTCTTGTCTCAATTATATCATACTTTCAGTTCTCTTCTTCAACTGCCAGGGTCAGGTCATTGCCCTTTTTTCTGCTAAATCCGGGTTTCGATCCCCTTCCGCACAGAATACGCTGGTGTTCTATCGAACTCCCGCCCCTGCGGCTCGAATACAGTGGTTTTTTTACCAGTCTGTTTTTCCCATAGGTACGGACAAGTTAAAGGTGTCCATTTGCGGTAACTGTTGCGCCAGACTCTGACGGCGCACCGGCGTAGAATCTTACGCTGCATGTGTCGCCTATTCTGCCTCCGATAGCCGAAGAAGACAAACATACATTCGGAAAACGCCCGATCCGTTTGCATGATTAACAATGCAATCACCCTATTTCTCATCCCTGCAAAAACTTGTGCCACCCTGTTTCCCGCAAATTCAATCAGTTATATTTTGGCACGCGATCTGCATTGTATAAGGCAAGACTGAACGAAAAGGAGGACAACAAAATGAATACCACACTTTCAAGAAAAACAGCATACATCGGAGCAGGCGCAGGAATGGTGCTCTTCGCAATCTTCGGTCTTCTTCCCGGCAGCCTCCTGGGCGGGGCCGCGGGAATCAAACTGGCCGGAATGTTCTTCGGACTTCCGCTGGATCCTGGAATCATATCACGCGCGATTGTGCTCGCATCCATGCTGGTGGGTGTCATGGTATCCGGAATCACGATTGTAACAGCCACGGCTACCACGGGCTGGCTCGTCGGCAGAGTGCTTGACGGCGGACACGCATCGGAAAAGTCAGCGATGGCTGGCAGCAAATAACGACAGAGTGAAAAACAACAATATAAAAATTCAAATATAAGGAGAACCGAACCATGAAGAGTGACTTGGTAAAGACGGGGATGAAGATAGGCGCGATGGTTGTCGGGTTAGGACTCCTGGTGTTTGGAATGAAACCATTGATCCAGTCCGTAGCTCTCATTTTTTTGGCGTTCAATGCATACTATCTCTTGCAGGACATTCAGCCTTCACGCAAATAGGATGATTTGCGATATATTTTAATGTTTTTTTGTTCCAAGCAATGAGCGGGTAGATTCGGGGCCGTCGCCCGGAATTAAAAGAAGAGATAAACGCTCGGCGCACCCGTCTCAGGTCAATTGGGACGAATATACCCCTCAAGCATCAGATCCTGCCCTATCATCCGCAGAGAGACGTGATCGAGTTTTATAGATTGCCTCAAATTGAGCGGCGACCTACCGCCGATCGAACAGAGGGAATCGGCTCCGGTCATGAGCACGGGCGCGATGAACATCACTACCTTGTCGACGAGACCCGCTTTCAGGGCCGAAGCATTGACCTCCGCCCCACCTTCGATCAAAACAGACGTGATGCCATAGGTTCCGAGCATTTTCATAAGATGTTTCAGGTCCACCCTCCCGCTCTTTGCCCTGGCCAGCACTATTTCAGCGCCGGCATCCAGAAGGCTGACGAGTTTGTCCTTGGAAGCAGTCGGAATTGCGGCAATGTAGGTTTTCGCCGGCGATTTTTGAGTAATGACCTTTGCGGAAGGAGGAGTCCTCAGTTTTGAATCCACGATGACGCGGATAGGATCCTGTCCACCGGGTATCCGCGTAGTCAGAGAAGGATCATCGTTCAAGACGGTATTAATGCCGACCAGGATCGCATCATGAGAATCCCTCAGGCGGTGGGCTTCCTTTCGTGCTTCTTCGCCTGTAATCCACTGGGACGTACCCGTCGCTGTCGCGATTTTACCGTCGAGCGTCTGGGCAATCTTGAGCGTGACAAAAGGCATGCCCGAGGTAATGTGCTTGATGAAGGCCTCGTTCAGTTTCTTTGCCTCCGCTTCCAGAACACCGGCAACAACTTCGATGCCGGCCTTCCGTAGGGTCCTGATGCCGTTGCCGGAAACATGAGGGTTCGGATCAATCGCTGCCACGACGACCCGTTTAATACCGCTGGAAATGACGAGCGGCGTACAGGGAGGCGTCCGCTTATTCGTGTGCGAGCAGGGCTCGAGCGTCACATAGAGTGTCGCGCCTTTGGCTGTCCTGCCAGCCTTCCCGAGCGCGATTGCTTCGGCATGGGGCTCTCCCGCTTTTTTGTGATAGCCCGTTGCCAGGACTCTGCCGTTTTTCACGACCACGGCGCCGACCATGGGGTTCGGGCTCGTCCGGCCCCTGGCCTTCTCGGCAAGGCGGAGCGCCAGGCGCATGTATCGTTTATCCCTCTCTACAGTAATGTTATCCTGTTTCATCATCTGCGTTATTTTACCTCAATCGCATGTTCTTCCATCCATTGTATAGCATCATTTGTCTAGGAGATAAAAATTCCCGCTCAAATCCCCATGGTGAAACCAGGGGCTTTTCGCAGTAGGTTTGGTAAATTAATTTTAAAATGTTTCCCCTAGTGTCTAGGGGCATCCTCTTCGCGTTTATCTTGCTTCTGTTGCTTAGGCTTGTTCTTTTTCTTCTTGCTATTTTTCTTCTTGCCCCTCCCTTCACCTTGATGATTCTTTTTACGATCTTGTTGCAGCTGTTGCTGCGCCATTTGACGGTTGTGTTCCATCTTGAAGCGGTTCTGTTCTTGCTGTTGCGCTTGACGCATTGCCTCTTGATGCTCGCGTTCTGTCCTGACATGTAGCTGCTCTTGCTGCCGGGATATTTGCTGCGACATTTGACGCTCACGTTCCATCTCGTTGCGATGTCGCGCTCTTTCCTGGTTGATGAGAGCTTGCCTTTCCGCTTGGACAGCGGGTTTCATTTCTGCTTTGAACCAGTCATGGTTGTGCCACTCGTGGTTGTAGTCCCACTCTGGCCAGTGCTGGCGTAGATCATTGTAATGAATTTTGTAATAAGCAGTCGGCAAATAGCGAGGGTATTCCGGTGGTACGTTCACTACCACACGGGGAACCACGGCTAGATCAACCATGCCCCAATTTCCACCAGAGTTTTGTGACCGGAACCAATACCCTTCATAAAACCGATACCAATAGCCGCCATAAAAATAAACCCCGGTCGCGTTCGGAACCATGTATACATACGTTTCGCCGCTCGGAACCACCACAACATCAGGAGCGGCGACTCCTTGCTGTGAAAATTGTCCAAAACCAGGTACAGGAGGCGGAGCAACGGGAACATCGATATTCCCCTGATCAGTCGCGTCAGCATTAGCCTGGGATAGCGTTTCCATTGCCTTTTCGTCAGGGATTACCTCAACCTTGATCTTTATCTTGTAGCAGTCCCCGGCTGATGGGTCTTTGTACCATCCTTTATCCAGATCTTCAATAACATTCACTTCGGCATTAGCGTAGGCCGAAACCAGGTCTTTTTGGAGCGCAAAGTCTTTTACCTGGGTTTCGCTCTTGATATATGTCGAGGTATATTCCGCAGCATTCTTCTTTGCATCAGTCATTGCGGCCTGCTCCGTCTGTTTCCGGGATTTGTCATCCCCCATGCAGGAGTAGCCGTCGGCTTCGGTGATCGTAGATTGGGCAGCGTGGGCGGGTTTAATGAACAGCAGGGCGATAAATAATACGGACAGCAAACGAATGTTCATGGGCAAGCTTTCTCCCTTTTCTTATAACGAATTCCTTCCTCTGCAGCATGTGGTAAGGATGCAAAAAAGTATTGCATAATATGCCTAGTTTCGTCAAGGGGGATTTGCCATCGTCGTGAAGGAGGTGAATATTACCTTTACTTTGATGTATCGAGATGTTTTAATCCACCCTAATGCAAAAATTTATGGAGTATAGGAGGTTCCGTATGAAGTGCTCAAGGTTTCTGATTTTGTTTATGGTCGTTCTGGCAGTTATTGCATTACAGGCGTGCGGTGGCAGTGGAGGCGGAAACGGAGGCTCGGCGCAGACTGGTGCGGTACAGTTGAGCCTTACTGACGCACCCGGAGATTTTGATCATGTGTATATCACAGTAAAGGACGTTTGGTTTCATACCAGCGATGTTGCTGATCCTCGAGCGAGCGACTGGCTCAAGTACCCGTTGTCAACACCGGTCACTCTTGATCTTCTGAGTTTAGCTAACGGCAACATGCAGTCTATCTGGAATAACATCCAGTTGCCAATAGGAAACTATCAGCAGATCAGGATCTTCCTTGTGCCGACTTATACTTCGAATCCTCCCAGTGGTCATCAGTATTACAATGAAGTCGTTGTAGGCTCGTCGACTTATCCTCTGTATATCCCGGATGCGGATCACGGCATCAAACTGGTCGGTACGTTCTCGGTTGCGGGAGGTGGCACACTAAAGCTCGCCATTGATTTCGATGCCGGTCATGATATTGTGGAGTTCCACGAGGGATCGGATTACGTGCTGAAACCAAGGCTTGGTTATTTCGATCTCGACAAGGCAGGAGCCATTATTGGTAAGCTTTCGACTGGCGGCACATTCACCACCGCTGCCCGGTTCGTGATCAAGGCGGAGCGCCTCGCCACCAGCGAGGAACTCCTCGACTCGGGGAGTACGAACACCTTTCATGTGATAAGACGCTGGACTGTTCCCAAGCCGGACGGTTCATTCATCCTCTATCCCGTTTCGACTCGGGTCACCAGCACCTGGGATATCGTGATCCGAGGTCTGAACACCGAGACAATGATCATTAAGGGGGTACCGGTTCCGAAAGACTCAACCCCGCTAAGTGGCGCCACGGATCTTGGCACTATCAGTACCTCGACGACGAGTACTCCCGATTATTCGGTCGCCGGGACAGTTCTATCGCCGACAGGCGCATGGGTCCAGTTCTACCAGACCCTTTCGGGAACTGGCGAGTACCCCTATGAGATCCGGTTCCGCCATTTCAACCCCTTGTGGGGCGGGTTCGAACAGAGCTTTATGCTGAACAATGATCAAATAGAAGTCGGAAACTTCGTGAGTAACGGTGTCATTTCTGCGTTTACACCCACCACGCCGGTCGAAGGGGTGGGTGATTATAATGCTGTTGCCGGAGCGACTCTGTTTGACCGTAGCACGCCCGTTCTCGTTAGCTCTTCAACAACGACGGTAGCTTTCACGACTCCGCTGATGGTCCTGTCGCCTTATCAGGGCAATAGCGTTACAGGTGCTATTGTCTTGAACAATCCGGTAATGATGGATAACAAGATGGATAGCGGCCTCCTCCTCGCCGTGGAGGGAGGCATGATCGTTGATGCTATCGGTATTAATAGCCAGATTGTCACAGGTGGTACCTACACAATAACAGATTTGCCTGGCGGTACTCCAGCGATTCCTCTCCCTGGTGCCTTCTACGGAATTGATGCAGTTGGCTGGTCGACATCGAACCCGTTGTATAAATCCGTCGCCATTCCACAGATCGTTGATCTGAGCACGGGGGACGATTCTGCCACTATAAATATGTTGCCTCTGTGGTAGCAGTATTCAGAGGCTTTCCGATGAACTCGGAAAGCCTCTCTTTTGGCTCTCTGCCGTGCCCGAACAAGAGCACCAGAAGCAGAATAATGTAATTGCTCTGCGATGATGCTGGGGTCCAATATTCCCGATAATGGATGAAGCATGATAAAGAGCCTTGTAATAGTTAAGCGATAGAAAAATTATTATGTTTGACGAACACCTCCCAGTATACGTCAATTCGGACAAAGGAGAACATCCCCTTTACCTCTGCTGCAAATCATGCAATTCCTTATCGAACTCTTTGACCTCCTTGGCAGTCTTGTTAACCTCTATAAAATTGAACCACTGCTCCTCTTCAGCCGGATAGTTCACATTGCTCCCATACACTATCCATGAGTCGTCGTAGTCGGAAACGTTTTCATAACCAAGCAAACGGAGAACAAGATAGGTATATGACGCACGCGTACCTGTTTGGCAATAAGCGATAACTCTCTCTTTTATTGGTATGTCCTTATACAAGGCCTTTAACTCGGAGAACGGCAATAGCTTATAGTCATTCTCATCATAATTCTTCTGCACCTTAATGTTCACCGCGCCCGGAATGTGTCCTCCCCGCAGCGATCGGATATCCGAACCATGGTATTCAGCCTCAGTTCTCGCGTCGATAAGATCGGCTTTTGCCTGCCTCTTCGCTACTCTCAGCACTTCTTCGGACGTGGCCAGGCGCGAGGCGACCACATGCGCCTTAAATTGCGTTTTAGGAAGGGACGAGCCCTCGGCCGCCAATTTCCCTCCATACGCTTCCCACTGTTCGATACCGCCGTCATAATAGTGGACAGTACAGGATAACTGAGGACTGTTGCACCCCAGAAATTCCAGAATCCAAAACGTAACGGCGTTATCGTATACGTCTGCCGCATTGCCGTAAACAACAATGTGTTTGTCGTCGCTGATGCCGGCATCGCCCAGCGACTTCTCTATTGCAGGAATGATTGTATAGGCCCGATGCGTCGGATCACGCAAGACATAGGACGCTACGTTGCCAAGATTTATGGAGCCCGGAATGTGGCCCCCTCTGTATTCCTCTCCTGATCGTACATCCAGCATTACCCAGCCCGGTTTGCCGAGTTTATCATTTACAAATCGGCTGTCAACGACCAGGTCCGATACCTCTCCCGATACCGCATTTCCCGTGTAAACAAGAAGCACCAGCGCTACAGCAAAAACCATTTTCCTTAACATAGCGATGTCCCCTTTTAATCATACGTGGTGTAATTATATCGCGGACCTGACTCTCCCCCGTAAAGAGCATAATCGACATACTTTCAGGTATGGTGCCGCAATTATTTTCTGGATGAAATCCTCAATCTCCATCAGGTGCAGCCGGTTCAGGAGGATCATCTTTTAATATATATCAAACGACATCCAGTATCTCCTCCAAAATAAATCAGCTCTACAATTGCAATACGTCGAGACAAGCTATTATTTGGAGTAAAAACGATAAAATCGTATTATTTCCGTCAGCGACAAGGCGCATTCGTACCCAACCAGAAATCTAATACGCACTCCATATCCCTCTTGAATTGATCGAGGTCTGGTGCCTTGTGCATAAAACTATTTGCCCCCGCCTGGAGAGATGCCTCCTTGTCTGATACCAGACCGGAATGCGTGACGATGACCACCGGAATGCTGCTCAAACTCTCGTCGCTGCGTATCTTGCGCAAGACCTCAATGCCGTCCATCCCGGACATTTTCAGATCAAGCAGGATCAGGCTTGGAGGCATTTCCCCTCCCCGGATACGCGCGAGGCCGGTTTCTCCGCTCAAGGCGACTTCTCGTCCTGAGATTCCGCCCGGTCTTCGTTAGTACGAATTTCATGAGCAGAACATCGTCCTCGTTGTCATCGATGATGAGGATTGTTGGTTTCATCATAATCTCCCATGAATGAGAACTGCATAACGGGGACTGTTGACAGGAAGCGAAAATATTGTCATCATCTTTTCCCGTTAATCAATTGTACCTCATTGCTCAGGCCCTGCTTTCTATCCCAGTGTGAAATAGATCGTGGCCCCTTTTCCGGCTTCTCCCTCCGCCCAGACTCTTCCATCGTGGCGGCGAATAATTCGTTCGACGATGGCAAGGCCGATTCCAGTTCCTTCGAACTCCTTTTCGGAATGGAGCCGCTGGAAGGGTCGAAACATCCTTTCGGCATAGGCAGGATCAAACCCGGCGCCGTTGTCCTTGACAAAATAAACAATCTTCGCGTCCTTTTCCGTGACACCGAACTCGATGCGCGCATTCTCGATCTTCGAAGTAAATTTCCAGGCGTTGTCAAACAGGTTTGTAAGCGCAATCTTCATCAGGTTGGGATCAACAACAGCGCGCAGTCCTTCGGCGATGACCACCTCGGCGTTTCTCACAGGAGCGGCTTCGCGGAGGCTGTTTACAACGGCAGATGCAAGTGTGCTCAGATCATAATCCATCCGTTCCACATTCTGACGCGATATGTGCGACAGCCGCAGGAGATCGTCGATAAGGTGGGTCATCCGGTCCGAGCCGTTTTTTATACGGGCAAGATAGTCCCTGCCCTGATCATCGAGCTTGTCTGCATAATCTTCAAATATAATTTTGGAGAATCCCGATACTGTGCGAAGGGGCGCTCTCAAGTCATGCGAGACGGAATAGTTGAAGGCATCGAGCTCCTTGTTCACGGATTCAAGCTCCAGGTTCCTGGCCGCCATGTTTTCGCTCAATTTCAAGATATCCACTTCGGCCTTCTTTCGCTCGGTGATGTCAATAAACACCACGGCGAAGCGGTTGGGCTCGGTCCGGTAGACGCTGACTTCATAATACCGCCCCAGGGGCCCGAACCACTCCTCAAAGTGCGCCGGTTCCCCGGTGAGTGCCACCTTTCCGTATCGTTCGAACCATACGCGCTCTGCCGTTGGAAACAACTCGAGCGTGGTCCAGCCGACAATGTCCGCGGCCTTCAGGCCCGTATGACGCTCAAACGCCGGGTTGACCTCCAAATAGCGGAGGTCCACAGGCTTTCCCAAGTCATCCAAGATGATCTCGTCGATCGAGAAACCCTCGCTCATCGTCTCGAAGAGGTTCCGATATCGCGCTTCGCTCGACCGCAGCGCCGTCTCCGCCGCTTTGTGGGCAGCTCTCATCCGAAGGGTCATGATCCCGTAAGCCAGGTCGTCCGCCAATTCAGTAAGCAATTTCACCTCTTCCTCCGAAAAGGGATCGGCTTCTTTGGAGTAAATGGTGATCGCTCCAAACACCTTGTCGTCGGCCCTTAACGGGAAGACGATCGAGGATGCATAGCCACGCTTAAGAGCTCCGTCGCGCCACAGCGTGAAGGCGGGATCGGTCAGCATGTTCCGGCAGACTGCGACTTTACCGGTGCGGATGGCCATGCCCGTTGGACCCCGGCCCCGTTCGGTGTCGTCCCACGTAATCTGAAGTGTTTCAAGATAGCCTTCGTCTAAGCCTGCGTGCGCAACGGGACGAACTGATTTCGCTTCGTCGTTTTCTGCAAAGCCTATCCAGGACCATGCTGAATCCGCAGTCTTCAACGATAATCGCGCACACATCGTTCATGAATTCGATGTTTCGTCTTCAGCGCGGATGACGGCCTTGCTGCTGTTGCTGAGGGCCTTTAGTGTCCTGCTTGATTTATGCAGCGACTCCTCAGCCTTCTTGTGCCCGCTGATATCATTGAAAATGATTGCAACCTGTCGGTCTTCTGGCCTCCCGACGCGATATGCATAAACATCGTACCAGCGATCCAATGCTCTGGCTTCGTTCACGAAACGCAGCGGTACACCGGTCAACGCGATTTTCCCGTAAATCTCAAACCAATGCGCCTCATGAGCCGGGGCAAGCTCACGCATTAATTTCCCCGTCGCGTCATGAAGCCCGGTTTGTTTTTCAAATGCTGCATTGACCTCCAGGAAGCGGTAATCGACGGGCCTGTCCTTTGCGTCAAAAATCATCTTGACTATGCAAAACCCTTCGTCCATCGTATTGAACAAATTGCGATACCGCTCTTCGCTCTCCCGCAGCGCCTCGTCGGCGCGGAACTTGGCAAGCGCCACAGCAAGATAGTCTGCCAGCCGCTCCCACAGGGTTATCGTCTCGAGGGTAAACCGTCCCTTTCGTTTATCGTTCAGCTGAAGGAGGCCCAACCGTTCATCTCCGAGCGTCAGGCCAATTAAGGCAACCGACTCGTACCCCTCTCCGTTGCACCGGTTGCGTGTCCGGGCCTGTCTATCCCCTTCCGTAGTGGTTGCAAGCAGCTCTGTCGTGCTGTTGGTCCAGAAGCTGCCTCTTTTCGTGAAAAAAGGTTTCGACGGATCGAACCGTCCGCAGATCACGTTGCCGCACATGCAGGCCAGGATGGGATTACCGGCGCTATCGAGGAGAGGATTCCCCTCCTTGTCGCAGGTGCACAGCCTGCTCTCCAGTTGAACGAACTCATTCGAAAAGCCGCGTGTCTCAAAATAGGGGTAATCGTGCTTGTCGTGAAGCCTTATACCCACTGCCTCGCTGCCTGAGCGCTGCTGGAAAAATTCAGCTGCTGCCCGGACCAGATCCGATGTTTCCCGGCACTCGTTCACGAGACGCAGGAATTCCACCGTTGTCTCCCGCTCATCCTGTGCCCGTTTTCGTTCGGTGATGTCGTGGGCGATCTTCGAAGCGCCGATGACCCTGCCGCTTGCATCCTTGATTGCGGAGAACTTTAAGGACACGGGAACAATCGTTCCGTCTTTCCGCATGCGCTCGGTTTCGAAATTCTCAATATATTCTCCTCGTTTGATCCTTGCGAGAATTTCGGGAACCTCGTCAGTGTGCCCCGGCGGCACCAGGAGAGAAATAGGCTTGCCGATTACTTCCTCCGCCCCGTATCCGAAGATATTCTCCGCCCCGACATTCCACGTCTGAATGATCCCGTCCAGGTCCTTACCAATAATTGCATCTTCCGCGCTCTCAACAATAGCCGCCAGACGGCCCTGTGCCTCTTCCGCCTTCTTGCGCTCGGTGATGTCGGTGAGGAAGGAATAGTAATATTGCGGTTTTCCTTCTGCGTCGGTCATGAGATGCACAAGCAGTTCTATGGGTACCCGTGTGCCGTTTTTCCTGATATATTCCTTCTCGTACCGTACAGGCCGGCCCGTATGGTGTAGTTCGTCCAACTTTTTCTGTTCGATCTCAAACCATTCTGGCGGAGTAAGCGTTTTTGCCCAATCTTTAGATTGCAGTTCATCAGCGCTGTAACCGGTGAGCAGTTCGAAAGCCTTGTTGATGAGCCCGAGACGCCCATCCGGATATCCCACGCCGAAAGGCTGGGAAGAATGTTCGATAATACTTGCCAGGAACTCATTCCGCTGTTGGATCGTCCGCATCGCCTCTTCCGCCCGCTTGCGCTTCGTGATATCATACGCGTAAATGCGAGCGACATTGAATTGAGGGACGAGTTGAATGTTCTCGCTGAAGACCCGGTCCTTGACCGTAACCTCACGATTGACGAATGTATCGCTGTTCTTCTCCCTATCTTTTAATATGACCTCCAGATCCTTCGGAAGGAATACCGTTACCTCTCCCTTATCCATGCCCAGGCTTTCCAGAATATTTTCTGTGCCCGGATTGACGAAGATGACGTTGCCGGAGGCATCCACCTCGATGACCGGATTCGGATTGAGCTGGGGGAACGAGGCGAGGTGCCGTGTGCGGGCCTCGGCGCGTTTCAGTTCCGTGACGTCGTTATAGGTGATGATGACACCCTCGATGCGGTTATCGGCGGTGCGATACGGGAGCACGGCGCGGATGTACCAGGCGGCACCTAGCTCAAGCTCCCGCCGCGTGGGCACGAGACTTTCAAGGACGGACTGAGCGTCGGAGATGAGGCCGGTGCCCAGGTTTTCCCGGGACATGTCAATGAGGGGGCGACCCAGGTCGGAGGGAATGAGCTTAATGAGCTTGAGCATTGCGGGAGTGAAGCGCTTTACGCGGAACTGAGTGTCTAGAAAAATCGTGGGAATGTTGGTGCTCGCGAGAAAGTTGTTCAGGTCGTTGTTCGTTGCATCTTGCTCCTCGATCTTTCCCTGGAGCTGCGCGTTGACGGTAATAAGCTCTTCGTTCAACGACTGGAGTTCTTCCCTGCTGGTTTCAAGTTCCTCGTTCGCGGCTTGCAACTCCTCATTCGAGGACTGGAGCTCTTCATTCAGCGACTTTAACTGCTCGATGTGGCTCTGAAGATCCACTCGTGTGGCCGACAGCTCGCTTTCGAGCTGATGGATCGCAGTATCATCGATGGCGGTGGCATCAACTTGCTCGGCAGCATCCTGCTGTAAGCGAGGGCCCTTCTCTTGAAAAACCACAATGTGCAGGTTCTCCGCGATCTTCGTGATCCGGAGAGAAACCTGTCGTTTCCGGTTGTCTTCCCCGGCCAAGCTGGTTCGGATAACCACTGGCTTTTCCTCGCGGCCCGACCGGTAGACCGCCCCGCGAATCCTGTTTCTGAGGTCCTGGGGCAAGAGCTCCAAAAGATTCTGCGTCGGCACGCCCCGGGGCTGGCTGAGATAACGATTCGTAGGGCCGTTGTGGTAGATGATCTCGTAATTCTGGTCTATGGCCAGGGCAGCTGGTGCGTATTCCTGAAGCAACTTTTCCTGAACGATTTCTGTATAAGACTGTTTCCACTCTGTGAGCGGCGCCGGTTTGGCAGGCACTGCTGCCGGACGCTCCGCCGCATAAGGGGCCGACATGAGCAGTCTCGATGCCGGCGTTATATCCAGCTTCCGGTAGACGCGGCACTGCTTGTGGCCAATCGATTGAAAGAGTCTGCTCTTCCTGCCCACAGTTTCAGCGTTCCCGAGGAAGAGAAATCCGCCCTCTTTGAGCGCGTAATGAAAAAGGGAGATGCTTTTCTCCTGGGCCTCGGGCTCCAGGTAGATTAGGAAGTTACGGCAGATAATGAGGTCGAGCTTGGAGAAGGGGGGGTCGGTCAACAGATCCTGCCTGGCGAAGACCACGCATTCCCTGACGCCTTTATTGACGACGAGAGAAATGCCTTCATCGACCGGCGTGAAATACTTCTGGACGTACTCCCGCGGCACGTCCGCGACGATGCTTGAGGTGTACTTCCCCTCGCGGGCCCGCTCCAGCGCCCTTTCGTTCAGATCCGTCGCGAAAACATGGACGTCCCGCTTTTTTCCGGCGAGTTCGAGTTCGCGAAGGAGCATAATGGCGATGGAGTAGGCCTCTTCACCCGTAGCACTGCCAGGCGTCCAGACTCGTATTGGAAGGTCAATATTATCAGCCGCGATCTTCCGGACCACTTCACGGTTCAGGGCCTTCCATGCCACGCGGTCACGGAAGAACGAGGTGACGCCGATCATGAAATCGGACGCCAGGTGCGCGGCCTCGGTATCATTGGTCGAGAGCAGGTCGAGATAATCTTTGACTACCGAGAGACCTTGAAGGGACATGCGTCTTCTGATTCTTCGGCCGACCACGCTTTTTTTGTAATGGTTGAAGCGTAAGCCGCTCTTCTCCTGGAGGAGCCTGAAGATGTCGTCGAACTCTTCGGGTGTAATGGGGTACTCACGGTTCACTGCGGCTTCGCCGAACCCCTGGAACTTGAGGATTTCAGCGGCAATGTCTTCGGGTGAGAGCACGGTGTCCGCCTGGCCCGTTGCAACGGCCGCGAGCGGCATACTGTCAAATTCCGCTGTTTGGGGCGCCTGTACGAACACGGTCCCGCTGGCAGACCGGACGGCCTGGCAACCTCTGGCCCCGTCGGTCCCTGCGCCGGAGAAGATCACGGCAATGGACCGCGCGCCTGCGTCCTCCGCGAGCGAGGAAAGAAATTCATCTATGGGAAGATGAATGAGACCTTCGGGATGCATGGTTGTCTGAAAAAGGCCGTTTCGCAGTCGGACCTCCCTACCCGGAGGCGCGAGGTAAAGTCGTCCAGGCTGGATCCTCAGGCCGTCGGAAATTTGCTGGATCACTAGGGAGGGACGGCGGGCGCTCAGGAGTTCTTGCAGGAGGCTTTTGTGTTTTGAGGACAGGTGCTGAATGAAAACGAGGGCAAAGCCGAAATCCTGCGGGATGTTGGCGAGAAAGCGCTGGAGGGCATCGAGACCGCCCGCCGATGCGCCGATGCCCACGATTGGGAAGGAAGGGCCCGAGTCCATATTCGTGCCGGTCTTATCCGATTTCATGTGGGCTTCTCCTCTTAGAGCCATTTGCAATTAGTGGTTTTGCAATAACGAAGGATGTTTCCCAAAAAATATTCCATGTAAAAGTGGCAAATTCTGGCTTTGCATATTCAATATTATTCGCCGCATTCCTGATGAATATATGCCTGATTTAGGTCTATGTCAATATTCTCATATGAGTCTGATCAGGGTAGATGCTGTTGAATATTTGGTTAAATTTATGAATTTAGCAGGATGGAAACAACAACTCGTAGGAATAAGTTATTCTCATCTACAAAATATATCATAAAATATATGTTAAAAAAGCATTGTGTGACGATTAGAAGCGTTTTTTTTATCTGAAAGGGTCCGCGGAAATTGGCAGATCCAGCGACCTAAATGGAGGATTCCACCGAAAACAGAATCCCGCGTTCTCGTTTCGATTTTTATAAAATTGGGTTCGTCACGTTGTTCAAGGTTCTGAGAGGACGCTTGAGGAAACATCTCCTGACTAATCGACAGAGAAAGTATCTGTTGACCAAAATGACAGAAAAAAGGAAATAGTGACGACGGCTAGTTTAATCGGAAATACTAACTCAATTTAAATTTCATACACGATGAATATGAACCATGCACTAGACGGCCCCTTTTTATTTTTTAAAAAGTTCGCCATAAAAAATGACCTTCCAACTAACGTGGAAGGCCATTTTTTCAATCCTTTCCTACAGCGGGAACACCCCTCTAAAATTGCAGAATCATTCTTGTTCGGCAATCTAATTGTCCGCTGTTTACATCAAGCAGCTTTCAGTTCACGAGAATGGACCGACCGATCGCCCGTCAGGATCATTTCCGCCTCAGCGATGTATCGCCAAGTGCATTCCGGATCACTCCCGCAGTTGTATTTCTCGAAAATGCCGTCAACAACATAAGCGGCGTCCTTCATCGACCGGTTGACCATATTCAGTTTGATGCGGCCGATGAGGTCCTGCGGAATCTCAAGCAACCCGTGGACTTCGCGCAGATGGAGCGCAACCATTTCTACGAGCCGCTCCTCGGTCGGGGCGGTCAACACGACATTGCATTTTTTCCCAAGCTTTGAGCATGAGAATTGTTTCATAGATCCATACCTCCCCTCCTGTACTGTCTTACAGGGACGATGCTCTAATAAAAGTATATCACTGCCCAGGGAAACGATTCGCAAAACAGCAAGCTGGCAAACGTATCATAAGACATTATTCGTATGCCCGTGCTATTCAGCGGGCATCCTGTATAGACAGTTCGAACCAGCGTCTTCTTTCCCTCTTGGTTGTCGGATCGGGTAGGAGGCGGGGTTACTCCCGCCGTCCTCCCACACCACGTACGTGCCGTCCGGCATACGGCGGTTCCTGTCTTTCCGCTCTTTCGGTGACCTTGTCGCCTCCTGTTCTATAAGCACCTGACTTTACCTCGCGGATTCCGTCCGCTACTTCCAGCCTAGGCCCTCTTGCGGGGCTTGTGCTCAGTACAGATAGAGATTCGGTCTCGAACAGTCCGACAAGTTCGGCCCTTCATCCCGTTGGTGCGGGACTAATACGGCCTCTGCTGACTTCTACCGATCCATCTCAACACCTTACGATGTCGATAGCACATGGCAGAACGGCAGACCTCCCAGGGTAAGACGCATGACCTTCATCCCATATACCCGCCGCATCTACTTCCACACCTTCCGGATGGTTATCGGGCTTTGAGTCTTTATGCCCTCTCGCCCAAGTGTGGCTGCCTCATATGCGGTTTCTGTTCGTCAGGCCGGGACTTTGCTTACAGCTTCCTTCAGATTCCGGGTCGCCCCGGACACCCTTGCTGTTCGGCTAACGGTTCCTCCCATCAAGGCCCATAAAGGACTTTCACCTTCGAGTCGCCAGTCAGTTACCAATCTGACCAGCCTGTAAAATACAGAGCGTCATGCCTGGCATACATAAAAAAAAGAGCGGCCTTTTCAGCCGCCCTTATAACGTTCCCCTGGTATGGCACTGTTATCTATTTGGAAACCGATCCACCCATTCCTTTTTCCTTGAGCTTGGCCTGGGCTGCCGCCAGCCGCGCGATGGGCACGCGGAAGGGAGAGCAGCTCACATAGTTGAGTCCTGCCTCGGCGCAGATCTCCACGGAAGAGGGGTCGCCGCCGTGCTCGCCGCAGATTCCAACCTTCAGGTTCTCGCGGGTGGCGCGGCCTTTGGTCGCCCATCTTCATCAGACGGCCCACGCGCTTCCTGGTCCAGAGTCTGGAAGGGGTCCTTTTCGAGATGTTCTTCTCCTTGTAGTAGCCGATGATCTTGGCGCAGTCGTCGCGGGAAATCCGAAGGTCGTCTGGGTCAGGTCGTTGGTGCCGAAGCTGAAGAACTCGGCTTCCTGCGCGATTTCGCCTGCGACGGCAGCGCGCGGCAGCTCGATCATGGTGCCCACCAAGTACTCGACCTTAACGCCCTTCTTCTCCAAGACTTCCTCGGCAACCGATTTACGATCTCCTTCTGGTTTAACTCCTTTACATCCCAACGAACGGAATCATTACTTCAGGCTTGCTTCTTCCCCTTCTTGCAATCGCACGCCGCTTCGAAGATGGCCCGCGCCTGCATCTCGGTGATTTCAGGATACATGATTCCCAAGCCGGCAGCCGCGAAGCCGAGCATCGGATTGAATTCATGTAGTCCTTCAACTCTCCAGCAATTTTTCCTTCTTGAGCTGTTAGATCCTTAGGACTCTTTTTCTTAGCTGCATCCAGGGTGCGATTTCCACCATCAGCTCTTCCCGCTTGGGCAGGAACTCATGCAGCGGCGGATCGAGGATGCGGATGGTTACCGGCAACCCGTTCATGGCCTTGAACAGGCCATAAAAGTCCTTGCGCTGCATGGGCAGGAGCTTGGCGCAGCGCGCCGTTCTTGACGGCGCTTCCTTGGGATCGCTGTCCTTGCAGGCCATGATCATTTGCTGCACGTGCGGCAGCCGTTCCTTGGCAAAGAACATTGCTCGGTGCGGCAAAGGCCGATGCCCTCGGCGCCGAATTCCACCGCCTTTTCGGCATCGCGCGGAATGTCGGCGTTGGCGCGCACGCCCATTCCCGCGCCTCGTCCGCCCACTTCATGAATTCGCCGAAAACCCCGCTGTGCGGATCGGGCTCCACCAGGTCGGCCTTGCCCAGAATGACGCGGCCGGTGGAACCGTCGAGGGAGATCCAATCGCCGTCTTTGATGACCAGCGAACCGTACCTTGATGGTCTTGGACTTTTCGTCCACTTCGACTCACCGCATCCGGCCACGCAGGGCTTGCCCATGCCGCGCGTCACCACGGCGGCGTGCGAAGTCATGCCGCCGCGCGAGGTGAGAATGCCCCCGCCACTTCCATGCCGTGGATGTCATCAGGCACGGTTTCGCCGCGCACCAGAACCACCGGGCCTTCTTCCCTTTATCACCGCGTCATCGGCGGTAAAGACCACGCGCCCACGGCCGCGCCGGGCGATGCCGGCAGGCCCTTGGCGATGACCTTCAGCTTGCCTTCTTTTCATCCAGAACCGGGTGCAGCAACTGGTTCAACTGGTCGGGCTCGACGCGCAGCAGCGCCTCCTTCTCGGTCAATGAGCCTCTCTTCCACCATTTCCACGGCAATCCGCACGGCCGCGGGACCGGTGCGCTTGCCATTGCGGGTCTGGAGCATGTAAAGCTTGCCATCCTGAATCGTGAACTCGAAATCCTGCACGTCCTTGTAATGCTGCTCCAGGCGCGTGGTGATTTCGCGAAGCTGGTGGTAAACCTCGGGCATCATCTTTTCCAGCTCGTTGATCGGAATCGGAGTGCGCACGCCGGAAACCACGTCCTCGCCCTGGGCGTTCATCAGGTACTCGCCATAAAACACCTTCTCGCCCGTGGCGGGATTGCGCGTAAAGCCCACGCCGGTGCCGGAAGTGTCGCCCATGTTGCCGAAAACCATGGTCTGGACGTTGACGGCCGTTCCCAGGTCGTCGGAAATCTTGTTCATGCGGCGATAGGTGGCGGCGCGGGGGTTGTACCAGGAGCGGAACACCGCCTCAATCGACATTTTAAGCTGCACCTGCGGGTCCTGGGGAAAGTCCTTGCCGGCTTCCTTGCGCACCACTTTCTTGTAGTCGGCGATGACGGCCTTCAGGTCCTCGGCGGTCAGGTCGGTATCGAGCTTGGCCTTTCTTCTTCTTCTTGGCCTCGAAAACGTGTTCGAATTTCTCCTTGGGGATTTCCATCACCACGTTGCCGAACATCTGGATGAAGCGCCGGTAGCTGTCGTAGGCAAAACGCGGGTTGCCGGTCTTCGGCGAAGACCTCCACCGACCTGTCGTTCATGCCCGAGGTTCAGGATGGTGTCCATCATGCCCGGCATGGAAAACTTGGCGCCGGAGCGGACCGAGACCAGCAGCGGCCGGCTCACGTCGCCAAGGTGTACTTGCCGCCAAGGGCGTCCTCAACCTTCGTCATGTATCCGCGCATCTCACCGTCGAGACCGTCCGGCACGTGCTTGCCGAGATCATAGAACAGGTTACAGACCTCCGTGGTGATGGTGAACCCCGGCGGAACCGGAACGCCAGCATTCGTCATTTCAGCAAGGCCCGCTCCCTTGCCGCCGAGTAGGTCCTTCATGGCCCCATTACCATCAGCCTTTCCGCTGCCGAAAAAATAAATATATTTCTTCCCTGTCGCCATATGATTATCCTCCCTGAGTATGTATCATCTGAATTCAGTAATCAGAAATCAAAGTCGGGAAAAGTTCCGACTCCCCGCTCCTGACTGCTGAACCCTTTTATTTTTCTTCCGAACCGAGCACCAGTCGCGAGAAATCGGCAATCCGCGAGAACAGGCCCGTGATACCGGCAAGCAGGGCCAAACGGTTTTCCTTCACCGCTACGTCCTTATCCATCACCATGACTGTGTCGAAAAAAGTGTCAACAGGCTGTCTGAGCGATGCAATGTCCTCCGCAAGTGCGCCCCGGAAATCAAGTCTGGCGGTCTTATCCAGAACCCGGTCCCGGATCTCCATGAATGCAACATAAAGGCTCTTCTCAGCGTCCTGCTGCAACAAGCTTTCTTTGACTGCTCCGCTAAATCCCTTCGGCAGTATATTGCCTGCGCGCTTGAGCGCCGTGACAAGCGGCTGGTAATCTTCGGACGTCCTGAGCGCGTCAAGGGCCCGCACTTTTTCGCGTGCGATAAGCGGATCGTCGAACTCGATGGAAAGTGCGGCGTCAACCACATCGGAACGGAGCCCCTCGGATGCGAGCATGCCCGCGAGGCGCTGGCGCAGAAAGTCGAGCGTATCCATTGCGACTTTGTTTTTCTCATTGATGCCGAATCCCCTGCATGCCTGTGCGATCAGGTCCGCCAGCGACAGACGTAGGCCCCGGTCAAGGAGCATGTTCAGAATGGCCACGGACTGCCTGCGGAGGCCATAGGGATCCTCTGACCCGCTGGGAATCAGGCCGACGGAGAAACAGCCGGCAATGGTATCTATGCGGTCGGAAATGCCGACGCAGACGCCTTCCAGTGAGTCGGGCAGCTTGTCCCCGGCATAGCGCGGCAGGTAGTGCTCGAGGATGGCGTCGGCAACCTTACGGCCCTCACCCGAACTGATGGCATAGTGCCTTCCCATCACGCCCTGGAGCTTGGGGAACTCTCCTACTACGCCCGTTATGAGATCAGCTTTGCACAGCTCGGCCGCCCTCTGAGCTGCCTTTTTGTCGGCGCTGAAGAGGTCGGCAAGATAACCGGAAAGCGCCTTTACGCGCTGGGTCTTGTCATAAACCGATCCAAGTTTTTCCTGATAGGTGACTTTCTTGAGTCCTTCGATGCGGTCTCCAAGTGGTTGTTTTACGTCATGGTCGAAGAAATATGCTGCGTCAGACAGCCTCGCGGCGAGCACCCGCTCGTTTCCGGCGCGGACGATCTCCATGTCCTCGGCCCGGGTGTTGCTGATCGTAATGAAACAGGGCAGCAGGTTTCCGCTCCCGTCGACGACGCTAAAATAGCGCTGATGTTCGCGCATTGCCGTGATCAGTACTTCTTTCGGCACCCGCAAATAATCCTTGTTGAAGGTTCCCATGACCGCCACGGGATACTCCACCAGGTTCGCTACTTCCTCGACAAGACCGGGGTCGTCGAGCACCAATCCGTTCATGGACCTGGCCAGTTCCTGGGTCTGTTTGATGATCCTCTGCTTCCGCACTTCGGGGTCGATGATCACGAAATTCGGCTCTGCTTGAGAAGAATAGGATTTGAAGTCCTTGACCAGATAAGCGCCAGGACTCATGAACCGGTGGCCCCGGGAGAGGTTGGAGCTCCGGATCCCACTCAAATCGAAATTCACCACGCTGCCGCCCCAGAGCGCAAGCACCCAGTGAATTGGACGTGCAAACCGGACATCCTTGTCCATCCAGCGCATGGTTTTCTGAAAGGGAATGGAAAAGATAAAATTTGGAAGGACCTGCCTGAGCCATTCGGCGGTGTCGCCGCCTTTTTCATCGAGCTGGGCGACCAGGTACTCGCCCTTTTCCGTTGACCTGACCATGAGCGCTGTAACGGGGACGCCGTTTTTCTCGGCAAAAACCACGGCAGCCTTGGTTGGGTTCCCCGAAGCGTCGAAGGCGACCTTCTTCGGCGGGCCGACGACTTCCCTCGAAATATCGGTCTGGCGTTCATCCATGTCCGGCACGTACAGGACAAGACGACGCGGTGTGCCGAAAGACTTCATTTCTCCGCGGGATGCAACACGGCCGGACAGAAGAAGCGCGGAAAAAAGCTCCTTCATCTTCTCGATGGCAGGGTTGATGAACCCCGACGGGATTTCCTCGGTGCCTATTTCCAATAAAAATTCTTTAGCCAAAATATAACCCCAAAAACGGCATTCGTTGTTTGAACGATTAGGAGCGGATCTTTGTGAATCCTTAATTTCGCTGCCTGCCTACTGCTTCTTCAACATCGGGAAACCCTTCTCCTCCCGCAGCGCCAGATAGGCATGGGCGCAGAGCCGTGCCAGCTTCCTCACCCGGGCGATATAACCCGTGCGCTCCGTCACGCTAATCGCGCCGGCAGCGTCGAGGAGGTTGAAGGTATGCGAGCATTTGAGGCAATAATCATAGGCCGGCAGCACCACCTTGGCCTTTATGAGCTTTCCACACTCTTTTTCGTAAGACTCGAACTGGCGAAACAACATGTCTCGGTCCGAGAGTTCGAAATTGTATTTAGAAAACTGCACTTCCGTCTCGTGATGGATATCGCCGTATTTGACGCCTCTGGTCCATTCGAGATCGTACACGTTGTTCACGCCCTGGAGGTACATGGCGAGCCGCTCCACACCATAGGTAAGCTCCGCGGAAATAGGCCTGAGATCGATGCCGCCCACCTGTTGGAAATAAGTAAACTGCGTGACTTCCATGCCGTCGAGCCAGACTTCCCATCCCAGTCCCCAGGCGCCGAGGGTGGGTGATTCCCAGTCGTCTTCCACAAAGCGGATATCGTGCTTTAGGGGGTTGATTCCCAGTTTTACGAGGCTTTCGAGATAGAGGTCCTGGACGTTTTCAGGATGGGGCTTCAGAATCACCTGGAACTGGTAATAGTGCTGCAAACGGTTGGGGTTCTCGCCGTAGCGGCCGTCGGTCGGCCTGCGGGAGGGCTGGACATAGGCTGCATACCACGGTTCCGGCCCGAGAACGCGAAGGAATGTGGCGGGATGAAATGTCCCTGCACCGACCTCGGTATCGTAGGGTTGATGGATAACACAGCCTTTTGAGGCCCAGAAATTCTGCAGTGTTAATATAAGTTCCTGAAATGTCAATGATTGCCCCTGCCTGGAAAAACCGGGAAAGATAAGAAAAATAGAGTGCTATTATACAAAAAAACCTCGTGTTGTCAAGAAAATATCGGGAATTTCGAGGCTGAGAAAGACATCAGGGAGCAGTACAATCCGCTGCGGCTTTCAAGGGGTCGTGCAGGCGGCAATCAGAACAATAGCTGCCTTGACAACAGTTCTAAAAAAAAGGATCGACTGTCGCCGTAGAGAAGAATCCAATAATCCTTTCATTATGGGGACGATTGATTGAAGGAGGGAATCCGGTTCTCGATGTTTTTGAATGCCCGATCCACGTTTGAACCATTCGGCAGCGATGAATGGGCTCAGCCATTCGTTCGTTCTATTGCATCAGGGAAGATTATGGTCATGGGCCCCACGGTCACCTCGGTATAGCCGGACTGGAAGCTTCGTTTTGAGTTGTTTTTTACCGGCGTTAACTATATAATTATTGATGCCCTCCAGGTGTTCGGAGTAACTTGAGACCGGGACACCGCGACGACAGTGCCAAGAGCATGACCTACAACTTCAATTGCATAGCCACCGGCATCGGCAGTCTGCCGATCACGGACCCGGACAAGGCCGCGGCACTGTCGCTTACCTACCTGGCCGAAGCGCCGATCTGGCCCCAGCTTCCGCAAAAGGACTTCCGCGAGCACATGGACGGCCAGTACAGTGAATCTTTGCCTGGCCTGCGGCTGGACAATGTGAAGAAACGTTTTTATTTCGATACGTCCGGCGACCTTACGCCGGAACTCGAAAAATTCTTCGAGCAGTACATCGAGAAGAACTACGCTTTTTTCAGGATATCCGAAGAGTACGCAGCCGGGTTTTATGCCCTTCTGCACGCCTTGCGAAAAGGGCTTCCCCCGCGCGCCCGGTTCGTCAAGGGGCATATTACCGGTCCCCTTACCGCGGGGATATCATTCAAGGACAGCGCCAACAGGGACATCATCCACAATGACGTCCTTTTCGACGCCGTGGTCAAGGGCCTTGCCATGAAAGCGGCCTGGCAGATCAAAGAACTCGGCCAGTTTGGCAAACCCGTCATCATTTTCATCGACGAGCCAGCCATGGAGTCCCTCGGGTCGGGTTTTTCTGCAGTTTCGTCGGAGGTCGTGGCCGAAAAACTGAACGAGATCATCGACATGATCCACGAGTTGGGCGGAATCGCAGGCATCCACTGCTGCGGCAACGCGGACTGGCCCATGCTGTTCAACACGAAGATCGATATAATCAACTTCGACGCTTTCGGATACATGGACAGGGTGATGCTGTATCCCGCGGAGATCAGGAAATTCCTCGACCGTGGCGGAGCGTTGGCTTGGGGTGTCGTGCCCACGGGTTCCTTTACCGGAAGCGAAACTGCGGATCAGCTCCTTGAGATACTCGACAGCGGCATGAAACGGATGGAGTCCCACGGCGTCAAGCGGGAAGCGCTTCTGCGTCAATGCCTTATCACGCCGTCCTGCGGTATGGGCAGCCTCACGCCGGATAAGGCCGAGGCCATTCTGAAACTGCTTCGGGAAGTTGCGGACAGGATACAAAAAACCCTGTAACCACCGATGAACATGGTTAAACACAAATAAAACCCTGAAACAAAAAATGGACGCTGGTAAAGTCGGAACGTGCGGATTGAATTATCGGGCATCACAAGCTTTATCCGCAATTTCCGCGTAAATCCGCGTCCAGTTTTTTTAAGTGACCCTCATGCCCCGGCATTTACATTTCACGAAATTTCTTATTGCCTCCATCGCTCTTCATGCGCTGCTTATAGTCGCGGCATTTTACCTAATCAAGCCGCTTCCGACGGAGCTGCCCTTTACGCCGGTCAGAATCGTGAACCTTCCGACGCAGGAGATGAAACAGCTGCCGCCGGTCCAACAGCCCGAGCCTGAGCGTCCGGCGCCCATTCCGCCTCCGCGTCCTGCGCCCGTTCCCCCTCCGCGCCCGGCTCCCGTCCCCCCTCCGCCTCCTCCGCCCCAGCGCATCATTCCTGAGAAGCGGCTGCCTCCCAGCGCCGTTCCGTTGCCGAGAAAATTCGGCGAGAGCGAAGAGCTCAAGCTGCCGAAGACTTCACCGGGAACCGGTATTCCTGAAGGCGCGGAGCAGGGCGGGGAGAAGGGCACGGGAAAGACTGGTCTGCCGTCAAGGCACCAGGAAACAGAGCGGCTCCCTTTTCTTAGCCAGAACGACATCGATGAACTTGCGCGCAAGGGCATGCCCAAGAAACAGCCCGGCGATGATTCGGTAACGCTCGACACCGATGAATTCAAGTTCATGTCCTACAATCGCTGGCTCAAGATCAAGATCGAGAGCATGCTCAAATATCCCGATCTCGCGGCCGTATCGGGGTACCAGGGCACGCTGTATATCAAATTCGATATCAATAAGGACGGCACCCTGGGAGGACTCGAGATTCTCCAATCGTCGGGATACAAAATCCTCGACGACGAAGCGCTTCGCTCAATCAGGGCCTCCGCGCCGTTCCAGCCGCTTCCCGACGACTGGAAAATGGACCGCTATTCGATACGCGCTGCAGTGATTTTCTACCTGGGGGCAGGCTACGTCCGATGACGGACCTTGGCAGAATCGGTGCGGCTTTCGTGCTCATCGTGCTGCTACTCCGTCTGCGTTGGAACATTGGTCTGGTAATGCTGATGGCCGCGGTGTTCCTCGGCGCGGTGTACCGCATCGGACCCCGGGAACAGGCGCGGGTCATCCTTCTTTCTAGCATCGACCCGGTAACCATTAATCTCGTGACTGGCCTCGTGCTCATCATGGCGCTGGAAAACATCATCAGGAAAAAAGGACTGCTCAAGCGAATAATGGAGTCCGTCGTGAACATCGCCCGCGACCGCAGAGGCGCCATGGCCGTCCTGCCCGGCGTGATCGGACTCCTGCCGTCCGCGGGTGGCGCGGCGTTCTCTGCGCCCATGGTACAGGAAGTGGCGGCCGATGCGGATATGAAACCTGAGCATAAGGCGTTCATCAATTACTGGTTCCGTCATATCTTGGGAATACATCTCGCCGCTTTACCCCGGCGTTGTCCTCGCAGCAGCGGTAACCAGGATCCCGACTGACAGGTTTCTGATCTCCCAGCTTCCCCTGCCGCTTGCAGTCGTCTTCGTAGGAGCGATGCTCGGATTCCGGGGTATTAAAACGACCGCGGTCCCGGGCAAGAGGAACCGTGAGCAACTCAAGACGCTTTTCGTGACTCTGCTTCCAATCACGATGTCGGTCATACTCGTCGTGGTCTTCAAGCTGCCGCTGGCCCTCGCCATGATCTCGATTGTGGCCGCCATGCTGCTCTGGTACCGCTATTCCGCTGGCGAGCTCGCGGCATTGCTCCGGGATAGCATATCGCTCAATGTCATCCTCATGGTTGCCGGTATCATGTCTTTCAAAAGCATGCTCGACGCTTCGGATGCTATCGATGCGCTTCCCGTTTTCTTCAGGCAAAGTGGCCACCCGGTGGGTATCATTCTTTTCGCGCTTCCTTTCCTTGTCGGTCTGCTGACCGGTCTCACCGTAGGCTTCGTTGGCGCTACATTCCCTATCATTACCGCCCTGTTCGGAGGGCATCCGGATCCCGGCGCTGTTACATTCGCTTTTACCAGCGGTTTTGCCGGTGTGATGCTCTCCCCCACCCATCTTTGCCTCCTCCTGACGCTGAAATTTTTCCGAGCGGGCGCGGCGGGGACATATCGACTAATGTACCTGCCGGTGCTTCTGGTCTTTGCCGTAGGATTGGCCAGGTTGTGGATTTAAAATTTCAGGGATAATACTAGCCACCCGGCCGTGGTTTCCTCCAACCTTATGTAAACATATTGATTTAGCAATATATTTGCCTGGCTGCGTGTGAAAGAAGGAGAGAATCCGCACTATTATTTTTTCCATTTTTATTAAGTTTAAAAGGTAAAAAGCCGATAAGAAATTTACTAAACTTCATTATAATGACATCCCGTATGCCGGGAACAAACCCGTCGGGACGATAGAGCTTTAAAGGAGCACCTCAGAAATCGCAATGGAAAAGTAGGAACGTATGTGTTCTTCAAAGATATCCACAGCGCTCAAACAGCTGCTTCACGGAAAGCGACTCAATCGGAAATGCGAACGAGGGTTCCCGTTGAGCCAAATTTCCAACGGGGCTTTTCGGGGTTAGGTAGGTGACCCTATGAGAAGATTACGCGATCGTTACATTCTCCGCGCCACCGTAAGATATGCGGTGTTGGCTTCACTCTGGATATTACTTTCTGACCGGATACTTTCCACCTTTACCGACGTCTCGGCCATTACCTGGCTCTCGACGATCAAAGGACTGACCTTTGTCCTCGTTACCGCGGCGTTTCTGTACTTCGGCCTGCAGGCTGTCCCGAACAAGGATGTTTCAGCCCGGCCTGCAGCGGAACCGTTCGCGCCCTCCGTCAAAACCATGCAGTCCATCCCTTCAATTACGTCCCGCCTTCCGCGCTGGCTGATGTATGTCTTTGCAATAGTCCTGTCCGCTGCGATGCTGCTGGTTCGTATGGGCATCGGGATCTCGATTGGAGATCACCCTCTTCTGATTATCTTCATGCTCCCCATCATCCTCAGCGCAGTGCTGGGGGGATTGGGGCCCGGCCTGGCATCCACCGGTCTTGCCGCGCTCGGCACGTTATTTTTTTCCATGCTGTCGACCCAAAGTTTTATTTGGGCGACTCCACACGACCTCTTCCAGTGGGGCATGCTCATAACAAGCGGCATATGTGTCAGCGTCTTGAGCGAATCAATGCACCGCTCATATCAAAGGGCAGATGCGAGCCATCAACTTCTCAAAACAGTGGTGGACGGAACGTCAGATGCCGTATTCGTGAAGGACCTGAAGGGACGATACCTGTTCTTAAATGAAGGTGCGACGAAAATTTTCAACAAACCGATGGACGAAGTCCTTGGGCATGACGACACTGCCATTTTCCCGGGCGATACAGCGGCGCATGTGATCGCGATGGACCGCGGCATCATGTCCGCCGGCAGGGTGCAAAACTACGAGGAAAACCTTGCAACCTTTGACGGGAGGAAGAGAACTCTTCTCGTTACCAAGGGGCCCGTATACGATGGTTCAGGCCAGATCGCCGGACTCTTCGGCATCTCCCACGACATCACGGAGCGCAAACAGGCGGAGCGGTACCGGGAGGAGTACATTGAGTTGCTGCGCATCTGCAATGAAACGGGCAGCATGCGCGAGCTGATGCAGAAGCTGGCGCACTACTTCCAGCAGCTGATTGGCTGCGGAGCAGTTGGGATAAGGTTGAAGGAAGGAGCTGATTTCCCCTATTACGAAACTCGGGGTTTTCCTGAACAGTTCGTGCTGGTGGAAAGCAAGCTTTGCGCCTATGATCAGAAGGGAGAGTTGATTCGCGACAAAGCGGGACACCCCACCCTCGAATGCATGTGCGGAAACATCATCAGCGGACGGTTCGATCCGTCAAAATCGTTCTTTTCCCACCGCGGCAGTTTCTGGAGCAGCTGCACCACCGAACTGCTGGCAACGACCAGCAACAAAGACCGGCATGCAAAAACGCGGAACCGCTGCAATGGCGAAGGGTATGAATCGGTGGCCCTGATACCCTTGCGGATCCATGACGAGGTATTCGGGCTCTTTCAGTTCAATGACAAGCGGAGGGGGCTCTTCACCTCGGAAAATATCGCCCGGTATGAGGACATGGTCGCTTACGTGGCAATCGCGCTGGGGAAATTGAAGGCCGATAAGGCCCTCCGCGAAAGCAGCGATAAATATCGGAATCTTTTTGAAAGCATGCTGAACGGCTACGCTTATTGCCGGATGATATACGAGGGGGGCATATCGAAGGATTTTGTCTACCTTGACGTGAATCCGGCTTTTGAGAGTTTGACAGGGCTCAAAAATGTAGTAGGGAAAAAAGTTACTGAAGTGATCCCGGGTATTCGTGAAGCCGATCCGTTGTTGTTCGAAACCTACGGGAGAGTGGCTTTATCAGGCAAGCCCGAAACGTTCGAGACCTATGTCAAAGCCCTGGACGCCTGGTTTTCCATCGCTATCTTCAGCCCCGAAAAGGAATATTTTGTCACTGTTTTCGATGTCATCACGGAGCGGAAAAAGTCCGAGGAAAAAATTAATTTTCTGGCGTCCGTCCTCCGGACGATCCCCGACGCCGTTTGTACCGTTGATCTCGACTGCCGCATCACCTCGTGGAACCGAGGAGCCGAGAACATGCTGGAATACCCTGCCGATGAACTCATCGGAAAGCGCATCACAAGCACCATTCCGCCGGATCTGGTGAAGCAAGAGCTTGAACACTGTCTCGGGCAATTGAAGACCGTCGGTTCCTTCACAGGACACGAATCGATACGGATCAGTAAGAGCGGAAGGCTCGTCCCCGTCGAAATCTCGGGGGTAGCCCTGACTGACCATGAGCGGATAACGGGGTTCGCGTCGATCATGCGCGATATCACCGAGCGGAAGCAAGCGGACGAAGCGCTACGAAAAAGCGAGGAGCAATTCAGGCATGCCCAGAAGATGGAGGCAATCGGCCTGCTTGCCGGGGGCGTTGCCCATGATTTTAACAATATACTTACGGCGATCATCGGCTATGCCCATCTCACGAACATGGGGATGGAGGAGAACGATCCCTTGCGCCACTATATCGATGAAATTCTGGAATCGTCCAACCGTGCTACGGTCCTTACCCAGAGCCTGCTCGCCTTCAGCCGCAAGCAGCCGGTTAATCTCACCATTTTAGATCTGAATGTTGTCATCAAGGGTTTTGAAAAGTTTCTGCTGAGGCTGATCAGGGAAGATATAAAACTGCAAATAACCTGTGCTCAGGAAAACCTCATGATCATGGCAGACAGGGGGCAGATGGAACAGATGGTCATGAATCTTGTCACAAACGCCCGAGACGCGATGCCAAAGGGCGGACATCTGGTGATCGAGACAAAATATTTTAACCTGGGCGAGGAATTCATAGAAGCGCATGGTTACGGCAAAATCGGCGACTATGCTCTCGTCACGGTAACCGATACCGGTATTGGCATGGATGAAAAGACACGGTTAAAAGTATTTGAGCCGTTTTTCACGACGAAGGAACAGGGAAAAGGCACGGGTCTCGGCCTTTCTATGGTATATGGGATCGTCAAGAAGCATGAGGGCTTCATAGACTTATACAGCATATCCGGCAGCGGGACATCGTTTAAAATTCTCCTCCCCCTCGTCCACGTCGAAGCAGACATGGATCGGTCGAAGGGAATAAAATCAATTACGCCTGGCCGCGGGACAGAAACAATCCTCGTGGCTGAGGACGACGATGCCTTGAGGAAGATGAACGCGATTTCGCTCAGCCACTTCGGATACCGCGTGATTGAGGCAATCGACGGTGAAGACGCCGTGGCCAAGTACCGGGAGAACGGGCACAGGATCGATCTCGTCATCCTGGATGGCATCATGCCAAGAATGAACGGGAAGGATGCGTTCATGCAAATAGCGGCCATGAATCCCGGAGTGAAGTCTATCTTCATGAGCGGTTATGCGGCAGACGTTTTTACAAAAGAGGGCGTACCAGACGGCAATACGGAACTTCTCCCGAAGCCAGTAACCCCTCCTGAGCTTTTGAATAAAATCCGGGAAGTGCTCGATCGCTGAACACCGACTACGAACGGACCTGCTTAACTACAGAACCATCCTGTTCCTGTACCTGTACCTGTTCCTGTACCTGTACCTGTTCCTGTACCTGTACCTGTTCCTGTACCTGTACCTGTTCCTCTGCCTCCAGCCTCCTGGCCCGGCTCATTACTTTGTATTTTATCGAATTTCCGTTTGATTTTTCATGCCGGTTATGTTAATTTCCCTTCCATGATAACCGGCGATTTCCTCGCGGATTCTCAAAAATTCATCATGAACACTTACAGCCGCCAGCCTCTGGTACTCGTCAAGGGGCGGGGCACGAGGGTCTTCGACTCCGATGGCAAGGAATATATCGACTTCGTTTCCGGCGTGGCCGTTTGCAATCTGGGGCACTGCCATCCGCGTGTCGTCGTTGCGCTCCAGAAACAGGCCCAGCGGTTGATGCACGTGTCGAACCACTTTCATAACGAGCCGCAGATCAACCTGGCAAAGGCGCTCGTGGGTCGTTCCTTTGCGGACAAGGCTTTCTTTTGCAATTCCGGCACCGAGTCCGTCGAGGCGGCCATCAAGCTTGCGCGCCGGTATGGACGCGAGATACTAAAACAGGATCGGTACGAAATCATCACGATGCGGGGTTCCTTTCACGGCCGCACGTTGGGTGCCCTCGCGGCAACGGCCCAAGAGCGGTTCCACAAGGGATTCGAACCCGTTGTTCCCGGATTCCGATACGTTCCCTATAATGACCTCAAAGCCGTTGAAGAAGCCGTCAATGATCACACCTGCGCCGTCCTGGTTGAGCCGCTCCAGGGCGAGGGCGGCGTAAACGTCCCTTCGGCCGGATATTTCAAAGGGCTCCGGGATATCTGCGACCGTCACGGGGTGTTGCTCATGCTTGATGAGATCCAGACCGGCATGGGACGGACCGGAAAACTGTTCGCCTATGAACATTCCGGCACCACACCGGACGTCATGATGCTTGCCAAGGGCTTGGGCGCGGGCATGCCCATCGGCGCGCTCCTGGCCACCGATAAAGCAGCGGAAGCCCTGGCTCCGGGAACACACGGCTCCACCTTCGGCGGTAATCCGCTAGCCTGCGCGGCGGCGCTTGCGGCGCTTGAAACGCTGGTCGAGGATGACATCATCATTCCAGCCGTCGCTCATCTCGGCCGGTATTTTCTCCAGGGCCTGCTAAACCTGAAAAAAAAATATCCCTTTGTGAAGGATATTCGCGGCCTTGGCCTCCTGACAGGCATGGAACTGGATTTTCCGTGCAAGGACATTGTCTCCGCGTGCATGAAGGAAGGCATGCTCATCAACTGCACCATGGATACGATTCTGCGGTTCATGCCGCCCCTCATCATCACCGAAGAAGAAATCGATATGCTGCTGGAAGTTCTCGGCGGAATTTTTGCAAAACGCTAAACCGGAAAAAGGATGAAAATTGGGAAGGCGGCTGATCCAGCCGCCTCTTACGTTTTGGAGAGAATGATGAAAAAAGATGTGCTGGCAATAGCGGACCTGACCACGAAGGACCTCGAAAAAATCCTGAAACGCGCCGCGGTTCTCAAAAAAATGCAGCACCAGGGCAAATCCCGCCAGACGCTGAAGGGGAAATCCCTCGGCATGATCTTCGAGAAGTCCTCGACGAGGACGCGGGTATCCTTCGAGGTCGGCATGTATCAGCTCGGCGGCCAGGCGCTCTTTCTATCGTCCAACGAGCTCCAGCTCGGCCGCGGCGAACCTGTTGCCGACACGGCGCGCACACTTTCCCGCTACCTGGACGGCATCATGATACGCACCTTTGCCCAGTCCACGGTCGAAGAGCTGGCGCACAACGCCTCCATCCCCGTTATCAATGGCCTGTCTGATCTCCATCACCCCTGCCAGGCGCTTGCCGACATGATGACCATCCGGGAGAAAAAAGGCAGATTAAAAGGACTGAAGCTTGCTTATATCGGCGACGGCAACAACGTCGCTAACTCCCTCATCGAAGCCTGTGTCAAGTCGGGCATGCACATTTCCATCGGCTGTCCCCACGGCTACGAGCCGGACGCTGCAGTGCTACGCAATGCGAAGCGGGAAGCGGCTCAGACCGGATCGGAGCTCGCGATCGTCAACGATCCCCTCAAAGCGGCGAGGGATGCTGATGCCGTTTATACTGACGTCTGGGCCAGCATGGGTCAGGAAGCCGAACATGCGGTCCGGGTGCGGGCTTTCAAGGGATACCAAGTGAATGCCAGGCTGATGAAAGCCGCACATCCCAAGGCGATTGTGATGCATTGCCTCCCCGCTCACCGCGGTGAGGAAATTTCCGCGGATGTCATCGACGGGCCGCAGTCCGTTGTTTTTGACGAGGCCGAGAACCGGCTGCATGCCCAAAAAGCAGTGCTGGAAATGCTGATGCGATAATAGGTTTTAGGTCTGAGCGTCGAAGCTTCACGCTCCTTCCTTGGAATTGCGATTAATGCAGTTTATCTCAAGCCGCGCCTCTGCAGATATACTTGACATCCTCCCCGGCCTGAAGGCCGAGAATTCCCGAATCAGGCTCTACAACTGCTGAGAGCCAATGCAGATTCTGTTCGCAGATGCGGCAGAGATGTTTGCCACGTACCCGGTTTATGGGCTGATGCAGATGACCTGGTTTTTCTCCAGGCAAACCGGTTGACTACAGGCTGTGCCAAACAGCCACTACTCCAAGAGACACTTATTTGCTCCGGGAGATACCTTTTGAGGATGTTGACTGCGCCGTTTGCGTCGGCATGCATTTCGGCGCCACAGTGTGATACTCAAGCTCTTTAGGAGTCGCAGCCATCACCGCATAAATATAGCAAAGCGGTGAACATTTGTCTACTTAGTTATCAAAAAAATACTTTTTTCTGGCTGAATTCCAACCGCGCCTTCTATCCCCGCCCTGAAGAGACGGGGTTTTACGGCGCAGAAGGATAAAATTACAGAAGCAGGAAATTGCAACCTATAATTTGCGTTAATAAATCTCAAATTATAATCTCACACTGACAAGCCTCCTCAAATATGCTATAAGTACCCATGCGTACTTCTTTTGGGGAGGTATTGAGATGAAGCCGTTAATCGGAATCACGATGCTACTCGATGTCCAGCCTGCAAGGAACATGAACATCCTTGACCAGGACTACGGTAAGGCCGTTGTTCAAGCCGGCGGCATTCCCGTGCCGATACTTGGAATCGATGATTCCATTCCTAATCTGATCAGGCGTTTGGATGGGTTTGTCTTTACCGGAGGCGACGACATCCATCCGCGCTTCTACGGGGAAAAACCTCTATCTGGCGCGGGTCTGACGATCTCTCCTGACGGCCGCACCAAATTTGAGATCAGTCTTTTTAAAGCCGTGGCAAGGGCACGAAAGCCCCTTCTCGCCATCTGCTATGGCGCTCAGCTGGTTAATGTAGCTCTCGGTGGAAAACTGTACCAGGACATCTCCCTGCAGGTACCCGACCCCGCCCAGCATGGGCCAGCCAGGCATGGAGAGAAAGTATTTCATCACGTTGACATTCTTGAAGGCACGATGCTTTCGCGCATCATGGGCGCTTCACGCATACGCGTGCGGAGTTCTCACCACCAGAGTGTGAAAAACCCCGGCCGCGGTCTCCATCTTTCGGCGGTCTCCCGCGACAGGGTGATTGAGGCCTTTGAGCCCAGAACGGACCATTTTCTCATTGCCGTTCAATGGCATCCGGAAAAAACTCCCAATGATCGATACTCCAGAAAATTGTTCACCGCCTTTGTCAATACTGCAAAAAAATAACTGCTGGGGAATTCCTGCGGCGCGCCCGGCAGTCTTCCGCATCATCCTTGCATTCGTGCTTGCATCGTTGCTCTCCGGCTGTCACAAGTCCGATGACGGCCGTCTTCCCGGCTACCTCTATCTCCGGCTGAACAACAATCCAACGACGCTCGACCCCGCGCTTATCACCGATGTCCAGGGGGGCGGCATTGCCGCGAAACTCTTTAACGGTCTGGTCCGCTTTAACGAGAATTTGGACATCGTCCCCGATATCGCCCAGGCATGGAAGCTTTCCGATGATCAACTGACTTATAACTTCAGGATCCGCTACGATGTAACGTTCAGCAACGGCCGGAAAGTCACGGCCCAGGACGTCAAGTATTCCTTCGAGCGGGTGCTCATGCCCCAGACAAAGGCTCCCCTCACCTGGGTCCTCGACAAGATCGAGGGGGCGGGAGACGTCATAGCCGGGAAAGCAGCGCATGTTTCGGGCATCCGCGTGGTAAACGACCAGACTCTGGCAATCAAGCTTGAGAAACCCTACGGACCGTTCCTCTCGCTCCTTGCCATGACCACGGCCTACGTTATCCCCCGGGAGGAGGTAGAGCGGATCGGTCAGGATTTCGGGACTCATCCCGTCGGGACGGGGCCCTATGTGCTGCATGAATGGAAACACGGTCAGCACCTCATACTCACCTCCCGTGAGGATTATTTTGATGGCCGATCCCGGCTGAGCGGTATTTATTACCGCGTCATACCCGAGGACCTTACCGCGGTGGTGGAGTTCGAAACAGGTCGGCTCGACGTCCTGCTCATTCCCTCATCGGAGTACCGGCATTTCACTACGGACCCTGTATGGCGAGACCTTGTGTACGGCATGCCGGGCCTGAACAGTTATTACCTGGGGCTCAACTGCACACGGCCGCCCTTTAGCGACATCAGAGTGAGGCAGGCGGTCAATTACGGAATAGACCGGCAACACATTCTGAACACAGTCTTTGAACGAAGGGGGGTGTTGGCTGTGGGACCGATCCCGCCGGGCTTATGGAAGAACAATGTGCTGCCCCAGGCTTTGAAGGGCTACAGCTATGATCCTCAGAAGGCAAGGGAATTGATCCGGCAAGCGGGTGCAGAGGGTGCAACGATCAAAATTTACATCTCCAACGAACCAGAGGTCCTCGATATCGTCACGGTCATCCAGGGGTATCTTGCGAGTATTGGCCTCAAGGCTGAAATAACCCAGCTCGACTGGAGCGCGTTCAAACAGGCCATAAATGAAGGAGAGCCCGATGCTTTCTGGCTTTCCTGGTGGGCCGATTACCCTGACCCGGAGGATTTCCTGTATCCACTTTTCGACTCCGGGAGCATCGGAGCCGGGGGCAACCGGACGCGGTGCCAGGACCCCGAACTTGACCATTTAATCGAAACCGCCCAACACACCATGAACGAACGGCAGCGATACCGTCTCACCGGCAGGCGGATGACCGGATCATCCAGAATGCGCCGTGGGTTTTCATGTGGCACCGGTCGGATTATTTCGTTATACAGCCCTGGGTAAAGGATTTCAAAATCTATCCCCTTTATTCCATTGACAAGCGCGTTGATGTTTCCGGATGCGGTAGTGGGAATTGTGGAAGTGCCTGCGGACAGGGTTTATGAAATTTTCAGTCATGATCCCGGGATAGCTTCCGCGTAACGGCTTGTGTTGCAGAGACCGATTATGGCTGCACAATTCAGTCCACATCCTGCCTTTTGATGCTACAATTAGCTTTGTCGACTACACCTACGGCGATGCTGAGAATCATGGCAAAAAACTAAGACCATGTGCTGGTCCGGCTTCCCGTGATCCCGACGCCGAGTAGGTCCACCATCGCCACGTCCAGCCGCTCAAAGTAAGGGAATCCTAACTCCACCATCTCAGGCTTCCTCCTAAGCTTGATATCCTAGGTGAGGCAGGTCTCTCCCCCCGCAAAATATGCCACTTCAAATTAGTGTGTGACATAATAGGACACTCGACAAAGGAGGCTCGAGATGAGGCAAGGAAGGTACTCGGAGAAACAGATTCAGGATCCGGAGGAGGGCGACATCGGCATGGAGATCGTCGATCTTTGTCGGACGTACAGTATCAGCGACGCGACCTATTACAACAGGCAGGCATAATACGGGGGCAGGGGCGTCAACGAGTTGAAGCGGCTCAAGCAGCTGGAGGACGAGAACCGGCGGTTAAAGCAGACCGTAGCCGGCCGGCCTGACGCATTGATAATCTGGCGATGAAAGCGGTAGTGTCCAAAGACTTCTGAGGTCCAACGCACGGCGAGTGGCAGCGATCTATATCATAGACTGATTTGGGCTGAGCAACGCCATCGGTCTCGTTGGCTTGAGCCGTAGCACCCTGCGGATGGGCAATAAACTCTTCGGCACAGGGCAAAATAGAGCATCCCAAAGGCGCTCAAGCGGTGTCTTTGAATCTTTTGATCACAGCAATTCCTGGCGTTCGACTCCCACCCGGAACGCGCCAACCGCTGACTCAGCACTCGGCATTAATCTACAGATCAAAAGTCCGGAGCATAAAAATAATATCCGATGCCTAGCGTAAACACGAAATTGCCGTATAGGGCGTGTTCAATCGAAACGACCAGGAGCGATCTGCTTTTCAGATAGGTCGTCGCCCAGAGTAGACCGGCAACGAACGACCCGATGACGGCTACCCAATTTCTGAAAAGAATATGGGCGAATGCAAAGAGCACCGCATTTGTCACGACGCTTACTCTCTTATGTACAAACAGTGAGCTGTACCGATGAAAAAAAACGCCCGATAAATGATTTCCTGCGGCACAACCGAGAAGGGGTAGGTGATCATGATAAGCGCCCAGAGCGCAGGATTGTGCCGAAGGAGTCCCAGAGCGTTCCCGGCTCGGCAAGAACCGTATACAGCGCGAGGCAGCTTGCGATGATTGCGAAGCGCATGGACAACGTGCGCCAATTGCTGAAACCGTTCAATCTGAATCGGCTGCGATCGAAGGTCTTGTCGCGCAAAAGCAGGACAAGACAGGTGATGCAGACGGCCAACAAAACGAGGATTTTGTGTCGGGGGATGAAATCTCCCAAAAGGAGAAGAGGCACACCGAGAAAAATCCCGGCCATCTCCATCCATCGCACCAGTTTCATCGGCATCATACTCACGCTGATCGTTCAAAATAGCGGCATCTGTCCATTGACCGTGTTCCGCTCCACTTCATCGAAATTTCTGACCTTTCATGCTTGCTATCGCCGCAACATGCCGTGTAATCAAAATATTCGAATACACTTTTTAAAAGGTTTTTTTGATTATTATCGTTTGCGCCCTGTCTGGGGAGTTTTTTGACTATACGCGCACATCATAAATCATTCTCCGATCATCGAAATGTAAACTGCATGTTCCAGTTTAACGCAACCACCCAGACGGTGAGACGGAGTTGTCACCATACATTGCAACCATCATCCTTCCATACCCATTGTGAAGACTCAACTTCCTCAGGCTAGACACACTCCAGCAAACGGATCACAACAAGTTATTAATGAACTCGACCTGCAAATACGACGCTCGACGTTATACTAATGAAGACAATGCCGGCAAAAAAAACAAGGATACTCCGCGTATTCGTCTGAGAAACCCTGCCCTTTCTATATAAAACATATCCGATTACAACATTGAATAATGCCCACAGAACATTTACCGTTGGTGATGATAAGCCTTTGCCTGGCGGATTTGCAAAAGGGCTTGGAAAACTGGAGCCGGAAATACCATGTACGAAGTGAGGAACGGCATTGGCTAAAAAGATACCCGCAAAAAAACAGGCAATATAATGATACCATTTCATAACATTCTCCTATTTGAGCATAGCGTATTGTCGAATCATAAAACCGAATATCCTGATTTCTCTTTTTCCAAAAGTTTCATAAGAATGAACATGTCCCCTTTCTAGGGGAGTTTCTGGAGTTGGCGGATTAAGGTGTTTTAATTAGAACGATTCCGATCGGAATTTCACACAACTCCTTTCTTTCCTTTATCTTTGCAAGTACGACTACTGGAATAGCCGGCACCCGCATTTCTTAACCTGTGCCACGTGCCTGCGTATTCTTACTTCGGAAAGGGAAAAAATAATATTGTATTAATGAGCCTAAATAATTAAGTTCCGCGAGAGAGCTGTAGTTTTATAAAATACGGCTGCTGAGACTTGCTAGAAGTACTAATCTTATCCCCTCATTTTCTTCACCAATTCTTTCATTCTATTCTGCTTGGCGAGGTTAAGTCGATATACCGAATGTGAATCCGGTATTTTACTCTCTAGAATCGTTCCTTCTAAAACAAGGTCCTTCACTACTTCATGCACCATTGTTGGTGTATGCTTGTTCCCCCGGTCGCGAAGCCAGACTTGCACAATACCATCCAACGTCTCCTGTGCGTCTGGGTGCTTTGTCAAATACGCCAGAATCTCACGCGCAATTTGCGATTTATCGGGCAAACATACATCTCCATTCATACACCCTCCCATAGATATTCGTGATGATATCTTTCAAAATGTATCCGATTATTTTTGTTAGTTGCGATGTGAAACATTATTGTGTACATAGACACAAATCCCGGCTCTCGGTCAGTACAGGAAGGAATCACCAGTGAGTATTTCAGTTGAGGAACCTTTCTATTCTTTCTTTTTTTCGTCTTTGTGTTCTCCAGAACTGGGCTTGTCTTTTGGTTCATCTTCTCCTGACATGGCTTTCTTAAATGACCTTATGCTTTTCCCCAGTCCTTCGCCGATTTCCGGTAGCCTTCCAGCTCCAAAAATTATTAACACGATTAAGAGAATCAAGACCAAGTGCAGCGGTCGAAAAAGTCCTTCAAACATGTCGAATTCCTCCTTGTCATCTTTTCTTTGTAATATTATAGCACCCTGCTGCCTAATAATCTAAATGTAATATTGGTGTTTCAGGGATGCAACCGTTGAATAATATAGGAAAGCTTCAGCATAAATCAATTCCATCGAAACATAAATAGAAGATACGATATAACAGTTAGAACATAGACGAGAGAAAGTTCGCGGCTTTCGCTCCCCCCGCGACCTGTTTGTTGTGCCAACAGTACTCGGCTTAATAGAATGGGGTGAGGCCCAGCAGCTTGTTTTTTTAGTAGCTATCGTAGTAGCTCAATAGGAAATACCGACAAGGTTGGATGATATTATTGTTGACGTACGAGCAAGAATCCTTTAAAAATAGTTATAGAGTATGTCTACGCAATCACTTCTCGCGCGAGATTCATATTATTAAAGAAGAGGTGCCTATGCTGATTGATATGGATGAGATATACCGGAAAATTTCTCCCGATCAGATCCCCTGGAATACCGACGAGCCACCGGGCGCGCTCGTCGAGTTGCTTGACAAAGGAAGCATACAACCGTGTAAGGCCGTCGAATTTGGTTGCGGTCTCGGGAACTCTGCGCTTTATCTCAGTAGCAAGGGGTTTAATGTCACAGCAGTCGATATCTCGCCCACGGCCATAGGGATCGCCAGGGAAAATGCCAGAAAGAAAGAGTTGCAGTGTAATTTTATCGTAGCTGACGTTCTTGGCGGCCTGAAAGAGATTGAAGGCACTTTCGACTTCGGCTACGACTGGGAACTTCTGCACCACATCTTTCCAGAGGAAAGAAGGAAATACGTAGATAACATTTTTAGAAAGCTCAATCCGGGAGGAAGTTATCTGTCCCTTTGCTTCAGCGAGAAGGATTCGCAATTCGGTGGCACAGGGAAATACAGGGAAACACGGCTGGGTACTGTTCTCTATTTCTCCTCGGAAAATGAGATCAGAGCCCTCTTTGATCCATACTTTCGCATAGAAGAACTGAAGCTGGTCAGTGTTACAGGCAGGTTCGCTTCCCATCGCGCGGTGTACGTGTTCATGTACCGGCGGTAGTATGATGATGCAGACCTACGGTGAAGAACAGAATAACAAACCCTGTAGACCAAGAGCAATCCGCGGCGTTAGCTATTCCATGTCAAGATGGTTGCGTGCTCTTCAAGTTTTTGATCAAACGGCGGGGATGCTTCCGAGCTTCAACGAAGAGGCGAGCGTCATTGAATCACGTCTCCTTTGCTATCAAACCAGTTATGGAGCAGGTCCCTCAGATAACATCGCAAATCCGATGTCACCTCGTTTGGAAAAACATGCTACATCGTCGTTTAATTTATAGACGATTATATGTCTGATTTAAGTCTATGCCAATGTCGTCGAATGTATTTTATGAGTAGACGCTGGTGATTTCGTGCTGAGTAATCATGCGTTAAAGCAACGGTTATTCACTCAGTCCCGTTCCCATCTTGCCATCGCCTCGACTGCCATCGCCTTTCCTTGTTCATATCCTTCGATCAGCGCGCTGGCATCTTGCGTGAACCTACCTGGTCGAAAACTTTCAGGTGGACATATCTCGATGATGGACACGCCGTCGGGCGGACGCCGGATGAGTGCGACCGCTTCATTATAAATTCGGTCATGGGACTTAATCGTGGATTGCAGCGCGGGATAACTGCGAAGGAACCAGCATATCAGAAAGGACATTGCATCAGGACTGCTACGGTGGCCGTGCGGACGGGAACGCACGACCATAATGCGCTTTGCTCCGCGGCGGATTGCTTCAGCGACAGGGATCGGGTCTGACACGCCACCGTCGGTCATGGGACGGCCATCGACGAGGGGGAAGCCTCGGTAGATGACCGGCAGCGCACTGGAGGCCTTGAGCACCTGTTCGAGGTCGGCGGAGGATGTAATCCGGTAGACCGCTGAGCCGGTCCCCACGTCGGTCATTCCGACCAGGAACGGCCATTGTCCGGAATAGATCCGGTCAAGGTCGAGACGCATACGGGCGATGGTGAGATCCCACATCCAGTCCAGGTCCATGAGATGGCCACCGCGCAGAAACCGCCTGAGACTGATAAACTCCGGACCTACTGAGAACTCGGTGTAAATTTTCCGGTTCCGCCCAGGCATCCTGGCAAGGTACGCGGCAATGCTCGTCGCGCCGGCGGAGACTCCGATGCACAGACGGAAGGGGTCGAATTTCCGCTCAAGGAAGCCGTCGAGCAAGCCGGTAGAGAACACGCCGCGCATGCCGCCGCCTTCGACCACAAGGGCCGTATCGGGCTGCTCCCGTTCCATTCGGTCATCTTGGTGATATTTTATTCATTTGATGTTTTCTGCGGCTGGTGTTTTACGATGTTCTCATTTCCGCGTAGGACATTTCCACAGCTTTCTTTCCAACACAGACAGCGACGGGTCCCGTGCACCCATGAGAAGAACGCAGTCTCCTGGCTTCAACCCTAATTCAGGCGTCCCAAAAAAACAATAAAAAACTTGAAAAACTATATTTATTGTGCTAACCTAAAATACAGTATCCGCTCGGACATGATGTTGCCAAGGGAAGGGTTGAGGTAGCTATGAATAATACGTAACAATATCAACAATTTATCCGTATTTTTGATTGGAGGACTCCAAAAATGGGTATAACACGCGTTGTCAATGGTCAGGCTGCTGGGAATCGGAGCATCAGTTTTTCTATTTTCACTCCCCGTATATGGAAAATAATGATTATGGTCGCTTATCCCTTTCTCCTTTTGGCAACAAATTACTTTGAAACACTGGAAAGAACGGGATCAATGGGGGCGTTTATTGCAGATACCCTCATGCCGGTGACGATGATCAGTTACGTAACGCTTATATTCGTGCTGAAAAAACGCGCCATATAAAAATTGCCAGGTTACTTCCCCCCCCCAAGGGGGGGTATATGAAAGCGTGATGAAATAATGAGAACGCTCTCGGTGAAAGGACGTGCTCAACCATGAATTGCTGGGACTTTAAAAGATGCGTCTGCCGCGAATTCTGCTCTGCATATCCTTCCAATGGAAGGCAGTGCGCCCTTGTGCTGGGTACCCTCTGCGATGACGAGAAACAGGATACTTTTGATGATAAACTATACCATTGCCTGAAGTGTGATTTCTTCAGAAGCGAGTATCATTTGAGATGTGTCGATTAGCACATAACTTCGTGGTGAACACTTTGCTGAGCCAGTCGAAGCACTCAAAACGCTTTTCCAATGATTGCAGGACACCGTCCAGTCCCCTCCCCTCGCCGAGAACATCGCCTCTTTTTTTGCAATACTGCCCAGTCATCGCATCCTGCTCACATGCCCCCACGTAAGGAGTTTTCCCAGTTGGGGCGCTTGAAGCGGCTGTCCAAGAAACAAGACATCCTCCCACTATTTCGCCGACAATAAAAACGCATATTCAGATCTTATTCAAACGTGGGAAGGTAAATAGCTATGGTTGTACCTTTTCCGACCTGAGAGTCAATCGTAATAAGTCCGCCATGCCTTCTGATAACAGAGTAGCAGACAGCCAGGCCGAGCCCCAGGCCCTTCTGGCTATAGGTATCTTTCGTTGAAAAATAAGGATTGAATATCCTCGGGATATTTACCGTTTCAATGCCGATACCCGTATCCTGCAATGTCAATATAATGTAGTCCCCGGCTGGCAGCGGCAAACCATCATCCGCGGTAAGATAAAGATTTTCTCCCACGATGCTCAGGACACCTCCGTCAGGCATCGCTTCTTTTGCGTTTTCCACGAGATTAAAAAAGACCTGCCCCATTTGCTCCGCGTCAATCGGAACGGGATGAAGATTTTCCGGAAGCTCCAATTCCGCTTTCAGCGGGGTATCCTTCAAGACCTCTTTTACGCTCTCTTCGATTATTCCGGCGATCGGCTGCATTGCTCTTGCATGCTCCCCTCCTGTGGCAAAGGTCAGGAGACGCTGGCTCAATTCTCTGGCATGGAGACAATTTCTCATCGCAGCAGTCATGGTACTGTGCACCACGTCACCGGGCTGAGATTCGCTTCTTGCGATCTGGACGAATCCGATGATGGCGGCTATGAGGTTGTTGAAATCATGGGTCATCCCGCCGGCAAGAATCTCAAGTGATTCAAGATGGCGCAGTTTCAGATGTTCCTCTTCCGCCTTTTTGTGCTCCGAACGGTAGCGAATCATGGCAACAGAGACAGCAATGCTGATCCCGCACAGGAAAATATAGAACATAATAATGATGGAGGTGTCCCTTCGCCAGGGGGCCAGGACAGCGTCCATGCTGCGGCTTACCGATATGACAAGCGGATGTTCAACCTGCAAACCGGCAGGTGTGCAGGTGATGAATGCTGCAATGCGTTTATCGCCCAGCATGGAGGAGCGGCCATGTTGAATGGAGGCCTGCTTTCCGCTTTCCCGGTGCCGTAGAAAAAGGGACCCGGACCTAAACAGGTTTTTCCCGGCAAAACCGGGCTGCGTATCCGGAAGGGATATAAAAACATCTCCGCCTTCATGCACTAGGCTTACCCGGTTATCGGGAGCGTACAGCACCGAACCAAGGAGGGTGCCGAAGTAATCCTTGTCCAGACTGACAGAGACGATCCCGAGGAATTCTCCGTGCTTTCCCGTCACCTTCCTTGTTACATTAACGACTGAAGTCCCGAGTGCGGTCTGAAACGGCGGCGTAATGATCAATCGGGCCGGATCGGAAACCGTGAGCGCCATTTTGAAGTAATCACGATCGCTGCCGTTAAATCCGATTATCTTTACTATGCTTGAGCGAATAATGCGGCCATGGGAGTCGACGATGATAATCGTGCGGATGCCGGAGACCAGGTGTTCCTGTTGGCGCAAATATGCATTCATTTCAGCGGAGCTCGGACGGGATGATCCATACTGCATTCTGATGACATCGGTCAACAAGACGTTTGTGAATGTCAGGTTGGCGCCCAGATTCGCGTCCAAGACTCGCGCCTCCGCCATCAGGCGATCCTCCGTGCTCACAATGGTACGGTCGTATTCTATGTACCGTTGTCCGGCCAGAAGCAACCCAAGGAGCAGAAGAAAACCTGAAATGCCAGCCCATACTAGTTTATGTCCAGTAAGAGCGCCTTTTTTTAGTAACTGCTGTACGTGATTCGTGGCCATTGGATATATTAAGCATTGTACTGAAATTGCTTTTTATTGCAACTATTTATAAAAATTTTAATAGGTAAAAAACAGGGTCCTATTTTTAGAGCAAAAATGTAAATCCCACTAGATACGATAACTCTTTGTTGTTGAGCGAGGTGATGATCGTGGAGGTTCGACCAAGTGTTGCCTTTTTGTAATCACACGTCCTCGACGGCCTATTTGCCGTATCTGATTGCTTTTTTTAATGGCCTAAGGAGTGCGAAGAACGCCATGCCGGCCGCGAAAGACAGGGTGAACATCAGCAGGAAGAAATTCTCTTTGGGCATTTTCCCCCAGAACGTTCCAAGATATCCTGACAGAAAGTTGCCGAAAAAGCTCGAGAGGAACCAAACGCCCATCATCATGGAGACGATCCGGGCAGGAGCTATTTTGGTCACCAGTGAAAGGCCGATCGGGGAAAGATAGACTTCACCGAGCGTGAGCACGAACGTGCAAGCTGTCAACCACCAGAGGCTCGCTTTCGGGTTGACTGCCAGTTCCCGGGCCGGCGGAATCAGGATCAGGAAGGCCGCTGCAAGCAGGATGCAGCCGATTCCCATCTTGGCGATGCTCGAAGGTTCTTTTCCGTGGCGATCCTGCCAGCCCCAGAACAAGTTAAGCAGTGGAACGAAAATAAAGATCATGAGCGGATTGAAAGATTGAAACCACGAGGCCGGCATTTCCCAGCCGAAGATCATCCGGTCGGTATTGGTGTCGGCCCAAAGCGCCATCGTGTTGCCCTGCTGCTCGTATACGCTCCAGAAAACGATGCTCAGGGCCATCATGGCGAAGATCGCGCCGATCTTCAGCCAGTCCTCGCGCGTCATGGGTTTTGATGACTTCTGCTGTTTGCCTTCCTTTTTCTGCATGATCAGATCGGGGGCAAGGTGCTTCTGACCCCAGAGATAGACGAGAAGCCCGATGACCATGCCGACGCCGGCAGCGACAAAGCCCCAGTGGAACCCGATTTTCTCGCCGAGGGTTCCGCAGACGAGAGGTGAAAAGAACGCGCCGAGATTGATGCCCATATAGAAAATGCTGAACGCACGATCACGGCGATGGTCGCCTGCAGGGTAAAGCGCCCCGACTTGCGTTGAGATATTCGGCTTAAAGAAGCCGTTTCCGAGGATCAGGAAAATCAGCGCCGGGAAGAAAAGGCTTTCGAAGGCCATCAAGAAATGTCCGATGGACATGAGCACCCCTCCCAGGATCACGGTTCGGCGCTGCCCAAGCAGCCGGTCTGCAAGCAAGCCACCGAAGAGAGGGGTGAAGTAGACAAAGCCGGTATAGAGCCCGTATATTCCGGACGATCGTTCCTGCGTAAATTGCAGGTGCTTAATCATGTAGTAGACTAGCAGTGACCGCATCCCGTAGTAGGAAAACCTCTCCCACATTTCCGTAAAAAAAAGGACATACAGTCCAATAGGATGTCTCTGGCTTTTGGTCATGTTCTCGGTAACGACTATCGTTTCGCTCATTTTTAGCTTCGAGAAATTACGTCTAGCCGGTCGAAATCCACGCAAGAACTTAAGAACGTCGTGTCCACCTTACCCCGTCCGGAGATGTGAGGATAACGTTGCTCCATCCCACGGCCACAAATTGAGATTGCATCCCGGACCAGACAACGCCAAACAGGGAATTTGATGTGCCCGAAGCCCGTGGTGTCCATGTTACGGCATTAGGGGATGTAAGGATGGTTCCCGTGTCCCCTACGGCCACAAATTGCGTTCCCGACCAGGCAATGCCGCTCAGACCGTTTGATACTCCGGATGTCTGAGCTGCCCACGTCACTCCATCGGAAGAAGTAAGAATAGCGCCGTTATTTCCGATTGCCACGAACTGTGTCCCGGACCAGACGATGCTACCAAGAGGATCGGTAATGCCCGAAGTCTGCACAGTCCAGGTAACTGCGTCTGGAGAGGTAAGAATTATGCCGGCATACCCGACAGCAACAAACTGTGTCCCGGACCAGGCAAGGCCGTAAAGACTTGTGGAAGTGCCCGATGTCTGCGGCGTCCATTGCGTTCCTGTCGGTGAGGTAAAAATGGAACCGGCATCTCCGGCTGTTGCGAACTGCGACCCGGACCAGGCAACACCGTAGAGGTCACTGGTAGTTCCCGAGGTCTGCATGGTCCACGTTACTCCGTCAGGAGAAGTGAGAATGGCCCCATTATTGCCCACTGCCGTAAATTGTGTTCCGGACCATGCAACATTGAGCAGTGACTCAGCTGTGCCTGAGTTCTGGGATGTCCACGACACTCCATCGGGGGAGGTGCGGATCATGCCGCTGCTTCCCACCCCCACAAATTGAGTCCCTGACCAAATAATACCGAACAGCCCGCTCTCTGTTGGTTCTTTGCCGCCGCCACAAGCCACTAGCGTAAACAGAAACATCGCGTAAACAAGCCGCATCGCGAAAGACTTTATCATGGAATCCCTCCTAAAACCACCATGACATAAATTTATTCAGATAAAAACATCTTTGATTTTAGATACCATGTGCAAAGCGTACCGTATGCATATCATACGAACCGGCTATCAGAAAATCATGGAAAGTGTAAGGCGAGCTTCAAAGGGATCCGCCGGATGAGTGGAAACATCCGCTACGCCTGCAGGGGGCTCACCCGGAAGCCGGGATACGTAAAAATAGTCAATATCGCTGACCTTTGCGTTAAACAGGTTGAAAACATCGAGGAATAGGCGCCAATTATTGATGAATTTATAGCCCACCCGAGCATCCACGATTGTGGACGAGTCGGAGCGGACGCTGTTGTCATCATAAAGCGGACGGGGTCCGAAATAACGCACCTTCAGGCTGCCGAGATAGCCGTCTATGCTGTCAACAGAGGCTCCGGCAGAAGCTACCCCTTCGGGTGAACCAGGAATACGGTTTCCGACGGGATCACCGACAAAGCGCGCATGAGACAGGGCTACGTCCACATCAAGTGTGAACCATGAGGTCGGCTTATAATAGTTTGCCCATTCCACGCCGTACCGGTGGCTCGCATAGCTCGGCGTAGTTATGCCGTGGTCGCCATCAAAGATAAGCTCGGAGGCCAGATTCAATGCCCAAAAAGTTAGCTCGCTTTGTACATGGGGGATGACTGCCGTTCTCGCCCCGATATCGATCCCCTCTGCTCGCACGAGGGGGGTGACTTTACTGGTCGGCTCCCCTGTCAGGGGGTCCACCGTCATGGTTGTTCCTCGTCCGTCATTGCTATGGAAACCTTGACCAGCATTTATATAGTATTCTGTCTTTTCCCAAGGTCCGAAAATCAGGCTCAGTTTAGGATCCAAGAGGGAGGCGTGTGCAATGCCGGAATTGAGGGGATTATTCGCACTAACGTCCCAACGGTAAGCGTCTCCGCGGAGCCCCGCAATGCTGCGGAATTTATCCGCCCATTGAAAGCGGTTCTGTACGTAAACGCTCCCACTGGTTTGGATGACATGGTCCTGCTCTGTTACGGAAATCTGCTGTTGATCCACGGTATGGTAAAGTCCGACCGGACTGATGTCATCATTGCGAACCTGCACTCCTACGGTATTGACCATATCGTGACCGGCCAGCTTCGTTATCCAATCATGGCTGACAGCGAAACCGGAAACGATCCGATTATCGTACTGATGAAACTGGTCGCCGTTGACCTGATCTTCCAAATCATAGGTGAAATTATTCCACAAATTCATTTGATACTTGATCAGGTACGCGTTCTCCCGGGTAATCGCATTCTCTGATGTCTGTTGCCCTTCAACGGAAAGGCTGTATCGATACGAATTTCCCGCATCCGTGGGAGAGAGTGAGCCATAACGGGAGATCAGGCCTTCATCTATGGCGCGGATAGCGACCTGGTTTGTGGCATTCCAGGTACCATTGTAACCCATGGCGGTTATACTGTAGCCGTTTTGTACATCGCCCCGACTGTAGCGAAGCACACCATTGAATCTATCGTAGTCGTCAGGGTGGACCCAGGGACCGTTATTATGGTACGCTTCGAAACCATAGAGCAGATGTCCTCCGGCAAGATCCGGGGATCCCGCCACCAAAGCCCGGCGATAGCCGTCGTTTCCTATTCCCACTTCAGCGATATTCCGCTCCAGCACATTGCAGTAATCCATGATGACAGCGCCGGCAGCGGAAAAGTCTCCTTGATCTGCGTAATACGGGCCTTTTCTATATTCGATGCCGCTCAACAGTTCCGGCATCAAGAAGTTCAAGTCCGTATACCCCTGCCCATGCGCGTGGGTCGGCATATTGATTGGCATGCCAGCCACCGTCGTCGCCAAATCAGTCCCGTGATCGAGGTTGAATCCGCGTAAATAATACTGGTTCGCCTTGCCTTCGCCGCTGTGCTGGCTGACAATCAGACCTGGCACTTCTTCAAGAACTTCGCCAGTCCGTAATATAGGCAGATCCTCAAGCTGCTTGGGCGTGACGGTCCCTTCCGTTGCTGAATCCGCCGAACCCACTAGATCTTCGGCAGAATCGGTCACTTCTACGGTATTGAGAGTCTGGACCCCTCCGGCAAAAACAGATGCTGTATACCCACCAGAAAATAGCAAGATGCCAATAGCAATTTTCAGAAGGAGCCGACTATTAATCCTTTTTTGCACCAACGCCCCTCCAGAAAATTAGGCATAACTTTTCGGTTTTTATCTGCGATGCGGGCCGCGTCACTCGGTCAAGCGAAAACGAATGGGGACGTCCACCCAGGCGGATACCGGCTGACCACCCTGCTGCGCCGGTACGAATGACCACTCTTGCACAGCATTTAAGGCTGCCTGGTCCAGCACATTCGATCCGGCGCTCGTTCCCAACCGGACAATTTCAGCCTTACCCTTCGGGCTAACCAGCACCCGGATTATAACAGTTCCCTCCAGCTTCAACCGCCGCGCAAGAAGCGGGTATGATGGTTTTGGATTATGCAGATAATCAGCATTAAAGGCGGGACCGACTATCGAGCCATTCGATGCAGTTTGATTCCCTTTTAAAGGTTCGTCCGTTCCTGTTCCTGTCTGCGGAGCCGACATTGTCTGTGGGGCCGACACTGTTTGCTGGGTAGTTATCTCCTGCTTCACCATCGGACTCTCAGCCACCGCTGTCTGAGAGAGTGTTTCCGGCTGCTGCGCCGGCTTAATCGTTTCTTTGACCGCCTGTATTCGATTCCTGTGCTGCTGCGCGACCTTAACCGGAGCAGGCTCAGGACACGAGAGAATTCCGATCTCGATGGGAATAGGTGCGCTCGTCGGGACCAACAAGTGGCTGTATCCTACGCCAATCGCAAAAATCAATGTGTGTAGGAGTATGGATGTCTGTAAACCGATAAGCTGATACTTCATCATTTCATCTCTTGTGTCTGCAAGCTGACCCTTTTAAACTCGAGGTTTTTAACGACGTCAAGGACGTCTACGAACGCCTGCAGACGGATATTTCGATCGGCCCTGATGAGAAGCGGAGTTTCTTTGGGAGTAGCTTGCAACGAGCCCTTCAATTCATCGAGCGCTGCCAGACGGCCGTTCAGATATACGTTGCCGCCGGCATCTATTTCAATGGTCTGGGTCTTTAAAATCTCTGCCGGGCTTTTTGATGCCTGGGGGAGTTCAACCCGAATGGCCCCCGTCGCGATGAAGGTCGATGTCGTGAGTACGATGGTGAGCAGCACCAGCATCACATCAACAAGAGGAATAACATTGATGTAATCAAACTCTTTCTCGTCCATTTTTTATCTCCCATTGCATCATCAGGACCTTTGCCCTTCTCACCAGAAGGTTGTAAAGTACCACTGATGGTATTGCGACAAGCAATCCGGCAGCGGTAGCCTTCAAGGCGAGGGAAAGACCAACCATGATCTTCCCTGAGTCCATGAAGCCCTCTTTCCCCATGGTATAAAAGGTGAGCATGATACCAAGCACCGTGCCGAGCAGCCCGATATAGGGGGCATTGCTTCCAATAGTTGCAATGAAGTGAAGCTTCTCGGTAAGCACCATTTCCAGGCTTTTTATATCAGGATATTGGCTTATGTTTAGATTCTTGTAGACAAGATGTCTTTCAACTGCTATTGCAACGGCCACAATACTTAAGAACAGCAGTAACCCCATGATTCCGTAATCGATAGCGACTCTAAGCCATTCCATTTTTTTCACTCCCCTGATGGTACTGTATTATTTCGCACCAGAACATGCTGAACGCGGCTCTGTCTTTTTATCCAAAGATGATCATCTTGGTACGGTCCCATCGATATAATAAAGAAATAAAACAACGGTTCCAAGAAATGCAACGACGCCTGAATTGGTGTTACGATTTTTTATTTAGTAACACAGACTATCAATTTAGTCAAGCGGTTTTTAAACACCGGGAAAAGGAAATACATGATAATTTCAAGGGGAGTTACGAGAGAGGAAGATTTGTTGTTCCGGGACATACAAACGAACCAGTGTTCTTCGTGGAGCTAACAACTTCGACGCAATCTAAATCGAAGCGGGCTAGGTAAGTCTATGCATAGATTGTAACACCGGAGAGAAGTGGTCGAGGGTAATAACGAGATGCTTTATCCGCATTCAAGATGGGAGGCGGGTGTAATGAGCTGAAACGTTTCTCTATTTTTTGGGGATTTGACTTAAACTAACAGGTGATTTAAACAGACGCTTTAATGGATCCATAGATTACTGGAACTCAAAGTTGATACCGAGACCAACATATTCTAATCGGTTGTTATAAAATTGGCCATAAGGTGAATATCCATTGTAGCCTTCAAGCAGCAAACGGATGGATCGACCACTCGAACCGGTCCCGTCGAATTGTAAACCCGCCTTAAGCGATGTGTTCAGGGGCCAATTATTCTCCTCTGTGCATTTCAGGTCCAAACCTCCGACTAGCCGCCCCCCCCATAGAAATTTACCGGTACCGTAATATTCCATGCCGCCTTGTACGGTGACCGGCTTATAATTGCTCGGCTCCTGAAGGAATATAACTTCGCCACCGTAATAAATGCGCCACTCTTGTCCACTCATATGATGCTATGAAGTTAAGCGCCTCATATTCAAATTCGATTCGCGTAATATTGGAATGCAGCAAGTACTGGTCTCCCACGTGGGAGCTTTGGTGATAAATGTTAAGCCGGTATGATGCGGGCCCGTTCCGAAAAGTGAAAGGAAAGCCGATGAAATAATCAGCATCCACGAGGTAGAAGTTTTTGAGATCAAACTCGGAATAAATCCCTCCGCTAATGTTGGCCTGCCAACTGTAACCTCCGCTGTTATTAATGTAACGATACAATCCAAACACATCCCCCAAGCTGCCGGCAAATATTTGTGTACTTTGAGACATGTACTGATAAGCCTCCTGGTAGGGGCGATAAGTGAGATAAAAGCGAAGTTCCTTCGGGTCAGCCATCAGCGGTTGAAACAGGTTACCTCTTGGTAAAAATATCGTTTCATCAGATTTACCCGTCTCTCCAGGAACGATTTGACTTTGCTCAGCCAAAAGGTCTGCGGCTTTATCACCCGCTTGTGCGGCATGATAAAAAAATATCAACATGAACAAAAAAAGGGCCGCAATGAGTCCAATTGTAAAAATCTCATGTCGCATTGCGCTACCATCTCCTGTAGTGCTACTTGCAATTAGAGTTTATGGGCATAACGCTCACGAAAACAGGTTGAAACATTATGTGCTGAAAAAAAGGAGAAATTCACCAGATACACGAAGTTGGCATGCCCCTCATAGATCCACAGCCATCGCCTGGGGGAAATCCCTGTAATGATCCGCCAGTGCCGTCCCGACACTTTCCTGGGAAATCTTACCTCTCACAATCGCGTACATGAGAAACGCGGGCAGCAGAACGATAAAGATCCCCGCCCATCCAAGCGTGTTCTCCCGGATGAAGAACGTGACCGATAAATTGAAGACCAGCACGCCGAAATAAAGGACGGGGCCGATCAGGAATCGCCAGGGATATTTGTATCCGGTAAGATCCGAGGCCCCTTTTCTCCGCAGGTACCGGTCGATCTTTTGCAGGACGTAGATCATGGAAAAGCCCACTGCGAACCACCCGATAAAGTTCGAGAGAGGGACGCCGAAATAGACCCCTTGTTCAGGGTAGCCATAGATCCGGCCGAGAAACCAGCGATCGCCCCGCAAGGCGAGAGGGTCAATAATGATATCGAGGTAGACAAGCAGCAACGCCCCGAGAATTCTCACTTGAAGGGAGTCCCTTATTTTTTTCGTCTCAAGGACGTACACCATCCATCTCAAGCGGCGCAGAGGAGAGTAAACGAGAAGCGCCAGAGAATAGCTGGCATAGGCTAGAAAGACGTAACTGATCGAGTCCATGAGCGGAACGCCCAAGACCCATATCTCTTTCCCCCTCGTGCCGTCAAGATAGTAATAGTGCCCGTAGGGAAAGCCGTTGTGGATGGACGAGAATTCCGACAGCCACGCGATAACGTATCCCGCGACTGCGAAGAGGAGGGCCCTCTTCAGTCCCAAGTGCAGCGAGCACCCGCCAAGGTAAACGGCAAGAAAGACGAACACGTAAGGCCTGAGGAGGACCGTCTCGAGGAGGAGCATGTCCAAGAACCTCCTCAGGTTTTTCCCAGGTTCCAGAAGGCTAGCCTGACGAAGTCCTTCGGACTGGAAAAGGCGATTCTCTGCACGGTCGCTTCATATCCGCTGTGGACCATGCAGTCCCGGCACCGTGGATTGGTTCCGGCCTCGTACCGGTCCCAAGGGGTCTTTTCCATCAATTCGCGGAACGACTGATAGTAGGCGTCGGTGATCAGGTAGCAGGGGGATTTCCAACCCAACGGATTGCGCGTCGGATTGCCCCAGGGAGTGCAGCGCAGGTGCCTGTTCCCTTTCAGAAAGTCGATGTAGAGGGGGGAGCTGATGAACGGGAATTTTTTGAAAAAATCCATCCGCCTGAATTTCTCCCTCGCCTCCTCCCTGCTGAGAAAAATGTTGTTCTCAACCCGTTCATAATTGAAGGCGGGAGACATCAGGATGCCGTCTACCCGAAGGTCTTTGAGGGTTTCGAACAACCTCTCCAGCTCTCCGATGTCGGAGTTCTTGTACACCGACGTATTGGTGCTGACGCGGAAACCCTTTAGCTTCGCCAATTTGATCGAAGCGGTGGCCTTTTTGAACGTTCCGGGCTTGCCGGTAATGCGGTCATGCGTCTCTTCCATCCCGTCCAAATGAATATTAAGCGTCAGCCTCGCGTTCGGCGTGAAATCCTCGATAAAGTCACCGGTAAGAATGCCGTTCGAACAGAGGTAGACGTGCCGCTTCAGCCGGAGCAGCTCCTGCACGAGAGGCTTCAATTCTTTGTACAAGAGCGGTTCACCTCCCGTAACCGTCACGACCGGAGCGCGTGATTCCAGTGCCGCATCGATGCACTGGCCGAGGGAAAGGTCTTCGGTATGCTCGCGATCATACAGCCGTATCCTGTCGCAGCCGGCGCAGGCAAGATTGCACCGGTGCGTCGGCTCCAGCATGAGGACAAGCGGGAACCTCTTGACGCCTGTGAGGGCGTTCTTCGCGAAAAATGATGTTAACGACGCATACAAGCTGACGGGAAAGCGCATGGAAAACCCTCGAATGTTGGAACGATCCGGCCCCGGAAGCTCTGCTCAAAGACACCGTGTTCCGGTGCCTGCACCAGAGCGGCCTGCCGGCATTGCGGTCTGATCCCTTTCCGGTTACGACCGTGCGGCCGTCAGAGCTCTGAGGGCCGCATCCAGCTCGCTCAGGGGAAAATCGGTATTTTTACACGGGCCCTCGGGCCTCTTATTGGGGATAGCGATCACCGGAATCTTGTCTGCGACGTCCTTTATGCCGCCCATCAGGTCCCGCTCGCAGGCGATTGCAAGAATGGTCGTGGGACGATACTGCCGGATAGCTTCCCGCGCCTCCTCGCCACCGGCGGCGGTGTAGACTTTATAATCACTCCCATTCAATCTGCTCATCAATCGGGCCCGGGCCTCTCTTTTCAGGCATCGCGGAAGCAGGATCAAGATTCGGCCGGCATTGAGTTTTCCGACAAAGCTCATGGTGATGAAATTATGCATCTTGATGAAGGAATTCCCTATTCTGTCTTTGCTGATGCCGAACTTTTTCCCGAGCCAGATCGTCTGCGGAAGCAGCGAGACAACGAGCCTTTCAATCCAGCTGTAGGGGAACAAGGACTTTTTGAATGTCCGCAGAAGCACGCCCTCAAGAATCGCGGAGATCACAAAACATATCGCGAACCCGATGATCAGCCATCCCGCACACATCCCAAACAGCGGGTTCAACTGCTGGAACCGTGGTTTCACCATAAACCATCCGAGAAGCAGCAGGACGATGAATATGATCAGAACGCCCGATGCCAGGGAGAGGAAGGTGGAAAGGTTCTCGTTGATTTCCCCTTCCCGCGGGTCGGAGTCGCCTTTCCAGTCCATCCACTCGTCGCCGAGTTTTCTGTCTATCCGATTTTCCGTATAAGCAGCCGGATCTGTTCTTGTCTCTGTCAAGACGTCCTCTCTTCTACATAATATAATCGTTGTGTTCGAACCACCGTATTGCTTTCTCTATTGCCCCCTCGACGGGACTCTGGGGCAGATGCAACTCCTTGACTGCCTTCGCGCAATCGAAAAACATGTACTTTCTCGCCATCTTCACACCAGTCAACGGGATCGCAGGTTGCTTGCCGGTTATCCATGTGGAAAGGGCCTCGTTAACGTAGGCAGCCATGAGTACAGGCAAATAGGGAAGCCGCACGGCCGGGGCCTTTTTCCCCGTTATGCGTGCAAGGATCCCAAAAAAATCTCTCAGCGTGATATTCCGGTTGCCGAGTATGTACCGCTGCCCGACCCTTCCATGCTGTGCCGCAAGTGCGTGGCCGTTCGCCACGTCTTCAACGTCGACAAAGTTCAGGCCCGTATCAAGGAATGCCGGAATCTTTCCATTCACAAAATCAACGATGATCTTCCCCGTCGGGGTGGGTTTTCTGTCGAAAGGCCCGATCGGCGTGGATGGGTTGACGATGACAGCGGGAAGGCCCTGTTCGATACATTGCCTCACCTCGCCTTCAGCCAGGAACTTGGACTTTTTGTAGTGGCCGACCATGTCCCGGATATTGGCCAACGATTCCTCGTTCGAGAGCGCGCCGTCCGCGCGCGCGGCCAAGACACCTACGGTGCTGGTGTACACTACCTTTTCGACGGAAAGCATCAGGGCGGCGCGCATGATGTTCTTTGTCCCCTGAACATTAATCGCGTACATAACGGCCGGGTCGGGAACCCAGAGCCGGTAATCCGCCGCAAGATGATATAGATGCTGGCAGCCTTTCAACGCGTCGCGGCACGCGTCGAAATCCCTGATGTCGCCTTTAACCAGTGCTACGCCCAAGCTCTTGAGAGCCGACGCATCGTTTTCATCGCGCACCAGGGCCTTCACGTAAAAACCCTTCTCGGTCAGGCGCTTTGCAACGTGAAATCCAATAAAACCTGTTGCGCCGGTTACAAGGACCTTCATCGCCCGGCCGACTCGTTCCCGAGCGTGGAGAGATATCTGCCCAAGGCCATCAGAGGAAAGCAATTCCGGTAATTATGATACCGGATATAGAAGTACTTCGGGAACCCCGTGCCCGTAAACTCTTTCTCGTCCCACGTGCCGTCGGCCCTTTGCCTTTTGAGAAGGAACGTCACCCCGTTCATGACTTCCCTGCCGCCTGCTTCGCCCGCGGCGATCAAAGCCATAATTGCCCATGCGGTCTGCGAGGTGGTGCTCCGATCCGTGCAGGTATTTGAAGGAGATTGGCGGTAGGATTCACAGTTCTCGCCCCATCCCCCGTTTGCGTTCTGCATCGATTTGATCCACTGCACTGCCCTCCGGATGTACAGACACGACATGTCTTCTCCTACCGCATTCAGCCCTGCCAACACGGTGCTCGTTCCGTAAAGGTGATTGACACCCCACCGTCCCCACCAAGAGCCTTCTTTTTCCTGGGTGAGCTTGATAAACGCCATCGCACGCCTGACCACGTCGTTCGAGAGACCGTATCCTAACGAGCCGAGAAGCTCGAGGACCCTCCCGGTGAGGTCGGGAGTGCTCGGGTCTATCATGGCCTCCAAATCCCCGAAGAGTAGCTGGTTCAGGATCTTCATGTCGTTGTCCACGTCAAATGAGCCCCATCCGCCATCTTTTCCCTGCATCCCCAGGACCCACCGCAGGCCCCGGGAGATGTTCTGCTGTGTGACGGAATTCTCATCCGCACATTTGTTGAGGAGTAAAAGCACGACAGCGGAGTCGTCCACATCGGGGTACCAGCTGTTCTCAAACTCGAAAGCCCAGCCGCCGGGTTCGAGTAAGGGTTTTTTGACGCTCCAGTCACCCCGCTGGAAAATCTGTTTCGAAACCAGCCAGCCGCACGCCTTTTTCAGGGACGGATGATATTTGTCCATTCCCCCTTGGAGCATTGCGAGGGACGTAAGAGCGGTGTCCCATACTGGAGAGATGCATGATTGAAGAACGATCTCCTGGTCGTTTTCGATGGTAAATTTCTTCAGCGCTTCAAGCCCTTTTCGTACCTGCTCCGATGTGTTCGGATACCCCATCGCAGTAAGGGCGAGGATAGAGTTGATCATGGCGGGCTGTATCGCCCCCCAGTCTCCGGTCGGCTCCTGGTGGTCGAGGATCCATTGTTCAGTCCTCTTAAGGGCCGTCTTTCTGAAGGGTCTGACCGGCAATCGTTCGTACACTTGACGAGTTTGTCAAAGGCGATAAATATCCTCTTCCACGAGAAACTCGGCAGCTTGCCGGACGTAATCGGCGGCACCCTGTCCGGTTCCCGGTACAGCTCGCGGAGTGTCATGCCCTGGTTCGAAATCCTCACGGGCTTGAACGCGCAGATCATTGCCAGAGGCACGAGCGTGGATCGCGCCCAGCTCGAGAAGTTGTAGATGTTCACAGGAAACCAGACAGGTAAGATATTGAGCTCGACGGGAATGGAAGGGATCGCCCGCCAGTCGTAGAGGCCGAAAAGGGCGAGATATATTTTGGTGAATACTCTCGATGCCTCCACTCCTCCTTCCCGGAGGATGAATTCTCCGGCCTTCTTCAGCGGTTCATCGTCGGCGGAAAAACCCGCGAGTTTCAGGGCGCAATACGCTTCAACGGTGGTGCTGAGGTCGCCTCTTCCCCCGTAGAACAGCGACCATGTCCCGTCCGCCCGCTGATTTCGAAGAATGTTGTGTACGAACTTTCTGTCCCGTTCTTCGTCCCGTAGCCCCAAGAAATGAAGGAGCATCAGGTATTCCGATATCATGGTGACGTTGGATTCCAGCTCATACCACCAGTACCCGTCCGGTTGCTGCTGGTCAAGGTAATAGGACAGCGTTTTTCTCACGGCTTCTGATACCGGGCCGGCGAACGACGAGCGCTCCGGGAAAGCACGAGGTTCGTTTTCCTGTATCCCGGCCAGGACGCCTGCCAGGTCCCCGGAGCCGCGCCGGTAATCCAGTTTTTTATCGTTCTCGTTGATGGATAGCCTCTTCATTGATTCCCCTCTTCCCGCACAGCCGTTCTATCGAGGCTAGAGGGTCTTTGAGCGAAAAAACGGCAGGAATGACGGTCAGCTTCTGTCAGCCCTCCCATGATGCCCTGCGAATCCGTAGTTTGGAGGCTCGGGACGGGAGCGACAGATCGTGATTTGCCGCCGAACGCTACCATGACGATGCCGATTACAATGACAATCGTGCCGGTCCAACGATACCATGAGACCTCTTCCTTGAGGAAAAACTTTGCCAGCAGCGCGGCGAAGAGGTACGACACCGCGGTCAGCGGCAGAACGAAACTGAGGTCCGCCCATGACAGGGCAGCGAGATAGAGAAAAAAGAAAATGCCCAGAAAGACGACCCCCAGAAATATGTAGCGATTTAGGACCACCGAAGAGACCAGTACGAGCCACTGGGACGGCTCCGCAAGGTTCATCGCTCCATATCTCCTCATGCCGAAACTCAGAAGGGACTCGCCTACTGCCGCGGAGAGTGCGGCGATCATAATGACGACATACGTTTTCATACGCTCTCCATCGCGCCTTCGGGAACGACCGCCTCCGCGGGAAGTTCCCGGTATCCCGCAAGTACCGCGCCGCATGCAGAGAGTTCGGCGCGCACCGCAGCGGAGGTCAGTGCTTCTAGTTCGCGCCGCCCCGCCGCGGTTGTGGTGTCGGGGTGCGTGAAAATTTCCAGAGAGCCTCTGGCCCGGTCTAAAATGTGCAGCAGGTAACGCTCGTCGCACTGCCCGGTCCGCGCCAACCCGTACACGGCATCGACGGAGCGCAGCCCATACTCGCGCGCCTTTCTTCCATGCATTCTCCCGAAGACCGCAAAAGCCGCCCACTCGATGAAGGGCATGGCGCCGCGTCCGAATGAGGGAAAACGGAGCAGGAGGGACAAGGGCTCACGAGGTATCCGGACCCATCGAATCCCCCGTCGTGACGCGTGACCGCAAAGCAGCTCGAATATCACGGGATGCATGTGGAGGTGGTGGTGGCCGTCTATGTGCGTTGGACGGACACCTGCCTTTTCCAGACGTTCGAACTGCGCTTCGATCTCACGATCGAGCTGGCCCAGAAGACCGGCGCGCCGGTATTTCATCCAGGCCCTTGAAGGGCTGTTTTCAAAACGGCCGCGGGAATCCGCGAGACCGGGGACTTCGGAACAGGGCAGAACGGCCTTTCCGTCACAGAGGGTCACATGGAGCCCGACGGAGAGGCCCCTTCGCGTCCGGGCTATCTCCACGGCCTCATCGAAAGCGGCCCCTCCCGCCATGAGGCTCGCCGCAGTGAGTATTCCCCTGTCATGAGCTTCGGCAACGGCAAGGTTTACCGAAGAGGAACTGCCGAAATCATCGGCAACGATAACCGCGTATTTTTTGCGACCGTGCACCATCACGACTGAACCACCTCTTTCCGCTTTGCCATGAACGAGAAAAACTCCGCCCCTTCCCTCACGCGGCGGACTAATACATGTCTGTCACGAAGCATTTCCTTCAAGATCCTCAGGATCGGACTCGGTCTGAGGTAGAAGCGGCGGTAGAAGCGTTCCACCGCCTCAAAAATATATTCTCGGGAAGTTTGTCGTAGGCAACAGCGGCGTTCTGGATCCCGTCTTTCAACAGATGTTCACCTGACCGCACGAGCCAGCCCTCTTTTATTCCCTGCGCATACATCTCTGTCCCGGGATAGGGAGCGACAAGAGAGACCTGGATGCTGTAGGGGTCGAGCTCCAGCGCATACCGAACGGTCTCTTCAATGGTTTCTTTCGTTTCACCCGGCAACCCAAGAATAAAGGCTCCGTGGACGAGAATGCCCAGCTCTTTTGCCGCCTTCATAAATTCCCGAGCCTGGCCGGGACTGATCCCTTTTTTCATGTTGTCGAGTATTTTCTGGTTGCCCGATTCAAACCCCACGGTCAGCAAACGCAAACCGCTTTCTTTCATCACCTTGAGTGTTTCCTTTTTTGACGTTCGCCCGCGCGTTGCACGACCACGTCATCCCCAGCGGTTTTATTCTCCGGGCAAGCTTTTCGGCCCTCGCCGTATCCTGGGTCAACGTGTCATCGTCAAAGAAAAACTCCTTCACCTGCGGGAACAGTCGCCCGGCAAGGACCATTTCATCATACACGTTTTCCACGCTTCTCACCCGGTAGGCGTGCCCGGAGATCGTCTGGGGCCACAGGCAGTACGTGCACCGCGAGCGACACCCGCGGCCGGTATAGAGAGAAACGTACGGATGGAGCAGGTAGCCATTGTAATAGTTCTCGATCGTGAGGTCCCGCGCGTATATCCTGCTCACAAAGGGAAGCGCGTCGAGATCCTCGATGAACGATCTGTCCGGCGTACGCACCAGACTACCCTTTGAGCGGAAAACAATTCCCCTCACGCGGTGAAGCGGGACTCCATCGGCGATTTCGGCCAAGGTATAATCATACTCTCCCGTGGTGACGAAGTCGAGGGATTCCGACATCGTCATGGTTTCTACGGGGAGTACCATGGGGTGAGGGCCGACAAGTCCGATCCTCACATGAGGATAGTGTTGCTTCAGTGCCCCGGCGAGCCCGACATCATGAGAAACGGTTGGAGTGCTGGTACTCATGACGATCAAGTCGTATCCATTCGCGAGACGGATCACCTCATCCCTGCTTAAACTGTCGGCAGGAGCGTCGACGAGACGGCTTTCCGGAATAAGGCCGGCCGAATACGCCAGCCACGTGGGATACCAGAAGGAGCGGATTTCACGCCGCGCCTGGTATCGTGAACCGGCCCCACCGTCAATCCCCGCGTACGACGGCGGGTTGAGAAGCAGTGTTCGCACCCTTATTCCCCCCCCATTTATAAAGCCCGACCGGAGCAAGCCGCTCCGTTACTGTGTTCAGGGATAGAACCCTGGAGTAAATAAAATAAGTGAACATCCGGGACAAAAATCGCCCTGCAGCATCCTCCTCGCAGGAATTAATGCACGCCGAGCGACCCTCCGCTTATATGCTCCATCGCGAGAATGAGCCACGGGGTGTAGAAATGCCCGTTCCTCTTGATTGCCTTCATCAATGCGTTCAAATCCACCAGTCTGACCTCCGATATCTCATTGCGATCGTAAAACAGGGAGTCCGTTTCAACACCGCGGACGATGGTCACGGCGCATATTTCGTGCTCCGTACCGACGCCGTTATAGCCGACTTTATAGCGGAACTTGAATGTATATCGCACCTGGTCGGTCACGAGCCCTATTTCCTCTCTTAACCGCCGCATAGAAGCGTGTTCGTAATCCTCTCCCCTGAACACATGGCTGGCGACGCTGCCGTCCCAGAACCCGGGCCACAACCTCTTCTTGTCGCTTCTTCGGGTCAGCAGCAATTCCCCTGCATTATTGAGAACCATGGCGAGGAAGCCACGATGCAGGATCCCTCCCCCGTCGTGACACTTTTCCTTGGCCTCTTCACCGATCACATTGTCATTTTCATCGACCGTGACAATCCGCTCTTCCTGTTTCTCCATAAGACAGATATCATTTCCTTTTCGAAGTGGAATTCTATTTAAAATGGATGGATTTGTCAATCAATTAGCGAAATTTTCCGCTCGTTTCAATCGCGCACGCACCCACAATTAGTAAAACGATAGCTCTATTCTTTAAAAATATCAATGCGACTAAAGTATCATTTTAACGAGTCACTCAACCCTGCCGCGGACATCCATAATCCTGCATTCAGCAGTTGAAAATAAGTTTGCCATTTAAAAACAATATATTATAGCAAATTACCCCAACTTAAGGGCGGTTAAAATTATCACCCAATGGGTTAATGAAAAATTAAAGCATCTTATTGATTTTATAAGAAACCATCGCGTCAACTGTCGTTTTTAGGATGATCCGTTCCCAGGCTCCGCAAGAAAACAAGCAAGCCCCTCAGAATGGGTAGCTGAGACTAACAAATACAGCCGTCCCCTCGTTACCAAAGCCGATGTCCACCCTGCCGACTATGTTGGGCCGGACCAAAAGAATGGGAACTTAAACGAGTATAGGATGTAGTCCCGTGGATCACCTGTAGGGTTCTTTTGCTCGATCATGTTCATCCATGGCAGGCCGGTAGTGTCCTGCTTGTTCCCTCCAACCCGAACAGATGGCGGTCATAAGCTCTTGTTCCAGGTGAGGATTAGACCGCTGCCCGGCGTGCCATTGCGGATGAAGCCGGAATCCCATTCGTAGGCCAGGTAAAGCTCGGAATTCCATAAAAAGCCAGTGTCCAGGCCAATGAGTGCATTCTTTCCGTAATTGGTCACGAATCCCACCTGGTCTGTCCCGACGATGCTGGACCGGGACGCCTCGATATAGGTACCGCGCAGATGAAGATACATGAAGAACGTCAGCTCGCGCCGGTATTCCACTGCCGCCATGTTGTAATTTGCCACGGGAATCAAGCCGAACATGGTACCGGGATAATCGACTCGAGAGAGGTCGTCTGATTCGCCGGGAAGAGGACCACCGCTGATACGGAATGCATTGTAGCGATCAACGCTGCTCTTTTCGGTCGTGCCGCCATGGTAACTGACCAGAATCTTGTTTTTCTCGGACAGGCCGGGGATGCTACTGACAGCCATGACATACCCGCTCGCCTGAGTATAGTCCTGGGTGTTATGCTTCGTGAAAACGTTGGGGGGAGAGCCAAAATCCGCCCACTTGTCCCGGCAGGTGAAATCCAAGTCGAAGCCGGCAGCGATGCCTTGATGGGGAAGTTCCAGGATGTTGCGGCGCATGCCATCATAGCGAGCCCGCAGCTTCGCGCCATACAGCATCGTGTCGGGTGGCAGTACCACATTCGACCCCGTATCGGCCACCCGGTGGTCGTAAAAATAACCAGTCCGGGCTAAAAGCTGGAGCCTCAGATCGTTATCGATCTGGAAGGGCGCCACCTTAAACCGAAGACCCGGCCCGATAGATGCCATGATCGTACCGTATTCCTGAGCGGTCGCATCGATTATCTGGTTATTCAACACCTCGGCCTGACCACCGGGGATCGTGTTATTTTCAAAACGGGTGACGAGCTCAAGATTCTTCCAGAGTGTTCGGTCGTACTCGAGATCATTGATGAAAATGCTGACTACATCCCGTGTCCGTGACTCATCCCATATCCGCTTAAAATACAGGGCGAAAATGGGAGAACCGTCGGTGTCCCCCTGACTCGGTGTATAATAGGTTGCGCCGAGGGTAAGGGCTGATACGTTCCTACGGTCTTGGGCCGGAACGTCGATGGGTTGCCCCATGAACACCGTGTGATACGGCTCCCCCGCCAGAGGGGTGTGATATTCGCCGCTGTCCCCCGCCGGAGCCGTCGCAGTTTCTGTCGGGGAAGAGGCGACCGCCAGCAATTCATCGGCGTAGACGCATTCTACGCCTGCTATAACAAAACAGAACATGAGCAGAAACGTAGTGATGCTTTGAATGAAGAAACGGTGATTATCAGGCATTCTGATCGACTCCCTGTTTTTGTGTACAGCCGAGGATTCAGCTCCTCCGGCCGTCCTTCTGTTCGTCATACTTCCCGTATCAGTGCGCCCAGATTGAATCACCGTTACTCCTGATTAATCCGAAGAAACTGAATATCTCGCGTCTACACTATCGCCCCATGTTAGCAATATGCGTGTTCCTGAAAAAAATCGACGACATATTTTCCAAGTGAACCACTCCCCAGCCTGGAAGGGTGGGGCCTCAGGCAGCTTGGCATGATCTGCCATACGTCATTGTTCAGGGGGTACGGGTGCTCCATCGTGGTGCAGCCAAACACGAACAAGGACATTATCAGCAACAGCAAGGGGGCCGAGAATAGCATAGTTTATGTGCCGGAATGGAAATACGTTTTTGGCGGCGGTCCGCGTTGCAGCCCTAACCTGCGGCTACTCCGTCTGCCGGATCTTTCCGTCTTTCAAGATAAGATACTCGTTGCCCCGCCAGCGGACTTTCCGGCTCGTGAAGCTCCAGGCCCAGATACCGAAGCCGAGGATGTCCTTGATCGGCACGAGCACAAGCCATTTCAGCCACTGCCGTGAGTGGATTACCTTTCTGTGCAAGACATACGCAAGGCCGTACCGCACCATGATGGCAGACCCGAGTACGGACATCGAGAGGGCGGTCGGACCTGCCGCGATGAGGAGAAGAAGGGAAAAGGTGACCATGTGCGTAATGCCATAACCGGCAAACCCCTTCGGTCTCGACGCCCGGTAGGTCCGCGCCCACCGGAGCTGATGCCTCCAGAAATCGGCGACGCTCATGGGACCCGCAACATTCTCGATGACATACCGGGAAAGAACGATCGAATACCCCCGCTTCCACAGCCGGTTGCCGAGCTGGTAGTCGTCTGCAAGGTAGTCGCCGATCGCCGCAAAACCGCCGATCTCCTCCAGCGCATTCTTCGAGAGCAGCAAAGATGCCCCTAATCCGAACGTAATGCCTTCCAGTCGCCGGGCGACAAGCACGGACGGGATGAAGTCGAGCGCGATCGTCAGGGACTCCAGCGCGGCGCCGATTGATTCGGGTTCTGAGATCTTGTACAGAGACGTGACCAGCCCGACATTTCGGGTGCTGAAGTATTCCTCCATGCATCTGTCAAGATAGGATCGGTCCACTCTCATGTCGCTGTCGCTGATTGCGAGCATGGGGTGCCGGGCTGACTCAGCCAGCCCTTCGAGATTCGATACTTTCCGATTCGCGCCCGGACGGCCCGTGCCGATGACCGTACGGACCTTACAATCCGAAAGGGAAGCAACCAGCCCGTTGATCCCCGGGATAGCGTCGTCGGTCGGATCGGAAAATCCGAGTAGGACTTCATATTCGGGATAGTCCTGCTCGCAAAAGGTCCTGAGGTTTTCCCCGAATCCGGGTTCGATGCCCTTGAGCGGTTTTACAATCGACACAGGGATGTGATGCGAAAGCGCCACGTTGTTTCTTTCTTTCCGGAAAAATTCCCATACGCAATAGAGAGAGAAAAGATGATAGCCTCCCGCACAGAGAATAAGCAGAATAAGAATTGCCGATATCGAGTCGATCATGATCATGTCGCTTCGCGTCCCGCGCCGCGGGACGTCAACGGAGATTGTCCTGACCCGCGCTCCCTCCCTCGCACGCTCTTGAGAGGTCTATGGTATCAGAAATCAAGTCATCACTCAAGTCCTCTCTCCCAAAATAACTCGCCGTCTCCCTTTTCCCTGCTATACTTGGGACTATACTGCAAAACGAGGAGAAAGAGTCCATCTCCGCGCGAAATCGGCTTTACGGGAGGTAAGTATGCTTCCGGAACATATCACGTCACCGGCGGACATAAAAAAACTTTCTATCCATGAATTGAAGGAACTCTCCGCAAAACTTCGGCAGACGGTCATAGACCGGGTGTCTCTCAACGGCGGTCATTTGGCATCGAACCTTGGAGTAGTTGAGCTGACGGTCAGTCTTCATTATGTGTTCAATTCGCCTACAGATAAGATCATATGGGATGTGGGCCACCAGTCCTATTGCCACAAGCTCCTGACGGGAAGGAGCGGGCGGTTTTCCACTCTCAGAAAAAAAGGGGGCCTTTCGGGTTTTCCCAGACGTGACGAGAGCGTACACGACGCGTTCGGCACCGGGCACAGCTCCACCTAGATTTCGGCGGCCCTGGGTATTCTCGAGGGTCGGGACAGGAACAGGGCAAACGGCAAGGTCATCGTCGTGATCGGCGACGGAGCGATGACGTCCGGGCTCGCCTTCGAAGGGCTGAATAACGCGGGCCACAGGAAAAAAGACATGATCGTGATCTTGAACGATAATGAAATGTCAATATCGCCGAACGTCGGAGCCTTATCCTCCTATCTGAACAGAATCATCACGGGTAAGTTTTATCAGCGGTTCAAACAGGAAACAAAAACATTTCTCGACGGACTGCCAAAGATAGGCGAACAAGCTGCAAGGGCCGCCCACCGGATGGAAGAGATGCTGAAGGGGTTGTTCCTGCCTGGAATGCTTTTTGAGGAACTGGGATTCAACTATGTCGGGCCGGTCGACGGACACGATATCCGGGAGCTGATCGGGACTTTGGAGGGATTAAAAAACTCGTCGTCGCCCACCCTGCTTCATGTAATCACGAAAAAAGGCAAAGGATACAGGTTCTCCGAGGAAAACCCCTCCGCCTATCATGGGATCGGCCCCTTTGATCCGGAAACGGGGCTGTGCCCTCTAGAAGAGGGAGTGACGTACGGGGAAGCGTTCGGCAATGCTCTGGCGAAATACGCGGCCGGCGACGATACGATTGTCGCCATCTCGGCAGCGATGAAAGAAGGCACCGGACTCGACCGGTTTGCAGAAAAATATCCCGGAAGGTTTTATGATGTCGGCATTGCCGAGTCCCACGCCGTGACACTCGCCGCCGGTCTCGCGACACAGGGGCTGAAGCCGGTCGTTGCAATCTATTCCACCTTTCTTCAGAGAGCCTATGACCAGATCGTTCACGATGTCTGTCTCCAGAATCTTCACGTCGTATTTGCGATCGACAGGGCGGGGATGGTGGGAGAGGACGGGCCGACGCACAACGGACTCTTTGACCTTTCCTATCTCAGGCACATTCCGAACCTCGTGGTCATGTCCCCGAAAGACGACGTTGAATTGGCTGCATGCTCGGCTTGGCGCTGAAACACAACGGACCTACCGCCATCCGGTACCCGAGAGGAAAAGTGAAAAGCCTCTCCGGGCGGCCCTCGGGCAACGGCGGTTTACCCGGTCCCTTCAACATCGGAGAGGCCGAGCTCCTGCGTAGCGGCGGCGACGTCGCGTTGATCGCGCTGGGCCATACCGTGCTTCCGGCCCTATCGGCGGCGACACTGCTCGAATCGGAAGGCATCGACGCAGCGGTCGTCAACGCTCGGTTCGTCAAACCGCTGGATGCGAGGCTAATCTGCTCCGTCGCGGCAGAGATCAAAAGTATCGTCACGGTCGAAGAGAACGTCCTTGCCGGGGGCTTCGGCAGCGCCGTACTCGAACTTCTCCATGATCGCGAAATAGAAGGCGTACACGTGAAGCGATGCGGTATCTCCGACGCATTCGTCGAACAGGGCCGGCAAGACGAGTTGAGGAAAAAGTACTTTCTCGACCGGGAAGGGATTTATCAGACCGCGCTGTCGATTCTCAAAGAAAGGAAGTACACCTTCTCCAAATGATCGCTGCACTTTTCGCGGCCTTTCCGCAGGAATTAAAGCACATACGTAAAAACCATCCGTCAGCGCAAAATGCGGATAACCGTCCTCTCCCCTTGCAGGGAAAGCAGCATCCCCCGTGTGACATCATCACAGTACAAACCGGCATTGGCGCTGCGAACGCGGAAACCGCATTCCGGTGCGTGCTCCAGGAGCGCCGCCCGGACATTGTTGTGTCCGCCGGTTTCGGCGGCGCCCTGTACGAGGACGCTGAAATCGGTGATATTGTGTGGGCTTTCAGCTCCTTCCTCATCAGGGTAGACAGGACGCCGCAGCTCGAACATCTCCCGGAAGATACCGTCCCAGAGTCCGCCCTCGGCAGACGATTAAGGGAAGAGCTCTGCGAGAAGACCGCCGCGAGGGAAGGAAGCATCGTTACCCTCTCGGGAATGATGACGAAATCGAAAATTAAAAAGATGATTCCCGGGGACATCCCTTTCCCCGTATGCGACATGGAGACGTTTTATCTCGCAAAGCTCTCGCATCAGAATCGCGTGCCCTTTCTCGCGGTACGCGCGATCACCGACCGGCTGGATGAAGATATTCCTCCGGAGCTTCTTGCGGTAACAGACGGGACAGGCCGGTACCGTTTTTCTCGGGCCTTAGGCCTCCTTCTCGCAAAACCGCAGCTTATCCCGGCAAGCGTAAAACTCGGGAGAAACGCTGCAAGGGCTTCGAAGAACCTTGGGAAGGCAGTGGATTCGCTGGTGGAAATTCTGTCCAATACGACCCGGGAATGAGGCTGTTGTAAAAGTCGCTTGTGGAGCAACAATTCGTCATGCCCGTCTGGCGCTTTGCGCATAGCAAGGGGAACGAATCCGGCTTGGAACATGATGAGTTTAAACAAAATGGCAACTACAACAAGTTCGAAAATCATTATTCGAAGACCATGTCAAACGCTTCCAGAATATATGCAGGCTGGCTAATACGATTACATGCACGAACATGAGAGTCTTTTCTATGGCAACAGCCTCCACTTTCGGGGAACAGGTCAAGGGTAGTGAAACCTATTGCACTTTTGGGGAGTTGGGTTCGGTTCTGGCTCCGAGAATAAAAAAACCCACTCAAATTCGAATGGGCTTGAAGTGATAATAGGATGATGGTGTAATTATTTCTTCTTGCCGAGGATTGCATCCTTGGCTGCTTTAGCAACCCTGAACTTCACAACTTTCTTTGCGGGAATCTTGATGGCCTCCCCTGTTGCAGGGTTCCTGCCCATACGTGCTTTGCGCTGAACGAGTACGAGTTTTCCGAGCCCTGGAAGCGTGAACGAGTTCTTGGCTTCCTTGTATGCCACTTCAGCGATGAAGTCCAACATTTCACCGGCTGCCTTCTTTGAAAGAGATGCCTTCTCCGCTACCTTTGTTACCAACTGAGCCTTAGTCATTGCTTTTGCCATAAATGCCCCCTCCTGTGAAGTAGATTGGTGTCCCGATGTCTATACTATATTACAATGCGGGGTGATTCACAAGGCTTTTCGAGTACGAACGTAGAGATGAGATACTTATTATGAGTTTCGAAGATTACGCGGAGAAGTGCATGCACAGAGAATTTACACCAAAGATTCTACATAAAAACCCCGCCGCGTCGAAGCGGCGGGGCAGTGTCACACCCTCCGAACTTTCCTTCCCTTCGCACGGTATCCCAGACCGCTTAGTGCATGTGCTCGTGCATCGGCGGCATGTCTTTGTGCTCTGCCTCGCCGCCCATCATGCCGCAGCCTGCGCCGCGACCCGCTTCCATCATCTCCTTCAGACGCTTCTTCTGATCGGGTGTCAGTATGGACTTTATCTCTTCACGTGCTTTGATATGAGCAAGAAACATCTCCGTTTTGAGAGACTCGTTCTTTTTCACCAAAGCCTCCACTGCCTTCATGTCCACCGGATCCTTATCGAGGAGGTCTTTAAGCTCGATGCCGGCGATCTGTTTCTCCGCCATTGCTTTTATCATTTCCTTCATCGTCTTGCTGCGAATCGCCTTGATCGCATCTTTTTGTTTATCATCGAGACCGAGACCCATGAGGTGTTTCCACATGGGATGCTCATCACCCATCATCATTCCGTCACCCTGCATGCCGCCCATACCATGCATCATGCCCATGTTCTGGTGTCCCATTCCACCCATCATGCCGCCTTCTTGCATGCCCCCGCCTTTTTCGCCCATGCAGCCGCACATCTGTGCTTGCACATTCGAGACAAGCGATGCAATAAAAATAAACCCGAAAAATATACTAACCAAGCTTTTCCTCATTTTCAAACCTCCTCTTCGATTTATACGCACGTATAATCAATGATAGCAGAGTGAAGAAACGAATGCAACCTCGATCCGGCGCGACACTTTCATATCATTCATAATAAACATCTTTTATATCGTTCATTTCTATTTGACCTATTGATAAATCAACCCATGCGTTTCTCAGCGGCTGGGCTGAACAGCTGGCTGGATGTTCCCAGGATCGTTTGGTTATTTCGGGTGCGGATCAAGATTTCTTTGCATGGTACGCATCCATGACCCTGGCCGAATATACCAGGGCAGCACCGGCGTTCACGGCAACGGCAACTCCGAGCGCTTCCATGATCTCTTCCCGCGTGGCCCCATTCTTGATTGCGGCATCTGTATGCGTAACGATGCAGCCGTCGCATTGCCGTGTAACCCCTACCGCCAGTGCGATCAATTCGCGGGTTTTGGGATCGAGCTTCCCAAGCTTCGCAGGGGCGCTGCTAAGCTCGCGATACCCGCGGATGGTATCAGGATTCATCCGGCCCATATCCGCGATCGTGGATGCAAGCTGCTTATGATAATTATTCCAATCGAGCATCATGTCCTCTCCTCCTTTGTGTGGGTCATCCGAAAATATCATGCGCGCCCCTAAGGGAACGCCGGTCATAGTCCTTCGATTAGCTTGTAATAATCCTTAATTGTACGAATAGACTCCATCGTGGTTTGGAACAATAGCCAACTAAGAACAAGGATTCCTATGGTGAGTCCGATCTTCCATGCTCGCGTCGTTTGTGGACGCCACCAAATTAGGGGCAGCGCCAGAGGCCCCACGGCGCAGAATGCGATGATAATGAAGGATTTTCGGAAATACCATGGAATCTTTTCTTCTGCAAAGCGTGGGGGGGTGGAGGCTTCCAGAAACTCGCCGCAGTGTTTACACTTTATTGCAGCGTCTTGAATATCTTCAGCACAGAAAGGACACTTCTTCATTCTCATCTCTCTTGGTAGAACTATTTATTGAGCAGAACCCCACATCGCAAATCCGATGCTATCTAGTTCAGCAATGAGCATGCCATGTCATTCACCCACCTTATTGACGAATATATTCCTGATCTCAGGCTATGTCAATGAGGCAGAATGGGTATATTATGAGTAGCCTCAAACATTCAAGTTGATACTTTCAATGATTGGAAACTTCAACATATTCGGGATGTCGTCAATAGCATTTAAACTCATCAAGACCTATCCGATGTCGTTAAGATGAATTGACAAAATTGTTCGTATGCGATTTCTTTGCGATTAATCCTCGTTTACTCCTTGCTGTGAGCTTCGAACAGATAATTATGCTTTTTTCCCAATCGAAAAAGCTTTGCCAATACGTTCGCCAATACCGTAATAAGCGCCCTCCCCAGGATCAAAAATAAGCGGCTTGACCTTCAGGATGTCTGCCAGCCCATGTTCGCCAAGCATTGACTCTTCGACTTTGATGTCCATAATTTCACCAATGAATTGGGTGTGGAGCCCGATCTCCAAGGTGTGGAGCACCTTACATTCAATCACAATAGGAAATTCTTTTATGTACGGAGCGTCAACGAGTTCGCTTCGAACAGGGGTCAGCTTCGTCATCGCAAACTTATCGATATTTCTACCTGAAGTCGTGCCGGCATAGTCCACTTCCTTCACCAGCGCAACTGAAGGGATGTTAATGGTGTACGCTTTGCGTTCCATGATACACCCATACGTATATGTCGCCTTGCGCAAGGAAATAGTCACGCAGGGTGGTTGTGAGCAGCAAATTCCGCCCCATGCAATAATCATGATGTTCGGTTTGCCATGTGAATCATAACTGCCAACGACCCACACAGGCGCTGGCTGAGCGAGTGTTTTAGCACCAAGCGATTTTTTCATAGCTACCTCCATATTATAGAATGATGATGACGCTCCTCCAATAAGAGGATATCGGTTCTTGACAGCCTCCCCGCCCTGAATGCCAAAAATTTCCGATCAGGCTGTCTAATGCCTTTCCATCGACAGTCATTGTTTGCAAATCAGGCTCTTTAGCGGGCTCAATCATTATTAAGTATTATAGCATATTAATGAACATTTGTCCACTTTTCAAAATAAATAGTTATCTGGTTGCAAAGCGACCAGCACCTTGTATTCCCGCCCTGAACGCAAGGTCTCATATCTCATCCAGGAGGGATAGATGCTTTTAAGGAACATTGCGACATTGTGCAGACAGAACACACCAATCGGTCTCATCATACCAGCCCTACTAACGTGAAACCGGCTGAATATTTTCGTCTGGCAAAGTCTCAGTTACGCGTCGGCCAGCAAAAGGAAGCTTTTGCATTATTGCAACAATCAATAATTCATTTCCCGAACGATCCGGTCCTTCTTTCCTATTAAGGGTGCCTCCTGGCACTGGTGGAAAAGAAATACCGTATGGGTATTGAGACCTGTCTGAAGGCGCTCGATAAGCTCCAGGCCAAAGGGTCCATTAATGAAGAAGTGTTCTATCCCTAGTTCTATTATAATCTCGGCAGGGCATATGCAGTAGCGGGTAAAAGAAAAGAATCGCTGGATGCCCTGAAGAAAGGGCTGTCCTATGATCGGTGTAGCAGCGATATCATAAAAGAGATGCGGAGTATGGGGATGAGAAGAGAAAAACCCCCGATTCCATTTCTCGAGAGATCCAACCCTCTGAACGTATTTATAGGTATCATGTTTTATAAGAAGAAATACGATTCTGATGCCAAAAAGAGCGTTGCAGCGCTAAATATTATTGGACTTAGTTCCCAAAATTAGAGATCTGATACGATTATGAAAAAAGCCCCCATGAATTTGGGGCTTTTTTATTAGTGGAGAACATAATATAGAACTATTTTACCTGATACCAAGAGGGTATTTTGAGGGAAGATATTGTTGCCCGCCATAACGACAACAACCACAGTAAGAATGTCTTGTGCGGAGAACATGACATACGATAATGCTTTTATGCAACACTGTGTATGATTCACACTCAGGGAGTAAAGAGTGAATCATTAGTTGGAGGATTAACCACATATCGGGTAATAATGGTTTCGCTTATTTTGCTCCCGCCCGCGTAATTGACGATCCTGAACGGAAAAAGGATCCCGTCGACAATTCTGAAATCGCTGAATTCGGCGCTCAGACTCGTCTCCTGGTTCCCCATGTAAAAAGTAGCAAGGGTTTTGACGATCCGGTAGCTCTCTGCGTTCACGAAAACCTGCATCTCGTTGCCCGCACGGTCAGTGCACAGGAGCACGCGCACATCTGCGCCGTTCAGTGTCTCCCTCCGCAACTCATTCACAGTAAAGCTATTGTCGAGCAATCCGTATGGCAGGTTTAATTCGTTATACTGATATACCATGGCTAGATACCGGGGGCCAGATACCTCTTCGACCTGCCCCCCGGTACCCCGAAAGCCTATGCTTCCGCTCAGAATCCTTTTTTCTGTCGAGTGGGTATAGTTGATATCAACAGACAGCCTGCCGTCCCTTCTGAAAGTCCGCTTGTATATACCTTCGTCGCCACGCATCAGCGCTGTTATCCATCCTTCGGCCGACACCGATACGACCTTTGCCAGTCGTTCCCTGCCTCCGTATGCTTCAATGATCTTTTCCGTGAGGGATCCGTTATTTTGCAGGGGGTGATCCATACATGAGAAAAGCGAGACAAAAAGAATAACAAGGAGTGATAGATACTTCTCGAATCTTCTTATTGACATATTACCACCCATCTGCGTTAGAACGAGGTTACGCATGATTGATCCCAACCTTAAATGCCGTCCGCGGAAAGGCAAGTGTCTCTGATTTCCCTATACACTGTATATATTGCGAAATTTCCAGGTGTCTCAACGGTTATATACTCATAGCATGTACCTGGTTCTGAAGGTGCGTCTGTAAGCGCAGATTGCAGGCAACCATCGATCGCGTTGGCCCTCCTGCTGCATTTGTAGTACTGACCCCATCACTCAAGACGGTCAAAGCTACCTTTTGTTATTTTATCATTGCCCAATCAGCAACACCAGGTTTTTAAGCACAGCTTCATGATGAAATATGCCAGCTAACGAATAATGAAACGAGTATATAATTCAAAAAGGTATCTTGACTGAACGCTGCAACGTCTATATTTGTCAATTTGTGTAATGGTACATACCTCGGATTTTTCTACGACACCAAGGCATTCACAGATACGACGGTTTGGAGAGGACATTCGCGTCTTCCGTTTCCTCTATGATAAAATGCCGGTATCAGGTTGTTCATTCATCGGAAACAATTGATGGAAGAGGCTGGATTCACGCTTATAGAAGCCCTCGGTGTGAAATGAGTCAGGCAGACGGTACAAATGATAATCCAGGTGGTGGCAGAACTCGTGAAGGAGCGTGCGGAGAAACGCGCGAAATGCGACGATGCGACGATGCTTGGCCGTGCGCATCCATAGCGTAATAACCGCAGAAGCCTTGTCTTCGGCCAGTTTATACAACCCATGCAGTTCACCCCATGTGGCAGACGGCCTCACCGCGAGCACTTTTACGCGGAGCGGCGCAATGCCGAGGCGTCCTGCCATGCTCGCTGCCAACGTTCGGCAGATCTCCTCGGTCAGTTCTCGGTTTTCAAGCTCCAGCGCAGAAGTCAGACGGACAATAAGCGGGCGCAGCGTTTCCACATCAGGCAACGGGACGGCGTGGACCTCATCGCTCTTACGGTAAATGCGTTTTTGGGTGATCGACAGCTTATTGTAGTATGAAAAAACCATGTTGTGTATTAACTTGCCGTTTTGGTGAATCTATACCCATTTCAAAAGCTCGCTCGCAATCCTTCGGAAAAAACTCTTTGCGTCTTCTTGCTTTTTTCTCGGGATCGAACAGGTCGGCAACCACCTTTGTATAATCGTCAAACTGGTACGTGTCAAAGCTCAGGAGTGACTCCGAGGACCCCAATATTCTCTTCAGGTATCTCTCGTTTAAAGCGACATGCTGGCCGATGCCATAGCTATTCAGCTGCTCCTCGGTCGCATTCATCGTATAGATGAACCCCGCCTGGATTTTTCTAGGGAAAAGAGAGGTGGGCGGATCGGTATATGCCAAAACGGAAAAAAGCAACCGCTCCATGAATGATTTCATCTCTCCGGAGACGGTTCCGAAATAGATCGGCGATCCCAGAATGAGCGCATCAACTTCGCGGATCCTTTTCAGGATCGGCGATAAACTGTCTTTCACCGCACATACGCCGTAGCTTTTGCCGCCTCTCGTTTTGCAGGCAAAGCAGCTGCGGCATCCTTTATCGTCGAGATCATACAAATGAACAAGCTCGGTCGTTGCTCCCCGTGATGCAGCGCCTTCAAGGGCCTTTTCAAGCAGCATCGCCGCGTTCCCGTTCTTCCTAGCGCTTCCGTTTAGTGCGATGATGTTCACGCGGTATCCCTTTCTATTCTGCTTTGATTAGTTGTCTGGGCATCAAAAGGATATTGCTATGCCTCCGGATCGGTGACAGGGGGGAATAAAAATACACGAGAAGCATATAACACCTTGCATTCATGGGAAATAATTTACTTAAGAAGAGAAACTACGCAATATAGGTTGAAGCATCAAGCGTTGCGAAGAATGGAAACTGCAAAAGGATGTAGGATGTATATGAGCCCGCATGATAATTATATTATGAGCGATCGCTCCCCTGGTCTTTGCTGCTCTTCTTGGCGGCATGGCAGGAATCGCAAAGGATCCCCGTGTCGTCTATATAGCCGGGCTTCCACCGGATCGTGCTGGAGTCTGTCTTCTCGCTTAGCCTCTTGCCACAAATACTGCAATGGGATTTTCTTGTCGTATTGTTTTGCTTCATAGAGAGACCCTCTGTTCATTGCCGCATCGGTCACAGCGCTTAACCCAACCTGCAAGATAACCATACAGCAGAAATATGAACAACAAATTAACTTAAAAAGTGTAAAAGTGACCAATTGGAACTAACCCTTTATACAAACAATAATACTACAGCCAGTTGTTCTTTTCTACGTGAAAGTTGCAATCCAGCAAAATCGGTATACGCGCAGACGACAGGGAGGAAAGCTCACGGCAATCGATAACAATATTCGATACGTCTGCCATACATTTTGGCAAATGTCGAGGAAATATAGTTGCTTCAGTGCAGGGGCAAACAGGCAGGAACTTTGCCGCCAGAAAAACATGCAAAAGAATGTTTTTGCATTTTGTCTATCCCCTGTCACATCGGGCATCCTCTCTTAAAAATCATATCCCAGACCGCAGAGCCAGTGGACTGCCGCGTTTGGCACTTGTGCATACCCATTGGCGATGTTGACGCGCGCATACGAGGCCGTAAGTTTTCCCTCAAGCGCGAGAAAAAGATTTTTTGCGAGATAAATTCTCCTGCCCACTGCACCCTGCATCGTAGCGCCGCTTAAAAAATAACCGGTATCAAATAGTCCACCGTTTTGCTCGTATCTCTCTCCGCGAACGATCGAGAAGGAACTTGTTACGACTACTCCAGCGCCGAACCGGTATATAAATCCACCGGACTTCCAAGCGCGGTTGAGAGTGAAAAGACTGTAGCCGTATGTAATCTGGAACTGCTGCACCTCGGCTGGTTTGTTTGTTAGGTAGAGTTTTTGGTGAACCTGCTCGAATTCCCAAGCGCTGTCATCTTGCCATTTTCCAATGCGCCATGCGTAATAGGGGTCATTTTCAAAGGGTTTTGTCTCGTATCGTGCTGTGATATCGATATCCTCATAGCCGGGTTGGCGGATCCTTAAGGGCGTCGGAAAACTATAGGATGAGCCGCCGAAAATTTCAGCAGTCCACTTCTCTTCGGCATGAACCGGCGGCGAAGCAGATATGATAACAATAAACAGGATCAATCCGGCTGTAAGCTTCACAAGAGAGCCCTCCTTTGTCTAATCAGGCGTCATTCATCCTTAAAGTATCTGCCATCCACGGCGATGATAGTACAAAGAAATATGTATTGTGACATTTCTATCACGACAATGCATCTAATCGACCCTTTGGTCTTCGGGAACTTAGCCCACAAAAATGCGCTGAATCGAAATTCACAGTTCTGGTTGTATATGTAAATCGTACGTCATATGCAGGGTGCATGATTCAAGAAGAATTTAAGGTCTAACTTGCTCAACAAATCTTCCTCGATATTTAGCATGACCGTCGCATTTTTCAAAGATAAATTGACAAATCTTGGTACCAGGATATAAGGCTAATGGTGCATGCCCTAAATTTACTATTTCCAAAACTTGATGGTTAGAGATGCCCGGATGCATAAAACCAGCCGTAACATGAACAGCTAGCCCGAAACGTGCAAACCTACTTCTGCCTTCAAGACGTCCGGATATATTATCGGCAAGAGTAATTTTTTCTTTCGTGATTCCTAAAATCATCTCACCTGGCTTTATATTTATATAGCCACCATCTTTAACATGAACGGCTTTGGTTATATCTTGAAAATAAGAATCATTTTTTATATGGTAAATCTTTGATCGTTTTTTAAAAATCCTGAAATCATTACCTAGAGTGAGGTCAATTGAACCAGGACCGATCTGTGATTTTTTGAGGGGTTCGATAACGATCAATTTATTTTTTAAAGCTTTTTCGATTTCTTTCCCGATTAATACGCTCATATTGCTTTAGCCTCTCAATTGAATTAACTCTTCTATCCGCAGTTGACCTATGTATCCATCTTGGATTCTCAGGATATTTATCTCGTAGTTCATCGCCGGCCATATTTATGCCTCTCCTGCCGGAAAGTCTCAAGCAAATAGCTCACCAAAAAGAAGGTAGGCTGACGCCCCAACTAAATAAAGAGGCAGAAAACGAATAGCTCTGCGTGGGGTGTCCCGTTTCTCGCAAGAAGATACTTTTTCGCGTCGACGGCGCCCCTTAGAATCAATCACGAAAAAAATGAACTCTCCCCGGCAGCATATGCACGGTGGCTGAAGCGCCTTGTATGCTATAGGTGCCTGCTGTCAAGGCTCCATTTTACCCCGCCTCGGCAGGCAATGTAGAGAAAAACAAAACAGTAGAGGACTGCCAACTCGCCTTTATTAATTGCCGGAAAAAACTTGGTGCCGATTTGGAACTTCCAGTGGAATTGGAAATAAGCCACGGCCATCTCGCCGCTGCAGAGAAAAGCCGCAATGCGCGTTTTGAACCCCAGTAGTATCGCAAGCCCTCCCAGAAGTTCGATGATCCCGCCGAACCAGAGCTGGGATCCAACCGGCGGCTGGAACTCGGATAGCACGCCCAGGACTTTCTGGGCGCCGTGAAACGCGAACATGAATCCCGCCATGATGCGCAACAGTGCGTAAGCGTCGTTTGCGTACTTTTCGAGCCATTTCATATGTGCACTCTCCGATCAAAAGATTTTGCGACTTTTCTCAAGTCGCAATGCATTACGTAAACCTTCGTTGTCCGAGCAGGGTCCTCATCTGCCGCCAACCGGAAGGGTTCTCACTTGGGGACAGACATCAGTAATTAAACGTTACCGCGATGATCCTGACGACCAGCCTTCGGAATAACTCCTCGTAACTTGCCTCAATATGACGAAAATCAATGACGTGGTTTTTTATTGCACATTTGCTGAGTAACGGGTTAATGTTCTCTTCTCTCCCCAGACGGTACTCTATCGCCACCAGAGGGCTGATGACCTACCCTACCTCCATGGGAAGGCGGCGGATATGTTCTCTTTCCCCCAGACATTGCCCGATCACGGGAGCCTTTAAATATAGATTCATTCCCTCCTCGCACTCCGGGGGAAATGAAACGTCTTGCATCGTGCGGTGCACCTATGCCTGCAAAGGTCCGTCCATTGAATCTCCTCAAAGGATCAATTCGAACAACCCTGTTTGTGCGGTGATCAACGAAATGATTGGAGATAACTTCCACTCTACCATGGACATGGACAACCCTGTAGAAATCAGCCTGGACGTAGAATCCGGGAAACCATAAATCCCAACCCCAGAAGGGATAGGGGACCCATGTGTATAAGTAAGCGTAATCCGGAGGAGGGGGGTAATAGGTCACAGTTGGCGGGCCTTGGTCGTCGTAATATCCATTTAGCACAGTATTATCAGGAGTAGTGATATTACTTGTACCTGGCTGGGACGTCTGTCCAGGAGTACCACCGCTGACAGCTAAGTTAACCCCAGCCGTAACATCCTGAAATGCCTGCAAAGCTTCGCCTTTCTCCATTTTTATGCTTTTGGAATCAGCCGCAACGCCTATTGACTGCGTCAACTCTCCGATAACGTCAGGCGTAACCGGGTAATCAGCAATCCACCCGTTCCGAGGCGTGATACCAGCATTCCCGAGCAGGCTCTCTGCTTCTGCCTCGCTGGTAGCTGTTCCCAGCTTAAGCGCATCAACAAGCTTGACTGCTAAATCTCCTTCCCGGACCAATGGCTGAGCAACTGGAGGTTGTTCTCCTGCCGCTTGCCCGGATTGCGCATGGATATTTCCAGTTATTAAAACCAAGATACACAATGCCGCAGGCGCTAAAATGAACAATCTTTTCATGTTTTATACCTTTTCATTTTTCCATCAAAGACCTAATCATATTTCTTTCTTGATATATATTAACTTAAATCTGGTTTTATCTCTATATTAATGCGTTCGCGCCGCTTATCAAATAGGGGATGAAGCAGGCAGCCTGACCGGTCAGTTCCGATACGTAAACTTCAGGAAAGATTCGTCACTAGACATTGCAACCAGAATCCTTAACCTCATTCAAAATATACCGGCTCCCTCGACCATCTACATACTATAACGCTCCTGTCAAGAAGAAGATTTAATTTATTTTTATTCAACAGGATAACTTGATCAATATATTAAAAACGCACCTCTCTCTTTCGGCATTTACGCCGTTATCACTTTTATCGACGAGTCTCTCGCAACCAGACGAACGACATCTCTAATAGTTATGTTACCTATGCGGCGTGCCGTATGGCCGCCAAGAATACCTTATCCAGATTCTATCGTTCAAACGAGAGGCCCTGTATTGTAGGTGACGAGGTCAACTGCCCTCAACTATCATAAGCCCGGGCTCTCCCGTCGAAATAAATTTTGCGTACACCATTATGCGGCTGCTTTTTGTTCTACGCGCTTTTCCAGTTTAAGGTATTTTGGGTCGAAGCACTCCTTTTTTTTCATCAGTGTCCAAGCAATAATCAAGAGCTTCGCGGCGAGCTTCACCCTCATTTTAGTACCAATCCCTTTTTCCTTCGCCCGTCCAGCAAGCTTATTCGTAAAATAGGGAATAAAGTCCTTGCTCTTAATCGAGGCAATGAACGCTGCCTGGTATAACGCGCACCTCAGATCCGACTTGCCCTGTTTGGAGATGGTCGGCGTTGCCCTGTTTGACGTTTTTCCGCTTCTCTGTGCGCAAAGATCAAAACCCGCCAACCGCAAAACCTGTTTGCCGCTTGTAAAGCGGTGGGGATCGCCGATGGCTCCGAGGACCTTGGCGGAAACATCCGGCCCAAACCCAGGAATGCTCAAGAGGTACGTATACTCCGGAAACTCAAGACAGGCATTCTCAAGCTTGTCTTCAACCGCTTTGATCTCCTGCCTAACCTGTTTCAAACTGTCTACTGCAATCTGAGCTTCATGGAAGGCAGCCTCTCCCATGGTGCAGCCAACGGAATTGACCGCGGTCCTCCAAATCGCTCCCACCCTGCGTTCCCGAGCCAACGTCATTTTGCCTGGTGCTACGGTACGGCAGAAATCATCGTATTCCATGCCGGCGATAGCGGAAGGATCCAGACATTCCCGCACTACCGCCAGGGTCTCTGACGATCCATAGTACGTATCCAACTCAGGGAAATACTGTGCAAGAATATGATTGCGAATATACGCGCTTATGCCGTGTTCCCGCTTCTTCAGTCGCCTCTTGAGTGCGTTTAGTACGCGCACGTTTTGAAGCGTCATCAAGGGATATTCATAAAACATACATTTTCCCTGGGCAATGAGATCAGCAATATTGGCCGAATCCTTGTCATCGTTTTTATCCCATCGACCGTTCAGAAGCTGCCGGTTGTTCTTTACTGCCATGCCGCCAACAAGAACGACCATCAGACCGCATTTGATCAGATGCTCCGCCAGGGGCTTGTGGTAGTCTGCCGTCGGCTCGATCCCGAAAACGACTTTCGGCAGACTGTATTGAATCTTGACGCGCTCCACATACGCATCCAGCTTTTCGAATCCCTCGATTGTGTTGTCAATGACCACATTCTTTAAAAGCGTCTTGCCTTGCGCAGTACCAAAAAAAGCACGGTGCTTCTCTTTCGCCACATCAATCCCAATGATCAAATACTCTTCCGAACCACGAATTTCTTTCTTCAGTAACCGAAATTGCTCAAGTCTGATATCATCGATATAGTTCATAGAAGCCTCCTGTCTCTTGAATTTAGTTCACCTATAAACTAATTCTTAGCAGGAGGTTTCTATTTTGGGTAGATTGAAAGTGCAATATCCCTTATGATTAAATGGGAAAGATTAACCTCATGCTCTACCCATATATAACTATCATGCACGGTGACCAATAAAACGGCTATAGAATATTGGTTGTAACATCCATCAATCTGCGGGTGGGTCGCTTCAACCTCTCGATCGGATTACTTAAAACAGGCATCTGCAGGCCATTAAAAAGCCGTATAGACGTCTCACCCTGAAAATGCCGTGACGGATCTCAAACATTTTGGAAAAAAAACATTCGCTTTGCTCAGAGTGGCGTTTTCAATGTCGCATAGGCGATTGTGAGGCTCCTGCCATCAATTGATTTTACAAAGAGATCTTTCTCGCCAAAATAAAACTTTCTACAAGCCCTTGGTCTGCCTCTGTCTTAAGATACGCGTTCTTGGCTTAATATCGGGATCCGAGGGAAAAGTTCTAAGCACTTGAAGCGGGCCCAACTTCGTTTCGAAGATATTCGGCCATGGCTGTGTCGGTCTTACGGATGTGATTCACAAGCCATTCCCCCGATGTCCGAATTGTCATCACAAAGACTTGCATGTTCACACCATGTGTCGTATAGCCTTCATAGAGTTGATTAATCTGCTTTTTGAATATCTCGTGTTCAGCTTTATGCTCGGGATAACGAGAATATTTGCGATTAGTCATTTCTCCTTCTTCTGCTGTAAAATGAAAAATAGCATAATCACGAAGAAAGTTGAGGTAATTTCCGACTGCATCTTTTTCCTGGGCCGTATTGCACGCTTGCAGCAATTCATTGAATCTGGCGAATAGTTCTTTGTGCTGGCTGTCGATATTGCTGATTCCCGTGTTCAGGTCATCGTTCCACTCAAAACTCATAGAAACATCCTTTTTAACTTTACATAGTATAAGATATTTGCATTTCGTCATCAAAGTGACAAACGTAGAGCACCAGTGCGAGGAATCAGCACGCATGCACCTTGAACCCTGCAACTATGACGAACTCCACCAGTTGTTCTGACTTTTTTCCTTGAGATTATATATGATCACTTCCGCTAGACCACTCAACACTAAGGTGTTCTGTAACCTTCCTAATTTAAGCTTATCATTTTTGGTATAAAGATTTCGCAAAATCAGAACGGATTTCTTCATGTGGCCGAGAGTTAAAATGAAACACTATATTCGCATAGGGATCAGGGAGGCAAGAGGATAGGAAAATAAATGTCGCTCTTTTTTTTGGGAAATAGTTGAAGATAAATGCTTGAAACCTGCATTTTCCAAAATGGTGATCCTGCCAATCCGGGAGACTATCTGAGCCTCACTGCAACAACCAGATGGTGAGCGGCAGGGTGACAAACGACAGGCAGGTTTGCCCGGTGATGATGACGGCCATGCTGTCATAGTCGCCGCCCATCTGCCGGGATAAAATGTAGGCCGAAGGGGCTGTAGGCACGCTGAACAGCAGTACCACAACATCCAAGGCCATACCGGACAGCCCAATTGATGTCGCCAGCCCCCAAGCGACCACGGGCTTGCAGAAAAATTGCACGAAGCTGCTTACCAACAAGGGTTGCCAGTGCATCCCCAGGTTGCCAGCCCGGAAAGCTGCTCCTACCGTCATCAAACCCACCGGAAAGGCCGCTTTTCCTCCAAGTAATAGTATGCCGTCGATTGCCAGCGGCAGCTTCATGCCCGAAGCGTTCAGCCCCACCCCGATGACGCACCCCAGGATGAGCGGGTTGCGAAGCAGATCGGCCAGCAAACGTTTTAGGGAGATTCTCCCGCCATTGTTCACCATCAACGAGAAGACTGAGACGCAAAGTACATTGATCAAGAAGATCATAAAGCCGGCACCCAAGGCGGCCAGGAACAGGCCGTCCCTTCCGAACAGGTTTTCCGCCAGAGCTAGCGCCACAAAGGTGTTGATGCGCACCCCTCCCTGGAAGAGCGAAGTAAAGGCTGGACCGCCCATGCGCCGGTTCGCAAGCCACCACAACGTCACCAGCAGCGCGCTGGCTAGCACCGCGCCCTCTACGGTCAACAGGATCTTCAGCCAGGGCAGAGAATTGATCTTTTTCTCTGCCAGGCTATGGATCAGAATAGCTGGCATGAGCAGGAAATAGGTCAGCTTCTCGGCCGAGGGCCAGAACGAGGATGGCAGAAAGTTGGTGCGCCGGACAGCAAATCCGACCAGGATCAGGGCCAACACAGGGATGAGGGCATCGGTGATGTGGGTCATAGTGCACTCCTCTTTATGCCTAATTAGAGGATAGCACAGGCATCATGTAAATAATATTTGATACTACTTGCTGTATACTCAACTATTTTTTATGTATCTTTACTCCAGGCACAGCTTGTCCAGGAAAAGTTCTGCCAGGGCAGGGTGTGGATGGGCCGCTGCGGTGCTTCTTGCCTTTTTGTCAACTCATTTAGGAGTGGTTGATTGACTCTTAAATAAAATAGCGGGATGACCTTCATGGCATCCCGCTTACTTATATAGATAGCAAAACTATCTCTGTAGATAAATACCAGCCTAGTAGAAACACCCGGGCTTCCGACTTCTCATCTCACAGCGACTATCTGCAATTGGAATCTGCGAGGTGTCAATTTAAACCTTTCTGAGCGATATTGTTTAAGCATTCAACTCGTTGCCTAGCTCAGAAGGGACTTTTTAATCCTCCCGCGGGTTCGCTAACGTGGAGATCTAAAGGATTCGTCATTCCTTAACCGGGGTCCAAGTCTCGTCTGGATCGTACGATTGCATCTCCTGAGCGATCTTCGTAGTGTCCGGTCCGAGGTTTTTCTGAAAAACCTTGCCTTGCTGGTTGACGATAAGGGTCATCACCCCCGACTTGCCCCAGTCTGATGGAAATGCGACCAGGCCGAAGCCACCGACCATGTTGCCATTGATGATGTAATTGTACTTCCCGCCTGGCGCATGCTCTCCCTGTTTTGTCAATATATTGAAATAGTAGCCATGAAACGGCACCGGCTGTTCCTTGAACACAGACTTTCCCTTTTTATAGCCCGCGATTCTGGCCTGTGCCACGAGTTCACCCAATGGGCTCACTGCTTCGCCTTGCGCGTGCCTCCAGAAGAGACCGTTCTTCTTGCCGGGATCACTCCGAAGTTTCTGTGCATACGCAAGGATCCCGTCACCATTCCAGTCCTTCAGGACATACTCGCGCTGTGCCTTGACGTATGTGTGACAGACCAGTATGGCAGTGAGTTCGTCTTCCCCGACCCTGCGGTTCAGAATCTCTTCTTTGCCCGCTACCGTATCAAAGAACCATTGGTCATTCATTTTTACCAGGGGAATCGGAAATGGCCAGTTCTCGTTGCCTATGTAAATGATCACCTTTGAATCATTCTCTTTCACGAGGCTGGTTTTCTCTGCTACGTGTTTGGTAAATTCATCAAATTCGGTGGCAGCCTGCACCGCATCATTAGAGCGAAGGTCTTTTGCGAAGGGTCCGAATATCTGATCGAGCGCAGCTTTGTCTTTTGCCTTGACAGCCTCAACGAGTCCTTTCAAAGCATCTTCGGGAGAGGAGAAAAGTTTTTGCGATGCCGCCGCCATAAGCGGCATGCTCCAGACAAAGACCGACACTGCGGTTACCAATAATGCAGCAATAAAAACCATACCCCGTGAGGAGCGAGATATGGATTTCTGTTGAATTGACTCCATAGTTTCCTCCCTGTCTAAATTCGATTTAGCAAAACATAGTTGAAGCAAATCAGTTACGGCTTTCAGCGTTGTCTCCCCCTGGAGGCATTCCCGCCCGTGGGAGCACTGCCATGGCTCACCGGGACAGCGGAAGAGTGTGCACTCTCACTGCCCTGGCGGCTGTTCTGGCCACGAAGACTCTGTTCCCTGGCCTCATTAGCTCCGCGGTAACCACCAAAAGTGACCGAAGGCGTCCTTTCAGGCTGCATACGCTCGGAGCCAGTACTGGGCTGATTTAATTCGGTGCTAACACGTGGAGCTTGTGGTGTTGATTGTTGGCTGATACGTTGAGCCGGCGGTGTCGGCATTTGGTTCACAATACCGCGACTTTCCTTGCCGCGATTGCTGTATGCATTGGTATCGCCTTTAGGTGCGAACATAGCTCCCGAGGGCCCAGTCGGTCTTGTAGTGCCCCCTCTGATTTCAGTTGTACGCGCATACCTGCTTGCATTAGGACCACTGGGGTGTGATGCCAGGTATCTTGCGGGATCTCCATGTGATGCGTCATGTCTCCAGGTCTGATGTATGTCGGGTCTGCTGCTGTCGATATAAACATTCGTTACGTGAACGTAGGGTCTTGCATTATTAACCCAGCCAGGCCGATTCCAGCCATGATGAATTATATCGTGTTGACCCCAGTCAAAGTCCATACCAAGCCAACCCCCGATTGTCAGACGAAAGTGAAAGTTAATAAAAGGAGGCATGCCTGGAGCCCATCTTCGGCTATACACAATCAAAGGATCATACTGAGGGACATACATATACTCAGGTTGAGCCGGAATGATCTCGATATAGCCATCGTCTGTCATGACACTTTGTTCATTGTTACTCACCAGATTGCCAGCATCACTTGCCTGCTGCCTCAGTCGCTGTATCGAACTTGTCACGTCTTCCGGCTGGTTGAGAAAGGCGTCTCCCAAGTTGGCAGTCCAATCCATATTCTCAGCCATCATTTTAAGAATGCTCGGGTAATAGGCAATTGCTTTAACGGACTCATCCCAGGGCTGCTCTTCAATACCTGCCACATCTCCGCCGCTGTTTAGCCACGCTTCCGCATCTTCAACCTCTGTCGGATATGTCGAAGCCGGCAGTATCTGGGCCAGCAGCGGGTCCGGATAGAGAGCAATGGGCGCAAGAAGGTTATCCAGGTCATCATTCGTGAATGATATTGAGTATGTCAAGTCCTGGCCATCCGCCCAGACCTGAACAGACAGGAGCACCGGAATGCACACAAAAAATGCAAGCAAAAAGCCTTTTATGCAGGTCTTATTCACAGGCGCAGATCCTTCCTCTATTTTCTTTGGGGTCGCTTGCAGGCACCTGGTTCTCATTAAATTCTTTCACGGCAAATAAAATTGTATCCAAAGCTGTGCAAACGTCTCACGCTGGGATCAGTTGGCAATCTATAAATAATCCCATTATACATAATTTGACACGATTGAGTGTGAAAAGTTGCACCGTTTTCTTCCTTTTTAAAAAATATTAATAAAAGCCCCTATTATTTGATACCAGTATGGACTTCCGTCCCTGACAATCTCTTTCATCCCGACATCTTCGTCTCTGTTTTTACTGACTTCAATGTACAATTTAACCATCATACCTCATTTTTTCGAATCCAAAGTATCGGTCTGTACCAGCTGCGGGAAAATTCGCATCCACAGTGCTACGACGATGATCGTGCCGATGCCTCCGATCAGGACGGCGATAACCGCGCCGAACCAGGCTGCGGTGATCCCCGACTCGAACTCTCCCAGTTGGTTCGATGTTCCGATGAACAAGGAGTTAACGGCGCTTACTCGGCCCCGCATCTCGTCAGGCGTCTCGATCTGGACCAGTGAGTGCCTGATGACAACGCTGATCACGTCGGCGGCTCCAAGTACGGCAAGGGAGGCCAGAGACAGGAGGAAGGATGTCGAAAGTGCGAACACGATGGTTGCAACGCCGAAGATCGCCACGGCATAGAACATGGTTCTGCCCACGCGGCGCTTAAGCGGATGGCGAGCCAGGAAAAGGGAAATGGCGAGAGCGCCCACTGCAGGCGCCGAACGAAGGAGGCCCAGCCCCCACGGTCCGGCCATCAGAATGTCGCGCGCATAGATAGGCAGGAGAGCCGTAGCACCGCCCAGAAGCACGGCAAAGAGGTCGAGGGATATAGCGCCCAAGACCTCGGGACGGCTACGGATGAAGTTGATGCCGGCAAAAACCGATTTTATGCTCGCAGGTTCGCGCATGACAGGAGGGCGGACAGCGCGGAGGAAACCGAGAAATACGCTTGCAGCTAAGAACAAGACCCCCGCTGCTGCATAGACCTCGGTTGGGCCCACAGTGTACAAGAGGCCGCCGAGCGCCGGCCCGACGATGGTTGCGGTCTGCATTGCCGACGCGGACCAGGCAAGTGCTCGAGGAAGGAGTTTGCCGGTGACCAGGCCGGGCAGGAGCGACTGCATGGTCGGCCCTTCGAAGGCGTGTACGGCACCGACGACGAACATGATGAAGAGGATCGTCTCCTTGCTCTGCCAGCCGGCGGCGCTCCCCCATGCCAGTGCGAAAGCGGCCAGGCCCTCAACAATCTGACAGATCCGTGCAATGGTGCGGCGGTCGTAACGGTCTGCAACGTGGCCCACGGCGAGCGTCAGCAGAAACATGGGCAGGAACTGTGCAAGCCCGACAAGGCCGAGATACAATGCACTACCGGTGAGTGCGTAGATCTGCCAACCCACGGCAACTGCCTGCATCTGGAAGGCGACCATGGTCGCCACCCGGGCGAACCAGAATAGCGCGAATGGACGGTGCCTCAGGATCGTCTGTGGTTCATCTGGATTGAGAGAAGGGGCCATGGCGTATTTATATTAGACCTTGCGGGATACTACCTCGAGGAGGTATTCAACCCATCTTCGAATGAGGGATAAAGACCGATTTTGTACTTCAAAAAATAAAGTTTTTTTGTCTTTCTATGGTATCTTTTATACGACAACAACTCATAGGATGAAGGATTTTTGTCTCCATACTTCAAACGGTATTCACTGCTTCTTCACAAACTCTGGCAGCCCTATCACCACCAACAATCGTGTAATGACGCTGGTCGATAATTGCTGCGGAATGCAAGCTGATACCTGTATTAAGATAAGCGGCAATCCCGATGTCCCGAACTCATGACTTCGACAGGAACCGAGACCTCGTAAACTCGACATAGCCCTGATCGGACATCTCTCGCTTCGCCTGAACCAGGTTTCCGACGTCCTCGCCGACGAAATAGCGAAGTTGGCCCGTGCCGTCCGTTGCAGCATCGTATATGATCTTCGCAACCTCGTCCGCACTCGTCTTCCGACTCGCCACCATGCGGGCGAAGATCGCATTCGTGTGAGCTACAAAGGCGTCGTAATCCGCAAGTTTAACGCCCGACAGCTCCTTGCCCATCCGATTGGAAAAGTTGGTGTTAGAGACGCCGCCGCTGGGTTCAACGATCTTAACGATGATGTTCTGGGACGCAAGTTCGTAGGCCAATGACTCCGAAAAGCCTTCTACCGCGAATTTGGCGGCGCAATAAAGCGATATCATCGGCAAGCCGACGAGGCCGGCGCGTGAGCTAATATTGATGATCAGCCCACCTTTATTCTTCCTAAAGTGCGGCAGAATAGCCCGAGTGACCTCCATGACGCCGAAGACAGTGACGTCGAACTCCTCATGCACCTTCTCCCTTGGGATGGCTTCGAAAACGCCGAACAGGCTGAAGCCCGCGTTATTGATCAAAGCATCGATCCTTCCAAAACGCTCGATCCCGTTCTCGATCGCCAGGTAGATGCTCTCTCTTTCCTGAACGTCCAGGCGGGTTACCAACACGTCGCTCATGCGAACCAGAACCGTTTCTGCAAGCGGCGTACGCATCGTCGCGACGACGTTCCATCCCCTATCTGCAAAGAAAGCGGCAGTTGCCTTGCCGATACCCGATGAACACCCGGTGATGAGTACTGTTTTCTTCATTCTTCTTCTTTCCTCCCGCCCGAACCATTTGTTAAATAGCTCTCCTCAATAACCCACAAATCCGATGACATCCAGTGCAGCAATGAACAAGCCGAATTTTTGCAATATCCTATGCGCTTGATCAATGTGCCCTGAAATCAAGGCTGTCAGAAAAAACATATGATGTGTATTTCTCCATTGCTAAGTTCTATATAAAGCAAGTTTCTGATTCGGTTGGCACAGGACAAAATAAAAGGAAGTACTACTCACTCATTATAGCCGTTTATTGAAATATCGCAAGAACAGAGGGTCTCCGATTGTAAAGCTCGGTATGGCTGCAACAACAAATGTTACCATCAATTGCAGTGCTATTGACTCCGCACTCGCGTTCGAAAGCACGTAGGAATTTTTGAGGGGAAGAGGACTAAAGATGAATTCAAATGCCTCGGTCAATTGATCAGGCGCACAAGCGATAGAGCCGAAAAGCACGTTCCAGGCAATTTCAGCAAAAAAACTGATAGATGAACGATCGTGCAAAACATAAAAATTGGGGATATTGTTTTTAATCTCATCTTACTTTAAGCGGCAGATCACGCTGCATAATATTTATGTGAAACGTTCACTCTTGATTTATGGTGTAGACTGCGAGAACATATCTTACTCGTTCAGTCCTCCAACCTGCCTTGCACAATCATCACTTTACCTCTTTAGCTCCAATAGCGTTGAGTAATTCTCGGGTAGTCACGACAGTAGCCTGCCAGGGGAAAACCTTATCCATCAATACGCGGTTCACTTCCGCATCTCGGTCTGCGCAGGCGTCCGATACGACCACGAGTGAGTAATCCAGGTCGGCGGCCCAGCGTACTGTGGAAAGGACCACGCCGCTCGTCGAAATGCCGAATAATACGAGCGTGTTAATGTTTTTTGCGCGTAGAATCGTTTCCAGGTCGGTAGTAGAAAAAGCTCCAACACGGCGTTTTGTTACTACAATATCTTCCGGCTGCGGCGCTACCCTATCATGGATTTCGGACCCGGATGTACCTTCACGTAGGCGTCCCGATTCTTTTAAACTACTGAAGAGTTTGTTCCGCGGATTGATCTCAGGGTAACCGTCACGAAATCGCACCACGACATAGATAATGGGCAGGTGGGCTTGCCGCGCCTTCTGAAGTATGGTGCTTGCTCTATCCAGAAGAGGTACTTGCACGTTCTCAGGCAACATTCCTACGATATCATTCTGATAGTCCATGATCAGTATCGCGGTTCTCGCACTATTAATGGTAAGCTCTGGAGAGATCAGTACAGCCGTCTTGGCACTATTAGCAGCAGACTCTGGTATGCCGGCACTTTTCGGCATGTCTTGCATGCCCATGGCGAAGACCGCGGTTCCCGAAAGAGCCAGCGACACGACTAACAGTGCGATTCGAATAATGGTGCGCATGTATAATGCCCTCCTTAGTGAAAGAGAAAACGTAATTATTTCTTACACAGCGGTCGAAGTGCTTTGGGATATTGCATCTAACGATTTCTAGTTGGTGTATACAACCTGGTCCGCCATATCTCAGGTGAAAACTAAAGAAGAACCTCGCGTTTCACGAACATGGCACGGATCACATGGTTTATCCGGAAACATTGGATTTCGCAAACATCTCGTCTTTTGAATCAATGTATCATTAGTCATCTTGAAGTGGCGCATCGACAAGATCGAGGACGACGGAATGAAATTCTGCATAAAACCATTTTTTGAAAATCTCCAGATCACGTTTCTTAGGCCAGTCGTTTTTTTCCGTCCACCAGCCATTAAGCTGTTCTTCAAATATCATATTGTGAAACTGTTCCAGTAGCTCTTCCTCTTCAAATCCATATGATAACTCTGGCAAAAGATAAGCAGTATTATCATGATTGATAATCTCCTTGGAAACACCAGCAGGATCGGGAAGTGATTTTACCCATTGCAGAAATGGCTCTTTTGCCCGGATTATGACGATGGATCTATTTAGCATGGCCACTTACACACCCTGATTTATCTGTGATTGCTCCAGGTAAGCATGATTTCGTCTACTCTGCCTTCGACACGACTTCGCGCCTCCCGCCTGTCATACCCCATTGCTAAAAGTCTGTCGTATGGCGTCTCAGTATGTCTGATATGAGCGATTGCGGCCAACAGAACGGCCTTTTCCTCGAGATCCTTTGCAGACGCTGTACGGCCAATTCGACCGCTGTATTTGCGGCATGCGTGTTCCGCAATGATCACTTCTCTCCCTGGCGGGCACAGGGGAAATAGTTCGTGGATACGTTTGGCAAATAGGTCTATGTATGCACGATCATATTCCGCCCGCCTCTCCGCTTCACGTTCTCGTCTCTGCGCTCGAACTTCGTTATCAGCTAAACATGCTTGTTCCGCTTGCTCTAACGCCTGCTCCTCGACCAAGATGCCTTGACGTTCGTATCGTTTTCTGTTCTGGCTCCATTTGAGGACTACCGCTGCGAGGGTTGAGTTTTTATGAGCTCTCCTTGTCAAGACGGTATTCCCGGAAGGAAGAAAGACCAGATGTTCCATGCCGGCACAGGATAAGCAGAGCGCCCCTATTTCCCGATCCAGAGTAATCCATGCTTTTCGACCAAGCTTCTGTCTGCACTCATCACAGATGGATTCCCTGTTTGATATGAAAACCTTAAGATCAGAGGGTTGTTTCATTGAGGTCATTTTTATCGGTATTATGATACAAGAAATGCAATATTGCAATCGGAATCAACTTCGAGGATGCATACGGAATAGCATGATTGATAATCGCGCATCCTCACCTTCCCTGAAGGAATATCCTAACACCAGTACTAATAATAACACGTTACTAATAATAATAAAATTTGGTCGTGAGGGTGAAGCAGGCATCCAAATCGAAGAAGATCAAGTGGTCTTCTTTGGAAGAAGAAGTAACCATGGATAAAGTATGATATTGTTGCCTACTTTTTGGATATGTGTTCAAATATAAGTCGTTGATAAATATTCCCAATGCTGCCATCATTTACCTCGCTTTGCTCAAATAGTCATGCTTTCAACCTGTTACGAGCAAGCCCCGCTCTCCTTAATTAGTGGCATATCACTTGCTATTAAAGAAGCGTTGGATCTATCCGTAGACGGCTGTTAAAAAGCAATCAGAAGCTTCCGTTAATCTATTGATAGCTATCCCGCATCAATTTCAGTACGCGAGTTATGGAGAGGAGATTTGTTATGAAAAGAATTGAAGCGATTGTACGTCCGGAGAAGGCTTCAGAGGTATGCGCCGCTTTGAACAAAGTAGGTCATCCCGGTGTGACGCTTTCTCAAGTTGAGGGACATGGAGACCAAAAAGGGTGGGTAAATCACGTCCGCGGAATGTCATATAAAGTAAACTTGCTGAGCAAAACGAGAGTGGAAGTAGTCGCAAAAGACGAAGACGTGGATAAGATCATCAAAGCCATAGTCAATGCCGCTTTGACTGGCGAGGTGGGAGACGGGAAAATATTCGTGCATGACATAGCCAACGCGATACGGATAAGAACCAACGAAAGCGGTATTGCAGCAATATGACATGCTAACTCTTCTTCAGCAATTTGCCGTAGACATTAGAGGGAATCAGGGTAGGCAACTTCATCGTATATAACGAGCCTACATCTTGGCTCGCTTACACTGCTACCCGTAGCCCTGCGCTCCATCTGAAAGGGCTTTGTCGGGGAATTTAGCGCGCTGGATTACTCCTCATGCCACCCTTGCGCTAGGTGGTGGACTGCCGACCTCCTACCCGGCAAGTCTTACGATATGCACGGCATGCGACAACTGAGCAATTTCGAGGATTCGAAGCAATTTTGATGATTAACGGCTAGAATTTTCGGAGGAGCGGTCTATTCGCGTTCACTGCAGTTCCTTGCTGGTTGTTCTATCCCGGTTCTATTGCAGAATACTATTTTGAAAAGTACTGTCGAACTCTAGCTGCGATTTGGCGATGAGTCATCTTGTCAACTGTTTCAATCCCTACGATGTGTCCACTGAGCTTGTTTCTCTTGATTCGTTTTTTCAGCTCGCCCTTCGCCTCACCTGGACCAAATATCAAAATAGCTTCTGCGTCATGAATACACGAAATTACCGCGTCATAATAAATGTTAAGATGTCCCTTAAACACTCTCTCCAAACTGTCATCGGCCAGAACTTGCTGCTCAAAGGGATTCGTAGTGCGTACACCGCCAGAACGTCCGGGCTGTTTTTCAACCTTTGATATTATCAATTTTATTTCTTCTCCTTTGTCTGTAACAACCACGATCACGGCTTTCTTGTGGTCAATCCACAAACCTGCTGTTGTTTTCATAATTTTTTCCTTTGACGAATGACTATACTATCTTCGGCTAATGCTTGTTGGCCGGGACAGCGGTATCCTACATGAAGTATACACGTTTCAACAATACGCATCTGCGTCATAGGTCTTATGCATAACACATGATAAAGGAAAGAGTCACGACCGTCATATTTACGTGAAGATAGTCGAACGATAAACGTTCTCAGACATCCTATCGACGCTGTCGACATTCGTTGATAGTCTGAACGGCCTTATGTTTCTTCCTCGGGTAGTTATTCACGCGTGGGTCCTTCAAAAACCGGCTCAGATACTGGACAGACCTGTTGCATCTGTCCATTTGTTTGAAAGTCATGCCCGTCTGGAAAAGCATTTCAGGGTTATGAGGCCTCATGCGCTCTACGTACTGAAATTGCTGCAACGCTTCCTGAAATTTACCCTCTTCTTTAAGCAGAACGCCAAGCCTCATGTGGGGAAAAGGTCCGGGAGAGTGTTGAGCAGCTACCCTTAGTTGTTCTTCCGCAGCAGCCATATTGCCTTTTCTCTGATAGATGGAGGCAAGCATGAGTCGGGCCCTCTGGTTCTGAGGATTGATCTCAATTGCCCTTTGCAGGACTATCGATGATTTATCAAGGTCTGCCTGCGCAATCTGCGTGCCGTTTTCATCGACCTGGACCAATTGAGATCCGATATTGATCCATACTTTATGAGTCGCATCGTTGGACTCTTCTTTTGAGAGAACAGAATCGAGCTTCTGCCGGGTTTCCGTTGCCTTCACCTTGTTTTTCTCTGACGCGAGCTGCTTGACAAGGGCATCGCGTTCTTCCTTGAGATCCTCGTTCTCTTTGACTGTGGCATCGACCTGCTCCTTCAAGTCTTCGTTTTCTCGGATTTTGTTAATCTGGGTTATGAGAATATCCGTGTCTATTTTACATCGTGTCTTAACGTATATTTCCGGATGCTCTGTGGTTCCGCGCATCTGTTCCGATACAACATCGGTCTCGAGAACACCTGCGGTATATGACTTAATCTCATCCTTGGTGAGCTGATAGTTTTTGACCTGCGTCAAGCTTTCTACGTAGGTACCAGCCAGTTCAAGAGCTTTTCGCTTGGCCTCCTGCGTGGCAATCCGTCGCGCGTCGACTTTGCTATCATTATCTCCCATGATGTATGTGCTTTCCGACTCGACAACTTTTACTTCTGCATAAGTCGCTATCGGCAAAAAGCCTGCGACCAAGAGTGTGGCTAGTAAGGATAATATTTTTTTCATTTAATGCCCCTTTTACTAATAATTGGTGACCGATTCCATGCTTACAGTAATATAAAAAGCGCAGATAATAAGATGATCTAGTCAGAAGAATATATCATAAAATCATTATTCAAGCATCTTATTTTTCACGACAACACGATACACCTGAACCCTCCGTTGCTGTATGAAAGGTATCCGCCGGAACTGAGGGAGGGTATGCCGGATTGGATGGCCGAATTAAACTGAATCGTCTTAAATCGTCGTTCAAGATTAATATCACATTTATCTTGCTGTGATTTTGTGATATACTGTTCGGCATAAGTTTTCAAAATTAAGGAGGGAATATGGTGAAAAAAGTTGTCATTGCTTTGGTTGTTGGGATCCTGATTGGTAGTGCAGTAGGTAGTTGGGCTGCGATACATCAGCCGCACATGATGGCTGCCCTTGAAGCCCTGAATCATGCAAAGATGGAGTTAGAGGCCGGTGAACACGACAAAGGAGGACACAGGGTCAAGGCGCTTGAGTTCGTGCATAAAGCTATTGAGCAAACTAAAAAAGGGATAGAGGCCGGCGAAAGGGAAAGATAGTTATCGCGATCCTCAGAATTGTGCAGAGGGACGGCATTAACAGGCCGTCCCTTTTGCATGATAAGACCTCGATTGCCATCGGATTAATAACCGCGTTCCCATGCTGAAGGAACGCCCTTAAATTATCATTTCAGCTGAAAATCGGCACGGCTTTTTTTAACGCCGCCATTTTCCCTGCTCCCTGTTTCTCCCGCCAGGGCCCCTGCCTGGACGATGAAGATGCGTTCCGGCTCTATCTGCCCGGACTGCAACAGATAGCCCATGACCGCCCTCGCTCGCTCGACTGCCAGCGTCTTCAGGTCTTCATCGGTCACCTTCAGGTTGGTTAACATGAGCTTCTCCATCTCAGGCACAGGCAGGTCTTTAGCCAATCCGATAAAATTGCGTGGCTTTGGAAATTTTTCTTCCTTATATGCCCGTTTCAGGAACAGGGGATACTCCTCGGGCGTCACGGTTATTGACTCGAGGGAGGACAGGTCACCACTTTTCCCGGCCAATTCCCTGATTTTCTGAACCTTGACTCTATTCAACAGGAGGTTTTGCCTTAGCCCATCACGGTCTCTTTCCGGATCTGCGTGGCCAACAATATCCATTTTAAGGGCGGGCCGGTCATGAAGGGCTTTTGCAAGAAGGTCGAGCTTCTTTATTGTGTCGGCTGTCAGAACCGCGGAACCGGCCTCGAACTCGGCATACCCAAGCTGCTCATCACTGCCGAAGATGGCCCCGAGGAGCGCAAATGGAGAGGTGGCAGCTTTTTGAAGAAGGTTCACGATGACTTTGAGAATGACGCTGCCCACACTGAACTTGGGATCGCTTAGTTCTCCGGATACAGGTATGTCAAGATGTATCTCGCCGTTGCGGTCCTTCAGAAGAGCCACAGCCAGTCTCACGGGCAACGATGTCGCTTTAGGACTTTCAACAGGGTCTCCGAATGTTAATTGGTCGACGAAAATACTGTTCTTTGCATCGAGCTTGTTTTTATTGATCAGGTATTGGAGCTGAAACGAGAGCATTCCTTTCTGGATCGTGTAACCGGCGTAGTGTCCTGAATAAGGGCTGACCGAGGTGAGGTCCATGTCCTTGAAAACCACTTTAAGATCTGCATACAGATTCCTGCCCAGCGGGTTGACCTTGCCGGTGATCTCGAGTGGCGCTGATTCATTGTATTTCCCTATGAGGTCGACTTCACCGAGCATGTTCTCCTCCGACGAGAGTCCGGTAACATGACCGCCGATCTCACTGAGGCTCGAGCTGAACCGCGGTTTGACGCTGCGGTCTGAAAAATTAACCGTCCCTCCCTGAAGAACGATCTTATCTATGCGAACTTTATAAGGCTCTGCCTGCAGCTGACTGTCAGCTTCCGGGGCCGCTTTTTGTACAGTCTCCTGGTTTGGGCTAACATTCTCCGAGTCGGGCGTCCCGGACTTGAATGCCTCGAGCAGATTTATCGTCCGGTCCTCATTCACAATGACCTCAGAAGAAAAATTGGTAAGCGCAATTTCGCTGATATGTAGAGACAACGGAGCAGAGCGCACTTCTATTCCTCTCATGGAGAGTGTGTCCCACTTGAGCAGATCTTCGGCGTTTGCCTTGTCGAGCAACGAGAATCTATTGATGCGAAGTTTTCCGGTGGTGAAGGTCAGCAGCTTCTCCAAATTGTTTTGTCCTATTGTAATATTGCCGTTCGCGGTCAACATTTCCGTCGGCAAGTAAAACATGGGTCCGCCCGGCCAGATAGGGTTGCAGAAACTTGAGACGGACATCCCCGAGGTTCACCGCGAGGCTGGCGGCAAGAGGCTCCAGCGTGAGATCGCCCTTGACCGATGCAGATCCCCTCTGATCGATGAGAAGAGAAAGCGTGACCGTTCCTTTTGCATTTTTTTCAGTGGAAATATTTTGCGCTTTAAACATGATCGCCGAGAGAGTGATTCCGAAAGGCTGGACGAGGCTCTGATCCGCTATTGTAACGGTATAATTATCTACAACGAAGGAATGTAGCGCCACGGTCCAGGGGGCCGCTGCGCTCTCTTTTTTAGCGTTTCTTTGAAGCGGTGCTGTTGCCAAAAAAGACTCCAGCACCGAATCGTAATTCATCCGCCCGTCCTTCAAACGGGAGATTGCCAGTCGGCCCTTTTCCGTTGCAACAGTCCCGATGTCAACTTTTCTCTTTTCCAGGTCGAGTGAAATATCTTTAACGCTCAAAAGAGGAATGTTGATGAACTGCGCCGCATTCTCTCGGGTGCTTATCCCGAGGTCCCTGATCCTCATTTCGCCGTTCAGAACAAGCATCGGCGCACGTGTGGCATACTCGCGGAAGGTAAGCCTCACCATTATGTCGAGCTTTCCTGATATCACCTTCACCTTGAACCGTACGGGCGCGTAGGCCAAATAATAAGGGATATCCATGTCCTTGAGCGCAATGTCCAGTGACGTCTCCCGGGAGTCGGAAAAAACCTTGGATTCGCCGTTAATGGTCAGTTGCCTGCCGTTTATCAGTGCGCTCAGCGAAGGCTGAACGAATGAATCAACATAGGCAGGGAGATTGGAAATGAAGGGGATCGAAAGGTTGATGTGCGTTATTTCGTGCTTCGTTGCCGCCAGCCGATCGTCAAATTCGATATCTCCATCAGTGATCTGGATATTGCTGAATGAAAAAACCAGGGGCTTGCCTGGTTTTTCCGGGACAGCGGCCCCAGGCTTTGACTGGAGCCTGTCCACGAGCGGAGAAAAACTGTACGTGTTCTCCTTTATTCGTACCAGATGGACATGAGGCTTTTCAAGCCGCACCTCTCCGATTACCGGCCCACCCTTGAACAAGGATATGAGTCTTACGTCTACATACAGACTGTTGAAGGAAATAAAAGTCGTATGATCGTCAGCTTCCTTGATTTCAAAGTTTTTGATAACTAGCGCAAGGGTATAGGGATTGAAGCGAATCGAATCGATATTTACGGTGCGGCCAAGCTGTGTGGTCAGTTTCTTTGTTGCAATCTTCCTGGCATAATAGGGCAATATAAAAAATCCTGAAATGGAGTAAATGACGAAAAAGGAGAGTAACAGGATAGCTATCAATCGAGTCTTGCGGGTGCAGATCGGGTTATAGCGGCTAAAAGAAAATTTTTTGCGCTGGGGGCTGTCCATGTTGTGCCTCTCGACCTTATTATATGAATTCTATCCAAGGTACGGATGAATGGCAAGGTCAAGCCAAGAAACGTACTACTAAAGGTCGCTTTGCATAAAGAGGTGATTTTGGAACAGCAGGGCGGTAAGCATGGCAAGGACCTTGCGATGGGGATGCTTTCTTGCTATTGTTATAATTAATAATGGAACCAAAATCCTTGACTTCATCCGGCATAATGCAGTATCAGTGGCGTGCTCATCACTTTATGCAAACTATACAAAGCGCATCCGGGGTATAAGTTTATTCTTGATCCATGATTCTCTTTGTGTCGTAATAATAAGGCTGGTTCTGAGTTTTTCTGGAACCCAAAAAGGATGAAATAGATGCTCTCTCTTTTGAAGGGGGCAATGCGAATTTATGCTATCAACGAATTGTCAGGAGGGCGTAGGGCATGAGCACCTCACACCGATGGAAATTTTTTTGCGCAGGCGGGTTTGAACAAGTCTCAATCGATAACAGCGAAGACCTTCGCAATCTGCAGTCACTCGACCAAAAGCTCTGGGTTGCCCTGAGCTGTCCTGTGCAGGGTGTCGAATTCGACCGGAAAACCCTCGAGTACCTTGATACGGACCGGGATGGTCGCATTAGGGTCCCCGAAGTGCTTGCCGCAATTGACTGGACCATTGCCCTGCTCAAGGATCCTGCGATCCTGGCAGAAAGAAAGGGGTTGCCCCTTGCCGCCATCAACGATGCATCTGATGAAGGGAAGCTGCTGCTCAAGAACGCACGACGCATGCTAGAGACCCTTGAGAAAAAGGATAAAGACGTCATCACCGTGGAGGATACGGCCCTCATCGAAGAAGCCCTGTTCAAGAAGCGGTTCAATGGCGACGGGATCATCACCATTGATGCTTCGGATGATGAAAAGGTACGCGCCGCGATCAAGGACATCATCACCTGTGCCGGGTCCGAGAACGACCGAAGCGGAGCCCCGGGCATATCACGGAAACTTTTTGACGGCTTCTTCGCCGATGTCCAGGCATTCGACGATTGGACCCGCAAGCCGGAGCAGGACCCTACCCTCCTGCCCCTCGGCGCAGGGACTTCTGATGCCGCCGCGGCCTTGTCCGCTGTAAGGTCGAAGATAGACGATTATTTTTTACGATGCGAATTGACCGAATACGACAGCCGCTCCTTATTAACGGTGAACCCTACGTCAAAGGATTACCGGGCTTTCGTCCTGCAGAACCTGGCCTCGGGCGAGAGCCCTGTATCATCCCTGCCGCTTGCGGTCGCCGCTCCCGGCAAGGCTCTGCCGCTCCGGGAGGGGCTGCACCCCGCATGGAAGGCGGCGATGGAGAGCTTCTCGGCAACGGTCGTCACCCCCCTTCTGGGACAGCGCGATGCCATCACACGGAACGACTGGGACAAAGTCACTGCCGCATTCGCGCCTCATAGTGCCTGGCTGGCATCCAAGCCAAAGACTATGATCGAGTCTCTGGATGAGTCGAGGATTCGCACCATCGCGGCCTCTGATGTTCAGAATGAGATCGCAAGGCTTCTTACGATGGATGAGGATGTAGCGGAAGAGGCAGATTCGATCGAAGACGTCGACCGGCTCACGCGCTATTGCCGGAATCTGCTGCCGTTCGTAAATAATTTTACCTCATTCCGAGACTTCTACACCCGCAAAGGAAAGGCCATGTTCCAGGCAGGCACGCTTTTTCTCGACGGCCGGAGCAGCGAACTCTGTGTCAAGGTCGCTGCATTGGATAGCCATGCAGCCCTGGCCCAGCTGAGCAGGCTCTTTCTTCTCTACTGCATCTGCCGACGCAGGGGCGACGCGGAGACCATGACCATCGCCGCGGCATTCACCACAGGCGACTCCGACCAGCTTATCATCGGACGCAACGGCGTGTTTTATGACCGGGAAGGCCGGGACTGGGACGCGAGCATCGTGAAAATCATCGACCAGCCCATCAGCATCCGTCAGGCATTCTGGACCCCCTATAAGCGAATCAGCAGGATGATAAGCGGACAGGTCCAGAAATTAGCCGCCTCCCGATCCAAGGAGAACGAGGAACGGACCGCTGCGAAGATCGTTGACACGTCGAAGGGCACGGACAGCAGCAAGACGCCCGTGCCCTCATCCTTCGATGTGGGCAAATTCGCTGGCATCTTCGCCGCGATCGGATTGGCGATAGGCGCCATAGGCATGGCCCTTGCGGCAATGGTTACGGGCCTTGTGCACCTGTCTTGGTGGCAGATCCCTCTGGTGTTCGCGGGGCTTGTGCTGGTTATTTCCGGGCCGTCCATGATCATTGCCTGGTTCAAGTTACGCCAACGAAACCTCGGCCCGCTGCTTGACGCCGGCGGTTGGGCCGTCAACGCCCGCGCCAAGATCAATATTCCCTTCGGCGCCCAACTCACGTCCTTTGCCCGAATCCCTGAAGGGTCGGAACGCTCGATCTTCGATCCCTTCGGTGAAAAGAAGGGGCCAGCCATGTACATCATCGCAGGAGCTGTTCTTGCCATTATTCTCGCCGGTATTTATTTCTACCTTCGAGGGCGCTGACCGCTCCCATGGTTAAAACCAGGGGCTTGCCAGAACCTTCTCTTCGCTCAAGGTGACACGTTTGGACTCTTTGAGAGTCCATCAATTGTGATGGTCTTGAAAATATTGTTACTCCCGTAGGCACTAGGTCAAATTACCAACAGCATAGGGAAACATGGGGGAAATAAAACCATTCAGACAAGCCCCTATTTGCTGCCTAAGGGGGGGACAGGTGAAAGGACATCGGAGATATTTAATACGGCTTCTTACGAGACAATCATTTCTGCCGAGCTGCGGCTATGAAATCTCTTGCCCTGCTGGATGGTTTGCTGTACTCTCATTACTCGGCAGGATGGATATAATTTCCGGAGAGGAAACCGTGGCGCTTAAATCGACCATATTCAAAGCGGAGCTGCGGATTGCCGACATGAGCCGCAACTACTACGGTGATCACAGCCTTACCATAGCCCGCCACCCGTCGGAGACCGACGATCGCATGATGGTGCGGATACTGGCGTTTGCCTTGCATGCCCATGAAGCTTTGAGCTTCGGCGACAGCATCGGATCCGATGATGAGCCCTCTCTCTGGCAGAAGGACCTCACGGGTGCAATCGAACTCTGGATCGATGTGGGCCAACCCGATGAAAAGCGATTGCTCAGGGCTTGCGGCCGAGCCGGGCGGGTATTTGTTTACACCTATGGTGGTCACCGCGTTGATGTGTGGTTAAACCAGATCAAAGGCAGTCTCGATCACTCAAGGAATCTGACCGTGATTAACTTGCCAGCAACTGCTGTTCCGGCCCTGTCTACGCTGGCGCAGCGCAGCATGCAGCTTCAATTCACCATTCAGGACGGGCAGGTATGGGTGACTGATGACCATACTACAGTGCACTTGGACCTGTCTGCAGCCATAATTCTGTCGCCTTGAGAAACAAGGGACCCATGCGCAAGAATCTGAATAGACCCACCCACAGGGTGCGGCTGCCTGAGCGTCCCTCTCCCCGATGTCGGAAACGCTCCCTGCAGGTGCACCGAACGGACGTAATCGTGGATCTCGCGGCGCTTCTGTCGATAGACCATGTTTGCGGAGGTTGTGCAAAGGGAGAGAAGTGTTGCTGTGCATCCTACGAGGTCTGCATTACCGCCGCGGAAATGCGCCGGATCATCACTGTCTTGCCCGAGGCGGCCAAACGCTGCCCTCATCTCGAAACTGGCGAAGAGTTCGACAACGTATTCGAGGAAGTGGAGCACGGACTCTACGCAATAGACACGACGGAAGACGGGCTCTGCCTTTTCGCATTCCTGTCCAAACACAAGATCCGGTGTTCTTTGCATGCAGCTGCGTCCGCACTCGGACTTCCGATCAATCAGGTAAAGCCGAAAGCTTGCCTGCTTTGGCCGGTGAGTTATTCGGACGGGGATGAGGTGCTATCGATTACCGATGATGCGCTTTCTTTCTCATGCAATTCCCCAAGGGGTCGTGCACCGCGCTCTCTTTCTCCCTCGCTTGTCGAAGCGATCACGATGGTCTACGGCAAGGGGTTTGGGAAGATGCTGAAAGAAGAAGCTTGCACAAAAGGCAACACGAGAACGAAGCGACTCATCGATCATTGAGCTTCCCCCTCCCCTGAGGCACCTTGTTTGGCGCCTGCGTAAAAGAGGTGACCGGCCACTCTCATGGTTGAAGACAGGGCCTTTCTTTGGATGGTTCGGTAATCGGATTTTAAGTCAGACGTGATACAAGTTCTGCCACTATGTAACCCATCCTTCGCACATGACAAAAACGCCGGTCATCAAACTGATAACCGGCGTCCAAACTATTGTCGTTTTTTGATGCCTGTCGAGGAATGGTTTCTTCCCACCCTAATTCATGCCTCCATAGGAATGGAGACCGGAAAGCACGAGGTTCACGCCGAGGTACGTGAAGATGACCGCAAGGAATCCCACGCTGGAGATGACTGCCATTTGGGTCCCTTTCCACCCGCGGACATAACGGGAATGGAGATAGATGGCATAGATGAACCACGTAATGAGCGACCATGTTTCCTTCGGGTCCCAACTCCAGTACGTACCCCATGCGCTGTTCGCCCAAACCGCGCCGGTTATGATGCCGGCGGTGAGGAGCGGCCATCCGATGGCGATCATGCGGTAGGTCACGTCATCGAGCAGATTTTGCGCCGGGATGTAGGGTTTTAGCAGGTTTTTGAGACCCAGTCCCTTGGACCATACTAGGGAAAAGAACGCCAGAACCACCAGCCAGCTGATAATGGATATTGCAGGGGAGGCACTCAAAAAAGTCCCTTCGAATATGTGTTTCTTGAACGATTCTCCCTCCGCCAGATGCTGGAACGAAACTAGATAAATAAAATCGATTCCCATGGCAACCAGAAGCGAGACCGCAAGCGTAACGCAGAATGACCAGAAGAGAAAAACCTGGTGTTTGTTCCGCGCTCCGGCAACGATAAGATAGATGAACCATGCCAGAATCAGCACGCCGATTCCCATCCAGAACGCAGTTTTCATCCGGCCACCCAGACTCGCCATAAAATAGCCTATCGACGCCAAGACAACGATAGCGGCCAAACCGGCGTACAGGTTCGTCGCGGAGCCCCGCTCTTCCATGTCTATCAGCAGGTAAACCATGCTGATCGCGAAAGCGACGCCGAAAGCGGCATATCCAAGAAAACTTATCAGAACATGATAGAAGAGCCAGTTGCTCTTAAGCGCGGGGACTAGCGGGGTGATGTCGCTGCTGATTCCGGCGACGTTGATGAATGCAAGGGCGAGGAAGGCCACGGGAATCACAAAGGCGCCGAAAGCTTTTGTCTTGTACTTGAATTCGACGATAAGATAGATCATAACTGTGCTCCACGTGAAGAAAACCAGGGATTCGTAGAGATTAGACAACGGCACCCTGCCAATGTCCATTTGGTACGATTCCCGCCACCGGAGCAACAGCGCTGCGGTCTGCACCAGGAAGCCGAAGACCGTTACGATTGTTGCGGTTGTGCCGATACCCTTTTTCCGAAACGCGAGGTAGCTTATATACAGCACCATCGCGACCAAATACGACAATGTTGCAATACTGAAAAGCAAGGAACTGGTCATTGAATCCTCCTGAGTGATTCGATATTACACGGAAATTTCCGCTACAACCTTGTTGAATACTCGCTCAAAGCCGATCCGATTCCGATTGGCTGATCCGGCCACCAGAACGACGGTTTCGCTCCCGCGACTCTGGATCCGGACCCAAAGCTTCTTATGCGATCCGAAAAATGCGATAGGCGGACCGACGCAGAGCATGATGAAGCCGATGTAAACAACCCAGACACCGGGATCTTTGGCGACCTGCAAGCCCGTGAAGCGCGTTCCCCAATAGCCGCCAAAACTTATGACATAGTCCTCGGGCATATTCGGCCGCCCCGAATCAACTTTCAAAAGCGTCGTCTGGTAGAGCGCCTTCTTGCCGTTGTATATCTCCAACTCCACGGCCGGGTTGATGTACTCTTCGTTGTCCGTCTTGAAAACCTGCACCTCGCCGGTTGCGGGGTTCCGCATTCCATAGGGTGCGAATTCGAGCACTTTCACGGTCCGGTCGATGGAAGGAACAAACACCGACCCTCCGAGTTCAACATACACTGTTTCGCCCGGGGACTGGGTATCGCTTTTCTTGCGGATATTCAGGATCACCTTGCCGCGAGCGTCCGGTACGGTGCCGTAGCTTGCCTGGTAAAAGGTCACGCCCTGATAGGTAAGCGGATCGTTCACCCGGATGCGCTTGTCGAGTATCTTTTGTCCGTCGAGATTAAAAATGCTGAGCGTGCTGTGATATTCCGATGGCATGCCGGTCGGCATGCCCGCGGGCGACATATAATAGTCGACATCAAAATTGTCGCACCGGACGTAATAGCCGAGCGGCATGGCGGGCACGCCCTCCTGGGGGTCGTGGATCACGGGACTTTTAGCAATACCGAGCGAGTCCATGATCTGGTCCCACATCGGTTCGTTCCGGAGATAGACGACTTTGGAGGCCACCCCTTCGGGAAGGTTCAGGAACGCTTTGAATCCGAAGAAGGAGCCGATGAGCGCGCCGATAAAAATGAGAAGAATGCTGACGTGGGTGATATAGACCCCGAAACGATTGTATACTCCCTTCTGAGTCAGGAGCTGCACACCGGCCGCATCTTTCGATTCGATATAAGAATAGCCATGATTCTTCAGCGCGTTTGCCGACCGCTCCATCGCCTTATCCATGTCTCCCTGGAGGATGATCTCTTTTCTGAACGGCAACGCTTTCAGCGTATTGTCGTCAATGGGTTTGAGCGGTGCAGTGATAATCTTCCAGGTATGAGGAAACCTGTCGAGCGTGCAGACCGTCAGATTTGCCGTTAAAAGAAAAACGAGGAGCACGAACCACCAGGTATGGTACATATCGAAAAAGCCCAGAAATTCGAACAGCTGGACTGTGGCTTGGCTGTATTCTCTCAGGTATTTATCCGGGGATTCATTCTGCTGGATGATGGTCCCTATGATGGAAACGATTGCAAGAATAATCAGCAATATGACTGCGAGCTTAACGGACGAAAAAAACTTCCAGAATTTTTCCGCCATAATTTCAACAAATCCTTTTTTATTTTCCAAAAGATCCTCCCATATCATTACAATTCTGGTAAATTAACATAACGATTATAGGGTGTCAAGGAGATTACCGGGTGCATAGCCGGGCGTCCTCTGCCGCTGACATTGTTCCTCTTGCTCTGTCCGGGGCTACTCACAGACCGGCTGCTTGTCTTTGCCCAACATACGCTCATGGCGCTGTTTCCATATCTCGAAGGACTCTTTTTCTTCCTGTTTATAGGTCCGTTGGCGGTTCATAAGCAGGTCCCAGTCCACGGCATGGCCATCGAACTCCGGTCCGTCGATACAGGCGAACCTGGTGGCGCCGCCGACTGAGACTCGGCAGCCGCCACACATGCCGGTACCGTCGATCATGATGGGATTCAGGCTCACCATGGTCTTGATGCCGAGGGGCCGCGTTGTTTCGGCCACAAATTTCATCATAATTGCCGGACCGACCGCCATGACCAGGTCCGCACCTCCGGACCCGAGCTCCTGCGCAAGGGCCGTGGTCACAATACCCTTGATCCCTTTGCTGCCGTCATCGGTCGTCACCAGCACCTTGTGGCTTACGCCCAGCATCTCCTGCTCGTAGATCAGCAGGTCTCTGCTTCTCGCGCCCATGATAACGGTGACCCTGTTGCCTGCCGCTTTGAAGGCCCGCGCTATGGGATAGAGCGGGGCCACGCCGAACCCGCCGCCGACAAGAACCACCCTGCCTATCTGTTCGACGTGCGTTGGCATCCCCAAGGGGCCGCAAAGATCAAGGATCTCCTCGCCTGCTTCATAACCTGACAGCTCCGAAGTGGTTTTGCCCACAGCCATGACGATAAGACTGATCGTACCTTCCGCGGGATTGATGTCGGCCAGGGACAGGGGGATTCGCTCGCCCTTCTCATGGAGCCTGATGATCACGAATTGTCCGGGGCTGGCCTTCCGAGAAACCAGTGGCGCGGCGATTTTGTAATAAAATACATCGGGCTGTCGAATCAGCCGTTTTTCAAGAATTTTAGCCATAGAACTTTCATTTTACCACATGGAGCGGCTTTTTTTCCACAAAGAAATACAACCCTAGGAAGGCATATGACGGGCCCGATGAGAGAAGTTAGATCGTAAATCTTCTTATTTACAGACTTCTTCTTCCTTGCACATGCCGTTATCAGCTGATTGACTCGGCGACGTTAGAAGACCCGATTGACCGAAGAGGTTGATGGTCACGTTCCTGTTCGGATCCGGAGCCAGTGACGGGGCCTTGTCCCGCGCCTTCGCTTTTCTCGGAGTCGTTACTCCGACCGCCGTCGGATTCATACAGGCGAGCAGATAGCGCTCTATGGCTTCTTTTCCGGTAAAAAATATTTTTTGATAGGGATCATTCACCATTAGCGTGGGAATGTTCTCGATGCCCATGTTTTTCAGGAAGACTGCATAATCACCCACCTGCAGATGGGCGACCTGTATTTTTTTCTCGTCCAGCTCCTTGATAACCTCTGCACAATGCTTGCAATCCTTGCTGTAGAACAGGATAAGCCGTTCATTCATGGGCAGATTCACGGGCACTCCCGCAGGCAACACAAGATACTGGATGACGAAAACCGCCGCAAGTGCACCGAAGCCGGCAAGCACGTCTCTTTCACCCGAGAGAAGCCTGAAAATGCCGAGAGTGCTCATGAAAATAAATACCGTGACGCAGAACAGGCAGACCGTATGAATCCGAAACGCCAGATAACCCATGAAGAACCCTTCGCCTGCCAGGGCGACTACCAGAATGAGATTGATGAACCGCTCAATCCCGGGTTTCCTGATGCGCCGGTTCAGAAATGCAAGTCCAGCAAGCGAGAAAAACGTGCCGAACCCGACGAGGAATATGGAAATGTCCCCGAACCGCGCTGCTTGGGCTGTCATTTTACACCCTTCGGTGCTGCATATGCTTTTGCCGAAGGACCTCATGACGATCTCGGTAAGGACAAAGACCGTTGCCAGTACGCTGATGATTAAAAAAATTGTGTTGTATGCCTGTTTATGCTGTTGCATTTTCTTCCACCTGGTTTAAGAGTTCACCGTCTCGAGTTTCGAACTTTAGACCCTGTGCTCTGAACTATATACCATCCGCACGGTAAAACCTCGGCCTCAAGGCCGGGGAGGATGTCAAAGCAGTGTTGCAGCGAGTTCGGCAAGATCGGAACGCTCGCCTTTAATGAGGGTAATATGCCCGGCGATGGGTTCCTCCTTGAACCGCTCAACTACGAAAGTAAGACCGTTGCTCGACGAATCAATATAGGGATTGTCGATCTGGTAAGGATCGCCGGTCAACACGATTTTGGTTCCCTCGCCCGCCCGCGTGATGATGGTCTTGAGTTCGTGAGGAGTGAGGTTCTGCGCCTCGTCAACGATGAGATACTGGTTCGGCATGCTTCGGCCTCGGATGTAGGTCAGCGGCTCCACCTCGATCATGCCGAGGTCGAAGAGGCTTTGGAGATCTTTTTTGCCCTTGACGCGGCCCGCAACGGCCGATGCGCCCATCAGAAAATCGAGATTATCGCGGATCGGCTGCATCCAGGGCCGGAGTTTCTCCTCGATATCGCCGGGAAGGAACCCGATGTCCTTGCCAAGGGGAAACACGGGCCGGGAAACAACCAGCCGCTGGAAGGTCCTTGCCTCGATGGTTTTCTCCAGACCCGCGGCAAGGGCAAGGAGGGTCTTTCCCGTTCCTGCCTTCCCCACGAGCGTCACCAGACGGATATCGTCGTTCAGGAGAAGATCGAGAGCGAACTGCTGCTGCTTGTTCTTCGCATTGATGCCCCACACGCCGTGCTTGGTGTTTATGACCTGCACCAAGGACTGTCTCTGCTGATTGAACCGGGCGAGCGCCGTCTGGGAAGGATTGGCGCTATTCTTGAGCATGGCGAACTCATTAGGAAAGGGTTTGGGGTCTCCGGAAGGTGCTAGTTCGCCCTTTGCATAGAATTCCTCGATTGCCCCGGGCTCGACCACGAGTTCGGTCTCGCCAGAGTAGAGTTCGTCGAGCGTGATGGTGTCCGACTCGTAATCCTCGGCTCGGAGCCCCAGGGCGTCGGCTTTGATGCGAAGGTTCGTGTCCTTCGTTACGAGGACCACCGGAAGATCTTCATGTTTCAGGTTTAGCGCCGTGGCCAGTATCCGGTTGTCCGCCTTTTCCGCGACCAGCTCATGGGGCAGGTGCTCCGTGGACTGGTGGTTGAGTTCCACGCACAGAGTTCCGCCGCCCTCGAGCTGCACGCCCTGCGATAGTTTGCCTTTCTGTCGGAGATCGTCGAGGATTCGGGATACTTGGCGCGCATTCCGGCCGATTTCGTCGATACCTTTCTTGAATTTGTCCAGCTCCTCGATCACGACGATCGGGATGATAACGTCATTGTCCTCGAACGAAAAAATCGCTTTCGGATCGTGGAGCAGCACATTGGTGTCGAGTACGAATTTTTTTTTCATCGGACTCCTTTATGCAGAAAGAATTTTACTTCAACCGGTGATATCCCGTAAAGGTACGGCCCCTTCACGGAGCACCCGGAAAACATCGGTGGAAACTTCGACAACCGTCGATGGCTTTCCTCCCGTGGTTTCTCCTCCATCGAGAATCAGGTCAACCCGGCAGCCGATCGCAGCTTCAGCTTCCGCAGCCGTGCGAATGCTCAGCTGGCCGGACCGATTGGCGCTCGTGCCCGTCAGGGCGCGGCCGAGGCTCTGGAGGAGGCCTCGAGTAAGCTTATTGCCCGGGACCCGCAACCCGATCGTGCCCGTGCCCGCGGTAAGCTCGGGAAGCACATCAGCTTTGGCCCTGAATATGAGTGTAAGCGGCCCCGGCCAGTGCCGTTTCATAAGGTCTGCTGCCCGGGACGGGATAACCTCCACCCAATCCTTCACTTCTGCCGGCTCGGCGATTAGCAGCAGTATGGGCTGGTCAGCAAGCCTGTTTTTTATCTCGAAAAGCTTTCTCACAGCACGGGGATCCCGCGGATCAGCGCCGAGTCCGTAATAGGTATCTGTGGGATAGACTATCACGCCGCCCGAAGCGACGACTTCTTTGCACCGAGAAAAGGCTGGCTCGGGATGGGTCGGATCAATTTTGATGATCTCCGCCTTTTTCTTCACCGGGTCATCGGCTCTCATATTTACGTTATGCGTCGTTCCCGCCTGTCAGTACGATATCGCCATCGGACTTCTGCAGGAACGATGCAACGACCGGGCACTTGACTTTGAACAGAAAAAAGATCCGCTTGTCCTTTTCCTGAACCAGTGTTTCGTAATTCGCCTGGCCCTTGCTGATGACCAGATCCGCGCTGTGATAGAGGCCAAGAAACTCTTCCGAAGAGGTCTCCAGCAGCGTGCCAATGCCGTCGCTGCCGTTGTCGATCACCCTTGCGCTGTTCTGAAGCCCGGCGGCACGGGCATCCTCGCGCGTGGCGTCATTGATGACCGCCGATCCCTTGACCACAGCGGTCACGTCCTTGCCCATGTCACGAAGGGTTTCCAGCAGCACTCGGTCGAATACGATCTCGCCGGCATTGTCGCAGAGATAGAGAATGCGCCGCGCTGCGGAAATCCTCCCGGCAAAGGCGCGGTAGGACTCGGAAGCGAGCGGACGCTGGAACGACTCTTCGATTGAGCGGTCCAGGTCTATCGATTCATAGATGCCGAAATCGATAACATTCCCCGCAATTGCGATCCGGACGCTTCCTTTAAGGCGGTCGCCGCATGCGGCCGCCTTTCGCCGCAAAACCGGCAGTCTTTCGAGCGCAATGCGGTTATAGGCTTCCTTGACGGAGCGGTAGGGATCGACACCCGTTTCCTTGCGCAGCATCCGGTGAATAACGGTCGTGGTCCGGGCAGGCACGTCGTCTAGCGAGGATGCCGCGATGATCGCTTCCGCCCTCCGCCTGATGCTCCGGCCCCGCTCGCCGTTCACGCCCGCGTACACGAGCGTGCGCGAGACCTGGCCGAAGAAGCAGGGCAGACACGCGAGCTCCGTCTTCACGCTACGGGACCCTGCGCGGGTGGAGTGCTACCTGTTTTTTTCTTCCACCGCCTGCGTCGCGATTTTTTCTTGGCCGGCACCGCCGCCTCAACCGTAATCGGCTCCGAAACAGCCGGAACAGCGCTCATCACCGCAAGACGCTTTGCCTTTTCCTCAACCTCCCGTTCCATCTCGACCCGCTGGACTTTAAGTCGGTTCGCAATTTTCACGTCTGAGGATGCGATGATCTGTGCAGCAAAGATTCCGGCGTTCTTCGCGCCTACCTTGCCAAGCGCCATGGTGGCCACCGGTACTCCACCCGGCATCTGCACCGTGGCTAGGAGCGCATCGAGCCCCTTGAGAGGAGACGAATCGATCGGCACGCCGATTACCGGCAGCGTGGTTTGCGATGCGACCACGCCCGCCAAATGAGCCGCCCATCCCGCACCCGCAATGATCACCTTGATACCACGCTTGTCCGCGGTCTGGCCGTATTCAAGCACCTTTTTCGGTGTCCGGTGCGCCGATGCGATGGTCATCTCGTATTCAATCCCGAATTCCTGGAGCATCGCTGCGGCTTCCTGCATCACCGGCAGATCGGCATCGCTTCCCATCAGGATTCCAACAACTGGTTTGCTCATGAGAACTCCCTTCTCGAAAAGTTAATAAGAACAGGTTATCGCTACAAATCCTTTGTATCTTCAATAAAAACCGTTTTAACACCGAATGCTTCGTTTATCAGAGACGCCAGGGCTTTTACCCCGACAGTCTCCGTGGCATAGTGTCCGGCAGCGATAACATTCATCCGCTGGTCCTTTGCCGCGTTGAACAAAGCCAAATCAGACTCGCCGACCAGAAAGCAATCGAGCTTTTCCCGCACTGCGTCAGGCAATATGCTGCCGCCTCCACCGGAGACAATGCCGATTGACCTTATCCTCTCTTTACCGAAAGGGAAAACGAGGCATGTCGATCGCAACTGTTTCCTGACCCCCGCCGCGACATCGGTGAGTTTCACCGCTGATTCAAACGTTCCAGCATAGCCGATTTTTATGCCGTGGTATCTGCCGAACTTTTTCAGCCGACCGAGGCCGAGAAGCCGGGCCAGCTGCATATTGTTGCCGTATTCCTCGTGTAAATCGAGAGGAAGATGGGCAGCGTACAGGGCCATGTTGTTCTTTTTCAAACAGGCTTCTCTCAGCGTTGCCAGCCCCCGGTCCTTCTGCGGAATCCACTTGATCCCGTGGTGAACAACGAGGAGCTCGACACCGAACTTCCGTGCCTTTTCAAAGGTGGCAATGCAGGCATCCACAGCGAAGCCGACGGTGCCGATTTCGCCGCTCCTACGAGACCGGACTTGCAGCCCGTTCTTCGAGGCGTCTTTTATTTTCCCGACCCTCAGCGTTTTGTTCAGAAAACCGGCAATGTTTTTTATCGTTGCTTTCGGCATGGCTGATCCAATGATCCTGTCAGCATAGTCTTACGGGTATGATTCATCGAACCGTGAATGCCCGAGGATAACTCAAAATACCACCGGTTTGAAACTCAGCATTAACGATTTCCTTTGCGCCTTCGCGTTGATTCTTCTGCAGGTTGTATTAACATATTTTAAATTTAAACGTCAAAGTCATCTTTGCATTCTTTGCCGCAGGGTTGCTTATTCGTTTCATTATCTTGTCAGTTCCCCGTCTCGAGCGCCCGCGCGCCGATGTCCCTGCGGTAGTGCATGCCTTCAAAGGAAATTTCCCGGACGCCTGCGTAGGCGTTATCGATAGCCGCCGCAATGACGGGGCCGAGGCCCGTTACACCGAGAACCCGGCCGCCGTCTGACACGACAACCCCGTTTTTCAACGCAGTGGCGGCGTGAAAGACCACGACGCCACTTTGCTTTGCGGCGTTCTCGAGGCCGGATATGATCCTTCCCTTCTCATAGTTCCCAGGATAGCCACCCGAGGCCATCACCACACAGACCGCGGAGTCGGGCTTCCATTTGATGTCGATCTTCACCAAGGAGCCGTCGAGGATTGCTTCAATGATCTCGATGAGGTCTGTGTCCAGGCGAGCCATGATCGGCTGCGTCTCAGGATCGCCGAACCGCGCGTTGAACTCAAGCACCTTAGCCTCGCCGTCGTTGATCATGAGCCCTGCGTAGAGCACCCCCTTGAACAGTCGCCCTTCTTTTTCCATGGCCCGCACTGTGGGAATCATGATCGTATCCATGACCTTCCGCTCCAGCCTTTTCGTAACAACCGGCGCAGGCGAATAAGCACCCATGCCTCCCGTGTTCGGCCCCTTGTCCGCATCGAACACGCGCTTATGGTCCTGCGAAGACGCCATCGGCACCACGGTCCTGCCGTCGGAGAAGGCCATGAACGAAGCTTCTTCCCCCTTGAGACATTCTTCAATCACCACGCGGTCACCGGCGGTGCCGAAGGCCTTGTTAGCCATAATCAGGTCCAGGGCCTTAAGCGCCTCATCAATCGTTTCGGCGACAACCACTCCTTTGCCGGCGGCCAAGCCGTCCGCTTTCACCACGATCGGCGCTCCCTTTTCACAGACATAGGCTTCCGCAGCGGCCTTGTTGGTGAAGACGCCGTATGCAGCCGTGGGGATGTTGTATTTCTTCATCAGGTCCTTGGAAAAGCGTTTGCTCGCTTCGATTTCAGCCGCTTTCCCGCTTGGGCCGAAGGCGCGCAGTCCTGCCTTCTCGAATTCATCCACGATGCCCATAGAGAGCGGCCCTTCGGGTCCAACGATGGTCAAATCGACTGCTTTTGACTTTGCAAAGACCAGCAGTCCCGGGATGTCATCGGCCTTGATCGCCGCGCATTCTGCAAGCAGCGCTATGCCCGCATTGCCTGGGGCGGCATAAATAGCCGTGACCTTCGGACTCTGCGATATTTTCCAGACGAGCGCGTGCTCCCTGCCGCCGCTGCCGACTACCAGTACCTTCATTTGTCCCCCCTTGGAGAAACAGCAGACAGCCCTGAGTATAGAGGGGAACCCCGTTTTTCAATGCTGTCCCCGTTTACTTGTTGGGAGTAGATAATCTATTCTCTGAGACCAGCTACTCCCAACTGTTTACTGGCGACTCTCTACTTCCTTATTAATTCCTTCATTCATACTTCCTGTCCGGTATCCCTCGAGATCCAGACAGACATAGGTATATCCCAATTTTTTGAGAGCCCCGGTAACCTGTGCGGCCATCTCATCCTTCAGCAACCGACCGAAATCGGCGCGGGAGAGCTCAATTCTGGCTGTTTCTCCATGATGCCGTACGCGCACCTGCCGAAATCCGAGGACGCGCAGCTGATCCTCGGCGGACTGGATTGTCTCGAGTATCTCGGGGGTTATCCTCGTTCCATAGGGAATACGGGAAGAGAGACAGGCGAGCGACGGTTTGTCCCACACCGCCAGTTTCAGGGTGCGGGCCAGTTCACGGACTTCCGCTTTCGAGATTCCCACCTCCACAAGGGGGCTGCGAACGGAGAATTCCAGCGCGGCTTTCCTGCCGGGTCGATAATCCCTGAGATCGTCCGTGTTCGATCCCTCGATAACAGTGGAAATGCCTTCTGACTCGGCCATATGCCTGAGCTTTTCGAAGAGTTCTTTTTTGCAGTGGTAACACCGGTCCGGAGTATTGCGGACAAAGGATTCGGAGTCCAGTTCCTCGGTGTGGAGGACTCGATGCATCACGCCCTGCGAACGGGCGAACTCCTCTGCGGCTGTCAGTTCACCGGCAGGATAGGTTTCGGAAACGGCGGTAACCGCGATCAGATGGCTGCCCATGACTTCGCTTGCGGCCCTGAGCAAGAGCGAGCTGTCCACACCGCCGGAATAGGCAAGCACCGCTGACTGCATGTCATGGAGCAGAGCCTTGAGATGAGCCCATTTTTGTTCAATCACCATCTTGGCGATAATAACACAGCGGAAACTTCGGTGTCAATAAACTACTGCATCCTCAACCCCTTATCCCGCTTCCGGGAGAAGGGAAAAGAACCTCATTTTTTCGTCGGCTGCGAGATGAAACCGAGATGCGTCGAGAGCTCCCGTCCGGACTCGCGAATCAGGTTGTAGATACCGCCTTTATCCATCCGTTCATCGGTCAGCCTGCTTGCCGGAGCCACAATGCCTATGGCGGCGACGGTTTTTTTCGAAAAATCCCTGACTGCAACGGCTATCCCCCGCACATCGGCCTCGGCCTCCTCGTTTTCGACGGCATATCCTTTTTCAGCGATCTTTTTTAACTCCGCTGCGAGGCCGCCGAGGGTCTTGATACTTTTATCCGTAAGCGTCGGGAGGGTTTGCTCGGGATACAACCGCTCGACATCGGTCGGTGATAATTGCGCGAGCTGAGCCTTTCCTACGGCCGTGCAATGGGCCGGGAAAATAGCGCCGATACGAGATACCGCGCGGACAGTGCGGTCCGTTTCCACGCTGTCCATGTAAATGACCTTGTTCCCACGAAGTACGGCGACAACCGTCGTCTCGCCTGATGCGGACGCGAGGCTTTCGAGAATGGGACGGGCCTGGCGGCGGCACTCGCGCTGCTCAATAAAAATCGATCCGAGCTGGAGCGTCTTGGGGCCTAGACTGTAGTTCTCCGTTGCCTTATTCTGTTCGATGTAGCCCCGGTGTTCAAGCGTGGCCAGGAGGCGGAACACATTGTTCTTATGAAGACTCAGGCGCTTTGACAGCTCTGTTACACCCAGTTCGTCCTCTGTCCGGGTAAAAGACTCCAGAACGTCGAAGGCATGCGAAACGGACTGAATCGTATAATTTGTTTTTTCTCTTTTCATTGCTCTGTTTCCCTGCCAAGCGCGTGATAATGGCTTGAATTTGCCCCGGCTATCGCCCTTTGCACCGCGTTCCCCTGCAGTAACCAGTCAGGCATGCCCGCTTGATAAATCAAGAGGTGATAAAAATAAGAATGATGATAAAAATAAGAATGATATTGAAGCCTTGCGCATACAGGAGTACTCCTTTTATTTTAAAACAGCTGTTTAATATTAAAACGGAGGTGCGGATTTGTCAAGAACAAACAGAACTTATATTTTATCCTTTTGTGCCGTAAAACCCCGTCTCTTCAGGGGGGGGATCTCTTGTCAGCGATGCAGAGGCTCGCGGCGTCTTCACGATCATCGTGGGTACCCTTGATGGCATGAGAGAAGGCAAGGACTGGGGAAACAGGGGGGAACCTGCAGCTTCACAAGTGGCCTTTCAAAAATGCTTACGTACAAGGGACGATTCAAAGGTATCCGTGTTGTAGACTTAAACGAGAGTTACACGAGCCAGACCTGTTGTCAATGCAACACCATAAACAAGTCCAGCCGTGTGCATCGAGGTCTCTATGTCTGCAAACACTGTGGCGCCGAAATGCATGCCGACGTAAACGGCGCAGTCAACATCCTCAAAAGGTATCTCCCGGAGCAAATAAGTGTCTCTTGGAGTAGTGGCTGTTTGGCACAGCCTGCAGTCAACCGGTTCGCCTGGAGAAAAACCAGGTCATCTGCATCAGCCCATGAACCGGGAAGTGGCAAACATGTCTGCCGCATCTGCGAACAGAATCTGCAGTGGCTCTCAGCAGTTGCAGAGCCTGATTCGGGAATCCTCGGCCTTGCCGGCGAGGATGTCAACTGATGAGGCTTTACCACGGAAGGGATTTCTAGTACAGAGACTGAAGCGGATGAATGGTAGAGAGGCCGCGATTGTGACATGGATAAGCGAAACTACATTCGAGAGATATGTCGCGGCAAAGACCGCAGGAAGATGGTTGGCCGCCATTGCCGCGAATATGCCAAACAGCGCGGTCTGCCACCGAATTCGGGGCGCAAAAACCATCGAGAGCAACTGCATCGTGATGCCCATCGCGGCCTAGAACGCGATAAAAAAACGTCAGGAAAGAAGTAATTCAAGAACTTCCTCTTGTTTCTTGATCAGCGCGTTAATACCCTTCTCTCCCAGGGAGAGCAGCTTAGCGAATTCCGCTTTTGTGAACGGCTCGCCTTCAGCCGTGCCCTGCACCTCGACGATCTTTCCGCTGCCGGTCATGACCAGGTTCATGTCCACCTCGGCCGACGAATCTTCAGTGTAGCAAAGATCGAGCAGCGGCTTTCCGTCGACGATCCCTACGCTCACGGCAGCCAGATGGTCTTTCACGGGAACCACCTCAATCAGCTTCTGCCTTTTCACAGAGCGAAGCGCGTCCACAAGCGCGACATAGGCACCTGTGATCGACGCAGTGCGCGTCCCGCCGTCTGCCTGGATCACGTCGCAGTCGATCAGCACGGTCCGCTCTCCGAGGACATTCATGTCCACGACCGAACGCAGAGCACGACCGATCAGACGCTGGATTTCGTGGGTCCGGCCTCCGACCTTGCTGCGCTCGCGCTGAATCCGCTGGACCGAAGACCGCGGCAGCATTGCATACTCGGCCGTTACCCAGCCCGTGCCCTTCCCCTTGAGAAAGGGAGGGACGGCGTTCTCGACGGTGGCTGTACAGATGACCTTTGTGTCGCCCATTTCGATCAGCACCGAGCCTTCCGCGGCCTTGATGTAGTTCCTGGTTATCTTTACCTTACGGAGTTCATCCGCTTTCCTTTTGTCAATACGCATACAGCCTCCCATGAAGAAATTCAATTGAATAAGTATTCTTGGCTCGATTTCGAGGTAAGCCTGTGTGGTCTACTTTATACTGAGCCAGATGCCAAATCATATGAAGAATTCTGTGGGCACCACCGTTAAGAAATAATCGGTTCCCGGCATATTCGATCTTCGCTATGACATCGCTCTGTTCAATGATCAGAGATCAACATGATTTGTAGGGCTCAGAACCTGCGCCCTACCTATGATAATTTTAATCCGAGTGCTGCTGAAGTGCTATTTAATCTCTTGTCAAGTGTCCATAGGGGAACGTTCGTCAACATTGCTGAAGCAAGCAGATGCACATCGATGAATCCTAACCCTTTGCCCATAAGGCGATGGTTTTCAATGAAGCCCATCATTTCTTCGTGTTCCACAACGAGTGCTGTAGGAAGGGTGCTGAGGAGAGAGAGTATCTGTGACCGGTTTTTAAGATTTCCACAAGCAAGTTCCCCGATAATGAACGGATGACTGACAACTTGCCCCTCGTTCAGCAGGTCAATAAGCCCGATGTTCCCTTGGCGAAAATGATCTACCCACACGGATGCATCCACAAGTACCATGTTACCTGCTTCCCGTTCGCCTGCGGGGTATTGTCTTCAGTCCCTTTTCGGTACCGCCCAGATTGGCCAGTCTTTTTCCGCTTTCCATAGCGATCAATGATTCAAGCCCGCGTCGGATGAGTGACGTTTTCTCCTTGATTCCGGTCAATTTTGCCGCCTTAGCAAGCAATTCGTCCTCAATATTAAGCGTTGTCCGCATACGTCTTCCTCCGCATCAAGATATGCAGTATAACATGCATTAATATGCATTATTTGTATGCAGTTGTCAAGGGGAACCATGCTCTATTTTTTGGCTGTATCGCTGACCGTACGACATACGGTGATGATGGGTTTTGATCTGACGAGCAAGCCGTGCACTGAATTTCTGAAGTCTATCGGGAATAGGAAAAACGTAAGTTTTACATCCAATAGCAGATGATATGAAACGTTTACCTGAGCACAGGCTGTTAAGTTCGACAACTCATCCCGACAAGTTAAAACTGAAAGTACCTTGTCCGGCTCTTTCCGATCGGTTCCGCGGTCCTTAACAGCTTATCCACAAGCTGTTTTGCTTTTTCCACAGCCTTTTCCACAGGGAATCCCTCCGCTATAAACACTGCCAGGGCTGATGAAAGTACGCAGCCAGTGCCGTGGAACTCGCCTTTACGCCGCAATGTGGAAAAGGTGAGCACCGTTTTGCCGCCATAGAGTGTGTCTACTGCAGGGCCTCTCCTGTGCCCACCCTTTATCAACACATACGACGGTCCACTATCAAGGAGCTTACCAGCGGCGAAATCCAAATCCTGGTCCGATCCGATCGACATTCCTGTAAGGGCTTCAGCCTCAGGGACATTAGGCGTTACTACCAGCGCAAGGGGAATAAGCTTTTTCCTGAGAACCCCAATTGCATCAGGCTGCATCAGCATTCTGCCGGAACTCGAACGAAGCACGGGGTCAATGACCAGATTCCGGACCTTGAACTTTTTGACGGCCTTTACCACGGCATCCACGTTTTGTTTTGTCAGAAGCATGCCTGTTTTAATGGCATCGGGCTTGATGTCCGAAAGCAATGCGTCGAGTTGCCTTGAAAGTAATTTACCTGAGAGCGGTTCAGCGCGGAAGACCCCCTCGCTGTTCTGTACCGTGAGTGCTGCGGGTATGGCCATACCGAAGACGCCGAGGGCCTGAAAGGTTTTCAAATCAACCTGGATTCCGGCGCCCGACGAAGGATCGGAACCGGCTATAGAGAGGAGTTTTGTCATGTGGGTACCGGGAGACGAAAATCAGTAGGCCTTAGATCGTGAGTAGTAAACACGAAGGACCGCTGCTGCATACAAGCATTATTCAACCTCCTGTCTATTGTCAACGACCTCCTATTTCCCGATCCTTTATTCTAATTTCAATCGGATCAGTTCGAGCGGATCTACCCGTGCGTTCTGGACACGCGCACCCCAGTGCAGACAGGCACCGGTCACCCTCCCGGTCGCGCCGACGAGGCCGATAATGTCGCCTTTCCTTACCGACTGTCCGTATCGAACGTTCATTTTCGAAAGGTGGAAGAACATGGTGTATATCCCTTGGCCATGATCGAGTATCAGGCTGTTGCCGGAATAAAATAGGTCCTCTGCCAGTACAACGGTTCCGTCGTTCGGTGCACGGACCGGATCGCCCACCTCAGCGGCAAGGTCCACACCGGTATGAGAGCTTTTGGGGATATTATTGATGATCCTGCGCACACCGAACAGGGTCGTAATCTCTTTTCCAGGCAGCGGATCCTGGAAATTTCCATTCCACAGCCGCAGGGACTCCACCGGCCAGATCATTGCCATCTTTTTTTGCTCCCGGTCAGCCCTTGCCTCATCCTCCGGCGAAAGGGTAACCTTGTCTTTGGGGAGCGTGAGCCGCTGAAGCGGATATTTCTTTTTGATGATCCTGACTTCGCTGGTATGCGTGGTCCCGTTGATCGAGAGTTCAAGCGGATACATCCCCGGTTCACTGTCCAAGTCAACGCCGACGACCGCCTTCATCGCCTTCCCTGTAGGATTGAAATAGATGAGTCGGCCCGCGAATTTCCCCTCAACGGGACCACCGGCATTTTTCACCGTGATGAGCAGCAAGTCTCCGGGACCCGCTTTTTTGGGAGAAAGGATGACCCCGGGCTTCGGGGCCGCGCCAACAGTGGATAGACCGCAAAACGCAGCTGCAAAGATGACGATAAGAACTACAATAGTTTTTTTCATAATATGCCTCGGACAATTTAAAAAGATTCTTTCTGGAGCGACTACCGCCTCGCCTCGTCCTTTTTCAGGTATTTGCTCACGCCCTTCATGGAGCAGAATTCGCCGCACATGGTGCAGACATCGGATTCTTTCGGCATGCTCGATTCGCGCAGCCGCCGGGCCTTGACCGGATCAAGGGAAAGCTCGATCTGTCCTTTCCAGTCCAACGCCTTACGTCGCCGCGCCATCTCGTTGTCCCAGTCCATGGCGCCTTTGACGCCTTTCGCAATGTCAGCGGCATGGGCGGCGATGCGCGATGCGATCACACCCTCGCGCACGTCGTCCAGGTCCGGCAGACGAAGATGTTCCGAGGGCGTTACATAGCAGAGGAAGTCGGCCCCCGCGGCACCGGCTATAGCGCCGCCGATGGCTGAGGTGATATGATCATATCCCGGCGCCACATCGGTTACGAGCGGCCCCAGCACGTAGAACGGCGCACCCTTGCAAAGCTCTTTCTGGATTTTCATGTTCATTTCGACTTGGTTGATCGGCACATGGCCGGGGCCTTCGATCATGACCTGCACGCCCGCTTCATGGGCACGGTCCCGAAGCTCGCCCAAGGTGATAAGCTCCTCGATTTGAGCCCGGTCCGTGGCGTCGGCCAGACACCCCGGCCGCATGCCGTCGCCGAGTGACAAAGTAACATCGTATTTCTTCGCGATCTTGATGAGACGGTCATACTGCGTGAACAGCGGGTTCTCCCGCTCATTACAAATGATCCATTCAAGGTGAAAAGCCCCGCCGCGGCTGACTACGTCCATTATCCTGCCCTGCTTCCTGAGCCGCTCAACGCTCGCCATGGTCACGCCGCAGTGCACCGTAACGAAATCCACTCCTTCTTCAGCCTGCTCCTCGATCACACGGAACAGCAGATCAGGATCCATCTCTACAATCGACTTCCCCTGCTCCACGGTTTCGACCGCAGCCTGGTAGATCGGGACGGTGCCGATGGACACGGTGGACTGCTTCAGTATTTCATTGCGAATACCGACGATCGGCCCCCCCGTCGAGAGGTCCATGACCGCGTCCGCTCCGGCGGCAACAGCTGCTCTCAGCTTTTCTAGCTCGCCTTCAATGGACATCCGGTCCTTTGAAGTCCCGATGTTCGCGTTGATTTTCGTGCGCAGCCCCTTGCCGACGCCGAGCGGCGTGATAGATGTATGCCGGTTGTTCCGGGTGATGACAATCGTTCCTTTTGCCACGCCTTCCATGATGAGGTCGACATTGATATCCTCGGTCCTTGCCACGGCTTCCATCTCCGGGGTCCTGTTCCCTTTACGCGCTTCAAGTATCTGATTCATTCCGCACCTCGATTGATTTCCGATTCTTCGCAATTCACTGGAGTTCCAATTACCTTCGGCCGCATTCAACACAAATAGATCTATCAACAATCTTGATCATTTCGGTTATATTCTTTGCTTTTTTCTTGATATCCTCTGCGCCGAAAATCGCCGATATCATGGAAACCCCATAAGCGCCGGCCCACAAAACATGGCCAATATTTCTGCCATGTATCCCACCTAAGGCGAAAATTGGGATATTTATAGCTCTTTTAACATCTTTTATTGCCTCTAGCCCCACAGGATTCCCCATTTTACGTTTTGACGGTGTTTCAAAAATAGGACCGAAGGTAATAAAATCAGCCCCTTCAGCTTCCGCGGCACGAGCTTCATCGATATTGTGAGTTGATACGCCGATCGTCATCTTATTGCCGACTATTTTCCTGACTGCTGAGGCCGGCATGCTCTGATGACCAAGATGGATACCGTCAGCCTCAACTGCCACGGCAATGTCCACCTGATCGTTAATGAAAAGCTTTGCACCAAATTCATTGGTCAATACTCTGAGCTCCCGTGAGAGGCTGAGCAGTTCCCTCACCGGCAAGTCCTTTTCCCGGACTTGGATCGCCCTCACCCCACCAGAAAGCGCGAGCCTGACAGCTTCTGGAAGCGGCATCTTTATCTGCTTACGGTCAGTAATGAGATATAGTTTGAAATCGACTGGCACCGTAACCTCCTCAGCATCAAAAGGCATGCAGCTTAGGGATTTGCTCACTGCTCACTGCCCAAGGCGATTCTCAGTTTCCTAGCATCCCTTCCAGCGGGCTGCTGGCTGTCGCGTAAAGTTTCTTCGGGATCCGTCCGGCCTTGAAGGCAAGCCTGCCACCGAGCACGCCGTACTTCATTGCCTCGGCCATGGCGATGGGATCCTTGGCACCGGCGATTGCAGTGTTCAGGAGCACCGCGTCACAGCCCAGCTCCATGGCAAGCGCGACATCCGACGCCGTGCCCACTCCTGCGTCCACAATGATCGGCACCTTTACCGTTTCCATGATGATCCGGATGTTGTAAGGGTTTCTGATACCGAGTCCGGAGCCGATGGGAGCTGCAAGCGGCATGATTGCCGGGCAGCCAATGTCCACAAGCTTCTTCGCCATGATCGGGTCGTCGCTGGTGTAGGGCAGCACGATCAAACCTTCCTTTACCAGGACCTTCGCCGCTTCCAGCGTGGCTTCGTTATCTGGAAACAATGTCTTGTCATCGCCGATCACTTCAAGCTTCACAAGCTTTGTGATTCCCGCCTCGGCAGCCAGCATTGCCGTGCGGATAGCGTCCTTGGCCGTGTAGCAGCCCGCAGTATTCGGCAGGATCTTATATTTTTTCGGATCAATGTAATCGAGCAGGTTTTCCTTGCTCCTATCGATGATATTCACGCGCCGCACGGACACGGTCACGACATCGGTCCCGGAAACTTCGATGGCTTTCTTCGTTTCTGCGAAATTTTTGTATTTTCCCGTGCCCACCCAAAGCCGGGATTGGAATTCTATTCCTGCTATGATGAGTCTGTCGTCAGTCATGTTCCATTACTCCTTATGGTTACCTTGACCCCTGTATTTTGAGCTCTGAACGCAGAACTTTAATCTACCCTCCTGCCATGAAGCTCACCACTTCGAGGCTGTCTCCCTCGTGAATGGCCATCACGTCGAACTTGTCTTTTCTAACGATTTCCAAATTCAGCTCAACAGCCACCCGTTGGTGCTGTATCTTCAAAAATTCCAGCAGCCCCGTGATGGAAATGCTCTCAGGAACTTCTTTTTTCTCGCCATTCAGGGTTATGATCATATTATGAATAAACCATGCTATTTTATAACTGCTGGATATTAAGTTTTGTCCGCAGAAAAAAAACAACAAAGCCGTATCCGAAGATACGGCTGGAAAAGGTTTATACGATGATCATTAACTGGCCTTCCCTACGCCGGTACTACCCGGATCAGGTTCTAAGGGTCGTCCCCTAAAATCAGGACTCTCAGCCATACGGCTCCCCCAGGTTATGATATACCTACATTACCGTACAAGCTAAGCAAAGTCAACAGAATTTCGGCAAGCTTCAGCCATTCACCAGCTTTACTACAGCCATCCCGTCTTCGAAGTAATCGATGATGTTCAATGCACCGAATGATTGGTCGATCCTGAACAAGTTCATGAGGTCGAGGCCGAGCGCGTCAGCAAGAATGATCCGGTTCACGCCGCCATGCAGTAGCATGGCGATTTCCTGGTCGGGATGGGATGCCACCTTTTTCTTGTATACCGGAAGGGCCCTGTCCTTCACGTCGAGCAGACACTCGCCGGACGGCGGCCGGTAGTTGAGCAGATCGGCCCTCCAGATTTTGTACTCCTCGGGATAACGCTGCTTTATTTCCTCGGCTGTAAGTCCTTCCCATACCCCCACGCTCCGTTCACGGAGCTCGCGGAGGGGCGTAAATGTCAGGCCGAGACTTTTCGAAACGATGTCCGCACCCTTGAGGGAACGGATGAGGTCGCTGCAGTAAACCGCCGATATGTTCTTACCGGACAGCAATCCCGCCAAGCGGTGCATCTGGTCGACGCCCTTAGTGGTGATGTCGACGTCGATGTGGCCGTTATAGCGCTTTTCTCCGCCGTTCGCCACTTCACCATGGCGCATGAGGTACACTCGCGTCGGCATGGAACTAATTCCCACCTGAAAAAATCACGAAAATAAGGAACACCAGCACTTCATTGAGTTCGTTCATCGCTCCGATAGCATCGCCTGTCACGCCCCTGAGCTTTCTGATCAAGTAACTCTTCCCGAGGTACGTGAGCAGCAGAACGCCGCAGAGAACACTGACGAACAGCAATACAGAGTGGATATCCAGCCGCACGACCACGAATGCTGTCAGCCCCGCTGCAAGCAGGGATGCGGCAACCAGGCTGCTGGACCGTATATGGCCGACAAATGCCTTTCCTATCCCGTTTTCGCGTCCGTAGTTTGTATTAAACACCATAAAAGTCTGTGACCAGCGCCCCAGCACAGGAGCGGTCAGCAGCACGGCAACCCGGTCGCTCTCAATGAGGCTGTTGAGGCAGAGGTATTTCATGAACAGGGAGAAGAAGATGCCGAGCACGCCGGCAGTCCCAAGCCTGCTGTCCTTCATAATGGCAAGGCGTGAGACATGATCGCGTCCACCCATCAGGCCGTCAAGCGTGTCGGCCAGTCCGTCGACATGGAGCGCGCGGGTAACCAGCACTGAGATGAAGAGAATCAAGAGCGTGCTGATCGTTTGGGGAAGTGCTATGACCACAAAAAGCTTATCCGCATTGACCAGGATCACCCCGACAATAAATCCAATCAGAGGGAAATAGCTCATGGATCGCGCCAGGTCGTTTTCCTCGATCGCGTGCTTTTTGTTTATCGTGAATATTGTCAAAAACTGTAGTGCAGTCATAAAGTTCTTTATTATCTCGGTCCCTTATTATGCGTTCCTTATCCGGCAATTACGCGCGCTTGGAGCAGTCCCTGAGCATCGGATCTTCCCTCTCATGCCTCCCTCTTCACCGGTTCCCCATGCTTCTCCGCAACACCCGCATCGGCGAAGGTGGCCATCTCAGCAAGTATCTTCACACCTGCCTCGACGAGCGACATGCCGAGAGCCGCGCCGGTTCCCTCGCCCAGCCTGAGGTTCAGGTCCAGGAGCGGGATCTGTTCGAGGTGGGCGAGCATTGTGCGATGACCAACCTCGACGGACTGGTGCGCCGCGATCATGTATCCTTTGACCAGGGGATTCAGTTCCGCGGCGATAAGCGCGCCGGCGGTTGATATGAACCCGTCAATCACGACGGGGATCCGGTACAGAGCCGCCCCGAGCACGAGGCCGGCGATGCCGGCGATCTCATAGCCGCCGACCTTGGCAAGCACGTCAAGGGCGTCCTTGGGATCGGGGTTGTTTATCGCTATCGCCTTTTTTATGATTGCCACCTTGTTCCGGAGCGAATGATCATCGATTCCCGTACCGCGGCCGGTCACGCTCTCTGGATCTGTACCCGTTATGACCGAGACAATGGCCGAGGATGGAGTCGTGTTACCAATGCCCATATCGCCAGTGCCGAGGAGGTCGAGGCCGTCCTTGTATTTTTCAACCAGTTCTATTCCGGCAATCACCGCACGTTCCGCTTCTTCCCTTGTCATGGCCGGTCCCTTGGTCATGTTCCTGGTACCGCGGCCGATCTTCCTGATTTCCAACCCTTCCATGGTTTCGAACTCGTAATCGACGCCCATGTCCACGACGATCACCCGTGCACCCACATGTTTGGCGAGAACGTTCACCCCGGCGCCGCCGCGAAGGAAATTGAGAACCATCTGGGGAGTTACTTCCTTTGGAAAGGCACTTACGCTCTCTTCAGTCACGCCGTGGTCGCCGGCGAAGGTGAATATAAGCTTGTTCCTGATCACCGGTTTGTCCCTACCCGTAATGAGGCAGTATTTTTTCGCGAGTTCTTCAAGCCGGCCAAGGCTTCCCTGCGGCTTTGTCAGGTTGTCCAAGCGGGCCTGGATTTCGCTCGTACGCGAAGTGTCTACAGGACGAATATTTTTTAACGCTTCCGTTAGTTGTTGCAACGCTCTCTCTCCTTTTTTCTTTAACCGGCTCTTCGCATCGGTTATCTTAATCCTTTTTGTTCTTTATTCATGCCCCTAAACCTTGCCCCGCTATTTAAGCCGTACCGGTATTCCCGATGCCGTAAAATAAACCTCGTCCGCGGTCTGGGCGACCTTCTGGTTGAGCATGCCGGCAAAGTCCCGAAATTTTCTTGCAAGCGGGTTGTCGGGAACGATGCCAAGTCCCACCTCGTTCGACACTACGATGCACGTCCCGGCGAAATCCTTGACAGCTTTCACCAATTCCTCGGAGCGAAGATAAACAGCGCCATCACCATCTGTGTGTGCCATGACATTGCTCAGCCAGAGTGTTAGGCAGTCAAGAAGCGCCACCTGGTAGCGGTCCGATAGCTTGCGCAGAAGTTCGGCAACGGCAAGCGGCTCTTCATAGGTGTCCCAGGCGCTGCTGCGGTCATGCCGGTGCTTCTCGATTTTCGCGGCCATTTCTTCATCCAGAGCCTGGGCCGTGGCAAGGTAAGCCCGCTTGCCGGCCAGACCCGTCGCCAGTTTCTCGGCATAGAATGATTTCCCGGACCGAGCACCGCCGGTAATGAAAATGATTTTGTTTGCCATGATGGTTCCCCAGGCAATAATAAAAAACCCCCACCTAGTTCATCAGGCAAGGGTCACTGTGGAATAATTTAACGAAGTTGTTAAACTTGAGCGGGCGACGGGTCTCGAACCCGCAACCCCCTCGACCTGGATGATGATAAAGCAAGTGCTTAGTCGTTGTCAAGAGCTTGTTTAGCGCTCAAACCAGCCGGAATTCAGGCCTCCGGGGCTATTTACCGCCTCGTTCTTATGCCAAGGGTCACCTCGCGTCATCCATGAAATTATTTTCCGGGATCGTTTCCTCAGTTCCGGTGATTTTTTTGGGGTTTTTCCGGTTCGGTGTTCTTGAACAGTTCTATCGTTCCGGTCCGGATCGCGTTTTCGATTATCTTTGCCTCGGCAATCAACCGCTCAATGCTGCACGTCCTGTTGCGACCATGTTCCTTTGCATCATAGAGTGTCTGATCGGCCTGCCCCAGAACACGGGAGAAATGCGTCGTAATTTTGTCAGTGATGCTCCCATCCCGACGATCTTATCAGGTTACTCATCGTCCTGCACGATAACGCTGACGCCAATAAGCAAAGACTCGGTCCTGGCCTGCTGAACCGAAGCAATTCAGAAATTATAGGTAAAAATTTGCAACAAATATGTTCCTCGTGACGCTGCTGTCGGCATGCGATCCAAATACAACATGAACATTTACATGACATTGTGGCAGACAATGCAGATCTTGTCCGACGGCAGTCGGAGCCTGTGCAGCGCGTCGGCCCCGCTGGCGGAAGGACCATAGAGAATGACGCCCTTTTGATGAGGATTATGGCACGTCGAGCACGTAATGCGGTCTCTGGGAACCAGGGGAATGGTCACTTGTAACTGCTGTTCCTGCTCATCAATGAACCTTCTCATCTCCATCGATGGTGTTACCAAGAAATGCTCTTTGAAGAACAGTGGATTTGCCATGGAAGGATGACAGCGCCAGCAGAGAAAGGCGACATCCGCCCTGAACAGAACATCTCCGGTCCGGTCCGTTGCCGGGTTCGGCTTTACCGAATGGCAGATGAGACAAACCGGCCGCCCGTTTACGTTAAGTATGTTGCCACGGCCGTCCAGCATGATGTGAGGGTCAATCTTCGCATATTGTCCCTGAGCATGACACTTAAAGCAGAACTCCCGCTCATCGACATACGGACCTTCCCGCAGGAGATTTACGCTCCCTAAATGGTCCTCAATGTGGCAGGTCAAACACATGATTTTCCCATTATAGAGCGGGAAAGGGTAGTTGGCAGGTTGAGAAGGAACAATATCAATGGGATGATGATTTTGCCGGTATTTATGGCATTCTAGGCATTTCGGAGACAAGTCGGTTCCTGTCAGACTGGTCGAGGGAAGAGACTGCACGGAAGCAGATGGATCTTGTGCTCGCAGCGCATCCGGATAGCCGGATAGGAAAACAATGAATAATACGATTAAGCAGCCGCGCGTTAGAAGATACCATCGTGTAAACTTCTCCCTGTACATACTCACCTCTCTTTTTTTTACTTTCACGACTACGGTCCTTTTCTGCCTTCTAAAATTATATGGTTTAATTGTACCATTTTCACCGGAGAGCCGGGGACCGCCATGTTTTGCTATGAGCATTCCATCCCCTCGCAGGCACTGCATGTCGGGGGTTTTTCTGGACAGGATCTGCATGGCGAATGAGCGCAGCACTTGTGAAAACATGCGGGGATACGCGAGTATGAGTTTTCAGAAGCTAAGCGATGTGGTGGATGGACTCGGACATCCCGGACAAACAAAAAATCCGAGAGATAAACCCTCGGATTATTGGTATAAAAATGGAGCGGGCGACGGGTCTCGAACCCGCGACCCCAAGCTTGGGAAGCTTGTACTCTACCAGCTGAGCTACGCCCGCTTTTTCGAAAAACATTATATCGGCAGGTCTATGCCTTGTCAATTAAATAACCGGAGGCGCAAGGGCTCCTGGTTTAAAGAACGGTTTGGATATCCTTCTCGAGGTCTTCTTCGTTTCCGAACCCGAGGTACCGTTTCGATATCCGGCCGTCCTTGTCCACAATGAGCATCATCGGAATCGTGCGAACCTGATAGCTTGCCGATACATCATCATTGCCCTTGAGGACCGTGTAGGTCATGCCATTGCTCGAAATAAAGGATTTCACCGGGTCCCATCCGCCCTCGTCAAGAGAAACGGCAAGAACGACGAGTCCCCTGTCCTTGTAAGCGTTGAAGAGCTTCTCGATCCCCGGTATGGAGGCGCGGCAGGGCGGACACCAGGTGGCCCAGAACTCAAGCAAGACAACCTTGCCCCGGTAGTCCGAGAGCCTGACATTTTTCCCGTTCATGTCCTGGAGCGTAAAGTCGGCTGCAACATTGCCGCCCGACGATGTGGCCTTATTGGTGCACCCGAACAGGACCGCTAGGACAATAGTGGCTGTTACCAGATATTTCCTCGACATTTACACGTCTCCTTCGGCAGGGGTCTTCCTCTGCCATGAAAAGCAAAGCTGCCCAGTGCATCGGGCAGCCTACGAAAGCAAAACAGTCTGGACACGGCATGCGGCCGGCCAGGGAACAGTACAGGACATTCTACTTTGCGAGCAATGTGTCAACCTTGGTCTTGAGCTGCGCTTTCGGCACGGCACCGACAACCTGGTCCACGGTCTGACCGCCCTTGAAGAACATAAGAGTCGGAATACCCATGATGCGGTACTTGCCAGCAACATCGGGGTTCTCGTCGGTGTTGAGCTTGAGCACCTTGAGCTTGCCTTCGTATTCCTTCGAAATCTCGTCCACGATCGGCGCCACCATCCTGCAGGGCCCGCACCACACAGCCCAAAAGTCCACCAGGACCAAGCCGGACGATTTCAGAACTTCCTGTTCCCACGTTGCACTCGTTACCGCATCTGCCATGCCAGCCTCCTCAAAATTATGTAACCGTTGACGCCGGAGCGGACGCCGTTTGCATTTTGATCGCGCCCTCGGGGCAGACGCGGGGACATGCCCCGCATTCTATGCACTCCATGGTAATCTCCGCTTTGCCGTTCTCGATCTTTATTGCATCGGTCGGGCAAACATCGAAGCAGGTCCCGCATCCGGTGCATTTTTCTATCGTAACTTTAAATTGCATAACAACTTTTTTTATTATAAATCATGCATGATTCATTGTCAATAAATTTTCCTCCCGGGAAAGCGCTACATGCGACTTCAACAGCAATAAATGCGGCCTCAATGGTAACATAAACCAAACATAGATCAATGCATTGTCAATTTGCAGGACTTGTGGCATAATCACTGAACGATGAACATCGAGACACTGCCATACGGAAATGCGGGGTTGGAAGAAAAAAAACGCCTCATTGAAGAGGTCATCTCCTCGCGTCCCGGTCCGCCGTTTATGTATAATGATGTCCTTATTCTCGTGCCTGCGGCACGTATGAAGCGGTCCTATGGCCGTCTTTTCCTGGATGCAGTCGAGCGGATTCACGGGTCAGCCGCCCTGGTGCAGCCCGAGGTCCGGACCCTCCATCAGTTCCTGTATCACCTCTACGCAAAAATCAACGGCCCGCTGCTCATGGATGAGAACAGCAGGCTGGTTCTGCTCGAAGGAATCGTCAAGGAACTGATTACCGGAAAATCCTCTTTTGGTGATCACCCCGATATCCTTGCCCCATCCCTGTCCGCGGTCGTGGCGGACATGCTCGAACAGCTTTCTTCGGCGGGAATCGCTTCTCAGCAGCTCGCCGCAACGGTCAGGGAAAGCGATTTTTCGGACAAAAACCAAGTAATATTGCTTGTTGATGCCTATGAGCAGTATGAACAGATCATGTCGAAGAAAAACCTCCTCGATCCTGCCCGAACGCTCATGCTTCTCATGGACCAGTTTGACCCGGAATGGCTGTCGCCCTATTCCCGGATTATTATCGACGGGATCAATGATGTCGACGAGATTCAGGCCCGGCTCATCAGAAAGATTGCGGCCCACCCCGGCTGCACCCTCCTCGTCGACGCCCCATCGGCGGAAAGCATCAGACGCGCAGGCGATCACCATCCACTTCGGCTGACCAAGGACTTTCTCGGCTGCATCGGCCTCTTGCCCGGACCGTCCTCGGCTGCGGCAAGCCCTGAAAACAGGTTTTTGAGCGAGGCGCTGTTTTCGGACAAGCCTTTTGACCGGGAGGCGGAAAAAGCTCCGCAGCCTGCTTCCTTTAACAAGAATATCCGCGTGCTTTCCGCGGTCAGCACCCGGGAGGAGGTATCGCTCATCGCCGGCGAGATAAAAAAGTCCCTTCAGCTGGGCGCGGCGCCTGATTTCATTCTTGTGGCTTTTCCCGCGCTCGATGAGTACGGACCGCTTGTAGAAGAACTGTTCAATGACTTCGGCATACCCTACAACCGGGCGCTCGGCAGACAGCTCAGCACGTCTCCTGTTACCATGGCCATACTGTCTCTGTTTCGCGCGGTCCAGGAGGATTTCTCCGGTCCTTCCCTGATGAGGATCGTAAGTTCGCCCTTTCTGAAATTCGGCGAACACCCACTCGTGGCTCCGGCTCTGGACCGACTCATGCGGGACCGGCGTATTCCCGGAGGAAAGTATAAACTGCTTTCGGCGCTTCGATATCAATCCCGTGATAACGGAGGCGGAGACATCCTCACAGGCCTTATGACCGATCTGTTCAAAGCCCTGGAACCCTTTTCTGCAGACGAGTCGGCGCCCCTCGCCCTTTGGATGGAAAAACTCGCCGACCTCATGGCTTGGTCAGACGTCGGAGCGCGCGTTGAGGCCATTAAAGGCCCACTCAACAGTAATTCTCAGGCTTATAAAAAGCTGACTGAAACGCTGGCGTCCCTCGGCCGCGCGGGCAACCTTTTCCCCGAATACCGTTACACCTTCGGCGAATGGCATTTCCTGCTGAGAAAGACGTTCATGCACACCCGGTTCCAGGTTCCCCCGGAAGATGAAGGCGGGGTCCAGATTCTGGGCCTAAGCGAGAGTAGAGGCCATGCATGGAACGAGATCTATCTCGGCGGCCTCACAGACGCCAAATTCCCCCAGCGTCTGCCGCAAAACATTTTTCTGCCCGAAGCCACCCTCGAATCCCTTGGCGTACGCACGCTCGAGCGGTCGCGCATGGCTGCGGCCCATCACTTCTACCGGCTCCTGCTTTCAGCGGCGAGCGTGACGCTCAGCTATCCGGAAAATGAAGGAGACCGGCCTGCGGTGCCGTCGCCTTTCCTGGAAGAGCTTGCCCCGCTCAGAAAAGCCGGTCTGATCAATAGGGGAGTTGAGAAAACCTCGGGCATCCAGTTTAGCCTGAAGATCGAGGAGAGCCGCAGCATCCCCGAGCTGGCCAAGGCAATCGCCATCAACGGCTACGATCGGAGTCTGTCAAGCATTCTGAACGCAAATATCAAAGGGATGGCCGGCATCCAATCGGCGCTCGACTATCATCCGGCCGAATCAGCTTCACCGCTTGTTCTGCCGCTGAAACGCGAATTTACCGTTACGGAGCTGGACACCTACCTTAATTGCCCCTATGACTACTATGTCCTCAGAGTTCTCGGCATGAAGCCGCTTGCGGAAGTGACAGAGGACATTTCTCCGCTCGACCGGGGCAGCAAAGTGCACGCGATCCTGCGAAATTTCTATCTTTCCTGGAACAAGGCCATTACTGGGGAAAACCGTCGGGAAGCCCGCGTTCTCTTGGGCAAGCTGGCTGATTCCGCTTTTAATGCCGAAGCCGACACGTTCCGCAACCGGCGCGACAAGGAAATGTTTCTTGCGATCATGGCCGAACGCTTCCTCGACGCCGAGGAAAAATTCTGGCAGCAGAGAATGAGGCCGGCATACCTTGAGTGGAAAATCGAAGGATATCGTCTTGTTCTGTCGAATGGAACGGAAGTCGAGCTCTCGGCCAAGATTGACCGCATCGACGTTGATGAAAGCGGCAACTTCATGATCGTAGACTACAAGACGGGTAAGTACCCTCAGCCGAAAATGAGCGCTGATCAGGACATCTTCCAGCTTCCGGTCTATGCCGCCATGGCCCGGACAGCGCTGAAATCCGGAAGCCCTGTCCTGAACATGCCCATCGGACTCGTTTATTACGACTTGTCGGGAAGGATCGGTGGGGCCGCGCGCGACGTCGTGCTCTTTGACAAAGAAGTACTGAGCGACCAGCCATCGTCAAAACCCAAGGCCAGCCCCAGAAGCGCTGAGGAATTCGAGGCAGTTTTAAAACAAAGCATGGACAAGGCCCGCAAGGCGGTTGAGGGAATTCTCGCTGGCGACTTTTTACCCAAACCGCAAGATGAGAACAAATGCAGGTACTGCCCGAACGGCATCATGTGCAGGAACGAGGAACGATAGGCGCAGGATCCCGGGGCCACCTCGTCAAAAAGAGGGACATGACCGTCGAACTCCACAATCAGATCACAAAAAAAGCCACTGATACCGGCAAATCCGTGCATCTTTCCGCCTCCGCCGGATCGGGCAAAACGCGTGCGCTCAAAGACCGGTTTCTAGCTTTGCTCGATGTTCTTGACAATCGCGGTCTCCACATCGATCAGGCCGTGGCCATCACCTTTACGGACAAGGCTGCCGCGGAAATCAAGGAACGCGTTATGCGCGGTCTGCCCGAAGCCATGCTCAAGAAGATCATTAGGGGCAGGCAGGACCTCCGCATCTCGACGATCCACTCCTTCTGTATGAACCTGCTGAAGCGATATCCGATCGAGGCGGGGCTGCCTCCGGACTTCGGTGTTCTTGATGCGCAGGATCAGGGGTATAAGATTCAGAAGTCGATCGAAGACGCACTCGAGATGTCGGTCCACGATCAGGAGCTCATGGCAGCACTGGGGGGGTTTTCCGCCGACGACCTCGTCGCATTCGTCGGATTTCTGCTCTCGATCAGGACGAGGCTGAAGCGCATGGAAATCGACGCAGGGGGGGCCGATGGTCTGCTTCTCGGCGTGCAATCAGCCATGGGCATAGAGCATGACGAAGCTGAACTTCGGAGGCTGGCCACGTCGGCTGAATGGAAAGCGGGTTTTCGGGAGATGGAAATCATCCTGCGAACCCAGCAGGACCTCTATGAGCGGAACAGGGGCGCGGACCATCTTCTCATCGCAACCGCGCGGGACATCGAAGAGGTATTCAAAATTTCCACGTCCTTTGTTCCCCTCTATTTCACGACAGAAGGCCAGCCTCGCAAAAACCCCGCGATCGCGAAAAAGGCGTTCAGCGGGAAAAGCCGCGATGCCTACGAGAAAGCCTACTTCGCCTGCCAGGAAATGCTGGTCCGTTTTCACAGACTTTCCTCGCGAATCAACGCGGGCCGCAAAGTCCTCAGCCTGACCATCCTGTTTCAGCGAGCTGAAAAAAACTACCAGGAATCGAAACTCCGGGAAGGTTTGCTTGACTTCGATGATCTCGAAATCTACGCCTATCGCCTGCTCCAGGGCAAGGATTCTCCGGACATCCTCTACTGGCTAGACAGGAAGATACTCCACTTCCTTGTGGATGAATTTCAGGATACCAGCGACATTCAGTGGGCGGTCCTGAGCAGACTGACGGAGGAACTCTTCGCGGGCCTAGGGGCGGACAAAGGCATGTCTCCCACACTTTTCGTGGTCGGTGATGAAAAGCAGTCCATATACCGATTCCGCGAGGCGAATTACCGGCTTATCGAACTCGTCCGTGAAAAAATGGCCAGGCTTCTCCCTGCCGACGCATGCAACATCCTGACGCTTCATACAAACTACCGGTCCACAGAGCAGGTCATAGAAACCGTGAACAAGGTCTTTGCTCACCTCTGGGAAGAGTCCTACCAGCGCTCGGAAACGGACCGAACTGGACACCGGGGTAGCGTAAGGCTTGTCGAATTCGCACCCGGCACCCCGGATCAGACCGCGCCGGAGCTGACGGAAGCGAATGTGCTTGCTCGGGAAATCAAGGCGCTCATCGGGAGCAACACTGTTGTTTATGAGAAATCTCCGTCTCCTGGCAACGGCGACAATGATGCCGCGAAACCTGATGACTGGCAGACCCACCCTGCGGAATACGGGGACTGCGCCATACTCATCCAATCGCGCACAAAGCTCAAGGAATACGAAGCGGCGCTCCAAAAGGAGAACATCCCCTTTCGCGTCGTCGGCGGCATCGGCTTCTACGAGGAAGATGAAGTCCAGGCTCTCCTGAATGTTCTTTTCTTCCTCTGGAACCACGATGACGAGCTAAGCCTTGCCGCAGCACTCAAGTCGCCGCTCTTCGGATTGACGGACAAGGATATTTTCGATCTCAAACAGAACGATGTAGGCATGGTCGACTTACTTCGTGAGCTTAGGCCTGAGACGGGTGAGCTTTTTCGGAGATGGGAGAGGAACGCGGGCCTCGCTCCTCTGGCGGGCCTGATTCATGCCATTATAGAAGACACCGGCGCCTATGTCCGTTTCGGGAAGCGGAACCCACAGGCGATTTTTAATATCGACAAACTGCTCGACACGGCGCGTGAATTCGACAGCCGAGGCTACACGACGCTCCAGGACTTCGTCGAGCGGGTAAAAAACATCCGTGACTCGGAGCAGCGTGAGGCCGCCGCTGACCTGAACCTGCCGGGTTCTCAAGGCGCGGTGAGCATCATGACCGTGCACAAAGCCAAGGGACTCGAGTTCCCCATCGTGTTTCTCCCCGGAATGAACCAACAGCCGAAGTCAGCCGCAATGGGCCCTCTTGTTCTTGTCGAAGGCGGCGACGGCTTGCGGATGGCTGTCAAGGACGGGGAAAACCCCTTGTACGACGAGATGTGGGAACGGGAGAAGGAGGAACTGCGGCGCGAGCATCAACGGCTTTTGTATGTTGCCATGACCCGAGCCCGTGACCACCTGGTCATGATCGGCGCGCACGCGCCGGGGAAACTGCCGATAAAGCAGTACACGTGGCTGGATTATCTCCATACGGCTGCACCGAAGCCGTTGTTCGAGGGAGAAGCAACATCGCAGGCAGGTCACGTGATCCGTGCCTGGCCCCATCCCTCCGCAGGCGTTCCCGGAAAAGAGCCCTCATCCCTCCTTGCGGAAAATTCGGTATTGAACCAGGAACCCGAACGTCCGGCTAACATCAGGCGCATCATATCCAATATCTCCCCCATCCCGCACTCGGAAACAGTCGAATGGAAAAATGCAACGGACTTCATAGACCATTCCCGGGAAGAATCGCTGGAAAAGTTCATGCCTGCGATTTGGGACGACTACCGTATCACCGCTCACGAGGGGCAGTGTGCTCCACCGTTGCCTCGAGACGCAAGTAAAAACAGGATCCTATGATCTCGCCCGCATTATTACAGAGTTCCCCGACATTACCGGCGTGGATATTGTCCGGAAGTTTACAAACGATGTTCAAGCCATCCTGGGCAAGGTCCTGACGGATAGGGAGTTCGCATGGGTTTTTGAGCCGTCGTCCGGTTCATACTCAGAGCTGACCTTCCTGTACAATAGAGGAACCGCCCTGGTGAGCGGCATTATCGACCGCGTTGTGATCAGGGGTAATAAGGGCCTTGTCATCGATTACAAAGCAATTCTTCTGGACAGCGACGAATCCCTTGCTGCGTGGAAAGCCCACTACCGGCCGCAGATTCAGATTTACTGCGAAGCAGTCAGGGAAATGTTCAAGCTTCAATCCGTAGAAGGCTACCTTCTCTTTCTCGACAGCGCCCGTCTCGAATTAACGGTCCAGCTCTAGGAAGATGCCTTCCACCTGTCCATTTTAAAAAAAATCGTAGTATATTTATCTATGAGAATGTTATCTAGTTTTTTTAAGAGAACAACCAACTTTTCTGCTTCTTAGGTGTCAGATAGGGATGTATTTGCGATCACAAGAAGGGCTTGGGTACACACCCCGAACTATACACATTTATCCCATGCAGCAAACAAGGAGGATTCAAAAGATGAAGTATTGTGAAAAACCTATTTTAGGATGTAAACAGTTCAGCGCGATCATTCTCGCGGTTGTCTTTATGGCCGCTTTGTCGACATCCGGTTCGGCTTTGGCAAAAGAACAGGTTGTTTCGCGGGAATCGTCACAGTTGCTCGGCAAACTGAGCAATGCACTGGCCGAGGTTGCCGAGGTTGCCAGGCCAGTCGTTGTAAATATATCCACAACCTCAACAATCAGCGAGGAAGAAAATCCCTTAGGCGACATGTTCAACGATCCTTTTTTCAGACATTTTTTCGGGGATCAGGGCAACCCGGGAAAGACGCGGAAACATAAATCTTCGGCACTCGGTTCCGGCGTCATTGTATCTCCTGACGGCTATATTCTGACAAACGACCACGTCGTAAAGGGCGCTGATGAAATCAAAGTGATCCTCTTCGACAAACGGGAGTTCAAAGGCAAGGTCGTGGGTACTGACCCAAGAACCGACCTCGCCGTCATCAAGATCAATGCCAAGGATCTGCCTACCATAAAAATCGGCGATTCCAGCAAACTGAAAACCGGTGACATCGTCCTGGCCGTCGGCAACCCCTTCGGCTTGAACCAGACCATCACGATGGGTATCGTAAGTGCTGTCGGTAGATCGAACATCGGGCTGGCCGATTTTGAGGACTTCATCCAGACCGATGCGCCCATCAACCCAGGTAACTCCGGCGGGGCGCTGGTGAATTCGGACGGGGAACTCGTGGGTATCAACACGGCAATCTATTCGACGAGCGGCGGCTACATGGGCATCGGTTTTTCCATCCCCTCCGATATGGCGAAATCAGTGATGGACAGCATAATCAAATATGGGAAGGTAATCCGCGGCTGGATGGGCGTCAGCATTCAGAACCTCACCCCCGAACTGGCTAAATCGATGGGCTTTAAGGAAACCGAGGGTGCTTTGATCGCCGGCGTCGAAGGCGGCAGTCCTGCGGACAAGGCGGGCCTCAAGCAGGGCGACCTGATCGTGGATATGAACGGGAAGAAAGTCGTCGACTCGACAAGCCTCCGGAATATGGTCGCTGCATCGGCTCCGGGAACCAAGGTTGACATAAAGATCATCAGGGAAGGAAAAGAGCAGACCATCTCGATGACGCTCGGTGAATACAAGGAGAAAAAAGTAATAAAGAAAACGGAGTACGAAAATGCTCTCAAGGACGTCACGGTGGAGGAACTCAACCCCAGTATCCGGGAGCGGCTCAATCTGCCGGAGAACCTGAACGGCGTCGTGATTACCGGCGTCAGTGCAGACAGCCCTGCCCAGGGGTTGCTGCAGGCAAACGACGTGATCCAGGAAGTGAACCGCCATGTGATACAAAACGCTCAGGATTTCGAACAGATTGTGTCCAAGATCGGCGAGCATGATACCGTGCTGCTGCTCATCTATCGGGGAGGCGGTTCGATTTACCTCACGATCAAACCGTAACATCGTGAGGATCGTCCCGGATTCGACCCTGGGTGACCGAAAGCGGTATACTTGGAGTAGAACACGGTTTGCGACAAGTCATCAGGGACACAGGCTGAGCACGGAGGTGAGTATTATGAGATTGCGCATTTCACCGGACATGGATTTCTACCTGGACATGGACCTTCAGGGGGTGTCAGAGAAAACAAAGGATTCCGACATTCAGCAGTACGAGAAAGTGGTTTTCGATGAATTCATCAACAGGATGAACAAGGCCTTCCCTGAGGGAGATTTCAGAGTCTACACTTTTGACTTCAACCTCGCGCGGGAATCGAAAGCCAAGGCGGCGTGAACAAGACAGTTCAGAGTTCGTAGTTCAAAGTTCAAAGGAGACGGAGAATTCATAAGATCTTTCGTCGTTTTACCTTTGGCTGTGAACATCGAACTCTGAACCTTTTTTTTATTTACACAGAAATGGTCCCTTCCGATCTTCATTGACAAGCTTCTCACGCATAATATGCCAAGCTCGTATAGACATAGTATTTCCCTTCTTTGATTCAATCTCCGCAAATAGACGAACCCTCACCGGCGATCTCTTCCGCAGACTAACCACGAAATTATAGCACGATTTCCTGCTTGCAGGCCGAGTTAATCAAATGCAAAGAGGATCATTGGCGATTGTTCGAACCGGAGGCCCATCCGATTTTCAATCCGACGCCTCCTTCTTTTCAAATGAGCCGCTCTCGTACGCTGTTCATTGACTCCTCAATGAAACATGCTAAAATCAATAAGAGGTCAATCATGAAAGAATATGACATAATCATTATCGGCTCCGGAAGTGGTACCAACCTTATTGATGATGCTCTGCAACACAACAAAACCGTGGCGCTCGTGGACAGGGGCCCGGTTGGCGGCACATGCCTTAATGTCGGCTGCATACCGACCAAGCTCATCGTATTTCCCGCAGACCGCATTATGGAAATCCGTGAAGCGAAGAAATTCGGTATTACCGCCCAGATCGGGAAAATCGATTTTGCAGCGATCATGGCCCGAATGAGAGCTTCTGTCAAGCAGGGCCATGATCATATCCAGGAGGCCCTGGGGAAGGCCAAGGACTTTGATTTCTACTTCGGAGAAGCGCAATTTACCGCGGATTATACTCTCCAGGTAAATGACAAAGAGATCAGGGGCAAAACTCTGTTCCTAGCTTCAGGCGCCCGTCCGTTCATCCCGCCCATCAAAGGCATTGAAAGCATCGAATATCTCACGAACGAGACAGCACTCCAGCTTATGGAAAAGCCGGAGAGTCTGGCCATCATTGGCGGCGGCTACATCGCCGTTGAGTTCGCCCACTTCTTCGATGCCATGGGCACGAAGGTGACGATCATCCAGCGGAACAACCGGCTTGTCCCAGAGGAAGAGCCGGAGGTGTCGGCACTCCTGAATACTGCCCTGTCGCGCCGGATGACGGTACATACCGATACCGAAGCAACCGAGGTCCGGCAGACCGGGAAAATAACCACGGTGGTCGTCAGGGAACGGAAAACCGGCAAGCAAAGGGAGATTACGGTCCAGCACGTTCTCATCGCGGCGGGCAGGAAATCCAATGCCGATGCCCTGATGGTCGGGAACACGGGCGTGAAAACGAACGAAAAAGGTTACATCATTGTGGATGAATTTTTTGAGACGACGAAAAAGAATATCTGGGCTTTCGGGGACGCCATCGGTAAAAAATGTTCCGTCATGCGGCTAACCACGAGGTGGAACTGGTGTGGCATAATGCCATCCATGGAAAAAATCGCGGATGAACTACCTGACCGTTCCGCATGCCGTGTTCTCGTGGCCCGAAATCGCGTCGGTCGGTCTGACGGAAGAACAGGCAGTCAAGATGGTGGGGCTGAAGGACTTGCTCGTAGGCAGAGCTATGTACTCCGACGTGGCTCGTGGAGAGGCGATGATGGAAACCGAGGGGTTTGTGAAAGCGATCATACACCGGAAGACAGCAAAGATACTGGGATTCCATATCATCGGCCCCCAGGCATCCATCCTGATCCAGGAGGCTGTGAATTCCATGGCCGCAGACGGAAATATCTGGTCCATTGCCAAAGGCATCCATATTCATCCGGCTCTTTCAGAGGTGATCCTGAAAGCATTGGGGAAGCTGGAAGAATCGTCATGATCGTAAGACAGGTGAAGCTGTATGACTACTCACTTGTCTTGTAATCTCACTCGAATAATCATAGAGGGGGTGGTCCTGAAGACCGGGAATAAGCGGAAGGCAGCGAATCAGAACGTCACCCCGTAAAAAGCCAGGATTGAAATTCCTTCGGGGCTTAGTTTTCAGAAGAGAGAAACAACGAATTCATGTGCCCCGGGCCGATCGGGAAGCCGCGGCTCTTGTGCAGAAGAATACGGCATCAAGCACTGCTGCGCGTGAACGACTCTCCGCCTTTCTCATTTGTCCGTTCGCTGTAAATGAATCGCCATTTTGTGGACATCCTCAGCCGCCTCCATGATGCCCTCGGCAAGGGTGGGGTGGGCATGAATCATGTTGCCGAGCTGCTTCGCGGTTGCGCCCATCGTGATTGCGAGGGCTCCCTCATGGACGAGGTCCGTGGCATGAGCGCCGCACAGGTGCACTCCCAGCACTTTGTCCGTTGCCTCATCGGCAATGATCTTCACCACACCGGTGATTTCGCCCATGGCGTGAGGTTTGCCGAGGCCCCGGTAGGGAATTCTTCCAACCCGATACTTGATTCCCTTTTCCTTTGCCTCCTGTTCCCGAAGGCCCACGCTGCCGATTTCCGGCATCGTGAAGATGCCGCGGGTACCGCGCTGTAATCCATTTTTTCGTTTCCGCCGAGAGCATTCGCAGCGGCAGCCAGGCCTTGAGCAGAGGCTACATGAGCGAGCAGGATTTTGCCAGTCACATCGCCGATGGCATAAATGCCTGGCACGTTCGTCTCCATGTTCTCGTTCACGAGAATCTCGCCTCGCCTGCCTGTGGCCACGCCGATGGCGTCGAGTCCCAGATTTTCCGAGTTCAGGCTGCGGCCGGTGGATACCAGGATCATCTCCGCCCTGGCCTCTTGTCCGTTCGAGAGGGTCGCCGTCAGCATCCCGTCGTCCGCCTTCTCCACCTTTTCAACGCCCGTATTCGCAATCAATTTGATCTTGGACTTCTTGAACTCACGTTCGATGATGTCGGACATGTCCTCGTCTTCCGTTGAGAGGGCGCGGGGCAGCATCTCCACCATCGTCACTTCCGCGCCGAAGGACCGGTAGATGAAGGCAAACTCCGAACCGATCACTCCTGCTCCCACAATGAGCAGGCTTTTGGGAATGCGCTTGAGCAGGACCGCGTCATCGCTCGTGATAACGTTCTCACCGTCAAAGGGGAATCCCTGAAGCCTTGCTGGACGAGAACCTGTGGCGATAATGACTTTGTCCGACTTCACATCCATGGTCGTCCCGTCGCTCTGGACGACCCTTACCACATCGGGAGAGAGCAGTGATCCGCGGCCTTCGATCAGGCTGACGCCCCAGCTTTTAAACAATCCACGGATCCCCTTCACCTGTATGGAGACGACCTTGTCCTTGCGTTCCCGGATTTTCCCGAGGTTATAGCCGACCTCGCCGGGCGCCTCGACCCCGAATTCAGCAGCGCGGCGAACATGTTCGAGTGCCTCGGCAGAGGCGATGATGGTTTTGGTCGGAATACAACCCCAGTTCAGACAGGTGCCCCCCACTTCCGCGGTCTCCACCACGGTAACCTGTGCGCCCATTTGCGCTGCGCGGATCGCCGCGACGTACCCCCCTGGTCCAGCACCGATAATCGTCAATTTCACAGGCATGACATGCTCCTTGAACAAAACAAGCCGGATTAATACTGCATTGTACCACAGATCATGAACGAAAATCTTTGAACAAAAAAACAATGCAGCATCTCAGGTCTATGATGCTGTATTGAATTCCTCTGCACCCTTTGCATCAAAGATTGTTCTTCCTCAAGAAAAAAGGGAGAGTATATACTCTCCCTTTCGGTCTTTGTGCAATCAGGGAAACGCTCACCCCGTGTTCCTACTTTCCCTCTTCTTCCTTCAAAAACTTTTCGTATTCCGACTTGCTCATTAAATCGTTTAGCTCCGTCGGATCGCTCATGTCGACAACCACGAGCCAGCCGTTGCCATAGGGATCTTCATTGATAATCTCCGGTGAGTCGGCAAGGTCCTCATTGACCTCAACGATTGCGCCCGATACGGGGCTGACCACGGGTGACGTAGCTTTAGTGGACTCGATCTCGGAGAGCTCCGAGTCGGCGTCGATCTCGGTATCTGCTTCCGGCAGGTCGATGTATACGATATCACCGAGCTGCTGCTGCGCATAGTCGGTGATGCCGACGGTTGCACGTTTGCCCTCTGCCCGCACCCACGTGTGCTCTCTGTGATATTTTATATCATCAGGATTCATGTTCCCCTCCCAGAAAAAAAACAACGTGAAAATTACATTGAATGAAGAATGAGTTTGTTTTTAGCCTATGCGCGAAATTTTGTCAAGCAAAAAAACGGGAGATGGTTTCCGCACGCGGCACGCGAGCGCTGTTCTGCAGAATCGGTTATATGCGATCGGAAAGATTCTCCGCCGTGCGCTTCTCAGGAATAGTATACACCATCAATCGGCATTGTGGTGCGGGCGGGCTAAAAAAAAGGGGGATGCAATAACGCATCCCCCTGCAACGTGTGGTTTCTCGAGCAATAACGATTTATGATACGGCGACCGGCTCTTTTGCTTTTGCGGGTTTGGCCTGAGCGGCCGCCGCTGAAGAGGATTCCACCATGGTAATCGCTTTCTTGGGACACCGCGACTCGCACATCCGGCAGCCAATGCACTTCTCCTGATTGACCACGTGAAGCGACCGGATTTCTCCGGAGATCGCGTTCACGGGACAGACCTTCTCGCACACGTCGATGCCCACGCATTTTTCCGGATCGATATAAGCCTTCGGCCGTACGGGGATGTAATCGTGAATAGCGCTCGTAGGGCATTTTTTGACGCACAGTCCGCATACGATGCACTTGCTGTGATCGATACGGGCGAGATTGTTGTCTATCTTGATGGCATCGACCGGGCAGGTCCTTACGCAGATGCCGCAGGCGATGCAGCCGACCTGGCACTTTTTCTTGACATCAACGCCCTTGTCCCTGCTGTGACAGCTGATGACCACCGCTTTGGAAGTCTGCGCCAGTTCGATCACCTGCTTAGGACAGGCGGCCACGCATTTTCCACAGGCCGTGCATTTTTCGAGACTGATCAGCGGCAGATTGTCGGCACTCATCGTGATCGCGCCAAAAGGGCATGCTCGCATGCACGTGCCGTAACCCAGGCATCCATACTCGCAGGATTTGTCTCCGCCTGCGGCAAGCACCGCTGCGGTGCAGTCCTGCACGCCGGTGTAAATGAACTTCCTTTGGCTGAGCGAGTTGCCGCCTTGGCAAAATACGCGGGCTATCTTGGGCTCGACTTTTTCAGCCTTCTTGCCGGTGATCTCGGCGATCTTTTCAGCCACCGCAGATTTGCCGGGAGCGCACATGTGCACAGCCACATCGGGGTTTCCGACTACGGCTTCTGCATAGCCCATGCAGCCCGCAAATCCGCAGGCTCCGCAGTTGGCGCCCGGAAGCGTTTCCCGTACCTTTTCCACTTTCGGGTCCACCTTCACCACGAATTTCGCTGCGACGATGGCGAGCGCCACACCGAAAACAATGCCGAGCCCTGCGAGCACAATCAACGCCGTATATACGGTGGTCACCGGGACGGTTCCGGTCGCCGCCATCGAACCTTCGACTGCGATGCGCGGGACGATGTTGTTGAAAAGAATACTTGCGGCGTGGTTCAGAACCTGCAACAGGATATTCGTCATTTGTTCATACATAGTTTAAGTACCTTCTTCGTTCAGATTCTTACAGCGTGATCATGCCGGAAAAACCCAGGAATGCAAGGGCAATCAGCCCGGTCAGAACGAATGAAATAGGAAGCCCCTGGAATGACTTGGGCACATCGGAAAGTTCCAGTTTCTCCCGGATGCTTGCCATGATGATAAGGGCCAGGCTGAAACCGAGCCCCGATCCTACGGCGAGCGCCATGCTCTCGAAAAGACTGTAATTTTCATCTGCGTTGATGAGCGGAACAGCAAGAATAATGCAGTTCGTCACGATCAGAGCAAGGTAGATACCCAGCTTATAGTACAGCGCGGGGGCCACTTTTTTCATCATCGTGTCCGCCGCCTGCACGAATGCGGCGACTGTTCCGATGAAGATCACGATCTTCAGGAATCCCAGGTGATAGGGGACCATTACATAGGTCCAGATGAACCAGTTGAGGACCGCCTCGACCAGCATGACGGCGGTAAAGGTGAAGCTCATTCCGACCGCAGTCTCCATTCTTTTCGTAACACCGAAGAAAATGCAAAGGCCGAGATACCGGGAAAAAACGAAGTTGTTGATGAGCGCTGATGCGATAAAGATTGTCAGAACATGCTGCCACATAGCATTACCTCCGGTAATGAGTCTGAAGAGTTCATTGAGTCTAACAAGTCACTCAATAGACTCCCGACTCCTAATGTCCCCCGCTGCTCGCTCCCGCGCCGCCGAAGAACCTGCGATCTATCCAGTTGAGCCAGCCCATCATAAGACCCATGGCGAAGAATCCACCCGTCGGCATGATCATGATGAGAAGCGGTTTTACAGGCAGAATATGGGCGCCCCAGAGCGATCCTTTGCCCAGGAACTCCCTGAACACGCCGAGCAGCATAAGCGCGAGTGTAAAGCCCAGTCCCATCCCCACGCCATCCACGAAGGAAGGCAAAAGCTTGTTCTTGCTCGCGAACATCTCCGCCCGCGAAAGGATGATGGCAAATGCGACGATGAGCATTATATAGAGGCCCATTTGCTTATAAACATCTCTTTGATATGCCGACATGACCTGATCGATCACCGTGACCCACGTTGCGGTGATGAACACGTAGGAGGGAATACGCACCTTTGGGTTGATAAAGTTCCGCAGCAGGGAAACGGTCACATTCGTCATGGTCATGACAAAAAGAACCGCGATCCCCATCAGAAAGCCGTTCTTTACACCGCTCGTAACGGCCACCGCCGGACAAAGAGACAGGGCAAGCCTGAATACCGGGTTCTCCCCGAAGATGCCGTTTTTAAAGAGCGTCCCTAAATTGGTATTATTGCTCACTTCGTCACCTCCTGCGCCGCCGTCTTGACGCCGGCCCCGTACTTATCAACGAGCGTCTGTACGGCGTCCTTGACGCCGTTCGTCACGCCGCGGCTCGAATAAGTGGCACCGGATACGGCCTGGATGTTTTCCTTGGTCTCGCCTTTGATCAGGACAATCTGCGAAAGCGACTTTCCCTTGAACTGGTCAAGGAAGCTCTGCTCCAGGACCTGGTCTCCCAGGCCCGGGGTCTCATTCATATCCAGAATTTTTACGTCTTTGATTTTCAGGTCGGTATCCAGAGAAACGAGCATCTGGATATAGCTGGAATAACCCTTGCCCGCGGTACTCGCAATATAGGCCATCGGCTTCCCGCCCGAGGTCGCCAGATAATACTCATAAGGCTTGTTGTTGGCGGTCCAGGTGCCTGCCGGATTAATGGGATCGGTGGCATCGGGCGCCATCTCTTTCAGGGCCTCTTCTTTTTCCTTTTTCTCGGCCTGAAACCGGACCGGATAAGTATGCTGGTAGGTCACGCTCATAATGATGCCTGCTAAGACGAAGATCGCGACAAGAGGCAGGGTTATCTTAATCATGTCCTTCATTTCTTCACCCCCTGAGCCACGGTTTTTCCGAAGACGCGGCTTCTCATTCCCCGGTCAAGGAGAGGTGCGAAGCAGTTCATCAGGAGGATGGCGAACATCACTCCTTCGGGGTACCCACCTTTCAGGCGTATGAGCGTCGTAAGCGCGCCGGCGCAGATGCCGAATACCACTTGGGCGCTCCGGACCGAGGGACCGGTAACGTAGTCCGTAGCCATAAAGAACGCGCCGAGCATAAGACCGCCGGACATCATATGGAGGATCGGATCGCCGGTCATAAGCCCGTCCTTACCGCCGAATATCCATGTGAGAATGCCCACTGTCGCGATGAAGGGGATGGGTATATGCCACGTAATATACCGTTTCATCATAAGGTATGCCGCACCAAGCAGAATTGCGATGACCGATGTCTCGCCGAGGGAGCCGGCGCGGTTCCCGATGAAGAGATCCTGATACAGGGCGGCCTTGGTGTGGTAAATTTCTAGGAGCTTCGCCATGCCCTCCTCTTTCAGGAGGACCAGCGGTGTGGCCGTAGTTTTGGCGTCGAGTGCCATGAATGTTGAAACCGGAGCAACGAAGGTGGTCATGATTTTCGCAAAGCTGACCAGAACGAAAGCGCGACCGACGAGCGCCGGGTTAAAAATGTTGTAGCCAAGGCCGCCGAAGAGCTGTTTGGCGATCATGATGGCCACGACCGATCCGACGAATGGAATGTAAAGTGGCGCATTAGCAGGAAGGTTCAGGGCAAGGAGCAGTCCGGTCAGGAACGCGCTTCCGTCAGAGAGTGTCACGGGCTTCTTCAAAAGCAACTGCATCCCGGCCTCAGCCAGGAGCGAAGTCACGAGGCATACCAGGATGACCATGATTGCCGGCAAGCCGAAGTAATACACGGACATGAGCGTCGCGGGAAGGAGCGCCCCGCTTACGGTCCACATGATTTTCGAAGTGCTCTCGGTATCATGCATGTGGGGCCCGATCGATACAATCAGTTTGCGCTGTTCTTTTGGTTGTTCCTTTACAGGTGCATCCATCGAATTGACCTCGCTTAAAGTATGCATGGGAGCATGACGCATGGCGATTAACCGTTTGCGCTCCGCTCTCCGCTCTTTTAGTTTTTCTTCTTTGCCAGTTCTTTCTTCGCTTTTTTGACCCACTGCACAATCGGCCGGTTTGCCGGGCAGACAAAGGTGCAGGAACCGCATTCAAAGCAGTCCATAAGGTTGTAGTCCTTGGCGTCCTGATAATGCCCTTTTTCGATAAAGACGCCGATGAGCGACGGCTGAAGTTTCATGGGACAGGCATCAATGCAGCGTGCGCAGCGGATGCAGGGCCCGTAGAGTTTGGTGCTCACTTCCTCTCTCGGGAGAACTGTAATGCCCGAGGTGCCCTTGATCACCGGGACATCGAGCGTATACTGGCTCATGCCCATCATGGGGCCGCCCGAGATCACCTTGGCTGCGGCATCGGTCAGACCACCGGCCTCCTCAATCAGCTGAGAAAAGGGGGTGCCGATCCGGGCCAGAAAATTCTTCGGCTCTTTCACGCCGCGGCCGGTCACGGTTACGTAACGTTCAATGAGGGGCCTTCCGTAGCGCACGGCATTGTAGATGGCCTCGGCCGTACCGACGTTTTGCACGACTACACCAATGTCCATCGGCAGTCCGCCGGCGGGCACTGTTCTGCCGGCGATGGCTTTAATCAGCATCTTTTCCGCGCCTTGGGGGTATTTTACCTTGACTGGCCAGACCTTGACGTCGGAAGAGCCGGCCGCGGCCTTGTTCATGGCCTCAATGGCGTCGGGTTTATTTGATTCGATGCCGATATAGCCCTTACTCACATTCAGGATACGCATCAGGATCCTGAGGCCTTCGACAATCTCCTTCGACTTCTCAAGCATGAGCCGGTGGTCAGAAGTAAGGTAAGGCTCGCACTCAGCGCCGTTCAGAATAACAACGTCAATCGGCTTTTCCTTGGGAGGAGAAAGCTTGACATGGGTCGGGAAGGTCGCTCCGCCCATACCCACGATGCCGGCATCCTGTACGAGTTTCTTGAGCTCTTCGGGGCTGAGCATATTGTAATCGGGATTTTCCTTGAGGCCGGTGACCCACTCATCCTTGCCATCGCTCTCGATGACGACGGCGGGCAGGTCCACGCCCAGGATATGAGGGAAATTCGCGATCGCAACCACTTTGCCAGAGATTGAAGCATGTACCGGCGCGGAAACAAATCCGGTTGTTTCTCCGATTTTCTCGCCTTTTTTTACTTCCTGCCCGATGACGACGAGGGGTTTCGTGGGTGCTCCGATGTGCTGGCTCAGGGGAATGACTGCTCTTTTGGGGATCGTGGCGGCAACGGTAGGTTTATGTGCTGAAAGGTACTTATTGTCAGCAGGATGCACACCTCCGCTGAACGTGTCGTGTGCTTTTACGCTCGTGGCTTCCATCAGTCTCACCTGCCATTATTCAATATTATTATAGTAAAGTAAAGAACAGTGATTTTACAGGAAATTACAGTTTGAGAATATGTGCTAAGCCGCACCGTTTTATAACAGAATGATATTATTGTGTCAAGCGAATTTTTCCCCTATCCTATTGAGAATCATTCTGATTTGTTTCAAATAACAACACTCTTTGGCGTAATACTTTTCTTTTCACTGGGGATTAATTCGAGGATGATGGATCAATTTTGGGGAAATCTTATATGATTTAAAAAACCATGATGCGATTGGCCGGGCGGGAGAAAATCGGGTCAAACACCCTGACAGATCCGTCGGACGTCCTGCGCACTGATCCTGCCGGAGCTGCCAGGGTAATTAATGACTATGCTACCTGAACTACTTCCTTGACGTCAGGAACTTCCTGCTTGAGCATCTTCTCGACACCCATTTTAAGCGTCATGGTCGACATGGGACAGGAGCCACAGGCGCCTCTGAGCCGAACCTTAACCGTACCCTTCTCATCCACGCTTACCAGTTCGATATCGCCACCATCCTTTTGAAGCATGGGCCGTACCTTCTTGAGTGCCTCTTCTACTTGTTCCTTCATGATTATTCTCCTTCTCTCGCTGTGGCATCATGCCGCTTGATTAACATATTATACACTTTTTTACCCCTCTGCAAAAGATTTTTCTATGATATCCGTCATATCCAGATCTCATCTGCATTTTCGTTGACTTACGAATCACCTTCTGATAAGAATACTGCATTTTCAGGGTTGGAAAACATCATGATGAACATTATCGTCATAGGTATCGGCGGGTTCGTCGGATCCATTGCCCGCTATGGCATGGCGGTCTGGATCGGCCAACGCTGGGGCCGGAGCTTTCCGCTCGGAACCTTCATCATCAATGTTTCCGGCAGTTTTGTCATCGGCCTCCTCATGACCCTCTTTACGGAGCGCTTGCTGATCAATCCGCAATGGAGACTGCTCCTCGTTGTCGGCTTCCTCGGCGCTTATACGACCTTTTCCACGTTTGAGTACGAAACCGGGACTCTGGTAAGGGACGGTGAATGGTTGATCGGCGGCATGAACGTTGTCTTCAGCGTTGCAGTCGGCTTCATCGCGCTGAAGCTGGGAGAAGTGCTGGCTAAAAGCATATAGGAACAGCACTACAGAGAGCTTGGAGGAAAAACAAGTGGAGAAGGCAAGGCTACATCTCGTTTCCGCTGCCACGGTGATTTAAAGGGAGTTTTTCATGGTCAAAAATGGCCCTGCAAAAAAACTGACAATATATATCGATGAGGCGGAAAAGTTCCACGGCAAACCGGTTTATGAGGTGCTTCTAGACATTTTTTTTAAAAGGAAAATTGCCGGCGCCAGTGTGTTTCGGGGCCTCGCCGGATACGGCAGTGACGGCGTGCTTCACACCGCGAAGATGCTGGAACTATCAACAACTTTGCCCGTCAAAATCGAAGTAGTCGATTCTGAAGAAATAATCAACGATGTGCTGGAGGATGTTTCCTCGATTGTCAATAAAGGCCTCATTGAGATTAGCGACACGAACGTCATCAAATGCTGCCTCCGGAAAAAATAAGCCTCGTCGGGCATTTTTGCCTTTTTAAAAAAGTTTTTTCTCCTTTGACCCCGCAAATAAATCATCAAGCATCGGGTACTTTATGCAATTATGAACCTTCAAGCCCTTGATACGGTAATCCTGTTATTCGTCAACCACGACATGGCCAATGGTTTTTTTGACGTCCTCATGCCAGCACTCACGTTGCGTGGGTATCTCCTGATCATTCCCTATCTTCTTGCCATGTTCCTGCGTGGTGCAAGGCGGGAGAACGACGAGGGAAAAACGTTTCTCGCTGTCGCTGTCTGGACTTTTCTGATCGCCTGTGTAGCGGCCTATCTGGCTGGATGGGTGGAGGACTGGATTAAAAATGCCATTGCAAGACCGAGACCCTGCCGCGTTGTTGAAGGAGTGAGGCTCATCTTACCATGTCCGGGGTCTTTTTCCATGCCTTCCGGCCATGCCATCAGTTCTTTTGCTTTTGCCCTTCCCCTCTGGCACCTGACACGACGCTATATAGAAACGTTGTGGAGATTCTATCCCCTCTTCCTGGCCGGGATGATTGCTTTTTCCAGAATATACCTCGGTGCACATTATCCGACAGACGTACTGATCGGGGCGTTACTGGGAGGTGCTATTGGACTGGCGCTTTCATTGCTCTATGAAATGATAGAGACGGAAGAAAGAATACCCCATCACAGGAAATGACCGGCTCTCAGACTGAATTGTCGTAAATCACCGGCGTGAAACTCAGTCCTTCCACCCGTGATTGCCGATGAGTGGTACGAAAACGCAGGGAATGCTCCGCTCTATCACCGGTCCCTGCGGCGTTTTCACGATTTTCAGCAGCGTCTGGCCGAACCGCTCACCTACGGGGATGACCATCCTGCCGCCTTCCTTCAACTGCTCAATCAGGGGGGCGGGGATATCGGGCGAGCCCGCTGTCACCAGAATGGCGTCAAAAGGCGCCATTTCTTTCCAACCATAGGTTCCATCGTATACTTTGATAGCTACGCTCCGGTACCCGAGACGGTCAAGGTTCAGTCGCGCCCGGTCCGCAAGCATTTTGATGCGTTCCACGGTATACACTTTATCACACAACTCGGCAAGAATCGCAGCCTGGTAGCCTGACCCGGTTCCGATCTCAAGTACCCTTTCGTTGCCCTTCAGCTCCAGGAGTTCGGTCATCATGCCGACCATATAAGGCTGGGATATGGTCTGCGCCTCGCCCAAGGGGAGCGCACTGTCCTGGTACGCCATGCCACGAATCGCCTCGGGCAGGAATTCGTGTCGCGGCACCTTGCGCATGGTAGCCAGCACCCTTTCGTCCTTTACATCCCGGCCCGCGATCTGCTCCTCCACCATGCGCAGGCGTTCTTTCTCGAAATTAATCACTCGGCGCTCCTGTGCAGTGGCGCTGCATAGGACATAGATTCCATGGCCCGCAGCCGGTCGAAGGAGGAATAGTCGGTAAAATCGAGGTGAAGGGGAGTGATGGAGACGAATTTCCGGTCGACCGCATCGAGATCGGTGCCCTCCTCCCGCTCCCAATCCGGTTCACCGCCTCCGATCCAGTAGTATTTTTTCCCGCGCGGGTCCACGCGCTCCACCGTCATCTGATGGTAGATCCGCTTACCGAGCCTGGTAATGCGAGTTCCCTGCATTTCATCCACAGGAAGATTGGGGACATTGATATTGAGGAGCGTGCCCGTCGGAAGCCCCTGCTCCATAATACGCTCTGCCGTGCGGACCGCGATTTCAGCCGCATCGGCAAATCGGAAATCCTCCCGCCCATTCAGTGAAACGGCAAAGGAAGGAATTCCGAGCAGGAGTCCTTCGATGGCGCCTGCCACGGTCCCGGAATAGGTCACATCATCGCCCAGGTTCGGCCCTTTGTTGATGCCCGAGACGACCAGCTTCGGCATCTCCTTTAGCAGTCCCTTGACGGCGATATTCACGCAGTCCGTCGGCGTGCCGTTGACGCTGTACATGGATTCCTTGAGCTCCTCGATCAGCAACGGCCGGTGGAGCGTCATGGAATGGCCGGCGGCGCTTCGTTCGCGGTCCGGCGCCACGATCACCACCGTGTCGAGTTCGCGAAGACGCTTTGCGAGGATCTGAATTCCCGGCGAATAAACGCCGTCGTCATTGGTTACGAGGATCATGCCTGTTCCCTCTGAGATAATCAGGTTGGAAATACATCAGTTTATACAATAAACAGGCGATGCAAGTAAAGAAGAAAAACAGCAAATGAGCATGGAGAGGAAATGAATTACTTGAGGAGCCTGTTCAGCATGTCCTGCAGCGCAGTGATAATGCAGTGCTTCTTGAGGCACGCATGGCATTTCCGCTTAGTGGGCGAATATACTTTGAAAAAAGGAGAAGCCCGAAATTCGCACGAATTGTCGGCTTCTTAAAATGGTAGGGGCTAGCCGATGCGAACGTTTGAGCACTCACACCCCAAAGGCATGATCGATAGTTATCTATATGATTTATTTAGTTTACAATGCTTATTTTGCCCCGTCAACACAAATTCTGCAGTTTTTAACCATAAAGCTCGTTCGACGACATGTAATCCCAAAATGATAATGTCCTATTCTACCAAAGTGAAAATGTCCTATTTCAAGTTACAATACCCTGACGTAATTGGAGGATATTGTGACGGAAATGGACATGATCACCATGAGCAGGAGAGAAACAAAAAGACTGCACATTATCCACCAGGCATTGGATAAGAGGATTACCCAGAAAAAGGCTGCGGAGTTGGTAGGTTTGAGCAGCAGGCAGCTTCGGCGGATGATTAAACGAGTACGGGCGGAAGGAGACGAGGGTATCAGCCACCGATCCCGCGGCAAGGACTCGAGTCATTGTGTCCCCAAGAAAATTAAAGAGAAAGCACTTAAGCTGTTTAGGGAGAAGTACAGTGATTTCGGCCCTACGTTTGCCAGCGAGAAGCTTCTTGATGTTCACGAAATCAAGCTCAGTGATGAAACCCTTCGTTTATGGCTGAATAAAGAAAACATCCCCTATGAGAAGCGCAAAGGCAGAAAGCATCGGCAATGGCGGGAGAGAAAAAATCATTTCGGTGAAATGATCCAGAGGGATGGTTCCCACCATGACTGGTTCGAAGGCCGGGGCCCTAAATGCGTGTTAATGGGATATATCGATGATGCCACAGGAACGGTGTATGGGCGTTTTTACGACTATGAAGGGACCATGCCAGCCATGGACAGCTTCAAGCGGTATATCAAGCGCTACGGCATGCCACAGAGCGTCTATTTAGACAAGCACACAACGTATAAATCCACGGCCAAGCAGACCATAGAGGATGAGTTGGAAGATATAAAACCTATGAGCCAGTTCGAAAGGAGTCTTGCCGAACTCGAGGTGACGGTCATCCATGCCAATTCACCCCAAGCAAAAGGCAGAATAGAGAGACAGTTTCGTACGCTCCAGGATCGGCTGGTTAAAGAGATGAGACTTGTCGGGGTTAAAAGCGTCGATCAGGCAAACGAATTCTTGCTAATTTATCTCCCAAAACATAACACAAAATTCAAAGTTAAGGCTGTTTTGGAAGTCGATTTACACCGACCCGCACTGTCCATGAGAGAGCTCAACAAGATCTTTTGCATTCGAGAAGAGCGTACGCTGCAGAATGATTTCACCATAGCTTACGAGGGCAAACTCTACCAGATCAAAGACGCCGTAAAAACCAAAAAGGTCACGGTAGAAGAACGAATGGATGGATCTTTGCACATAACGCACAGGGGCCTGGATTTAAGCTACCGAGAGATCAAAACACGGCCAGCTAAAGAAAACCCAAAAAAGCCGGTAGTCATTCAGGAAAAGCAAGGACGGTACCAATCTCCAGTTCACCCTTGGAAGAGACTTAGAAGAGCATCTGTACAGCTTCCCGCTGCTTCATAAAAAAGCGGACATTTTCACTTTGGTAACAATAGGACATCCATTTAAAGGGCACTGTCAAGTGAAAATAGCTATCTTGTGACGAGAAAAGGAACTTTTCTCGTCGAGCCTTTCCGTTACCATCATCCTCACCATTGCCGCAATTTCATCTCATTCGATGTCAATTCTTCACTGCATCAGACATCCATCAGGATTAAGGTCATTGGTACTGCACGATATCTCCAAGACCCTTTCCACCATCGGTGGACCAGAAAATCTTCGGCTCCTTGCCGCGCCCAAGGGGTTTTTCATTTCTCATGGTTATTAACCAGTCCTGTAATAGTTCACGGCACGGGCAGTAAAGATGCTGATAGCGCTATATACTACGGGTGGGGCGGATTACCAATCATTTCTCATGGTTTTGCCAGTCCTATTGCTGGTTCACCGCCCCAGCCATCCTTCATCCAAAGCACTTCTCCGGCACGAACGGCACCCCGTCCCGCATGATGTAATAGGCCGCTCGCGCCAGTTTGTGAGCAAGGGCATTATGCGCCACCATCCTGTTTGTCTTCTGCGCCTTGCGGTTGTAATAGGCTCGTGCGTCCTTATCAAATCGACGCGCCAGCTCTGCTGCTTCCGAGAATGCCCAGGCAAGATACTTGTTTCCGCACTTCCTGTTCCCTTTGCCCTTTTGCTTCTCGTTGCTGATCCAGGCGGTCGAGACCTTCCTACAGTACGATACGAAATTTCCAACATCGGCAAACCGATTGATAGGGCCAGCCTCCAGCATAATCGTCAGGCCCAGGATCTTGCCAATGCCGGGTTCCGTCAGAAGCTTGTTGTACGGATCCCGCAGCTCTATCCGCTCTTCCACAACGGATTCGAGTGACTTGATCTGTAAGGTGAAAAAATCTATGCTCTCCTTACTGACCTTTCCTGCCAGCGCAAGATCTTCATTGCCGGCAAGATAGGGAGTTACATGGTCGATGGTTAATGCCTTGACGGCGTTCGCTTTCAGGCTGATCCCGTTGTTACGGCTCAGAATGTTCTGAAGACTTAAAATCAGCGATGTCCGCAGTCGTACGAAATGGCTTCGTTTCCTGAGTAAATCTCGAATCGGACGATCTTCTTTCGGATAGATATATCCCTCCGGAAGAATACCAAGCCTCAGCATCTCAGCCAGCCAGAAGGCATCGTGTTGATCGTCCGCATACTTGAGTCCAGAGTATTTCTGGATCTTCGTGGTATTTGCAAGATGCACCTTGTAGCCCTCTTCCATCAGGATATCGACTAGCCAATACCAGTTATACGTCGATTCCACGACGATGCCTGCCATACTGTCTTTGTATGGCGCCAGTGTGCTCAGTATGACTTCACGATCGTTCGATAGCTTCTTCTTAAATACTCGTTTGCCATCCTCATCGACAATGCCAAGATACGTATTGCTTGAATGCAGATCACAGCCAGCGTATAATCTCATACAGCACCTCCGGGGTTAAGATTGGTCTCTTTTCCTATGAGCATAACAGAATCTTACGGTTCTGCTATGCTCGGAGGTGCCCTTTATATGATTATCATTTTCACTTTGGGTTGACAAGCTCGTTCGACGACATTGACATACTCGAAGCTCGGGTATATAGTCATCCGGGACAGGATAACATCGGATTTGCAATGTTAGATAGGCATCTAATCAATAAGAAATCGATTTGCTAAAAATTCTTTTTATTATTAACAGGCGGAACTGAACGGAAAGGGCAAATATGGCAGAAACATTCGGTAATGATAGAAGAAGGAGTGGCGGTCGCCAAAAAAAAGAACTTGAAGTCGAAATAAGGGCTTCAGGCGGGAATACGGGCAAAGCTTATTCTCTCGACTTATCTCCTGGAGGATTCAGGGTAGCCGGCGTCGGACTAAGATTGGCGCTCAGTGAACAAATAAATTTTTCCTTTGCGGCGCTAGGCGAAAAATATGGGGGTGAGGGCGTAGTATCAAGGAAAGACGGGCTGCAAGGGATCATGAGGATCGGCGGACGACTCGGGAATGCATTTTTTATCAAAGTCAATGAACAGAAATACAGAGAGTTTCTTGAAATGAAATTCAACATTAAACAAGGGACAACAAGTGATTGACTAAAAAATTAAGCGACTGTTAAATTAAGAATTACCAATTGTTGATTTTTTAAATAATCCTGGCGGGCAGGACAGAATGGCCGCCTATTTTTTTGCAGATGTGATTTCAAAGCATGAGCATTGGGGAACGGCCAGATCACTACCCTTTTCTAGGTGGGCACAAGCGTCACGACAAGTCTCGATATTCCATTAGATTAAAATCCAGGAAAAGTAAAAAGAAAAAGCTATAACTTATTGAAAGTTATAGCTTTTAAAATGGTCGGGGCTAGCCGATTTGAACGGCCGACCACTCGCACCCCAAGCGCATGATCGATAGCCATCTATTTGATATTATTTGCTTTAGAATCCTTATTTTCACTCGTTTTTCCTTATTTTGCTTTATCTTCTCCCGACATTTTCCCGACAATTTTTACTGCTATTTTTCGCAAGAATCACGTCCCTTGCAGCCATGCAACGCGTTACAACAACATGCATATTATAATAGAATCGGACAGTCATTCCGATTTGCTTCGGACTGCAATTCCGATCTACTCCGGACACGCAACGCGAATTGGTGTCTGTAATAAATACTTCAACAAATAAGGATTGAGACGACATCCTCACGTCGTACTCAATCCATAATTCAAGAAGCCAGTCGAAGCCTTCTAAATGCTCGAGCGAGGTCCGTTTTTTGATAGCTCGCATTTAGCCCGCTTGGATTCGGTAGGACCCAGAGGCCAGTTCCATCGAGACATTCTGGTTGGGGCCCCAACGTAGCATGAGGCCGATTGAAAGCCTTGCGATAAGCACCAATCCCAAGGATGGCGACCCATCGAGGAGCATATCGACGAACCTTTCTTTCCAGTCGACGCCTACCCGCGACCATTTCTTCTCGGGTCAACTCGTCTGCTCTCGCGGTTGCTTGAGCAACAATATCAGTAAGGCCATATCCCCTCTCCAGTAGAACATGGCTCTCGCTGGGTGCTAATATCCGATGTGTAAAGCCTGCTGCATGCATGATGACCCAGAAGCGATTACCCGGGCGTGCAAAGTGATGACCCACCGCAGCAGAATATAGGCCAGGGTTAATCCCACAGAAAAGCACCTTGAGGTCAGGCGCGATGACGTCCCGTAGCCGACGTCCTCGGGCCGATAGCAGTTCCTGCTTGGTTGGATGTCGAATCTTCATTGTTCTTTGGTCATTTGTTCTGCCGGAGGTCATTTGTCGTTTTTGTAATAAATATCCGGCAAATTATTTCAATTTCAACATGTCTTCAACAGAAAATTAATATAGAAGGACTCATGATCAATTACTTCATCCAGAATCTTTCACTTAATTTGTGAGTTATCAGATCCATGGTCCACCTACATACTATAACGCTCCTGTCAAGACAAAGATTCAATTTGTTTTTATTCAACAGGATAACTTGATCAGCATATTAAAAACGCACCTCTCTCTTTCGGCATTTACGCCGTTATCACTTTTATCGACGAGTCTCTCGCAATCAGACGAACGACATCTCTAATAGTTATGTCACCTATGCGGCGTGCCATATGGCCGCCAAGAATACCTTATCCAGATTCTATCGTTCAAACGAGAGGCCCTGTATTGTAGGTGACGAGGTCAACTGCCCTCAACTAGCTTGAGCACGGGCTCTCCCGTCGAAATAAATTTTGCGTACACCCTTATGCGGCTGCTTTTCGTTCTACCCGCTTTTCCAGTTTAAGGTATTTCGAGTCGAAGCACTCCTTCTTTTTCATCAGCGTCCAAGCAATAATCAAGAGCTTCGCGGCGAGCTTCACCCTCATTTTCGTACCAATCCCTTTTTCCTTCGCCCGTCCGACAAGCTTATTCGTAAAATAGGGCATAAAGTCCGTGCTCTTAATCGAGGCAATGAACGCTGCCTGGTATAACGCGCACCGCAGATCCGCCTTGCCCTGCTTGGAGATGATCGGCGTTGCCCTGTTTGACGTTTTTCCGCTTCGTTTCGCGCACAGGTCGAGACCCGCTAACCGCAAAACCTGTTTGCCGCTTGTAAAGCGGTGGGGATCGCCGACGGCCCCGAGGACCTTGGCGGAAACATCCGGCCCAAACCCAGGAATGCTCAAGAGGTACGTATACTCGGGAAACTCAAGACAGGCATTCTCAAGTTTGTCCTCAATCGCTTTGATCTCCTGCCTAACCTGGTTCAAACTATCTACTGCAATCTGAGCTTCATGGAAGGCCGCCTCTCCCATGGTGCAGCCAACGGAATTGACCGCGGTCCTCCAAATCGCTCCCACCCTGCGTTCCCGTGCCAACGTCATTTTGCCTGGTGCTACGGTACGGCAGAAGTCATCGTATTCCATGCCGGCGATAGCGGATGGATCCAGACATTCCCGTACTACCGCCAGGGTCTCTGACGATCCATAGTACGTATCCAACTCAGGGAAATACTGTGCAAGGATATGATTGCGAATATACGCGCTTATGCCGTGTTCCCGCTTCTTCAGTCGCCGCTTGACTGCGTTTAGTACGCGCACGTTTTGAAGCGTCATCAGGGGATATTCATAAAACATGCATTTCCCCTGGGCAATGAGATCTGCAATATTGGCCGAATCCTTGTCATCGTTTTTATCCCACCGGCCGTTCAGAAGCTGCCGGTTGTTCTTTACTGCCGCGCCGCCAACAAGAACGACCATCAGACCGCATTTGAGCAGATGCTCCGCCAAGGGCTTGTGGTAGTCTGCCGTCGGCTCGATTCCGAAAACGACTTTCCGCAGGCTGTATTGAACCTTGATGCGATCCACATACGCATCCAGCTTTTCGAATCCCTCTATCGTATTGTCAAAGACCACATTCTTTAAAAGCGTTTTGCCTTGCGCAGTACCAAAAAACGCGCGGTGCTTCTCTTTCGCCACATCAATCCCAATGATCAAATACTCGTCCGAACCACGGATTTCTTTCTTCAGTTGCCGAAATTGCTCAAGCCTGATATCATCTACATAGCACATAGAGACCTCCTGCTTAAAAGAATTTAGTTTCCAGATAAACTTATTCTTAGCAGGAGGTTTCTATTTTGGATAGTCTTGAAGAAAATATTTCCTATACTTTAATGGGGAAATATAACCTCATGCTCTATCCATATATAACTATCTTGTAATTTCAATAAATGGAAACAATCATCGACTTCATCCTGAAGTTGTTGTTCAAAAAAAAGACACTCAGCATTAATCGAGTGTCTTTTTTGATAACATTTATCGTCTCAGGTTTGTTACGTATGAGCCTAATTGTTTAGCAGGTCCATTCTCATCCAAGCGGGGGATGTCTCCCCGCCTGATTATCATGTTTGTCTTACTTGATTGCGTAAAGCTTGTCGTTATAAGATCCAACGTATACTGTCCCGTCCGCGCCTATAGCCGGGGATGATATAATACCATCACCTGTCGTGTAGCTCCACTTGAATGATCCGTTGGGATTGATTGCGTAAAGCTTGCCGTCCCAAGATCCTACATATATGGTCCCGTCCGCGCCTATAGCAGGAGAGGAATACACCTGATTTCCTGTTGTGTAGCTCCACTTCGTCGAGCCGTCGGCATTGATCGCATAAATTTTATTATCATTAGATCCTATGTATAAGGTCCCGTCCGCGCCTATAGCCGGAGAGGACATCACTGGCCCCCCTGTCGTGTAGGTCCACTTCGTCGAGCCATCGTCATTGATTGCGTAAAGTTTGCCGTCCAAAGATCCCACGTACACGGTCCCGTCAGCGCCTATTGCCGGGGATGACCAGTAAATAATGTTTCCTGTCGCGTAACTCCACTTGAGTGATCCGTTGGGATTGATCGCAAAAAGTTCCCCAACAGGTCCCACGTATGATCCCACGTACACGGTCCCGTCAGCACCTATGGCCGGGGAACTTGCCGCATCACCTACTGTGTAGCTCCACTTGAGTGAGCCGTTGGGATTGATTGCATAAAGCTGATCGCCATAAGTGCACACGTACACGGTCCCGTCCGCGCCTATAGCTGGGGATGAGTAGTAAATCGCGCTTCCAGTCGCGTAGATCCACTTCGTCGAGCCGTCGGCATTGATCGCGTAAAGGTTGCCGTTAGATCCCACGTACACGGTGCCGTCCGCGCCTATAGCCGGAGTTGACTGCACCATATACACCGTCGTGTAGGTCCACTTAGTCGAGCCGTCGGCATTGATCGCGTAAATATTTTTATCATCAGATCCTATGTATACGGTTCCGTCAGAACCTATGACTGCGGAAGTTTCTATCGAGCCAGTTGTTGGGTAGCTCCATGTGAGTGTGCTGGTAATGTTGCTTGTGTCTATGGGGCTCAAACCGGTTCCCTGAAGATCCCGTCTGAACTTCGGCCACGGGCTTCCGCTGGCAATGATTACAGAGCTGCCGCCTGTTACGGTTACGGTACCATCGCTTACTGTCAGCCCCACGGTGTAATAGCCCGGGATGCCGGGGGATGACCAGAGCGCGCTATCGCCCGTGGCAATGCCGGCAATCCCACCGATGGTCCAAGAATAGGTAAGCGGATTGCCATAAGCATCGTATACACTCGCATCCAGGTTTGCGCTCGTATATACGGGTTGAGGATAAATAGAAATACTTTCTATAACTGGAGCACTTTCGCTTACAGTACTGAGCACAATGATCCCGACCGCCGTATTCTGGGAGTCTGTGACGGTCACGGTAGCTGTGCTGCTTACGCTATAAGCGTCCGGAGCGGTGATAGTAGCTACGCTCGTCGTCGCTCCACTCGCCACGATCCAGCCGTTAGAGACTGACCATAGGTAGCTGAGCGGCAAACCCTGCGGGCTTTGAGCCATAACTGTTACCGTTACTGTGCCACCAGTAATCACCGGCAAACCCGTGGCACTAATGCTTTGGATGACTGGTATTGATGGCCCAGCAGGACCAGTTGCTCCAGGTGCGCCGTTACAAACATATTGGGTGCTTGTGACCTCTGATGGTTCGAGCACCCCATCATTGTTAGTGTCCAAACCGGAGGTAATTTTCTGTCCTCCATAAGTACAGTTTATCCCATCAGGTTCTGATACAACCGATACAAGCGTATTGAGTCCATTTGTGCCATTCGTACCGTTTGTGCCGTTACAGACATAGTTTGTAGCGGTTATTTCGTTGCCTTCCAGAATACCGTCTCCATTCAAATCTAAACCAGAGGTTACTATCAACCCTCCATTTGTACAGATTGATCCAGAGGGTTCTGAGGCTATATCCATAAGAGGATTAAGCCCATTGGTGCCGTTTGTCCCATTGGTCCCGTTTGAACCGTTGGTACCATTTGCACCATTACAGATATAATTAATGGAAGTTACTTCCGAAAGGTCAAGAATCCCGTTACCGTTTGTGTCTAGCCCTACGCTCACCTTTTTCCCGCCATATTCGCAGTTTGTGCCGTCAGGTTCGGTTGCAATCGCCACTAGGGTATTTAAACCATTAGTCCCGTTAGTGCCATTTGTACCATTGGTCCCTGCTATTCCCTGAGTTCCAGTTGCACCGTTGCAAACGTAGCTGATGCTGGTAATTTCCGAAGGGTCAAGTATTTCATTACCATTAGCATCAATCCCAGTGCTTACCTTTTCACCACCATTGAGGCAAATTGTTCCGGATGGTTCGGTCGTGACGGAAACGAGAGAAGTTAACCCATTGGTACCGTTCGTACCGTTCGTGCCGTTTGTACCATTTGTACCGTTGCTCCCGCTTGTTCCCGTTGCGCTATTGCATACATAGCTGATACTGGTAACTTCCGAAGGATCGAGAATCCCGTTGCCGTTAGTGTCGAGCCCTGTGCTTATTTTGTTGCCGCCATAAGGGCAGATTGTGCCGCTAGACTCAGTGGTGACAGATACTAAAGCATTTTCGCCATTAGCCCCGTTTGTACCATTTGTGCCAATGGTCCCGCTACTACCGCTGCAAATATACTCAGTGCTTGTAACCTCGATCGGGTCCAGGATACCGTTATTGTTTTTATCAAGGCCGGACGTTAGTTTTATACCACCATTGGTACAGTTTGGGCCTGGTGGCTCAATCGTAGCATCTACCAGCGAATTATGCCCGTTTATGCCATTTGAAACAACACTCCCTCCACTTGTACAACCCACCGTCGTTAAGGCAAGCGCTGTTAAAAACGCCGTGAACCAAAAAAGCCTACACATAATGCAAACCTCCTGTAGAGCAATTTATCGTCGGCCTTCAGGCCGGAAAGTATGTCAACCCTTCATGTTATGAAGAACTATAACAAAAATTAGAAACGATAAAACACAAGACCCTTACAAACGGAAATGCGCTGTATTTTACTGTTGCCGTTGCCTCGGGGGGTCTAACATCATTTTTCAGTTTCATGGGGGTACCTGAGATGTCAATGTAGTCGTACAAAATATTAGTAATATATTTTCCCCCTTTATTCTTGGGCTTTGAGAATTTGCTCGTTTTGATATCTTAACTGTCTCCGAGTTTGCTGGAGGCGGGCATCGTAATGGGCTATTCTATTCTGAATGAGCAAAGGGCTTTAAGGTTGGTCTAAAGCGGAAGGCAACACCCAGACTGCGTTCATGAGAAATATGGATTATTTACATAGTTAATACCTTATCGTCAATTTATGAATTAAACTTTAACATTTCCCGAAATAAATCTTTAAAGCAAATTTAATATGGCATTCAATCTGTTTCGTTCTTTTCATATACGTGCAAAATGTTGTTTTGTGTTATAGAAGGACGCCACGTCGGGATTCGGAACATACTTCTGTTTTTGTTAATGAATCTCATGATAAAATGAGACATCAGGTAAATTGATGCAAGGATTTGGAGTAATCTGATCGTTTCATATGTTAGGTTTAATGGGATAGCGATGAAGTTTTGAGTAGAAGATCATCTAGTGCAGGGCGTGAATATTTTTATTGATGATTAGCCGACTTTATCAATTTCAACATGTATTCTGTAAATTCAATAAAATGAAACTGTCATTGACTACAGGAAGTAGGTCGCGAGTTATTATGAATCGAAATAATTGCACATTCCAATCTGAATTCGTTGTTGTTGCACTTCGTCGAAACTCGTTTGCTTGTAGATGAAGGCTATATTTTCACAAAGAAACAACTGTCGCAATCTTCAGGACGGATCCATCACTATGCATTTGAACAAAAATCCTTCACTTCTCTGGATAAAAAGGTCTGCTTAAGCACTTAACGCTTCTTCACGTACTTCACGCCCTCGATGTTTTTCAAGTCGGAATCCTGCGTCCAGATAACCGCATGGTGAATCCTGGCTGATGCGACGACCACCGCGTCGGCAAGAGCCAGCTTGATTTCATGTCCGATCTTCGCGGCGGTTACGGCGGTTCCGCTGTCAAGATCGATCACCTGCCCCTGCTGCATTAATGCGGCTGCCTGGAGCGCTGCATCCTCCCCCCGCTGCTGCAATACACGTTTGAACACTTCCAGAATGCACAGAGTAGGAACAAGAAGCTCTTCAGAATTTTCTATGACAGAAGCAAAGAAATTCGCGTTCGGCCCGTCAGCGAGATATTCCAACCAGCCACAGGAATCGACAAGGTTCATACGCGATCCTTCTCCCGTATCACTGTCGTGTCAATCCCTTTCAGAAAGCCGCGCATGGCTGTGATACTCTTTACAGGTATCAGCTCAATCCGGTTTGCATAATTGATGACCTGCATTTTCTCGCCGGGTTTGATGCTGAGCGTCTCGCGGACATCACGCGGGATGACAACCTGATACTTAGGAGAAACGGTGACTGTTTTCATGTGGGCCTCCATCGATATGTGTTTCGTAATACTATATCACGATCGATACGATTTAGCAAGAGGGTTTGCTAAACTTCACTATCTACACGTCGATATGGATATCGATGCAGTTGAGCAGCGGGCTAACCGTTTCATCTTAAACTAATAATCTCTCCATCAGTAGATTCCCGACAAATTCCCGACAATTCAATTATGCCTTATCAACAGAAGTAATCATAAAAAACACATAATAACCTTTATTTTCAGCCATTTTATAACTTATGAACGGATGGGATTGTTATGCGATCACTCGCATATATATAAAGTAAGCTGCTTTTTAGCTGACCAATCAACAAATAGAAAGGCCCATGGAAACCGCTTTCCATGGGCCTTTTATGATGGTCGGGGCGAGCCGATTTGAACGGCCGACCACTCGCACCCCAAGCGAGTACGCTACCAGGCTGCGCCACGCCCCGATGAATTTTCTCTTGTGACCGGATTAGTATCTGCAGGGGTAATAACCTTTTTTTCGCGATCCCGGACCAATAACCCTTTATTTCAGCATTTCCAGTATTTCTCTCAGCTCTTTTCTGGCTGACTCAATGACTGAGTTGATATTTTCCTGTTCTCCTTTTCCGTTCAGCCTTTTTCTAGCACCGGCAATCGTGTACCCTTCCTTGTACAGCAGCTGTTTGATCAGGAGAATGTTGTCTAAATCTTTTTTGGTATAGCGTCGCTGGCCCGTTTTACCTTTTTCAGGCCTGATCTGAGGGAATTCCGTCTCCCAATAACGGAGTACATATTGCTCCAGACCCGTGAGATGACTTACCTCACCGATACGGTAAAAGAGTCTACTCGCCGGTATTGGTAGTAGTTGTTGGGGATTCGATGACATGTTCTTTAAAGATCATGCTCGGCCTGAAACTGACAACGCTTCTGGGGGTAATCTCGATTTCCTGGCCCGTCTTGGGATTCCGGCCTTTTCTCGAGTTCTTCTTCCGGACCACGAAGTTGCCGAAGCCAGAAAGCTTCACTGTTTCACTCTCTTTCAAGGTCAGCTTGATTAAATCCAGAATCATCTCTACCAGCTCTTCTGCGTCCTGCTTCGGTAGACCAACCTTGTCAAAAACCTCGGAGATGATGTCTGCTTTGGTCATAGTCCCCTCCTATACGGAGCATACTATAGAGCATAACCGCTTCAAAGTCAAGGCAAAATTCTAATAATTGCCAAGCCCTGGCATCGAAGGTGACATGATGTAAATCATGTGCTTTCAGATAATGAACTGGTACGATTATTAAAGGCACGGGCCGCTCACCGTTCATCGGATAGATACCGCAGTTACAATAAAAGGAAAAGGAGGATCGAGAGTATGAAGATGAAACAGTTATTTATCGTCGCAGTATCAGCATTATTCGGTATGGCCTTGGTGTTCCATGCCGCGCAGGGCCAAGCAGCAAGCGACGCAAAGATGAGAATTTCGAAGGAAGCACAGGTCTGCATGGGCTGTCATGAGGCTCAGTCTCCATCGTTCGTAAAAGAGTGGCAACTAAGCAGGCATGCGGAAAAAGGGGTTGACTGTTACTCCTGCCACAAGGCGGAGAAATCCGATCCTGATGCCATGGACCATAACGGATTTACCATCAGGATCATCGTCACACCCAAAAATTGCGGTAAATGCCATGCCAAGGAAGAAAAGGAGATGACTGAGAGCCACCATGCGAAAGCACAGGACGTTCTGAATTCCCTGGACAATTATCTCGGTGAAGTCGTCGGCGGCCCCGAGGCGGTCACCGTGGGGTGCCGGCAGTGTCACGGCGGAGTAGTGAAGGTCCTCGCCAACGGGAAAATCGATCCCAACACCTGGCCAAACACTGGGATCGGTAGGATTAATCCCGACGGATCCCGCGGCTCTTGCACAGCATGCCATACGAGGCACAACTTCTCGAAGGCCCAAGCCCGTGAGCCCCAGACCTGCGGTAAGTGCCATCTCGGACCCGACCATCCGCAGATGGAGATCTACCAGGAATCTAAGCACGGCATACTGTATATAGCCAACAAGGATCGCATGAACATGCAGAAGGATTCGTGGGTCGTGGGCAAGGACTACACCGCCGCACCGACCTGCGCCACTTGCCACATGAGCGCCACGCCGAACCAGCCCGTGACGCACGATGTAGGCGCCCGAATAAGCTGGACCCTGAGGCCGCCGATCTCGAAGAAACTGGAGAACGCGGACAAGCGGCGTGACAACATGAAGGACGTCTGCAGCAGCTGCCATTCGAGCCCCTTTGTGGACAGCTTCTACATGCAGTTCGACAACTTCGTGGACTTTTACAACACAAAGTTCGCCATACCCGCTACGCAGATACGGCAAGAACTCATCGACAAGGGAAAACTCAAGCCGAATGATTTCTCGAATAAACTTGAATGGACCTATTTTGAATTATGGCACCATGAGGGCAGGCGTGCGCGTCACGGCGCGGCCATGATGGGCCCGGATTACGCCTGGTGGCACGGCATCTACGAGGTCGCCAAGAACTTTTACACGGAGTTCCTGCCCGAGGTGAAAGAAGCGGCGGGGCCGGAGCTGTACAACGAGCTGTCAAAAAAATATATCGAGTCCAATGAGCGGCACGACTGGTACATCAAGGGCATTAGCAAGGAAGAGCTTCAGAAAATCCAGAAGTTCTACAACGAGCGGTATGGCGGAGCTGTCGCGAAATAAGACGTCAGCACGAAGGGACCTACGGGTCCCTTCGTGCTGTTGCATAAACAAGCCACGCGTGCAGATGGACTGCATGTGTAATTACCGCAAGAATAAGTCTGTCTATTCCCCTTTTTGCATACGGATCATTTCCCATTCCTTTCCTGCCGCTTGCTTGACTTTCGCTTACCCTGTGATATTCTATGCTTATGGCCGAATCGCCGACTGTTTCGAATCTCTGGCCCCTGATCGTATACTTCCTTTCCGTGGTAGGGCTCGTGGCAACGATGATAGTGCTTTCCTATGTGTTGGGAGAACGTCATCGGGAGAAGCAGACAAACGAGCCCTATGAATCGGGCATTGCGTCAACCGGCACCGCGCGGGTGCGCTTCGATGTCAAATTCTACCTCATTGCGATGTTTTTCGTGATTTTCGATCTTGAGGCTGTCTTCGTCTTCGCCTGGGCCGTATCGATCCGTGAGACTGGCTGGACCGGCTATGCGGAAATGCTTGTCTTTATCGGCATCTTGGTTGCCGCGTTAGTCTATGTCTGGAAACTTGGCGCACTGGAGTGGGGAGCGTTTATAAAAACAAATTCACAATTCAAGGTGCAAAGTTCAAAGTGATAAATGCATACAGCGAACTCTGCACCGTGAACTCAAAACGGTAAACTCTGAACTATGAACTATTCTTTAAACAAAGCCGGCTACGATTCCGTCGAGGACGCCGTGCGCAAAAGCCTCTTCCTTACCCGGCTCCAGGACATGCTTGCCTGGGGCAGGAAAAATTCGATCTGGCCGTTTAACTTCGGCCTCTCCTGCTGTTATGTCGAAATGGCGGCGAGCCTCACGAGCAAATACGATATCGCACGCTTCGGCGCAGAAGTAATGCGCGGCACGCCCCGTGAGGCCGACATGATGATCATCGCCGGCACGGTTTTCATCAAGATGGCTCCCGTCATCAAGCGGCTCTACGAACAAATGATGGAGCCGCGCTGGGTCATTTCCATGGGCTCCTGCGCCAACTCCGGTGGCATGTATGACATTTACAGCGTGGTGCAGGGCGTTGACAAATTTCTGCCCGTTGATGTGTATGTGCCGGGCTGCCCGCCCCGGCCCGATGCCTTCATGGAAGGGCTGCTCATGCTCCGCGAAAAAGTAGGGCAGGAGCGGCGCCCCCTAAGTTGGGTCGCAGGCCCTCAGGATGTTGTGCGGCCTGAAATGCCATCCATGCGTGACCTGAAGCGCGAGGCACGCAAGAAGGCGACGATACTGCGACCGCCCGATGAAATATAAACGATGGTTCAACGTTCAAAGTACGACTGTGTCGTACCGGTCTGACTTTGCCTTAACTCTGAATTCTGAACTTGAAACTCTGCACTATTCTTCTATTTATGCCCCCTATCATCGACGAACTAAAATCTGTCTTCGGCGACGCCATCCTGGCTGCTCAGGCCACGCGCGACGAAATCCCTACGCTCTGGGTCAAGAAGGAGAGGGCGAGCCATGTTCTACGCCATCTCAAAACCACGGTATTGCAGCCCTATAAAACGCTCTACGACCTTACCTCAATCGATGAACGTGTCCGGTCTCATCGGCAAGACCAGCCGGCGAGCGATTTCACCGTCGTATATCATCTTCTTTCCTATGAACGGAACGACGACATCCGGATCAAGGTTCCGCTGCGGAGCGACTCCTTGTCCCTGCCCTCAATAGCGACGCTCTGGCCCTCAGCGGATTGGTACGAACGCGAGGTCTGGGATATGTTCGGCGTAAAATTCGACGGGCATCCCCACCTCAGAAGAATTCTGATGCCGCCCACCTGGCACGGCCACCCCCTGCGCAAGGACCATCCCGCACGAGCGACTGAGATGGGCCCGTTCCGCCTGCCTGACGAAAAAGAGTTGCTTGAACAGGAGGCGCTCCAGTTTCGCCCCGAGGACTGGGGCATGCAGCGCGCAGGAGAAGATACCGACTTCATGTTTCTGAACCTCGGACCGCAGCACCCAGGCACTCATGGCCTTATCCGGTTCATCCTCCAACTTGATGGTGAAACGATCAGGGACGCCGTGCTCGATATCGGCTACCACCATCGCGGCGCAGAAAAGATGGCCGAACGCCAAACGTGGCATACCTATATCCCCTACACAGACCGCGTCGACTATCTGGGCGGTGTCATGAACAATCTCGCCTATGTTCTCGCCGTAGAGAAGCTTGCAGGGATCGAAGTTCCCGACCGGGTCAAAACGATCCGGGTTATGCTGGCCGAGCTTTTTCGTATCGCGAGCCATCTCGTATGGTACGGCACTTTTGCACAGGACGTGGGCTCACTCTCTCCCGTATTTTACATGTTCACCGACCGGGAACGGGTATTCGATATTATTGAAGCGGTTTGCGGCGGCCGTATGCATCCCGAATGGTTCCGGATCGGCGGTGTTGCCCAGGACCTGCCGAAGGGGTGGGACGGGCTTATCAGGAACTTCCTCAAGTATCTCCCCCCGAGGCTCAAGGAATACGATTCCATCGTGATGCGGAATGGAATATTCAAGGCACGAACCGTCGGCATCGGCAAATACACGCTCGACGAGGCCATCGACTGGGGCGTGACGGGCCCAGGCCTCAGGGCCTGCGGGTTCGAGTGGGACTTCCGCAAGAAGCGGCCCTACTCTGGCTACGAGAACTTTGAATTCGACATTCCCACGGCGGTTCATGGCGATTGCTATGACCGGGGCGTTGTCCGCGTCGAAGAAATTCGACAGAGCCTCCGCATCATCGGGCAGTGTGTGAGCAACATGCCCGAGGGGCCCTATAAATCCGACCACCCACTCGCCACGCCTCCGCGCAAGGAGCGTACGATGCATGATATCGAGACGCTTATCACCCATTTCCTGAGCGTGAGCTGGGGACCGGTCATTCCCGCCGGTGAAGCATTCATGGGAATAGAAGCAACCAAGGGAAATAACGGCTACTACCTGATCAGCGACGGAAACACCGTTTCGTACCGCACACGCATCCGGACTCCTTCGTTTCCCCACCTGCAGATGGTGCCAAAGATTAGCAGGGGGCTGATGATCGCCGACCTGCTGGCGATCCTGGGGAGTATCGATTTTATCCTGGCGGATTTGGACCGTTAAAAATAAGTCCAGAGAAACGTATGTTGTCGGAAAAAGAAAAAAGCGAAATAGCCGCCGAGCTAGCTCATGCGGACTCAAAGTCCTCCGTATCCGTCGATGCGCTGAATATTGTCCAGCGCCACCGCGGCTGGGTATCGGATGAAACGCTCAGGGACGTTGCCAATCTGCTCGAGATGACATCCGACGAGCTTGATGCGGTGGCCACATTCTACAGTTTCATTTTCAGGAGGCCCGTGGGGAGGCACGTGATCCTTGTGTGCGACAGCATCAGCTGCTGGGTCATGGGATGCAATCCTCTCCTCGACCTCTTAAAGAACCGGATGAATATATCCTTCGGCGATACGACGGAGGACAAACGATTCACGCTGCTTCCCATCTCCTGCCTCGGCGCCTGCGACCGGGCCCCGGCAATGATGGTGGATGACGATCTGTATGGACCGGTGACACCGGGGATGATGGATGAGGTTCTCGGCAAATATACATGAGTAACATCCCCGGATCAATGCGGTAATAACAAAACGTTACGACAAACTGTGTTCATCCATGGTTAAAATATGACGATGGAACGACCGCTCACAAAAAACATCCATCCCGGCCGGCAGCCCCTCTCTCTTCAAGAATACGAGGAAGCAGGCGGTTACCAGTCCGTGCGCAAGGCGCTTGGGATGAAGCCCCAGGACGTTCAGAACATCGTGAAGGCGTCGAACCTGCGCGGCCGGGGCGGGGCGGGCTTTCCGACAGGCGTGAAGTGGAGCTTTGTTCCCATGGGACCGCAGGCCCGGCGTCCCAAGTACCTTGTCGTGAACGCAGACGAGATGGAACCGGGCACCTTCAAGGACCGGTTGCTGCTCGAAGGAGACCCGCACCAGATCATTGAAGGCGTGATCGCGAGTGCTTACGCCATCGAGGCGGAGCAGGCATTTATTTTCATGCGCTGGGCATACAAGCTTGCAACAAAACGGCTCGAAACGGCAATCGCGGAAGCTTATGCGCATAACTATCTGGGAAGGAACATCCTCGGTTCGGGATTCAACCTTGAGCTTCGCATCCACGGCAGCGCGGGAAGTATATCTGCGGGGAAGAAACCGCGCTCTTGAACGCGCTGGAAGGAAAACGGGCAACACCGCGCTCCAAGCCTCCGTTTCCCCAGGTTTGCGGCCTTTACGGAAGACCGACGATCGTCAACAATGCGGAGACGATAGCGAACATCCCGCATATCGTGAACAACGGGGCTGAGTGGTTCAAGGGCCTCAGCAAAAGTCCCGACGCCGGCACCAAGCTCTACGGCGTAAGCGGCAGGGTCAGGAAACCGGGTATCTGGGAATTGCCCATGGGTGTGACGGTCCGCGAACTTCTGGAAGAACATGCCGCAGGCATGCAGGATGGGTATCGATTCCGAGGCGTCATCCCCGGAGGCGCTTCCACGGATTTTATCGTCTCCGATCATCTTGATGTAAAAATGGAGTTCGACGCGGTCATGAAGGCAGGCAGCAGGCTCGGCACCGGCACCATGATCGTGCTCGATGACAGGACCTGTCCCGTGGGATTCGTTCACAATCTGGAAGTGTTCTTTGCCCGGGAGTCCTGCGGCTGGTGCACGCCCTGCAGAGAGGGGCTGCCGTGGATCGAAAAGATGCTCGGCGCAATCGAAAGCGGCGAGGGCGAGCCAGGCGATATTGATATCCTTGCCCAGCAGTGCAACCTCCTGGGGCCGGGCAACACCTACTGCGCGCTAGCCCCGGGCGCGGTCGAACCGCTGCAGAGTGCGATTAAATATTTTCGCGAGGATTTTGAGAGGCATATCCGGGAGAAGAAATGCAGTTACAAAAAAACAATTTAATTAATGCAAAAAGCAGGATTGTTTTTCCCTTGATGTCAAAAGCATAGAACCCGACTCTTTATGAACGCATTTTTATTTGGAATTTTGGCAATTATCACCTATGCTCACCATCTATATCGACAATAAACCGTATCAGGTCAATGACGGCCAGAATCTTCTGCAAGCTTGCCTCTCCCTCGGCTTTGACCTTCCCTATTTCTGCTGGCACCCAGCCATGCATTCCGTGGGGGCGTGCAGGCAGTGTGCGGTGAAGCTGTTCAAGGACGAGAAGGACACCCGCGGCAGGATCGTGATGTCCTGCATGACGCCGGTGGGCGAAGGTTTGCGCCTCTCCGTTGACGATCCCGACGCGCGGGCGTTCCGGTCGAGCGTTATCGAGTGGCTGATGCTGAACCATCCCCACGACTGTCCTGTCTGCGATGAGGGCGGCGAATGCCACTTGCAGGACATGACGGTTATGACGGGACATGCATATCGGCGGACCCGGTTCAAAAAGCGCACCTATCGGAACCAGAACCTCGGCCCTTTTATCAACCACGAGATGAACCGCTGTATCCAGTGCTACCGTTGCGTCAGATTTTACCGCGATTATGCGGACGGCAGCGATCTCCAGGTTCTTTCGTCCCACGATCATGTCTACTTCGGCCGCCATGAGGACGGTGCCCTGGAAAACGAATTCAGCGGAAACCTAGTCGAGGTCTGCCCCACCGGCGTATTCACGGACAAAACGCTTAAGCAGCACTACACGCGCAAATGGGACCTCCAGACCGCGCCTTCAGTCTGTGTGCATTGCGGCCTCGGGTGCAACACCATTCCCGGCGCGCGCTATGGTTCGCTAAGAAGGATACTCAACCGGTACAATTACGAGGTGAACGGCTACTTCCTCTGCGACCGCGGTAGGTTCGGCTACGAATTCGTCAACAGCGGACGAAGAATCAGGAAGTCTCTTCTGAAAGAACCCGGGCAGCAAGCCCCTAAGCCGGTGGACAAGGCCATCGCGTTGGGACAGGTGACCAACATACTTGCCGGGAGCAAAGGCATAATCGGCATAGGATCCCCCCGCGCTTCGATTGAGTCCAATTTCGCACTCCGCACGCTCGTTGGACCGGACAACTTCTATTCAGGGATACCAGAAACAGAGCAGCGGCTGCAAGCCATGATCATCGATAACCTTGCGAAGGGCCCGGCCCAATCGCCGTCCCTGCACGACGCAGCCATGGCCGACGCCGTGTTTATCCTGGGCGAAGACGTGACCAATACCGCGCCCCTGCTCGCACTGGCGCTCCGGCAATCCGTTCGACGAAAGGGCCTGGACAGGGCAGCCGGGATCAGGGTCCCTGAATGGGATGATGCGGCGGTCCGTAATATTGCCCAAGATGAGCGGAGCCCGCTTTTTTCCGCGTCGCTCTGCAGCACGAAACTCGATGACATCGCGGCAAAAACATATCATGCGGCGCCTGATGATATCGCCCGGCTCGGTTTTGCCGTTGTTCACTGTTTGAACCCCGCTGCTCCTCCTGTTAAGGATCTTTCCAGACCGGTACTCGAAACAGCACAGGAAATCGCAGAAGCGCTAAAAAATGCAAAGCGGCCACTCATTGTGTCGGGAGCAAGTCTGGGCAGCGACGCCATCGTCCAGGCGGCCGCGAACATTGCGTGGGCATTGTGCGGCAGCGGAAAAACAGCATGGCTTTGTTACACTGCGAAGGAATGCAACAGCTTTGGCCTCGCCCTTCTTCAAGCCAAGTCGCTGGAAGATGCCTGCAAAGCCGTTCTCAGCAGAAGCGCCGATACGGTCGTTGTCCTTGAAAACGATCTTTACCAAAGAAGCGAAGCAACCAGGGTAAATGAGTTGCTCAATGCGGTAAAACACGTTGTCGTCATCGATCATTTGGTGACTCCGATGTCATCAAAAGCGGAACTCGCACTGCCGGCCGGCACGTTTGCCGAGTCACAGGGTACGATCGTGAACAGCGAAGGACGGGCTCAGCGGTTCTTCCAGGTCATCAAACCCGGCCATGATATCCAGGAAGGCTGGAAATGGATTCGCGACATCATCACGGCTTCGGGACGCAGCGAGACGCCCTGGAAGAATTTTGCTGATATCACGGCCGGAATTGCGGCTGCATTCCCCCTTTTCAAGCCGCTTCAGAACCTGGCGCCGGATGCCGACTTTCGGATTGCCGGCCAGAAAATACCGCGCCAGCCTCACCGGTACAGCGGTCGCACCTCCATGCTGGCAAATATCAGCCTCCACGAGCCGAAGCCTCCGGAGGACGCGGACTCACCACTTTCCTTTTCTATGGAGGGATACGAGGGCAAACCGCCGTCATCTCTCATATCCCGATACTGGTCTCCAGGGTGGAACTCCGTCCAAGCCTTGAATAAATTCCAGCAGGAAGTCGGCGGCCTGCTGCGCGGAGGAGATCCGGGCAAAAGGCTGCTGGAGAGTTCAAGCAGCGGCAGAACGGAATTCTTCCAGCGTGTACCGGATGCATTCAACTATAAAAACAACGAATGGCTGGTCGTGCCGCTCTATCATATTTTCGGTTCCGAAGAGTTGAGCTTCCTCTCTCCGGGTATTGCCCAGCGGGCGCCCAAGCCCTACATTGCGCTCAATCCCGAAGATGCATCGCGAATAAATGCGAGCCGGGGAGAGATGGCGGAGATATCAACTGATCAGGGAACCTACTTGCTGGAGTTGATGATCTTTCCAGATTTACCGAAGGGCATTGCAGGCCTGCACTCAACCATGGCTGCTGTACTGAGCATCATTCCGTCGCGGTATTATAAAATAAGGAAGGCTTCCTGATTATGGCGGACACTATCAGACAACTCATAATACTCTACGGCATTTTAATCGTCGTGCTGACCATCGGCGGATTGTTGATCTGGCTCGAACGCCGGCTGCTCGGTCTGTGGCAGGACCGCTACGGTCCGAACAGGGTGGGGCCGTTCGGTCTCCTGCAAGTGCTGGCGGACATGATCAAGGTCTTCACAAAGGAAGACTGGGTTCCGCCCTTTGCGGATAAAGCCGTGTTCATCATCGCGCCGGCTGTCATTGTCGTGGTCGTCCTCATGTCCTATGCGGTCATTCCCTTTGCGCCCGGCATCCAGATCGCAGATCTGAATATCGGGCTCCTGTTCTTTCTGGCCATGTCGTCCCTCGGCGTGTACAGCGTGGCTTTGGCCGGATGGGCATCGGCCAGCAAATATTCGCTCTTGGGCGGGCTGCGGGCCTCCGCGCAGATGCTCTCTTATGAAGTCTTCATGGGCCTGTCGGTCATGGGCGTCGTTATGCTCGCGGGGTCGTTCAACCTGCGGGAAATTGTGGAAGCGCAGCGCCGGGTATGGTTCGTGGTGCCCCAGTTTATCGGATTCGTCGTCTTTTTTATCGCAGGTATCGCGGAAACGCATCGTCTGCCTTTCGATCTTCCCGAGGCGGAAAGCGAGCTCGTTGCAGGCTACCATTCGGAATACTCGGGGATGAAATTCGGCATGTTCTTCGTAGGAGAATATCTCGGCATCACCCTGATTTCAGCGCTTACCGTTGCTTTGTTCTTCGGCGGATGGATGGGGCCTCTGCTTCCACCCCTGGCCTGGTTCCTGATCAAGACGTTCCTGTTCATCTGTTTCTTCATCCTGTTGCGCGCGGCACTCCCCCGGCCGCGCTATGATCAGCTTATGTCGTTCGGGTGGAAGGTGATGCTGCCGCTGTCATTGCTGAACCTCGTAGTGACGGGAGCGGCAATTTTGTTGTTGAAGGGATAGTTACAAATGATGCGCTGGTAAGTCAAAAACCTATGATCAGTTTGCTGAAATCAATCTGGACAGTCTTCCTGACCATGTTCCGAAAGCGGGCCACGATCCAGTATCCCGAGGAGCGGCCCTATATCCCTCCCCGGTGGCGCGGCAGGATTATCCTTTCCCGCGACCCTGACGGCGAGGAGCGCTGTGTTGCGTGCTATCTCTGCGCTGTGGCGTGTCCCGTTGACTGCATCGCGCTTCAGGCTACGCAGGACCAGCACGGAAGACGGTATCCCGAGTTCTTCCGCATCAATTTTTCCCGATGCATCTTCTGCGGATATTGTGAAGAAGCATGCCCGACCTATGCCATCCAGCTCACGACCGATTTCGAGATGAGTGAGTACAAGCGGAAAAACCTGGTTTACGAAAAAGAGGATCTGCTTATCAGCGGACCAGGAAAGTATCCTGATTATAATTTTTACCGCGTTGCCGGACTCTCGATCAAGAATAAGGACAAGGGCGAGGCGGAGAATGAAGAGAAGCCCCTTGATGTGAAAGACTTGATGCCATAAGGCAGGAGAGAAAAACCGAAGCTCAAATTTAAAAGGAAGTAACTGCTGTCATGAACCTTCTTTTTTACCTATCAGCCGTCGTAGCCGTCCTCTCGACGCTCATGGTCATTACCCGGACCCGTGCCGTACACGCGCTTTTGTATCTTATTGTGTCGCTGCTCGCGGTGTCGATCATTTTTTTCGCTCTCGGCGCGCCCTTCGTTGCCGCGCTCGAGGTGATCATCTATGCTGGAGCCATCATGGTCCTCTTTGTATTTGTGATCATGATGCTGAACCTCGGAGCGGATGCTGCCAGGCAGGAGTCTCAATGGCTGCAACCGGGGATTTGGACAGGGCCTGCTCTCCTGTGCCTGATACTCGCATTCGAACTGATTTATTTGTTCATTGAAGGGCGAGAGCGTTTTGTTTCCGTCACCGAAGTAACTCCAAAGCAGGTCGGAATAGCCCTCTTCGGCCCCTACGTGATCGGTGTAGAGCTGGCTTCAATACTGCTTCTGGCGGGACTGATCGGAGCGTATCACCTCGGCAGGCCGCATAAGCATTAAGGAGTTTAAATGGCAAACATACCTATGGAACATTGCCTTATTTTAGCTGCTATCTTGTTTGCGTTGGGTTTGACCGGCGTGCTCGTTCGTCGGAACATCGTATTCATGCTCATGAGCGTTGAGGTGATGCTGAACGCAGTGGGCCTGGCTTTTGTGGTCGCAGGAGCGCGATGGGGCCAGGTTGATGGCCAGGTTATGTTTATTTTTATCCTGACCATGGCGGCAGCGGAAGTCTCCGTAGGATTGGCACTCGTTCTTCAGTTGCATCACAATTTCAAAACACTGGACGCCGATGCGGCAAGCACTATGAAAGGATAGCAATTGTCACTCTGAACCTTGAACAATGAACGGATTATTATTCCTCATACCTGCACTTCCCTTTGCCGGATTCCTCATCCTGGTGATGATGAGTCGTCGTCTGTCTAAAAGTATGGTTGCTCTTGTCGGTGCAGGCTCAGTCGGGCTCGCGGCCCTGCTCGCCGTGTTCATCGCTGTCGCCTTTGTGACCGCACCTCCGCAAGGCAAAGCCTTAACCCAAACGCTCTGGACCTGGATGCGGTTCGACGGTTATTCGGTGTCAATCGCCTTTACCCTTGACCCGCTCTCCTTGATTATGGTCCTCGTCATCACCATTGTTGGTTTCTTGATTCACCTCTACTCCGCTGAATTCATGCAGAGTGATGCGGGGTACAGCCGGTTCTTTGCGTATATGAACCTCTTCGTTGGCGCCATGCTCACTCTCGTGCTCGCCGACAACCTTGCCCTTCTCTATCTTGGGTGGGAAGGCGTGGGCCTCTGCAGCTATCTCCTGATCGGATTCTGGTATGCCGACCCTGCGAACGGCCACGCAGCCCGCAAAGCCTTTATCGTGACACGGGTCGGCGACACGGCCATGGCGATCGGACTATTTCTCCTGTTCACGAACCTGGGTACCCTCAATATACAGAGCTTGATGCAGGCTGCTCATGCCCAATGGCCCGTTGGTCATGGCACAGCCGTTCTCGCTGCAGCGCTGCTTCTGGGCGGTGCGCTCGGCAAGTCGGCCCAGCTGCCCCTTCAGGTCTGGCTGCCCGACGCAATGGCCGGCCCCACGCCCGTTAGCGCACTGATCCATGCAGCGACCATGGTGACTGCGGGTGTGTATCTCATTGCACGAACCCATGTACTTTTTGAGCTGGCGCCTGTTGTTCAGACAGCCGTGGCGATAATTGGAGCCGCGACCCTGCTCGTAGCCGGGTTCAGCGCCCTTGCGCAGCGCGACATCAAACGCGTCCTGGCATATTCTACGATCAGCCAGATCGGTTACATGTTCCTTGCCCTCGGGGTCGGAGCATGGTCTGCGGCCATGTTCCATTTCATGACCCATGCATTCTTCAAGGCCCTTTTGTTTCTTGGCGCAGGCGTCGTGATTCTTGCCCAGCACGAGGAGCATGACATGTTCAAGATGGGCGGCCTGCGAAGTAAACTTTCATCCACGTTCTGGACTTTTCTCATCGGATCGGCTTCACTGTCAGCGCTCCCGCTCGTGACCGCAGGGTTCTACAGCAAGGACTTGATCCTGTGGCAGGCTTGGTCCTCGCCGTCGGGGGGTGCCGTACTGTGGGCCGCGGGGCTCCTCGGCGCGTTCGTTACTTCGATCTACACCTTTCGCATGGTTTTCGTAACGTTTTTCGGTGAATCAAAAAGAGAGGTAGGGTATCGCCCCGGTGCGCGAATGACATTACCACTCATTATACTCGCCCTCTTCTCGATAGCCGGCGGTTTCGTAGAGCTTCCTGATACGCTCGGGAACCTGCCCCTGTTCTCCGGCTTTCTCCAGTCGGTATTCCCTGATATCGCAACAAACCATGCCGATACGAAGACTGAATTGATATTCCAGGTCATTGCCTCGATTGTTTCGCTATCGGGCATTCTTGTCGCCTATGTATTCTATATCCGCCGTCCTCACTATGTGGAGAAATTAGCGAGCATCCGTAGCGTTGATTCGTTTAAAAAATTCTGTTTGGCAGGGTGGGATTTTGATGCATTGTACGATCGGATGATCATTCGGCCGTTCCTTTGGCTCGCGGAGATCAACAAACGGGATATCATCGATTACGGATACACCGGAGTAGCGGATTTGAATCGTGCGGGGTATCGTCTGCTGAGCAAAACACAGACAGGCAATATCCGGTGGTATGCAATGGGGATAGCATTTGGTGCTGTTGTTTTTTTTGCGATCGTTATTCTCTTTCCATAGGAGGTCCTGTCTCTAGTCTTAGCCCCTCCCCTCGTGGGAGGTGCTGCAGCGAGACGAAATAATTAATCATGACCCTTCTCTGGCTCATCATCATACCGCTTCTTGGCGGACTGGCTGCATGGATTCTGGGCCGCGACAATAACGCGTCTGCACGATGGATTTCGCTCGTTGCGTTGACGCTGGATTGTGTTCTCCTTGCGATCTTGTGGCCGGGTTTTTCCATCCAGCCGGAGATCGGCCAGGGACGATGGCTGATCGAATGGAACCAGGCATGGATCCCGCAGCTGGGCATAAGCTTTCACCTCGCCATGGATGGGTTGAGCTTTATACTCGTTGCGCTTACACTGTTCCTCGGCATCATTTCCGTGATTTGTTCGTGGACGGAGATCCGCGAACGTGTGGGATTTTTCCATATGAACCTGCTCTGGATACTTGCGGGGATTCTCGGTGTGTTCCTCGCCCTCGATCTTTTTCTGTTCTACTTCTTCTGGGAGCTTATGCTTGTGCCCATGTACTTCCTCATCTATATCTGGGGCCACGAGAACCGTGTTTACGCGTCGCTCAAATTCTTCATCTTTACCCAGGCAGGCGGACTGCTCATGCTCCTGTCTATCCTCGCGCTCTATTTCATCCACGGCGGTAATACAGGCATCTATACCTTTGACTATAATTTGCTTCTCGGCACGTCCCTCACCCCATCAGCAGCCTTCTGGATCATGGCCGGCTTCCTCATTGCTTTTATCGTAAAACTGCCGGTTGTTCCGTTCCATCCATGGCTACCTGATGCCCATACCGAAGCGCCGACCGCAGGGAGCGTGATCCTCGCGGGACTTTTGCTTAAAACCGGAGCATATGGACTCCTGCGTTTTGTCATGCCGCTGTTCCCCAGCGCCGCTGAAACGATTGCCCCGACAATGCTCGGCCTTGCCGTAATCGGGATTATCTACGGCGCCATACTGGCCTTCGGCCAGAGCGATCTCAAACGACTCGTTGCCTATACCAGCGTGAGCCACATGGGCTTCGTGCTTCTCGGCATTTTCGCCGGGTCGGCCACTGCGCTTTCCGGGTCAGTCATGCAAATGGTTGCACATGGAGTCAGTACAGGCGCTCTGTTCATCGTTGTCGGCATGATCCAGGAACGCACCCACACGCGGGAGATGGGCCGAATGGGAGGGTTTTGGGACATGGCGCCGCGCTTGAGCGGAGTAGGGCTTGTATTTGCGTTGGCATCGCTCGGTCTGCCCGGCTTCGGTAATTTCATCGCGGAATTCCTGGTCCTTATCGGTTCGTTCCGGATGCACGCCGTCGTAACCGTCTTCGCCGCAAGCGGGTTCGTCCTTGCCGCAATTTATTCGCTTTGGATCGTGCAGCGCGTCTTTCAAGGAGAAAAAAGGGACGATGTACATATCGCGGACCTTACAGGCCGTGAAACAGGGATGATGGCGGCATTGATCATCGTGATTATTGGGATCGGATTCTTCCCACGGATGGTATTAAAACCCGTTGAGCCTGTTATCCACGCCGCGGGCAGCAACGCTTTTCAGGAAAATCCGGTCCAAATAGAGGGAGGCGGAGAATGAACATTGCCGATTTTACCGCGCTCTCACCCTATCTTGCCCTGTCTGCATCAACGGTGATCACCATGCTCGTACTTGGTTTTTACCGCAATCATAAAATCACCGTAATCCTTACACTTGCAGGATTGACGCTTTCAGGGATATGTATTTCATGCTCGTTGTCCGTACTCCCGCGGGATGTTACGCCCCTTCTCACCATCGATCCATATGCCTACTTTTTCCTGGTTCTTCTTTTGCTTGCGGGCTTCGCTGTAACAACCATGTCCTACTCATACCTCGAAAAGCACGAGGGCCATCGCGAGGAGTTCTATCTCCTTTTGATGCTCGCCCTGCTGGGTTGTGCTGTTTTAACTGCAGCGACGCACTTTGCATCGTTCTTTCTCGGCATTGAGCTCCTGAGTGTATCGCTTTACGCCCTGGCTGCCTACTTCAGGCACAGCGACCGCAGCGTGGAGGCGGGCGTCAAGTACCTTATTCTGGCTGCTGTTTCATCCGCCTTTATTCTTTTCGGCATGGCCCTCATCTATGCAGAAACAGGCAGCCTGGCATTCACGGAAATCGCTTCCCGCGTCGCGGGAGCACAGGTTCGGCATCTGCCGTACCTGTCCGGGGTCACCATGATCATCGTCGGGCTCGGATTCAAACTCGCAGTTGTTCCTTTTCACCTCTGGACACCGGACGTTTATGAAGGTGCGCCTGCGCCGGTTACGGCTTTTATTGCCACAGCTTCAAAAGGAGCGGTATTCGCTCTCCTGCTGCGCTATTTTACCAGGATAGACCTTCACGCACAGGCAGCGCTTGTCGTAATTATTACGATCATTGCAGTCGCTTCCATGTTCATCGGCAACCTCCTGGCATTGCTCCAGACAAATGTAAAACGAATTTTAGCATACTCGTCAATCTCCCACCTCGGCTACCTGCTCGTTACCATTCTCGCGAGCGGCCCGGTAGCCCGCATAGCCGCTGCCTTTTATCTGAGCGCATATTTTATCACGACATTAGGCGCGTTCGGCGTGGTCACGGTCCTTTCAGGCCCTGACCGTGATGCGGATCAGATGGACGATTACCGGGGACTTGTGTGGAGACGGCCCCTTCTTGCCAGCGTGTTCACGGCGATGCTTTTTTCGCTTGCAGGCATCCCGCTCACCGCCGGGTTTATAGGAAAATTTTATATTGTCGCAGCAGGTGTCGGTTCTGCTCTCTGGCTGGTCGTGATCGTGCTTGCGATCAACAGCGTTATAGGACTTTATTACTACCTGCGAATCATCATCGTATTGTTTGCGCCCGTGGAGCAGAAGCTGCAAAGGGAACCCGGGCTATCCAGGAGTAGCAGCATTGCTTTGGTATCTCTCACCGTTCTGCTGGTATGGCTCGGTGTGTATCCTGGTCCGGCTATAGAATTGATAAAAGTAACGATGCAAAGCATCCTGTAACGTTCTATAGTTATAGTAAAGACGCAGAATTGTTGGCTAAGTCTGGATCGGGAGGGCGGTTTGCATCATTTGGGCGCTCACGGGGCCGAATCCCTGTATTTTCTGTGAAATTTATTTCGAGGTGAACCATGAACAACCTAGAAGACATCGCAAAACTCATTCGTTACTACAGTCTCGTCATGCCCACCGAGGCCGGTTCCGGACATCCCACGTCCTCGCTGTCCGCAGCAGACCTTATGACGGGACTCCTTTTCGGCGGAACATTTAAATACGACCTTGATAATCCCCAGCACCCGAATAATGATCGCCTGATCTTTTCCAAAGGTCACGCATCGCCTCTTTTCTACTCCCTCTGGGCGGCAGCGGGGAAAGTGCCGGAGCAGGAGCTCATGACTTATAGAAAATTCACCAGCAATCTGGAGGGACACCCGACGCGCGAATTCAGATTTACTGAAGCAGCCACAGGCTCCCTCGGGCAGGGTCTCTCCATCGGCGTGGGCATGGCGATGAACGCCAAGTATATCGATAAACTGCCCTACCGGACCTATGTGCTGCTCGGCGACAGCGAAATGGCTGAAGGCTCCCAGTGGGAAGCCATGGAGCTCGCCGCATTCTACAAACTCGACAACCTCACCGGTATCATGGACGTGAACCGACTCGGTCAGCGCGGGGAAACCATGTACGGCCATAATCTCTCCGTGTACAGGGACCGGGTATCGGCCTTTGGCTGGGAACCGATTGTTATTGACGGCCATCACATGCCGCAGATCCTGACAGCGTACAAACAGGCGCTGTCCAGCCGGGACAAGCCTGTCATGATTATTGCCAGGACCATAAAAGGCAAAGGAGTATCGTTCATAGAAGACAAAAACGGTTGGCACGGAAGGCCGCTTAAAAAGGATGAACTTGTTCGGGCTCTCGAAGAACTCGGCCCAATCGATAAAGCAATTACGGGAAAAATCGAAAAACCTGATAACCTGAGGCCTGTAGAAACGTCCCCGTCGAGTGCGGAACCGGTTTCCTATTCGACCGAAAAACCCGTGGCTACACGCCATGCCTATGGAACAGCGCTTGAGCGATTGTTCCCGGAGTTTCCCAACATAGTTGTGCTCGATGCGGAGGTGAGCAATTCGACCTATTCCGAACTGTTTAAAGCTAGGTATCCGGAGCGGTTCTTTGAAATGTTCATAGCCGAGCAAAATATGGTCGGCACGGCACTCGGCCTGTCGCTCCGTGGTAAGTCGCCTTTTGTCTCCACCTTTGCCGCTTTTCTGTCACGGGCCTTTGACCAGATCCGGATGAGCCAGTATTCGAAAGCCGACATAAAATTTTGCGGCTCCCATGCTGGCGTTTCTATCGGCGAGGACGGATCGTCCCAGATGGGCCTTGAGGATATCGCCCTGTTCAGAACGCTGCTGCACAGCGTCATCCTCTATCCTTCCGACGCGGTATCGACGGAAAAGCTTGTTGCCGAAATGGCCAAGCACAAAGGCATTTCCTATCTTCGTACGACGAGGAAGGAAACTCCCATCATTTACCGCAACGACGAAGCGTTCCGCATTGGCGGAAGCAAGCTCCTGAAATCCAACAAGGCTGATGTTGCGGTCATCGTGGCGGCGGGCATAACAGTGCATGAAGCGCTTCAGGCCTACGAGGAGTTGAAAAAGGAATACATCCTGGTTCGTGTAATCGACCTCTACAGCATCAAACCTCTGGACGTAGCCGCACTCGTTATTGCAGCGCACGAAACCGGTGCGGTCATAACTGTGGAGGACCACTTTGCGGAAGGCGGATTGGGAGAGGCGGTCATGAGCGCTCTTGCAGAAATAAACGTTCCCGTTTACCCGCTCGCCGTAAGAAAAATGCCGCACAGCGGCAAACCTGCAGAACTTCTGGAGTATGAGGAAATATCCGCTTCCGCAATTGTCAAGCGGACGAGAGAGATTGCAAAAAGAAGGCAAAATAGCTTATAAAGTGCAACATCGGTGCTCAAACGTTTGTTTTGATGCTTTCCTCCTGGATACCCAGGACTCTGTCTACAATATCAGCAAGTTCCTTGTCATGATCGTGATTCAGGGTAAAAACCCTGCATTGAACGACCCGGGCAGGAATGTAATCGAAGAAATCTTTAAGAGGCTCCTTTTCTACCTTGCGTGTTGAGGGGTTGAATACATAAACCTGGCGTTCGCCCATCATAAGCGGGTTGACCGGACGAGGGTCCTGACTCGCCATGTCCACGCAGAACCTCAAGTCCTTCAGCTTCTGCGGCAGGTTCCTTTTAATTCTTTTCGCCAGTTCGCCTTCATCGATGATTGTCTTCCCCTTTTCGAAAACACGCATCGAAAGCGTGACGTCGTAAGCCATCTTCCATTTTACCTCGCGGGCAAGGATGGCGGCCCATTCCCTGCCGAGTGCGGCGGTATCGGCGTTCTTACTGCCTTCCCACCTTCTCACCCCTTCGAGCAGCGACCAGTCAGTCAAGGAAAGATATTCCCTCAGGTTTTTTACGGGGTTATCATAGGGGAATATTCTAGCCATGGTCTCCGTGAACAGTTCCTTCAGGTGTTCGTCAATGGCCCGAGTGGTCCGGTGGTAATACACATTCGTGTACATATAGAGCCGGGCGTTCAGAAACATGTTCAGGGCAGTCAGGCCGGATTTGTGAAGTGTCAGCCCCTTGTCGGTGAAAAATGTGTAATACATGAGCCGGTCTATGTCCACGGCGCCGATGGCAACACCGCACATATAGGCGTCGCGCATGACATAATCGAGATTGTCCACCGTATAGATACCGGACAAGAGCGGTTGTAAAAAGACGGTCCAGCGTGGTTGTTTTGATGAGGTCGAGCCCGGTCCTTTACCGATGAGGAACGCAACCTGGTCCGGGTTAAGCTTTTCCCCCTTTCCGAATTCGCCGGTCGGGCTTCTGCGAATGGTCTTGATAATGTCGGCGAGTTCGGTCCTGATAATGTGCTGTCCCAATTTCTCGTGGGTAAGATCGTACTTCGCCAGATAGTTGTCATCGAAAAAGTGTCCGAAAGGACCGTGCCCGATGTCATGGAGCAGCGCCGCAATCCGGAGAAACTCCTCGACATAATTTGCCGACGGGCAGTCAGGCACTGCCGCTTTGAGCGAGGGGTAGAGATGACGGGCGAACCTTCCGGCCAGGTGCATGGCGCCGAGCACGTGCTGAAATCTGCTGTGCTCAGCTGACGGATAAACCCAGCGAGCGCTCTGGAGCTGGAAAATCTGCCTCAAGCGCTGCATCCAGGGCGTATCAATAAGGTCTTTTTCTGTCTTTTCGCTTGAACCGCGTGGAGTAGTAAACGTGATATAACCATGCACGGCATCGCCGAGCAGGGCCGTTCCATCGTAAAATTCTTCGCCTTGAGCCAGTTCTCGCATGAAACGATTATACCGTGAATTGTGCATGAGTCAACCTGAAACTGCCGGGGAGGCGCGAGCAAGGAATTGGAAAGGAGATATTTCTAGACAAGGCTTATCATCTTTCGCAGAAGACGTACGATGCCAGACGATCCCTCCTCGCCGGGCTCAAAATCGGGTAGGAGGCGGGATTACTCCCGCCGTCCTCCCACACCACACGTACGTGCCGTTCGGCATACGGCGGTTCCTGTCTTTCCGCTCTTTCGGTGACCTTGTCGCCTCCTGTTCTATAAGCACCTGACTTTACCTCGCGGATTCCGTCCGCTACTTCCAGCCTAGGCCCTCTTGCGGGGCTTGTGCTCAGTACAGATAGAGATTCGGTCTCGAACAGTCCGACAAGTTCGGCCCTTCATCCCGTTGGTGCGGGACTAATACGGCCTCTGCTGACTTCTACCGATCCATCTCAACACCTTACGATGTCGATAGCACATGGCAGAACGGCAGACCTCCCAGGGTAAGACGCATGACCTTCATCCCATATACCCGCCGCATCTACTTCCACACCTTCCGGATGGTTATCGGGCTTTGAGTCTTTATGCCCTCTCGCCCAAGTGTGGCTGCCTCATATGCGGTTTCTGTTCGTCAGGCCGGGACTTTGCTTACAGCTTCCTTCAGATTCCGGGTCGCCCCGGACACCCTTGCTGTTCGGCTAACGGTTCCTCCCATCAAGGCCCATAAAGGACTTTCACCTTCGAGTCGCCAGTCAGTTACCAATCTGACCAGCCTGTAAAATACAGAGCGTCATGCCTGGCATACACAAAAAAAGCCCATCATCGTAAGATGACGGGCTTTGAAAAAATATTCCGGCAGCGTCCTACTTTCCCATGACCTCTCGGTCATAGTATCATCGGCCCTGGAGAGCTTAACTTCCGTGTTCGGGATGGGAACGGGTGTGACCCCTCCGGTATAGCCACCGAAAATCGTATGACGATAATCAATGACACTGAATAAGCAAGAATACTGTCGAAAAGCCGAATCTGTCAAAAGCAGATTCATTAAATAATAATATGGTTAAGCCTCACGGCCTATTAGTACCGGTTAGCTGAACGATGTTACCGCGCTTACACACCCGGCCTATCAACCTCGTAGTCTACCAGGGGTCTTCAGGGGTATTGCTACCCGGGAGATCTAATCTTGAGGTGGGTTTCCCGCTTAGATGCTTTCAGCGGTTATCCCTTCCGAACATAGCTACCCAGCGATGCCCCTGGCGGGACAACTGGAACACCAGAGGTTCGTCCATCCCGGTCCTCTCGTACTAAGGACAGCTCCTCTCAAATCTCCTACGCCCACAGCAGATAGGGACCAAACTGTCTCACGACGTTTTGAACCCAGCTCGCGTACCGCTTTAATTGGCGAACAGCCAAACCCTTGGGACCTGCTCCAGCCCCAGGATGCGATGAGCCGACATCGAGGTGCCAAACCTCGTCGTCGATGTGAACTCTTGGGCGAGATAAGCCTGTTATCCCCGGAGTACCTTTTATCCGTTGAGCGATGGCCCTTCCATGACGGACCACCGGATCACTATGACCTGCTTTCGCACCTGCTCGACTTGTCGGTCTCGCAGTCAAGCTCCCTTATGCCATTGCACTCGACGGCTGGTTTCCAATCAGCCTGAGGGAACCTTTGCGCGCCTCCGTTACTCTTTGGGAGGCGACCGCCCCAGTCAAACTGCCCACCAGACACTGTCCCCGACCCGGATAACGGGCCCAGGTTAGAATTCCAGAAAAATAAGGGTGGTATTTCAAGGTTGACTCCACGAGAGCTAGCGCCCCAGCTTCAAAGTCTCCCACCTATCCTACACATACTGTTCCAGAATCCATTGCCAAGTTATAGTAAAGGTTCACGGGGTCTTTCCGTCTTGCTGCGGGTAATCTGCATCTTCACCGATGTTTCAATTTCGCTGAGTCTCTGGTTGAGACAGTGCGGAAGTCGTTACGCCATTCGTGCAGGTCGGAACTTACCCGACAAGGAATTTCGCTACCTTAGGACCGTTATAGTTACGGCCGCCGTTTACTGGGGCTTCGATTCAGAGCTTCGCCTTGCGGCTGACCTCTCCTCTTAACCTTCCAGCACCGGGCAGGCGTCAGACCCTATACATCGTCTTGCGACTTTGCAGAGTCCTGTGTTTTTGGTAAACAGTCGCTACCGCCATTTCACTGCGACCTCCTCGGGCTTCAGTGACAACCCTCACCTATGAGGCACCCCTTCTTCCGAAGTTACGGTGTTAATTTGCCGAGTTCCTTAACCAGAGTTCTCTCAAGCGCCTTAGGATTTTCTCCTCACCCACCTGTGTCGGTTTGCGGTACGGTTACTCGAATAACTCACTAGAGGCTTTTCTTGGAAGCATGGGATTAACCACTTGGCTCGCCGAAGACTCGCCTCCTCGCATTCCTCAGAGTTAATGACCCCACGGATTTGCCTATGAGATCCCCCTACGAACTTGCGACCAGGCATATCCAATCGCCTGGCTGGCCTACCCTTCTCCGTCCCCCCTTCGTTGATAACGCTATCCAAGTGGTACAGGAATATTAACCTGTTGTCCATCATCTACGCCTTTCGGCCTCGGCTTAGGGACCGACTAACCCTGGGAGGATTAACCTTGCCCAGGAAACCTTGGGTTTACGGCGAACAGGTTTTTCACCCGTTTTATCGCTACTTATGTCAGCATTATCTCTTCTATTTCGTCCAGCAGTCCTTATCGGTCTGCCTTCACCTACGATAGAACGCTCCCCTACCACTCCAGATTGCGCTGCGAATCCGCAGCTTCGGTAATATGCTTGAGCCCCGTTACATTTTCGGCGCAGACCCACTTGACCAGTGAGCTATTACGCTTTCTTTAAAGGATGGCTGCTTCTAAGCCAACCTCCTGGCTGTCTGAGCAGCTCCACATCCTTTCCCACTTAGCATATATTTAGGGACCTTAGCTGGCGGTCTGGGCTGTTTCCCTCTTGACCACGGATCTTATCACCCACAGTCTGACTCCTGCGAATAAGATTTACGGCATTCGGAGTTTGATTGGGTTTGGTAATCTGGTAAGACCCCTAGCCC
>CAWGYL010000003.1:0-87500 GCA_963826885.1 Nitrospirota bacterium | reverse complement strand
ATAAAATAATAACCGCGGTCCTCACCGTCTCGCTCCCTTCATTTCACAGACTGCTGTATCTATCATAGCCTGCCCGAAAAGTCAATTTTAATATTGTGATAAATAAGGGTTCAAACATTCGGGTACCTTCGCGAAAAAACGGGCGAAAAAAAAGGGCGGTTTGAAGTGGCAGAGGGGCAAAACTGTCTGGCAGGACCCCGCCGAAGGCGGGGCATTTGGGATGAAAAAAGGCGGGATTACGTTCCCGCCCTACCAAAATCTTTCGCTATTATTTTTTCACCGTTTTTTTCGTTGCCGCTTTTTTCTTTGTAGCTTTTTTTGCGCCACACTTCGATCCGCATGTCATAATCAATCACCCCCTCCCAGCCCGGCCTACTGCACGGTCACTCCACTGTACCTGCGCTTTAAAGAAGGTTACCCTTTTTCTATATAGCCCAAACAACGGTCTTCAGCAATCCCTTAAAACCAGTTCAGCCTCTTTCACATCTTTTCTGATTTGACGCACCAGCCCTTCTGCGTCGGTAAATTTTTCCTCTCCGCGAAGACGCTTGATAAATGAAACATCCATCTGGTTGCCGTAAAGGTCGCCCTTAAAGTCCAGAAGATATACTTCAACGGAAACGGGACCTGAGTCAAATGTCGGCCTCACTCCGATGGAGGCTACCCCCTTCACGCTGCGCCCGTTGAAGGAAGCGAGAACGGCATAGACGCCGTAGGCCGGCAGAAGTTCATTGGCAGTGCTCAGATTCGCCGTTGGAAAACCGAGTTTCTGACCCCGCTGCACCCCGTGTACAACCTCCCCCGCGATTGAGTAATGCCTTCCGAGCAATCTTGCGGCGTCATCCACTCTGCCTTCGGCGACCATATCGCGAATCACGGAACTGCTGACCACCACACCGTCCACCTGGACCGCTTCGATAACGCCTACTTCAAACCCGTATGTCCGCCCCACGCGCTTCAGAGATTCGATGCTACCTTCGCGGCCCTTGCCGAAAGCATAGTCGTAGCCGACGTATACTTCCCGCACGCCGATCTTTTCATGGAGAACCTCATGCGCAAAATCGTCCGGATTCTGGTCGGCAAACGCCCGCGTAAAATTCGCACAGATGACCACGTCGATGCATGACTCGGTGAGAAGCTTCATTTTGCCGTGAAAGGTATTCAGAAGGCGAGGAGAACGTTCGGGTGCAATTACCTTGAGCGGATGCGGTTCGAAGGTGAAGGCAATGCTGGTGCCGCCGATATCACTGGCACGAGCGACGACTTTTCTGAAAATAGCCTGGTGCCCGAGGTGAACTCCGTCAAAATTCCCAAGCGTGAGCACCGGGTTCGGCAACTGTTCTGTGAAGCTTTTAAGACCGCGAACAATCCTCATATGCGCAGGGATAATCGCACAATGAACGAAAATTGTCAACCGCCGGTTTGGCCCCGAGCGGTTTGGCCTTCCCTGGTCCGTCTGTTGCCGCGGCTAGGGCACCTAACTTCTGGTTGTATAAAAGCTTCCATTATGTTATGATATTAAAGCTTTTTTGCTGTTTTTATTTGTAGAGAAGCGGCAAACAATTAATCACGAAACGCATTCCAACCTTCCGGTTTGTGTTGAACATGTCAAGGGGGCGATTTGAAATCTGATTCAATACTGAAACCACTCATTATCAAAGGCAAGCACATTAGAAATCCTATCATCCAGGGCGGCATGGGCGTCGGCGTGTCACTGCACCCCCTGGCGAAAGCAGTCGCGAGCGAAGGCGGAGTGGGCATCATCTCCAGCGCTTGCCTCGACAGGCTGATTGAAAGAAGAAGTAATAAGAAAGTGAACACCTATGAAGCTGCCTACGAAGAAGTGTCTCTCTCAAAGATCCGGGGTGGTGTCGTCGGCATCAATATCATGGGAGCGCTGGCAAGAGACTTCAATGACTCAGTACGGGGAGCCCTTGATGCCGGCGCTGATGTCATAATCTCCGGGGCCGGCCTTCCTCTCAATCTGCCCGCCATCCAGCCTCCTAAGGACACGGCCCTGATCCCGATCGTTTCATCTGCACGGGCGCTCGAAATTATCTGCAAAAAATGGAGCAAGTTGAGTTATCAGCCCGACGCCGTCGTGCTTGAAGGGCCCCTTGCAGGCGGACATCTCGGTTTCCGCATGGAGCAAATCGATCTGGACTCCAACAAGCTTGAGAATCTTCTGCCTCCGGTCAAGGAAATGGCGCGAAAATTCGGGGATTTTCCTGTCATCGTCGCCGGCGGAATCTACACGCATCATGATATAAAACGGTTTATGGACATGGGAGCCGATGGCGTCCAGATGGGCACCCGCTTTCTCGCAACTAATGAAAGCAGTGCGTCCGACACCTATAAGAAGGCCGTGGTTGCCGCTACAGCAGAGGATATTATGGTAGCCCATCGACCCGGTTCTCCCTGCGGGTTGCCGTTCCGGGTCATCAAGCAGTCTCCGATGTATGTTTCCTCGCTTCAACGCCTTCGGAAACCAAAGTGCGACAAAGGCTATGTTCTGATGAAGGACGCTGACGGGAAGTTCACGGTCTGTCCCGCCAAAGAGGACAATAAAGACTATTTCTGCATTTGCAACGGCCTGCTGAGTTCAGCCGGGTACAATCCGGCCGAAGAGGAAGCTCTTTATACAGTCGGCACAAATGCCTACCGGATTGATAAGATTATTTCGGTCAAATCCCTCATGCAGGAATTGACCGGATCGGGAGGCTAGCAGGCAATAATGTGGGCAGGGGGAACTGGACCCGGAACTGATAGCGCAACTGAATAAGTACATTGATCAACGTAATAAAATACGGCGATTACTGCTGGGACCATCTCGATGAGTTGTACAAAACCGCGCGCGTATTTTTCGGTGAGGTTGTCGCCGATAACCTGAAGTCAGAAATTACGAAAATTCTTTTTGAAACACAGAAAACAGGCTAACCCTACCCGTCGGAGCAGCCTAAATCTCCAGACTCCTTGATCACTCCTTACCAATGATGTGCACAACTGAATACATGCCTGCTCCTCCGGAAAAAAAGCAGGCAAAAAAAGTGGGAAGCTCATGAGCCCAAACATCATATCATGAAATCGTTCCCTTTTACCGGACGTCTGTGCTACTATGGAAATAATGAAGACTGAAGACACCGGGCTGGCGATGGTCAACCAAAAACCGGTGCTGCTTGTGGGCGGCAAGGGCGGTGTAGGCAAAACGACCTGTGCAGCGGCTATTGCCACGCACCTGGCGGCCTCTGGCCGTAAAACGCTGCTCATCACCTCGGATATGACCCCATCCCTGTCTGACGTTCTTGAGCGGCAAATCGGAAATAACGTCACCTCCGTCAGTGTGAACCTCGATGCCTATGAAATCAGCCAAGAGGCTATCGTTTCCTGGTGGAGAAATCGGTTTGGCCGGGACTTCTCGGATATCCTGGAACACATCGTGGATTTAGAATCTCTGGACAAGGAATCTCAGCATCAGCTGCTCGACTATATCGGCTCCGCCCCTTCTCTTCGGGAAGAGACCATGCTCGATGTCATCAGAGACCTATCGGAAAACCGGGGATACGACCGGGTCGTCTGGGACACGGCACCGGCAGGTGAAACACTTAACCTCCTCAACATGCCTACAAATATCAGGAAACATCTTCGCGCCGGAGCACGCGTGTTCGAGGGGCTTGACAGAATCGGCAAGCAGTTGATCGGGAGGCGGTCCATAGCGGGAATCATGGATGAATGGTGCCGGGCATCCGAGGAGATCAGCCGGTTCCTTCGCTCTTCTTCAGCTTTTCTTATCGTGGCGAATCCCGAAGCCTTGGTTGTGAACCAGGCCCGCAGGCTGATGGCTACCCTTGTGGACTATAAACTCACAATCCATGGGCTTATCATCAACCGCGTTATCGCGGATCCTGATTCCCCGACACTCGCGGCTATGCAAGATCGTCAGGGAGTATATATAGAGGAATTAAGAAGAATGGCGGGAGAGCGCCCTGTTGTCACGTTACCGTTCTCTCTCACCGAAATCAGGGGGGTGAAACGTCTGCAGGAAATCGGAGAAACGCTACGTGCGGATCTATTTTTATAAAAAAATGCCACCCTTACACGTTAAACCGGAACAGCATAATGTCGCCGTCCTTCACCACATATTCCTTACCTTCTGAGCGGAGCAGCCCCGCCGCCTTAACCGCCTGTTCGGTTTTCAACTTCATCAGGTCATCATAGTGGAACACCTCGGCCCGGATAAAGCCTTTTTCGAAGTCTGTATGGATCTTGCCAGCCGCCTGGGGCGCCTTGGTCCCCTTGGATATGGTCCAGGCACGCACTTCCTTCTCCCCCGCAGTAAAATACGTGATAAGGCCAAGCAGGTCATACCCCGCTTTGATCATGCGATCGAGGCCTGATGCCTTCAGCCCCATGCCGGCAAGATATTCCTTACGCTCTTCTTTCGGCAACTGAGCAATCTCACCCTCCACTTGGCCGGAAATAGCGACGACTTTTGCGCCTTCTTCGGCGGCGATTTTCTTTACTGCGTCCACATAGGGATTCGATTTGTCCACCATATTTTCAGCTACATTCGCCACGTAGAGCACCGGCTTCGCGGACAGCAGGGCGTAGCCCTTGAGCCATAGCGTCTCCTCTTCGGAGTGGGATGCGCGGCGGATTGGCTCGCCTTTCGCGAGCATATCTTTAAGCTTTCGCATGAAGGCAACTTCGTCAGCCGCCTTCTTGTCCCCGGTTTTTACCATTTTCTCCGCCTTGAACAGGCGTTTCTCGATCGAGTCGAGATCGGCGAGCATGAGCTCCGCCTCGATAACTTCTATATCGGCTTTGGGCTCGACACGGCCGGCTACGTGTACAACATTGGGATCGTCAAAACAGCGCACGACATGGGCAATGGCATCCACTTCGCGAATATTTGCGAGAAACTTATTCCCCAGTCCTTCGCCTTGAGCCGCGCCTTTCACCAGTCCGGCAATATCGACGAACTCCATGCTCGTCGGCGTCAGTTTTTTAGGTTGGTAAATCTCAGCGAGTTTATCGAGCCGCTCGTCGGGCATGTCTACGACGCCTACATTGGGATCGATGGTCGTAAAGGGATAATTCGATGCCTGTGCACCTGCTGAGGTGAGGGCGTTAAAAATGGTGGATTTGCCAACGTTGGGAAGGCCAACAATACCGCAATTGAAACCCATGAGAATCTCCTTTTGCCTTAAAAACAGTGTAACGACAATTGGTCTTCCAAAAAATTATTTTTTAAAGGAGTCATCCTGAACCAGATGCGGCATCTGAAATTTTTGGGAAAACGGGATTCTTCGCCGAGTTCAGAATGACATCCGGTTGATTTATTAACATTTCAGTTTTTTCAACATTTTTTAACAACAAAAAACCCGGAGCTGTCGAATGATCCTTCAGGTCCGGGCTTGTTCATAAAAATGAGGATCGCACCCTAAAGAGCGGCTACCGCTGATTGTACTTGTTCATTGCCGCGGTAGGACCTTCCTTCAGGATAACTTTCACCGCTTCAACAGCTGTGCTAATGGCTTTGGCAGCAGCCTCCCGCTCTTCCGCGAGAAAAGGGCTGAGGACATAATCTGCAGTATCCCTGTCCGGCGACGGCCGGCTGATGCCGATGCGGACCCTGACAAATTCCGCTGAACCCAAATGCTCGATTATGGAGCGAAGCCCATTATGACCGCCATGACCGCCGCCGATCTTCACGCGCACAAATCCGGATGGCAGGTCCAACTCGTCATGAATTACAAGAAGATCAGATACGTCCGCGTAAGAACCCTCGACAGCCGCCGCCACAGCCCTGCCGCTCTCATTCATATATGTCTGCGGCTTGACGAGGACAACCTGTTCCGAATCGATACGGGCCTTGGCTATAAGCGCAAAGTATTTTTCCTGGGCGATATCGGCATACAAGTTTTTTGCGAGCTCGTCAAGAACCATGAATCCAGCATTGTGACGCGTACGTTCGTACTTTCTGCCCGGGTTGCCGAGCCCGACGATGATCTTCATTCAATCCCCGGAAAACAACGCAGGCCCTACTTCTTGGGGGCAGCCGCTTCCTTCTTGGGGGCAGCCGCTTCCTTCTTGGGGGCAGCCGCTTCCTTCTTGGGAGCAGCTTCCTTGGCCCCTTCTTTGCCCTTGGCTTCGGCAGCCGGAGCAGCGGCAACTTCGCCCTCTTTTTTGGGTTTCTTGACCAGCTCCGGCTCGCCTGCCTCCGCGCCCACTGCAGGGGTCGCGGTAAGCATGGCCTCAAGCTTGGCCTCGGATATCGGCGGCTGGATCGTCGCAACCGTTGAGTCACCGTCGGTCAGGATCCTGATGCCTTCCACCACTTTAACATCACGTACATGGAGCGACTCGTTGATCTTGAGTTCCGAAATGTTGACCTCGATAAAATCAGGGATCGAATTCGGCAGACATTCGACCTCAAGCGTCCGCTGGCCAAACTGGAAGATGCCACCTTCCTTGACGCCCACGGCACTGCCCACAATGTGGACCTCTACCTGGATCTTCACCTTCTCGTTGAGCGCCACTTCCATGAGGTCGACATGAATGAGCTTGCCGCTCCTGGGATCCACCTGGTAGTCCTTGATCAAGGCCAGCTTCTCCGAACCGTCTTTGACGTCCAGTTTGAGATTGATGAGCGCGTGCTCCCCGCCCTCTGAATTGAGAATGCTCGTAATATCCTTGTTGCCCATCGAGATGGGAACAGATTTACCGTGGCTGTAAAGAACCGCCGGCACCATCTGATTTCTTCTCAGGCTCCTGGCAACGCCTTTGCCCGCCTTTTCCCTAACTTGTGCTGATAATGCGAACTTTTCCATTTCTCCTCCATAATTAAGCGCCGTTTAAACGGCTTGATCAGTTTAAACGGTTTAAACTGTTTTCGTTCTTTTACACGAACAGCGAACTAAGCGACGTCTCTTCATGAATCCTTGTTATCGCCTCGGCAATAAGCGGCGCGACGGAAAGGACCGTCAGTTTCTTGCACTCCTGCACTTTGCTGTCGAGGGCAATCGTGTTGGCGGTTATGAGTTCGTCGAGCGGAGAGCTGTTGATTCTCTGGATGGCCGGCCCTGAAAGCACTGCATGGGTGCAGGCCGCATAGATATGGCCCGCTCCGTCAGCCTTCAGCGCCACTGCGCCCTCGGTCAAGGTGCCTGCCGTGTCCACCATGTCATCAACTAACAGGCAGTCGTGTCCCTTTACATCTCCGATGATATGCATGACCTTGGCCTCATTCGGCTTATCGCGCCGTTTGTCGATGATCGCCAGTGAGGCATCGAGCCGCTTTGCAAACGCGCGGGCTCGCTCCACGCCGCCGGCATCGGGCGAAACGACCGTCAGATTGCTGAATTTCTTTCCGCGAAGATAATCGAGGAGCACCGGAGCGGCAAACAGGTTGTCCACGGGAATGTTGAAGAACCCCTGAATCTGCCCGGCATGAAGATCCACAGTAAGCACCCGGTTCGCTCCTGCCGTGGTTATGAGATCAGCTATGAGCTTAGAGGTAATGGGAACACGCGGCTGCACCTTGCGGTCCTGTCTGCTGTACCCATAGTAGGGTAGCACGGCCGTGATCCTCGCCGCGGATGCGCGCTTAAGCGCGTCAATCATGATCAGAAGCTCCATGAGATGCCGGTTCACCGGGCTCGCCGTGGGCTGCACCACGAACACATCCATGCCGCGCACGTTGTCCACGATCTGCACGTTTATCTCGCCGTCACTGAACCGGCCGACCAGGGCATTCCCCAGCGGAAGGTTCATCCGTTGACAGATTTCCTTCGTCAGCGGCGTATTGGCGTTACCGGAAAAAATCTTGATTTCCTGACCTCGCAATTTTACCATCAGAACCTCGTTCTTCGGAATACTGGTTCGGGGACAGGGTATCGAACCCCGATTAAAGGCTTCAAAGGCCTCTGTCCTACCATTAGACGATCCCCGAATAGAAGCCGCCCTGACTCCATCGGCCTGAAAAACATCAAAAGGATAGGCGTACGCCTATCCTCTCATCTCGGATGCAGAATCGGCAGAACTCATGTCTCTCTTGTATGTGTCAATGCGCTTCAGCGTCTTTCGGAGTGAGTTCCCTCTTCGTGGGATTGGCCAGCTCTCGCTCGTACTCCGTAAGGACCTTCTTTTCGATCATCTGTCTCGTTTCGCTGTTCAACGGATGGGCTATGTCCTTGAATGTACCGTCCTTCATTTTGCGGCTTGGCATGGCTACGAACAGCCCCGCGTTTCCATTGATGACCCGCAGATCCCTGATTAAAAAAACGTTGTCGATCGTTATCGTTGCATAGGCTTTGAGCCGTTCCTCATTATTGACCGGAAATACTCTGACCTCGGTAACTTCCATATGCCACCTCCTCATGGTGAAAAAAGCGGCTTGTGTGGAGGTACATCACACCGACGGCGCCCGCTTTTCCCCGGGGGGTACCCCAAGCGGCGATTCGGTTAAAGTCCGTGTTATGAAAACTCGCCACCCCTCCTGCGAGACGTTTGCGGCGGCGGTACGGCATGCAGACTCGGTTTCGAAAATGCCGAAGACAGTCGGTCCGCTCCCGCTCATGCATACGCCCAAAGCATGCTGGGCCAGAAGAGCTTCTTTTATCCTCTTGATCACGGGGTGAGCAGCCGCCGTCACGGCTTCAAGGTCATTGTGAAGCCCCTCGGCAATATTTCGGACCGTAAGCCGTGCAATTTTATTACAGTCAACTTTCTTTGTCAACCTCAAATTTAAGTTTTTATAGACCCACGCCGTAGAGGTTTCAAACCCCGGGTTGACTAGCAAAACCCAGCACACCGGCGCAGGAGCTAGCGACGTCACCAATTCTCCCCGTCCCCGGGCCAAAGCAGTCGGCCCGAAGAAGAAAAAAGGCACATCCATACCGATCTTCGCTCCGATCGCGGCTAGTTGGTCCGCCCCAAAACGTGTACCGAGCAGTCTGTTTGCCGCCTCAAGGACTGCCGCGGCGTTGCCGCTTCCTCCTGCAAGCCCGGCGGCAACAGGGATGTTCTTTTTAATCTCGATTGAAAGTCCATCCTCCCTCCCGGCAGCTTTGAGTATCTCATGTGCCGCTTTCCAAGCGGTGTTCCCTTCGCCCGATGGCACCGCACCTGCGTCACAAGTGACCCGAATGCCAGCCCCCTCGCGGGTGACCGTTATTTCGTCGTAGAGCCCCACCATCTGCATCAGCATCTCCACCTCATGGTATCCGTCAGGGCGTTTGCCCAGAACTGACAGGCAGAGATTTATCTTTGCAGGGGATCGAAGTGTGATTGTCTTCATCGCACTCTCTTATAATTATATTATCACTCTTCTGAATGCGGTTTTCTATTATCTATTTTCGTTCTCCGAATCTTCTGTAAGGCTAAAGGCCTCATTGTCGATCGGCATATTCACATCAGCATCATGATATATAATCGTTAATTGCAGGTTTCTTCCGGGGTTTTCGATCTCGATCTGCATCGGCAGGGGGTAGTGAGAGATTTCTTCGACGTGATCGAACCACGCCTTGAAGAGAATGCTGCCCGAACGGGATAATTCATAGGAGTGAATCCGCGGTTGCCGATCCGGCTGATCAACAGGATAAGAGACTTGGACCGTCCGGAGAAGTGCGCCGCTACTCAACTTCAGAATGCATTCGTTGTTCGTTCCGCACAAAAGAACGGGCGACGCAGTCTTGCCCACGTCCGGGATATTACCGGAGAGAATCGCGCATAATTCAGATGGTTCCAGACCCTGCCCCAGGAGTTGCTCCAGCCCTGCGGGCCCTTTGTGGTCAATTCTATTCTCTTCCGGAAGACGGAGCAGAATTTCCTTTCCGTCCCAGACGATGACCATTATTGACTGGCCCATCGGGCCATAAGCCTCCAGCCTGAGCCTGCGCTCATGGTCAACCACAACGCCGACAGTGTCGAAGGAACGCTTCCGACCGCTCTTCACAAAGGTCGCGCTTGCCACGGCTTTGAGGCCCGTAAAGGCATGCCGCTGCTGATCCAGTGCCTCCAGGAGAGGTGCGGCAGGAACGGCGGTCATGGCAATCTCCGTTTTTATCGGGTAACAGGCGAACAGGAGAGGAACAATGAGGGCGACGATCAGTCCGGCGGTTTTCACTTCTTACCTTTTTTCCCCGGTTTTACATCCTTCAGAAGCTCATCAAGATTACCGAACCCCATATCCTTGAACTTCGCCCGCAGTTCTTTATTATCGGGATCCAGTTCCAGGGATTTGAGCCATTGCTCCCGGGCCTTGACTCCGTCGGAAAGCTTAAGATAAATATCACCATAGTGTTCTCGCATGATGGGGTCTTCCGGCACCTTTGCAATGGCATTCTGCATGACCTCCAGAGCGTCATTCAGCATGCCTTTCTGGTAATAGGCCCAGGCCAGACTGTCGAGAATGTATCCGTTATCGGGCTTGACCTGAAGAGCGCGTTTTATGAGTTTAATCGCCTCGTCCAGGTTCTCCCCCTTTTCCGCATAGGAGTAGCCCAGGTAGTTCAAGGCGTCGGCGTTGTCCGGCTTCAACTCAATTGCCTTCTTAAGTGCCTCGATCATTGCTTCCCGCTTACCAAGTTTTTCATCGGCGATGGCGATCGCAAAAAGAAGATCATCGCGATCCGGCGCAAGCTGGAGCGCCCGGTTCAAGGTATTGGCCGCCTCCAGGTTTTTTCCAATATCCATATAGGCGTTGGCAAGATACAGATACAACTCCGATTTCCCCGGCTGCTCTGCAATCGCCTTTTCCAGGAACGGCACTGCTACTGCAGTCTTGCCCTGCTGGGCATAAATATAGGCAATTTGAAGAACAGCATCGGTATCATCCGGAGCGGCTGCCAAGACAACCTTGTATTCGGTAAGCGCTTCATCATACCGATTGAGCGCCAAGAGCGTCGACGCGAGATATCGTTTAACCTTCAGGTCGCCAGGGGTCGCCTGAGATACCGTCTTGAAGGCCTGAACCGCCTGTTCATACTTCTTCTGCTCGGCATAGATAAGACCCATCTTGAGAATGGCGTCGTAATTCCGAGAATCTTGAGCAACCACCTGATTGAACTGCTCCAGTGCATTATCGAGCTCATTCTGCTGGATATAGAGCTGCCCAAGATGCTGCCGGACCTCAATGTTGTGAGGATTGATGATAAGCGCCTTTTTATAAGCCTCTATCGCATCGGGGGCTTTGTCCATCAATTCATAGACCAGGCCCATACTCGTGTATCCGGGATCGAAGTCGTCGCGCAGGGAAACCACCCGGTTGAATTCATCGAGCGCTTCTTTGTACTTTTGTTGTTCTGTATAAATTCTCCCGAGATAGTAGGGAGCCATGATAGAGTTGGGACTCACCGCTTCAAGAGCATGAAATGTTTTAATTGCCTCGTCGAAGCGTTTCAGCGATGCAAAGAGCGAACCGAGATATATATATGCGTCTTCCTGCTTCGGATCGACAGTGATCACATCACGATAAGCGGCGATCGCTTCTTCGTATTGTTTCCGAGCTGAATAAACACCGCCCAGCAGCATAAGCGCCGGTATTTTTGTGGGGGGGGCTTCTACCGCAAACTGGGCATACCGGACCGCAGCATCCAATTGTCCCTTATGCGCGGTAATAATTGCAAGGGAAAGCGAAATTTCAGTCGACTTCGGGTCCAGGCTATACGCCTTTTCGAACTCCTTTTGCGCCCCGTCGTAATCGCTTTCCTGCTCCAATAAGTTGCCGACCATGAAATGATAATAGGCAGCGGCCTGATCGCGGTCTGCCGGCCGTTCCTTCCCCATCATCGTTTCCGGCATGCGTGCGGGCAACGTCGTACAGGAAAAAGCGCACAAAACAAGCGCGACGACGGCAACAGTTTTTTTCATGCCTCTAAGTCTATTCGAAGCGTTATTGGGTGTCAAGGCAATCATTCATTCCCCACATGCTTTTCCCGGGATTTCGGGACGGTGTTGAAAGCCTCTAAGATACGGCAGGCAAACGACGGTGAGCGCTCATGAGCGTCTTCACCCGCTCGAGGCTCCTCTCGACATCGTCCTTGTCATGGGCCTCGATCGTAAACACAGGCAGCGGTGCATGGACGCTCATGAGGGCGAAAAACTTGTCAAAGTCGACCTTCCCCCGACCCAGAGCCCAATGGGAGTCCGCGGTTCCATCATTATCGTGGAGGTGCACCTCCACGAGATGACGCCCCAGAACCTCGAACCATCGTTCCATGGGGACCACGGAGAAGAGATTGAAATGCCCGGTATCAAAACAAAAACCGAAGTCCGGATTGTTGATTTTTTCGATGAGCATCTGGAGCGCATCCGGATCCTCATCGAATACATTTTCGACGGCAACACGCAGTCTAGTCTTCGAAGCGGACTCCATGACCTTGTACCACGTATCGACGCAGTAATCGAGCCATACATCCTTGCGTCCGCTGTACCGCCATCGGTCATAGGCGGCGTGAAATACGGCTGCCCGTGGCTGAAGAATGGCGGCGACATTCAGAAGCTGCCGGAAACGCACCTGGGTTACGGAGCGCACCATTGGGTCGATGGCACCCGGATTCAGGTCCATGAAAGGAGCGTGGAGAGTCAATTTGGGGTTCCAGTCAAAACGTTCGATCAGGTTCTCCAAATCGCGCTTTTCAATCTGATCAAGGACGGACGATGAGAAATAAATTTCAAGATCATAGCGCCGAAGCCTGATCATCTCAAAAAAATCCTTCAGCTTCGGGTAAGGGATGTGAATGTGAACGGGTTCCATCAGGGCTCGGCCTTTGGCGGGCAGGAGCCCGAGCAGCACCCTGAAGAGCAAGCGGCCGCCGCGGGCTTCGGGTCGATTGCAGGTTTCCCCGTTGAAGTCGCTTCTTTCCTGTCTTTTGATGGGTAATCTGTCGCATACCAGCCGCTTCCTTTTAAAACGAAAGCCGTGGGCGATAACACCTTCCGGAGCGATGAAGCGTTACAGAGTTTACAGACTGTCAGCACCGGATCGCTGAACTTCCGGGTGACATCGAAATGGCCACCGCAGCTTGCACATTCATATTCGTAAATCGGCATCAAGAACCTCCACTCGTAGAAATACGCACTTCCAAGGTTAGAATATACATTATAAACAATATCTATCATAAAAACAAGTGTTTTCGCCCGATCCAAGCAGCTCAGGGGAAAGGAATAATAGAAGCAACGCCTGCTCGCGTTAAGAAAGTGCTCGAAAAATCTGGTTTATTATCCACGCCTCATAGCCCCGGCCTGAAAGCCGGGGCTATGAGGCGCTGGTTGCGAATAAACCAAAATAGGAATTGCTTTAGTTTCAAGCGGACAAATGTCCACTTCACCCGCACACTTGTTAAAAATGGTCGATCTGCCGTTGGTAAAACATCCGGAACTGACAATAACACCGTATTCACAGCTTTGCTGCCTCTCTTGTCCGCGATGCAGACGCTCGCGTTGTTTCCACGATCGTCGGGGAGACACCTTGAAGGACATCAAAGAGGTCTGATACTCACCACATCTCCGACATTGACCCCCGATCCTGCCGCGGTTTCGAGCACCCAGGAAATCCTTTGTTTCGAAGGGTAATGTTCCGAGCTGCCGGGTCTGCACTTCTGATAGACCCGGACGACCCGCATGTCAGGTCCGATGAAGATAATATCGATCGGATAGACGACGCTTCCCATCCAGAAGGTAACAGCCTCAGGCTCCGGAAAAACAAATAGAGCGGCTTCGCTGGCATTCAACTCCCGGAATCCTTGCAACCCTTTCGTCCGTTTGTCACCCGTATCGCACAGCTGCACGATCCTGAATGTTTTTGAGGCAGAAGAAGCGGACCTTACCATCGCAGTCATCGTCTTAACAGGCTGCCCGGGAAGAGAGGATTCCGCGCCTCGCGCCACCCTGATTTCAACAGCAAGAACAAGAATCCCGAAGGCCAGCGTGATAATCGTGATCAGCGCGCCAACACGAAAATATTCCAGGAAAGCAATTTCCACCCTCCTCCGGGCTTGCTGGGCGACAATAAGGTTTGCCACCGAACCGATGAGCGTCAGGTTCCCTGCAAGCGTGCTGCTCATGGCCAGGGTTAGCCATGCGATCCTGTCGTTTCCCAGTGTCTGTATAAGCGGCTTGAGCAGCATCACGGCGGGAACATTACTCACCATATTCGAGAGAATCATCGATACAGCGGACAAGCCCGCGATGCGGCCGATGGGGAAATAGGTCGAAAGATCGGCGACGCGACTGATGACCGCTCCGGCAAGTCCGGACGACTCCACCCCATGCATCACCACGAAAAGACCTGAAAAAAACAGTAGGAGCGTCCAGTCGACGCCTTCGAGAACCGTCTCCGTTCGCACACCTCCGATGAGCAAAAGCGTGGCCGCGCCCGCGGCTGCGACAAGTGAATAGGGATATCCCATTGAAAATGCGGAGAGCACGCATGCACAGACCAACAGTGATTTTACGAGCAAGGGCTTTCTGACCTGGTAATCCGGCATTCGCGGTCTGGAAAGGACCGAGCCCGTTTTAAACTGTTTGCGGTAGACGAATCTGATGACGGCAATGCAGACGCAGAATCCGATAAGCGCGACTGGGAAAAGTGCTCCGAGAAAGGACAGATAGGGAATCTTCGACGTGATGCCGATTAGCATATTTTGCGGATTACCGGTTACGGTCATAACGCTGCCGACATTCGACGAAGTCGCGAGCGCCAGCAGGTACGGCATGGGGTTGACCCCGAGCTGTGCGGTCACTTCAAGGATAACCGGGGTGTAGAGGAGGCATATCGTATCGTTGACGAATAGGGCAGAGAGCAGTCCCGAGGAAAGAGTGACAAAAACAAGAAGCTGAAAGGGCGTTCTCGAAAGCGAGAGAATTTTATCGGCCATGAGCTCGAAGAAGCCAGCCATTCTAAGGTAGACAGTGATAATCATCATCCCGAGGAGCAGCAGAAGGGTGTGCATGTCGATCGCTGCAAAAGCCTCGTCCAGACGCACTACGCCAAAGACGATCATCAATACGGCGCCCACGAGCGCGCCTGCCGGCCGGTCGACGTGCAGTCGGGGTATTTGACGAAGGCCGATGAAAATGTAGGTTATGAGAAAAATGACGAGCGCGGTCACCATAAATAGCAGTGTACCACGTTGGGGCGGGCGATTTCAAGCAACTGCGGCTGAGACGGGGTTTGTGTTTGTCTCGAATGTCCTGGTAGTGGCGAAAGAACCTCACCATCCGAGCTTGTATCCGATTTTCCTCAGGAATCCTCTCCGCGCAGTCCTGTCTTCCGGTGTTTCTACGCCTTTCGGCGGGAAACCATCAATGACCCCGAGGATTCCCTTGCCTTGCGCAGAAGTACAGACCACGACCTCAAGAGGATTTGCTGTGGCGCAGAATACTCTGCAGACCTCGGGGCAGTTTTTAATCTGGTTCAGGACGTTGACCGGAAAAGCCTCCTTCAGGTAGATACAGAATACATGGCCGGCCCCGATAGACTGAAGTGTCGCAGTGCAGGCTCTGATCAAGACCTCGTCATTACCCTCAGTGCGTATAAGGCAGGGTCCCGAAGCCTCGGTAAAGGCAATGCCGAACCTGGCCTGCGGCACGGTGGTGACAACGATTTCGTAAAGGTCCTCGGCTGTTTTGATGAAGTGGGTCTGGCCGAGAATCACATTGCAGCCTTCGGGAATTTCCACGCGGATGGAATTCATTTCCATGTCAGCCTCCTGGTTGCGAATAGAATATTATCAAACTTTGACCACAGAGTGCACGAAAATTTTCAGATCTGGATTGCGCGAAGGGTTGAAAAGGCAGATAAACCCCCTTTTCCAAAGGTTCCGGACTTTGTCTGGATTTAATAGCGAGGCGGCAAGATGAATTACAGTGGGTTTCTGTTCAGAACCGTGGAATCGGTTCCCTTCTGAAGCAGGTCGAGCATGCGCGCGAGGGATTCACCATGAAGTTCGCTGATCAGCGCATGATCCACGCCGCGTTTGCGCTTCTTGTTCAGCAGAGAGAGAAAAACCATACTTTTATAGATCCGCTTGTTCGTTTTGAACGAGAAGATGTAGCTGTCCAGAGAGTTTTCAAGCAGGAGGTCGCTCCTCTTGCGCATAGCCTTGTTGAAGGTGATAATCTGGAGCCAGTAGGTCTTGTCGATCAGGCTGTCGGCCTTCATCTCTATCCACGTATGGCCCATGTTCCCCAAATCATCGGTTAGAGTCTCGTGAGCGACCGTGTCGGCGGCAAGATGGCCAAGATAGCCGTAGGCAAAAGCACGCTCGGGCCAAGTCCCGGCCTGGTCAAGGAGCTTGAGTCCCACGTCCCAAGAGTGCGAGCTCTTGTCGTCAGGAAGATATTTTTTACCGAGAATGATGTCGGCCATGAGATTGCCGTACAGGAAATCCTGTTTATGTTTCTGGAGAAGACCGTGGATACCCGCGGGGATTAATGGCGTCAGGGATAGGAGCTCATTGCCAAGGTAAAGATGGGTCAAAGGACCCCACGCGAAGGCAAATGAAGGGATGAGAATGAATCCGGCTACAAGGAATATAATAAATGACATATATATTATAAAAAACTCTTAAATTCTTCAATGAAGAATTATAAAAAATTAATAACTCTATTATATTACCTCTTCCCTTCAATCCCGTCAATATAAAAGTAAGATAGGATGCAAACCGTTAAACCAGCATAATAGGAATCAGGTGCCAGCACAACCAGTTGAATATTAAGGGTTCCTGACAAGGATTGACGCGCAGGACGTGAAGAGGACAATTATCAAGCCACGAAATGCCTTTTTATTTTTCGCCAGATTCAGCCTTCCCCTGGGAATACTTGGGATATAACTTTTGTACGCATTCAGGACGGAGAGCGTGAGTAAATTCGGCTTCCGAATGATCACTGACATAGGTTTCTATCTGGTTCAGTATTCCTTGTCATCCTGAATCTTCTTAACATGAGCTCAGATTGGCGCACGGTCAGCTTTTTTAATTCGGTGCAGGCAGGACTACTGTCTACAGAGTGCTTGCAAGAGGAATTCGTGAGAACAATAGCGTTACGAAAGGCTATTTGCAGCCTGCGCAGGATGAAGATGAACAGCCACCGCAGCCTGAACCGCTCGACGGGCTTAGCGATGCACTGGCCGATTTCCCCATGCCAAAGCGCGACAGGAGCTTCTCTGTCCTGTCCGAACCGCACTTTTCGCAGCTTATCGCTGGGTTTGCTCCGAAAACAATTTTCTCAAATACAGCATTGCAGGCTTTGCAGCGGTATTCATAAAGCGGCATGACAAACCATCCTCCGCCACCGTCAAACACAAAGGAAGATCGCTACTTCCCTAATTTGGCGAGGCGGTCTTTTGCGATCGCGGCCTCATTCGTCCCCGGATGCTCCTTGATGACCTTATGAAGGTACTCTTTTGCCTTGGTGGGATTTCTCTCGTTCAGATAAGACAGCCCGATTTTTAGCTTTGCGCCCGCTATCTTATCACTTTTGGGGTAGTTTGTAATGACCTTGGCAAAGGCCGCAATGGCCTTATTGAAATCTTTCAGGGAATAATAGCATTCACCGACCCAGTACTGCGCTTTGTCCGTCTGGGTGGTATCGGGAAATTGAGCAACGTAATTTTGAAAGCCGGCAAGGGCGAGCTCAAAATTACCCTTGTCATAATCGCTTTTCGCCTGCCGATAAGCATCGGTGGGTTCGATGGTCTTCTCAGAAGCCTGCTTGGCCGAGGCGGTCGCGGTCTGTGAAGTAACGGCAGTCCCCGTTGCGCCGCTCAGGAGCTTAACTTTTGCCTCGAGCTCCTCGATCCGCGCATTGAGTTCCGCAATCTTGACGCCGCGGTCATCGAGTTTCTGTCCGAGTTCGTCAATACGGAAATTATTTTCCTCGAGCTTGCCCTGCAGCAGCTGGATGTCCGTGGAGAGCTGGTCCGTCTTGACGCCATAGTCCGCCAGAGCCTTCTGGACATCGTTACCCCCCCTGCTGTTCGCATCCAATGCATCGATGCGCTTCTGGATATTCACGCTTTCCTGTTCCAGCTTCCGCTGTACTTCCCTCGTCGTTTTCACGTTCTCGCGAAGGTCGTTCATATCGGAACTCATCTGGACAACTGCTGATTGCGGAGCGCAGGCCGCCAAGGGAATAAGGAACAATGCGATGATAACGAGGTGCTTGATTGACATATGCTCGGGTACTCCGCCGTTCCTGAGCTGTGGAGAACCATCAGCACTCAAGAAAAAGAGAAAGGAACCGGGCAGCCTAAGCAATACTCACCGGCCGACCGGTTCCCTCGCGATCCGATTCATAAACCCGCAGCCGGATTACTTGACGACCACGAAGTCGTCACGCCGGTTTTTCTGCCAGCATTCTTCCGTATGATCTCCGCAGACCTGCTTTTCCTTGCCGTAGCTGATGAGCGAGATGCGGTGTGCGGATATGCCCATATCGGTCAGATATTTTTTAGCACTGGATGCGCGCCGCTGGCCTAGGGCCTGATTGTACTCCTTCGTCCCGCGCTCGTCGCAGTTTCCCTCAATTTTGATATTTGCTGTGGGGTTGGCCTTCAGCCAGTCGGCATTGGCCTTCATGATCGCTTCTGCATCGCTCCGGATGAAGGATTTGTCGAAATCAAAATAAACCGACTGGGGGCCCATCGGCGCCATGGGCGCGGCCTCTTTCACTTCCTCTTTTACCGGCGCTTCGGCTACTGGCGCAGGCTGCTCGGCCTTCATTTCTTCCTTTGCAGGCGGGGCCGGCGCTGCTTCTTTCTGGGGCTCGGGCGTACTGGTCACTTCAGCTTTCTTGGGGCAGCCCCAGAGGGTAAAAGCGCCTAGAATCAACACCATCATAACATACACGAAACTTCTGCTCTTCATGGAATCCTCCTCCGTTCTGTTATATGTGAAATTATAGTTCCGGACAGATCAATATATGAAAGGCCTGAAATGCTGTTAGTGAAGATAACATACCTCCTACTCCTTGTCAACGGGAAAGGGTCTGACTGATGAGCAAGGGTGCGCAGGCGCTCCGTTTTCCTCGTAGCTCGCCGGGCGACGCCGGACAGCTGATAAATTTCCTTATGTTACCGCCCGTCCCCTCCTCGTCCTGTATTCGCTCACCATTTCTTCCACACCCTGAGCGAGAGAGTATTCCGGCATCCAATGGAGAAGCCGCAGCGCCCTGTCGTTTGAGAAAAGCAGGTCTGTCGTGACATAGCTCACAAAGGCGTCCAGGCTCATAGTCGCGCCGAAGAGACCGGCAAAGAGGTCAAGAAAACGCGCCGGGACGCTGAACAAAAAAGGCGGAACCGGCAGAATCCTGATCTCTTTCCCGAGAGCGCTCCCGATCGCATGCAGGAAATCCGACCAGGTTTCATGCATTCCATCGGTGATATTGAAAATCCGACCGGCGGCCGCATCTTCTATGCCTGCCCGGTACACGGCGCGTGCAAGGTCCTTCACGTGAACAAGCGGGGCAATGCTTTTACCCTGCCCGATAAAGGGAATTCCGAGTGTTCCAAGCCGATCGACCGCCGAAATCAGGCCGCTGAGATACCGGGAGCCGGAGCCGTAGACCACACCGGGGCGGATCACGGCATAGTCTGTCCCGGCGGTCTTTTCCGAGAGAAGTTTCTCACATTGCTCCTTATACCGCGTGTAGGGGTCCCTGAGCGGGCGCCGGGATGGAGTCTCCTCCGTGGCGGGTTTTACCTCGGGGATTCCCGCAACGGAAATGGAGCTGATAAAGACAATGCGCTTTATGCCTGACGCGTCCAGATGACCAACCACCTCCTCCATCAGCTTTACGTTGTTTTTTACGGCACGGGGAGTGGTGTTTTTGATTTCTCCGATGTGATAGAAGACATCCATTCCCGTCATGGCGCGAAGAACCGATTCGGCGTCCTCAAGATCGCCGCCAAAGGCCGACACGTCTTTTCCCGAAAATCGCGCAGGAAGTCCGGCTTTCCGGCTGAAAAGACGGACGCTGTGGCCGTCTGCGACAAGCAGATCGACAACGTTGCTCCCGATGAATCCCGTCCCGCCCGTTACGAGTGCTTTCATGAAAAAACCTCAATGCACAGTGCGCAGGGTACGCGGCACTTGAATCAGACTTTCTCCGCTCTACCCATATGCTGTTCCGCCTCACAATGAATAAAACATTGCGGATCGTCCGCGAGAAAGTCATCGTTGCCCTGGGAGCGTGAGTAAGCATAGGCGATAGCCCTGCATCCGCGGCAATGCGCCCAGCGGTGACAGGTTCCGCATTTGCCCTTGTATCTGCTCCGGTCCCTGAGCGCCTCCAAGATGGGCGACGTGGCCCAGATCTCGCGCAGCGAATCTCTCCGAACATTTCCAAGGGACAGCGGCAGCCTTCTGCAAGGCATTACATTGCCGCTGGCAAGAATGGTCAGGCCTGCTACGCCTGCGGAGCAGCCGCTCATCGCCGTGTTTCCGGCATCGCCGTTCGATGGCTTCTTCATCTGCGCAGCAACGGGGTCGCCGGTCACGATCTCCAGCGCCCTGATCTCAAGCGGCAGCACCGACTCGTATAACTCCTTTACCTCGTCCGGCCGCAGCATGCGGGAGAGAAGAGCCCGTCCCTTGCCTGCGGGAACGAGACGCGAAAAACCGATCCGTCGCGCGCCAACATGGGAAGCGAAGGCGATGACATGTTTCAGGGAGGATGCGTTCAGACTGGACAGCGTAGCGTTTATCGTGACCGGGACCCCGGCATCAACCAGATGCTCGACCCCCAATGCAGATGCGGTGAAGCTCCCCTTGCCCCGGATGGAATCGTGGATTTCTTCAGGTCCTTCTATGCTGACCTGGACGCCCGTGATCTTCAGATCGACAAGCGTTTTCGCGATGTCATTCGTGACAAGCGTCCCATTCGTGAGCAGGGAGCAGTCGAAGCCCTGTTTTCTGACCTCGTCGAGTATGGTGAATAGGTCCCTCCTCAAAAGGGGCTCTCCGCCGGTGATGTTCATGCTCCGGGAAAAAGCAACACCATAGTCTTCCGACCAGGCATTGATCATGTCCGCTGCCTCAGCTATGGTCCTTTTAATATCGGCCAGCGGCATTTCATCGGTACCCCGCTCCCCCTGATAGCAATGGCGGCAGGAGAGGTTGCAGTTCTCGGTCAGATGCCACTGGATAAAAAAGTCCAAGGGTTTGATGATTGACATGACGGCCCAATATTTTTAGAAAGACAATGTCAATAGAGATGTTCAGTCTATCGAATCGGAGAAACGGAAACAGGCGGACAGGGCCGGGAAGGAACGCACTGCAGCAACGTACTGAACCCGTCTGGTCCGCCGGTTTCCCTGTGGTTGCTGACCAGCAACGTTAGCTCTTTCAGCCCTTTCACTTGCGGCATACCGTACCGGGGTTCTGTTTTGCCAGCTGTTTCATGAGGTTCCAGTAGGCTGCCTCTTTGTCCAATGATTCTTTGCTCATGATCTTTTTCACCCTCTCTTCACCTCCCTTCCGATCCAACTCATTATGACAAATCATAGCACAAAAAACCGGCATGTGCGATAACTCCGGAATCACGTTCGGTGAATACCCATGCAGAAATTGACGCAAGGGCGTCATCGGGGAAAAGTCTGTTCCGCCAGAAGGCTTGCTGCTCCGCGATCAATAAACCACGTTATACGACCATGAACGGGCCGCACCAAGCCAGCAGGATAATGCTTCGGGTTCCCGTCTTCAAGGAGCTCGTGCAGAACCACTGCTTTTTCACGCCCCGACGCCAGAAAAAGAACCTGCGAGGCATTATTCAGTACGGGCAGCGTCAACGTCACCCGGCTTGGCTTCGGGACCTCGGCATATACCGGCAGAGCAATTCTCGTCCGCTCATGCACAGCTGTAGTCCCCGGAAAAAGCGATGCCGTATGCCCGTCCACTCCCACCCCCAGGATAATGAGATCGAAGACCGGAAAGGGCTGTGTTCCGAAAAACTGTCGAAGAGAATCTTCGTACTCTCGCGCGGCCAGCTCCGGTTTTTTTTCTCCCTGGATCCAGTGGATGTTTTCCTCCGGGATGGGGACTTTGGACAGCAATGCCTCATAAGCGAGTTTATAATTGCTGTCGGGATGTTCCCGGGGAACGCAGCGCTCATCAGCCCAGAAAATATACATCGAGGCCCACGCGATTTGTTCCCGATAGGGGCTTGCTGCAAGAAGAGAGAAGAATCGCCGCGGTGTGGAACCGCCTGAAAATGCAACGGCAAACCTGCCTTTCGCATCCCTGGACAGCGATACTAAGAAATCCGCCGCGGCTTGGCTCAACGCCTCTAGGTCCTCAAAGATGCGAATCCGCGTATCTGCGCTGGCTTTCATAGGGGCCGCCAGAACCGGCCGTCCTGTTCGATTAACCGATGCGCGCCGGCAGGCCCGTCCGACCCGGCAACGTAGAAAGGAATGTTTGCTCCTGTCAGCGAAGTGGCCAGCCTGTCGAGTAGCGGCGTAAGCAGCATCCATGTCTGCTCCACGCCGTCCTCCCTCGTAAAGAGCATATGATCGCCCCGCATGCAATCAAGCAGCACCCACTCGTATGCGTCGAGGAGCACGTCGCGCGGGTAGGAGTAGTTCATAAGCACCGGGCTTAAACAGACCTTTGAGCCGGGCTTCTTGGCTTGAATAAAAAGACTCATTCCTTCATCGGGCTGCACCCTGAGAACGAGGACGTTCGGATCTATGGGGCCGCCGATCGTAGCGGGAAACATGGAATGAGGAACGCGTTTGAAATTAATGGCGATTTCGGTCATGCGCCGGCCCAGCCGCTTCCCCGACCGCAGATAGAACGGGACATCGTGCCACCGCCAGTTGTCAATAAACACTTTTATGGCCGCAAAAGTCGGTGTCGACGACTGCTCCGCCACTCCCGGTTCGTCTCGATAACCCGGCACACGGATTTTCCCGATGGTTCCCCCGGTGTATTGTCCCACACTCACATATTGGTCCAATGTGTCAAGCGGTATCGGCCGGATTGCCCGAAAAACCTTGACTTTTTCGTCCTGCACCAGGTTGGCTTCAAATCCCGCCGGCGGCTCCATGGCCGTGAGCGCCAGGAGCTCGGACATATGGTTCTGGAACATATCGCGAAGCACTCCTGCTTCCTCGTAATAACCGGCCCGGTGTTCGACGCCAAGCGTTTCCCCTGCCGTGATCTGGACGTGATCGATGTACCTCCTGTTCCACAACGGCTCGAAAATGGAATTCGCAAAGCGAAACATCAGGATATTCTGTACCGTCTCCTTGGCAAGATAATGGTCAATCCGGAAAATCTGGCTTTCCCTGTAATGAGTGTGAACCAGCTCATTTAATTTCCGGGCGGAAGCCAGGTCCCGGCCGAAGGGCTTTTCTATAACGATGTGACTGCGACCATTGTCCTCGCGCGACAATCCCGCTGCCCCAAGATTGTTGATCACGTCGGCGAAAACCGTGGGCGGTATGGCAAGGTAAAAAATGCGGTTTCCGCCGGTTTGATGTCTCTGCTCCAGTTCCGGTAGCCTGTCCCGCAGGGACGTGGTGTAGGATTTCAGATCGCTGTAATCGAAGGTCGAGTAATAGAGACGCGGAGCAAATGAGTCCCACACCTCGTTGTCGATCCCCGCGGGAAATGCCGCTTTCACGGCATCAAGCAGGTCAGCGCGGAACTGGTCCGTCGTCATCTCGACCCGACTTGTGCCGAGGATGAAAAATCGGTCGGGCAGCATTTTACTTTTATACAGCCGGTAAAGAGAAGGGAGAAGCTTCCGACGGGTGAGGTCCCCCGAGGCGCCAAATATGATGATGGCCGCGGGAGGCGGCACTTCCGTTACGCAAGTTTTATCCGGCTTCGAGACCTGCACCGTGACGGCCATTTCACTGTTTGTCTGCACCATGGGATCATCATCGAGCGGATCCATAGGCCCTCGCTTTTGGTTCCTCAATCAGGACATTCCAGTCCGAGGAAAATTTTTCCATGCCCTTGTCCGTCAGAACATGGCGAATATCATAGTCCCGCCACGGTTTGTCGAGAGCAAGCTCCCGATAGACCATGGGCTTCAGGCCTTTCACGGGATAGGTATAATCGGGCCCCGGCAGTGGCATGCCTTGTTCTCCCCAATTTTTCAGGATCTCGTACGGCGCGGTGATGATGTCGGATCCGAGCTGGATAGCTTTGAACAGGTGATCAAGGGTCCGGACACTCGCGGTCAGGACTTCGACGTGGCCATCGCCCTTGGCGAACATCCTGAGGATATTGGCGATCAGGTCCATGCCATTCTCGCCCCGGTCATCAAGCCTCCCGACAAAAGGAGAAACAAAGACCTGGCCTTTGCGCGCTCCGCCCGTCGCGGCGTATACGGCTGCGGCCTGCTCCTGAGAGAAGTTGAGCGTCATGTTCACACGCATTCCTGCCCGCACCGCTCTTTCCGCCGCCTTGAGGCCTTCACTCGATGTCGGGAATTTCACATGTGCGTTCCTCGTCCAGGAAAACATCTCCTTCCCCTGCTCCAGCATCGCCTCGGCCCGCGTCCCTGCATCGGCATATACTTCCACGGACACCGAGCCTTCCGGTATCAGTCTGCAGATGGCCGTAACAACGCCGTGATAGAAATCAAGGAGCTCCTTGGCGCTGAACTTTTCCCCCTGCTCAATACGCTTGCGCGATTCCGGGTTCTTTGAAATCAGTGTTGGATTCGTGGTTTGCCCGTCAAGAAAGCCGAGGAGGTGAATGATCTCCTTCGTTTCCTCGGGATTACCGCCATCGAGAAATATTCTCGTTTTCAGATCGCCGGGTTTCATGATAGCTGCCTCCCTTTCCGCAACTGTTCCCGCACAGAAAGCTTGCGGAAACACCATCCCTTCGACGCGGATGAATGCCCGAAAACCCTGTTCCCCTTCTCTAGCAAAGGTTCACTCTCCGCGTACAGGGAATTCAGCATGTTATTTTTTCTTCACCTCGTGGCCGCCAAACTGGTTCCGCAGCGCCGAGATAATCCTGCCTGTGTAGCTCGGGTTCTTCTGAGATTGGAGCCGGAACTCAAGCGCCCCTTCAATGACCGGCACGGCAACACCGAGTTCCCTTGCGGCGTCAACGGTCCACATTCCCTCTCCGCTCTGCGCCGCGGAGCCGGAAACAGAGCTCAATTCTCTGCCGTATTGGTCATAGGCTTTCTTGAGCCAGTCCACGAGCCTTGACTCAATGACGCTCCGATGGTTGTATAGGTCGGCGATCATGCAAGATCAAGCTTGAAATCCGATGCGTTCATGATCGAGAACCCCTCGGCCAGGGCCTGCATCATTCCGTACTCGATCCCGTTATGGACCATTTTCACAAAATGACCTGCTCCCGCCTTCCCCATATAGGCATAGCCGCCTGCCACTGATAGATCGCGAAAGATGATTTCGAATCGTTGAAAAATATTTTTCCTGCCGCCGACCATGACGCATGCGCCGCTTCGCGCTCCCGATGGTCCACCGCTTACGCCTGCATCGAGAAAATCGATGCCCTTTGTTTCGAGTTCTGACGCCCGCCGCATGGATTCCTTGTAAGGAGAGTTGCCGCCGTCAATGACTGCGTCTCCTTTTCCGAGAAGCGGCGTCAGCTCCCGAAGGACCGCGTCGACAGCCTGGTGCGGAACCATAAGCCAGACCAGACGGGGAGCGGGCAATGACCCGACCAATGCGGCAAGAGAGCCGGAAGACTGCGCGCCTTTTCCCGCGATGGCGTCGGCAGCAGCCTTGTCCCGGTCAAAGGCGACAACCTGATGTCCTTTTTCCAGGAGCCGTTCGACCATGTTGAACCCCATTTTTCCCAAACCGATATACCCAACTTGCATGATGATCCTTTCTTTTTGACTTCCCTAATTCACGACCAATCTCGACGCCGATTGCTCTCAAATGTTATTCGAAAATTCCTTCTCAATCGCCCTCACTTTTGCCAAACGGCGAACATGACGTTCAGCGCCTGAGCAATGTTGCAGCAAGAAAGGTCCTTGCGATATCCTTGGCCAGTTCCGGCCCTACAACCCGCGCCCCGAGGCATAGCACGTTCATGTCGTCATCTTCCACACCCTGGTGCGCGGAAAACGTATCGTGGCAGACTGCGGCGCGTATGCCGGGAAACTTGCTCGCCGCTACGCAGGCGCCTACTCCGCTTCCACAAATAATGATCCCCCTCTCGCCCCTTCCATCGATTATTGCATTTGCCACAACCCGCGCATATTCGGGATAATCAACAGGTTTGATGCTGAAGGTCCCGACATCCTGCGCAGTATGGCCGAGCTGTATAAGATACTCGACGATAACCGCTTTCAGCGGGAATCCCCCGTGATCTGCCCCTACAATGATATTCATGATTGCCCGATCTGCTGCCTTTCATCGTATTTATCAATATCCGGATCCGGCCCCCACAATTCGACGCGGGCGCAGAAAACTATTTGCTGCGCCATTTGTATAACAAACATAGCATACCTCATGTCCGTGTCAAGCAGCTCTTATCCGTCGCAGGGAGAACCGCCGGAGGCTCCGATAACCGAGGCGGATGAGACAACGCCGTCAGCAGTACAACGGGTCGGCGCAAGTGAGCACCTGATCGCTTTTACTGCCGCTCCGGAATACCGTAATCCCCTTGACGCCTTCCCGGTAGGCCAGAAGGAAGGCTTTTCGCACATCGTCTTTCGTTGCCTGCTCCGGGAAATTAATGGTTTTAGACACCGCGTTGTCCGTATGGCGCTGGAATGCGGCCTGCATGCGAACATGCCATTCCGGGGCGATGTCGAAGGCCGTTACGAACAGGAGTTTCGCGTCGTCAGGCACTTCCTGCATTCGCTGGATGGATTCACCAGCCATGATCCGCATTAGAAGCGCATCGGTCATGAAGCCGCGCACCCGTGCTGTTTCCAGAAAGTATTCATACACCTCGGGTAGATCCACATCACCGAGCACATGGCGGGTAAAGAACAGGGCATACAACGGTTCGATCCCGCTCGAACAGCCGGCGATGATGGACAGAGTCCCCGTCGGCGCGATCGTCGTGACCGTCGCGTTCCGGATCTGCGCCCTTCCCGGCTTTCATACTTACTGCCCTTAAAGTTCGGGAAAGCCCCGCGCTCCAGGGCAAGTTCCTCGCTCATTTCCCGTCCCTTATCGCTAATGAATTTCATCACCCTCGCGCCGGTCCGCTCGGCTTCCTCAGAGTTGTAAGGCACGCCGATTTCGAAGTAACATGTCAGCAAAGCCCATGACCCCCAGGCCGATTTTGCGGTTCGCCCGGGTCATCTGGCTGATTTTTTCAATCGGATATCGGCTCACGTCGATCACGTTGTCGAGGAAATGGACCGCCTGTTGCACGGTATGGCGGAGCTTCGTAATCGATTGATTTGCCGTTGGCTGAAAGCATCTTCGCGAGATTGATCGAGCCAAGATTGCAGGGTTCGTACGGAAGCAGCGGCTGTTCTCCGCAAGGGTTGGTGCTCTCCATGTCACCGTGCGGAGTTGGATTCTCCTGGTTGATGCGGTCCAGAAAGACGACCCGGGATCACCGGTTTTCCATGCCATTTCGACGATCCGGTCGAATACGTTGCGAGCCTTGAGTGTCCTCACCACCTGACGGCTATTGCCGGGTTACCAACGGCACTCGCCGCCCGCTTCCACCGCTGCCATGAACTGCTCGGTCACGGCTACGGAGATATTGAAATTGCCGATTCCTTGTCATTTTCTCTTGCAGCGATGAAGTCCAGGATATCCGGGATGGTCCACGCGCAGGATACCCATATTCGCGCCGCGCCGCGTGCCGCCCTGCTTAATAACCTCGGTGGCCATATTGAAAACCCGCATGAACGACATAGGACCGCTGACAGACCCGCTTGTGGTGGCGCACAGCATCATCCTTTGGCCGGAGCCTGCGAAGGAAAAACCGGTGCCGCCTCCGCTCTGTGGATAAGAGCCGTGTTCTTGACTTCGTCAAATATCCGATCCATTGAATCTTCGACCGGCAGCACGAAACAGGCAGCAAGCTGCCGCAGCGGACGGCCTGCGTTCATGAGGGTGGGGGAATTGGGCAGAAATTCCAGACTTGACAGGACGCGATAAAATTCTTCTTCCGTTGCACGGATTTTTGCATTTCCGTCGTACTGCAGATCGGCCTGTGCGACATTCGCGGCTACTCTCCGGAACATATCCTCAGGAGACTCCACCACACTCCCCTCTTCGTCTTTCATCAGATATCTTCTCATGAGAACGGTCAGGGCGTTTGGCGTTAAATAAGCTTCTGGATATTTTACACTCATCTTCTGCCTCTTTTCATATTTTACCACGACAGGGCCGGAGAGGAGCTGATTGCATTATCATGAGCAGCTGCAAAGGGCGTGTCTTTAGTAGTAAGACAGGAAAAGCACGAGGAAAGCCAGACTTTTACCCACCTCTATCCAGCCAGTGGTTTTGAGCTTGACCTTGTAAAGCGTCGCTGCGGCAATGACATTATCCAGGAGGGGCAAAAGAATAATCACCGGAATATACATGCGATGATAGACGTAGAGGCTGATCAGAACAAACAGCACGGCCATAACTCTATATCCGGTTTTTTTCAGCAGCAAGGCTTTTACCTTGAAAACACCTGCTGAGAAATAGAATACAACGCCCAAAAACAACCTGACATCGAGGCCTCCCGTAAGGAGATATTTCATGAGTACCGCTGCAAGGCTGAGAAGAGCAAATCCGAGCACCTCAGTCAGGACAGCGTGCTCGCCGGCGAACCGGTTGGACAGCAGGTAAGCTGCAGGAAATACGAGAAGGGGCAGAAGCATTATCACCCCGCTGCCGAAAAGGGAAATCAGGATGACCGCAGCAACGGCAATTTGAATGAGTAAGACCATTAATGCCATTATCCCATCGGTACGCCGACTCCATTTTGTAAAAGCCTGCTTTGAATTAATAAGGAGACCGAGGGAGATAAAAAGAGGAATGACGGTCCAGGAGAAAGCCCGGCTGGCGCCGACGCCGATGAGAGAGGCGATGATCAGAACGCTCCACGAGCCGTATTCTTTCAGAAAGTACCCTTTTGCTTCAATTCTCATGAAAAAAGTATATCACGGCGCTGCATCCAAGGCTATGAGCGATGTCATATCCTATAATTGCAAATCGTGGGACGCGTCGCGCAACTGCACCGCCCTCAGCTATCCTATTGAGATCATTAAGAAGGAGTTTCTCGAATCTGATCATAGACAGTATGCGAGCTTTGGTGAAAGAAGGTAAGGCAGGACGACATGGGGCCCTTTCTGAGCGCAGGGAGATCGAACTCAGCATGAATCACGCCGCCGAAGTTTGCCTGCCAACTACATCTCCGATTGTATCCATATGGCGGTACAAGTTAAATATCTGCCCATAGCCCCCGACTGCGGCGTGAAACTCCGAGGATTGATACTGGAATAGATAGCGGTGATAGAATCTCGGATTCTTCAGTTCGGCAATGAGGGGTCTGAAAAGTTCACCGGTAGGGGAAAAGACTGTTTTCTCCGGCTGAGGTACTCAACGCTACAGCCTGGCGGAAGATTTCGTGGTAAGCCAGAAGAGGTTCCAGCTAAGACGAATCTCCCGAGAGCGAGGAGTGAGGGAAGACGGCTGAGAGAGAAGCACGGCCGCCGAAACAATGACGGTTCGAGCGGTCCATCTTTTTGCACTCGATGAAAACATGCTATCGGGGGATTCTCTCGTTAGACCTACAATATCCCGGAAATCGACGCACGCGCATACTCCAAGAGGTCGGAGGGATAGATACCGATGACAATGACGGCTGTAACCGATATCGCCAGCGCCAGCGCGAGGGACGGCGAAATGGAGAGTTCAATGCGCTCTTTCGGTTCATTCATATACATGATCATAATGATGCGGAGATAGAAGAAGGCGCTGATGGCAGAAAAGATCACACCTGCGATTGCAAGCCACAGAAGCCCGGCCTGGACCGCAGATTTAAAGATGTAGAACTTGCCCACGAATCCAGCGGTGGGCGGAATCCCGGTGAGCGAAAACATGAATATGAGCATGAGCAGGGCCGCGGTTTTATTGGTCTTGCCAAGACCGGCAAAGTCGGTGATATCCTCACCCCGCTCTCCGGCCTTTCTGAGCATGATCACCACACCAAATGCCCCCATGTTCATGAGCGCATAGATGCAGACATACAGCATCACGCTGGCCGCTCCCTCAGGACCTCCAGCAGCCAGTCCGACCAACGCATAGCCCGCATGGGCTATGGACGAGTAGGCAAGCATCCGCTTGATATTGGTCTGGGACAATGCCATGATGTTGCCCACTGCCATGGTGAGCACAGCCAGTCCCGAAAGAATGACCGTTGAATGAACATGGAGCGGTTCGAAAGTATACAGAAATACCCGAAGCAGAACAGCAAAGCCCGCGACTTTGGGGCCCGCGGACATGAAAGCCGTAACGGAGGTCGGCGCCCCCTCGTAAACATCGGGCACCCACATGTGAAACGGCACAGCCGCGACCTTGAAGCCGAAACTCACAACCAGCATGATCATGGCCAGGTAGATGACGGGATTGTTAAGGTCAGCGGTGCGCAGAAACGCGAGTATCTCCCCAAGATTCGTCGTTCCGGTAAGACCATAGACGAGCGACATGCCGTAGATCATGATTCCCGACGAGAACGCACCGAGAACCAGATACTTGATTGCGGCTTCATTCGACCGGTTGTTCTGGCGCATGAAGCCCGCAAGGATATAGATGGAGAGCGCCATAAGCTCGAGGCCGAGATACAGGGTGATGAGGTCGCCTGCCGATGCCATGAGCATCATACCGCTCGTGGCGAAAAGCATGAGTGCGTAATACTCGCCGCGATGAATGTCCTCGACCTTCAGATAATTGATGGACACCAGGATTCCGAGCCCGCAAGCGATGTAAAAAACGAATTTAAAGAACGTTGAGAAGGGGTCGACGAGGAAAGTACCGCTGAATACAGCCTCATTCAATCCCATCGAATGGTAGGTGACAACAGCCGCGATGGCGATCCCCCCCACGCTCAGCCAGCCCAGGAGCGCTTTGCCCTCCTTCTCGATGAAAAGATCGAAGAGAAGAACGAGGAGCGCTGTAATAAGAACGATGGCCTCGGGCAGCACCGGAGCGAGTGATTGCATGAATTCCTGAGACAAGCTGAACATCGGTTTCTCCTTATCTTCCCAATATCGTGCCGAGCGCCTGCGCCACAGCCGGCGCTGACTCCACCTTGGCATGCATATGCTCGATCAGGTTTGATACAGACACATGCATTACGCCGAAGGCCGAGTTCGGATAAAGGCCAATCACGAACACCAGAAGCACAAGCGGCAGCGCTGCGGCTACTTCGCGAAGGTTCATGTCGGCAAGCTGTTCATTGTGCGGGTTGGTTATCCTGCCGAAGGCAATGCGCTGGTACAGCCAAAGCATGTACCCCGCACCGAGGATGATGCCGAGGGACGAGATCACGGCATAAGGCTTGGAGTGCAGGAATGCGCCAAGCAGGATCGTGAACTCGCCGATAAAACCGTTTGTTCCCGGAAGGCCGATCGACGAGAAAGTGATGATCAGCAGAAACGTTGCATATACCGGGACCCGGGATGCGATACCACCGTAGTCCGCTATCAGCCTGGTATGCGTCCGTTCGTAGATCACGCCCACGGCAAGGAACAGCGCGCCCGTTGAAATTCCGTGGTTCAGCATCTGGAGGATGCCACCTTCAAGCCCCTGGCTGTTCAACGCGAAAATACCGAGGGTGACGAATCCCATGTGGCTTACGCTTGAATAGGCAATGAGTTTTTTGAAGTCGGTCTGCGCAAAGGCCATATACGCCCCATAGATGATGGCAATCACGGACAGGGTCATGATGACAGGCGTCCAGGCAATTGCCGCATCGGGGAAAAAGGGCAGCGAGAAACGGAGGAACCCGTAGGCCCCCATCTTGATAAGGATGCCGGCCAGGATGATACTGCCGGCTGTCGGCGCCTCCACGTGGGCGTCCGGCAGCCACGTGTGGAACGGGAACATGGGCACCTTGACCGCAAATGCCGCGAAGAAAGCAGCGAATGCCACCATCTGGAACGTGTGGCCGAATTTGTAATTCATGAGCGCCAGGACGTCAAAGGTATGTCCCGCCGCGAAATACACGGCAATGATCGCGACCAGCATAAGTACGCTTCCCACGAGGGTGTACAGGAAAAACTTGATCGCCGCATAGAGCCGGTTCGGGCCACCCCAGATGCCGATAAGGAGATACATGGGAATGAGCATGGCTTCCCAGAAGATATAGAAAAGGAAGAGGTCCAGAGATACAAACACGCCGATAATCGCCGCTTCCAGAAACAGCAGCGAGAGCATGAACTCCCTGACCCGGTCCTGAATGGCGGTCCAGGACACCATAATAGATATTGTTGTAAGCAGCGCGGTCAGAACCACGAACAGGATACTGATCCCGTCGATGCCCAGGCGGTAGTTGATGTTCCAAGCCGCAATCCAGGGCATGCTCTCACCGAACTGCATGTGAGGAATCGTTGCGTCGAAGTTCAGGAGCAGCGGTATGCAGAGGACCAGTTCGGCGATCGAAAAGCCAAGCGCAATCCAGCGCGCCATGGATGCGTTCCTGACAAACAGAAGCAGGAACGCTCCAAGCACGGGGAGGAAGATCATAAAGCTCAGCAATGGGTACCCAAGCTGATCAGGTCTTAATTCGAGCATTGAGAAGCTCCTTTATTTACTATGAACTATGAATCGTTAACGCTGGACTGTTAGTTTATCAATAAGTAATATAAGCCCGCCAGCACCACCAGGCCGAGCCCCATGGTGAAAGCATACTGCTGGATATAGCCAGTCTGCATCTTCCTGCCGCGCTCACTTACCCCGCCGATGAACTTCGCGATACCGTTCACCGCGCCGTCGATTATTTTGACATCGCCGATCGTATAGAGGAATTTGGCGGTCTTATGAACAAAGGCGTTGACAAAAATGGCGTTGTAGATTTCGTCAACGTTGTATTTGTTCAGGAGCAGATTATAGATTCCTTTATACTTCTCCGCTATACGATCGGGCACCGATGTATTTTTTACATACAAGGAGTAAGCCAAACGGATACCCGCGATTGCAACGGCGACAGAGAATATCATTAGCCCGAGTTCGAGCCAGTGACTTCCCGCGGCAGCCGCATGCTCAGTATGGGGGAAAAGCGGGGCCAGAAAATCGCCGAACAGGTTCGCATGAGGTATGATGGCGCCGGGCATTCCGATCCAGCCTATGACAATCGAGAAGAATGCGAGGATCATGAGCGGCACCGTCATCACCTTCGGGGACTCGTGCACATGATGTTCGACATCATGATCCATCCGTGACTTGCCATAAAAAGAAAGATAGATGAGCCGGAAGGAATAAAATGCCGTCATGAACGCTCCCGCGACGCCCAGCACCCAGAGCATACGGCCGAGCGAGGAAGCGTTATAAGCGCTCCAGAGTATTTCGTCCTTACTGAAGAAACCCGCAAAGGGGAAAATGCCGGCCAGTGCCAGCGAGCCAATGATGAACACCCAGTGGGTAATTTTGATCCTGGATTTGAGCGCGCCCATCTTGCGCATGTCCTGCTCACCCGAAAGCGCATGGATCACGCTGCCCGAAGCAAGGAAGAGGAGGCCCTTAAAGAAGGCATGCGTCGTGAGGTGGAAGATTCCTGCGGAGAAGGCGCCCACGCCCAGCCCCAGGAACATGTAGCCCAGCTGGCTGATGGTGGAATAGGCGATTACGCGCTTGATGTCGTTCTGCACCAGGCCGATCGTTGCGGCGAAGACCGCGGTCAGGCCTCCGACGATTGCCACGGTGTTCATCGCAGTCTCGGAAAGCGAGAAAATCGGCGCACAGCGCGCAACCATGAACACCCCTGCCGTGACCATGGTCGCAGCATGGATCAGGGCGCTGACCGGCGTAGGGCCTTCCATGGCATCGGGCAGCCAGACGTACAGAGGAAGCTGGGCCGATTTACCGGTGGCGCCCAGGAACAGGAGAAGCGAGATCAGCGTAATAACGGTGATGTCGCCGCCGAAGAGATGATAGCTCTGGTCCGTTACCGAAGTCCCGACTGAAGCAAAGACTTCGGAAAAATCGAGCGTCCCGAAGGTCACGAATATGAGAAGAACGGCGAGCACGAACCCGAAGTCGCCTACGCGGTTCACCACGAATGCCTTGATCCCGGCGTCGGACGCCGATTTTTTCTCATACCAGAATCCGATCAGGAGGTAAGAGCAGAGGCCCACGCCTTCCCAGCCCACAAACATGACTAGGAAATTATTGGCCATCACCAGAACGAGCATGAAAAATGTGAAGAGCGCCAGGTAGGCGAAAAACCGGGGATAGCCCTTGTCGCCGTGCATGTAGCCCACGGAATAAATGTGGATAAGCGAACTGAGCGTTGTCACTACCAGAAGCATGACCGCGGTCAGTTGATCAATCTGAAAGCCCACGTTCACCGAAAAGGTCCCGATCGAAATCCAGGAGTACAGGTTCTCGTTGATTTTCGCACCGCCGAGGACATCGAAGAAAGCGCTGACTGCGAGCATGAAAGCGCCGATGACGCCCGCGATGGCGAAATAGGCGGCCTTTTCCTTCAGGTACTTTCCGAACAATCCCGCGATCAGAAATCCGGCGAACGGCAGCAGCGGTATGAATGCGTATTTGATCATAAACTCTCCCGGTATTTGAGTCTATCGAATCAGCAGAGTTTTAGCGTTCATTGAGTAAGCAGCATTGACCCTTTGGTTCTAACTCTATGAACTCTATCGACTCGCTTAGCCCTTCATAATATTGAATTCATCCACATAAACGCTCCCGCGGTTGCGCGAGAGAAGGATGATTATTGCCAGCGCCACTGCGGCCTCGGCTGCGGCAACGGTGATTACGAAAATAACGAAAATCTGGCCCGTAAGCGACTGCAGGTAGTGTGAGAAGGCTACGAAATTGATATTTGCCGCGTTCAGCATTAGCTCAATGGACATCAGGATGATGAAAATATTGCGGCGGCTTAGCACACCGACGACGCCGATGGTGAACAGCGCCGCGCTCAGCATGATATACCAGGACATGGGAATCATAAAACCTCCAGGATGAGTCTAGAGAGTCTTAAGCGTTTATGGAGTCATAACCAAAGTCCCAGACATTATCGGTTTGATGCTCTACAACGCTACGAACTCCTCAGACTTTTTGATTCTAATCATTCGCCCTTTTCTTCGCCAGCGTCACTGCCCCCACCAGTCCGACGAGCAGAATGATGGACGCGGCTTCAAAAGGCACCAGGTAATTCTGATAAAGCAATATGCCGAGCTCTCTAATGCCGCTGCCGGCAAGCCGCATGGTCTTCCCTTCCTCTACCGGGAACGTGCCCTGTGCAACCAAGAGCATCACCTCACCAGCGACCAACAGGCCGAAACAGATCATCCAGGGCCAGAAGCGATTCGCCCGGGCGGCGGAGCTTTCCCGGTCAACGTTCAGGAGCATCACGACAAAGAGATACAGGATCAGGATGGCTCCGGCGTATACGATCAGTTGTACTGCCGCGATAAATTCCGCATTCAGAAGCACGAAAACCCCGGCGATGTGGAAGAACAGGAGCAGCATGAACATCACGCTGTGTACGGGATTCCTGCGTGTGACCGTGAGCACGGCAGACACCAGGATGACCGCGGCAAAGTAGAGGAATATAAGCTTGTTTATCATATTACTTTTTTTACCGCCTTCCCGCCAAAGTAGTGGTCGCCCACCTCGATAAGCCGATCCTTAGTATAGAACGCGTCTTTTCTTGAATAGCAGGCCAGCTCGAACTCGGGTGTCATGATGATTGCCGATACGGGGCACGCATCAATGCAGAAGCCGCAGAAAACACAGCGGAGCAGGTCGAGCTCGTAGGAATTGACGACTTTATCGTGCTCCACACCCTCGGATGTCACCACCGTGATGGCTTTCGACGGACAGACCGCTTCACACAAACCGCACCCAATGCAGCGTTCTTTCAGGCCCGAATCATCGCGCCGCATGGCGTGGAGTCCGCGCGACCCCGGGATCGGCTTGCGCTTGAACGTCGGATACTGCCGGGTAATGGCCGGAGTCAGCATGGTCTTGAGTGTCAACGCCATGCCTTGGGCAATTTCGACCAGAAAGATCGTTTTGAGCAGCTTATTTATTTTACTCATTGTTATATACTCCTGACTCCGAACTCTGATTTCCGAACTGTTTTACAGCCATCCCATCTGCTTCATGCCCGCTGCAACCAGCAACGTGCCCAGCGAAACGGGCAGCATGATCTTCCAGGATATCCCCATAAGCTGGTCGTACCGGTACCGCGGAAGGGTGGCGCGCAGCCACATGTAGAAGAAGATAAAGAAATACAGTTTTCCCAGCAGCCAGATCGTCGGCGGGATGGCCGCGAGCATCTTGTTGATAAATGCGATCGGGGCGATATGACCGAGTGTTTGCGGTAGAATCTGGACCGGAAGCCAGCCGCCCAGAAACAGGATGGAAACGAGCAGTGAAACGACGATCATGTTCATGTATTCGGCCATGTAGAAGATACCGAAGCGAATGCCGCTGTACTCGGTGAAGTACCCCGCCACCAGTTCGCTCTCCGCTTCCGGCAGGTCGAAGGGCACGCGGTTCGTTTCGGCGATGCCCGACATGAGGTAAAGGTAGAAGGCCACCGGCCCGACAGGCAGCGCAACGATGAACCACCGGTGAGCTTGAGCGTTCACGATGTCAGACAAATTAAGTGACCCTGCCATAAGCACCACGGTGAGAATCGCGAATGCCATCGGAATCTCGTAGCTGATCATCTGGGCGGCTGAACGAAATCCGCCCATGAGCGAGTATTTATTGTTCGAAGCCCAGCCTGCCATGATCACGCCGTAGGTTCCCACGCTAGAGAAGGCAAGGATGAAGAGCACGCCGACGTTCAGGTTAGACACCCAGAGTGGAACCTTGTTCGACAGAAGTCCGAAGAAGTTCGTGGGCGGACCAAAGGGAATCACCACCATGGCACCGAAGGCCATCACGAGCAGGATCAGGGGAGCTATTCTGAACACCCACTTGTCCGCTTTCGCGGGAATGATATCTTCTTTCATCATGAATTTGACAGCGTCGGCGATCGGCTGAAGAACCCCATGCCAGCCGGTGCGCATGGGCCCCAGACGGCCCTGCATGTGCGCGAGCACCTTGCGCTCCATGAGCTGCAGGTACATGGCGTTGGCCAGGATGAATGCCAGCAGTACGGCAGCGGGGATGCCTATCGCAAAAAGAAAGTGAAGTATTTGGTTCGTTCCGGGCATGTTCTGCTCCTACACTTCGATCTTGTAATGTCTGATCGTTCCGATTTCGTGAGAACGTGTGATGCTGACCCCCGAGGAAAAGAGCAGCCGCTCCGCAGTAATTACTTCCTGCTTCATGATGGTATCCGATGCAAGCGAGAGGTCTTCTGACGAACCGGCAAGCGGCGACTTTTCGCGTGCCCAGCAGGCACCCACGGCGAGATTGGCGTAAGGCGGCACGACGGACCGGATCTCTTTCAGGATGTCCCGGTCGGACCCGTAGTTCAGGGAGCCGCCCATCCTGTTCGCGACATCCTGGATGATCTCCCAGTCCGGGCGCGATTCCCCGACGGGTTCTTCCGCTTTGTTCAACTGCTGGAGCCTGCGCTCAACGTTGGTGAAGGTCCCGGACTTTTCCGCCGAACTGGCGGCGGGCAGCACCACATGGGCGAGCTTCGCGGTCTCTGTCATAAAGATGTCCTGGACCACAAGGAATTCGAGCCTCTCGAGGGGCTGCTTCAGGCCCGGATCGCTTCCCACAGGATCGTCTCCCATAATATAGAGAGAGGCAATCTTGCCGGTCTTGATCGCGTTGAGCATTTCGACGGCGTTCATACCCGGTTTCTCCGTTTTCCGGTACCCGGGGAGATAACCCGAAACGATACCCATATCAAGCGATCCCTGATAATTGCTCCTCCGCACCAGGGGATAGAAAGTAACGTTTTGGAGCTTTCCGGCCAGATCCCTGATCCTCAGGAAATCCTTGTCCGAAAGCTGCGCAGGTACGATGACCGCCACACTCTTTGCTCCCCTGAGAAGCCCGGCAGCTTTTCCTGCTTCCTTTCCGGCCGGTGTTGAGATCTCAGAAAGCAGCTCGTCGAGCGCCTTGTCCGTGCTCATGGGAAGCACGACAGTCGCGATCTTATTGAATTTGTTGTACTCGTCGTTTACGAGAATCAGTTTCCGATCTTTCTTGTTGACGGCACGGACAATCTCGATGCCCGTAAGCGGGTTGATCTCGCCCACGTTCCGGTCGAGCACGAGAATAACTTCATGTTCAATAATCCTGTTCAGCTCTCCGGAAAAGAAGGCCGTATTAAGTCCTTTCGGCGTCTTGAGCCTGGCCAGCATGTCTACGTTGCCTGTCCCCACGACGGTGCGCAGGAATTTTTGGAACACATAGCTGTCCTCGTTCGTGGTCCTGACCGATCCCAAACCTCCAATGCTGTCAGCGCCGCTCTTGCCCTTGATCACGTTGAGATTGGTCGCAATGACCGACAACGCCTCTTCCCACGTGCAGTCCACAAGTTCTCCTCCCACGCGCATCTTCGGCGTGGTGAGACGATCGGCATGATGTGTTGCGTCCCAGCCGAACCTGCCCTTGGTGCAGAGATAATTGTTTTTTGCGGGGCCCACCCGCATGATTTTGCCGTCGCGGGTCTCATAGGAAACATTGCAGCCGCAGCCGCAGTAATTGCAGACCGACGAGGTCGCTTCGAGGTTCCATGACCGGGCCTTGTACTTGAACTGGCGTGTGGTGAGCGCGCCCACCGGGCAGATCTCCACGCATTCGCCGCAGAACTCGCAGTCCAGGGGCCGGTCAAAATCGGTGCTGATCCGCGCCCGCGTTCCACGCCGCGTGAAGGCCCACTCGCCTACAGCATTCTGTTCGTCGCAGATCCGGACACATTTTCCGCAGAGGATGCACCGGCTGATATTGCGCTCGATGATCGAACTTTCATAATCCGGTGGGAGGTAGCCCTTTTCCGCGTCGAATCTGCTCGGAGCCAGCCCGTACTCGTGCACGAGGTCCTGGAGCGAGCACTCGCCCGCCTTGTCGCAGACCGGGCAGTCGAGGGGATGCTTGATCAACAGCAGTTCGAGCACCATCCTCCGCGCCTCGATGAGCGACGGTGTGGATGTCTTCACGACCATGTTGTCCGTTGCCGGCGTCGTGCAGGAAGGTGTGAACTTGCGCGGTGTGCCTTCCACCTCGACGAGGCAGATCCTGCACGCGCCGAAGGGATGGAGTTTGTTATCGTGACATAGCGTCGGGACCCGCGATCCCGCGGCATTCGCCGCCTCGAGAATCGTCGCTCCGAGAGGCACCTCGACTTTTTTTCCGTCAACTGTAACCGTTATTTTCTGCATAGATTTCTACCTTTTTATAGATGAAACCACGGTTCCTGACTTCTTCAGGACATACCGTTGAACGCGGTTTCGAATCTTGGACATGACGTTAGTTTCACTGTGTGTCCCGCATCAGGGGCGGGACCTGTGGTTCCTGATCGTTCAATAATCAGTCAATCGACCAGAACCGGCACGCCTTGATGCAGGACTTGCACTTCGTGCACTTCTCCGGATCGATGTAGGCAACCTGGCCTTTTTCCCACTTGAGTGCGCCGGCCGGGCAGGCCTTGAAGCATTGGCCGCACTTCTTGCACTTATTCGGGTCCACAACGAACTTGACCAGCGGCGTACAGACCCGTGCAGGACACTTGTGCTCCTTGATATGAGCTTCGTACTCGTCGCGGAAGTATTTAATCGTCGTGAGAACCGGGTTCGGCGAGGTCTGACCCAGGCCGCAGAGCGACGTGTCCTTGATCTGCTGCGAGAGATCGAGCAGCAGTTCGAGGTCGCCTTCGCGGCCCTCGCCGTTCGTGATGCGGGTAAGGATCGTAAGAAGCGTCTTGTTTCCGATGCGGCAGGGCACGCACTTGCCGCAGGACTCATCCTCGGTGAACTCAAGAAAGAATTTAGCCATAGCCGGCATGCAGGTGGTCTCATCCATGACAACCATGCCGCCGGAGCCCATGATCGCGCCGGTTTTGTTGATGTTCTCGAAATCCACAGGTGTATCAATGAGCGAATTGGGAATGCAGCCGCCGGACGGGCCGCCCATTTGCACAGCCTTGAACTTCCGGTTGTTCTTGATACCGCCGCCAATGTCGAAGATGATAGTCTTGAGCGGGGTGCCCATGGGCACCTCGACGAGACCAATATTATTGAGAGCGCCGGACAGCGCAAAGACCTTTGTCCCCTTGCTCTTCTCGGTCCCGAGGCTCGCAAACCAGTCAGCCCCGTTCAGGATGATCGGCGGCACGTTCGCAAAAGTCTCGACGTTGTTCAGCACCGACGGCCTCATCCACAGACCTTTAACCGCCGGGAACGGCGGCTTCGCCCGCGGCATGCCGCGCTTACCCTCGATGGACGCCATGAGGGCAGTTTCTTCGCCGCAGACAAACGCGCCGGCGCCCTGGTATATTTCAATATCCAGATCGTACCCGGTGCCGAGGATATCCTCGCCTAGCAGGCCATTCTCCTTGGCCTGATTGATCGCAAGCTGGAGGCGGTGCACTGCCAGCGGATACTCGGCCCGGACGTAGATATACCCGTAATGGGCATTAATGCCCTTTGCCGCAATGATCATGCCCTCGAGCACAGAATGCGGATCGGCCTCCATGACGCTGCGGTCCATGAACGCTCCAGGGTCGCCTTCATCACCATTGCACAGGATGTACTTGACTTCCCCCTGTACACGCGCGCAGAGCTCCCACTTAAGGCCGGTGAGAAATCCCGCACCGCCGCGTCCGCGGAGGCCCGACTTCTTCACCTCGCTCACGATTTGTTCGGGAGTCATCTCGGTGAGCGCCTTTGCCGCGGCCATATAACCGTCGCGGGCGATGTATTCCTCAATCTTTTCAGCGTCGATGAGACTCCTGTTGCGCAGTGCACGAAGCACCTGGTGTTTGAAGAAGGGGATCTCGTTCATCACCGGGATCGTCTTTTTTTCTGCCGGTGGCGTATAGAGGAATTTCTCGACTGGCCGGCCCTTGATGAAATGCTCGTCGACCAGGTGCGGGACATCCTCGGGTTTCACGAGCTGGTAGAAAATGTCTTCGGGGTAGACAACCATTACGGGTCCCTTGGCGCAGAACCCGTTGCACCCGGTCAGTACGATCTTGACCTCGTTATGGAGGTTTCGCTTGATGAGCTCTGTCTCTAGCGCATCCTTGACCTTGAGTGAACCATTTGCCACGCAGCCCGTGCCTGCGCAGATCATTATGTTTGAACGGTAGGTTGTATCCACGTTATCTTACTCCATTTAGCAGTTTAAGCTGTTTGAACAGTTCGAGCTATGTAAACCGATGTCTTAATACGTCGTCTCATGCCCCATGACCAGTGCGAAGTCAGCCACCGGTTTGCCGCCTATGACATGTTCGGCAAAAATTTTACGCATCTTGTCTTCCGTTAGCGAGATGTACTTCACCGGCGGCTCGCCGGAAAGTTCAATAGTGGTCATGGGCTCCTTACTGCAGAGTCCGGCGCAGCCCGATGTGGTGACGGCGACATCCTTCAGGTTGGACTTCGTCATTTCCTCCATCACCACGTTCATGATGCCCCGGGCGCCGGCGGCAATTCCGCAGGTCCCCATGTGCACCGTGATTTTTACGCGGAAACCGCCTTCGCGCAGCGCCTGGTTCGCATGATAATTTTCTTTGATTTTTTTCAAGTCTGCAATCGTCAGTTTAGCCATGGCTCACCTGTATTTTTTTGTTTTTTTTTATTCGTACTTTTTGATAATGTCCATCACTTTGGTGGCGAGCACGTCGCCATAGGTGTCCTGGCCCACAACCACGACAGGGGCAAGACCGCAGGCGCCGAGGCATCGCACCGCTTCCAGGGAATATTTCTTGTCTCTCGTGATTTCCCCAACCTCGAGATCCAGTTCGTCTTTGATTTTATCGAGAATTTCCTCGCTCCGTTTCACATAGCACGCCGTTCCGAGACAGACGCGAATCACGTGCTTGCCGCGAGGTACCAGTGTGAAGAAGGAATAGAAGGTCGCCACACCGAAAACCACGCTCGGCGACATCATGAGCCCCTTGGCGATATAGCGCTGGACGATATGGGGCAGGTAGCCGCAAACGTCCTGCGCCTGCTGGAGCACCGGTATGAGCGAACCGGGCTTGTCCTTATACTTTTCGACGATCACGTCGATTTTCCGGTACATATCCGATGTTATAATATCTGCGCCTTCGCTGACAGGCGGCTGTGCAACCGCATCATTACTCATGATCTACCTCTTTTGTTCCCGTGAAATATTACTGTTTGAGCCGTATCTCTTCCCGCAGCAGGTCTCGCACCGCACCGAGTGCCTCTGGTGCGCTGATCGGGACATCTTCGAGTTCGCTTTTAATCTCCCGTGTGTCGAAACGGAAGACTCGTTCGCCGTCCTGTTCGGTATAAACGATATCAAGATCAGGATGGCCCGCTATGAGGGTCATCAGCGTATCAGCCAAATTTCCGATTGCCGGCCGGTCAACATGGCTCCATCCGAAGACGGCCCTTACTTTCGTACCCTTGCCTGGCGTGGACTCTACCGACACCTTCCCGCCCGATTGCTCCGCTGTCTGGGAGAGGAGTGGAATACCCAGACCAGTTTTCTTATGCTTCGTTGTAAAGAACGGGTCCCGGACCCTCGCGAGCGTCGCCGGATCCATTCCCCTGCCGTCGTCGATTACCTCGATCAGAAGCAGGTCCTGCTGAATATCCCTCGTTACCGTAATCTCTATTGTTCTTGCATCGGCGCGGACCGAGTTCTCGGCGATATCGAGAATATGGAGCGAGATATCTTCCACCGCTTCAGCATTCCGCCTTCCTGCCATCCCTGCCTGCCAGCGCCTTTTTGATTTCAGCCGCCGTACCACCGGCAACGGTGAAGCAGGTAAATCGTTTGCCGATATCCTCGGGCCCGTGCGCATCGGAACCGGTTATCACCGGGTAGTTCCTGCAGTCAGGAAACCGCTCTCTCACCTCATCCGCACTCATGCGTGCTGAGACTTCAACGGCATCCAATGCCAATGAAGGGGGAATGAAACCAAGCTGGCCGATGATACTGAACGCTTCGCGGTCCACGTGTGCGGCGATCACAAGGCTTTCGCCTCTTGCCGCGCGCGCCTTCGCGACGATTGCCTCTATGGGCAGCGTCGTTGCCGCAATCAGCAGGCGTTCGCAAAAACCGGTCACGCCGTCTTCATCATCGGCGATAACCTGCAGGCCGAAGGAATGCTCATCATTTCTGCCTACGAGGTGTTCATAAACGTACTCCTGGAACGCCAGGAGGTCGTCGTCATCGTCAAAGAACGTGAGGATGTGCGCTTCTTCGGAAGAGGCAATCTCCATCCCGCCAAGCACCATCAGTCCGTTCCGCTCACCCGCTTTTTTCACGGCCAGAACGTTTTCCGCCGAATTATGATCGCACACGCCGATCAGGTCCATTCCCTTGCGTATCGCCGCGCTCACCACTTCACGAGGCGACATATCAAGACCAGAGCAAGGGGACAGGCAAGTATGCACGTGTAGATCGGCCTTTATGCGCCTAAGCGCCACGGATCCCCGCCTTATAGAGCCTGCCGACGAATTCGTAGGCCGAAAGATCGGTGACCATGATCGGGATCTCCTCTTCTTCGGCCTTTTCCACCGTATCGTTCTCGGGAACTCTTCCCTGAACCAGCACGATGCCCGCCAACCCCTTGTGTGCAGCCACGCCGACGATGTTCTGATGAATATGGAGCGTGACCCACAGAACCCCGTCCTCTGCGTGGGCCAGCACATCCGAAAGAAGGTCGCTTACATATCCACCGGCAATTTCCCGGTCGAGAAGACCGGCGCCGGCTTTCACTTTAAGATCGAATTCTTTTACTAAATCATTCAGGGTCATGTCTGGTTCACTAGAATCCCTCCGGCGAAAGCCGAAGGTTCCTTTCGTCATACCCCGTTGCGCTCGAACAGAACGACGTGGAGTCAGCTTGTATAATAAAACTGCATGGTCAGATGCGTTCCATCGGGCACGGTGGATTTCAGAACCATCTCGTCGGCACACTTCTTCATGTTGACCAGACCCATGCCCGCGCCGAAACCCAACTCCCGCACCCAGTCAGGCGCCGTGGAATATCCCGGCTGCATGGCCAGTTCTATATCGGGAATCCCGGGTCCGCTGTCAATGACTTCAACGGTGATCCCCCACTTCTCCACTTGAGCGCGGATTTCTCCGCCTTTAGTATAGGACGCGAGATTTATCTCCGCTTCATAGGTTGCCACTCCGATTCTTCGGAGAAGCGGAGGGCAGACACCCAGTTTTTTCAGCGCGTTTTTCAGCTCGCTGGCCGCTTTACCCGCCACCTTCAGGGATTGACCGGCAACATTGTATTTGAAAGTGAAGCTAATCTCGTCGGCCGTCACATCTTCAAAGAACTTTTGCACCGTAGGTCGCTGGCGCACTACAGCAGTCTTTGTCTCATGCTGCTCATATTCGATCTCGAGCATCTTGAGCAGTCCTTCGACGATGCTCCCCTTGGTGATGATACCGACCAGCTCTTCCTTCCGATTCAACACGGGATACCGACGGTACCCCAGTTTGGAAAACTTGGCGATGCAGTGAACGAGGTGTTCGTCGTCATAGAGACATTGAACATTCGTTTTCATTCTCTCCCGGATGGGAGCATTGATGGCGTTGTCATAAAGGGCGTTGATCAGGTCTTCAATACTGAGCATGCCCACGAGCTTGCCGTTCTCGACCACCGGCGTTCCGGAGATGCGGTTGTCACGCAGAATAAACCTAAACTCCGCCATGGTCTGCTCCGGGCTCACGCTCACCATCTTGGGGGCCATGACCTCGCCTACAGTGACCTCATAGGCCATTTCCTGTGTCTTGGTCACCCGATCCAGCGTGTCCGGTTCTTTGCCCTGCAGTGCCATCAACCTATTGCCGTTCGGCAACCCCCCTGAGGCCGCTCTTATAGAGAATGCCGCAGGCCTCGAACATCGTCAGTTTGGTGATGAAAAGCGGTATCTCCTTCTGCTTTGCCAGTGCCACGGTATCCGATTCCGGCTGTTTCCCGCGCACAACGCAAACCGCCCTGATGTCGGCTATATCAGCCGTCCGCACCGCTTGGGGGTTCGTGAGCCCCGTGATCAGGATGCCATTTGCATACGTGCGGCCAAGCACATCGCTCATCAGGTCCGCGCTGAAACACTGATCCACCTCGATCTCATCGAGGAGACCGTTTCCGACGAGCACCTGGGCTTGGAGAAGACTGGCAATCTCTCTCAATTTCATTCGGGGTCCCTCTCGCTTACCGGTCACACTCGCCGAGAACAATGTCGATTGTGCCGATGCATGCAATGACGTCGGCCAGCATATGGCCGGTCACCATTTTCGGCAGGGCGCTGACATGCACATATGATGGGGCCCGGATCTTGACGCGGTAGGGTTTGCCGCTCCCGTCGCTCACAATATAGAAGCCGAGCTCGCCCTTCGGCGCTTCGGTGGCAACATATACTTCTCCCTTGGGCATGGGAACCCACTTGCTCATGAGCACGAACTGGTGCGCGAGCGACTGCATGCTCTGCATCACGTTCACTTTCTCCGGTATGGCATAACGCGGGTCATCGGTCGTTATGCGACCGGGCTGCATCATGTCGAGGCACTGCTTGATGATTCGGTTGCTCTGGCGCATCTCTTCTAAACGCACGACGTATCGGTCGTAAACGTCGCCGTTCTTGCCAAGGGGGACATCGAATTCGATCTTATCATAGGCAGCGTAAGGCTCTACCTTGCGAAGGTCGTAGTTCACCCCTGAACCGCGAAGCGTGCCGCCGGTGAGGCCGTAATTGACCGCTTCCTCCGCCGAGAACACACCGATGCCCACCGTGCGCTTGAGCCAGATTCGGTTCTGGCGGATGAGCGTGTCGTAGTCCTCAAGGCGTTTGGGGAATATCTCGGTAAACTCTCGGGTTTTATCGATAAAATCGCGGGAAACATCGTTCCGGACTCCGCCGATGCGAGCGTAGCTCACAGTCTGGCGCGCCCCAGTCGCCATTTCCAGAAGATCGAGAACCAGTTCCCGCTCGCGCAGGGTATACATGCAAACCGTCATGGCGCCGATATCGAGCGCATGGGTGCCGAGCCAAACGAGATGGCCCGAGAGCCGGGACAGCTCGGCGGTCAGCGTCCTGATAAACTGCGCCCTATCGGGAACCGTGATACCGGCAAGCTTTTCCACGGCAACGACCCAGCCGAGGTTATTGTTCATTCCGGTGATGTACTCCAACCGGTCCGTCATCGGAATGATCTGGTGGTAGGTCCTGCTTTCCATCCATTTTTCTATCCCGCGGTGAAGATAACCAGGACGGGGATCGCAGCCGACCACGGTTTCACCCTGAAGATCGATAACCAGTCGGAGAACACCGTGCGTGGCCGGATGCTGCGGGCCCATGTTGAGCGTTATTTCCTTCTGGACTATTTCTTTTTTCTCTGTGTCGGTAGGAGACATATTCTCACCATAAATGACTAATATCAAAATCCAAAGTTCAAATCAAAATTCGAAGCGCTAAATCCCTGTATCATTCAAAGGTCTTGCGCATTGAATGTTGAACTCCGAACTTTCTCTCTAGAAGCCTTTTAACGGGTATTCTTTCCGGAGCGGATGCCCCTCCCAATCCTCGGTCAGCAGGATTCTGCGCAGGTCGGGGTGGCCGTCGAATTTGATCCCCATGAGGTCATACGTTTCGCGTTCGTGCCAGTCAGCCGTGTGCCAAACGGAAGATACCGTGTCCACCCGCGGGTCTTCTTCCGGCACCCTTATTTTCAGGCGAATCCGATGGCGATACACCGTTGATATAAGGTTGTAGACGACCTCGAATCGGGGGCCCTTGTCGCCAGGATATCGGGAATAATCAACAGCTGTGAGATCGGCGAGGTGATCCATCTTCAGGGAGGGTTCATCACGGAGGAAAAGGCAGATATCTTTTATCAGGTCTTTCTTGAGCGATACGGCGACCTGACCGGCGTACGCCATCGTTTCGAGGACCTGGCCTGTGAATTTTTCTTCTATCATCTTTGCGATCTGTAAAGGGTCCATACAACCTCGTTCCCGGACGCATCTGCTGAACGCTCTTGGTGCGTGGTTCCCGGTTCGAAAAATAAGTGGTTAAGGTATTCGGTGTCTTATTACTTCCGGACGTAGTGCTCTTTCCTGATCTTTTCCTGAAGCTTCATAATGCCGTTCATCAGGGCTTCCGGGCGAGGAGGACAACCCGGGATATAGACGTCCACGGGAACAATGTTGTCCACGCCCTGCACCACACTATAGGTATTGAAGATACCACCCGATCCCGCGCAGCTGCCCATGGCGATAACATATCGCGGTTCGGGCATCTGATCGTACACGCGCCGCACGATCGGTGCCATTTTTTTTGATAGTGTGCCGGCGACAAGCAGGAGGTCCGATTGTCTCGGCGAGGGACGCGGCACCGTGCCGAAGCGGTCAAAATCGTGCTGGGGTGCGGAATAATACTGGATCATCTCGATGGCGCAGCATGCCAGTCCGAACGTCATAGGCCAGATCGAGCAGGACCGGCAGTAATTCAGGAACCCGTCGATCGTTGTCGAGACATAGCCTTCTTCTAAAATATTCTGGATCACTCCCATTCAAGAGCCCCTTTCTTCCATGCGTACACATACCCCACGACGAGAATGGCGACGAAGATGACCATTTCCACGAAGCCATAAAGGCCGATGTGGTTGTACGCGACAGCCCAGGGGTAGAGGAACACGGCTTCTATATCGAAGATGAGGAACAGCATTGCGGTGATGTAATACCGGATGGAGAACTTCTGATGGGCGTCCATGAAGGGGGTGATGCCTGACTCATAGGTGATTAACTTCTCGGGATAGGGGTTCCGCGGCCGGAGAATCCAGCTGGCGAACAGCATCCCGAGGCCTACAACGGTGCCAAGCAGCAGAAAAACCACCACTGGCAGAAAGTGTTCCGGAAGATAGGTACTTGGTGTCATACTCTACTCCCTGCAGTATTAAATTTTAAATTACTACAACTTCTAAAACGGGTGCATAATAATTCAATGAGCAAAATTTGTCAAGCAAAACATTTAAAGTAAGATAAAATTAGTGCTGTATTACTAAAGGGTTAAAGAGGTTGGACCGCGCCATGCTTCTTTCTTGTCTTGCATCTACCGATACAGTATAATAGAGCATTCTCGGGGAGAAAATTCATGGATCCTCTTTCGAAAGAGCAGCTTTTATCGTTTTACAACCTGCATTACAAAAAATTCGGCGAGCGTCCGGAAGCGCTTCGGTGGACGCCGCAGGGCCAACTCAGGCGGTATCACACGTTTCTCGATATCGCTCCGGACCTGAACAACCAGAAGGTTCTTGATTACGGCTGCGGCATGGCGGATTTTTATAAATTCCTGAAGCGGCGGGGCATCAATGTCCACTATACCGGTATCGACATCAATGAAAATTTCATCAAGGTAGCAAAGAAGAAATATCCCGAGTGCACGTTCAGCGTCATGAACATCGACGACGACGACGACCTGGAGGGGTATTACGATTACATATTTATTTGTGGGGTTTTCAACCTGCGGGTGCCTGGCGTCCAGGACGACCTTCGAAACGCGCTGGTCACACTCTTCAAGCATTGCAACAAGGCAATGGCCTTGAGCGCACTGTCGTCACACACGCCGATCAAGGATGTGGAGCTCAATTTTACATCGCCCGAGGATATTGTTAAATTCGCCCTTGAAAACCTGTCGTCGTCCGTCGTTCTCAGGCATGACCGCATCCCGAACGATTTCACCCTTTTCGTGTATACATCATATAATGAAATAGAATTGTAGCGGCCCCTTGCGCGACCGTTGCGGATAAACGCCTTATCGTCCTTCTGCGAATGCCCTTCAAAAGATACCGACCGTCACGCAGGGAACCCCAGGCGATCATTGCCACGTAGACTGCAATCATTCTTTTGTCAAGATCATTCGTTCTTCCGATCAGAAAAGATATCAAAAAGTCACTATCGAAAAAATCAGCACGCCCATTACCATCATGGAACCCTCCTCCTGTCACTCTTCAACGCAGCATATTGCTCTCGCGGCTTTCATGTGCTGCACACCTGGCAATGGTTATCCCGGGGAATTTTCACCTTCCTGAATTCCATGTCCAGAGTGTTGAACACGAGCATTTCGGAAAACAGCGGCTTTCCGTATCCGGTGAGCAGCTTGATCGCTTCAATCGCCATCATGCACCCGAGCATGCCCGATACGGCTCCGAGTACGGGAAAACCCAGTTCCTCCCAGGATGGATCGTCTTCGGGGTAGACACAATGAAGACAGGCCGCAACCCTGGGGATGACGTTGAAGATATAACCTTCCATCCCGTTCATCGCCGCTTCCACCATGGGAACGCCAGCTTCAATACAGGCACGGTTCAGGATCCTGCGTTCGTTAAAATTAGGCCGGGCGGACAGGACAATCTTCGCCGGGCGAAGAAGCAGCCCGATATTGTCGTCCGTGATCCGTTCATCCCGGACTTCAATATCGACATCGGGGTTCATTTCCTGGATCGTTTTTTTCGCCTGGGCGACCCTGCTCTTGCCGACCTGACCGTTCTTCATCAGAATCTGCCGGTTCATATTCGATAACGTCAAGTTTCCCGAGTGCACCAGGATCAGCCTGCCAACACCGGCTGCGGCGAGATAGAGCGCCGCGGTACCACCGAGTCCACCTATGCCGGCAACAAGGGCGGTGGAATTTCTGAGCCATCGCTGGTGGTCAGGCGTAAATCCCCGCAGCATCAATTGCCGGCGGTAGCGCTCCCGTTCCATATGCGTAAGCTGTTGTTCCATGGTCACAACACCGATTCACAGTATTCCTCGCCAATACGCTGCATGAGTACTTCGAGTTCCATGTCCTTGTCCTCGCCAAGGATGCCGCAGGCATCAGCACGACATTGTTTGCAGTGCGTCATCTGCCGGATGTAGGGCCTGCATTGCTCGCGCATCCTGTTGATCTCAGCATGAGACGGCCGCGCGAGATGGGCAAACTCCGCTTGCGGAATGAGCGGTATGATATTCATGAGATCCGCGCCGAGTTTACCGGCCCGCTCTGCGATAAGGGGCAGCTCCCCGTCGTTTACCCCGGGGATAAAAACTGTGTTGACCTTGACGATAAGACCGGCAGCGACCGCGCTCTCCAGCCCCCTCCACTGGTTTGCCAGGAGCAGTTCCGCAGCTTCTCTACCCTCATAACGCCGTCCATGGTAAATGACCCAGGAATAGATCTTCTCAGCTATTTCTGGGCTAACGGCATTGATCGTGACGGTCAAGCTGCGGACACCCGATTCGACAATCTCTTTCAGCTTGTCAGGCAGAAGAAGGCCGTTCGTGGAAAGACAAAGCGTAAGATCCGGATATTCCCAATTGATCTGTTTGAGTACGACAAATGTCGGCGCATTCACGAGCGGGTCTCCGGGACCCGCAATCCCGATTACGCTCAGGCGATCGGTCCGTTCGACAAGCACCCGAGTGCGGTCAACCGCCTCATCAGGCGTCAAGACCTTGCTCGTGATTCCGGGCCGGCACTCGTTGGCGCAGTCAAATTTTCTAATACAATAACGGCACTGAATATTGCATGCAGGCGCAATCGGTAGGTGGGCTCTGCTGAACTTCTCATGCGCCTCCTCGGTAAAACAGGGGTGTACTTTGATAAACTCTTTGTTAACACGAGTTAGGTTTTTCATAGCAGCCTCCTTACATTCATACTGATTACAATAGCAAGATCATTGCCAGGAAAAAACCCTCGAAGAATTAATGGGTTGCCTTCCAGAGTGAGCGTGTGCGAAAGGAAAAAAGAAGCATGTGCGCAGAATTAAGGCAGGCTGTGATTAATGCTTGAAAACTTTGATGATACTTAGAACAACTTCCGCAAGCAGATCAAGCTGGTTGTTCTCCAGCCATGTCTTACATAATAAGCCAATGCGTTGTAGTTTTCACGGTCAGCCAGGAGTTGGAGCCGCTTAAGGTTTTGCGACCTGCTCCAGTCTACAACACGTTCTAGCAGAAGCGTGCCAATTCCCCGACCGCGGAATTTTCGGTCAACGATCACGTCTTCAACCAACCCGACGGGACCTCCCTCTGCCGTGGAAATTAACGTCTGGACCGTGGCCATGCCGACGACTGCTCCCTCGTGGACGGCAACCAGGGCATGAGTCTTACCCGATGGGTCGTTGAGGAGCATATCGAGTCCGTGCGTCTGGTTCACTTCGTTCGGCGTAAAATCCGATTCAAGCGAAAAAAGCTCCTCGAGGAGCTCCCCCATCCGGGGGATATCGCCGGTCCCGGCAGTGCGAATAGTGACATCCATAACCGCAAACCACCCCTTCCCTCCGGCCCTCTACCGCAAGGTGCGAGGAAGATTTTGCTCTCCCTATCACCAGCAGCATCCCGCAATTACGCCGTCACATGCACATGACACTTTTTGGTGCAGGCCCGACTGCACGCTTCACAGCCGATGCAGTTGTCGGGGTGCGCAATGGACATGACCTTGTTGCCCATATCGTCCCCATACTCATCCTCACCCTCAAATGGTTTCTCAATAAGCTCAAGGACATCGAAACCGCAAACCTTGTAGCACCGTCCGCAGCCGATGCACTTGTGGATATCGATTTGATCAATGAATTTTGGTGTCCACGGCTTGCCGCCCCTGGTAATTCCGTTAATTGGTGACATGGTGCCTCCTGATGTCCATGGAGTATAGCGCAGAAGACATGGTGTACACAACAGGCTGATGCGACTCTCTGCCCTCTGTGGGGCACTACACTATCGCTTCGCCATTCCTCTCTCCAGTGCGTACCCGCAACGCGCCTTCGATGGGCGATACGAAGATTTTACCATCGCCGGCTTTGCCGGTGTTGTTCACTTTGATGATCGACTTTACCAAGGTCGTGACCACGTCATCGGGCACGACGATCGTAAGCAGCCGTTTCGGCACATAGAGAGCCACCTTCGGCAACGAGTGGTCCAAAGCATACGTTGATGGCGTTGGCTTCAGCTTTGCCGTCGTGCAGTAACTCTCCGGCAGCTCGGAATCCATTTCACCACACATGGCGCCCTTCTGTTTTCCCCGGCCATCGACGCTCTGGATCGTGAGCGATGGATAGCCGAGGTCCGCAAGAACTTTTTTGGTTTCCGGGAGCTTGTCCCGGCGTATAATGGCTGTGATTTCTTTCATGATTAGGTCCCTCTCTTTGATAAGGCTACGGAGACGCAAGGGCACGGCGCATAGCGATAAGGTTTGCACATTGCTCTCTGCTCAATGCCCTATCCCGATTCCGCAGTAACCAGCGTTCCATACTACTACAACACCGCTTCTCCGGTTCTAACCGTGTACGCGCTCTCCACCGGGCTGACAAAAATCTTGCCGTCTCCGATGAACCCGGTCCGCGCCTTGTCCTGGATAACGTTCAAGACCCTGTCCAGATCCTTGTCGTCGATAACGGTCATGATGAGCGTTTTCGGCAGCTCATCATAATGTACCGGCCCTACGGTCAGCCCTTTCTGCTTACCCCGCCCGAACACGGGCACCTTGGTGAGTGATGGAAAACCCGCGCCTTCCAGCGCCAGCACGACTTCCTGTTCCTTCTCGGGACGTATGAATGCTCTGATCATTTTCATGGCTTCTCTCCTCCTGATTTTTTTCTCTGTACTCCTACTTTTCCAACGCTTTTCTGAGCCACGGCGGTGGTGATTTTTTTATCGTTTCTTCGAGCTTTACGAGAGCGCTTTCAATAGAAACTGGTTCCTTCACCTTCATGGGCATCATGCCCTTTTTCACTAGCCGAGCAGCAGAGGGCCCGCCGATTTCTGTCAGGTATACGAGCTTGCAGTCGGCGAGACGGTCGATCTTGCTCTGGACCGCGCTGTCATGAAGCGGGCCCATGTCTTTTGTGTCCGTGACAGACTTGTCCATGCCATCAGAGAACTTCCGGATTTCCACGAAGTGATGGCCTTTCAGCGTCATTTCATAAATGGCGAACAACCCAGCCCGGCCGAAATGTTCATCCACGTTATTCCCGTCGGTCGTTGCGAATGCGACTTTCATGCGTTCCTCCTGTGGCAGTCCTTGTGTCTTGGCCCGTGCTGCCCGACCCTCCTGCATCAATGCTTCTTCATCAACACATTGGCCATCTCGTTCACCATCGACAGCATTCCCCGGTAACCACTCATGATTTTCGATGTATACCCTAGAGATTTGTACACCGGGAATCCCATTTCATAGAGCGGGACGCCAAGCCGCTTTGCCGTGCCCTCTGCATGAGAATTTGATACGAGCACATCGAATTCTCCGACGATCGAATGCAGATCGCCGATCTGGACCTCACGGGCAGGGATGTGATCCGCTGCACTGGACAACGTCGGAATAACCACCAGCTCAACGGACGCGCCCATTGCCGAGATCCATTTCGCGGCCTGGAGCGCATGATCCGGTTCCAGGGCAAGACAGACCTTCTTGCCACCGAAGAAAAAGTACGCATCCCGCATTGCATCGACCAGAGCCCTTCGCTGTCGGTCGTATTGCCGCGGAATGGGCTTGCCGCTAATCCGGCTGAGCGTCCGAAGTAGCTCGTCGGTATCGCCGAGACCAGTTGCGCTGTCGAACATCTGGTACTGAATACCGGTCCGCTCCTCCAGCAGGCGCGCTGCCGGTTCCAGGCTCTTTCCAAAAGCGACCGTAAACGTCGAGGCTCCCAGAGTACTTAATTCATCTATACCCGTACCACCCAGGGCAAGAGGAGAAACGCCCTGCCTGCTGCCGTCGAGCGCGGAAAGATCGGGGAGCATAATTGCTTTCAAACCAAATGATTCGACGATTTGCCGGATCTCGCTGAAATCCGCAGGTGTACAATGCGACCCGGCAAAAACGTTGATCTGCTCTCCCTCACCACTTCCAACACCAGACTCGAGACTCAAAACTATTTTTTCAATCACCCTCGCATATCCTGTTTCCAACCCGCCATCATAGTCCGGCGTCGGGATATGGATAATTCTTCGTTTCGGGTATCGGCTTCCGAGCTGTTTGACCAGACTCGATACGTCGTCGCCCTTCACTTCGCTCAACCCCGACGTCAGGACGCCGATGAGCGCCGGATCGTTCTTCTCGATAAACCCTTCAATAGTCTGAACAAGCTTTTCCTCGCTCCCCATGACCACGTCTTCCACGAAAAGCTTGCTTGTTGCAAGCGCGATGGGATCGCGAAAATGTTTGGTCAGGAGCACCTTGCCGAGGAATGTGCAGCCTTGCGCTCCATGGATAAGCGGCAAAGCCCGGTCGATTCCCTGGAGCGCCATTGCGGCGCCCATCGACGGCGAATGCTTCAGCGGATCGATCAAGAGTTCGCGGTGTTGTTTCAAATTTCGGGTTTTGGTTCTCGCGATATTTGCGTGACTCTCCTTGAATCTTGTGCCTTGATCCTTGCCCTGTCCATAGAAATCGATTCCATTGCTTATCTGCTCGGCCAAATTCACCAGCCCCAGGTATCCCGCATAGGGTGTGTGCCGCTCCTGGTTCACATCCACAAAAGGATAACCTTCCTTGATTGCCAAATACTGGTTCCGACCACCGGCAACGAGAATGTCCGCGTTCCGATCTTTCAGGAGTTTGAGCAGGTTCTTCGGCGTTACATCCTCCACCAGCGGCGCGTCGGGCCCGAGGATCGCCTTCATCTTCTCTTCGTCCTCGGCAGTACTTTTTTTGGTTCCGATGGCGACGATCTCGATGCCCAAATCGCGAAGCGCCGAAATAAAGGACCAGCTCTTGACGCCACCCGTATAGAGCACTGCTTTTTTCCGGTGAAGATGCTCATACGGCCTGAGCTGCTGCTTGAGCCGCTTTTCTTCGGCCTTTATGAGATCTTCGACCATTGAGGTCAACGTCGGCTCATCGCGACCAACCTTGCGCTGCAGCGTATACGCAATCGCGCGCAGAGCCTTGGCGATTTCCGTGCTGCCGTAAAACGATACCTCGATAAAGGGAATGCCGTATTTCCGTTCCATCTCCTTCGCCACATTGATCAACGCTCGGCTGCACACGACCACGTTCAGCTTTGCCTGGTGTGCCCAGGTAATCTCCTCGAAGGTCGAGTCGCCCGTGATCCGCGAGAGGATTCGGATGCCGGCCTTTGCGAGGAGCGGTTCCACAAGCCAGAGGTCCCCGGCGATATTATACTCGCCGATCAGGTTGATGTCGGTATGCGTCATGACCGGCGTCTCTCCGGTCCCGATCACCTGTTCGAGCAAAACTTCGCCTGCAATGCGATTCCCAAGGTTCTTCGGCCCCACAAAGCCGGGTGCGTTCACCGGGATCACCCGTATCCCCAGTTCGATCTCCGCCCGTTTACAGGCGGCATCGATATCCTCTCCCGTAAGCCCGCTCACGCAGGTTGAATATACGAAAATCGCCTTGGGTTTCACGGCTTCGAACGTCCGTTTAATCGCGGCCCGAAGTTTCTCTTCAGACCCATAGACGATGTCGATCTCACTCATGTCCGTGGTGAATCCCATGGTATGGAGTTCACCCTTCGTAGACAAGGTCCCCCTGCCCTCCCAGGAATTGCCGCAGCAGGCTATGGGTCCGTGCACGATGTGCGCCGTGTCGGCTATAGGCTGGAGAACAATCATGGCTCCGTCGAATGCACAGGACTCACCGCCCCGAGCGCGGCAGACCTTGTGCTTGTCGTCCGTCGAACACCCATCCTGCGTCAGCCTGTCGATTGCCGTAGTCATAAAATGCTCTCCACACTCTGTACTCTGAACTATTATTACCTGATCACATCAAAGCTTGCTGAATCCTCGGTCTTTCGGTCCAGTTCATCAAGCGACGTGTTCACGAGCATGGTAATAAGGTTGATCGCGCCCTGATACCCGATGACCGGCTGGCGGTGCAAGTGGTGCCGGTCGAAGATCGGGAATCCCATCCTGATGAGTGGCGTTCCCGTGTCGCGGGTCAGGAATTTCGCATAGGAATTGCCGATCAGGATGTCTACGGGATCGGTGAACAGCAGTGAACGCAGATGCCACATGTCCTTGCCCGCGTAGACCGTCCCGTTTGCTCCAAAGGGGGAAGATGCCAGCAGCTCTTTTGCTTCGGCCTCGAAGTTTTTGTCCCCGTTCGTACAGACCACATGAATGGGTTCGCCCCCCATCTCCATGATGAGGCTCATCAACCCTAATAGCATGTCGGGATCGCCGACCAGGGCATAACGCTTGCCGTGGACATAGGGATGGGAGTCCACCATGGCATCCACTGCCCTGCCGCGTTCAGCTTCAATGGAAGCAGGTATTGGCTTGCCCGTGAGCTTGCTCAGTTCTTCAAAAAATGCGTCCGTGTTCTTGATCCCTATCATGGGCATTGTGAGCGTTTTCTGGCCCCAGTCCTTATCGATTTGGTCCATGGTCTTCACAGTCGAATATTTCTGGAGCGCAAAGGTAGCCTTTGCATTCACCGCATCCATGGCATCTTCAAGCGGTGTACCGCCCGGGTATAGCTTGTACTCGCCCGTGTTTGGTGAATCAAAGATGTCGCTCACATCCGCAAGCAGTGTAATCTCGACGCCCATCATGGCCATAAGCCGCTTGATCTCGTGATAGTTGCCCGTGTATGTATCGAAGCCCGGGATGATGTTGATCTTCCCGTTCGACTCACCCTTTTTTCCAGCTGTGAGCGCCTTGAGAATGCCCTTCAACATGTTGTCGTAGCCCACGATATGGGAACCCACGAAGCTCGGCGTATGCGCGAAAGGCACAGGCAAGTCCTGGGGAATCATTCCTTTTTCGCGCGCTGTTTTGATATAGGCGTTCAAGTCGTCGCCGATCACCTCGGCCATGCATGTCGTAGAGACCGAGATCATCTTGGGTTTGTACAGGGTATAGGCGTTCTCCAGGCCCTCAAGCATGTTGTTTAAGCCACCGAACACCGCCGCATCTTCGGTCATGGACGTGGAGATCGCGGCAAAGGGCTCCTTGAAGTGACGGGAGAGGTGGCTCCGGAAATAGGCCACGCACCCCTGTGCGCCCTGCACAAAGGGCATGGATCCCGCGAATCCTGAGGCGCAGAATACCGCGCCCAAAGGCTGGCATGCCTTGGCGGGATTGATCTTGATATTCTCCCGCTTGAAATTGAGCTCCTTGTATTCCTCTGTCTTGGTCCAATCGGCGATTTCCTGAACCTTCTCCGTGGGCCAGCAGTTCTCGAACTCCTTCTTGCGTTCAAACTGCTCCTGGTAGTCTTTCTGTTTGAACAGATCGGTATGATCTCTGATTTTCATGATTAAACCTCCAAGGCAAAAGCTTCAATTTTCTTGCAGAAGCTCGGAGAACGCGGAGTCAAAACAAAACTTAATATCTTTTTTTGATTTCTCTGCGTGCTCTACACCTCCGCGTGAGGCGGCATTACTTCTTTTTCCTTATCAAACTCCACGTCGGGCTGTTCACGGTCATATCCATGTCCCGGGCAAATACCGGGAACCCGTCGAACCCATGATAGGGGCCGGAATAGTCCCAGGAATGCATCTGCCGGAACGGCACACCGAGCTTGTGGTACGAATATTTTTCCTTGATGCCCGAGCCGACCATGTCCGGCTTGAGCCGCCGGGTAAACTCCTCCAGTTCGTAGAGCGTGGCATCGTCCATGATCACTGCGCCTTCCTTCATTTCAGGATAAGTGCGCTTGTAATCGTCGCTATGACCGAACTCGTAACCCGATGCCACAACCTCCATGCCCAGGTCTTCGTAAGCGCCGATGGTGTGGCGAGGCCTGAGACCGCCCACGTAGAGCATCACCTTCTTGCCTTCGAGTTTAGGCCGATAGTGCTCCACGACCTTGTCCATGAGTGGTTTGTATTTTGCGATCACCGCCTCGGCATTGGACTGAATCTTCTCGTCGAACTTGGCTGCAATTTTCCTGATACTGTCATAAGTCTTTGTGGGGCCGAAGAAGTTAAACTCCATCCACGGGATACCGTACGCCTCTTCCATGTGCCGGCAAATGTAGTTCATGGACCGGTAGCAATGGATGATGTTCAGCTTCGCCTTGGTTGCGATGCCGATCTCGTTGATCGTGGAGTCGCCGGTGTACTGGGAGATCACGCGGAGGCCCATCTCCTCGAGAATTTTACGAGAGGCCCAGGCATCGCCACCGATGTTGTAGTCGCCGATGAGGTTCACATCATAGGGCGTTGACCGCTTGAGTTCGCCCTTGCCGAGGACGTAATCGCGGATCGTATCGTTTGCGATGTGGTGCCCCAGGGACTGTGACACTCCACGAAATCCCTCGCACCGCACCGGCACGATCGGGATGTTGATCTCCTTTGCCACTCGCTTCGAAACCGCCTCGATATCATCACCGATAAGCCCCACCGGACACTCGGACAGGATCCCGATGCCGCGGCCGAGCGGGAAAAGCGCATGCAGTTCCTTGATAGCGGCCTCAAGACCCTTGTCGCCTCCGTAGACGATGTTCTTTTCCTGGAAGTCCGTCGTAATGTGCATGGTGCCGAAGGCGTCGATTCCCGTCTGGCCATTGTAGTAGTTCCTGCGCGACCACCAGGAGTACTGGCCGCAGCCCACGGGGCCGTGGCTGATCGTGATCTGGTCTTTCACCGGTCCCCAGACCACGCCCTTGGCTCCCGCGTAAGCGCAGCCACGCACGGTCATGACGCCGGGTCGGGATTTGACGTTCGACTTCACCTGGCAGGTAATGCACTGTCCCGTCGGATCGTTGGCTGCAAGGTGCTTGGCCCGCTCCTTCTTCGATTTCTCCGGGTATGCATCCAGGACCTCTTCGATCATTTTTTGTGTGTCTTTGATCTTGCCGCTCACAGGTCTCGTAGTTTCTTTATCTTTCACATCCGTGCTCATGACTCCTCCTTCACTCGGCTTAAACAGCGTAAACGGTTCAAACGGTTTAAACCGTGAATCACACCACCGCTTCTTCCTTTTCCATGATGCCGTAGTCCATCAGCAGCTTCTCCAGCTCGTCCATAGTGATCGGCGTGGGGATCACGAAGTTCTTGTTGTCGGCGATCTTTCTTGCAAGGTCCCGGTACTGATCCGCCTGCACATGATTGGGAGCATATTCGATCACCGTCTTTCGCCGGAGTTCGGCGCGCTGGACCTCATTGTCCCGCGGCACAAAGTGGATCATCTGGGTCCCGAGCTTGCTGGCCAGCTCCGAGATAAGCTCAGCCTCCTTATCCGTATTCCTGCTGTTGCAGATAAGACCGCCAAGCCTGACGCCGCCGCTCTGAGCATACTTCAGGATACCGCGGGAAATGTTGTTTGCGGCATACATGGCCATCATCTCTCCCGAGGTCACGATATAGATCTCTTTGGCCTTGCCTTCCCGGATGGGCATGGCAAAACCGCCGCACACCACATCGCCGAGTACGTCGTAGAACACGAAATCCGTGTCGTCTCCGTAGGCGCCGTTCTCTTCGAGGAAATTGATTGCCGTGATCACGCCGCGGCCCGCACAGCCTACGCCGGGCTCCGGTCCGCCCGATTCGGCACATTTGATGTTCTTGAACCCGTACAGCAGCACCTCTTCAAGCTCGAGATCTTCCACTGTGCCTTTTTCGCGCGCCATATCCATAACCGTGTTCTGCGCCTTCCGGTTCAGTATAAGACGCGTCGAATCCGCCTTGGGATCGCAGCCTATGATCATGCACTTATGACCAGCCTCGGCGAGCGCCGCGACCAGGTTCTGCGTTGTCGTCGATTTCCCGATACCACCTTTGCCGTAGATTGCTATCTGTCTCATCATGGTCCTCCTGTGAATAGGTTTTGTATACCCTATAGCAACTGGTGTGCCATTTCAAAAAATGCTTTTTTGCTGGGGTTTTCGATGATCGATGCAGAAACGAATGAATAAGATACGAGCAGGTGATGGCAAACTATACAACGAGTGATGCAGACAGCCGTTCCACTTTTAACTTCGTACTTCAGAGCACCTTCAGGCAGTGTTTTTTTATTGCCGCCTTGCCTGGGTCCTGTTCCTTTGCTATAGTTGCAGATAGAGAAGCAAACCGACGAAATAGGTCTTTGTCCCCCGATTGGCATACATAAGCGCACGCTCAGGGATTATGCATCGCACCGTGCCATATCCCGCAGGCTGATCTTTCCGGATTTTCGAGGAGTCATTTACCCATGACTCATGATGGCAGGACCGATGCACTCAATTCGCACACCGTGAACGAACTAGAACAAAAATATCGTGACCTTCAGGCCCAGCTCGCTAAACGCCTTGCGGAGCTCGAGGCCGTCAATGCAGCCCACGCAAGGGAGATCGACGAGCACGCGCGGACCGAGCAGGCGATGCGTGAGTCCGAGGCACGTTATCGCACCATTTTTGAGAATTCCGAGGCGGCGACGATCATCATCGAAGAGAACATGATCATCTCCCTGGCAAACGCCAAATTCGAAGCAATGACGGGCTATACGAAGGCGGAGGTTGAGGGGAAACTGGCCTGGACAATTGCCGTCCAGGCCGATGATCTGCAGCGGATGATGATCTATCATGCCTTGCGCAGGCGACAAACTGATGCGGCGCCTGTCCGCTATGAATTCAGGATCAGGCACAAGGATGGCGACCTGAGGGACGTTTATGCAAGTGTAGCCCTGATCCCGGGCACAAATAAAAGCGTTGCTTCCCTGACCGACATAACGGACCTTAAGAAAACCGAACGGGAACTGCGAAAGCTGTCACTGGCGGTCGAAGGTACGTCGGACTGGGTCCTGATCACAGACCGCAACGGTTCAATCGAATATGCGAATGCCGCCGCGATAGAGCTGAGCGGCTACAGCAGGGAGGAGCTCATCGGCAAAAATCCCCGGATACTCCAGTCCGGACAAAGCGACCCCATGGTGTATAAAGAGATGTGGGAAACGATCCTTTCCGGCCAGCCCTACCGCGCCATACTCAAGAACCGCAGGAAAAACGGCGAGCTCTTTGAGCTGTACCACACCATAACGCCCCTCAAGGATGAGAAAGGTGAGATCACTCATTTCATCGCCACATCAAAAGATCTGACCCAACAGCGGCAGTTCGAGGACCGGCTAAACTACCTGGCCTATTATGACGGCTTGACCGGGCTGCCGAACAGGACCCTCCTGCTGGACCGCATCAAGCTTGAAATCCCGCGGGGCGAATTCCGCAAACGGCTCGTTATTGTGCTTGCCGTCGATATCGACCGCATTACCTACATCAACGAAACCCTGGGGGCCGAGGTCGGTGACGAGGTTCTGAAAGAAACGGGCAGGAGGCTTTCGGCGGTCGTGCGGGAGGGAGATTCTGTGGCACGCCTCGGGAGGAATAAGTTCGCCATGCTGCTTGTCGACGTCGCCCAGTCCCAAGATGTCGTCATCGTCGTAAACAAGGTTTTCCACGCATGCAGGCAGCCTTTGCAGGTCGCGGGAACCGATCTCGGCGTGAATGTACACATTGGGATTTCCGTAGCGCCCCAGGACACCGAAGACGCAGCCGAACTCGTCAAAAACGCGGAGGTCGCCCTCGCCAAATGCCAGGAGCAGGGCTTAAATACCTACCAGTTTTTCACCACGGACATGAACCGCCTGGCATCGACCTTTGCCCTGGTCCAGAAAAGCCTGTTCCATGCCCTGAAGAACAATGAATTCCTGCTCTATTACCAGCCCTATTTCGACGTCCACACGCGAAAGATTGCGGGCATGGAATCGCTGATCCGCTGGAATAGCCCGGAGCACGGCTTCGTCTATCCATCCAATTTCATTCCCGTGCTTGAGGAAACCAGGATGATCATCGAAGTGGGACAATGGATAGTCCAGGAAGTATGCCGTCAGATCCGGTCCTGGCAGGACCGGGGATACGCCATGGTGCCCGTCACAACAAACCTTTCCGCGGTCCAGTTCAAGCAGACCGACTTGGGCGATTTTCTGGAAGCCACTGTCAGGCAGTCGGGCATCGACCCGCGCAATCTCGCCTTCGAGTTGACGGAAAGCGCCATGATGCAGAACCCCGAGCAGGTCAGGGTGCTGCTCAGCAGACTCAAGGACCTGGGCATCTCCATCAGCATCGACGATTTCGGCACAGGCTACTCGTCCCTGAGCTACCTCAAAAAGCTGCCCGCGGACAATCTTAAGATAGACATCTCCTTTGTCCGCGACATCACCAACAATCCCGACGACGGGGCCATCGTTTCCAGTATCGTCTCCATGGCGCACAATCTTCACTTAAAGACCATCGCCGAGGGCGTCGAAACCGAGGAGCAATTGAAGATTCTCCATATCCTGCGTTGCGACATGGTGCAGGGCTATTACTTCAGCAAACCCGTTCCGGCAGACGCAGTTGAGTCCATGCTCACTAGAAAATAGTGAAACAATCGAAGGCTGGATGACGTTCCTCTGTCCGGAGACATTAATCTATCACTCTCATAATTTCTAAGTCCGGACCGTTTCACCCTAAACTTTGAACCTGAATTTTTTCATTCACTGCTGCTTTATTTTGAATTTTTTACGGGTAATTAAAAAAGTCCCTTTCTACCGTGGTATGCTTTTTATTATAAAGGATAAAGTGGAATTTTACACTTCAGGATCATAGTACAACAAGAGATGTTGGAGCGTAATAACGTGAGAGGGACTTTGCACGGAAAGATTTCAATTGCTGCTGCAGCTGCGGGAATGGTTTTAGCCGCTTGTGCCGTGGGACCGAATTTCCACGCGCCGGCCGCCCCCTCGACGACTGTTTATACAGCAGCTGCTCTGCCGCCTGAAACAGCAGCTTCGCCGGGTCCCGGCGGAGTCTCGCAGCGCTTTGCTCCCGGACAGGACATCCCTGCCCAGTGGTGGACCTTGCTGCATTCAGCGCAGCTCGATGAGCTGCTCCGCCAGGCTCTGGCTGACAACCCAACACTGGCTGCGGCGCAGGCCACACTCCGCCAGGCACGGGAAAACCTTCGCGCGTTGGTCGGTTCGGCGCTTTTCCCGAGCGTGGATGCCAATGTTTCGGCTTCCCGAGAGAAAATTTCAGGCGCGGAGTTTGGCCAGCCGTCCACCACGTTCCCCGCCTTCACCCTTTATAATGCTTCGGTGAATGTACAGTACGCGTTCGACCTGTTCGGAGGCGCGCGGCGCGAGCTTGAAGCGCTCAGCTCCCAGGTCGACTATGAACGTTTCCAATTGGAAGGCGCCTATCTCACGATCACCTCGAATATCGTAACCGCCGCGATCGAGGAAGCGCTGCAGCGCGCGCAGATCAGTGCAACCCGGGATATCATCGCGGACCAGGAAAAGCAGCTCGCGGTGGTCGACCGACAGTTCCAGCTGGGAGCGGTGACGCGGACCGACGTCCTTGCCCAGCGGGCCCAGTTGGCGCAGACCCAGGCCACGCTGCCGGCTCTGGAAAAAGCGCTGGCGCAGACCCGCCACGAGCTAGCCGTACTGGCCGGCAAACTGCCGAGTGATGCCGCTTCTCTGCCTGAGTTCAACTTCGAAGGGCTGCAACTGCCGCAGGAGCTCCCGGTCAGCCTGCCGTCGTCCCTTGTCCGGCAGCGCCCCGACATCCGGGCTTCGGAGGCCCTGCTGCACGCGGCAAGTGCCCAGATCGGCGTGGCCACTGCGGCCATGTACCCGCAGATCACACTTGGCGGCAGCTTCGGGTGGGAATCGACTACTACGGGCAATCTCTTCAGCAGCGGCGCAGAAATATGGAGCCTGACCGGAGGACTGTTGCAGCCGTTGTTTCACGGCGGAGAGCTGAGCGCCAAACGTCGTGCAGCCGTGGCCGCCTACGACCAGGCCGATGCCCAGTACCGCGCCACCGTGCTTCTCGCCTTCCAGAACGTGGCTGACGTGCTACGCGCACTCGATGCCGATGCGCAGACGCTCAAGGCGCAATCTACCGCTGAAGCGGCTGCAGCGGAGACATTCGATCTTACGCAAAAACAGTTCCAGCTCGGAGCGGTGAATTACCTATCGCTGCTGAACGCAGAGCGCCAGCACCAGGAGGCTCGGATAAACCTGGTTGCCGCCCAAGCTGCGCGGTTTGCCGATACCGCTGCTTTGTTCCAGGCTTTGGGGGGCGGATGGTGGAACAGGACGCCGCAAGCGGAGGAGGCTGCGGTTTCGAAGAAGGAATGAGGCGTTCCGGTAGACTCGAAATAATGGCACCTGATAAAGCGATTTGAAAAATAACGATTCCGGAAGAACCGGAATGACATCAATAATATTTTGGTACTCCGCAGTTAAATTGGAGATATTTATCATGGCCAAGAGAATGATCATCATGATCCTCGTCGTCGGCGTTCTGTTTGGCGGCGTCCTCGGGTACAAACTGTTTCAGAGCCGGATGATGAAGAAATACGCGTCCATCCAGCTTCCGCCCGCGACCGTCACCGCGATCAAGGCCGAATATCAGCCCTGGCAGCCGCAGCTCAGAGCGGTGGGAAGCCTACGCGCTGTACGCGGCGTGGACGTCACGTGCGAGATTTCCGGCCTGGTACGTTCGCTCCATTTCAAGTCCGGCGACGAGGCGAAGGAGGGACAGCTTCTGGTCGAGCTCAATGCCGATGCCGATAAGGCACAGCTGGAATCGCTCAAGGCAGCGGCGGACCTGGCCCAGACGACCTACGAGCGGGACAAGAAGCAGTTTGAAGTGCAGGCCGTTAGCCAGGCAACGCTCGACGCCGAAACCGCCGACCTTAAGAGCAAGCGGGCGCAGGTTGATCAGCAGCAGGCGCTCGTGGACAAAAAGACCATAACCGCCCCCTTCGCGGGCAAACTCGGAATCAGTACGGTGAACCCCGGCCAGTATCTGAATCCGGGTGACAAAATCGTCACCCTGCAGTCGCTCGATTCACTGTACGTCGACTTTTATCTGCCGCAGCAGGAGCTTTCCCATATGGCAATCGGCCAGGAAGTCATCGTCAATACCGACACCTATCCGGGCCGAACCTTTAGCGGCAGGATAACGACGATCGATCCGAAGGTGGATCCTGAAACGCGGAATTTCCAGGCTGAAGCGCTGATCAGCAATTCCCGCCGCGCCCTCCTGCCGGGCATGTTCGCATCAATCGAGGTCCAGTCCGGCGAAGTGCAGCGATACCTGACGCTGCCGCAAACAACCGTGACCTATAACCCCTACGGCGATACAATCTTCATCGTCGAGGAAGGCGCCAAAGGGCCTGGCAACAAACCACTCCTGACCGTGAAGCAATCCTTTATTACCGTGGGAGAGAAGCGCGGAGATCAAGTGGCGATCCTGACAGGACTCAAGGAGGGCGAGATGGTGGTCACCAGCGGCCAGTTAAAACTCAGAAACGGCAGCCCTGTCGTCATCAACAATACGGTCCAGCCGTCCAATGAAGAGGCGCCGAAACCGGTGGACCAGTAAAACAGTTTTTGAGTCGGGAGTTTTTAATTAACCATAATGCAAAAAAAGAGACATGAAACAGTATTAAGCGTTTTACCATGAAATTTACCGATCTCTTCATAAAGCGTCCGGTGCTTGCCACGGTGGTCAGCCTGCTGATTTTGGTACTGGGTCTGCGTTCGGCTGGGGTCCTTCCGATTCGCCAGTATCCGTTGACCCAGAACGCAGTCGTGACGGTTTCGACGACCTATTACGGCGCCGATCCGGCGCTGGTGGCCGGATTCATCACGACACCGCTTGAAAATTCAATCGCCCAGGCCAACGGCATCGACTATCTCACCTCGTCGAGCATGCTGAGCGTGAGCACGATCCAGGCCAGCCTGCGTCTGAACTATGACCCGAACAAGGCACTCACTGAGATCAACACGAGGGTCAACGCGGTTCTGAATCAGCTGCCGCAGGGTTCACAGCAGCCGGTAATCACCATCGCCGTGGGCGAGACTATCGATTCCATGTATCTCGGGTTTTACAGTAAAGTGCTGCCCACGAATCAGATCACCGACTATCTCATCCGGGTGGTCCAGCCCAAGCTGCAGGCCGTTGACGGCGTGCAGACTGCCGAGATTCTCGGCCAGCGCCGCTTTGCGCTGCGGGCCTGGCTCGACCCGGACAAGATGGCCGCCTACGGTGTAAGCGGCACAGGCGTAAGCAATGCCCTCGCGGCGAACGACTTCATCTCCGCTGTCGGCCGCACCAAAGGTCAGATGGTAACCGTCGATCTCACGGCGGACACGGGCCTGCATTCAGTCGAGGAATTCAGAAACTTGGCCATCAAGTCGAAAAACGGCGCTATCGTCCGTCTCGGTGATGTCGCCAAGGTGTCGCTCGGGTCGGAAGATTACGATACCGCTGTTTCTTTTGACGGACAGAGCGCCGTCTATGTCGGTATCCTGGTGGCGCCCACTGCCAACCTGCTCACGGTGATCGACGGAGTGCGCAAGGTTTTCCCCGGGATCGCCCAGCAGCTGCCCGAGGGCCTCGAAGGGCGCATCGTGTATGACGCCACCAAGTACGTGAACAGCTCGATTCACGAAGTGATCGTCACGCTGGCGGAAGCGCTCCTGATTGTGACGGTCGTGATATTCCTGTTCCTTGGCACCATCAGGTCGGTCATCATTCCGACGATCGCCATGCCGCTTTCCCTGATCGGCGCCTTCTTCATCATGCTGATTCTCGGTTATACGATCAACCTGCTCACGCTTCTTGCGCTTGTGCTCGCCATCGGGCTCGTGGTGGACGACGCCATCATTGTGGTGGAAAACGTGCATCGCCATATGGAAGGAGGCTTGAAGCCCCTGCCGGCGGCAATCCAGGGCGCGCGGGAGCTGGCCGGTCCGATTGTTGCGATCTCGGTGGTGCTCATCGCCGTGTATGTGCCCATCGGCTTCATGGGGGGGCTCACCGGAGCGCTATTCACTGAGTTCGCCTATACCCTCGCCGGCGCCGTCGCTGTGTCAGCAATCATCGCCCTGACGTTATCTCCTATGATGTGTTCGCTGTTCCTGAAGCCTTCTGATCACGGCGGGCAGGGACGGTTCGCGGCTTTCATCGACACCCAGTTCAACACCCTGCGGCGCGCCTATGAACGGGTACTGCACGGGGCGCTCAATTCCCTGCCGGTCATTGGCGTTTTCGGCGCCATTATTTTGATCAGCATCTATTTCCTCTATGCCTCCTCGAAGAGTGAACTCGCGCCGCTGGAGGACCAAGGCATCATTATCAGCCTGGGTACAGCGGCTCCCGACGCAAGTCTTGACCAGACGCAGCTCTACTCCAGGCAAGTGTATCAGGCCTATGTCTTGTTCCCGGAAACAGACCATGTATTCCAGTTCGACGGCATCAGTGGACTCAACTCAACCATTGCAGGCATGGTTCTGAAACCCTGGGACGAACGTAAACGCACGGCGGATCAAATCCAGCCGCTGGTGCAGGCGGATCTCGGCCGGATCGCGGGCTTGCGCAGTGTCGCATTCCAGCGCTCGCCCTTGCCTGGTTCGGGACGTGGCCTGCCTGTCCAGTTCGTGATCGGAACCACGGAACCGTTCGAGCGGCTGAACGACGTGTCCCTGGCGCTCATGGGCAAGGCATACGCCAGTGGCTTGTTCGCGTTCCTCGACAGCGATCTGAAGATCGACAAGCCGCAAACAACGGTGCAGTTCGACCGCGACAAGGCGGCTCAGCTTGGTTTGACCATGAGCGACGTGGGCGGCGCACTAGGTTCCATGCTCGGCGGCGGCTATGTCAATTACTTCAGCCTTGCCGGGCGCTCCTACAAGGTGATCCCCCAGGTGATGCAGCGCGACCGCCTGAACGCCGCGCAGCTGCAGGACTACTACATCACGACACCGGGAGGGGAAACGGTCCCAATTGCAACGGTCACCAGCCTCACTACGGCCGTGGTTCCTGAATCGCTTAACCATTTTCAGCAGCTCAATTCCGCCACGATCTCGGGGGTAACGGCCCCCGGCGTCACGCAGGGGCAGGCGCTCGAAACGCTAAAAAAAATCGCATCGCAAGTGCTGCCCCAGGGCTACAGCATCGATTATGCCGGCCAGTCGAGGCAATATGTGCAGGAATCGAGCGCGCTGCTCGTCACGTTCGTGTTTTCGCTGATCATTATATTCCTCTCCCTTGCGGCGCTGTTCGAGAGCTTCCGCGATCCCTTTACCGTGCTTGTGAGCGTGCCCATGTCGATCTGCGGAGCCATGATCTTTATTAGCATCGGCATCGGCGGCGCAAGCCTGAATATCTATTCCGAGGTGGGTCTGGTAACGCTCATTGGTCTAATCAGCAAACATGGCATTCTGATTGTGCAATTCGCCAACGATATGCAGCGGGAAGGCAAAAACAAACGTGAAGCCGTTGAGATGGCCGCCGCTATACGGCTTCGGCCAATCCTGATGACCACGGCCGCGATGGTCCTGGGCGTGCTGCCTCTAGTGATGGCATCTGGTGCGGGCGCGGCGGGCCGTTTCAATATGGGGTTGGTGATCATGACCGGGGTCTCGATCGGCACACTGTTCACGCTTTTCGTGGTGCCGGCGATGTACCTGTTCCTGGCCGCCGAGCATGCGAAAAATGCGGCGGTTGAAGAACCTTCCACGGGAGAGACACCATGAAAAAACGCAAGCTGGGAAATTCAGGCATTGAAATCTATCCTCTTGCCCTTGGAGGAAACGTCTTCGGCTGGACCGTCGATGAGACAACGGCATTCGGCATCCTCGATGCCTTCGTAGGAGCGGGAGGCAATCTGATCGATACTGCTGACAGCTACTCAACGTGGGTCGCCGGGCACAAGGGTGGAGAATCAGAATCCATTATCGGGAAGTGGTTGAAGAAAAGCGGAAACCGGGGCAAGGTTGTCATCGCCACAAAGGTCGGAAGCGAAGTTGGCCCGGGCAGGAAAGGACTGTCAAAAGTCTATATCCTCCGCGCCGTAGAGGAATCGCTGCGCCGGCTCCAAACGGATGTTATTGATCTCTATCAGTCCCATAAGGACGATCCCGGCACGCCTATTGAAGAGACGCTGGAAGCATACGCCCATCTGGTCAAACAGGGCAAAATACGAGCCATTGGCGCCTCCAATTTCAGCGCAGAACGGCTTTCGCAGTCTTTGCAAACCAGCAAGGAACGGGGATATCCAGCCTATCAAAGCCTGCAGCCAAAATACAATCTCTATGACCGCGCCGAATATGAACAATCGTTCGAACCACTCTGCCGCGAAAACGGGTTGGGCGTGATAACCTATTATTCGCTGGCCAGCGGCTTTCTCACGGGCAAGTACCATTCGGAAAATGACCTGACCAAGAGCATCCGTGGTCAGGGCGTCAGATTGTACCTGAACAAGCGGGGCTACCGCATTCTTGAGGCCCTAGACCAGGTTGCCGGAAAATATAACACAAAACCTGCGACCATCTCGCTTGCCTGGCTGATGGCCCGGCCGGGCGTTACCGCCCCTATTGCCAGCGCTACGAGTATAGAACAATTGAGCGATCTCACCGCCGCCACACGACTTGATATAGATGATTCTTCCCTTGCATTACTGAACAAGGCGAGCGCTTAAAACATGACCGTAAAATAATACGGTCAATGCGTGATCTCTTTGAGAGAGGAGAAAAACCATAATATTCGCAGATATCTGCGAAGCTCGAAAAGCCGAACGGATCGACTGGCACATCTGCCCGGCGCTGGTCCTCGCCCTGATCAATCTCTGGAGGTTCCTAGCCGGCAGACAACAGGCAGGTCAAGCGCTCGACCGATCAGTCTTCCTTTTATTTTATTACTCTAAACTCTTAACAATTCCCTTGTTCCCTTCCATTGACAGTTTCGCTGTTTGGTGTTAAGTTTTATTTAAGAGTACATGAAAATCTTTTTTTCGGGTAAAGGGGGCTAAATATGAGAATTCCTTTACAAATTACGTTTCGGAATATCCCCAAGTCTGAAGCAATTGAAGCGAATATCAACGAAAAAGCGACCAAGCTGGATAAATTCTACGACAGAATTATGAGTTGCAGAGTCGTGGTCGAAGAATCGCAGCGCAGGCACCATCAGGGCAAACTGTACAGTGTTCGCATCGATATAACCGTCCCGAGCAAGGAAATAGCTGTCAGCCGCCAGGAAAATGAAGACGTCTATGTCGCGGTCCGCGACGCTTTTAATGTGGCGGTAAGGCTTCTCGAAGAACATGCGAGCCGGATCCAAGGCGAAGTTAAGTCCCATGAAACAATACCGACAGGCCGTATTGTGAGGATATTCCCGGGCGAAGCTTACGGCTTTATTAAAACACCGGATAACCGTGAGATTTATTTTCACCGCAACAGTGTCCTCAATGAGGAGTTCAGCAAGCTGAAATTCGGGGCCGAAGTCACGTTCATCGAGGAGCAGGGGACGGAAGGGCCCCAAGCCGCGCGGGTTGCAATCGCAAAGTGATGTGACCAGTATTAAGGAGATTTCACTTAGGTGAAAGTCGGGAGTGTGGATCATTTATTTGATGAGGGATTAGCTTATTATTTTGAACACAGACCATAGTGAACGGGACAGTAGTAAACAGCAGAAGCGGCAAAGATAATTCATGCCGCTTTTAGTTTTGCCATACCCCCAAAATTACCCGGAGCGCTTTGTGAGTGGAGCCTTGGGTAGCAACAGAAGGTATTATCGCGGTCCGAGTAGGTTGGTACTTTTGCCGGTGGTGTTCCAGAGCTTCGTTGCAGAAAAACCATGCACGCTGAGCAAAAGGGTGGTGCTGTCGTCAGTTACTAACACACAGGCGGGTATCTGTCCCCGCTGAGAATAATAACTACCGAGGTGAAGCAATGACTGTGGAAAAAATGGAATTCAAGACTGAAGTAAAAGAACTTCTGAACCTGATGATTCACTCCCTCTACTCCCACAAGGAGATTTTTTTACGGGAGCTCATTTCCAATGCCTCCGATGCCATAGACAAGGCAAGGTTCGAATCGCTTACGAACAGGGACATCCTCGCCAACACTGGCGAATGGAAAATCAAGATCGTTGTAGACAAGGCAGCAGGCACGCTAACAGTGAGCGACAATGGGATTGGAATGACCCATGATGAAGTCGTCGCCGAACTCGGGACCATAGCCCATTCAGGCTCCAAAGATTTCCTGCTCGCACTGCAGAGCAAGGAGCTGAAGGACAAACCGGAACTCATCGGCCAGTTCGGCGTCGGGTTCTACTCATCCTTCATGGTGTCTGACAAGGTCACCGTTATAACCAGGAAAGCTACGGAAACGACAAAAAAAGCCGTTAAATGGGAATCGAGCGCCGACGGCGCCTTTACTGTCGAGGAAGCCGAAAAACAGATCGCGGGAACCGACGTCGTCCTCCACCTCAAGGCAGACGACAAAAATTATCTGAATGAATGGGAAATAAAATCGGTCATCAGGAAATACTCTGATTACATCGAACATCCGGTAGTGATGGACGTCGAGCGGGAAAAAGAAAACCCGCTCGAAAAAGACAAAGTCATCAAGATTACCGAAGAAGAAAAGATGAACTCCGGCAAGGCCATCTGGCTCAGGAGCCCGTCGGAAATAAAGGCCGATGAGTACAGCGAGTTCTACCGGCATATATCCCACGATTTCGGCGATCCCGCGAAGATCATCCATTATCGCGCTGAAGGAACCTCGGAATTCACGGCACTGCTCTACATCCCGGCAAAAGCACCCTACGGAATCCTCTACCGCGACTACCAGATCGGGCCAACGCTATACGTGAAGCGGGTCCAGATCATGGATCACTGCGAACAGCTCATTCCGGAGTACCTGCGCTTCATCAGAGGCGTGGTCGACTCGTCGGACCTACCGTTGAACGTATCCCGGGAGATTCTCCAGTCCAACAAGCACGTGGAAATTATCAAGAAAAACATCACTAAAAAAGTTCTCGACACGCTGGCCGACATGAAGAAAGACACCTATGACTCTTATGTTTCGTTCCACAAGGAATTCGGCAGAGTGCTCAAGGAAGGTATCCACTTCGATTTTTCGCGGAAGGAGCAAATCGCCGATCTCATGCTGTTCCCTTCGACCAAAACGGAGACGGGCAAGTTTACGACATTTGAGGATTACGTGAAGAACATGCCCATTGCTCAGGGCGAGATATATTACATCACGGGCAGACCCGATGAGAACATCCTGCAGTCGCCCTACCTGGAAGCGTTCCGCGAAAAGGGTTATGAAGTCATGGTCATGACCGATGACATCGACGACATCATCCTGTCATCCCTGAAAGAATACAAGGGCAAGAAGATCAAATCCGTCGTCAAGGGCGACATCAACCTCGAAACCTCCAGCGGCGCGGAAAAGGAAAAGTCAAAGGAGAAATTCGGGAAGCTGCTCAACGTAATAAAAGAGCAGTTGAAGAACGAGGTCAAGGATGTACGCCTCTCCGGCAGGCTCACGGACTCTGCCTGCTGCCTCGTTGCCGACGAAGGCGGGCTCGATCCGCAGATGGAGAAGCTGCTCAAGTCCATGGGGCAGGAAGTGCCGGCCGATAAAAGAATCCTGGAGATCAACGCGGCGCATCAGGTTTTCATGGCCATGAACGATCTTCTCAATAAGGGAGGACAGGACGAGCTGCTGAAGGAATACATCGACCTCCTGTACAACCAAGCGCTGCTGCTCGAAGGATCCAAGGTCAAGGAACCCGCAGCTTTTGCAAAGGCAATGGCGAAACTCATGTTCGAGAATGCAAAGACTCATTCGGCCTAAACCATCATCGTGCTTCGAAGAGCGGCTCCGGTGCCCGAACCGGAGTCGCATTCCCAACGCCTTATCCCCCCTCTGAAACGACTGAGGCATGTGGCTGCAACCCTCATGGCGCGCGAACCATTGAAATTTTTATCAACAACGTCAAAAAAGGGGGACCTGGGTTTAGCAGATCCCCCGTATTTTTAAACTCACTCTTATCAGTGTTCGGTCATAGCGCCTGTTATTCTTTTTTCTGATTCAAAGCCGCTGCAAATGCATTGATACGCGGCCAAGAGAATAGAGAACCGGCCCCTCTCACGCCAACATCATCAAGGAAGAGTTGCCATGAAATTCGCATAATCCTGTGCAGTCGCACCGGGTGCGAGTGTGGCCCCTTTCCCAACCATAGTGTTGATCGTCGACAACATGGAAGAGGCGCTCCCGGTGATCGTATACCCGCCGGACGCTAATACGGTCGTGTTCACCGTAAGACCGTGACATGCGGTGCAGGTCGCTGTCACTTCGGCCAGCGTAACCGTTGACGGCGTATAAACGCATGCCTGCGACAGAAGCGGGGTCCCGCTGCAGCCAGTCGGCGTTGACGTTGCTACGGTTCTGGTCTGCGTGTTGTTCGACTGACAGGCGCCCCAGGCATTGTACGTATAGGTGCAGGCCGTAGGTGTAGGCGGCGTATAAACGCAGGCCTGGGACGTGGCCGGCGTACCTGTGCAGCCGGCTGGAAGTGCCGTCGCGACGGTTATGGCCTGTGTGTTGTTCGACAAACAGGGACCCGAGGTGTTGTACGTATAGGTGCAGGCCGTAGGTGTAGGCGGCGTATAAACACAGGCCTGGGACGTGGCCGGCGTACCCGTGCAGCCGGCTGGAAGTGCTGTCGCGACGGTTATGGCCTGTGTGTTGTTCGACAAACAGGGGCCCGAGGTGTTGTACGTATAGGTGCAGGCCGTAGGTGTAGGGGGCGTATAGACGCAGGCCTGGGAAGTAAGAGGCGTCCCTATACAGCCGCTGGGTGAAGTGGTCAGTACGTTTCTGGTCTGGGTATTATTCGACTGGCATGCGCCCCATACGTTATAGGTATAGGTGCAGGCTGCTGGTGGTGTGGTTGTTGACGGAGTCGATGACAGCGCCGACGCAATTGCCTGAATCTGTAAAGCCGAGAGGCTTGAAAGTGTGCTCATGCTGCCAACGCTTACGATCGCGGCCTGAATCTGGGCAGCCGTGGCTCCCAGTACGGTGCTCGTGGCCAGCGTCTGATGACAGATACTGCAGTTGCTGGCATAAAGAGCCGCGCCATCGATCGTTCCCGCGCCGCCGGGCATGTTAGCGTTGTTAAAAGTGCCGGAGGGGATGTTGCCTTCCGGGCATGTAAAGATCACGGCTCCTGTTTGCCTGTTCGTTACATTGATCATGCCGTTGGACACGGTGATAATCACGTCGTCGAACATGGCATCAATTCCGGTATAGTTGGCCACATAAGTGTCGCTGATTGGATCTTGGGATGTTCCATACCGCTGGAACAGCGGAGATAATTCGGTCCGAAGAGCACCATCCATGGACGCTAGTCCTGACATCATCGCGCGGATCATTGCGGAAGTCGGATTGCCGGTAAATGTTGCGATATCGGGCACTCCGGCTGCTGCCGCAAATACGGCATTTGAGAATGGATTTATGTTGGCAGTCCCGGGTCCGTTCGCAAAAGAGTACAGTTGATTCGTACCGGAATTGTCCGTCCAAGAAACCGAAAGGGTGTACGGCGGTGTGAGTCCACCCACATTAAACGCGAACGAACCATCGCTGGCCGACGCAGTCGTCATCACGCGGGGAGGTGTCGAATTGTCGTTCAGCGTAACCGTGCCCACGATCGGAGCTCCCGAGGCGGCTACGCCCTGCACCGTCTGCGAAGTATTCGACCCTGACGAGACGGCACCTCCTCCAGAGCCGCAGCCGCTCAAAACGAGGCTCATCACTGCGGCACTCACCATCAACATCGTGAAAAATCTTTTTGTCATTCTTTGTATCTCCTTTATAATTTTTACTAGCATCCTTCTCATAACAAACCCCGAAATAGCCAGGACCTGTCCCTCATTGTTGGTTGAGTCATTTAAACTCTGCAGCAACATTCTATTTCATCAGTCGATGAGGCGTTCCGCAGAAGCCCGTGTCTGCGGTCGTTGCCGAGAATGTCATCACCTCCTTGTTGTGCGCCGTTGTTCGTGGGAAACAAAAAAAGCCGGGCGCCTTGATATCGCAAGATATTTCGGCAACCCGGCTGTCTCAGAGAGATCCTGAAGGCTTTCCGCCCCACCCTCGCGGATGGTTGAGTATTATCGTTTATATGATTCTGAAAAAGAAATTTCTAGATCGCGTAGACTGCGGGAATTCTCCTCAAAAAATAAGGTAATATTAGATCCCGTTGATACCTAACCTGGAAAATCTGAAGGCAGAAAGCATAATTACCACTGTGTTCACAGAGATTGCAAGAGAAAAACGTGAACTCTGTAGTAATTTTCTTTCCATTAAGAATACTCGGATTCAACTACTGATCGAATACTAATGATGCAAAAAAACATCTTCTGAACCGGTCCCATAATATGAAGCAAACATCATGCCAGCCATTTTATGTTTGTCATATCAATGATTTTATAAGACATTTTAACTTTTAAACAGACCAGTCCACTCCGTCTTTGCTGTCTGATTGTAGGGTTTTCCCTGCAGTATGAAATGAAGAATGAGAAAAAAAAGAGAAAGAGATAAAAAAATCACGTAATTATGCAACATTATCAACGATCACCACTAAACAGAGCAGTCCTCTCCATGTGTGCTGTCCGATTGTAGGGTTTTTCCTGCAGTATGAAATGAAGAATGAGAAAAAAAAGAGAAAGAGATAAAAAAATCACGTAATTATGCAACATTATCAAGGGTCACCACAGAAAAAAGGACAGCGCTATTTCGCACACTCATGAAGTAGCGAATGATCCGTCTCGCTCATGCAGTGAAATAACAATCGAAATAGATATGCCGGGATAGGCTACTGGAGAATGCTCACTTATACTTTTTCGGGGATCTTCTGTATGTTACAGTTCTTGCGTCTAATATCCCGCTGCAAGACATTTCCTTATGACATCCTCGATGTTTACCGTTCCATTCCTTGTTTTTTCTTCGCATCCATCAGCGCTTCGACTGGCTCAAGGCCGTAGGGACTACCGCGCTCGATTGCGGTGAGCACTGTCCCACCGCCGGTGAAGAAATAGTAACTAGCGTCGTCCATAACGGAAAGATAAAGACCCGGCAGAAGGTTTTTGAATTCCTGAAGAGTATCTCCTCCCCCGTACATTTTCATGGCATCTCTGTTCCGGTCGATCGTATTGTCGAGCGCTTGGGACCCGGCGGAAAAGTGTGGTGTGTATCCCATGACGGCATTGACAAAAATTGTTTTTGCCGAATTGATGGCCTCTGCGACGCTCCTTTCTTCAAAAGACCGCGGGTCAATGTCGAGGACATATCCGTAGGCGGCGCCAGGCTTGAAGTCCCTCGTGGAGATTGTCCGGTATCTCCCCTCGACCCTCTCGTCGGCGACGTCCGATTCCACAACCAGCGGAAGCTCGACGATTTTCTTCGCGAGACGATCCTTTTCAACGAGCTCTTGCGCGAGTACGCGGTCCTCGTCACTCACGCCTTTTATCCGTATCTGATATTTGGCGCAGAGGTACGTGTTGTAAATGACGCCACCGAGCATCAGGCGGTCCACCTTGTCATAGAGGGCATTGAGCGGTTTGATTTTGGTATCGTACTTCGAGCCCGCGACCACGGCAAGGAAGGGCCTCTCGGGCTTCATCACTCCGTCCAAGTGTGTAATCTCCTGCTGGAGCAGATATCCTGCGAAGGAGGGGAGGTGCCTCGTTATGTTGTACGTCGAAGCGTGCGGCTGCCAGGAACCGAATGCGTCATTCACGTAGATATCAGCCAGCCCGGCGAGTTGGAGGGCGAAGCGCTCCTGAAGCCCGGCCTCGCCCTCCTCGCCCTGGAACCAGCGCGTATTCGGAAGGTAGATGCCCCCGATCTTCCGCTCTCTCAAGTCCCTGATGGCAAGGTTGATGGATGTGTCGATCCCGGCAATCCCGCGGCCGGGCTCCTGTGGAAAATCCGGGATATACAGTTTCGTATGGAGTTTCTGCTCAATGTAGCGCACAACCGGCTCAACGGATTCCTCGGTCCTGCAGGTTATGATCCCGCTTTTTTTATTTTTCGGCCTTCCTATGTGGGTCATCATCACGGGCCTTCCGCCCCGCTCAACAATATGAAAAAGAGTTCCGATGGTCCGGTCGATGCGAAAGGGGTCGCGAATAATCCCGTTCTTCACGACGTTATGATCGAACCGGATAAGCACAACCTTTCCCTCTAGATCCGCTTCCTGGATCAGCGGAAGATCGCGGTGCAGTGATTTATTCAGCATGGAGAAGTGCCCCTCGTGTTGTGTACGCTGTAGAATTCCTGATTTCATCCTTATTATAGCAGGAACACCCGACCCGGTCGGGAGGACCCCAAACGGTGGGGAAAGGAAAAACAAAAAGCAGGCTGGTATCCAGCCTCCTTGAATAGTTGCTGCCGCTTACTGTCCACTTGCCAGAAAACGTTCTCGAAAACGTACAGGGAAAGATTGCAGGTGCCGTCTACGGCTCGCCGCCAAAATAGGCAATGCCATTCCCCGCCTCTTCAACGGTATGCTTTCGATGCTGAAATACGTAATGCTATTGTACAACTTTCACTCATTTCCTTGCTCGGGATCATGCCCTCATCAGCATAAGCTAATCCAACGGCAAAAACAAATGCCATTGTCGTTAAAAGTGGTAATATCCTCTTCATTAGTAATCGCCTTCTTCATATAAACACTAAAACTGTTTGCATAAGCTTAGCACAACCTCTTCGATTGTCAATAACGCTTGCAACTATATTTTACGATGCATCCCGTAGCCGCAATGCTGACGGCTGGTGCCAAGCTGATTCTGCCTCTTTTGTTAATCATTGAAAAATAAAATATTTTCACGGGAGTAAAAAAATAACTATGTCTTAACATGAATGACTCGTGTATGAGAAAGACACGAATTGAGACCGAGGAAATGATCTTTCTTCGCGGCCTTCGTCTCATACTTGCGCCTCGCGTTCAAGCATTTGGTTCCTGGCGGATTTTTCTTCTCCCCTTTCTCCTCTACCGCCTTACCCTGGCCGCCGTCGACATGCTTGACTTCGCCGATGCCCTTTGATATGTTCACGGAAACAGCATTGATGCGACAGCGCGTAGCGAGGGAGGACAATCATGGATCCTGATGAATCCGGTGTGACTCACAATGAAACCCTGAAAACCATCAACAAGCGCCACAGTGTAAGAACGTTTCTCAGGGACGACGTAACCGAGGCAGAGGTCAGAATACTTGTTCACGCTGCTAATGCTGCGCCTTCCGCCCACAACCAGCAGGCATGGCGTTTCATCATCCTTCGCGGAGAAAAAAAACAGGGACTGGCGCAGCTCGTAACGGAGAAATCAACGTCCTTTCCCCGGCCCGCAGCGACCCTTCTTAGGATGGGAGCGAAAAGCATCATCTCCGCGCCGGTCGTCATCGCTGTCGCGAACACGGGAGATCTTATCAGACACGGAACAGAGCTTTTCAAGGTTGAAAAAGAGAAGGCCCATGAATTCTTCCGGACCATGGAAATCCAGAGTTCAGCAGCGGCTGTCGAGAACATGCTGCTGGCAGCAACTTCACTTGGCCTCGGCACAGTCTGGCTCGGCGTTCTTTACCTGATTAAGGACGAAGTGCTCCACTTTCTCGGTGAGCCGGGAGGAGAGTTCATGGCTGTGGTGCCTGTGGGGCACCCTGCTAAAATCGGCAGTGGACCAAAAAAGGAACCGGTGGAGATGAAGGTTAGGTTGCTGGCATGATGGGTTGGGTGGAGGGAGATGTCATCAGTTCGGTGTTCACAGGTTCTTTTTCATCAATCCTACGCTCCAGTTCATCTCCTGTCCTTTCAGAGCATTTGAATTAAGGCAGTGATTGAAACGCCCCCCTCAAGGCGCCCTTTCGGCTGCTCGACGGGGGTTTGCATCTCGCCGCAGTCTGAAATATCTTTCTTTCCCTCATTGGCAATGCAGACAATTCCTTTTCGTATGACGCACATCCTGCATTCGGGCGCCAGGATAAAATCGAAAACCTTGAAGACGCAGCAATTACAGAGACTCCGCAGCATGTCTAGCCTCTTCAGTGCGATCCACTGCTCCACTTCTTGAGTATCGTTTTATGGTTCGCAAGAAAGCCCGCACTCATGATTAAACCTCCCCGCTGTTTCCCGCCGGTTAAATTGTCGTTGTCAGTCTGAGAAATAGCTGCTCAATCTTCTTATATGAACATTATATTCTTGACAACCCTTCGCGGGGTGATAGGCTTAAATGAGAGATAGAAAAACGCGCTTACCGTGAAGGGAAGGAGCACTCCGTCATGAAAGAAAATAAACATGCTTTTTCAATAATAGTCTTCATAGCGTGGCTTCCACTTGTTGGACTCAGTGGCTGTTTAAACCGGATGGATGAGGGGCCGAAAATCGCAAATCTAACCTATGCTACGTTGCGGGCGCCCTTGGAAGAGAAAGGGGTTTTCACGGTTACGGGCACATTCAACATAACCCGTGCACAGGGGGAAACAACATCAGTAAACACAATAGTGTATGACGCTCAAGGTAAACAGGTGGCTGAGGAATCGATCCCCCTGACCGATACTGCCCTGCGGACGTCGGACACCCTGGCCTTCGGAATCGATTGCAGCGCGGCAAAAAAAGGAGTTTACACGTTTCTGACTTCAGTTAAGGACAACAAAGGCAGACAGTCTAACGGGTTGACGGGAACATTCACTATAACAGATGTCTTTTAAGGTATCCGTTCGAAGGTATGGGCGCTTTTGGAGCAAGGCTACTTAAAATAACTCAGGCTCGCATTTTTACGGGCCGCGGTGGAGTATTTCACTGCGGGTTTATGGATGTTGCACGTGTGTGAAACACGGCAGGTAAGGTGAAGGAAGTGGGAATTACTCTTCCTCCTCCGACTCCTCTTCCTGTTCGGTGAACGGACCCTTGATGCCCAGTTCCTTAATCTTCTTCCTGAGTGTGTTCCGGTTGATACCGAGGAGATGAGAGGCTCGCACCTGGTTCCCGTCAGTCTTTTTAAGAACCAGCGTTATGAGCGGTTTCTCCACGCGCCGGAGCACCATGGTGTAAATATCTCCCCGTTCAAGCCCGCCCATGCGCTCCACAAGGTCCGCAAGCTTTTCTTCGAGGAAGTTTTCGAAGGATAGATGGGCACCCTGTCCCGGCTTGAAGATCTGCGGCGGCAGGGCATCGGGAAATATCTTGTCACCCTGTGACAGCGTAATAGCACGCTGCACGGCGTTTTCCAGCTCCCGCACGTTGCCTGGCCAGTCGTATGCGCGGAGGACTTTAAGCGTCTCCGGTGTAAGAATCTTTTTCTTCGCGTCGGCGGCCTGATATTTCTGCATGAAGAACTCGGCAAGCGGTACAATGTCGTCTTTGCGCTTCCGGAGCGGAGGAATGTTGATCTGAATAACGTTCAGGCGATAGAACAGATCCTCGCGGAACCGTTTCTCGCGCACCATTTTTTCGAGGTTGTGGTGCGTTGCGGCAAGGACCCGCACGTCGGTCTTGATTGCCTCGGTGCCGCCCACCCGCTCGAATTCCCGTTCCTGTAGAACGCGCAGAAGCTTGCCTTGGAGCGGCAGATCCATATCCCCAATCTCGTCCAGGAACAGGGTACCACCGGCAGCTGCCTCGAACTTGCCGATCTTCCGTCCGATCGCCCCGGTAAAGGAGCCTTTCTCATGCCCGAACAGCTCGCTTTCCAGCAGCTCCGACGGTATAGCCGCAGAATTGACCGCAACAAAAGGCCTACCGGCCCGTTTGCTGTGAAAATGGATAGCGCGGGCCACCAGCTCCTTGCCGGTTCCGCTCTCCCCATGTATCAGGACCGTGGCGTCGCTCTCGGCAACGCGTCCGATAGTCTTGTAGATTTCCTGCATGGCGGCCGTGTTACCCACGAGCCCGCCTTCGTATTTTTCTCTCACCTCGGCTCGGAGCGCCGTCACTTCCTGAGAAAGCCGCCTGACATCGATCGCCTTTCTGACGAGAATGTTCACCTCGTCGAGGTCGAAAGGCTTGGTAATATAATCGAAGGCACCACGCCGCATGGCCTCGATAGCGTTCTGCATTGTGGCTTGGGCGGTCATAATGATGACCGAACTATCACGGTTTTCGGACTGGATTTTGGCGAGCGCAGCCTTCGGTTGCGGGCCGAGGAAGCGGGTCCGGCTCAGCTCTATGAGTCACTGGGCTTCCGGGCGTGCACAGAGACCCCAGACTGCACGCATGTTTTGGACATCGGCCGTGAAATCTAAATGCCTTTGCACTTTGGTAAAATGATGGAAATCCCGACGCGCCGCATCGCTTGACCGTGCGACTCGACGCTCAAAGGAACCGGGTTTGGCGTAGTTAAGGGTAGCGTCGTCGAGGAAAGGAAGGAGCAATAGCCGTGACCACCGTGCGTACCGTGATCCACGACCGGCGAATCGAAATTCCCGCACCCGACGACCTCGCCGATGGTACGGAGGTAATCCTCACGATCGGCACCGATGTCGTCGATGACGACGGTCCGATGTCGCCCGCGGAGATCGCCCGCGTCCTGGCGGCTATGGGGCGATTGCAACCGCTGGAGATCCCCGACGATGTGGCGGCGGACCTTGACGCCTGGGAAAGAAAGCTGAATCAACACGGCATCGATCACGCCGATGAGGACGGTGAGGACGTGTCCCGATGAGACGGTTCATTCTCGATACCGGCATCGCCGCGCTGCATCTCGACCGCAAGCGGGGCGTGTTCGAGCGGGCCGCGGCCGAGGTCGCCAAAGGCAACCGGGTCGGCATCGCCGCGCCGGTGCTTGCCGAACTCGCGTTTCGGGCCGAAGGAAGCCCGCAACGCGACCGGAACATCCTGCGGCTCCGCCAGGCGCTGGACGCATGGAAACTCTGGCTTGTCGACACCGCCGCAGCGTTCGAATACGGCCGGCTGGCATTCGAGTTGAAGACGATCGGCCGCCCGATAGGCCAGAACGACATCATGATCGCCGCCATCGCACTGTCCCTGGGGAACACCACGGTCGTCACGATGGATAGCGACCTCGCGGCCGTCCCCGGCCTGACTGTCGAGAACTGGGCGGAGATTGTCTAGCCAATTATTAGAACAATCTCCAAACCGTCGGATCCAGGGTTCGAGCGTTCGGGCGTTTTGCGGCGGCTCTTCCCAATCGCTCAATTGGTCGGGGACTTTGGCATCGGCGGACTCGACGCCGGACGGCAAGGCGAACAGCTTTTTCCTAAGTCTAACACCCGGGAGACCGCCGGGATGGAGGAGCTCCGGAAGGGTGCTTGTTCGGCCGCTTTTTCGCCGCCAGTCGCGACAGGTTGCACGATGTACGGCTTTGCATGAGGTGTCGACTCTGGATCACCGTTTACACTTGCTCCTGAATCGTGGCCCGATCGCCGCATCGCACCAAAGTATCGGCCGGCCCCATATCAATGCCGATGTGGCATCCCACGTAAGAAACTTGGTTTAGTCCCGGTTGGAATGTTAAAGTGTGTGTGGGTCGTTGTTCCACCCGCAGATCAGCCCGCGGGAGGCGTATCTCGTTAACGGCATCGAGTGGCCTTCGGCCACGGCGCTCGTCGTCTGTGAGCTTTCCAATCCAAGGACATTGCTGAGATTTCGATCAGGAGCACACGATCATGCTGCGCAAAAACTTCTTATGGCGTAAACAGGGAGAAACCCGGGCACCCCGACGGTTCCAACCCGTTGCTTTCCGGCTGGAAGAACGGAGCTTGCTCAGTATCACCGTCAACGACCCAATCGGTGTGTCCTCTGATCCCGCCGGTGACATCTTCATCAGCCACGACGACAGCACCTCCAGCGAACAGCGGGAGGCCGTCGAGGAAATCCCGGCCTCAGGTGCCGCGGCATTCAACCTCTTCAGGCTCTCGGGGCCGGAAGCCTATCCCGGGGCCCTCGTGACTCTCGGCTCGTCGGCCACGCTCCCGAACCTGAGTCCCGGCGCGATCTTGGAGCTCCAGCCTAACGGCGAGCTGTACGCCTACGCGCCTTCAACCGGCCAGGTCGCCAAGTACGACAATTTCGCGGCCGACTCGTCGGCCGACTCGAGCGTCTTCGACCTTCAGACCGGAGCGTATCTCAATCTCAACGCGACGATTACCCTGGCCGGCGCAACCTTCGGCGACTTCGACGACAGCGGCAACGACCTCGTGGTCTCGGCACAGTCGAACGGTTGGGACTTTGTCATGCGGGTCGGCTACTCCGAAAATGAGTCCGGAGACATCACCGAGTCGCTGACCACCCTGGTTGCTTGCCCGGCCAGTGATGACTCGTCTCAGCCCGGAGGCGTGGCGGTCAACGGGCAAGGGATGGTCGTCACGACCATGCCGACCGCGCAAGGGAGCGACGTTCCGGTGGCCTTCAATCTCCTCTTCGACCAGGGCCAAACGCCCGCGCCGGAGATCCTCGATCTCGGGCTCTCCACGCAACCCTCAATCGAGAGTTGGGGAATCACGACCGATGACGATGGCAACTTCGTGGCCGCGGCCGTGGCGACGTCGTTGCTTGACGGTGACCCTGGTTACGTAACGATCACCGCCGATCTGAGCACGTTCAACGCGCAAGTCACCGCGACGGATTCGACGACCAATGCGCCTTATGTCCCTTGGGGTGTCGCCGTGCAGCCAACCGCGACCGGTGCACGACTGGATGGGACGATTCCGACGGCGAATCTCGTCCTCACCGGGCCTTCTGCCTACAATCCGCCGTTCTCGGGTTATACCCCGACTCAGATAAAGAACGCCTATGGACTCAACCAGATCACGTTCCCGGGTCCGGACGGCACGACCATCCCGGGCGATGGAAAAGGCCAGACAATTGTCCTGATGGACGAGGGGTACGACCCGACGATCGAGTCCGACCTCGAAGTGTTTTCTCAGGCTTACGGCCTCCCCGGCCCAGGTACCGGTATCACGTTCACTCAGGTTTACCAAACGGGCGAAAACACGTTCGCCCCGATCAATCTCGCCGACCCGCCGCCTGTTGATTCGTATTGGATCAACGAGACCTCGGTCGATGTCGAGTGGGCCCATGCCATAGCTCCCGACGCGAACATCTTGCTTGTTGAGGTGGACAACAACGCCCCTCATGGCCTTCAATACTTTTGCGCCGCGATTCAGTATGCAGAGAGCCAGCGGGGTGTTTCGGTCGTATCGATGAGCGTCGTTTTTCCGGAGTTCACTGTCACCTCGAGTGGGACCGACGACGCGAACATGACGCAGTACGACCCGGACTTCCAGGCGGCAAACGTCACATTTCTAGCGGCCTCAGGGGACTGGGGAACCGCGGCCGACTACTATAACAACGACGATACGACGATCGGCGTCAGTTATCCCTCCTCGTCGCCGGATGTGGTCGCCGTGGGCGGAACGACCTTGCCCCTCGATGCGGCTGGGGATTATCCCGGCACGACCGGTCCCGACGCGGAAGTCGGCTGGGAAACCGGCCCTACAGTCGGCGCGGGGGGCGGTTTGAGCAGTGTCGAACCGGAACCGAGCTGGCAAGAAGGGGTTGTGCCCACCACGCTCGACTCCGCGAGTCAAGATGCCCGCGCCGTTCCGGATGTGGCCTGGGATGCGGACCCTGCGACCGGCTTCAACATTTACACCAGCACGATGTGCTCCAAGACAGACACGATTGGCTGGACGATCGTCGGCGGCACCAGCATCGCCACACCGCAGTGGGCCGGGTTGATTGCCATCGCCGATCAAGGTCGTGTCCTCGCGGGCGGGACCCCCCTCACGGGTTACGATCAAACCCTGCCCGCCCTTTACTCGCTGCCGTCGGCCGATTTTCACGACATCCTCACAGTCACCGATCCGTCAACGGCGAGTTTGCAAGCCGGACCAGGGTAGGACGAGGTCACCGGTCTCGGAACCCCGGTCGCCAATCTGCTGGTCCCGGATCTGGTCACTTACGAGCTCGCCACCGGGCTCGTGGTGTCCACCCAGCCTCCCGGCAGCGTCGCGGCCGGCAAGGGTTCGGGCTGAGTGTCACCGTGGAAGACCGATTCGGCAATGCGGTCACCGACTACAACGGCAGCGTGACAATCGCCCTGGCGAGCGGCCCGGACGGCGCCACCTTGGGTGGGACGCTCACCGCGACGGCGGTCGACGGCGTCGCCACCTTCTCAGGCTTGACTTTGAACACCGCCGGCACCGGCTACACGCTCGAGGCGACCGCCAGCGGGCTGAAGACCGCGACCACCAGCGACTTCAACGTGGTCCCGGCCGCGCCCGCACAACTGGTGATCTCCTCCCAGCCCCCTTCCAGCGTGACCGCGGGAGGCGGGTTCGGCTTGTCCGTCGCCGCGGAAGATTCCTTCGGCAATCCGACGCCGACTTTCAGCGGCAGTGTGACGATCGCGCTGGCAAGCACCCCGGACGGTGCCACCTTGGGTGGCACGCTCACCGCGACGGCGGTCGACGGCGTCGCCACCTTTGCCGGGTTGACCTTGAACGCCACCGGCACCGGCTACACGCTCGAGGCGACCGCCGGCGGGCTGAAGGAAGCGACCACCAGCGACCTGAGCGTAGTCCCGGCCGCGCCGCGCAACTGGCGATCTCCTCCCAGCCCCCCTCGAGCGTTACCGACGGAGACGGGTTTGGCTTGTCCGTCGCCGCAGAAGATCAGTTCGGCAATCCGACCTCATCTTTCAGCGGCAGCGTGACGATCGCGCTGGCGAGCGCCCCGGACGGCGCCACCTTGGGTGGGACGCTGACCGCGACGGCGGTCAATGGCGTCGCCACCTTCGCCGGGTTGACCTTGAACACCGCCGGCTCCGGCTACACGCTCGTGGCGACCGCCAGCGGGCTGAAGGCAGCGACCACCAGCGACCTGAGCGTGGTCCCGGCCGCGGCCACGCGACTGGTGATCTCCTCCCAGCCCCCTTCCAGCGTTACGGCGGGAGACGGGTTTGGTTTGTCCGTCGCCGCAGAAGATTCCTTCGGCAATCCGACGCCGACTTTCAGCGGCAGCGTGACGATCGCCCTGGCGAGCGCCCCGGACGGCGCCACGTTGAGTGGGACGCTGACCGCGACGGCGGTCGACGGCGTCGCCACCTTCGCCGGGTTGACCTTGAACACCGCCGGCACCGGCTACACGCTCGTGGCGACCGCCAGCGGGCTAAAGGAAGCGACCACCACCGACCTGAGCGTGGTCCCGGCCGCGCCCGCGCAACTGGCGATCTCCTCCCAGCCCCCCTCGAGCGTTACCGACGGAGACGGGTTTGGCTTGTCCGTCGCCGCAGAAGATCAGTTCGGCAATCCGACCTCATCTTTCAGCGGCAGCGTGACGATCGCCCTGGCGAGCGGCCCGGATGGTGCCACCTTGAGTGGGACGCTGACCGCGACGGCGGTCGACGGCGTCGCCACCTTCGCCGGGTTGACCTTGAACACCGCCGGCACCGGCTACTCGCTCGCGGCGACCGCCAGCCGGCTGAAGGAAGCGATCGCCAGCGACCTGAGCGTGGTCCCGGCCGCGCCGCGCAACTGGTGATCTCCTCGCAGCCCCCCTCCAGCATTACCGCGGGAGACGGGTTTGGCCTGTCCGTCGCCGCAGAGGATCAGTTCGGCAATCCGACCCCATCTTTCAGCGGCAGCGTGACAATCGCCTTGGCGAGCGGCCCGGACGGCGCCTCCTTGGGTGGGACGCTGACCGCGACTGCGGTCAACGGCGTCGCCACCTTCTCCGGGTTGACCTTGAACACCGCCGGCACCGGCTACACGCTCGCGGCGACCGCCAGCGGGCTCAAGGCCGCGACCACCAGCACCTTCGACGTTCTCCCTGCCGCGGCCACGCGACTGGTGATCACGGCCCAGCCGCTCGCTTCGGTCGTCGCCGGCAGCGCTTTCGGCCTCCGAGTCGTCGCAGAGGATCCCTTCGGGAACATCGATCCCCATTTCAACGGCGCAGTCACCGTCGCCCTGGCGAACGACCCCGGTGGAAGCACCCTCAGTGGCACCCTCACGACGTCGGCCGCGCAGGGCACTGCAACGTTCTCGAGCTTGTCGCTCAACGGGGCAGGGAATGGCTTTACATTGCAAATCTTCGAGCAGCGGCCTGGCATCCACGACGACCATCGCCTTCAACGTCGCGCCCTCTTCAAACCGCACCGCCTTCGCCTCCCACGATCATTCTCGAGCAGGTTCTCAGGAAGCAGCGGACCAACAAGAAGGGCAAAGCGGTCGGCAAGCCGGTGTTCGTCGGTTTTACGCTGGAATACAGCACCGCGATGAATCCCTCAACCGCGGGTCTCGCGGCCAATTACCAGGTGGATGCCACGATGACCAGGCGAATCAAGAAGAAGACGATCAAGGTGCTGCAGCCGATCCACTTCACGCCGGTCTACACGTCCTCTGACCAAGCTGTCACCTTGATGATCGCGGACACCCAGAAGTTCGCGAAAGGTGGCCAGATCACGGTCATCGCCTCAAGTCCTGA
>CAWGYL010000002.1:0-280649 GCA_963826885.1 Nitrospirota bacterium | reverse complement strand
AACTAAGCCGCTACGCGGCGGTGCTCTTCACTCACCACTGATTTTATCTGCAATCCCTTCGTCTTTATCTTCAATAATATCGCACTCTCCAACATCTTGCTTCACAAACCCGATCGTTTTACAATTTTCCTTCGCATCACCATCGGCGTCATGCCGTTGGAATTTCACGTTAGCGGAAGGAGATTGTGCAATGGAAACGTTCAAAGAGCAGATGCAAGGCGACATGGTACTTCGTAACTTCAGCCCGAACACGCAAGAATTGTATCACCGGGCGGCTCGTGATTTAGAGCAGTATTTCAACAAGCCACCCCACCTTCTTGGAGAGAGTGACGTCAAGTCGTTCCTGCTCTCCATCGTCCAGACCAAGAAGCTATCCCAATCCACTTTGAGAATTACCTACGCAGGTCTGCGGTTTCTCTATGAGACGACGCTCAAAAAAAGATGGGTGATGGAGAAAATCCCCTATCCCAAAACGGTCAGAAAACTTCCCATCGTTCTTGAACGGAACGAAGTTGAAAGCCTGCTGACGTCCGCTGCCGGCCTGAAGCAGCGCGCGATGCTGATGGTAACCTATTCCGCAGGACTCCGGATAAGCGAGATCGCCCATCTCAAAATAACCGACATTGACAGCAACCGTATGCTCATCCGCGTGGAACAAGGCAAAGGGAAAAAAGATCGATATACCTTGTTGTCGGAGCGTGCCCTGGAGGCGCTCCGTGAGTATTATAAGAAGTATCTCCCAAAACACTGGCTCTTCCCAGGGGGAAATCCAGAACAGCCCGTAAGCATCGCGACTGTTCGGGCAGCGTTCAAACGTGCGAAACGAAAGGCCGGCATCACCAAGCCCGCAACCTGTCACACCCTTAGGCACAGCTTCGCAACTCATTTGCTCGAAAGCGGGGTGGACCTCCACCACATTCAACTGCTATTGGGTCACGCCTCGACCAAGACGACCACCGTCTATCTCCACGTAAACAAGAAAAATCTGTCAGAGATCATGAGTCCTCTGGATCTCGATCTTTCCCCGCAATCCAAAAAGACTGCGTAGTCGGACCGACTGTTACTTCGTCATGTGTGCACGAGAAGTCGGGCAGATCGAGGTTGCAGACATCTTCCGTCGGTACGGCCCTGAGTACCGCAGCGCTCATCCCATGCCCGTGAATCGTCTTCGCGCTATGCGCGCGATAGAAACATGCCGCACGGCCGATTTGGGCGGCCACGTGGATGAGTGCGAGCACTGTGGAACAAAGGTGATCTCGTACAACTCCTGCAGAAACCGGCACTGTCCCAAATGCCAGTTCCTGAGGAAAGAAAAGTGGATCGAGGACCGGGGAAAAGATCTGCTCCCCATCCCGTACTTCCACGTCGTCTTCACCATCCCCGACAAGCTGAATCCTCTTGTCCTCCGGAATCAGGAAGTCCTCTACGGGATCCTGTTTAAGGCCGTTTCGGAGACTCTGACGGAACTCTCGAAGAACCCGAAACACCTGGGAGCGGAGGTCGGGTTCACCAGCATCCTGCATACCTGGGGACAGAACCTCATGCAACATCCACACATCCACAACATCGTCACTGGCGGAGGGCTGTCTCGAGACGGTCGGAAATGGAAGTCATGCAAAGATGACTTCTTCCTCCCCATCAAGGTCATGTCGCGTCTGTTCCAGGGGAAGTTTCTCGCTTATCTGAAAAAGCTTCGTATCGAAAACAAACTCATCTATCCCGGCGACATAAGCCATCTTGTGTCGCCGGGGGCTTTCAATGCCTTAATCACCGACCTGTACAAAAAGAAGTGGGTCGTCTACTGCAAACCGCCCTTTGATGGGACCAAGGACGTTCTTGAGTATCTCGGCAGATACACCCACCGGATCGCAATCAGCAATCACCGGCTCGTGAAGCTCGAAAACGATGAAGTTTCTTTCCGGTGGCGCGACTACGCAGACAACAACAAAACCAAGATCATGACAGTGGAAGCCGATGAGTTCATCCGTCGGTTTCTGCTTCACGTGTTACCGGATAAATTCGTTAAGATCAGACATTACAATCTGTTGGGGAACAGATGCCGCAAGAAGAAACTCGACCGGTGCAGAGAGCTACTGGCCTGTCCCAATCACAACGAATCGGAACAGAAGACAGAAACGTGGCAAGAAGCTTTGCTCCGGTTTACCGGCATCGACATCTTCAAATGCCCTGCATGCGGTGAACGCAGAATGCGTACCCTGGAGATTTTACAGCCTGCTCGTTGCAAAGGACCGCCACGTATATGAGCGCGAACATCACTCGAACCGAAAAAACACCCTCATTATCCCAATCCGAAAACGGTCATGTTCTTCGCAATGATATTCTATTGCCCAAAAGCCCTTTTTCCCGTTTAGCCGTAGGCGAAGGAGGCTTGCTGAATTGCCCGGAGTCACTGCTTTTTCCTCAAACATCACCCTTAACAGGCTTTATACCCCGGCCTACGTAGCACCCGCTACCCTCGTTTTAAAGAGAAATATCATTTGAAATCCCATAGCGTCGTGGCGCGTTACGGCTTAGTCCAATCAACTTCTTTCTGAATAATGCCTTCAGAAAGAAGTCTAAGCATTATGACATATGACAACGTAACCGGTAATGTAAATGGCCGATACGTCCATGGTCCCAACGTAGATGAGAATTTGAACGTACAAAGTAACGGTAATGAGTGGTATTATCATACAGACGGCCTTGGTTCTGTAACAGCCCTGACGGACGATACCGGTACGGTAGTGAAGAGTTTCAGTTATGACAGTTTCGGCAACACAGGCCCGATTTCAACAAACACGGTAACAAGTGTAGCAAGTCAAGTGGGCTATTACACAATAAACGATGGGATGCATTTTACGCGAACATCAGGTCCGTCGAGCACAGCAACCGGGAATGGAACCGTGTCACAGACCATCAACACGGACGGCTCGGTGAACTTAACCATCAGCAACTCTCCTGGTTATGCTGATGACGGTTTTTATCTTCGCGTGGGGACGCTCGGAGACTTCAACGGCCTCCAGATTGCAACCTCTGCTGATTCTAATCCGATCAGCGTCAATATTTGGTTCGATGTTGACAATAACGGTGAGTTTTTTGTCTGGAGCGGAAATGTTCTGTCAAGTTTGGGCAACGATGCTTATATCCTAGGCCCATCCAGTGTCCAGAATGTCCTTAGTGTCAATGGGAACAGCAATTTCACTTCTCTGAACCCTGGTGGCGGAAATTACACCTTGGCGCAATTGAAGAGCGGTGCAGTAGCGGGAATAACTAGCACTACAAAAATTGCGATCTGGGTTGGCATTGCCACTAATGGAGGTAGTTTAAGCGCAACGGTAAACTCAATACAGAATCCCGTTTTGACCCCATTTACCTATACCGGAAGGGAATATGACCCTGAGAGCGGATTATACTACTACCGGGCGAGATATTATGATGCAAGTACGGGGAGGTTCATCAGCAAAGATCCAATAGGGTTTGCGGGGGGATATAATCTCTATGCTTATGTGGGGAATAATCCGGTAAAGTGGAATGACCCGAGTGGAACGTCTGGAATACCAGGTATGATAATCGGGGGGTTTGCCGGCGCAGTTGGAGGGTACACGTCTGGTTTGATTAGTGGAAACGGTAATTTGACAGCTGCTGTCTTGGGAGGGGTCGCTGGAGGGACGGTTGGTGCTCTCGTTGGTGGCATCGACTTTTTTGCAAGCAATGCAGCGGGTGCAGCTGCTGGTTCATTTGTTGGAGGATTAGTGGGCGGCGCAACAGGTGGTGCATTATCAAGCGCAATTGATAACCCCGGCGGCGGCTACTGGCCTACTTGGAGTGGTACATTAACGGGTTTAGTCGCCGGCGGTGCGACAGGTGCCTTTGCCGCCCCTGGTATTGCATTAGCTACTTTAGAGGGTGCAAGTGATACTGCTATAGCGTTAATGGGCGCTATGGGCAGTATACAAGGTGATACTATGGGTGGCCTTGCTCTTGCAATTTATAATCAACAACATAATCAGCCGGTTCAGCCATGTCCATAAGAATTGCGGAGTAGAGAATTTTGAACTGATGAGTAGTATGAGGAAATTAATCGATTATGGATAAAAAAAAAGACTTAATTATTATAGGTACAACATCCAAGTTTGGTAATTTTATTTTCAAATATCCTCTTCACTCTGTGATAATACTTTTCACATGTGTGGCATTTTTTTTACTTCTGTGTGGAGAACCTATAAAGCGCGTATTAATAGGCTGCGTGATGGGTCTTATCGCGGTTTTGCCTTTTATTTTTATATGGTATATATTGTCATATAAGTGGTGCTATAAAATTGAATTAGATAAGTCAAATAACTCTATATCATTTTATCGGTTATTTAATAGACCCGTGCGTACCTTTAGCTTTAATGATGGCATTAAAATAGTAATGGGTGCACAATGTCATATATTAGTTGGAGACTCCGACTTCACATTACATGCTGAGTATATACATGAATTTGTATCATACTTGCCAAAAGACACTGTTATTGAGTTCAAAGGAGTTCTTGGCCAGTATCTGAAAAAGCATTTGTTGAAGGGGCCGCTAAAGCCTGGAAGTAGATTATAGTTTTCATGCTGGTGATACTCGTCCTGCCGTTGCCCTTACTTCTTTCTATCCCATCAACTCGTCCGCTGAAACAGAAGATATGAGTTTGTCTCCAAACCGCTTGAACTTGTGATTCGATCAATGATTTAATGAATGGAAACTAGGACTATAAAAATCAAAAAAGGAGGCCAAAATCGGGAAACGGCGTAGGTGACGGATAGGGCCGGAACGAGATGAGGATATAGGTTTTTCTCTTAACGGCGGATCAGTACTACCGGGTCTTTATCAGCAAAGACCCAATCGGATTTGCAGGAGGATATAACCTTTACCGATATCTGGGAAATAACCCGGTGAACTGGGTTGATCCTAATGGGCAATGGCTAATTGGGCTGCGGTTGGGGCCATCGCCGGAGCTATTGGAGGTCTTAATTCCGGACTTATTAATGGTGTACCCTGGCAGACAGCTATTGTGAGTGACCTTGCGGGTGGCGTTGCTGGAGCCATAGTTGGCGCTGCTCTTCCCGATCTCCTCGTCATCCCAGCCATTAGTGCAGCTGGAGCAGCCGCGGGTTCTGTATTGGGTGGGATTGCGGGAGGTGCGGTCGGAGGCTACTTTTCTGGAGATCCTGTTACTGGCGCCGTTTTGGGTGGACTTTCAGGTATTGTTGCTGCTCCGGTTGTTGGCTTGACGGCTGTTGCTACTGGAGGATCAGAGTTGGCCACGAGTCTTGTGGGAGCTGTTGGCGGCATTATGGGTGACACTGTTGGCGCAACCGGTAACGCCATTTATAAAAACCTTAATATGCCGCCCAACTCTTGCCAATGAACAACTGGGTGAAGTGATGCAAGAAGAAAATAAAGCTATTGTTGTCGGAGAAACTTCTTATGGAAAATAATAGCAGCATAGAAGGTAAATCGCAGAAACAATTGGGTCCCCACCTTTTTGGTGAGAAATCGAAACTGGGAAATTGGGTGTTGAATCACCCTTTCCACGTCGTTGTATTTCTCACGTTGATAGTTTGCTCCATTGTTGTTGTCGACAAGGCGACACAGATACGGGTATTAATAAAGTTAGAGGTGTTTATCTTCGGATTGGCTTTCTTCCTGAGGTTTTATTGCCGCAACTTGTGCTACTGGGTTGAGATAGATAGGCTATCGGAGAAAATCACGTTCTACAGGTGCTTTAACAAAGGCGTTGTTGAGGCCCCTCTTCGCTCAGTAGAGTTTATTTTCGATAAGCATTTTGCGTGTTACTATGCTGGAGAGAGATTTGCCATTTTCAACGAATATATGGCCGATATTGCAGGAGTACTTCCTCCTGAAATGGATATCCGCTTTGCGAAGGGTCTTTATGCTCGATATATGAAAAAACAATTTGAGAAGATTCGCTCCTCAAGAACAGACAATCACAACAATAGATAAAGGAAAGTATCTGGAGAAAAACATGTAAAATAATAGGGGTCCATAGTTAACTCTTCTTCACCTTCTCACTTCCGAGGAAGGCATCGAGAATCTGCACGATCTGCTTGCGCTTCGGTGGCGGATTTTTCCACCTGGAAGATATGCATGATACGAACAGTATTTTGTGACAGTTTCAATCGTCTGCAATTGCACAGTAGTTATATATGGATAGAGCATGAGGTTATATTTCCCCATTAAAGTATAGGAAATATTTTCTTCAAGACTATCCAAAATAGAAACCTCCTGCTAAGAATAAGTTTATGTGGAAACTAAATTCTTATAAGCAGGAGGTCTCTATGTGCTATGTAGATGATATCAGGCTTGAGCAATTTCGGCAACTGAAGAAAGAAATTCGGGGTTCGGAAGAGTATTTGATCATTGGGATTGATGTGGCGAAAGAGAAGCACCGTGCGTTTTTTGGTACTGCGCAAGGCAAAACGCTTTTAAAGAATGTGGTCTTTGACAATACGATAGAGGGATTCGAAAAGCTGGATGCGTTTGTGGATCGCGTCAAGGTTCAATACAGCCTCCAGAAGGTAGTTTTCGGGATCGAGCCGACGGCAGACTACCACAAGCCCCTGGCGGAACATCTGCTCAAATGCGGTCTGATGGTCGTTTTTGTTGGCGGCACAGCAGTAAAGAACAACCGGCAGCTCCTGAACGGCCGGTGGGATAAAAACGATGACAAGGATTCGGCCAATATCGCAGATCTCATTGCCCAGGGGAAATGCATGTTTTACGAATATCCCCTGATGACGCTTCAAAACGTGCGCGTACTAAACGCAGTCAAGCGGCGACTGAAGAAGCGGGAACACGGCATAAGCGCGTATATTCGCAATCATATCCTTGCACAGTATTTCCCTGAGTTGGATAAGTACTATGGATCGTCAGAGACCCTGGCGGTAGTGCGGGAATGTCTGGATCCTTCCGCTATCGCCGGCATGGAATACGATGACTTCTGCCGTACCGTAGCACCAGGCAAAATGACGCTGGCTCGGGAACGCAGGGTGGGAGCGATTTGGAGGACTGCGGTCAATTCCGTTGGCTGCACTATGGGAGAGGCGGCCTTCCATGAAGCTCAGATAGCAGTAGACAGTTTGAAACGGGTTAGGCAGGAAATCAAAACGGTTGAGGACAAACTGGAGGATGCCTGTCTTGAGTTTCCGGAGTACACGTATCTTTTGAGCATTCCGGGGTTCGGGCCGGATGTTTCCGCCAAGGTCCTCGGGGCCATCGGCGATCCCCACCGCTTTACAAGCGGCAAACAGGTGTTGCGGTTGGCGGGTCTCGACCTGTGTGCAAAACGAAGCGGAAAAACGTCAAACAGGGCAACGCCGATCATCTCCAAACAGGGCAAGGCGGATCTGCGGTGTGCGTTATACCAGGCAGCGTTCATTGCCTCGATTAAGAGCAAGGACTTTATTCCCTATTTTACGAATAAGCTTGCTGGACGGGCGAAGGAAAAAGGGATTGGTACGAAAATGAGGGTGAAGCTCGCCGCGAAGCTCTTGATTATTGCTTGGACGCTGATGAAAAAGAAGGAGTGCTTCGACCCGAAATACCTTAAACTGGGAAATCGGGTAGAACAAAAAACAGCCGCATAAGGCGATGATTAAAAAATTATTTCGGCGAGAGAGCCCGACCACAGTTGTTGAGGGCAGTTGACCTCGTCACCTACGATACAGGGCCTCTCGTTTGAACGATAGAATCTGGATAAGGTATTCTTGGCGGCCATACGGCACGCCGAATAGGTGACATAACTATTAGAGATATCGTTCGTCTGGTTGCGAGAGACTCGTCGATAAAAGTGATAACGGCGTAAATGCCGAAAGAGAGAGGTGCGTCTTTAATATACTGATCAAGTTATCCTGTTGAATACAAACAAATTGACATTCTATCTTGACAGGAGCGTTATAGTATGTAGGTGTAGTCAATGGACGTCATTAGTCGAATGAAGTAAAGATTATCAGTTGAAACATTCAGTGCTCACTTCTTTCCGTATTCTGTATCATTTAGGCCGTCCTCTTTTCTGCTTTATCTTACATAATAATTCTATTATACTTTCTGCATCAAGTAATCAACCTTTTGATTGCGGTTACCGGCGTAAATGCCCCTAAAGGCTGAGTAGTATGTTCAACATTATTACCCAGAGACTGCATTCATACCGCGAATCAAGAAGAGACGATATCACCATATGAAGATTATTGAATATGCCGACCTTGATACATCAAAAGTGAAACGTCAATACGGAAAGCTCATTGGCTTTCTTGAAAAGGACGATTTATATTCGGCAGAAGTTAAAAAACTGTCTGAACAGGATCTATTCCGAGCTAAGCTTGATGATACCAATCGTCTCCTGTTTAAAATCATGACCTATGGAGGGGAGAGGTACGCCCTCATACTTGAGGTTGTGCTGAATCACGAGTATGATAAATCGAAGTTTCTGCGGGGCGTTCGAATTGACGAAGCAAAGATTCCGATTGTCGAGTCGGCGGCCGTGGGATGCGAAAAGCTTCCCGTCCTCTCATATATCAACCCGTCGCTTATCCGGTTTCATGTTCTTGACAAGGTGATATCTTTTGATCCTGATCAGCAAGAATCCTTTCAGCATCCCACGCCGCTCATCATCATCGGCCCCGCCGGCAGCGGTAAGACTGCGCTAACCCTCGAAAAGATGAAGCAAGCCCAGGGTCAGGTCCTGTATGTGACCTTGTCGCGCTACCTTGCGGATAATTCCCGAAATATTTATTATTCCCATCACTATGAAAACAATGAGCAAGAGATTGCCTTCTTGTCGTTCCGGGAATATCTTGAAACGATGCGGATCCCCGAGGGCAGGGAAATCACCTACCGGGCTTTTGCCGGATGGCTCACGAGGATTCCGAAGCAGCAACGCGTCTCCGACGCTCATCGTCTCTACGAGGAGTTCCGTGGTGTATTGACCGGATCCATCATAGACAAACCATGGCTTACTCGCGAAGAGTACCTCGGGCTCGGGGTTCGGCAGTCCATCTTTCTTGCTGATGAGCGCGAAGTAGTATACTTGCTATTCGAAAAATATCTTGCATTTTTGAAGGAGAATGGTTTTTACGACCCAAATATCCTGGCGCACGGTTATTTACTCCATGTAAAACAGTCCTATGATTTTGTCGTTGTTGATGAGGTGCAGGATATTACGAACATCCAGCTTCAGCTCATTCTCCGGAGCCTGAAGCGACCTGATGATTTTATTCTCTGTGGTGATTCTAATCAGATCGTCCATCCTAACTTTTTCTCATGGAGCGGCCTCAAAACTATGTTTTATCACGCCGATGCTGTTGAATCAGGCAAGATGACGCGAATTTTACAGTCAAATTTCCGCAACTCGGTTTCCGTTACCGAACTTGCGAACAAGCTGCTCAGGGTAAAACACAAACGTTTCGGGTCTATCGACCGGGAAAGCAATTATCTTATGAACAGTGTGTCGGACAGGTCTGGCGAGATCGTTTTCGTCCGGGACACGGATAAGGCTAAACGGGAATTGAGCCAAAAGACCCGAAGGTCAACGAAATTCGCCGTATTGGTCATGCGCGATGAAGACAAGGCCTTGGTACGGCAGTTCTTTGATACGCCGCTGCTCTTCAGCATTCAGGAGGCCAAGGGCCTGGAATACGAGAATGTTGTTCTCGTAAACTTTATATCGAGTGAGCGCGCCATCTTCCGGGAGATCATTGATGGGGTGAGTGAAGAGGACTTGAACGGGGAGTTGGATTATCGGAGGACCCGGGACAAAACGGATAAATCTCTTGAGGTCTATAAGTTCTTCATTAATTCTCTTTATGTCGCCGTCACGCGCACCGTGCATAAACTGTATCTGATTGAGAGCGACATTAACCACCCGTTCATCGAAATGCTCGGGATTCAGGACGCGCGAGAGGATGCTATAGTTGACGAGAAGCAGTCCAGTATTGAGGAATGGCAAGCTGAGGCCCATAAACTGGAGCTCCAGGGCAGGCAGGAGCAGGCAGACGAAATCAGGCGAGGTATCCTGAAAACTCAGCCTGTTCCCTGGGAAGTGTGTACGCCGAACTACGTACTGAAACTCCTTGAGCACGTTCGAAACCCCAAGGAAGTATCACAGAAACCGAAAAAAACATTGTTCGAATACGCGTTGTACTACGACGAGCCCCGATTAATGGATACCCTAAGCCAGAGCGGATTCGACAAGGCAAAAAAACTATTTATTACGGAGTATGGTTACCGATCTTTGAACGAACCTGCATACGAGCAACAAAGAAACAGTGCGTTGACTCGATACCACGAGGATTACAGGGGTCGGTTTTATAAGAACATACTCAAACAATGTGAAACTTACGGCATCGACCACCGTACGGTATTCAACAAAACACCTCTCATGCTTGCTGCGATTGTGGGCAACGCAGCGCTTATCCGGGAACTGCTCGCAGCGGGCGCTGATACGGAAGCGATCGATCATTATGGTTGTACGGCTTGGATGGGCGCTCTAGAATGGGCACTTCAGGACCGTGAATTCGCTTCCAAACAGTTTTCCTCTGTGCATGAGCTTCTTGCACCCTCTTATATTAGTCTGAAAATTGAGGACCGCCTGGTGAAACTAGACAGCAGTCAAGGAGAATTTCTTCTGTTCGCCATCTTTTTATCACTACTGCACAAACGTTTCAACTCAAAGTACGTGGCCATGGTCTCGCTCAACGCTATTACGCTGGTGGAAAGGGGTTCCCTCCTGCTGGACAGCATCGTGCCTGAGTACCGGAAAAAGAGGACCTATATTTCGGGGCTCCTATCGAAAAATGAAGCAGAAAGCCCGAATCCATACAGCAGGAAGTTGTTCCGACGTGAGCGGCAGGGGTGGTATGTACTGAATCCGAAACTTGCCGTACGTCAGGGTGAGGAATGGAGAAATATCTACCAGCATGCTGGCATCGACTTGATAGCTCACATGGGGCCGGAAGGTGAGGAGGCGTACCGCTCCATGATTGCGCATGTGCTTAGCTATCACGGAGAAAAGACTTATTAAGAGAACTTGCCTGTAATCATGCTTGGTAATAGAAATGCCTTGAAATGTTTATTGTTATAGATATAATAAAGTCAAGAGATCCTCGTGAGCATAACATTTTACGCTACGTCTGGACTAACCAATTGATGACTACAGACTTTTTTATAAAGTCAGACGGGCTCAGAAGTGGATAAATCCATAATATGCATGGAGACCGTAAGGGACATCAAAAATGAATGAAACATTCTTGCGGATCCTGCATCTTGTCCAAAGTGGCGATGTGAAGATATCTGACCATGGCTATGACGAACTCGCAGCTGACAATATCTTTGTTCGGGATGTTATAGCGACGGTCGCCGATGCAGTCATTGTCGAGGATTATCCAGACTATCCAAAAGGGCCTTCCATACTCGTGTTGCAGAAAGATCGGGCGGGTCGCTTTATACATGTGGTTTGGGGCATTCCAAAAGGGGCATCATCACCAGCTGTCCTTGTTACCGCTTACAGGCCGGAGCTGGAACGCTGGTCAGATGATTTTTTAAGGAGAAAAAAATGAGGTCAAAACATTATACAAAACTTGTACATGAGCAGGAATATGTTGCCGAAGTAGATGTGGAATTGATCTATTCAGATGATGGGTGGTCACCTTATCTTTCCGTGGAAGATGCATACAAGCTGGATGATGTGCGCGAAGCTCTTCGGCAGGGCAATTTGGAAACAGCGTCCCGTTTGGCGAAAGTCTATACCTTAACCCCAATCACCGCATAGGTTTCACCATTGGATAGGATACGATGTTAGAGAATGGATGATGGGGTACTTTTGGGGGTAACTTGAAAATAGCATTGGAAAATATAAAATTATTTCAATGCATTGGACAAACTATTTGATGGTCACCGCCTCCACCAGTTAAGTAATTGGAAAATAAAGACTTTTTCGTGCTTTTGTAGGTTTCTACAAATAATAATTTGTGATTGACTTAAGGCTGATTTCAAATGAGATCAGCCTTTTTTTGCGCCATCAGTCATCAATGCTGTAATAGGCGGTTCCGTGATAATTTATCTAATAAGATTGAACGCCACACTGATATTTCTATCCGTGATTTCTTTCTCTGTCATTTGTTCGCACCTTTTAGGTATTGTCGCGCGGGATTAGTTGTTAAGTGAACTCAATGTCATAGTACAGTTAGTATCATTGCCTTTGAAGTAATAATTCAGGTTCAAGTAAGCCGCTCCGCGGCAGAGAAGCAAAGACCGCTTCCTTCGCCTGTCCCATCTCGCCTGATTTTTTTTGAGTAATTTCCGTGCTACCATATTTCTCCATTGCAGTTCAATCTTATTTCACAAGGAGAATATGGTCATGGAAAACTGGTACGAGAAGTCCATCAATGCTTTGCAACTGAGCGGTATGTCCGAACGAACGCAGGCAAACTACACCCGCGCGGTGCGGCTGCTCACCGAGCATTACGGCAAGACCCCCGATCTCATTACCGAAGAAGAGCTTCAGGAGTACTTCCTCAATCGCAGGAATGTCAGCAAGTGGGCGCCCAACACCATGCGCATCTGCTATGCCGGGATCCGCTTCTTCTTTGAGACCGTACTTCAGCGCGACTGGCACATTCTCAGCATCATCCGGGCTCAGCCAGAACACCGGCTACCCACCGTACTCAGTACCGAAGAGGTGCTCAACATTCTCGCCCGAGTCTCTTCTCGTCGCAACCGCGCCTTCCTCTCCACGGTTTACTCCTGTGGTCTCCGGCTTCAGGAAGCGCGGTACCTAGAAACCGCTGATATCGACAGCAGTCGTATGATGATCCACATACGTAAGGGCAAAGGCGCGAAGGATCGTTACGTTCCACTTCCTCATGCGACGCTTGCCATTTTGCGAAAGCATTGGGATACACACAAAAACCCGAGGCTGATCTTCCCCTCACGGGTCTTACACGGCAAAAAATCGGATAGTCAGATCCCGGTCTCTATCAGCACAGTACAGAGAGCGCTCCGGGACGCGGTACATGCTGCGGGCATCCAGAAACGCGACGTTTCCATCCATACCTTGCGTCACTCGTATGCGACCCATTTGTTAGAAGCCGGTGTCAATCTGCGTGTGATCCAGCGGTATATGGGCCACTCCAGCCTTGAGACCACGATGATCTATCTCCATCTGACGACCAAGGGTCAGGATGATGCCTTCAAGCTCATCGACCAGATCATGGTGGGGTTCTGATCATGGATACGGTCAATGACATCTTCCGCACCTATGCCCCGGAGTACCTGACGCGGTTTGGTGGCGCTATCCCTGGGGAACATCGTAAGGCGATAACCGCGATTATCAACTGCCGCACCCCGGCCTCTGGAACGACCTACTTTCGGTGCGAATCGTGCGGGGAGCGGCACGCGATTCACCGCTCCTGCGGAAATCGCCACTGCCCGACCTGCCAACATCATAAGAGTCAACAGTGGCTCGAAAAACAGCTTGATCGGCGTGTGCCGGGGCACCACTTCATGATTACCTTCACGGTGCCGGAACAAATTCGCCGGTTTATCCGGAGCAACCAGCGGGCGGCTTACGCCGCCCTGTTTTCCGCCTCCTCCGAAGCCATGAAAAAGCTGGTTCTCGACCCTAAGTTCATGGGCGGCGATCTGCCAGGCTTCTTCGGAGTCCTGCACACTTGGGGCAGAACGCTTGAGTATCATCCTCATATCCACTATATCGTCGTAGGCGGAGCGCTCTCGTCTGATGACAAGACCTGGAAGCCCTCAGGAACCGGCTTCTATGTGCCGGTCGAAGCGTTGTCTCCCATCTTTCGAGCGAAGTTCAAAGACGAAATGAAAAAGGCCGGTCTTTTTGATCAAATACCCGACGAAGTATGGCGAATTGACTGGAACGTAAACTCTCAGGCAATTGGTTCAAGCGAGGCAAGCCTCAAGTATCTTGCCCCCTATGTCTTCCGGGTAGCCTTGTCCAACAGCCGTATCGTGAAAGTTGAGAACCGTCAGGTCTTCATTCGGTACAAAAAGACCGGGAGCAATCGCTGGAGGATGCTGGTCCTGGACGTAATGGAGTTTGTGCGCCGATTCCTCCAGCACGTGCTGCCAACGGGGTTCATGAAGGTGCGATATTACGGTTTCCTGAACGCCGCGTGCAAGGTCCCGCTTGAGAACATCAGGACGCTGATTGAGCTGGCTTATGGATTCGAGGTAACAATGTCTGAAATCGAACAGATGCCGCCATTGCCCCGTCCAACCTGTGGAAGCTGCGGCGGCACGCTCAAAGTGCTTTATGTCTCTCTGCCGCATCAGCACCTGGCACGCGCCGGATAGCATTTGACGATTCTGATGTACCATGTGTTTCTGACGTGTGGTCCCGCGGGTATTATCCGCGCGGTCAACGGCCCCGTTCGGCCATGTGCGCGGATTAGGCGTTCACTCCACGATACGCTAATCAAGAGAATCGCACTGGTTTCACGATAAACAGATTAAAACAGTCTATGGCACTCCATAATCTACTCACTTCAGGCTTTCACCGGATATCACCCACCGAAGCATTACCCTATATATAGAGGACATCGGCCATCAGTCTGCCGCTCCGGGCTTCTTGAACTATGGATTGAGCACGACGTAAAGATGTCGTCTCAATCCTTTTTGGTTGCACCAGCATGAGTTGCTTGGAAGGAAAACAGAATCAATAATATCAAGATATTTTTCACATATCTCCTTTGAGACAAATACATAGGTTTTGGAGTAGCCAAAGTTAACAAATACTGCCTGATAGTTACATTGTTGTCAAGAATGGAAACTCGTGAGATATAGGAAGCACAAGATGAGCGAACGTACCACCCGTCATTCAGCACTCATTCAAGTAAGCCGCTCCGCGGCAGAAATGCAAAAACAAAATCCTACGACTACACCTGCCTCGTCTGATATTCTCTGAATAATATTCATGCTACCATACCTCTCCAATGCAGTTCAATCTTATTGCACAAGGAGAGTATGGCTATGGAAAACTGGTACGAGAAGTCCAAAGAAGCCCTGCAACTGAGCGGTAAGGGCAATACCACGCAGGTAAGTTACACACGCGCAGTCCGATTGCTTATTGAGCATTTCGATAACAAATCCCCCGATCTCATCACCGAAGAAGAGCTTCAGGAATACTTCCTCCATTGCAGAAATAAACTCAAGTGGGCGCCTAACACCATGCGTATCTGCTATGCCGGCATCCGTTTCTTCTTTGAGAAAGTCCTTCGCCGTGACTGGCATATCCTGAGCGTCATCCGGGCGCAGCGTGAACACCGACTTCCGACTGTGCTCACTGCAGAAGAAGTGCGCGATACCCTCGCCCACGTCAAGTCTTCTGTCAACCACGCCTTTCTCACCACGGTCTATTCATGCGGCCTAAGGCTCCAGGAAGCGCTGCACCTCGAAGTCACAGACATCGATAAACAACGTATGATGATCCACATCCACCGAGGGAAGGGTGCGAAGGACCGTTATGTTCCGATTCCCCGTGCAACGTATGAGCTTTTGCGGAAGCATTGGTCCACTCACAAAAACCCACGCTTGCTTTTCCCCTCACGGGGTATATACAAAGATGGCTCGGACATTCAAAAGCCGGTTTCCGCCGGCACGGTGCAGGCGGCGCTTCGGAACGCGATACGCGCGGCGGGTATTCAGAAACGCGACGTCTCCTTGCACACGCTGAGACACGCGTATGCAACTCACCTGCTCGAAGCCGGCGTGAATCTGAGCGTCATCCAGCGGTATATGGGCCACTCCAGTCTTGAGACCACGATGATTTATCTCCATCTGACGACCAAGGGCCAGGATGACGCTTACAAAATCATCGACCAGCTCATGACGGGGTTCTGACCATGGATACGATCAATGACATTTTCCGCACCTATGCCCCGGAGTACCTATCACGGTTTGGCGAAGCGATTCCTATGGAACATCGCAAAGCAATAACCGCAATTACCAACTGCCGCACTCCAGCTTGTGGGACGACCTGGTTCCGTTGCGAGGACTGCGGGAAAGACCATGCCATCCATCGTTCTTGCGGCAACCGTCACTGTCCGACCTGCCAGTATCACAAGAGCCGACAGTGGTTAGAAAAACAGCTCGATCGGCGAATGCCGGGACATCACTTCATGATCACGTTCACGGTGCCCGAACAGATTCGCCGGTTTATCAGGAGCAACCAGCGGGCTGCTTACGCTGCACTGTTTTCCGCTTCTTCCGAAGCCATGAAAAAGCTGGTTCTCGATCCCAAGTTCATGGGCGGCGATCTGCCGGGCTTCTTCGGGGTCCTGCATACTTGGGGCAGGACCTTAGAATTTAATCCCCATGTCCACTATATCGTCGTGGGTGGCGCGCTCTCGTCCGCGGATAAAACATGGAAACCGTCAGGGACCGTGTTCTATGTGCCGGTCGCAGCGTTGTCTCCCATCTTCCGGGCGAAGTTTAAAGACTGGATGAAAAAAGCCGGTCTTTTTGATCAAATCCCCGAAGAGGTCTGGCGAATCGACTGGAACGTGAACTCACAAGCCGTGGGTGACAGCGAAGGGAGCCTCAAGTATCTTGCACCCTATGTCTTTCGGGTCGCCTTGTCCAACAGCCGGATTGTGAAAGTCGAGAATCGTCAGGTCTTCATTCATTACAAAAAGACCAATAGCAACCGGTGGAGAACGCTGGAACTTGAAGTGATGGAATTCATGCGTCGCTTCCTCCAGCACGTTTTGCCGACGGGGTTCATGAAGGTGCGTTACTATGGCTTCTTAAGCCCGTCCTGCAAGGTCCCGCTTGAGAACATCAGGACGCTAATTGAACTGGCTTACGGATTTGAGGTGACGATGTCTGAAATCGAAAAGACGCCCCCAATACCCCATCCGACATGTGGGAGCTGCGGTGGCCTTCTCAAAGTGATCTCGATTTCTCTGCCGCATCAGCACCTGGCACGCGCCGGATAGCATCCGACGATTTTGTTTCACCACGTGTTTCGCGTGTAAGAGCCCGTAGGCATCATCTGCGGGTCAACGCTCCCGTTCGGCCGTGCGAGCTGACGAGGCGATGATTTCTGCATTATTTATAGAGGGAATCACGCTGGTTCTATGATAATCTGACCGAGACGGTCTATCGCACTCCATAAACTGCCCATTCAGGCTTTCACCGAAAACGACCCAACGAAGCATTACCCTATATATAGAGATCATCGGCCATCATCCTGCCGCTCCGGGCTTCTTGAATTATGGATTGAGTCCGACGTAAAGATGTCGTCTCAATCCTTATTGAATATATTTGCACGACGATGAATTCAGGAAGATGGCCTGATTTTAGCCAATAACAGATCGGGATCATGGAACAGTTCGTCTTTCAGGACAAACGCATCCGCGCCGGCATCCAGAAAATCCTTTTTTCTATATTCACTGCTAAAGCCAACAATTAAAGTGAGGGGGTAGTCCTGGCGTAATAGTCTACACAACGCAGCTCCATTCATTTTCGGAATATTGTAGTCAGTAAAAATGAGATCAAATGTTCGTTCTTTTAAAAGTTTTAACGCATCAAAACCGTTCTGGCAAGAGGACACGGTATGCCCATATTCTTCAAAATATCTCTGGATAGTCTCGGAGAGAATTTTGTTATCATCCACGACAAGAATTGTTTTCTTGATTCGCATTAAATCCCCAAGATAACGGTTAAGGCATACTCAAGTATTAATTCATATCAGTAGTGTCCGGTTATCGATTTTCAAAAGTGCGATAACTCTCTGTAATACAAAAACATAAAGGTCGAAATGCAACTTTTTGATTTGAACTCAATTTATCTCGATTCGTCCTATAATCCTCCTCAATACCAACTGAGGAGGTCTCAGAATGAATTCGGGAAAGACTGTCTTCGCTCAATTGCTTCAGCATTTACCACGATTCGAATTCAACCAGTGCGTTCTTCGATATCACGGCAATCACAAAGTCAGGAGCTTTTCTTGTCTCGATCAATTTCTCTATATGGCCTTCGCTCAACTGACCTATCGCGAAAGCCTACGAGACATCATAACGTGCCTCAACTCCCACAAGGAGAAACTCTATCACATGGGATTCCGGGGAAGCTCGCGAAGTCAACACTGGCAGACGCGAACGAACTTCGGGACTTCCGCATTTATCAGGACTTCGGTTATTTGCTCATCAACATAGCCAGCAAACTCTATCAGGACGAAGACCTTGGTCTGGATCTGCAACTGGCAGTCTATGCCTTGGATTCAACCGTCATCGATCTTTGCCTGTCGACCTTCCCATGGGCGACGTTTCGAAAGACAAAAGCCGCGATCAAGGTGCACACACTACTCAATGTGCGGGGATCAATTCCGACCTTTATTTTCGTGACTCCCGCGAGCGTTCACGATGTCAACATGATGGATGCCGTTCCGTTCGAAGCCGATTCGGTCTATACGATGGACCGCGCTTATCTCGATTTCGAACGGCTCTACCAAATCAATCAGCTGTCAGCATTTTTTGTCATCAAGAGCAAGAGCAACACGCGGCTGCGTCGCATCTACTCTGCCCCGGTGGACAAAACAGTCGGCGTTCAAGCCGATCAGACAGTCATGCTCCTCGGCTATCAATCACGTTTGTCTTATCCAGATCCCTTTCGCCGAGTACGTTATTACGATGCCGAACGAAACAAGCGCCTGGTAGTTCTTACGAACAACTTCCTTATCCCGGCCAAGACCGTCGCAGATATTTATCGCTCACGCTGGCAGGTGGAACTGTTCTTCAAGTGGATCAAACAACATCTGCGGATCAAGTCGTTCTTCGGAACATCTCCCAATGCGGTCAAGACCCAGATATGGATTGCCGTCAGCGTTTATCTTCTTGTGGCGATTGTCAAGAAGCGATTGAATCTTCCCGGCAGTCTCCACACAATTTTACAGATTTTGGAGGTCAACCTCTTTGAGAAAAAACCAATTTCTCAAGTGGTTAACGAAGCTATCAATCACGAAACAGAATGTCACGACGATAACCAGCTGAATTTATTTACGTAACAACCGGACACTACTGAATTCATATGTATCACTAAACAGGGGATAAAACCATACCCCGACAGGGGTATTTTTAGGGTAGACAATGTCGTGTTGTAATTTTATAAGTGGGGGGAAACTTAAAGAAGATGTACAAAAGCCCAGTTGCTGTCAGAAAACTTTATCACAAAATGCAATTATACAAAAAGAATTCTGTACCTTCGGTAATATTATAGGAAACTCGACTTCACCTACAATGGTGCAAAATGCAGATTGAAGTATACAATTCGTAAATCTAGAAATCTGATTAACTTGAATGGCAGTTCGACTCTTTCCTGACACTTTTTAGCAAAACGTCAAGTAACATCAGCTATATTCGGTGGAATAAGACGGCGGGAAGCTTGTAGTAATTATTTGAAAAATATTCCGGTGATGATATGTGCATTGCCGTCATAAAAAAACCGGGACCCCTTTGAAGAGGCTCCGGTTTCGTTTGTGCGGTATAGGGCTGCTCTTAGATGTCGTAGTACAGGAAAAACTCGTAAGGATGGGGTCTCAGACGAAGTGCATCCACTTCCTTCGTCCTCTTGTAATCGATCCACATCTCAATGGCGTCCGTGGTGAATACATCTCCCTTGAGGAGGAAGCCGTGGTCTTCTTCGAGGTTGTTGAGCGCCTCGTCAAGCGAACCCGGCATGGACGGCACATTGGCCAGTTCTTCCGGCGCCATATCGTAGATGTCCTTGTCGAGCGGTTCGCCTGGATCGATTTTGTTCTCGATGCCGTCGAGGCCCGCCATCAGCATGGCCGAGAACGCGAGATAGGGGTTGCAGCGCAGGGTCGGGGAACCGGACCTCAATGCGTTTGGCCTTGGGGCTCGGGCTGTACATCGGGATGCGGACGGAAGCCGAACGGTTTCGCTGGAGTAGGCCAGGTTCACCGGAGCTTCAAAGCCCGGCGTCAGGCGTTTGTAGCTGTTCGTCGTCGGGTTGGTGAAGGCCGCGATCGCCTTTGCGTGTTTGAGGATGCCGCCGATATACTACAGTGCCATCTGCGACATGCCGGCATACTCGTCGCCGGCGAACAGGGGTTTGCCCCCCTTCCAGATGGACTGGTGGGTGTGCATGCCCGACCCGTTGTCACCGAAAAGGGGCTTGGGCATGAAGGTCGCGGTCTTGTTGTGCCGCTTGGCCACGTTCTTGATGATGTACTTGTACATACATGAGCTCGTCGGCCATTGTGACCAGAGGGTTGAAGCGCATGTCGATCTCGGCCTGGCCGGCGGTGGCCACTTCGTGGTGCTGGTTCTCAACGTAGATCCCGACTTTCTTCATCGTCCTGATCATCTCGTTGCGGATGTCCATCCTGGCTGTCGATCGGGCGGCACGGGGAAATAGCCTTCCTTGTGGCGGAGCTTGTTGCCCAGGTTGGGGTTCTCATCGCGGCCGCTGTTCCAGATGCCTTCCACGCTGTCGACGTGGTAGTAGCCCTCATGGGAGTTCTGGTCGAAGCGGACATCGTCGAAGATGAAGAATTCCGGCTCCGGACCGATGTAGCATGTGTCTCCGATGCCGGTGATTTCAGATAAGCTTCCGCCTTCGGGCGATGTTACGCGGGTCGCGGCTGTAATCGCTCCTTCGTGATGGGATCCTACGATATTGCAGATGAGCGACAGCGTGGGGTACTTGGTAAAGGGGTCCATCACCGCCGTTTCCGCGTCCGGGACTACGAGCATGTCGCTCTGCATTGATCGCCTGCCAGCCGCGGATGCTCGAGCCGTCGAAACCCAGACCTTCTTCGAATAGGGCCTCGGTAAGTTCTTCCACCGGCGTAGAGAAATGCTGCCACAGCCCGGGGTAGTCCATGAATTTGAAGTCCACCATTATTGCCTTGTTTTCTTTTGCCAGTTTCAGTACATCTTTGGGTATCATTGTTCCTCCTCTTTAATTGAATTACAATGGAGCAAGGACGATCTCTTCGGTCGGACTACGAACGATTTTATCAGCTCCCCGTCTCTCATCCCTCGCCCCTTATTTTACTACCATCGTTACATTATCACCTCGCGGCGCTAGCCGGTGCGGATGCGGATCACGTCATTCATATCATCTCTGCTGTTGTGAGGCTATGACGGCGGAGCTCCGTAGAGCTTGCGAAGTTCGAGATTGATTTCAAGCACGTTCACAAACTTCTCGCCCGCCAGTCCTCCAAAGGAGCCGAGGCGTTCTTCTGCAATATCTGCTCGACCTCGTTTCGGACTGCCAACGGATCACGTTTCAGGTCAGCCGCCCATTTGGTGGCTACCCGATCGAGCTGAAACTCTGCGTTCTGAAGCGTGATATGAGGGTCTAGCCCTGAACCGGACGCCGTTACCAGGTCGCCGGGAACATCCGCAAGGTCAGCATCCGGATGGTCCTGTCGCCACATGTCAAAGAAGATCGACTGAATGTCCGAACCCTCCTTTATCGGCTCTATCGTCGTCTGCGGCTTGCCGTCGGGCCCCGTTTTGGTCACAGCAGAAGGAAATTGTCCGGGATGCTCTGTTGAGAAAGTCTTGAAGAACACGACGGCCAGATCAGCTGACTTTGGCTGAGGTATTGTCGGATTGTCTTTAATGAACTGGGCTACTACAGCTGGATGCGCCTTTGCCCAATCGTCCACATAAGCACCGTTTTTCGGGTCAGCGCCGACCCAGCCCTGAGCAAGGGAGTTGTGCAGGTCAGCCCACTGGGAGACGATGTGCGGGTTGCCTTGGAAAATGTCCTTTTGGAACCACTGCTCGACATCGGGCGCTGTCAGCTGCCCTGCTTTGGGTCCGTTTTTATATTTTACGATCGGACCGAGCGAACGGGCGACCCTGTCGCGCAGCGCATAGTTGGAGGCAGCCAGGGCCGACGAGGCCGAGGCAGATGCATCGTAAGACGCCGCCGAGGGGCGGGGTTGAAAATATTCATCCTTTGTAAATGGCTGGGCAATGAGCTTCGATCCCACTACGGTTCCATCAGGACCTTTCAGCAGGCTGCCGTTGGCCTGAAAGGGAAAGATGGCCTGTCCTATCACCCATAGTACCATCGGATAGAGGATGCAGCTGATGATCACTGAGACTGACAGCAGCAAGATACCCTTCGAAATATATTGTTTCATGTATATGTCCTCCTTAAATCCTTCAAGCGTTAGCTGACCATGCGCATAGTCACCATGGCCATGTCGATCAGTTTGATGCCGATAAAGGGAATGATAACGCCTCCCAGTCCCCAGATCAGCAGGTTCCTCTGCAACAAAGCATCAGCGCCGAGCGCCTGGTACTTGACTCCCCTAAGCGCGATCGGGATGAGCACCGGAATGATAAGCGCGTTGAAGATGACAGCCGACAGAATGGCCGATACTGGGGAATGCAGATGCATGACGTCGATCGCTTTCAACCACGGTAACGTTCCGGCAAAAAGCGCCGGAATGATCGCAAAATATTTCGCCACATCATTCGCGATCGAAAAGGTTGTCAGGGAGCCTCGTGTCATCAATAACTGTTTTCCGATTTCCACGACTTCGATCAATTTTGTGGGATCGCTGTCCAGATCCACCATGTTGGCCGCTTCCTTGGCCGCCTGTGTTCCTGCGTTCATGGCCAGCGCTACGTCAGCCTGGGCCAGGGCCGGAGCATCGTTCGTGCCGTCTCCCATCATAGCCACGAGTTTCCCCTGAGCGTGCTCCTTCCTGATGTAAGCGAGCTTGGATTCCGGAGTGGCCTGGGCGATGAAGTCGTCGACTCCTGCCTGTGCGGCTATGGCGGCAGCTGTAACGGGATTGTCCCCGGTGATCATGACAGTCCGTAAACCCATCTGTCTTAGCCGTTTGAATCGTTCCTGCATGTGAGGCTTTAAAATATCCTCGAGGGCAATCACGCCCGCGATGCGACCGCCATCAGCGACAACGAGGGGCGTCGCGCCCTTGGACGCGACGGAATTGACCACGTCGTCGAGATCAGCTGGAACACTTCCGTGATTTTCCTCGACGAATTTGATGATGGCGTCTGGCGCACCCTTTCGTATCCGCCGTCCATCAGGAAGATCGATGCCGCTCATGCGCGTTTGGGCTGAAAAGGGGATGAACAATGCGTTCTGCGGCGCGCTGATCAAGGCTTTGCTCTGCTTCTCGAACAGCGTCACGATGCTTTTGCCTTCAGGCGTTTCGTCGGCAGCGGATGCCAGGGCCGCCAACCGGCCTAATTCGGTAGCAGAATAATTTCCTATAGTCAGGAATTTCGTTGCGTGCCGGTTCCCGATCGTGATCGTGCCAGTCTTATCCAACAGCACGACATCGATATCTCCCGCCAACTCCACGGCCTTGCCGCTCTTGGCGATTATGTTTGCCTGTAAAGCCCGGTCCATGCCTGCGATGCCGATGGCGGCAAGCAATGCGCCGATGGTAGTGGGAATCAGGCAGACCAAAAGCGCGATAAGTGTCGGAACATCGGTGCCCAGGCTGTGCAAAGGTTCCGTGATCCCCAGGTAGCCCATCATGTATTGCTCGGCGTTCCAGGACATCGGCCAAAGAGGAACCACCACGATCAGGAAGGCCAGCGTAAATGCCGAGAGCACCAGTGTAAGGGCGATCTCATTCGGCGTTCGCTGCCGGATGGCACCCTCGACCAGAGCGATCATCCGGTCAAGGAATGATTCACCGGCGCCGCTCATGATTCGTACGACGATTCGGTCGGAGAGTACGACGGTGCCTCCGGTTACGCCGGACCGGTCACCGCCCGCCTCGCGAATGACCGGGGCAGACTCGCCCGTAATCGCCGACTCGTTGATCGGATGCGACCCCTTCGATGATCTCTCCGTCGCCGGGGATCGTTTGTCCCGCCTCCACGACGACCCGATCGCCTGGTTTCAAATCGTTCGAGGAAACCTGCTCGATGCCGTTGCCGTTTTTTCAAACGAAAAGCCACCGTGTCATGGCGCGTCTGCCGGAGCGATTCCGCCTGTGCTTTACCCCGGGCCTCGGCAAGGGCTGTGGCAAAGTTCGCGAACAATACGGTCAGGAAAAGCCATGCGTCGACCGCGATAAAATAACCCATCCTCACCTGGCTCGCGGAATCTCCGAGCGCTGCTTTCGCGATAAACAGCAATGTCAGGATGGCGCCGACTTCCACGACGAACATCACGGGATTGTTCCATTGAATGTCCGGTCGCAGCATGACGAACGCCTGTTTGAGCGCCGCCATCGTCGTTTCCTTTTCCAGCAGCTTTCTCGCTTTTATACGGCGGTGCGGCTGGTTTGGAGCCGACACGGACCTGCTGTTCTATTTCTGTAGTATTCGGTGCTTTATTCATATCGAACTCCTTTTAAAAAATCTTACAATTTATTGTAAGCGTTCCAGGATTTTCATAAACGTACTCGTTCCTGCTCACCCGCCGAAGGGGATCGGCCCGAGATGCTCGGCAAACGGTCCAAGCGCTGCGATCGGAAGGAAAAGCAATGCACCGATGATGATAATCGCGCTGAGCAAGTAGAGGGCGAAGGTGGGGGTGTCATCCCGCATGGTCCCTAAACCGAATGGGGCTCGCCTTCTTCGCTCCCAAAGAGACCGCCATGATGAACGGCGCGATAATCGGAATAAAGCGGCTGATGACGATCACCAGGCCGGTCGCAATGTCCCATGCGACAGCGGTCGGCGCCGGGTTCGTATTATTGAAAAAGCCGTAGGTCACTCCCAAGCCGTCGAATGCGGAGCCGTTATTTGCGGAAGCCGAGGAAAACTGGTAGAACATTTGTGTAAAACCATGCGCCCCGGGATTGCTGACGGCCTTGAGTCCCCAATCCATTGCGGCGAAGAGACCGCTGGGCATCAAGATCATCAGCGGATGGATCAGCAGGGCGATGGTGACGAGCTTCATTTCGCGCGCCCCGATTTTCTTGCCGAGATACTCCGGCGTCCGGCCCACCATCTGTCCGGCTATAAAGATCCCGACTATCAGGAAAATCAACATGTTGATCATCCCCACGCCTTTACCGCCGAAGATGCAGTTCAGCCACATCCCAACCATGGGAGCCAAGGCGGCAAGTGGATTAAGGCTGTCGTGCTCGGCGTTCACGGCGCCTGCAGTTACATCCGTCGTTATCGCCGCATACGCTGCGCCGGCAGAGTTTCCAAAACGCATCTCCTTGCCCTCGAGATTGCCTAGATGCTGGTCTACGGGCAAGCCAGAGACTGCCGGCAGAGACACCGTCTGCTTGCCGCCCGGCGCTGTTGCGCTGGGAACTTCATACGTTCGGGCCACGGGATGAGCGGTCAAGCCCGGGTTCGGTTTTAACGTATCAAAGTAGATCGCCCAGATAATTGTTCCCGCCATCAACGTCAGCATCACCGAAAAAAGGGCTATGCCGTGCCGCTGTCGGCCGAGCATTCGGCCGTACATGAGAACAAGCGCGAACGGGAAGAGCATCATCGATAGCGTATTCACAAAGTTCGACGCGGCAGTGGGATTTTCAAAAGGATGAGCCGAGTTCATGCCATAGAATCCGCCGCCGTTCGTCCCTAACATCTTTATAGACTCGAAGGCCGCCACCGGTCCGACTACGATGGTCTGCTTCTTCACCTCGCCCTTGTCCGTTGTCCCCATGGCCGCGGGTTCGAGTGTCGAAACCTGATAAGAGCTTGTTAAAGTCATCGGGCTACCTTGCGCAAGGAAAAAGAGGGCGATCACAACGGCAACGGGTACGAACGTGTAGACAATTACCCTCCACATGTCTACAAAGAAGTTGCCTAGGGAGGAATCTCCGCGCAAAGCCCGGATGATGCCGGTCAGCGCACAGAAACCGATCGCTGCTGACGTAAAAAAATTGCCAAGGCCGAAGAAGATCTGGCTGAAGTTCGACAAGTGCTGGTCCCCCGAATAATGCTGGAGGTCCGTGTTTGTCATGAACGACACAACACTATGAAAGATCGTACTCGGGGCAAGCATCACCTTGCCGTCAGGATTTAGCGGCATCCATTGCTGAAGCGCCAGCACAATAAAACCGAAGATAAACAGCAACGCATTGAAAACGAGCATGGAGCCGAGGTACTGCTTCCAGTTCTGAGGGCCGCTGTCAAGGCGTTTTTCGAACCACCCAAAGACCGCCAAGGGCCGGTATTTTCCGTCCATGATCCAGGCCAGGTATCGACTTAAGGGAAACGCGACCACGCTCGCCGTTACCAGAATCAATATGGGTAAAAACCAGGTTTGCATAAACATTGTTTAACTCCTTTTTTAAATAGGTATTTCATTTTGCCTTGATGTCCCTCTTAGAACCATTCCGGCCGGACCAGCGCCGCTAACAAGTAAATGAACAAGAACACCACAACAGAAACCGTCAGATAGATCATCATTGAAATCACCTCAATTGATTAAATTTTCTCGCATGCTTCCATGAACAAGTAACATAGTGCCATCAATACAATGCCCAGGACAAACATCGCTGGCAGCCAGAATGCAAGGTTCATTTAAGAATTCCTCCTCTTCTGTTAGTAACACGTAATAAATCTGTTTGAGAGAAAAAACAAAGACACTTCAGCCGGATTCCCTGCTATCAACGCTGTTGGTTCCTTAATGAACCGCAGCGATCTCTGATGCAGAAAAACTCAACCCGGGTGCTCCGCGGTAAATTAGTGCCGTAGCGTTCTGTTACCGCTTGCCTAAAGAGTTTGGTGAAAAACCAACTAACCACGAAGAATGCGACAGAAATATTCAAATATGCAACGTTCATGATATCACCTCCTTTGCGTGCGTAAATATAAACTCAGTCGGCATAAAAATGCTGCTAAGAGTGAATGCAAAATAAATAAAATTTAATAAAATTATTGAGGAGATCGCCATTGTTTTAAGCATCTGAATAAAAAATGTGCAGTTTTCAGTACAAAAGTTGGGCACCGTTCAGTCGCCTAAAACATCCGATGATATTTATCATTGTGAGGAAAGAAGCGACGAAACAATCCCGGATTCAAGCGGCTGCAAAACACGGGCGCGCGGAATTTGTCCCGAGCCATACGATGAGATTGTTTCGCCTTCAGCTCGCAATGACGGCGAGGGACCTCCCGCAAGAATAGTTTTTATCGATTGTGTACGAAATGAGAAAAAATTTAGAAGCAGAGTATGTAGAGATAGAAAGTCATCATCGCCAGACCGAACGGCACGACGACCATTGGCCATGCTCTGATCGAGATGTGCAGTTTGTTTGCTGCCATGATATTCGGGATATTTCCAGGGATCAGCATGCCGCCTGAGATAATGACGCCCATCATCATGCCCTTTACTTGAGCAGCAGTCATAACAGGTCCGAGTTCTGCTGCGGCAAGCGTGGCATTGTCGAGAATCGCCGAGTAATATTACCCCAGGAGAGGATCGGGGCTGGAATTTTCGATATGTACATACCGATCATCAGCATGAAACCTGTGCCCAGGAGGACCAACGCCTTCACGTTTAAACTTTGAATTCCCGGAACGCGAGCTGTCCAAAGGACTCTTGAGATCCTCGTTCGAACTTTCGGACCCGGTTACCTGAGATCCTCGCGATGGGGGACAGATGAAATATTTCCAAGTAGTCGATTTTCCCCGATCGAGTGCGGGCTCCGAACCGTGCCGTGAAGATCTTTCCCACCCGTCTGCTCGCTAACCTATACTCCAGATTGGCTAGCCAAGACAATACGACCATAGCCTGATTTCGATTTTCTTTCACCAGAGGTACGAGTTAAAGCTTCCTCCTCCGCTTCTATTTCCAGTCTGCCACAGCTTGTCATGTTTTTTGAAACCGTCAAGTTTGCGGGCAATGAACATGTGGGAGCCACACTAAAATGTTCTCAGGCCTCGCAATATTGACCACCTTGAGGTCAGTTGAAGAGCAAAATACAGGAACTATTCCATCAGAAATATAAAAAAATACGTTTAATATTTTGATCACACGGAATGTTGAGGTGGTCTATTATCCCTCATTGGGCAATCATCCTGTACATATTCTTATTATTATATGTGGAGTGCATGGTAAATAAGTATCTTAAAAAATATTTATAAAATCTTAATGTTTTTGCCATTCTTTCTTACAGCATCTTTATGGAGATTGTATTTATATTTAAACAACGCAAAGGAGGTGATGGCAATGAACGTCGCATATGTTGGCATCGCTGTCGCATTGTTCGCGGTTAGTTACCTTTTCCCGACGATATGGTCACCGCGTCCGCATCAGGGCTTGATCCTCATATCCCATACAGAACCTCGTGTTTTAGCTCGAACGGGTCGCCTGCAAATGGGTGGCTAACCTGAAACGTGATCCGTCGGCAAGCCGAAAAGAAATCGAGGCAATATTGCAGAAGAACGCCTCGGCGCCTTTTGGAAAACATGCGGGTGAAACGATCGTTAACGTGCCAATCCCGAACTTCAGGAGAGATGGTCGTAAGATACTGGCTGAAAAATTATGGGATAGAGCGAAGTGGTTTTCGAACCACAAATTCATAGAAGGAAGGCCAATGAAAACGATAATTCGAGTTGCATTGATGATCGCTTCATTGCTTATGGGTTTTGCGGCTGGTTTTCCGATCGGCCAGAGCAAAGGATTTTCAACAGGGAGTGAATGGGCGTTCGTGCAGGCTAATATTCTCGCTCGAGAGTCTGGACTCTTCATGCCGGTGAATTTTGAGGCCGGACAATTCAGGGTAATCCTGAAACAACCGAAATATCTTTATAAAAGAGCATGGATGCTTGCCGACAGGCATAAGGAGAGATAGCGTACATGAGTAGAGGCGATAGGACCCTCAAAGAACGCGTACAGTTGACACGAAATGCCTCTTTGCCACGGTAAAGCTTATTAACGCCATGGACAGGCAAGGGAACTATTACACGTCTGGAACAGCGAACACGGATATTTTAAAAGTAAGGAGGAGCATCATGAAACTGATAAAAGCCATAATTAGGCCGTTAACTTTAGAAAAGGTAAAAACTGCACTTCAAGACATGGGAATCGATGAAATAATGGTTGAGGAAACAATGGTTAGCCAACGTGTAAGTAACGGCTTTAAGAAAGGTGAGACATTGTTTTACCGTGGAGCAGAATATGTGGCAGACTTTATGACAAAAATGGATGTCGAAGTTATCGTTGCGGATGGCCTGGTAGACAACGTTGTTGCAACAATCCGTAAGATTGCCAGGATGGACCAGAAGGGAGATTGTAAGATATGTATCCTCCCTCTTATTGAAGCACTTTAGGCCTGCACTTTCTTAACCGCAGAGTCGATAGAAAAGCGCTGGTTGAGAGGGAAGTGCCGAGATATGCATACAGTCGAATCAACTCAAGCATAACCCTGGAGAAAATAAATGGTCACACTGAAAGTGAAAGTGGAATATATGGAGAGGGATGAGATTATCAATGCTCTCACACAATGTAATGGGGGCATGGCTAAGGCTGCCAACAAACTTGGTCTACTCCAGAACTTGATTACTTGTAGGAGACAGATATGAACATTTTTGCTTTGGAATATGCGGTTCTTGGAATTTTGCTACTGGTTTCAGGACGCAATTTTCCAAGAGCCATCACGACTTGGATACGAAGATTACGTTCATCGGGAACAAATAAGACTGGATTAAAGCTCCTTCTCTGATAATGAGGAACAACAATGAGTTACGAGAAAGTTCTTATAGTCGATGACGAGGAAAGTATACGCTGGGTTCTGAAGAAGTCGCTTGAAAAACAAGATATCGACACGGAGGTCGCCGGGAGTTCCGTTGAGGCTCTCGAGAGGATCAAAAAAGGCGATATCTCCCTGGTTATTATGGACATTCGCATGCCGGGTATGAACGGGCTCGATGCACTCGAAAAAATCCAGAACGGACAGGCCAGGATCCCGGTTATAATTATGACCGCGCAAGCAACCATGCAGAACGCGATCGAAGCTATGCGCCGAGGGGCTTATGATTACATCACGAAGCCTTTCGATCTCGAGGAGGTCAATGTTCTCGTTCAGAAGGCCCTCGACGTACGGAGGCTTTCGCTCGAGGCTGAATTCCTTCGGGACGAAGTGCGGGATAAATACGACGGCGGACTGATCGGCAACACGCCTGCCATGCAGGAGATTTACAAGATGATCGGGAGGGTAGCGGAAAGCGATGCGACCGTACTGATACGTGGTGAGAGCGGCACCGGGAAGGAACTCGTTGCCCGGGCAATTCATTTCCACGGCACTCGCGCTGTCAGACCTTTTATCGCCGTAAATTCTGCAACGATTCCATCGGAACTCCTTGAAAGCGAACTCTTCGGGCATGAAAAGGGCGCGTTTACCGGAGCCGTAGCTAGAAAAATAGGGAAATTCGAAGCGGCTTCCGGCGGGACCCTGTTTCTGGACGAGATCGGCGACCTGAGTATGTCGCTCCAGGGCAAGCTTCTACGAGTGCTCCAGGAACGCGAGTTCGAACGTGTGGGCGGTACAGACATCAATAAAGCAGATGCCCGCGTAATTGGGGCCACTCATCAGAACCTGGAGAAGGCCATTCAAGACAAACGTTTCCGTCAGGACCTTTTTTACCGTCTGAATGTGATCCAGATCGACATCCCGCCTCTCAGGAAGCGGAAAGACGATATTGTTCCTCTTATCGATTTTTTTGTGCAGAAATACCAGTCAGGCACCAAATCCAAGATGTTCACTCCAGAAACTCTCGATATCCTCTGTAAATACGACTGGCCTGGGAACGTCCGCGAACTGGAAAATGCGGTGCAGCGCGCAATCACCCTCTCACAGAGTGATAAAATATTCCTCGACTCCCTCCCCCCTCAGATATTCAAACGAGGCCACGCTAGTTCATCATCCTTTGAAAACTATCTTGAGGAAAAGCTTGCCGATGTCGTAGACCGCATGGGCGGACTCGAAACAAGCGACATCTATTCTGTTGTAACACAACGCGTGGAGAAACGTCTTCTCTCGCTTGTACTCACAAAGACCTCGGGCAACCAGGTACATGCCTCGAAACTGCTTGGCATTAACCGGAACACGCTCAAGAAAAAAATAATGAAATTGGGAATACACCCGTCTTTTGGCGAGAGAGACGATGAAGAGCAGGAACGAGACTGACCGCGCGAAGAAGGGGAAATGGATGCGAAAAGACCTTCCATTATGCTGTTGCTTCAGGCTTGCAGCAATTTCGTATGAGGGGAGTGAAAGGAAAGAAACGGTGCAGGCGTTGAAACCGACATGATGAATTACTGTCGCCAAATTGATGTTATAGGAAAAGAGACAATGGATAAGCGGTACCAGGTATTTGTGAGCTCAACATCTGAAAATCTCGTTGATGAACGCTTGGAGGTTATGAAAGCGCTCCTCGAATTGGATTGTGTCCCATGTGGTATGGAATATTATCCAGCGGCGAATGAGGATCAGTGGACTGTCATAAAAAATCTAATTGACAGATGCGATTATTATATCGTAGTTATTTGTGGTCATTATGGATCCGAAGATCAGCATGGGAAAAGTTACACTAAAAAAGAATATGAATATGCACTATCTAAAGGGATACCCGCCATTGGGTTCATCCAGCATGACCACGATTCTTTACCTGATGATAAAAAAGATAAGGATGAGAATAAAGTTCAGAAGCTAGAAGAGTTTATGTCAATTGTGAGAGGTAATTCATATAAGCACTGGAGCAATACGTATGAATTAGGAGCAGTGGTAAGCAGAAGCTTAACTCAGTTGATTAGAGATAATCCAAATAAAGGCTGGGTTCGAGCGGACAAGGTGGGAAGCGAGGAAATGCTCGAAGAAATAAATAATTTGAGAAAAGAAAATCACGAATTGCAAACACAAATTACAAGGATTGAAAGCATTGCAGAAATCAATATCGATACGAAAAATATTGCGTTTAAAGAGGTAACTACTATATCTGGAACTTATACAATGGAGGCTGGACAGTCTTTCCGAGAATGGTCTGTAAAAATATCTTGGAAAGACATCTTCAAATTAATTTCCCCGTATTTATTACAGTGGCATGATGAGGATAGCTTACAAAGTCAAATTGCTTTAGTACTTTTGAAAGCAACGGGGTTCGGAGAGCCCTATGCAGCAAAACTAGATATCGACATTCTTCAGAGTATAAAAGTACAATTTCTTGCTCTTGGTCTCATACAAGTAACGACGCCTAATACTGTCGGATTCGGGGCGGGTTTATCTTGGGCTCTAACCCTAAAGGGCCAACATAAAATGCTAACAATTCGAAGTGTGAAAAAAAAATTGAAGCTATAACATCACGCTTCGCGGGATCATGCGAAACTGCCGCGGTCCCTGCGAACGATTGTGTCAAGCGCAGTAGGGTGATAATGCACTTTTTCTATATTGACGAAATAGGCAACACGGGGGGCAATCTCGCCACAACCCAGCAGCTCGTGTTCGTGATGGCGTCGCTAGTCGTCAGTGATGAGAAGTGGCGCAAGTATCAACCGGTATTTTGCATATCCTATTTAACAGTTGCCGTTGCAAACAAGTAAGAGCAACGAGAAAGACATAATTTTAACAGACTTGTAGAAGCGCTGTTGAACATGCGACGCATGTCTACATCCTATGCACCTCCTGTGAAGGATGGCTTTCATAAATGCCTAAGTTGATCGTTTCTATCAATTTAGCTTAAGCTCTATTGTTGAGAACAAACCTCCACTGTGCATCCATCACAGATGTCCAGGCTTTGTTCGATTAGTATCCCAACACGAAGCGAACTTGATCTTTAAGAGTTATTGAAATTCTGGCGTGTAGAGGCCGCCTAGCATCCCTTATCCAGGGTATCAAGTTTAGGAAGAGGCCTGAGGGCGGTGAATATAGCGAAGGTTGATTCCGCATTGGGCGACTATTTTATTGCATATACTTATTATAATCTATGGAGCATAGAATAAAAAAGTATCATAATAAATCTTTATGAAATTTTAATTCTTTTTGCCCCATTCTTATCAGCAATTTAACGTCTGTTTTGTTAATAATTAAAAAAGCAAAATAGGGAGTCTCGTCGACATTCTGTTTATTGGAAATTACGATTGTGTTCTTTGTTGCGAGATGGTTTTTCGTGAAACATATTGAACGAGTCTAGGAAGGAGGGCTGAATGGAACTATTCTACTGGATTGGCGGCATTGTCGCCGCAGGACTATTTGTTTATCTCATGATTGCGCTTCTTAGGCCGGAGAGCCTGTCATGAAGGGACAATGCATCTTAACGCAAAGGAGGGATTCCCGATGAACGTTGTCATCTGGCTGTTAGCGATGTTTTTCCTCGGCATTGCAGGGATGGGAGTATGTGGTTTGTTTGTGAAAGCTTGTGAAAAAATCTAATTGAATGCCTATTCGATGTGTCGCCTTCTTTCATGATTCTCCGTGTTAATGGTACCGAGCGGGGCGACTGATTCAACAATAACAAGGAGGTAAGATGATGTTTACTCAAACCTGGCTGCTTCCCTTTGTGCTCCTCGCCACAGCGACTATTGCCGCATTCCCCTTGAGCCGCTATTTGGCCTGGATCATGGACGGAAAATACCGGCCTCTACCGGTCATGGGGTGGTTCGAAAAGCGCCTGGACAGCGGTCCTCAGAACTGGAAGCAGTATATCGGTTCCCTGCTTCTCTTCAACACTGTCCTGTTCGTCTTTGGTTATCTTGTTCTGGCGCTCCAGCCGTTTATGCCGCTCAACCCCGACGGCAAGACAATGCTGTTCCCCAGCACGATCTTTAACAGCGTGATATCGTTCATGACGAACACGAACCTCCAACACTATTCCGGGGACCAGCATCTCTCGAACTTCAGTCAGATTTTCTTTTGCATCTCTAATATGTATATATCAGCCGCCATCGGCTTGTGCGCACTGGCCGCGATCATACGAGCCTTACGCAGTGATAAGTCGCTCGGAAACTTTTTCCTGGATATGTGGCGGGTTATGATCTACATGTTTGTTCCGTTCGCCTTCGTCTTCGCCCTCATCTTCCTAACGCAAGGCAGCCCGATGACCTTCAAAACCTCCCACCAGGTTTCGACACTGGAACCCGCGGCCATGGGAACAACAGACAAGGGAGAGGCGAAGCAGCAGAACATCGTGGTCGGCCCTGTGGCGGCCCTTGAGTCTATTAAAATGCTCGGGACCAACGGCGGCGGATTTTATGGAATGAACTCAGCGCACCCCTTCGAAAATCCGACTGCACTATCGAACTTTTTCAACACGCTTGCAATGATGATCTTCCCCTTCGGGCTTGTTATCATGTACGGACGGATGCTCGGCAGAATGCGGCATGCCTATGTCATATTTATTGTCATGTTGGCGCTCATGGCGGGTACCGTGGTCTGGTCGGTCTATTATGATACGTTGAAACCGAACCCGGGATTGACGGCACATGCCGCACGAACCCTTGAAATTCCCGGTGAAAAAACGTGGGATATGAAAAAGTCCGTTACCTACGCCGCGATTGCAGGTTTGCCGGTAGATCAGCATCTGGGCAATCTCGAAGGCAAAGAAATGCGTTTCGGCACCTCGGCAGGCGCTACGTTCGACGCTTTGACGACAGATGTGACCTGCGGCGCGGTGAACGCAGAGGAAGACAGCTTGAACCCGATCGCCGCCTTGTCGCCCATGGTTGGAATGTGGATCAACTCCATTTTCGGGGGAAAAGGCGTCGGGATGATAAACATGCTGCTGTATATAATCATCGGCATCTTCATCGCCGGCATGATGGTGGGGCGGACGCCGGAATATCTCGGCAAGAAGATTGAAGCCCGCGAAATAAAACTCGCGGCTATTGCCTTGCTGGTCCATCCGTTCATGATTCTCGCGCCTGTGGCCCTCTTCGCAGTGACGCACTGGGGTGTGGACGCGGTAAGCAACCCCGGCGCGCACGGTTTCTCACAGATCCTGTACCAGTTCTCGTCAGCTTCCGCCAATAACGGCTCGGCCTTCGACGGTCTGGGAGTCACCTACGGTTTCTACAACGCAACAAGTCCGGCTCCGAGTGCGATAGCTTTTGATATCGCGACAGGCCTGGTCATGCTCTTCAGCCGCTTCCTGCCGATAATTGCGCCGATCGCAATGGCGGCATATCTGGGCGCGAAAAAAACGAGTCCGGTCGGTCTGGGAACCCTGCGCGACGACGACGCCACGTTTGGACTGTTTTTGGTTGCAACAATTCTCATCATTGGCGCGCTGCTTTTCCTGCCGGCAGCTGCACTCGGCCCGATTGCAGAACATCTTGGACCGTTTCCAGTCGGCGGGTAATCGGCGAATTGAGATCCGATGCAACCGTATCTATGAATCAAGGAGGCTAACTCATGTTCAGATATCTTTCCAAGAGCATCTTGCTGTTGGTATTTTCCGTGGTTTTTTGCGTTATCCTATATACGCTTGCGCTATGGGCAGTGGGGCAAGTTTTCTTCCCCTCCCAGGCCAACGGCAGCCTGTTGATGGGCCCTGACGGCAAACCAGTGGGCTCGCGGCTGATTGCGCAGCCCTTTACGAAGGACGAATATTTTCAACCACGCCCCTCGGCCGCGTCGTATGACGCGTCCGCTTCATCCTCGTCGGCCCTGGCTGCATCCAACTACGCATTGCGCGATCGTGTCGCGCGTACCCTCGGTCCGATTGTGGCTTATCGAAGCGGTCCCAAGGCCGGACAGCCTGTGGCCCCAGACATTGAGCAGTGGTTCCAGAAAGACGCGTTTCAGGGAGCGCCACACATTGTTGCACAGTGGGCCGATATGCACAATTCGCTTGCCCAGGCATGGGTCACCGGAGATCCGACGCACACTGCTTATGTAGATAACTGGGCCAAGTCGCATCCGAAGGAAGTAGCACAGTTTACTAAGGACAATCCGGGAATTTCTCAGCCAAAAGCGTCAGACCTTGCCGTCGTGTTTTTCAAGAACTTCTCGGCAGAGAACGCAGGCAAATTCCCCTCAAGCGTGACCCGCACAGGCAAGGACGGCAAACCGGCAACGACTATAGAACCGGTAAAAGAGGGATCGGATATCCAGTCGATCTTCTTTGACATGTGGCGCCAGGACCATGCCGATGCCGATATTCAGGATGTGCCCGGCGATCTGGTCACAACGTCGGCATCAGGACTTGATCCGCATATCACTCTGCAGAACGCCGAATTTCAGCTCGACCGGGTTGCTCCAAAATGGGCCGCAGACTTAAAGCGCGACCAGGCTGAGGTCCGAAAAGAGATCGAACAGATATTGCAAAAGAATGTTTTTGCTCCGTTCAATGGCCTCGCAGGGGAAAAGATCATCAATGTGCTTGAGGTTAATTTAGAGCTTCGTAACAAATACGGAGCGCCCTAGGTAATATTACTGTACAGTGCACGAATTTTGTACGCACAATATGAATCAGTGCGACAATCGTTTTTCCGAGGAGGCAGGCATGAGCACTACAAAAGAAAGGTCGCTCTTCGACCCGAAAATCGTAAAACCGGCATTGCGGGATTCGATGAGAAAACTGAACCCGATCTACCAAATCAAGAATCCCTGTCATGTTCGTCGTAGAAGTCGGGAGCATTCTTGACGACGCTCCTGTTCCTTCACGCCGCCTTCACCGGAAAAGGCGAGGCGTCCCCTTCATTTATCCTGCAGATATCCATCTGGCTTTGGATAACGGTGCTCTTCGCAAATTTCGCGGAATCGATGGCTGAAGGCCGCGGCAAGGCTCAGGCAGAGTCACTTCGCAAAACGCGGCGTGACGTCATGGCCAAACGCCTTGCGGAACCAAACCAAATCGGAAGTCAGTTGGTCTCCTCTTCAGAGCTTAAGAAAGGAGATGTCGTTCTCGTGGAGGCAGGCGATCTCATCCCGATGGACGGCGAAGTCATTGAAGGTGTAGCCTCGGTCAATGAAAGCGCAGTGACAGGCGAAAGCGCACCCGGTCATCCGGGAAAGCGGCGGAGACCGGAGCGCGGTAACGGGCGGGACCATGGTCCTTTCCGACTGGCTGGTGGTGCGAATCACCTCGAATCCCGGCGAGACGTTCCTCGACCGAATGATATCATTGGTCGAAGGCGCAAAGCGACAGAAGACGCCGAATGAGATCGCCCTTGATATCCTGCTGGCGGGAATGACGATCGTTTTCCTGCTCGTGACCGTTGACGCTTCTACCCTACTCCATCTTTAGCGTCAATGCGGCAGGCCAGGGTACGCCAGTGACCATCACCGTCCTGGTAGCGCTTCTGGTCTGCCTCATCCCGACCACCATAGGTGGCCTCCTCTCGGCCATCGGCATTGCGGGCATGGACCGGATGATCCAGGCCAATGTGATCGCCATCTCGGGACGGGCCGTGGAAGCTGCCGGAGACGTTGATGTTCTGCTGCTGGATAAGACCGGCACGATCACCCTTGGAAACAGGCAGGCCACGGAGTTCATTCCCGCAACCGGGGTGCATGTTGAGTCGCTTGCGGACGCAGCACAGCTCGCTTCTCATTAGCGGATGAAACGCCGGAAGGAAGAAGTATCGTCGTCCTTGCAAAGGAAAAATATAATCTTCGCGTCGAGAGACCTTCATAACATCGGCGCGGTCTTTGTCCCCTTCACGGCCCAGACCAGAATGAGCGGCGTGAACCTTGACTCCCGAGAAGTACGCAAAGGTGCGGCCGATGCCGTTGAAGAATATGTCAAACAAAAAGGCGGCATGTTTCCTGCTGATGTTCGCTTGATCGTGGACGACATCTCGCAAACAGGGCGCAACGCCGCTCGTGGTAGCCGAGGGGTAATAAAGTGCTCGGCGTTATCCGCTTAAATGATATCGTCAAAGGCGGAATTAAAGAACGTTTTGCAGAAATGCGGAAGATGGGGATCAAAACGGTCATGATCACCGGCGACAACCCGCTCACCGCGGCTGCTGTCGCAGCCGAGGCAGGCGTCGATGATTTTCTGGCACAGGCGACGCCCGAGGCCAAACTCAAGCTCATCCGTGAATACCAGAAAGGCGGCAGGCTCGTTGCCATGACCGGAGACGGCACGAATGATGCGCCCGCACTCGCCCAGGCGGACGTGGCGGTTGCAATGCACTCCGGCACCCAAGCGGCGAAGGAGGCAGGCAACCTGGTGGACCTCGATTCCAACCCGACAAAGCTCATTCAAATCGTTGAGATCGGGAAGCAGCTCCTTATGACCCGCGGCACGCTCACGACCTTCAGCATCGCGAACGACGTGGCGAAATATTTTGCCATCCTGCCTGCTGCATTCCTTTCCATCTATCCCGCTCTTGGGGCTCTTAATATTATGGGCCTTGCAACTCCGCAGAGCGCGGTATTGTCTGCCGTGATTTTTAACGCACTGATTATTATTTTCCTGGTTCCGCTGGCCCTTCGCGGCGTGAAATACCGGCCCCTTGGCGCGTCGGTGGTCTTACGAAATAACAGCCTGATTTACGGTGTGGGCGGAGCTGATCGTACCGTTCATCGGGATCAAGCTGATAGACATGATAATAACTGCATTGCATATTGTCTAACTGACTAATTGAAGGAGACTGAAATGAAAAAAATGGGTTCTATTCGTGGTTTGAAAATCGGGTTAGCAATATTTTGCGCTCATGGCGGCAATGTCAGCGGCAGTTTTGCCGACGATGCGAAGCCGGCAGGTTTGAATCCAACAGACGTGAAGAATGCGCTGGGCATGAGCATCTATCTGCAGGGCGGCTATACTTACAACGCGAATGCAAGCGGTCCGGGAGGAAGTGCGGGAACGAATGACCTGCGGGGATTTGACCAGCCAGCCAACAGCTTTGAACTTGATATGGCGGAAATCGTGTTTTCCAAGGATCCTGCGGCTGGCCTCATCGGGTACCATGTGAAGTTTATGGCCGGAGAAACAGCGAAGCTGATGAATGCGGCGGGAGTGGGAGATGCAGGTCCCGGTGCAACGGGTGCAACAGATTTAACCGAAGCATACCTGAGCTACATTGCGCCGATCGGCAAGGGGCTGCGGTTCGATGCCGGGAAAATGGTCACCTTCGTGGGAGCCGAAGTAATTGAGGCGATCGACAACCCCAATTATTCCCGGTCATTGCTGTTTACCTGGGCGGAACCCCTTACCCATACCGGCGTGAAAGCGAGCTATGTGTTCACCGACAACGTAAATGCCGCGTTGTTCCTGCTGAATGGCTGGGACAATGCGACGGACAACAATAGCGGCAAGACGGTCGGCGTGAGCGTCAACATTGCGACCGGCGATCTGTTCTCGGGGTATATCAATTATCTGCAGGGCCCGGAGCAGACGAATGACAATCACGACAAGCGTATCCTGCTTGACCTGGTCGCCACGATCAAGCCGATAAAGCCTTTGTCCATTATCCTGAATTACGACAACGGCCAACAGGATCAATCTGCCGGCCTTGGAACGCAGAAGTCGTCCGGCATCTCGGGCATCGTAAAGTATGATATCAATGATACCTACAGCATCTCGGTCCGCGGCGAGTCTTTTAATGACAGTGACGGCTACAGTACCGGCACGCCACAGGAGCTGGCCGAATTCACGTTAACTCCGGAGATCCGTCTGACCGGCGGTCTCATTCTGCGGCCTGAGTATCGTCATGATACATCGAACATTGACTCGTTTGACAACGGCACAAAGAAAACACAGGACACCTTCGCGCTCGCCGCGATGTATAGATGGTAATGAAAAGAACTAATAAAAGGATTTCGGAAGTCTTTGGAGAGCACTGGGGCATTTTTCTCAAACTGAACCAGGACTCTCAATGGACTACCTAAACAGTGAAGAGGCAAAATATGAAAAAAAGCGCGCAGATTTTCGCCGCTATGATTTTCTCATTAGCTATGGGTTTCCCTTTGGTGGTAAATGCCGTCTCTTTTTCGCCCATCCCGGGGGAACGCGAAGAGAGGGTTGCTGAAGGATTCATGGAGGTGGGCACGACAGCATATTTATTTCACAGCGGTACAGCAGAAGTAAAAAGTGCGATAGCTGTTAATGATATTCTTACTGTTTATCGAGAAGAAATGTCCGGTGACATGAAAGAGGTAGGAAAAATCAAGGTGCTTTCGTTCAGAGGAGAAAATTATATAAAGGGAGAGGTCGTGGAAGGCGAGATCAAATCCGGTGATATAGCGAAAAAGGGATCAGTTTCATGCCTTGTAACATCGGAAGGAGGCAAGGGTAAATAGAAATAAAATCATTTACACGTCCGGCCGAATACGCGAGAATATAAAAAATTAAGAACTAGCCATTATGCGCCGAGGGTCTAGATGGTCTAAAGAAGCACATACTATGGAAGAAAGCAGGTATGATTCAGGCGGTCTCTTCGACTGATTACGAATATCATCCTTGAAGGAGAACTGGTCCCACCCGCGGAGAAAATAAAAAATAGTTCAATTTAATCTTCTGGACTTTAAAAAAGGATGTCATAAAGACGGGAGGAATAAATCATTCCTCCCGTCTTTTCTGTGTATGCCAGGCATGACGCTCTGTATTTTACAGGCTGGTCAGATTGGTAACTGACTGGCGACTCGAAGGTGAAAGTCCTTTATGGGCCTTGATGGGAGGAACCGTTAGCCGAACAGCAAGGGTGTCCGGGGCGACCCGGAATCTGAAGGAAGCTGTAAGCAAAGTCCCGGCCTGACGAACAGAAACCGCATATGAGGCAGCCACACTTGGGCGAGAGGGCATAAAGACTCAAAGCCCGATAACCATCCGGAAGGTGTGGAAGTAGATGCGGCGGGTATATGGGATGAAGGTCATGCGTCTTACCCTGGGAGGTCTGCCGTTCTGCCATGTGCTATCGACATCGTAAGGTGTTGAGATGGATCGGTAGAAGTCAGCAGAGGCCGTATTAATATAAACGCGCTAAATATTGTTACATAACTACAGCCGATATGTTATACTGGGAGGCATGAATACATCCCAATTGGACCCCCATAAGGCTTCAAAAGAGAAGCTATTAGTCCTGGCCGAAAAAGTGCCGGGAGCCTGGATCGGCATAAAGATAGCCACTTTGCTTCTGGTACTGGAAGGACAGCGTCCCGGGTGGATTTCTGAAGTCCTGGGTCAGACTCGGATGAACGTAAACCGCTGGACACGGGCGGTGAATAAAGACGGGGTCGAAGCCCTGATCCCGAAAAAGCAGCCGGGACGCCCAGCCCGGATGACGCCGAAAATCGAGGCCCAGTTGGAACTCCATCTGGAAGAATCACCTCAGAAGTTCGGCTTGAACCGGGTCCGCTGGGACGGTCCAACGCTGGCAATCCATTTACAACGACAGTTTGGAATAAAACTGAAAGTTCGTCAGGCACAGTACTGGATGCATCGACTCGGGTACCGATTGAAGCGAGCCGGTCATGTTTATCTTCAGGCAAAAGCCGAGGACGCGAAGAAATTCGCCAAAGGCCTAAAAAAAACTCAAAACGCTGGGGCCTAAGGAAACCGTTATTTTTCAGGATGAAAGTGGCTTTACTCTGCATCCCCGACTTGGTCGCGGCTGGGCGCTCATCGGGAAAAGGCTGAGGGTTCCGACTACAAGCCAGCACCAGAAACGATTGAATATTTCCGGCTGGGTGGCGCCTCTTCTGGGCCGCGCCGGAGTCATTCAGACGGAACGTGGAAACCGGGAAGGCTTCCTCAAGGTGTTGCAGCACCTTTATCGCAAGCTTCGCGGTTATACGATTTGGTTGTATGTTGATCGCGCCCGTTGGCATAAGGGTGATCCAATCCGTGAGTTTCTAAAAACACATAAACGGCTCCGGCTTGTGTACTTGCCGCCTTATCAGCCTGCCTTGAATATGCAGGAGAGGATATGGCGTCAAATCCGGTATGAGTCAACCACTAATAGGTGGTTCGATAATCTTGACTCAATCTGGGTTACGGTCCAAAGAACGCTTGATTCTTGGTCAAAACACAAAATCAGACGACTTTGTAACATGACTTAGTGCGTTTGTATTAGTCCCGCACCAACGGGATGAAGGGCCGAACTTGTCGGACTGTTCGAGACCGAATCTCTATCTGTACTGAGCACAAGCCCCGCAAGAGGGCCTAGGCTGGAAGTAGCGGACGGAATCCGCGAGGTAAAGTCAGGTGCTTATAGAACAGGAGGCGACAAGGTCACCGAAAGAGCGGAAAGACAGGAACCGCCGTATGCCGAACGGCACGTACGTGTGGTGTGGGAGGACGGCGGGAGTAATCCCGCCTCCTACCCGATTTTATCACGTCACAAAAAGTGCTAACTACAGGTTGCAAATTACAGTGTTATAAAATTGGCATCCTCATTAGCTACAGGAAGGACCTCTTATTTTATTGTGAATCAAATTAGTGCATACTTCAACCTGATATTTATTACCCCAGCGGTAATAGTGCGGACTGAAACTTGCTATATATTCTACTTCCCGTGAAGCACATCCATCCACCGGATCGCCTCGGTATCGTTAACTTTACCAAGGTATTTTTGAGTCGTCTTGAGATCATGGTGTCATAACAGCACTATTGAAACGATCTCCACCGGATCGCCATTCCGACTGGCATAAGTGGCTGAATGCCGCCTGAAATTGTGAGGCGATGGCTTCACACTGTAATGCGTTACACTGTAATGCGTTACACTGTAATGCGTTATACTGTAATGCGTTATACTTGACATTTTCTTAGATCAGTCATATATTCGTAGAAAAGAGGGCACCTGGGTTTTACTCAACCTAAATGTCCAACGAGTCGTTAGGTTTAAGCAGGAAGGAGAAATGGAATGAAGACATCAGAAGTAACTGAAAAGTTGTTATTTGCCAAAAAGCAAAAAGGTTTGAGCTTTGCAGATTTGGAAAAGATTGTTGGCCATGATGAAGTCTGGATTGCGGCCCTTTTTTATGGTCAAGCAAGAGCTTCACAAGAAGAGGCAACGAGCATAGCAACTGCACTCGATCTTGGATCGGATTTTGTTGAGGCTCTCACTGAGTTTCCCACAAAAGGATTAGGGCCTATAGTTCCTACTGACCCTCTCATTTATCGCTTTTATGAAATCATGCAGGTTTATGGGATGCCTTTGAAAGCTGTGATTAATGAGAAATTCGGTGATGGGATTATGAGCGCTATTGACTTCACCTTAGATGTGGATAAAGAACATGATCCTAAAGGTGATCGGGTCCGACTTACTATGTCTGGTAAGTTCTTGCCTTATAAGAAGTGGTAGAGGGTCACTTCCTGCAGTCAGAACAAATCACCTACGTTAAGTCGGGCTGGCTTCTTCGCTGTCGCACCGAAGCAAGCCGATTTAGGTGCGTATTAGTCTCATGGTCCCAATAGACATTTAACGCGAAATCATGAATCGAGTGGCGCGCACCGAGAGTGAGGAGGACGTGGGGCCTCGCCTCAGAGATCAGTGACTTCGACATCTGATCCATCTATGCACGCACTGCTGACTGGTACCTTGCCAGTTTTACTTCCTCACAGCGTAGCGATTTTCAATCACCTGCCCCATCTGATGACAGAAGCACCAGACTGTCTATGTTTACCGAGACTTGATAGCCCTAATTGATAGCGGATCTTAATATTGGCTTGACAACTCCCTCAGTCCCATCCTGTGATTGTACCCTGTAATGCAGGCCAACCCTTTGAGCGCAGTCCATTCTTCGTCCTTTTTTCAAGCATGAATCCAAACACAGTTTGTCTTATCCCGATCTCTCCTTGTCGGCTAAAGGATTCGCTTGGCGGCAATCCTTTTATGCCCTCTTCATAAGCAGACAACAGGGTTTTTATAGTGCAGGCTCAATTTCTTTCTCTGGCTTTGAATCATGTGGTGCTTCGTTCGTGATCATGACCAGAAAGCTGTGGTTACCGCTAATAATATATATCCGAGGTAAAAGAAGCGTGGTGCAGTTTAAGGCATGATTCGGAAGATTGCTTTCAGGTTAATTTATTTTCTAGAATCAGAGGTTTTAAATGATTAGGGCCGGCAGACGCATCGTCATGATCGTCTTTTCACTGTAATCGATCTTCGGATATCCAAGATTCATGGTTATAACATCACGAAAGTCCTTATTTAAGCGTTTTTTGTAAAAGCTTTTCACATTGAAAAACCACCTTTGTTTAAATGTTTCACTTTGAAAATATGTCCTGCGTCGTTTCATCCATGACTTCCGTGAAATCAGTCAGTTGCAAATAGACATGTTCCGGCATGCGTTTTGCTCTTTGAGACGGAAGGGAGGTGAAAGGGAGCTTATACGTAACTACATCAGAACATAATCCAGTAAATAATGACAAAGGAGGTCAAGATGAATTTGACAAGACGCAGTTTATTCAAGTTTGGAATTGTAAGTACGGCAGCCGCGTTGGCGACCAAATTAGGTTCGATAAAATTCGGGACGTCACCAATGTCACCCAAGACCGCTGAAGCCGGCATATTCGAAGATCCTACGTTCCAGGATGTTTACAGCCAGATCGGGAAGTACATTCATCTGGTACCAGGCAAGTTCGCCGGCGGAGTCGGAGCCTATGACATGTCGACTGGAGCATGTCTTGCCTGGATGAATATGAGCATATGGGCCGGGAATAAAACGCCCATTGTTCACCATCTCGCAGCATTCGCTTCTCCCGATCCCTACAAGGAATTCGAATTTGTCGTCGATTCACAGGGGGGGAAAAACCTTTATATCTACGGTGTGACGACACCGGTCAAGGACCCCGCGGAGGGGTTCAATATCTGGAGATGCAACTACGACGGTACCAAGATGAACTTGCTGGAAGACGTAGCGGAAACCACGGGCCTCGGCCTCGGCGTCCATGTTACTGTAGCTCCGGATAACAAACGGTTCGCTGTTTGCGATGGGCAAAAGGACATAATGGGGGTATTCAAGAGGGGCGAAGGCACGGGTCCTTCTTCTGTGGAAGCTGCGGTCCTCTTTAACTGGGAGTATAACAATTCGGAACTCTCAAGAGTATGGTTGGATGGGGGAACCCTTACGATCAAGAAGCTTCGTGCACCTTTCGCCTTGAAAGGAACTAAGGGAACCAAGACGGATTGGGAGCTTGTTCCCGGCGGCGAACTTTTCGCCGAACAGGGGAAAGTACCTGGGCCGCATCTGAAAAACCTCGTTGCACTCGACTCCCTCTGCTGGGACCCGAACCATAAGAATTATGCCATTGCGGCCCTCCGCCTCGCCGGATGCGGCGTTGTGTTCGATACGACCACCTGGGAACCCAAAGCCATCTGCGTCGGGTCCGACAAGCATGCCATGCAGGGTTTTCAGGTGGCGGTAAACAAAGTAGGCGATGGAGAATGGAAGGCGGTCTTCAAGAGTGTTCCCACACCGGCACATCAGGCCGGCTTCAACCCCACCGGAGACCGTTTTATCCTCATGAACAATAGCCGGGAGAACATTATGGCGGTTTTCGATTCGAGCAATCAGTCAGATCCCACGAGTTGGAGAAGAATCGCGGGAGTTGGCGATCCCAGCTGGCGCGGTGCATATCCCAATCCGTTCCACATGGCCTTTACACCTGACGGCAGCAAAATGTATGTCACGCTCTGGTGGCCATCTCCGAGCACGAACGGCATTGCCGCTGTCGACACCAATACATGGAAGATCACCAAGGTCATCGATATCGGACCGGACACTCACACTATTGCATGCACCGACGACGGAAAATGGCTGTTCGGCGTGTATAGTGGTTATCAGAAGACCAAGACCGGGACTTATGTGATCCGTGTCAAGGACGACAAGTTTTATGGTTCTCTGCAGAGCCCCTACGGTCACCACGATTCTGTGATAGTGCCGAAATCGGTTGCCGGGCTAGCCATTTCAAGGTGCCCTACCACTTAGTAAACTATTCGCGGGCGATTTGTGTAATCGCGAAGAACCCCATGATGGAGGACGCACTCTCCATCATGGGGTTTAAGTCTAATGTACTGGGGCGGCTGACATATGCCGTGAATATGGAGATTAAACATGATCAGGTCCCTCTTCGGGCTTGCTTACCAGAATCTGCAGGTAAAACATCTACGTTTCTATATCATTCTTGTCAGCGTGAGCATCGTCATCGGGGCGTTCTTTGCAAGCTCTATCCTCATTATGGGGATCAACCACACTCTTGACAAGGGCCTGTCGAAACTCGGAGCCGATCTCTTGGTGATCCCCAAGGAATCCCTGGTAAATCTCAAATCTGCACTCCTGACAGGAGAACCCTCCGCCTTTTACATGGACAGCGCCGTTCTCGAAAAAATACGGTCCCTGAAGGGAGTAAAGAAGGCTTCGGAACAGATCTTTCTGACGAGCGCAACGGGAGATTGCTGTGTCATGGGAAATTCCTTTCTCATCGGCTTCAATCCTGACGATGATTTCACCGTAATGCCGTGGGTGGACAAGAGCACGAAAGAACCGTTTCCTCCGGATGGAGCAATTGTCGGTGCCATGACGCCATGGAATCTCGGGGATGGCCTTAGATTCTATGGTATTCGTCTGAACGTATGGGCCAAGCTCGAACGGACCGGCATTGGATTATATGACAACGCCGTTTTTTTCAATATCAACCGAGCCTATGAAATGTCCGAGAAGTCGCAGCATGACGCTTTGGTGAAACCGCTCGCACCGCTGAAGAACAAAATATCCGGCGTCTTAGTCCAACTCGCGGTGGGGGCCAAGATCCCTTTCATTACGTTTTCTATCCTGAAGGATAGTCCCGACCTGAAGGTGGTGACGACGGGAAACATCCAGACCTCGGCCCGCCAGACTACGGTCGCCGTATTTTTCGGCATCATCGTGCTTATTGTTGTCCTCATTCTTTCCAATGTCCTTATGATCAATGCTATATTCTCCGCCGTGGTGAATGAACGAAAAAGGGAAATTGGCATTATCAGAGCTATCGGAGCTACAAAAGCCAATATATTTATGCTCATCCTTTATGAATCGACCCTGATCAGCATCATCAGCGGCTTTATGGGCATGGTGGTCGGCGGCGTTCTTCTGAAGCTGTTCCAACGGTCGATCATCTTTTACCTTAAACTGCTCAACATACCGTTTATGCTGCCGCCCTACGAAGTTATCGCTTTAATGGCACTGGGTGCGATCGGGGTGGCTCTTGTCATGGGGGTAAGCGGGTCGATGTATCCTGCCCTCCTCGCCGTGAGGATAGACCCTCACGAAACCATGAAACAGGGGTTATAACATGGTGTCTTTTATTCAGACTCGTGCGCTCAAAAAGATCTACTATCTGGGTGATCAGCGCGTTGAGGCGCTGAAGGGCGTCGATCTCGACATCCCCTCGTCAGATTTCGTGGTCTTCATGGGCCATTCGGGATCAGGCAAGACCACGCTCGTCAGTACCATCGGTGGTCTTACAAAGCCGACCGAGGGGACCGTTTCAATCGACGGCGTTGACATCTGGAGACTGAACGATCAGGAACTCTCCGTCCTCAGGAACCGGAAGATCGGATTCGTGTTCCAGTCCTTCAGTCTGCTATCGACGCTGAACGTCCTCAATAATGTCGTTATGCCGGTGATATTCAACAAGAACGGACGCCGCGACGCGGACATTTCCCGCGAGCGGGCGCTATCCATCCTGGAAAGTCTCGATATGAAGAAAAAGCTCGAGTCATACCCTTCGGAACTTTCGGGGGGAGAGCAGCGACGGGTGGCCATTGCCCGTGCGCTCATCAACAACCCGGAAATCATCCTTGCCGATGAGCCGACCGGCGAGCTCGATATAAGAACGGAGCAAGAGGTCATTGATATTTTCCGAATGATCAACACGGAATACAAAAAGACCATTATCGTTGTGAGCCATAGCCTCACCTGGCTTGAATGTGCAAAGACGGTGGTTATCATGAAGGACGGGCTTTTATACCGGGATGTAGCTGATCCCATTGAGGCCTTGATGGGAAAGGTGTGCAAAACGTGACCATCCTGAAATTCGCAGTACTTGACCTGATGCGCAGGCCGAAAAAGAGCGGGTTGATCGTTTTTGCGATCGCCATATCCGTAGCACTCCTGTCTTCACTGTCGATCGTGAGCAGTTCGGCGACATCCACCATCTTGGAGGTCGTCTCAAAAACAGGCCACACGCTGACCGTTCGTCCCGTCATAACCGCCGGTATCGATGAGGCGGACAAGAGTTCATTGCAGAACCTGACCATCTCGGATGTGATCTTCGGCAAATATATACCGGAGTCAGCGGTTCAGGAGATCGGAAGGATATATGACAAGGCAATTCTGGAGGGATGGGAACGGAAAGGGGGGCTGGTCAGCAACCCGGGAATCCCGATAACGAGCCTTGTACCACCGACCTGGGCGCCCCGACTCTACGCGAAAGCGGTGGTAGATGGTCGGGAGGCTATTGTCACGGGCATCGATATCAGCAAGGAATATTTCGTCCGTTTCTGGTGGACCTTGTCCAGCGGCGAGTGGCCGGAAAATGTGAATGTGGATGTTAAGAATGTCGATCCGAAAATCGGTGCCATGTATATCATGGGGCACAATGGACAGGTAACTGTGGCGAAGCCGAAATCCCGAGTTGACGAGCAGGGAAAGACTATATACAACGAAGGTAATCATTCTTACTCTTCTGAGACATCAGACGATAAACTGCGCGACTCTGCCCATGGGCACGGCGCCACCGATGAGTACAGAGATGATGCCTATCTCGGAGGCGCGTATGCAGCGGCCAGAGGACTAAAAGCCGGAGATACGGTGATGGTTGCATCGCGGCAATTCAGGGTTATGGGTGTCTTGGACGAAACAAACTCAGCGGATGATTATATGGTCTTCATTCCCCTATTGACGGCACAGAGGTTGTTCCACAAGGAAGGGTACATATCGATGTTGAGCGTCAGGGCCATGTGCCCCAACTGTCCCGTCGGGGACGCCATGGTTGAGCTGAACAGGAACATCACCGGCATTACAGCGGTCTCCCAGCTCGACGTTGCGGGTTTGCAGTTCGATTTCTTTAACATGCTGTACCGCTTTCTCCTGGCCGTGGTGGTTGCCACGATCGCCGTGGGCATTTTTTCGATCTTCAACATCGTCGCCGGCTCTCTGTACGCACGGGCACGGGAGATCGGTCTGCTTAAAGCCGTCGGCGCATCCCGTTTTCAGCTTTTCAGGATATTTCTATACGAACATCTCATTATCGGAATCGTTGCAGGGCTTACTGGATTTGCGGCGGGTGTCGGCATGGCACATATCATGAACGCTTTCCTCGGCATTGGCGCAGTCGTCCGGGTAGAAGGCATCGTACTGTGGCATGCACTGGCTCTTGGTATTATTTGCAGCCTCCTCGCCATCTATTACCCAGCATACAAACTGTCGGGTATCAGGATCACAGAGATCTTCCGGACCCAGTGGGAGGTTTAGCTTGAACTTACTGTCGCTCGCGTCTAAGGACATCATGCGGAGAAAGGGAAAAAGCGTTTATCTGCTGACCGCCATGTTGACTCCCGTCGTTATTCTCAGCACGATACTGCTGACGGTTGACAACGCAGACAGGTCCCTCTCGGCCCTCGCCTCGAAATTCGGCTTTACTCTAACCGTGCAGCCGAAAAACATCAAGGTTGAACGGATCGATCAGATAGGCGTGGTGATCGATGAGTACCTGCCGGAAACCGTTATTAAATCGATAGACGAGATTATCAGGAGCAGGACAGGGAATAAGAAAGAAGTAATCATCATCGCGCCGCGGATATACCAGCGGACCGATACCCTGATCCGGAGGCTTTCCGTCAGCACGGTTGTCGCCGGCATCGATTTCCGTACCGAACGGACGGCCAAACCATCGTGGCACCTTTCGAGCGGTCGATGGCCGATGGGAGACGAGGAGACCATTATCGGAGGGGCCTTTGCCCGGGCGAACAATCTCTCAGAGAACGCGGTAATATCGGTGGACGGCAGGACCTTTATGGTTGCGGGCATCTTGGAGAATTACAACGTCTCCGAGGATTATATGGTGTTTGTCCCGTTCAGTGTTCTCCAGGATATCTTCGGCAAAATAGGATTCGTGTCTCTCGTGAATGTGCAGAACGTAACCCTCGACCGGGACCGGAACCTCCTGCGGGATGTTATCGATGACTTGAACAATAGCATTCCCAACATCAAGACCCTTTTACCCCAGCAGTTCAGCACGATGAAATATGTTCTTCTCAAGAAAACCTTCAAATTCCTCCTTTCCATCGTTGCTGCAACGGTGTTCATCAGCATATTCGCGATCTTCAACATAGTCACGAGCGTCCTCTATTCGCGGACCAGGGAAATCGGACTGCTGAAGACTGTGGGTGCATCGCGGTCGCAGCTGCTCGTCATGCTTCTCGGCGAGTACTCCGCCATGGGCCTCGCTGCCGGCATCGCAGGATATCCGATCGGCATGGTCATGACCTATATCCTCGATTCTTTTGTTCTTAATCTTGGCGTAGGCGTCCGCTTTAGCCTCACGGTGCTTCTTGCTGCGATAGCTTCCGGTATTCTCTGCAGCCTGGCGGCCGGATTTTACCCGACCTACAAACTGTCGGGCATAAAAATATCCGACAGCTTCAGGACCCAGTGGGAGGTGTGATCTTGAATAACAGCGACGCGGAATCATTCATGGAACTCCGGGACGTTAACAAAACATTCAGGCTGCCATCGGGGGAGGTAAGGGCGCTCGACGGTGTTTCTCTCGGCATCGAAAAGGGCGCGCTAGTCGCACTCGTGGGGCCGAGCGGCTCCGGCAAGACCACGCTCCTCAATATCATCGGTGCTCTTGATAAGCCGTCACAGGGAGAGGTGCTGTTGGAGCGTGTCAGGATCGACCGTTTTTCGGAAGAGCAACTAGTCCAGTTCCGCAGAGAGAAATTCAGTTTCATATTCCAGGACGCGAAACCGCTTCGCATGCTGAATGTGCTCGAAAACACCCTCCTCCCTTTCACTTTTTTCAAACCGAAGCACGGCAATGGCAGCATAAAAGACGTCGCAATAGAGATCATCAAATCCCTTGGGCTGGGCCACCGGATCTATCATATGCCGAGCCAGTTAAGCGGCGGAGAAATCCAGCGGGTGGCCATTGCCCGCGCGCTGATAACCCATCCGGCCGTCATCCTCGCCGACGAGCCGACCGCCAACCTCGACCGGGATAATCGGCTGTTTGTTATTGAGACATTTAAACGACTTTCCCGTGAACGGGGGATAACCATAGTATTTTCCACCCATGACCTTGAGATCGCCAATAGTTCCGACCGCATCATCCAGATGAAGGACGGCGTGCTGTTAAAAGATGGGTCTTCACTGTGCCCGCCCTGTCCGACATAAGGGCATGTGCATCACTGAGGGGAGAGGGCAGTAATGAAAAACAGAGCTGACATCCTCGCCGTCCTGAAAAGCAGGAAGATGGTCGTTGCCATTGCGGCGATAATCATTACCGTTCTGCTAGCGGACATGTTTGTCGGACGCTGGCAGGAGGCCATCATCAAGGAAAAAGAGGCAGCGATTAAGCGTCTCGAGGCGCAGGCGTTTCGCATGCTTTCCGTTGATATACGGGATATCACCGAAACGATCGATATCTCCCAAACGGGACGTTATGAGGCGATCGTACGGATAGACAACGTCGGTGAAGAGCCGGCCTACTTGACGCAGCCATCAGTGAAGGCCTACATTCAGACCGGAGCCATCTCGTGGACACAAGTGCCCATCGCGGAAAAGCCCGGGGAGAAACAGGAACAGGTATACAAGGTCGCGGAAGGTACCCTTCTTTTCAGAAAAATCCTTACTGTCCCCCGTCGTCTGCCCTACAACAAGTACCTGATCCCGAAGTACATGCACGTGCGGTTCTATATAACGATGGATGTTCTTCCGGAAAGCGGTTTTAAGGAAGGAGAAGTCGTGGAAAGGAAAAGCGATATCTATGTTTACCTTAAACCCTACTGGATCAGCGCAAAGGAGATCGCTAAGACGATAGCTTTCGGTGAAACAAAGATCCCGGTTTATATGCCCATATCGGCGTTCAGGAACTGGAACGACGTTAAATAGTTGACATCCTGGGGCGTTCGTTCCGGATTCTGACATTAGAGGGGACTACATAAATGCTCAGGGGAAAAAAACTGGTTGCCTCTCTTCTCGGGGCTGTCCTCCTCTTCGTTGTCGCTGATTACCTTGTCGGGCTGAAAGAGGCCGCCATCATCAGGGAAAAGGAGGCAAAAAAGGAGCGGCTGGAAAAACGGGCCTTCTATCAGATTGTGCCCGATATCGAGGACGCACGGGACATCAAGAAAGCTCAAGGGCAATATGAGGTTGTTATCAAGATAGAAAACCTTGCAGATGAGGCCGTGTATATAACCTATCCGCAAGCGGTTGCGTACGTTCAGACCGGTACCTTCTGGACAGAGGTTCCGGTACGCGAAGGCGAACGGAGTTCCGAGGAACAGGTCATCCGTATTGACCCGGGAATCCATCTCTACCGGAAGATCGTCACAATCAGTCGCTCGATAAAATATACCTATTATCAAATGTACGGTTATATGCACGTCCGTATCCGTATTGCCCTGTACGTGTTGCCGGAAAGCGCCTTCAAGGAAGAAGAGGTCGTTGACCGATATTCCGATGCTTATATGTATTTGAAGCCCTATTATATGAGTGATCGGGAGATCGCGCGTCAGGTGAAATTTCCAGACGATAAGATACCCACCATGATACCAATGCCGCCCCATTAATGAAGGAGAGGGAATATAATGCTTACTGATATGATGATTCGGTGGATAGGGGCTTTCTCTCTCCTGATCATGAGTATTTATCTGATGGCCTTTGAGAAGACGGGAATCACTACCGAGCAGGGTTTCTATTCGTTCGATGTTCGGTGCGCTGCAAATCCGGTGAAGGTCGGTAAAAACAACATGACCGTCATAATAAATGACGTGAAATCCATGAAGCCCTTTGGAAGAAAGCTGATTATTGAAGCGATTCCCTGGATGCCAGCCTCTGAGCACGGCTCGAGCGAGATGCCTGTGGTAACGTATATCGGGAAGGGGCAATACAATATTGAGGGAATCAACTTCACCACGCCGGGAGACTGGGATGTTTACCTTAAGTTACGGGATGGCAACAAAGAGGATTCGGCAGTTTTTAACGTTCAAGTTGCCCCATGATCTTCGCTGAAAATCTTTCTGCGGCGACGCCCTTTCCTGAGTCAATAAGAAAATAAGACCTGCGTCAGGAACAGGATATTTCATCATTCATCAACTTAATGTAATGGCTTTTTATGGAACCTCCTTCATGCCGTCGGATGTATCATTTGCAGAGTAATATCGGTTTTGTTACCGTCAGATCTTCCGAGGACCACAGATGAGTTTGCCTCTCTGCAGGAAGCTTGATTCTTGGACTACGATTCAGCATATGGCGATGATAACTTCTCTGGTTTTTTCAAGGAACGTTTGTGGTATATTATTATAGTTTCAAGGAATAATTACGCACGGTTCGCGACCACAAGCGGAAAAATTCGACAAGAAGGTTCCGCCTGAGGTGAGAAAAATGAAGCGGAATTGCTGGGAAGTCATGAAGTGCGGTAGGGAAGCCGGAGGGAGCAACGCAGCGGTACTCGGGATATGTCCGGCTGTGACCTGTGCAAAACTTGACAGCGCTCATGGAGGGAAAAACGCGGGCCGGGTTTGTTGGATCGTTGCTGGCACGATGTGCGGCGGAGAGGTGCAGGGGAGTTTTGCTAGAAAATATGCCGACTGCCGGAAATGCAAGTTCTATCAGATTGTCAAGGAAGAAGAAGGGCCGAACTTCCATTTAACGATAGACCTGGTAGGCTGGCTCAAATAGGTTTTTATTTAATCCCGTATTTATTCATCTTGCGCCAGAGCGTCGTTCTGCTGGTTCCAAGTTCACTGCACACTTTGCCCAAGTTGTGGTTGTTCCTTTCGATGCTCTTCACGATGATATCTTTTTCCCATTCTTCCAGAGTGGCGGGATTAGCCTCTCTGCTCGTCCCCTTGGAAACGTCAAACAGCTGGTTCGTAAACCCGAGAGACAGATCGGGTACTGTGATCACTGGCCCGGCTGCTACTGCGGCGGCGCTGGTTATGATGTTCTGCAGTTCTCGCACGTTTCCGGGAAAGTCATGCCGGAGAAGGAATTCAAGTGCTTCTGCCGACAGGTTTATATCAGGTTTGCGGTGTGCGACCCTGACATCGTCCAAAAAATTCCGGGCCAGGACGGGGATATCCTCCAGCCGCTCCCTGATCGGCCGGATGTGGATTTGGGTAACTTTGATACGGTAATAGAGGTCTTCGCGGAATGTACCTTCCGCAACAGCCTGTTCAAGGTCCCGGTTCGTGGCTGCGATTATCCTGATGTCCACATCCCTGTGTTTGTTCTCGCCCACCCGTCGGATCGTACGGTCCTGCAGGACGTCGAGTAGCTTTGCCTGCATGGTATATGGCATAGCGCCGATCTCATCGAGGAACAGGGTCCCGCCATCTGCTTCCTCAAATAAACCCTTTCTGTCAATGATCGCTCCGGTAAACGCTCCCTTAGTATGGCCGAACAGCTCGCTTTCCAGTAAGTTTTCCGGTACGGCAGAACAGTTTATGACCACATAAGGTTTCCCGCTCCTGAAGCTGAGGCTGTGTATCGTTTTGGCGACGAGGTTCTTTCCGGTCCCTGTCTCTCCGTGGATAAGGACCGTCAGGTCCACTGGAGCGATCTTGCGTATCATGGCGATCAACGCTTTTGTTGCATCGCTGTCTCCAAGAATGGTGATCTCGCCGTCCTTTGTCTTGCATAGGGCTGTTATCTCCCGTTTCATCTCACTATGGGCAATGGACTTTCTTACCCGGTGAAGTATTTCTTCGTTTTTAAAAGGTTTTACGATGTAATCGAAAGCCCCGAGTTTCATGGCTAGGACGGCGGAATCGACCGTACCATACCCCGTCATGATGATCACGTTGGTCTGGGGATATCTTTCCAGGACATAATAAAGGACGTCGAGTCCCGTGCCTGGTGACATTTTCAGGTCCGTAATAACAAGATCAAAGCGATATGCATCTAGGTGCGTAATGGCGCGCTCTCCGTTTTCTGCCTCTTCCACGGAATAGCCCTCTTTCCGTAAGAGGATCACCAGGCTCCGTCTCATGCCGTCTTGATCGTCAATGACCAGTATCTTCGTCATTTACACTCCGCTTCGGTCCGGCCGATCCCCTTCACGCACGTCCTTGTCCTTGATTGCGGCCTCATCCTTCCCGATGGCGGGAAAATTGAGTTGAACATGGGTGCCGTTCTCTGGGGTGCTCGAAAGAAGAACGTATCCGCTATGTTCCTTCATGAGTTTGTGCACGATATTGAGCCCCAGGCCCAGCCCCGAGTTTTTTGTCGTGAAAAAAGGCTGAAAGGCCTGCGATAAAACTTCCTGAGTCATGCCGGCACCGGTATCGGCTATCGTAATCTCTACCTCGTTCTCGGACTGCTTGAACCGCGTTGAAATAGATACTTTTCCTCCCCCCGACATCGCCTGCCGGGCATTGATCAGCAGGTTGAGCAGTATCTGCTTGAAACGGTTCTTGTCGAGCATCAGCCAAGGCACGTCCGGCGCGAAGGAGTGATCGATCCCGACCTCCGTCCAGCCGTTCTCGCAGTGTCGGAGCAGCGCGATCGTTTCCTGTATGAGCGGATGGATATCGCACGCCTCCTTCTTTAACTGCGACGGGCGGGCGAAGCTTAAAAAGTCCTCAGTCATGTTGTTGAGCCGATCCATTTCTTTTTCAACGATCCCGATCAATTCGAGATCGTCACGATCAAACGAGCTGTAGCGTTTCAGCGCGCCAAGGGAATTGGAGATGGCTCCGAGAGGGTTCCTGATTTCATGTGCCACCATGGCCGCCATTTTACCCAAGGAGGCAAGTTTTTCCGATTCCTTCAGATTTTTCTGCGTTTCTTTGAGGCGGTCATATGCATCGCGGATTTCGAAATTTTTCTGTTCGATCTCCCGCAGGAAGTTCGCGAGTTTGATCTTTGATTCATGAAGGCGGTACACGGTGTGGGTGAACCCGTAGGCAAGGCCGATGAGCATGCCTGAAAAGATCATCACCTTGATGATATGCCAGTACCACCAGAGGGGATCCCAGAGTTTTGAAAAGGAGAACAGCAGCTCGCTTTCAAAAAAAAGGATCGCAGCGGTTCCGAAGATCAGGTAAATGACGTCGTTTGTTTTCAGAAATCCCTTAATGAAAACGATTCCCGCGAAAAGATACAACACGCACGAGATGAAATTGATGGCATAAATGAGAATACTGAATTGTCCCCGTACCTCGACTGCACTCACCTTATGCAGCGGCTTCATGGATAGGACGTTGGGAATAATCCCTTCCAGTCTTGCTGTCAGTAGGGCGAACAGTACGATCAGGACGATCCCCGAGGCGACAAGACCGCTTCTGGTCCATGAGGATTTTGCGGTGTTGCCAAGCTTTCTGTTCAGAAAGGAGGAACCCGCGAAGAACATAGACCCAAAGAGGGCGCTGCAGGAATGAAACCAGACAAAGGCGTTGTGATCAGAGTCGGAAAAAGCATGGAAGATATCGAAGATGCCGGTCGAAAAAAACGCGAATACCAGCCAGAGGACGTTTTTCTTACCCGAAACCTGATATTCCCATGTCAGAATAAATGCAATGATGCCGGAAATGAGTGCGCAGAATATTTCAAGGCTCGCATGCATTGAAGCTTGCACAAAGAACAGATCGTTTGCTGCCGGTATGACGAACCGCTCGATGACGGGTACGGCGGCAACGGCGGTAAGGACGAAAAAAGTCAGGAGAAGAAGCCTCTTTCGGTTGATCGCGGAATGCTCGCTTTCTACATCGTCCAAGTGAAAGACCACGTAACTGAGCAACGGCTCCTTATAATTTACGGAGAGCAAATCCCCCAAATGATTAATCACGTCATGTATTTTCATGCCTAGAATCCTGAAGAGTGCGTACTCTCAAATCAGCCGCGTATGTATATGGTTCGGAGGAATGTTAATCAGACAGAAGTAGTCCCTCATCGCACGAATATGTGCGGATCGGTAGCACAAAAACGATTTATCTTTTCACAGCGACATAGCCCATCTCTTTCCCAATATTCATTCGTGCAATTAAACAACAATTAATTTCATGCAATCTATTATAATAATAGAACATTTTTCCACCCCGCGTGGGGTATTGTCAAGAGATAAAAGGCAGCTTACGGTAGCTGCCCAGTACTCTGTTAACCCATACGGTTCGGCCATTGTACATGTTTACAGAGCCGTACCTTTTAATTATCAAGGAATCGAACCAACGGTAAAACAGATCATTGCTGATCTTACGGTTTACGAACAATAATTCTCCGGAAAACGCTCCAAACACATGAAAATCTACGGCGAGAAGGCAATTCAGGGCAACGCAAAAGAGTTCATTGCAAGTGCCTGTGGCCGCGGCTTTTCCAGATGACGACTCCGTCAATTCCGCATTGCGGAGTCTTATGAAACCGGCTCAACACTCCATTGGCCCAGCAAAGTCTTCAACAGGGACCACCAAAAAGCAGACGACTGGTTAGCGCCAACATTGATGCACATTACTACAGCGATTCTCTTAATAGTAGTTCGAAGCACTAAAGCTTCTGTAGTAGACTGTCGTAGAATTGTCGTAGAATTTTGCTCTCTGCGCAGAAATAAACGGAATCTACAGAACAGACAGAATCAATAGAATTGATAATTTTTATGCATAATTTTAGAAAGTTAGCTCAAAACTGTTGCCAATCGCCCACTTACGTTATTTTACTGAAAACACCCCGCACCGCCCTTTCACGGCGATAACAGGGGTTCAAATCCCCTTGGGGACGCCAAATAAATTATTTAAATCAATTAGTTACAGCATTTCTTGTAACTCATTTTTTTTCAGTGTAACTTAGTGTAAAAGAGGCGATAACAAAGGTTCGAATTCACGTAGAGTCTCATCATTTCATAGAGTTGTGGCACTATCTGCAACTCCTCTCTATTCTACTGTCGTAGAATTGTCGTAGCTTTCCCCCTCAGCGATCTTAAAGAAGCTGAATTTGCCAGAATCTCTCCATGAAAAAAATACTCTTGCCCTCTATACGCCAATGACGTATAATTAATCATGGTCATTATAGAGACCCCGATATTCACTCGTCGTATACAATCCATACTTGCCGATGATGAGTATCGGCTCTCGCAGGCTCAGCTGGTTCAAAAGCCGGATGCAGGTAAGATTATTCCCGGAAGCGGAAGTCTCCGCAAACTTCGGTGGTCTGCGAGTGGTCATGGAAAGCGTGGTGGCATTCGGGTTATTTACTATTGGTTCGTATCACCGGAGGTTGTCCTGATGTTGTTTGCTTATTCCAAAATTGAACAGGATGATTTGATGCCAGACCAGTTAAAGCAACTGAAAAAGGTCGTCGAAGGAGAATATCGATGAAAAAAGAACTTTTTGATGAACTTCTCAAGAGCGTAAAGCAGGGTGGAGCAATAATGAAGCACACAATGAAGCCAACGCGCACCTTTACATTCGCTGAATCCGAAGTGAAAAAGATTCGTGACCAATATGGTTTATCACAGGATAAGTTCGCAATCCTTATGGGCATAAGTACCGCGACTCTTAGAAATTGGGAACAAGGTCGGCGCAAGCCGGAAGGACCGGCGCGCGTATTGCTTCAAATTGCGGCAAAACATCCTGATGCACTGCTTGATCTTGCCAGTAACAGAAAAACAAAAAAGAGAATATAGCCAGCGAATTGAGAGGGGCATCGAAAGACGCTCCTCTCATGTGTTCTACACCTGGATAGGCATGATGACGTGGTGTTCTAAGACGGGAGGTGCTCGAAAATGGATTTCAATAGGGATAAAGTCGATGCGATGACACTCGCACTTTTACACCTCGTCACGACAAAAGATAAATATGGCTATCGAGCGTGGAAAGGTTTTGATTGGGGCACGATGGACCGCCTTTATGAAAAGGGATACATAAGCAATCCCAAGGGAAAGGCAAAGTCCATAGCGCTTTCGGAGGATGGCGCAAAACTTTCGGCTCGACTGTTTAAAGAATACTTCGAGGTTTCTGCCAGTTAGTTCCTGAGAGCATTGAATTATGTTTGGCAGAGAAATCGGAGCAGCATACAAGAAGTAAACTGCATTAAAAGTTACAACCGATATTACGTACTTCAATTACAATAGGATCTCTGTGAGATACACCTACATACTATAACGCTCCTGTCAAGAAGAAGATTTAATTTATTTTTATTCAACAGGATAACTTGATCAATATATTAAAAACGCACCTCTCTCTTTCGGCATTTACGCCGTTATCACTTTTATCGACGAGTCTCTCGCAACCAGACGAACGACATCTCTAATAGTTATGTTACCTATGCGGCGTGCCGTATGGCCGCCAAGAATACCTTATCCAGATTCTATCGTTCAAACGAGAGGCCCTGTATTGTAGGTGACGAGGTCAACTGCCCTCAACTATCATAAGCCCGGGCTCTCCCGTCGAAATAAATTTTGCGTACACCATTATGCGGCTGCTTTTTGTTCTACGCGCTTTTCCAGTTTAAGGTATTTTGGGTCGAAGCACTCCTTTTTTTTCATCAGTGTCCAAGCAATAATCAAGAGCTTCGCGGCGAGCTTCACCCTCATTTTAGTACCAATCCCTTTTTCCTTCGCCCGTCCAGCAAGCTTATTCGTAAAATAGGGAATAAAGTCCTTGCTCTTAATCGAGGCAATGAACGCTGCCTGGTATAACGCGCACCTCAGATCCGACTTGCCCTGTTTGGAGATGGTCGGCGTTGCCCTGTTTGACGTTTTTCCGCTTCTCTGTGCGCAAAGATCAAAACCCGCCAACCGCAAAACCTGTTTGCCGCTTGTAAAGCGGTGGGGATCGCCGATGGCTCCGAGGACCTTGGCGGAAACATCCGGCCCAAACCCAGGAATGCTCAAGAGGTACGTATACTCCGGAAACTCAAGACAGGCATTCTCAAGCTTGTCTTCAACCGCTTTGATCTCCTGCCTAACCTGTTTCAAACTGTCTACTGCAATCTGAGCTTCATGGAAGGCAGCCTCTCCCATGGTGCAGCCAACGGAATTGACCGCGGTCCTCCAAATCGCTCCCACCCTGCGTTCCCGAGCCAACGTCATTTTGCCTGGTGCTACGGTACGGCAGAAATCATCGTATTCCATGCCGGCGATAGCGGAAGGATCCAGACATTCCCGCACTACCGCCAGGGTCTCTGACGATCCATAGTACGTATCCAACTCAGGGAAATACTGTGCAAGAATATGATTGCGAATATACGCGCTTATGCCGTGTTCCCGCTTCTTCAGTCGCCTCTTGAGTGCGTTTAGTACGCGCACGTTTTGAAGCGTCATCAAGGGATATTCATAAAACATACATTTTCCCTGGGCAATGAGATCAGCAATATTGGCCGAATCCTTGTCATCGTTTTTATCCCATCGACCGTTCAGAAGCTGCCGGTTGTTCTTTACTGCCATGCCGCCAACAAGAACGACCATCAGACCGCATTTGATCAGATGCTCCGCCAGGGGCTTGTGGTAGTCTGCCGTCGGCTCGATCCCGAAAACGACTTTCGGCAGACTGTATTGAATCTTGACGCGCTCCACATACGCATCCAGCTTTTCGAATCCCTCGATTGTGTTGTCAATGACCACATTCTTTAAAAGCGTCTTGCCTTGCGCAGTACCAAAAAAAGCACGGTGCTTCTCTTTCGCCACATCAATCCCAATGATCAAATACTCTTCCGAACCACGAATTTCTTTCTTCAGTAACCGAAATTGCTCAAGTCTGATATCATCGATATAGTTCATAGAAGCCTCCTGTCTCTTGAATTTAGTTCACCTATAAACTAATTCTTAGCAGGAGGTTTCTATTTTGGGTAGATTGAAAGTGCAATATCCCTTATGATTAAATGGGAAAGATTAACCTCATGCTCTACCCATATATAACTATCATGGAATGTCAGAAATATGACAAGGATGAATAATACCAGATTGCAACTTACATATGAAATTTCAAGTTCAGGAGCGCTGCGCGGTTTATCGCTCATCGTCCCCTGCAACGCCGGGTTGGCTCCATTTACGATAATGCGTCTTGGGTTGACCACATTTAGCGCGCCAAGGAATAATTGTTGAAGTTCGCCAAACTCTCGAGAGGACGCAGAGGCGGAAGCGCGAAGCGTGGTTCCACCCAGAAACGAACGGCGGCTTTCTGCCGTCGATAGCAAATCGATGGATACGGTTTGCGAGAAAACGTCTGGCCAGTGTTACTCGGGATAGAATCCCGCACCGATCAGCCCCATCGTTCCATCTATCTTCACCGCCTTCACGTAACTCCATTTCTGGGACGGTTGGGTCTGTCCAGGTTTAGGGAACATGTAATCGACCTAGCCTGACCCCTTGGAATGAATCACTTTCATAAATTCGTCTTGAAAGAGCTTGCCGTTGACATCTTTATCGCCATGTACATTGGTACCCTCTCGCTTTGGGAAGGCGGGGTTGAGTAATACATTCATGTCTTTATCGTAGACAAATAGATAGGTGTTACCGAACCACCATTCGCTATCGCGCTTTCTAAACTCGGAGAAGGCTGCCTTTCCTTGGGTTTCGACCAGCGCCGCAGCCTTGTTGACCAGCGCTTCGATCTGTTTTGCTTTTTCTGATGTCGGCGGAGATTGTTGCGCATTCACCGGATTGACCATCAGCATAGTGACAAGCGCGATGCAAAATAATAGTAGCTTGAACATAGTTTCTCCTTTCGCAAGTAATCAGCCTTTACACCATGTCACCGGCGTTTATCCGTATCGTTCCAATCCGGTTTTCTCCCTCAACATAACCCTTATACACGGCTACATCCGTGGTTGGATACTCCTCAGACATGTCGATCCTGAAAATCGCCTGCTCATATGCGTGGGTAGACGCATCGGGCGTATCGACCTGAATAACGCACCCCCTCGGGGCGTCATAAAAAATGTACGCATGTCCATGGGAAAGATAAAACTGGGACGAGTCCCTGTCCACCGATAGTATCTGAAGCGATGACTTCCGGTCGAGTCTGATGACGGACCCAGTATTCAACTGGAGTTCGGCCCTTCCATCCTCAGGGACCCACACTTGATCGCCTTCCATGAGCGGCCCATTCACTGCGGCCGGCCACCAGTCTCCAGTCTCCGGCGTCTTTACCTGGACATCGCCTTCAATAAGACTGATGCGCAGAGAGCCGAGATTTGCGGAGAAGGCATGGACCGGCGAAACAAGGAGCATGGCCGCGATCATTGCTGCTTTTATGGTCTTCATCTGAACCTCCTCGAAATAGGGAAAAGGCTGAAACGAGCTGCAAAGGAGCTGTTGCATTAGTCGAAAGTTGGACTTTTATACAATATATTCCACATGAAGTCAATTCATGTCGGATGATGTGTTGGATGATGATGTCTAAGTGCTGATGAATGGGCGGCAAATAGAAACTCGTTTGATACAGAAAGAGTTGCTCGCAGAAAACTTTATCACAAAATGATACAAGATGAATTCTTCGCTAATATTATATGAAACTCGACTTCACCTACGAGCTTGCAATACCAATGTATTGACGATGGTAAAGAATTGTTGTTGTAATATGCACTTCCGTCCTTTGGTCAGTATGGAAGGTCATGATACTATTATTTATGATTTATTTCTTCTATCGCGGTTCAATTCTGCTTAGATGGGATAATGAAACATGTACTTTGATGTGCACAAAAAAAGGGCGGGATTGATTGCTTCCCGCCTTCTCAGTACAATTCAATAAATTATTTTTTAACAATCGGTGGTGTCGGAATTTTTGTGTCGTGGCATTCGGTACAATTTTGCTGGGCTGTAATCCCCACATCCTTTGCCGGAGTCCAATTAGCCTTTGAAACATACTTGCCATCCTTCCAGGAATTCAGATCCTGCACGAGCTTGTAGGCGACACTTGCAGCGACTCGTGCGCACCGGTCTTTCCGTTCCGGACTGGCAAGCGCATAGCCGGATGCCTTCATCCATTTGCCTACTGAAACATGGCAAAGGGGTGACTCACTTGTCGTCTGAATGATCTTTGTATTCTGCTTAGGCCGTGTGGGATTATAAACGGGAAGCGCAGTTCCGGAATACCATTGCAGCATCTCTGATCCGATAAGAGCTCCATTTTCGCAATCTGGACCGGCAATCCGTGGACCAATAATAACGTTACTGACTACATTAGCACCTGCGTTGGAACCGCAGATTGTTCCCCATCCTACCGTGCCGCCTTCGAGAAAAACAAAGGCGTCAACCGGGAATGACTTATAGGGTTCGCCCACTTTTTCCCTGAGTTGACCAAACACGCTGCTTATAACAGCCGCACCACAGAATACCCGGTACCATTCATTGTAGGCTATTTGTGCAGTCTTTTCAGGGTCGAGCTTAACATAGGGCCAAGGCCACTTCTCTGTTGTTCCACCGACGGCTTCCGCTGTGGATGGCAATCCGCCAATGTTCGCAAAAGCTGCGCTCGCTCCAATAGTCCCAACCATTGCCAATAATTCTCTCCTTGTTACATGTCCGTTCAAATTTTAATCCTCCTTATATTTTTATTTACCATTTACATTCGGACTAAATTTATACTCCCATAATGCGTCATCAATACAATATTATAATTTGCGATGTTATATTAATTATAAATAACGTTTTATTGTATCATAGTCGTTCTCAAGATCAAATATATTTTTGTATGCAAGATTAATAGCTAAATGCGCTATACTCGGAGTTTACACGATTAAGATTGGGTTTTAGGGGTAGATGGATGAAGTATTCAAATTGTAAATTACACTACTGCAAAAAATGGACTCTCGTTTGCTCCAGAGGTCCGACGTGGGATTATTGGCGTCGATAACGTTGTACGAGGGGTCGCTATCCCGGTCTGCCATGTTACACGGTTCCTGATCTTTATGATGCAGGCCCGCTGTTATTGCGAGTGCAATCGTGGACTGATCCAGCGCTTTAGCAACTGGTGCACGGCGTGTCCTCAAATTGCCATGTCTTATAAGCGGCTGTAAACTGTTCAGCCAGTAAAAAAGAACGCGTTATGACTTTTGCTATCAGTTGGTTTTTTAGTCTATGGATTTCCATGTAGGGTTAGTTTTTGGTGTACCGGTATGTTATTGTTTATCGGGATGTGTCTCTTAAGGCTTTCTTCCGTTAATCAAAAATATATAATACTCCTTTTCCTCGCTTCCCTTTTTCCGAACAATCCGCGAGGCTGTGGTATCCTCGATATCCGAGAGGCCGGCCGATTCCAATATGCCCTTCAGGCGTTGACGATCAAAGCCGAAATGAAACACCCCGGTGTTATCCGCATGGAATGAGCCATCTTCTGCATCGAGATCGGACACGTACATGCGTCCGCCGGGGGGCAAGAGGTTTGCCAGTTGAATGAGAAGGGCTTCCGCATCAGACACATGGTGAAGCGTCATATTAGTAACAATCACTTGAAATGCCCCGGAAACACGTTCTCCCCGCTTGAGATCTATGTGCTTTGTAATTACGTTTGCCAGACCGTTATGCTGTGCTTTGTTTTTCAAAACTGCAAGCATCCCTTGTGAGCCGTCTGCGCCGGTAATGGACTTTACCAGAGGCTGGATGCGGAGCGTGACTAATCCGGTGCCGCAACCAAAATCTAGGACGTCCAGGTCCTTTGAGAGATGGCCGTCGCTGATAATCGCGCCAGCGACATCGCCCGCGATCTTTGCGGGCACCGGATTCTCGTCCCATGAATTTGCTTCTTTATCGAAATTTTTCTTTTCCTGTCCGCTCATGATGACCTTTGCTCTCCCGAGATCACTATCGATACCGGAACTCTAGACAAACACCGGAGACATTACAGCGCTTTCTTTATAGAAAAAGCACCGCGAAGTTGGTTGATAGAATAGCCTGTGGCTTTATCGTTCGGGTACTCGGCATTAAGCTGTTCCTTGACCTGCGGAGCTATCGTTTCCAATGGACCATGACACTTCAGGCAAACCTCCTGAGTCGGAATCGCTTTCATGTAGCGCATAAATTTTCCCTGAGGTTCGGTAACGATCTCGGAAAATTCAATGTTTGAGGGACTTTCTTTTTCGGCGCGAAGTGCAAAATCAGCCAGTACCTTCTGCTCCCACGCGTCTGGTGAGCCGAGCAGCGGACTGCGCGTTTTCAATGAAACTCGTGTGACACGCTGTCCGGTTTTGCGAGAAAGCTCGGAGGTAATTGCCGGAGCAAGATCTTTGCACACTTTGATTGCCGCAGCCGGGCCATTTGCCGTCATTTCTCTCTGCAGGGCACTTCCCAGTTGAGACATCATTTCTTTGACTATATTACGGCTGTCTTCTTGAAATTTCGTCAAATCGTCAGCCAGTGCCGGACTTGCACCCAAGACAAATATAAGGGACAATGTGAGCCATTTATTTTTCATTCTTTTTCTTCTCCTTTACTGTTATTCATTTGTTAATTCATTGTCAGATGCAGTATCCATAATAGTATACGATACTCTCACGTCCATATCTTTTCTCAGTGAATTGTAGACAGAACAGTATTTTTCATGCGCCAAGGATACGGCCCGTGCAACCTTTTTGGCATTCAGGTTCTTTCCTGTAAGATGAATGACTACGTCTACTGTTTTAAAGTATTGAGGGGGCGTTGCAATTCCATTCCCCGGTGATATCCACCTTGAAGTGCTCCAGTTCCATCTTCTGCAAAAACATAACGACATCTATCCCCATACAACTGGCAAGACTCAAGAGTAGGGCGTCCGTTGGTTTGCATCCCCACTGGACATTAGCGTCAGATTCTATCTCATAGCCTTTCCTGTGTCCTCCCGAGGAATATCAGTTCTTGGTCCCAAGTCAAAGTTGTCTTGGACATATGGTTCATTTTTTGTTTGTATCCTGCTACGGATTTTTCCAGAGCTTCCTTTTCTTGCTCAGGCATAATGATTTTACCTTTCTCCGGCTATTTTTCCTGACCGATCAAGAATGTGACTTTATTTATTCCGGTATTGCCAGTGGTGGCGTCGTAGGCATATACGGCCGCTTCATAAGTCCCTGCACCCGATATATTCCACGTCCCCGAAAACTGGCTAGGACTGCCAGCATATTGCATCGGCAGGACGCCAACCTGTTGTCCATTTTTCTTCAAGAGCGCTTTTACTTCTATTTTATTCGCATCCCAAATGCCGCCTGGAGTAATCGGGCAACCGCACATCATTGTAATATTGGCCTTAATGGTGACAGTCTGCGTCGCGTCTGAGAGCATAGAGTGCGTGGGAGGGGCCAGAACGTCCACGATAAACCCCGGCATCTCCATAAGCCAAGCGTCACCCTCCGTAATATTCTTGCCGGGGACAACCCACTGTGTGGCGGAAACTTTGCTGGCGGACTGCAGGCCCGCCGAAGGGCCGTAGGCGGTCACTTCGATATAGGTCGGCTCGGCGATATCAATGGTGGCCGTAAATTTTGCGGCGCTCTCGTCGGAAACCGGGACGCCTCGCGATACCGGTGTCTTCATGATTCTGACGGTGTCACCTGTGCCGCCGGCGGTATAGCCTTTGGCCAGGAGTTCGCCCGTCAGAACGTCCCTCACCGTGATCAAGACGCCTCCCATGCTGGTCCCCACAAACTTGCCATCCTTGGCTTTCACGCGCACGGTGATCTGAGTCGGTAATGCCTGTACAGACGTCGCAGCCATAACAACAATGGACAACCCAAAAATCAAATGCTTCACATTCATAACCAATCTCCTCCTGTTTCCGGTCTCTTCCGGCGTAATCCGATTTTCGACTTTATCCGCACCAGCGAGGCAACGATATCCTCAAAAAAGTTTAAAAGAGCGGCACATATAAAACCGTTAGAATGGTCCAAACCATCAACCCATCAATTGTCATCACAGCCCGTGACGACAGACGCTCATGACCGATGGCCCAATCCATGGCTGTCGGATTGAAAGACTGAGACAACTACACAAACTGCCTTTCCTCAGCTATGAACCCTGCGGCTGGTCGTTCATGATCTGAGTAAGAGCCTCCTGCGTGAGATTGCAGGCGCTAATAAGCTTCTCGTTCGCGATCCGATAATAGACGTTCGTACCGTCTCTTATCGTTTTAAGAATGCCCCTCATACGCATCACCATGAGATGCTGAGAGGTGTTGGCCTTCGTGGTTTCCAAGGCCTTCGTAATATCGCTAACGGTCATTTCCCTTGCCTTCAAGAGATTGAAGGCCTCGAGGCTTTTAGCATTTGAAAAGGTCTTGCAAATTTGTGCCTGGAAATCTATTATTTCAGTTTTAATACCATTACCTCGTGTCACTTTCAAAAAAATGGTCGAAGACTCTCCACGACTCAAGCAAGGCCTCTTTCTTTTGTTTAGACAGGACGTCAGCCGGACATGGCAGAATGTAACCTGAATAACAGTTATTTATCACCTGTCTGATCGGAGAAACGTCCCATGATCTGATCAAGATGATTCTCTCAATATTACTAACATATTTCTTCATGTTTTTTAATGCTGCTATTAATTTCGTGCAATACTTCAGCAGTAGTTGTAGGGTGAATATGATGCATCATGCGACTGTCATTCTTCGACGCGGTAACCAAGCCGTTCTAAATTGTCCTTGGCAATCGACTGAATTGTGCTTTCATCTATTGCCGATTCATCAAACCGTATTGTAATGGCCAAATTTCCCAGATTAACAGCATCTACACCATCTAACCCTTCGATGAACCTTTTGATTGCAAGGAAACAATCACCGCATAGTGCTTTATTGACCTGCAATGTTGCGATCTTCATACAAGTCTCACTAAACACATGATCTCGAGCCTATTAAAATTTTTGTATTATCGACAATGTCGATTTCAATAAACAGACACCTTCAGGCAGTTTACGTTTGCCAAGTTTCTTCTGCCCAGCGGGATTGGACGGCTGTTTCATAGCCGTTCTTCCGTTTTTCGCGACTGAATAAAAAAGAGAGATTTCAGTGGGAAGATTTCCTATTTCTGCGGCGTGTTCACGTTCAAATTTATCGAGATTATCATTAACTACGGTGAGCGTAGTAAGAAAAGAATTGCAGGAATTGCAAAAAAGGGTCCGCTTCCGGGTTTTTGAGCACGCCTAGCATGAATATATGACCCCGCGCATGATTTGCGATTTCCAAGGATTGTTCCTCCTCGCTCACAGGTAGATCATATTAGTGGGCACAGCCCCCGTCATCGCTGTGGCCTCCGCAGCAACCTTGGACCGTCAACACGGGAAGGCTTTTCGTCTGAAACATCGAAAGATTTTCTCGTATCGTCGCCCCCTGTGAGCGATGCACCGTGATTCCCATCTGGTTCAGCCTCGTGAGCGCGCCCGCTCCGATGCCGCCAACAACAATAGCATCGACATTTTGATTATCAAGAGCCTCCATCGGGTTGCATGCGCCGTGCGTGTGATGCTGGTCCCGATTGTTGATTGACGCAACGCTACTTGTGTCTGTATCGAAAACGACAAATACCGATGCTGAGCCAAAATGGTTGTACACGGTGCTCTCGATGCCATTATCATTCTGAACTGGAAAACAGATCTTCATGTGATGTTCCTCCTTTGTGCATTTATACGACGATTATTGAAATACGATAGCCTGGCCTTTGCTCAGGGCTTTCGCAACCTTTTTTCTCGCAGCAGTAAGTATTCTTTGAATGGTTCCTCGCGATACACCCATTCTGCCACCGGCCTCCGCTTGGGTAAGGTCATCAAGATCGCAGAGCTTTAAAGCTTCAAGCTCTTCCCGCAAGAGGGGGATTTGTTCGATCTCGGACATCGGAACGCCTGTGGGTTTGAAGGCTTCGCCTTTAAACTTGCATCTGCAGTTTCGCGGCTTTTTACACCTCGGCGACATGTTTGCCCCTTCTCATTTTGTGCATATGCTCACAAAGATAACAGGCGCTGGCGAAAATGTCAAGCATCATTCAGAAGCCTTATTTATTTATCGTGGAAAAACTCGGAAATATAATATCGTTTTATTTTGAGATTAGGATCTTGCCATGTGATGCTGCGATCACAAGGCAAGATACGCAGAATCCAGAATACGTGGAGAGGCATAAAAAAAAAGCCTGATGCAAGCAGACATTGAATATCTTGCTGCCACTCAGAAGGCGCTTATATACCCGATGATAAATATTAAGACTCGATCTCGGTCAACCATTTGGTTCATTACTCCATCGTGATTTTCTTGTAATAACAGGGTGTGTCGGTATTTTGTATCCTGCGTTATGAAGCTTCTTGACATTATGGACCAAGAGTCCTTTGTCATGGGGTATGAGCAAGAATCACCGTCAAGTGAGCGTTTTTAACGCGACAAATTATCATAACCCCTGATCATGCCCAAATCCCATTCTTTTCCTACAGGCAGGCGAACGGTGCTTTGCGGTCCTTTTGCGCGAACCGTGCGTAGTGGGGCGAAGTAAAAACGTCCATGAGCATGTGTCTGCTGACCAGCCCAACATACTTGCCGTTGTTGACGATCGGGATGACAGCGCAGCATCTGTTGGCAAGCTGCATCGAGATCAATTCCTCCGGCGTCGTGTGCGCATCGGCGACAAGCGGCGGCCTTACCATGAGCTGCGAAGCGGTGATCTTCTCCAGGTCAGCACCTTGCTGAATCGCCTCCAGGATATGCAGCTCATTTACCATCCCCAGGAGTTCCTGTGTTTCACTCACCACAGGCAGACCGGGAAGCCCGGATGAGGTAATTTTGTTACTGACTTCAAGCGCCGTCGTATCCGGTTCGACATAGATTTTCTCCTTCATGATATGCCATGCACAGATTGACATTTGAGTTTCCCCCTTTTGGTTACCGCTTAAAATTCAACTGAACCGTTTAAACCGTTTAAGAGGTCTAAAGGTTCCAACCGTTTACAGCCTTTCCCACTGCTCCGTATCGGTAGGGCAACCGCACATCACCATTACATGGGCTGAGACGTTCACGATAAGGGTGTCTTCATGATCTTGACGGTGTTGCCCGTACCGCCAGCGGTATAGCTCCTGGCTAGAAGTTCTCCGGTCTGCACGCCCTTACGGTAATCAAGACACCTCCCATACTGTTTTATACAAGCTTTACATCCGAGGCATTCACGCGCACTATGATCTGCATGGAAACTACCTGTGCAGACATTGCAACCATAAAAGTGAAGTACTTAACATTCATACCAATCTCATCCTGAAATTATCAAAAAGAAGCATGAGTCCATGGATGTCAGCCCTTGGATGTCTGCCCGAGACAGAGCATGTCTCCTTTATATGTTAAAACAGAATGGTGCAATCAATTGGGCGCTCTTCTTGTGAGAGTATGCAAATTTATTTGCAAGACTTGCATGTAGAAATGCCCAACAATTGGTAGGGCGGACACCATTACGCTACTGTCATTTTTCGATGCGGTCCACCGCTCGCTCAGATCCTCGTCACGCGCATGTGTATGCGACAATCCCACCCTCCGGGACCGCGCAACTGCAACCCCATTACCAGCAGAATACTTTTTCAGCGGAGAACACATCTGCCACGAGTTTATCGTACGATACTTTTCCCTTGTACAACTCAATTTTTATTACGTCGTTACTTGCAGCCTGAAACTCGATGATTTTCTTCGTACTTGCGTCTGGTGTTTTCTTCAAGATATGCACAATTTTCACAGGTTCCTCTCCTCCATACGTTTAGTAAGGCACTATGATATCATACTCTAAAAGCTTCTTCGCCATCTCTTCCAGGGTGATTGTGGTATAGCCGTTTTCCGGATTATTAGAATACATCTTGAGATCGAGCTCAATAGTCAGATCGAGTGGCGTTGCGATCTCGGCATTGCTTTTGTCCAGTTTGTTATCAAGGATAAAGACATCAACGGTGTCGTCTGCCAGGGTGAGCCCGCCAGCCACGCGGAGCGCCTCGCCCTGCCGGTCCCTGACGATGACCGATATTTTTTTTGTATCTCCCATTGGCATTACTCCCTATGATCTAATTGTTAGAATATCAGTACACGCGCGCTGTCATGCAACATACAGGCGTTATTGTACTGGCTTCCAAACGAAATGCCCTGCGTCTTGTCGTGGATGCTAAATCTTTCGCAGCTGTGGTCACAGCACGCAATCTCTACACCGTCTACTTTCAACAGGTCGAGGAATTTGGGGTCCCCGGTGAAGCGTACCCCTTCATCGGTCATGAAGATCGTAACCATTTTGCCTGCTGCACGGGCTGCTTTTACGACACCTGCGATATGATCGAGGTTCTCGTACTTCGTGATCATTATTCCAAGTATTTCGTCTGCCATCGTTTCACCCCCTTTCGACTGAGTTTCCAGAATCCTAATGCTGAGAACATATGGCTACAAAAAAAAAGTCTTAAAAAGAATCGATTTTTGTTTTACTTCAATAGCTGGGAGACTAGATGAAAAGGTTAATCTGTGCGTCAGAAGCCTGATCCAGCCACGTTGCAGCGCCTCCGAACTCCACTCCGTCTACAATGTCCGACTGCTTGACTCCCATCACATCCATGGTCATCTGGCAAGCAATGAGCTTAACACCGCTTTCCTTTGCGAGATCGAGCAACTGTCCGATGGATGCAACGCCGTGCTTTTTGAACATGGACTTCATCATCGCCGTCGCCATTGCCTCCATACCGGGAAGCGACCCGACAAGTGTGGGGATTGGCACCGGCATTGGCATGGCCGGATTTCCAATGGGGGAGATTTTTAATTTATCGGCATTTCCCTTTTTAATGATGTCAAGTCCGAAGAACGTGAAGAAGATCGTTACATCAACATCCATGGCAGCAGCCGTAGTGGCAAGAATCAGTGGAGGATAGGCCATGTCGAGCGAACCCTTGGATGCGATAATGGTCATTTTATTTTTTCCCATCGTGTTCTCCTTATCCTTTCTTCTTAATGAAAAAGGTAAACGTCCCAGAACCTTCTTCGACCTTAAGGATCTCATTCCCCGTTCTCTTTGCCCAGGACGCCATATCATTCTTTGAGCCCGGGTCGGTCGTCTCGACTTTCAGTACCTGATCCTTGGATAGTGATTCGACCGCCTTCTTTGTTTTCAAAATGGGGAGCGGACAAGCCAATCCTTTCGCATCGAGAATCTGATCAAACTTAATGTCTGCTGTCATATCAGTCACCTCCTCTGTAAGTAAGTTATATCTTTCCTCCAGCGGCCTGGGTCAATGCCTTGCGGATAGCCTCGGGACTTTTCATGATGTTCATGAAGCTGTTGCTCCCCATCATGGAAAGGTCCGGGAAACTGACCGCAATGCGGAACCGGGCATAGAGCGCATAGACCTTGTTTCCGGAAACCAGGATCTCGTAAGGCAAATGCGCGGTAGACCGAAGGTCCTTGAAATCAATTTCGCTCATGATGAACTTATCGTCCATATACTTGTCCACATCGGTCGCACCCTTCATGGCAACGCCAAAAAGCGCATCTTTCTTTTCCGGCACATCGATTCGGTATACCTTCGTGACTCCTTCCCGACCCGCGGCAAGGCCCGCCTCAACGGCTGCGACTGCTTCCTCAAAACTGGAGTATTCAGTCAGCACGCTGGGTTCGTTAAAATACTCCATTCCGAACATGTAGTGATAGGAGCGGAGCTTCTTGGTTGTCAGACCCTTGGCACCAAACTCCTCCACCTTGCCCAGGGCGGCTGAGAGCTTGGCGGCGACACCGGCAAGATCGCCCTGCATGCGATAGGCGTTTGCCATGTAAACAGGGTTCGTATATGCCACTTGGATTTCGTTCTTGACCTTCGTAACAGAGACACGGACTGCGGCGCCGAATCCGCCGTGCTCAGATTTTGCCGCATTGCTTTTCAGCTCGTCATTCGTGGCCACGATGACGGTTGCCTCGGGATAAGGAGAATATTCGCCTGCTATTGCGAATCCCTGGGCGGTAAGTGCTGTTTTGACTCCAGCTACTTTTTCCGCGACAGAGCCGGGGCCCCGGGAGCCGAGCACAAAAGGCTTCAGCAAGGTATCATCAGCGTGAGCCACGCTTGCGATCAGGATCACGAGTAGCGATATCAGCGGTAATTTTATCCATGTTTTCATGGCGCTTCCTTTCCGGATAAAAGGGCTATAGTTTCCCATAGCCCTTTTGGCATTCTGTGGTTTTCCGTACGTCGTTAGAACCGGTAGCTGTACATGACCTGCGCGTTTGTCTGGAAATGACTCACTGTCACGGGGACAGGACCACCGGGCGTCAGCACTTGCGTCGTGACGCTCACTGGCGGTGCATAAGCGAAAGAAGCATCAATGCTGGATGCCTTGGTAAACATATAGCCGGCGCCAATCATATAGTGATCTTTTTCGATCGCGGGGAACAAGGGATTCAGGTACTGGTCCGGGATAGGATTATTTGCAATGTTCACACCGGCACGCACAGTGAATTCATCGGTCACTTTATAACCGGCACCCAGCATGAAAACGTTCTGGTTTTTCCAATTCTGAAACAAAACTGCATCTATATTCTGACCACCCAGGCCAAATCCCGCGGCCAGGGGATTAGCCTGGGTCGAATCCGCTGTGAAGGTCATCTTAAAATTCTTCATCGTAGTTTCCCAGTTAATCCATTTATAATCGAAGACAATCATCAATTTATCCGACGCCTGATAGGCGGCGCCGAGTCCGATTGTCTGCGGCCACTGGAAGTCAACAACCTTAATTTTGCCAGTGACCGGAATCGTGGCAGGTCCGCCACCGACACCGGGACCAACTACATTCATGGATACTGTTGCTCCATCCGCCTCCATGTCACTAAGATTTGTTTCGCTTTGATACACGGCGCCCAGCGCGAGCGCATCGGTTACCTTGTACACTCCGCCGATCTTGGCAGCATAGCCGTAAGACCTGGCTGCGCCTTCAAACGGGTTGTCTTCGTTGAAATCAAATCGTGCCCAGTTTAAACCAGTCAGTGCGCCCGAGCCGAAGGCGCCCGCAAGTGTATTTACCATAGAACCGCTTGCAGCACCAGTCGTCTGATGACCGCCAAGTGCGGAGACCATGTCTCCGAACTGTGCGCCATTCAGGGCCATTTTCAGGTCGAGGCTTGCCCATACGAGATCCAGCGAACCGCCGATGGTAAACTTGTCATTCACATTATATGCAACCGGAATCATAAACCGTCCAACACCGAGTTGCGATTTGACTTCCTGTCCTGATCCGGCAGCCAGGAACGAATTACCATCATACTTGGTGCCCATGCCGCCCTGAGAGAACAGACCGACACCGTATGTAAGCGCTCCCGATTTTGCGGCCCAGCCTATAGCCGGCATAAAAAAAGCAGTTGCCGAAGATGTGGCATCCGGCGCACCGGGCGTGGATGCCGTGATATGCGGGCCGAGGTACCCAAGCGCGACATCAAACCGGTCTCCTGCAGGCATCAATCCGAGTGTCGCGGGGTTGTTCATCATTGCCGCCGTGCCATTGTCATAGGCCATTGACGCGCCGCCCATACCCGTGGCAATCGGACCATATCCTTCCAGGTCCATGCCATTTGTTGCGAATGCAGCTGTTGAAAATGCCACCCATGCTATGGTGAAGCAAAACACTGCTACGTTAATCTTTTTTCTCATACTTAACCCCCTTCTGACCCAAATTAGGTGTTGCACATGTTCGATAATTCACTGTTGCGATACAATGCAACTATTTGAGCCATCAATTTTAGCATGAACTCCCTTGTTATGCCTATTCATATTGTTCATATTTATTACTATTAAAGAAGAGTTTGCGTTTGAAAAGCTTGAAGATTGCCATGAAAAAAGAAGCTGTCAACAAGGCTTCTTATTTCCTTGGAGAGACGCCCAAGGAAGAATGCATCATCGTTAAAGATAGTAGAGCTCAGGAACTAAATATTCAAAGATATTACACCATCCTTTCTCAAGACCCGCCGCTTTCCCTGCCTATCTCGCGAAGGGATTGGCTTTGTCGGGAATAAAATTCTAAATATGGAGCAACAATAGCATTTAATTTTTTTCCTGTCAAATTCTATTTCTAACTTTAGATGTACTGCAGGTATCTTTTTATGGCCACATATGATGTTAAGAAAGTGAATTTCGCGGTCGGAACCAATCATTTTGTATTGATTGTGAACCGGAAAGGAAAAGCCATAAGATAGGGATTGCCGGCCGGTGACTCGGTAACTGAATACGGCAGGCATGACATTGTACCAGAAGTCGGCGTCGATCCGAGCGGGTATCTCATATTTACTTTGGCTGACAGTGATATAACATATGTCAACGGCTGGTACACGCTGTTCCTGTCCATGGTGTCAACGGTAGCCGAAGCTTCTTGATAATGGTGTTTGGGAAGTCGTGAGCGGGACTGAAAAATTGAAGGGTTGAAGAAAGCAGGTACGCTCCATATCAAGGCAGTCTCTCCGAGAGGTAGGAATATTTTCCTTGAAGGAGTACTGGTCCCACCCGTGAAGGAAATAAAATATAGATCAATTCAGATCTGTCCAAGATAAATTTTAAGTAATTGAAGGGGAAGCCTCAATCAGGTAGAGTAGGTTTATCGAAGACTTACAAAACCAGAAGGAGGACATCCCCGTGAACAAGTTTACCAGCATATTCGGCCAGATTCTACACATATTTACTCCTCAGGATTTTATTAGAGCAGTCAGAGAGACAAAGGCAGAGAAGGGAGTAAAAGGATTTAGCTGCTGGGGACAGTTTGTAGCGATGTTATTTTGTCAGTTGGGGCAAGCCCATTCGCTTCGGGAAATATGCGGTGGGCTGGCAACCTGCCTCGGCAAACTCAAGCACCTTGGAATAGACTCAGCACCGCGGCGATCCACCCTGTCCTATGCCAATGAGCATAGACCGTGGCAATTATACGAGAAGATATTTTATCAGCTATTGGCGAAATGCCAGGTTTTAGCAAGCGGGAAGAAAAAATTTCGGTTCAAGAACAAATTGTTCAGCCTGGATGCCACGGTCATTGATCTTTGCGCAACGTTGTTTGACTGGGCAAAGTTCAGGCAGACGAAAGGAGCCGTGAAACTCCATTTGTTGTTGGACCATGAAGGGTATCTCCCGGTCTTCGCCTGTGTAACCGAGGGGAAAGTGCATGAAGTAAACATTGCCTATACCCTCCAATTCCCGAAAGGTTCCATTTTGGCCGTCGATATGGGCTATGTGGATTATGATCTGTTCTCGCGATGGACGGAAGAAGGTGTCTATTTTGTCACAAAGCAAAAAAAACGCGCCTTCTTCAAGGTCATTGAAGATCGGGATGTCCCGGACAACCGGAATATCATAACAGACCAGATCATTGAACTAGCAGGCTACTATGCCAAGTTAAAGTGCCCTTATCAGTTACGGCGTATCGAAGTGTGGGATGAGAAAAAAGAGCGGATAATAGTTCTGTGGACAAACCATCTCACCTTTGGTGCAACGACCATATCACGTATTTATAAGGATCGCTGGCAGATCGAGACTTTTTTCAAGACAATCAAGCAGAATCTAAAGATCAAGACCTTTGTGGGAACCAGCCGGAACGCCCTGATGACTCAGATTTGGACAGCATTGATAGCTATTTTGGTGTTGAAATACCTTAAATTTCGATCTGAACTCGGATGGTCATTATCGAATCTGATAGCTATGCTACGATATAATCTCTTCACTTACCGAGATCTATGGTTGTGGCTGGATAACCCCTTTGAAACGCCACCGATTGTGCCAGATGCGGAACAACTTTTATTAAATATTCGGTAATTGGACAGCAGAATGGGGAACCTGGATTCGAAATGTTGGATTTACCTGTCTAAAAGCTTTGATTTATGGTCGTGAGGTTAAGGAAATCAGATTATCTTGGACAGCTCTGAGATCAATTAAATATTCTGGAAAATAATTAATAAAATCTCGCAAAGACGGGAGGAATGAATCATTCCTTCCGTCGTTTCTATGTATGCCAGGCATGACGCTCTGTATTTTACAGGCTGGTCAGATTGGTAACTGACTGGCGACTCGAAGGTGAAAGTCCTTTATGGGCCTTGATGGGAGGAACCGTTAGCCGAACAGCAAGGGTGTCCGGGGCGACCCGGAATCTGAAGGAAGCTGTAAGCAAAGTCCCGGCCTGACGAACAGAAACCGCATATGAGGCAGCCACACTTGGGCGAGAGGGCATAAAGACTCAAAGCCCGATAACCATCCGGAAGGTGTGGAAGTAGATGCGGCGGGTATATGGGATGAAGGTCATGCGTCTTACCCTGGGAGGTCTGCCGTTCTGCCATGTGCTATCGACATCGTAAGGTGTTGAGATGGATCGGTAGAAGTCAGCAGAGGCCGTATTAGTCCCGCACCAACGGGATGAAGGGCCGAACTTGTCGGACTGTTCGAGACCGAATCTCTATCTGTACTGAGCACAAGCCCCGCAAGAGGGCCTAGGCTGGAAGTAGCGGACGGAATCCGCGAGGTAAAGTCAGGTGCTTATAGAACAGGAGGCGACAAGGTCACCGAAAGAGCGGAAAGACAGGAACCGCCGTATGCCGAACGGCACGTACGTGTGGTGTGGGAGGACGGCGGGAGTAATCCCGCCTCCTACCCGATTCTATCACTACGCAAAAAAGTGCTAACTACGGGTTGAAAATTGTAGTGTTATAAAATTGGCATCGTCAACAACTACAGACCTTATGATTAAAAGGCAAGTCTGACTTAAGGTATATTTACGTCAGGACGACAAAAAATACACCGAAAGGAGACTTGCCATGAGTAACATTAGCAAACTAGATTTCAGCGGTCAACATATTTATGTCGGTATGGACGTTCATAGAAAAAGTTGGAGCATTTGCATATTGACTCATCAATTTGAACATAAGACCTTTACACAGCCACCGGATCCGTTGGTCCTGGTCAACTACTTGCACCGGAACTTCCCTGGTGCAACCTATCACGCCGTTTATGAAGCCGGCTATTCCGGATTCTGGATCCACGACCAGTTACGCGAAAAAGGCATCGAATGCATAGTGGTAAATCCTGCTGATGTCCCGACAAAAGACAAAGAACGGGCAGGCAAAAGAGATAAGGTAGATTGCCGCAAACTTGCCCGCAGCCTCAGAAACGGAGAGCTCGAAGGAATCTATGTTCCCACCCGGATAAAAATCGAAGATCGCAGTTTACTGAGAACCCGAAGAAGCATGGTCAAGAAACAGACCCGGTGCAAGAACCAGATCAAGTCCATGCTCGCTTTTTATGGCATTCATCTACCAACTGACATTGTTCACCATAACTGGTCAAGCAAATTCATTAAATGGCTTGAGGAAATCCGCATGGAAAAGGCTAGCGGCAATGTCGCCTTTAAGGTGCATCTCGATGAGTTACGTTATGTCCGTGGAATCATTGTCGAATTAAACCGGAACGTTCGCGCGCTTTCTCGAACCGATGAATATCGGGTAAATGCGCAGCTCTTAAAAAAAGTAACAGGGATCAGCACACTCACCGCCATGACGTTTCTCACGGAGCTCTATAATATCGAACGGTTTGGATCACTCGACAAACTTGCGAGTTATGTCGGCCTTATTCCCAATACGGACTCCAGCGGCGAGAAGGACACTACGACGGGTATCACCAACCGACGCAACCAAACACTTCGCCATTTGATTATTGAAAGCTCGTGGATTGCTGTACGGAAAGACCCAGCGTTGCTGATGGCCTTCGAACACCTCTGCAAAAAAATGCCAAAAACAAGGGCCATCGTTCCTATCGCCAGGAAACTATTGAACCGCATTAGATACGTCCTGAAGAATCAGAAGGAGTATGTGCATGCGGTTATACAATAAGAAACGGGATCACGTTAGGACGGACAATCTTACAACCTGATTCACCGTGGGTAACGCTTGTCCTTTCATGCAGCCGGCTAATGAAGCGTGTCTGCTCTACTACAGACTGCGGACCCACAGCTTTAATACATGATCAAGGAAATGCAGCTGCTTTTATGATGCAGGCATGTCTGCTGATAAAAGGGTGGTTTTAAAGATTTGCCCGTTCTGCGAACAAATCCCGAGAAAGGGGTCCTGCGGGGGGTATCAGGATATGGACTGCCCCGGGAAAATCGAATCTGGGGCATTTGTGAGAATCGATTTCTGTCCGAACAAATAAAATTCCCACAAAGGATCAACATGGCGGGGCATCCCCCCGATTGGTACACTTTTAATGACCAATAATAAAAACAAATAAAAAATCGGGGGAAAGCTTGTCAGCAAATCTGTCCTGGTTTAGCTAGACTTGACTTTTAACATAAAAGGAAGGACCTCGTATTTTATTATGAATTAAAACGATGTATACTTCAATCTGATTTATTTGCCCCAGAGGCAATAGTACGGACTGAAACACGCTATCTATTTTACTTCCCGTGAAGCACATCCATCCACCGGATTGCCTCGGTATCATTAACTTTGCCAAGGTATATTTGAGTCGTCTTGAGGTCATGGTGCCTTAACAGTACTTTTGAAACGATTTCCAAAGGGACTCCATTCCGACTGGCATATGTGGCCGAATGTCTCCGAATATCGTGGGGGCGATATCTTCACGTGAAACTTTGCTGCCAAACGCTTGATCAGTGCTCGCACTGTCGAATAGCAGACTGGGAATATGCGCTTCTCGAGCCCAATGTGGTTTGTGAAGATGTAGTCGGTCAGACGTTTTGCAATTTGCTCCGGCATGAAAGCAATCTCGCTTTCCTTGCCAGATTTTGGCTCGTGGATCGTCAACTTCCTGTCAGCTATATCTGCAGCACGAAGTTTCAGGACCTCACCGATTCTTAACCCGCATCTCGCCTGCAATTCAATTATTAAACGATCTCTGTCCGACTCAGTACTGTAGATCAACTGATCTACGAGTTCCTTATCTAATATTTCCCGGACCGTCGGTTTAGGGTTCTTATACTGCCTTGCAATCAACGGATGTGAACAGGGGTTCTTGATATCCATGAGGCACTCATTGATCATGAAATTGAAAAACGCTTTAACCTGCGCATACATCAGTCGACGTGTCGACTTAGCCTTGTTAATGGTCTGCGACTCGAGAAATTGGCCGACCTCGCTTGCCGTTATTGACTCTATTTCCCTGCCGTTAAAATGCTGCAGGAAGTGATCGAGTAACGTTACGTAGTGAACTTGCGTGCTCTGTCTTAGAGTTGCGATCTGCTGCGTTCCGAAAGTTCTTATGGCGTCTGCTATTTGCATCGTTCCTCCTTTTCAGTGTGGCCTCTGGGGTATCTGTATAAGGTGACCAGGAGGATCATGGTTGCGGAATTCGAGCTATATTAATGATATCATGCACCAGATGCCGGATGTAAATAGCCATCTGTGCTATATTTATCTCATAAAATTAACGTGAGAGTGATACGGAGGCCATGATGAGTAAGGTCTATAATCCACATCTTCGAGCGGCAATTTTAGAGGTAGTTGAAAACCAAATTACGAACGATAACCCACCAGAAACGCGCCAAACATATAAACGTTTAATGCATGAAGGTATATCGGAGAACGATGCAAAATCACTCATTGGAAGTGTTGTAGCTGTAGAGATATTCGAAGTCCTAAGGCGTCAAGAGCCGTTCAACCATGAACGGTTTACCGAGGCACTCAACAGATTACCGGAACTTCCTGAAGGGTAGTGCGCGTCCGAGAATATCGGGTCATATGTAAATATTCGACATGATAATCATATAAAGGGCACCTCCGAGCATACCAGAATTTAAAATATTCTGATATGCTCTTGGGAAGAGACAGCCAATCCCATCCCAGGAGGTGCTTTATGAGATTGTACTTAGGAATCGATCTACATTCAAGTAATAGTTATTTGGGAATCATCGATGAAACTGGCAAGAGAGTATTCAAGGGGAAACTGCCGAATGATTCAGAGATGATTCTCGCTACTCTTGCCCCGTACAAAAATGACATCGTCGGCATTGTCGTTGAGTCTACTTACAACTGGTACTGGCTGGTCGACCTTCTCATGGTAGCCGGATATACGCTTCATCTTGCCAATCCAACGGCAATACAGAAATACTCGGGACTGAAATACTCTGATGATCAGCATGATGCATTCTGGCTGGCAGAAATGCTGCGGCTCGGCATCCTTCCGGTAGGCTATATCTATCCGAAAGAAGACCGGCCGATTCGGGATCTGCTCCGAAAACGAAGCCACTTAGTGAGGCTACGGACCTCGCTGGTAATCAGCCTTCAGAACATCATCAACCGAAACATCGGGTTCAAGCTCAGGGGAAGCAAGATGATGGCATCGACCGCAGATCACGTTGCCCCGCTTCTCGAGTTCAATGAGGACCTGGCCTTGGCGGGTAAGGTCAGTAAAGATTCGATAGACTTTCTCACGCTCCAGATCAAGGCCCTTGAAGCCAAAATAGAGGGAAAAGTAGAGCTTCGGGAACCCTATGCAAAGCTGATTACTATCCAGGGAGTCGGCAAAATCCTGGGTTTGACCATAATGCTTGAAACAGGCCCCATCAGCCGCTTTGACAAGGCGGGCAATTACGCTTCCTACTGCCGGAAGGTATCAAGCAAGTGGATCAGCAACAATAAGGGGAAAGGCAAAGGGAACAAGAAGAACGGTAACAAATACCTTGCGTGGGCATTTTCGGAGGCAGCGGAACTGGCACGGCGCTATTGTCCAGAGGCCCGCGCATACTACAACCGCAAGATGAAGGAAACGAACACCGTGATAGCACATGCTGCGCTCGCTCACAAGCTGGCGCGGGCAGCATACTATATCATGAGAGACCAAGTGCCGTTCATGCCGGAAAAGCTTTTTGGATCATAGGAAATATTCATAGGCTGGCTGGGACGGTGAACCTATTCAGTGCATGGCGAACCCGTTAAGTATGATTGGTAATCCGTCCCACCCGATTATAAAGTTATCAGCATCTTTACTGCCCATGCCATGAGCCACAGAATGCTGGTTAATAACCATAAAACATGTACAATCCTTCTGGACATGGCATGGTACCGAAGATTTTCTGGTCCGCCACAAGGCGGAAAGGGTCAATGGATATCGCGCTTCACCAATGACCTTAATCCTGATGGGTGCATGGTGCAGTGAAGACTGACATCGAAAACTCATGAAATTACGGCAATGGTAGGATGATGGTAGCTTAGAAAAAACATCGACGAGAAAATTACATTTTCTCGTCAACGAGATAGCTTTTTCTCTTGACAGGTGCCCTTTAAATGGGTGCACTCTTCTATTTCGACTTGCACACGCCTAGACGTATGACAGGGATAAGAGTTTATCCACCTCAATTTAAGCCTGCCCAATAACCCACTAAACCACCCGCAATTTTTAAAATTGCATGATAAGGAAAAGCCTTCTTCAAAATTATAACTGGCAAGAATATGGACGCCCAAACTTGTCAGCCTTTTTCATAAGTGACCCTTTGAGGTACTGTTAAGATTCATTTGCCGAGCAAGGCCCTAATGCGTATAATCTAAAACTTAGGACGGGGAACGCATGCTAAATCTCAAACAAAAACAGTTCTGGTGCGCGATAGTTGCCGGTTTTCTCGCGATCCTGATATTCGCCGTGATCGTCGTTGTCCCGCTCTGCCTGAACTCCGCGTCAGTAAAAAACAAAATACAGACCGTGGTGCAGGAGAAGCTCAGTGGAAAAGTTTCTTACGAAAAGATCGATATCTCCCTGTTCCCCCGGCCGCGGGTGACCATCGAAGGGCTCAGCCTGGCGTATCCCCGCACGTTTAGAGGCACGCTCCGGTCCCTCAGCATTGCACCGCAGATCCTTCCTCTTTTCAGAGGCCGCGTGCAGGTCTCAAAGATACGGATACAGGAGCCCGACTTCAGGATCGCCGTGCCTGCCGCGAAAACCGACAAGACATCCGAGGCCCCGACCTTGGAGGAAACAAAAGAGGATATCAGGTCCGTGCTCGGCTATCTGCAGCTGATCGGGCCCCGGCTCGTAGTCGAGATGGATAACGGGAAATTCCTCTTGAGGAGAAACCATCGGGATTTTCTGCCCCTCAATAATGTGACCGTCCATTTCAACGCCCCGCCCGGCGACATTCACTTCATGGTCAAGGCTGGCACTGACCGATGGGGAGATTTCGCCCTGAGTGGAACGTACTCCTTTACCGAAGCCCAAACGGAGATCCGGGACTTGAACCTTGCACTTGGCCATTCTTCACTCAAGGACTATTCAGCGCTCCTGACCTGGGACCGCGATCCGCGCATTGAAATACGCTCGGGCAGGGCCGAGTTCGCGCTGCAGGAAATCTATGAGTGGCTCAAGTCATCGGAGAACCTGACCCCCTTTATGAAGGAGCTGTCGTCATTAAAGGGCACGCTCGTCATCACGTCCATGAAGGGGCAGGGGCTACTCTCCCAGCCCGAAAAATTGCGCATGCGTCTGACCGGCGAAGCCCGCCAGATCGAACTCACGTCCCCGCGGCTTCCCGCCCCCGTGATGGTTAATTACTCGTTTGCCATCGAGGATAATCTGGCAGAAATAACGGAATTTTCAGCTCGCATGGGATCGTCTTCCCTGTCTCATGTGTCCGCGCTCCTTACTGGTCGGGACGATCCAGTGCTCGAACTCCGGAGCGGCAACGCGACGATCAATATCACCGAGGTCTTCGGCTGGCGCAGGTGGCATCCGGCATTGGAGCACCTTCTGCAAGGAGTTGACACCCTGGCCGGAAAGTTCACCCTGACTGCGCTCAAGATCAACGGTCGGCTTTACCGGCCCCTTGCATGGAACGTCATTGCCGCCGGCGAGTTTGATCACCTTCTTTTCTATGCGCCGGTCCTGCCCGGCCCGCTCGGCCTCGTGAAAGGAACGTTCAGTTATGTTCCGGATAAACTCGCCTTCAGCCTGAAGGACGCCACGATCCTCGACTCGACCATCACCGGCACCGCGGCGGTGAGCGACATCACTACGACTGTGAGCAACGCGGACGTGACGCTTGACGGCAGTTCAGGCAGAAAAACCGTCAACTGGGCTTTTGAAAACCTCAAACTGCCGCACGAACTCATGGTCAAGACCCCGCTTGCCCTTTCCGGCGCCCATCTTGTCTGGCAGCGGAACGGGGGCACCTCGTTCTCCGGGACAGTGTCTTTAGCGGACGGGCTGAAGTTCTTCATTGACCTCTCCCAACAGGGCGCGGACCTGGAGGTCCACAAGTTCTCTATCAAGGACCAGGAGACTAAGGCCGCGTTCACCTTGAACTGGCAGAAACAGGCAGCGGACTTCTCCTTCTCCGGTATTCTCGCGGAGTCTACCCTGAGCAGGTTATTCGAGCAGGGAACCTTCGGGAATGGAACCATGCAGGGCGATCTTCACTCTCTGGTCCGCAATGACCTGCCGCTTAAGTCGCGTATCCAGGGAAGCCTTACGGGCAGCGATTTGTTCGTTCCCTGGGGCATGCCGATTCCGACCACGGTGAACAAGTTCGTTCTCCATGCCAAGGACGATGTGCTCACCGTAGAATCCGCTGACGTGACGTGGGGAAAGAACCATTACTCCCTGACCGGGGCCGTCACCACATCGGACGAGGGACTTGACTTCGGCATGAGGCTTGCCGCCGATGGGATTGACATCGATACGATCCGGCAGGCCCTAGCGCAGTCAAACGGTAAAAAAGCCGCTCCGGTCGACCAGACACCGCAAAAGCAGAAGCCAGAGCAGATGGCGAGGTCCTTTCCCCTGCCGCCCATCCGGGGCGACTTCACCGCCGACTCGGCGTACGTCAAATACGGGCGCTATACCCTGGCGCCCGCGCATGCAGTCATGACCGTGGAGCCAGGCACGGTAGGCCTAGAGTTCAACAATACGAAGACATGCGGAGTTGCCCTTGCAGGCGCGGTCCTCGTATCCCGGGAAAGCACGTCATTCACCTTTACGCCCTCGGCAAAGGCAGAGCCGCTGGAGCTGACCATCGACTGCCTGACCGGCAAGGAGCTGCACATAACCGGCGACTATGACCTGACTACGAAAATTCAGTCCCACGGTACGGGCACAGATATGCTCTCGGCCCTCGAGGGTCGGGTGGATTTCAAGGCAAGGAAGGGGAAAATCTATCGATTCCCGACGCTCGCGAAGGTACTGTCCGTCCTGAGCGTTCTCGAGATCTTCCGCGGACGGGCCCCGGAAATCGGGGGCAACGGCTTCCCCTATAACTCCATGGCCCTGCAGGGGGACATTCATAAGGGCGTATTCACGATTGAAAAAGCCTACATCGGCGGGAAATCGCTGGACATCATTGCGGAGGGAGAGGTCGATCTGGGAAAGCAGAAGATCGACATGGTCGTGCTCGTGGCGCCTTTCTCATCAATCAACTGGCTCATCAGGCATACGCCAATCGTCAACACAATCATGGGGAGCACTCTCATCACGATCCCAACCCGCGTCTCCGGCGATCTCACGAATCCCGACGTCACCGTGCTCTCGCCCAAGGCGGTCGCATCGCGGATACTACAAATTTTCACGAACATCATCAAAGCACCGGTGGAGCTCTTTTCGAAGGAGCCGGAAAAGAAGTGATGCCCAGCGGAGTTGTCACCCTTCCTGATTCTTACTTGCTCGTTACTTTACCAACTTTCCATCAGGCTTCTTGCCGGCCCGGAGAGACCTGGGTAAGCTTCGCGCGGACAAAATCAATATTGACGCGCAGTCCGTAAAACTGATCCGCGAACGACGCCGGAACCTTCATCTTATTGACGGCGAGTTCGATATGTTCGAGCTGTCGTTTTATTTCCTCCCCCTGGTCCGCCTGGATGGGCCCTGCGGCCATGCTTTTTTCCAGGACCAACAGCACCCGATACCAGCGGATGATGCGAAGTCGCATCTGCCAGCGGTAGATCTTCGGGATGCTACGCACACCCGGTATCAGAATCAGGAGCATCGGTACGAGAACGACGACCACGCGGTTCAGTAGGCTGGCGAGCTGGAACGGCATGTAACGGTAGAGAAAGCTTTTGCCAGATTTGTAGTATCGGACGGCATCGGGGCTGATGCGGTATTCATTCTCGCGCGGTGAGGGGAATTCGCCACGTTTGTTGATCAGCCCTGCGCCCGAGTGCACTTCTGTTGCCGCTTCCAGCAGCAGGTCGGAGAGTGCGGGATTAAGATCGAGCCGGGCGATCAGCTCGACGGTCGGGCTGATCAGGTTGACATCCTGGTCGGGAGTCCTCTTCCCAAAGTCGATGCTCCCGTTGGGCAGCACGGTCTTGTTCAGATAACTGATGCGCCGGGTGTACGCGTCGGCCTGCGAAAAATCAAAAAGCCTGATCCCCGGTTTTCTCAGCAAGTCATGCACGAGCCTTGACGATGCCGAATCGCTCATCATAAACGCTGCGTCGATCTTGCCTGCAAGCAAAGCTGCTGCTGACGCGTCATCATTCATTTCCATGAGCTGCGTCGAACCGCCGGGCTTGATGCCGTTCAATTCTAAAAGTTCTAGTGCCAGCACTCGGGTGCCCGTACCATTCTCACCGATGGCCAACCGCTTTCCGCTTAACTGCGAAAGCACATCGAGCTGCTTTCTGTCGCGGTAAAATATAAAGAGCGGTTCATAAAACACGCTGCCCAGAGACACCAGGTTATCGGTTTTTTCTCCCTTGGCCACGCCGTCTTGCACAAAACCGACATCAACCTGGAAGGCCGGATCTTCCAGCCGTTTGAGGTTCTCCAGCGACCCTTCGGACTTCAGAATCTTCAGCGTCACCCCGCTCCTCTCCAGGATCTTTGCGTAACTCTCGGCGGTTCTCCGGAAGCGCGTCCCGCCGTCTCCACTGGTGATGATGATCGTCTTCGGCGGGGCCGAATGGAAGAACCAGAAAACGGCAAAGAGTACGATCAGGCCAAAAAAAGCAAGAACGCTGAGCGATACAGCAGGACCGAAGCCGAACATTTCAGACAGCATTTGCTGGAGCCGTGAAACCGGTTTTTGTTTTTTCATATAGTCCCCACAGAATAGTTATTCACCGCCGAGTCGAAGAGAACGCGAAGCATCAGAGCCCATTACCTTAAAGACCTGAGGATAAACACTCGATCTTTATTTGCTAGTCAGTTTAGCAATAATAATGCTGAGCCGTCAACAAAATATATGCCGGATTATGAAGGGCGTCAGGCAGAGTGGTATTTTAAGGATATTCAAGAAGATTCTGGATGAAACGTGAAATAGTTAGAAGAATGGCAAAAAAAACTACAGAAAGAACACTTGACTGAAAACTTCGAACAGAATTATTCATATTCGTTGTGGTCTTGGCTCGCCTTGATCCACCTACTATCATGGAATGACAGAAATATGACAAAGGTGAAGAATGGCGGGTTGTAGCTTACATACATTTAAACGATAAGGTGAGCAACCGAGCGAAGCGAGGATGGCTCGACTGCTGTGTTAGTATTTTTACGTAGTGCAATACCAATCTGCTTTGATGTGACGTTCCACGCTTAATTTATTAAATATTTTTCAATTTCATTGATACATACTTTATTTTCAGTATGCTTAAAATTGCCCCTAAATAAAACGAAACTGCTATGATTGCAATATTGATAAAATCTAGTTGCACATCTGGTACGTATTTGTAAACGGCGATAATAGTCAATGCATATATGGGAGACGACCATAGCATAAACCAATACAATTTTAATTGGCGCATATAATTGTTAAGAAGTCTTTCTTTTTTGTCTTTAGATAACTTTACTAATCCACTGTAAAGCTTATCTCTTAATAGAAATATTACTATCCCGGCTATCGACCAGAATACACTTGTAACTGTCAGAAGTGCCATAGTGAAATTCAATTGCAGTATTTCAACCAAGTAATAAATAGCCGCTGCGGTCAACAATAAATAAATTCCGGGCACACCCAAAATAATCACTTTATTTTTCATCCTTATATCCTTTCTGTTAAAAAGAAACGGCATGCACCTAGGATCCAAATATTGTGTGACAATCCACCATCTTTGCTTTGTTTTTTTGCCAGATTCATTACATCTTTGGGCGTAATTGGTCCTTCTCAATGGTTTGCCGGATTTACGCTTTAGACACGCGTACGCGTGTATTGTTTTCAGTCAACCCGTCGATGATGGCGCCGAGGCCTGCCATGTTCTGGAAGTAGTCGATGGCGTCCTGGGATATCTCTTCTCCGGGCACGAGAAGCGGGATGCCGGGGGGGTAGACGGTCACGATCTCCGTAGAAACCCTACCTACGGAATCATGAACATTCACCAGCTCACTATCTGAATAGAATGCATTACGCGGAGTCATGGCGAAGCGGTTCTGAAACATCGGCGGATGGACTTTGTCCAGCGGCAGACGCGCTCTCTGGGGGCCGGTCTCTGCCGATATCTGCCGGAGGGCTTCCACGAGACGCTCGAGGTCGTCCTGCCGGTCGCCGATCGAAACAATAACAAGCACATGGAAAGGGTCGGCCATCTCGACCTGGATGCCGAACCTGGTATTCAGCAAATGGGACACTTGGTAGCCGGAAAGCCCCAAGTCAGAAACAGTGATCATGAGTTTCGTCACGTCCAAGTCAGCCATGCCGACGGCTTTCGCCCGCTCCCTGCCAAAGCAGCTGATGCCGTTGATTTCCTGGATTTTGGACCGGGCTTCCTCGGCGAGTTTTATGGTATGGTTGAGGAGTGTCTTGCCTTCTGTCGCCATCTGCATCCGGGCCAGGTCCAAAGACGCCATCAGGATGTAGGAGGGGCTCGTTGTCTGGAGGAGCTTTAGCGTGTTCGTCACGTCGTCGATATTGATCCTGCCTGTTTTTGCATGCAGCATGGACGCCTGTGTTAGGCCGCCGACGATCTTGTGGGTCGATTGGACGCAGAGGTCGGCGCCGGCATCAAGGGCGCATTTGGGGAGCTTGGGGTTGAACTTGAGATGAGGACCGTGCGCTTCGTCCACGCACACGAAAAGACCCTTCTCGTGAGCGTAGGGAATGATTTTTTCAATGTCCGCGCAGAGACCGTAGTAGTTCGGGCTGGTGATCAGAAGAGCGCGGGCGTCCGGGTTTGCGTCAATGGCCTGCTTCGCGGTCTCAAATGTGACGTTCAGGGTGAGCTTCAAGTCCCGGTTAAAGGCCGGCTGGAAAAAGATCGGCTGAGCGCCACTCATGATAAGACCGGTAAGCACTGAACGGTGGCAATTTCTGGCTATCAGGACCTTGTCTCCGGGGCCGGTCGTGGACGCCACCATGGCATGGTTGCCCACGGTCGTTCCGTTCACTAGAAAGTAGGAGCGGTCCGCCCCGGCTGCTTTGGCTGCCAGTTCCTGGGCTTCCTTGATCACGCCGGTGGGGTTCTGCAAGGAGTCTACTTCGTCGAGAGTCGTTAAGTCGATGGAAAAAATGCGCGGTCCCACGAACTCGCGAAACCGGGTGGATATGCCTTTGCCGCTTTTATGACCGGGGGTATGGAAGGAAACCTTGCGGCTCTCCGCAAGATTGACCATTGCATCAAACAGGGGTGTGCGAAACTGCTCATCCAATAGGCCGCGCATGTGGATGACCTGCCAGCTGAGGATATTGGAGACGTCGTACCTGAGGCCTTCTTCAAAGATGCCCTCGTTCAACTCTTCCACGGGGACGGTCAAAGGCCGCCGCAAACTGGGGTAATCCATGACCTTAAAATCCGCTATCTTAGTTTTGTTCTCTTTTGCCGGCTTCAGTATATCTATGTGTGCCATTTAATTCTCCTCAAGGTAATATAAAATAACAGCTCACAAGTTGTTTGAGAGATAAAGCAAAGACGTTTGAGATACCAGGACTAGCTGTTCTAACATCATTTTATATGCTTTATGATTTAAGCATATACACTCTGATCATTAATGTCATAGATGCATAGAGTCAGTCAAATAACTTCTGCAAACTGGTTGATATTCTTATCGGGGTATTAGCATATAACTTTAGCAATAAATGAGAATTCTTAGGAGTTTATATGGTAGGCGACGTTAACAGCTGCTGAATGCAAATTGATGTGTTTCAAAGAATTGCAACTTCAACGTTTTCAAGGAAGGAGCTTTGACTAAAAACTTCAAACGGAATAATTCATTATTTTTCTGATCCTGGCTCTGCGGGCTCCACCTACAAGCATGCACCCACGTTGACAAAGTTTCTATGCGAAATACTAGATGAAAACTGCATATGGAGGCCAGGCTAAGAAACGCGTTTTTTCCGACCTTTCAGAACGCTCTAAACCATGTTTGATTTTCAAATTAAACGATTTTTCACATCTCCCCCACAGTTGCAGGGACGGTAAAATAAAAAGTCGCCCCCTTGGCAGGTTCGCCTTCAGCCCACACTTTCCCGCCATGCCTTTGAATTACACGCTCAACAATGCTGAGACCGATTCCCGCGTAGTATGCACCCTCAACCCATATATAACCCATTCCCACTTAAGAATTAATCAAATCGTCACAAGATTTTAACATAAGTGTGATACATATAACCCAAATCATCCTCCCTTCTTCTCAAAAAAAATTATTTATGGAAATATACGCTTGGCGGGTTTCCATAATTAGCGATTGTGTACGAAGTAGGCTTTAGGCGGTATCTGCGGGCCCTTTGCTGTCCTTACAAATAAAGGAACCAGAAAACCCGGATCGATCATTGTGATAGTTCAATGATCAGTCCGGGTTTTTTATTGTTGCCAGAGAGAATCTCTTTTAGTTCAAAATTATTGCATATATCTCTGTCAACAGGTAGGGTAAAAGGAGGATAAAAAATGAAAAGAATGAGATTGCTTTTGGTGGTAGTTTTCTTAATTGTAGCGGTATTGGGCATGACTTATGAATCAAGAGCAAATTATGTAAATGTAACCGATAATTTTAGTGGAATTGGAACATTAGAGACTGATAGTAGTTTGAATTTGCAGGGTCAAGACATAACGACGAATCAAAATGTAATTATAATTGGGAGCGATACTTACTCGGGTGATACAACCGCACCGAATCTTTCTTGGCTTGTTAATGGCTCTTATTACGATATGTCGGGAAATTTGCTCGGAACCTTTTCGATGCCGAATCCTAATCCTTCTTATACTTACACTAATGCAACGAATTACGAAATGTCTAGTGTTGAATTACTTGGGTGGTCGGAAGATACTCCAAATTACATTCAGACATATGTGAGCAGAACATCTAATAGCGGTGAGGTGGAATACATTTCTACTTCTGGCGATGTCAATTTGCGAGATAACAACGATTTGTATCTCCAGTCAACAACACTCATTTTTACTCCGATTCCTGCGGCAGCTTGGCTGTTTGGCTCGGTATTGCTGGGACTAGTCGGTATTCACATGAAATTACAGAATAATAAAAATGTCCAACGTACGGCAGTAAATTCAAATCGAAGGAATTGATGTTGCTTTCCATCTTCCCACCGTTAGGGCTATTTGCGTTTCTTGTTATTTTAGAAATTCTAATAGTGTTATATCTCAACATTGCGTATATAAAAAATAAATGCGAGACCTGACATACTGGAAGGGGTAAGCTGTTATACGGTCTTTGCCAATTTCTTACTTCCCAGGAATGCATCGAGGATCTGCACAACCTGATCACGCTTCGACAGCCCGAGTTTCTCTTCCTGACAGGTATGCATGATACTACCAATAATCGTTTATAGTTTCAAATATTGGAAAGTACAAGCTTGTGAAGCCGAGTTTCATAAAATATTAGCGAAGGTGTAAATTTCATTTTGTATCATGTATCATAGCATTTTGTGATAATGTTTTCTGTCACCGAGTCCTTCCTCTTCTAAGGCAGTTGTAGTTTCCATTATTACAACACATAAAGTTTCAAGCTGAATTCAACAGCATCTACTAAAAAAAATCCCCGTTCATGATGCACTGGGATGTTAGGCACATCCTTGTTCCCTAGGAGCGCCAAGGCATAGACACATGTCACGAATGATGATTTTACCCTTTTTTTCCCCTTTTGACCTTCTGACCAGCCTGATCGCGCCGGTTTGTGAGTTAATACTTTCATCGGCTTGACATTCATATAAATCGAGCAACAATTAAATTATTGAATAGGCTTATCGTTCTTGAGAGAATTTGCATAAGCGTTCAAGGAGCGAAGACAATTGTGTTTATCCACGGTCCGTAGATGATCCCGCGGATTCCGCCTGCTCTTAGGAAGAGAGCGGGTGTTGAGTGTAGACGCCTCAACTGAAGACGTCAGTGTCCGGCGGGCAAGAAAATGACTCGATTTTATCGTGGAGAGTACACAGATAATGTCAAAAGTTTGATGGAAAAAAGGGTACATTATGAAACCCCAGGGTACAAGGAGAAAAGATAGTCAGGCATAAGTATGCGGAGAATAGAGACAAACAGGGAATTTAAAATATTGCAGAAACAGAAAAGGCGCATGTAGTAAAAGGCCACAGAGGGGGGAGAGGAACTTGAAATGCAAATTACTCCTAAAATGCAAAGTGTTCCGAATGCTCTCTGTGGCTAGACTTTGACTTTACGAGTACACAAGAAAGGAGACTTCAAATGAAAACAACGAATATCGTTCTCGTCCATGGTGGCTTCGTGGACGGCTCTGGTTGGGAAGGTGTCTATAAGATCCTGAAGAAGGACGACTACATGGTCAGCATCGTTCAGAATCCGACGATATCTCTGGCCGACGATGTCGCCGCAACCAAGCGCATTATCGCCCTACAGAATGGCCCAGTGGTTCTCGTCGGCCACTCCTACGGCGGAGCAGTGATCACCGAAGCCGGCAACGATCCAAAGGTAGCGGGGCTTGTCTATATCACCGCCTTTGCTCTGGACAAGGGTGAGTCTGTGTCCACGCTTATCAAGGATCCACCGCCGGGCGCGCCTGTGCCTCCAATACTGGCGCCGCAGGACGGATATCTCTTACTCGACAAGGCGAAGTTCCCAGCCTCATTCGCGGGTGACGTGGACATTGAAAAGGCCGCATTCATGGCAGACTCCCAAGTCCCATGGGGCCTGGACGCGCTCAACGGCACGATCAGCGAGGCGGCTTGGAAGACCAAGCCGAGCTGGTACCTGGTTACCACCGACGACAAGATGATCCCGCCGGCGGCTCAGCGCTTCATGTCCAAGCGCGCTGGTTCGACTGTCATCGAGGTCGCAGGCAGTCACGCGATCTACGTGTCGCAGCCGAAAGCAGTGGCCGCACTCATCGAAAAGGCCGCCAGGGCGCTCATGGAAAAGGCCGCCTAGGAAGGAGTGAAAGCGGTAGCGAACTAAGCCTAGCGATCGCGGGGAAGAAGGCGACTTAGGTGGTGACATGTGACATCAAACCCTCAGGGGGGTGAATAGCGACCGCACAGCGAAACCCAAACACGTCGTAGGAACGCTGTGGTGGTCGCTTATTTTTTAGCAACAATCCGAAGGTGATTGCGATTGAAGAATTGGAAACGACGTTGAAAAAGGGGGGAACCTATGCGGAAACAGTAACAGAGAAAGAGAGGAACCGACCATGTTCGACAAATTAATGATGGCAACATTGCTGGTCCTGCCGTTCGTGGTTACTCGGGTCACCGCAGGCAGTGTGCCACATCTTGAAAAAGCGACCTTTGCGGGCGGATGCTTCTGGTGTATGGAACACCCCTTTGATGAGATTCCTGGTGTGGTATCGGTCACATCCGGCTATACAGGTGGACAGAAAAAGAACCCGACATATGAAGAGGTCTCAGCCGGAGGGACCGGACACGCCGAGTCAATTCAGGTCGTCTATGACCCGATAAAAGTGTCATATGAGAAACTCCTGAAGGTTTTTTGGCATAATATTGACCCAATAGCTCAAGACCGCCAATTCTGTGATTCAGGACATCAGTATCGAAGTGCAATCTTTTATCACACAGAAGAACAGCATCAGTTGGCATTGCAGTCAAAGGCGCTTTTGGAGAAGAATAAGACCTTTAAAGAACCTATAGCAACAGAAATTGTGCAAGCCACCGGGTTCTACCCCGCCGAAGATTACCACCAACATTATTACAAGAAGAACCCGATTCGTTATAAATTTTATCGTACCACGTGCGGTCGTGACCGGCGGCTTAAGGAACTTTGGGGTAATGAGGCGGGACATTAATCCTAAAACCTCAGTTCTTACTTGCAGTCAGGTACGCCGCTACGCTGCGTACCTGCCGGTGAAGGGCGCGTTCATTTACAATTATCAAGTAGAATTCTGGATAGATTTTTGTCAACGAGAGTACAGACTTGTAGGTTAGGTGAAGCTCGGAGAGCCGGAATCGCCAAAAAAGTGATAAATTCTGTTTGAAGTTCTTAGTCAATTGTCCTTCCTGTTCATGTTGAATTTCCATTCCTTGCAACAATCCAAATTATCAACTGCAAAATTTCCATCCTCTGGATGCCTCATAATCCACTCGCGGCAAATACCGCTATTGCACAAGCATGCTATACAATAATTCATTTTGATGATATGATACCATTGTTTGCAAAAAAGAACCTAACCGTTTAAAATCCGCTTCAAATACAGGGTAATCTTCGAGTGGAGGTTTATTTCTATGGGGTCGGTACTCACCCATCTGCGAGGCATGAAGCGTTTAATAACGATCGGCTTTATCCTGTTCAGGCAGTTCATGATCCTCGTGCCCTACCGGTTCATATTCTCCCCCAGCGCAAAATTCGAGAAGGCCATCGGCAAATATCTCACAAGCAGCAGACCGAGGATGAGTGCTCCAGAGATCGCGAAGGAGACCTTGGAGAAACTTGGGCCCACCTATGTAAAGTTCGGCCAATTCCTGAGCATCCGGCCAGACCTGATCCCTCCGGCTTTCTGCAAAGAATTCAAAAAACTTCAGGACCAGGTCGCTCCCTTCCCCTTTGCACAAGTGCAACGAGAACTCCGGAGCGAACTGAAGAGAGACTATACCGAGATCTTCAGCGAATTCGATGAAACAGCCATGGCTGCGGCCTCTGTGTCGCAGGTCCATCGGGCTCGACTCCGGACGGGTGAAGAAGTGGCGGTCAAGGTCCAGCGACCGGGTATCCGGGAAGCGATGATATCGGACCTCTTCATCATGCTGCGTTTCGCGTACCTTATCGAGCGGTTCGTTCCCCCGCTCAGGAAGAACCGTCCGGTCATGCTCGTGCAGGAGTTTTCGCGGTGGACCGAGCGCGAGCTTTATTTCCGGCAAGAAGGGAAGAACGCCCTCCTCTTCTCCCATAACTTCAAGGACTATCCGGGAGTAAAGATCCCGAAGGTATACCGCGAGTATACGACCAGGAATATCCTCGTCATGGAACAGGTAAGGGGCGTCAATATACTGCACGCACCTGAACAAGGCATCGACAGAAAAACTGTGGCCCATCTCATAGCGGACTCCATGATGAAGCAGATCTTTATCGACGGGTTCTTTCACGGTGATCCTCATGCAGGGAACATCATGCTCGTGGACAAAAATACCATTGCCTATCTTGATTTCGGGATCGTGGGCTATTTATCCGAAGACCTGCGGGCATGGATCTTCGATATCCTCCACGGCATGTCGGGAGGGGATGTAAAGAGGGTCATCGGGTCGTTCCTGGAGCTGTGCAATGTCAGGGAGGACGAGATCGACCTTGCCGGGTATCACCGCGAGATGAACGAGGTGCTCTCTGAACTGCCCATTTATGAAGTGACCGGCATCCCGTTTTCGCAGATGATGGAACGGTTCCTAAATACGAGCCTGGAGTTCGGAATCCGCATCCCGCACGACTTTGTCCTCGTATCCAAAGCGCTGACCACGTTCGAGGGGACTTGTCTGTCCCTTGATCCGGAGATCAAGATCGTCGAGCATCTCAGGTTCTTTGTCCGGAAATATATCGCAACCGAGCTTAAATTCGGTGACGTGTTGAACAAAATGAAGGCGGCCCCGTTCGACATGGGAAGACTGAAGCGGCTTGCTCTCAAACGTGGCGCCAAGGTGCTCCAATTCTTCGAGAACCCTACGGTCCGGATTGCGGGCCATGGGGCCGGAACGATCGGGAGCAGCAGTGATACGACCGGCATGAACACCGCATACGGTTTTATCATCGCGGCCCTGATCGTATTTGCTGCGCTCCTCAGCAACGAAAGCGATTTTGAGAGATGGATTCGGTCCTCCCTTCATCTGCCCAACCTGCCGGTTCTTCCGATGATCAGCCTGGCAGCCGCCGGCTGCCTGTGGTTGAGGCTCGTGCTGAAGAATCGTCTCAAAAAAGGAACAAAAGATGAACCGCGTTAGCAGTACGACTAATAGGATCTGCTTGACTGCCCTTGACGTTTTTTTTTGCCACGTCAAAGAGCGCCGGGAAAAGGCAGAGCTACGGCCTTTCATCTTTGAAGATACGTATCTTCACATCAACATCAAACTCCAGACGATCAAACACCTCCACTCGAGAAAATATCATTTTCTCGTCACGGGGTAATTTTTTCACTTGACAGGGAGCCTTCAAATGGGTGACATTCCATACTTGTAGATATTATGAAGGAGGGGGAAAACAAATATTCGGTGCTACCATGTGATTAGAAGTAACAAATATCACAGTAAGGAGGTAGCCGCCATGTTCTACATTGGATGCGATGTATCTGAGAAAAGCAGTTATGTGTACGTCACCGATGGCAAAGGAAGAAAGGTCGAGAGCCAAGAGATCCCTACGGATAAGGATGGCTATCGGCAGTATTTCAAGCGATGGATGAATAAGCCTGTAAAGGTAGCAGTCGAGGCAGGCGGCCATAGCCGTTGGATACATGATACGCTCAAGAAGCTGGGAATCAGCGTTTATATTGTTAATCCTAACAAGGTAAAGCTCATTGCCAAGAACAAGAAGAAGACCGACAAGGTAGATGCCATATTCCTTGCAAAATTATTACGGATAGACGAATTGCCCGAAAGAGTGTATATGGCAGAGGGCGATAGCCGAGAGTTACGCGATCTCTTACGCTCTCGACACCAACTTTTAAAGAGTTCAACATGCCTTAAGAACCATCTACGGGGCATGTTGCGACAAGAAGGAATAAAACTCAAGACAAAAGCTTTCGATGATGAATCGATCTTTACAAGGCTCCAGGAGAATAAAAGCGTTCCAAAACACCTAAATCCAATCGTTGAGAGTTATGGGAAAGCGATTGCAGAGCTCCGAAAGCAAAAAGACGTGCTGGATGACGTGATTGCGGACTACCAAAATAAGGATGTTGCGTTATTGAAGAGCGTGCCCGGAGTCGGCGAGGTGTCCTCCAAGACCTATTATGCCGCGATCTCGACCATAACGCGATTCAAGCGAGCAAAGCAGTTAACGAGTTATTGCGGTCTTGTGCCAAGTGTGTTTAGTAGTGGAGAGCGGGCTGATTATGGCCATATAACCCGCGAGGGACGAAGCGAAGTCAGGCACGTAGCAGTTCAGAGTGCGCATGCAATATTACGAAGTACAAACAGTGAAAGCAAACCATTGAGGAAATGGTATGAACGTATAGCCAGGAGAAGAGGCAACAAGACTGCAGTAGTCGCATTAGCAAGAAAATTGATAGAGATTATCTTTTACGTGCTTCGTGACCGAAAACCTTATGATGCAAGTTTGCTGCGGACGAACTAACAGAATGCGAGGGAAATAAGATCAAGAAGATCAGCTCTCACAAAGATGAACCGGGATATAGGAATCAACGGTTTGGCATAGCCCGACCATTCACCTTGGTTGAAAAAACCGGCTTGTAGAATGGGCGTGCCATCAGCATCAATAAGGTGAGACACCAATAGGGTGATCTCGAATGGGAGGATGGCTGATTCCCTAATAAATTACCGGACTGTTTGGCGAGACTGATGTGCTTAAAAGCATGATGCCATATTAGCATTTAACAAAAAATCCCAAGGCGGCACTTGATAAACCTCTTCATGGGAGGTGAAGGCTGGAGGGCAGAATTGATAACAAAAGTGAATAATTCCGTTTGAACTTTTTAGTCCACTGTCCTTCCTCTTCTAAGGCAGTTGCACCCGCCGACGGTTTAATGGTAGTGTAAGTTGCATGTCAGCCGAGGCTATGATACTGTATTCCGAAGAGCTAATTACTTGTTATCAATGCGGCGGCATGGGAATGTCCTTTCGAATCCAAAAAACCACTTGTGTCGCCGGGAATGCAACTGTTAGCAAGGATGCCACAACAGGGAATCTTCATTGCTGAAAATCCTCTACATCATAGTCGCCATAGTCTGCGCCATGCTGTCCCTGTCCCTGTTCGGATACGGCATCGCGCATGGCGGGGAATTCTTCTATCTGGTGTTTCCGTTGGTCTTGGCGATTTTCGCCCTGCCGTTGTGTCTGGAAAAATGGATCAGGTCAAAAAGCGCGCGCCTGGCAGCCTTGGCCTATGCGGTCCCCCTGTTGGCCTTGGCGGGTCCGATCGTTTTCCTGTTTCTGTTCAACCCTTGGTACGAGGAGCGTGTGGCAACCGCTGTGTTGAACGAGATCAGGGTGGCGGTTGTTGACGAGACACCCATCAAGAACAGGAACGGACATCTCATCGGCGTAAAGATAACGTACACCTTCGAATTGCCCGAAACGGTGGCATATGACGGGGTGGCAAAGAAATTGCTGGAGTACCGTTTTCCAACGCTACAGTTGCAGAGCTTGAAAAGCCCTCAGGACATGGTGGACCTGAACACCGGTTTTGACGTTTTTTATCAAAATGCGAGACAGGTGCCACCGATTGTAGGCATCAAATCGGGGAAATACACTGTGGAGTCGTGGCGTGTGCCCTCCCTCGTCAAAATGCAAACGGACGGCTTTTGCAAAAGCAAACCATATGCCGGTCTGCCCGAATCGGTAAAGAAGGTTGAGGAAAGGGCGTTTGATTTTCCCCGCCAACCCTTTGCGTTGGAGATGGGGATATGGGTCTTGAAGTCCTACAGGATGGGCGGCTTCGCGCACGATTTCCGGCCGGCGTACACCACTAAAAACGAGTTCGATGGACCCGGCCTGCGCAAGGCCGTCGAAGAGCTTCCGCCGTGCGACGCCGAGACGGACAAGAGGTACATCTCCCCGCCGAAAGGCGTGTTGGACCATCTCCAGGACTTTGTGACGCCTTGATCCCATCCTGTTCCCGAACATGCGCCCGGACGCGCCCACGACGTTCATGTGCATTATACTATCCGTATTTGATGATAGCTTCGAATGATCGAAATTACGGACTAGTAGGTGGCTCTTCTAAGGACCAGGATTTGACTGAAGTGAAGGATATCGATTGAATCATTCAGCGTCTGATCCTTCCTGTAAACTGTAACGAGCAAGTTTTTTGAAACGTGTATGTTACATGCTTTATTCTTGCTTTAAAAAAAACAGGCACATCCTGATTTGCCTGCTTAGCGGCTAATAATTTTACCTAATTGGAATATCTGCGAGCTTTATGTCGATAGATGAATGATGTCTATTTTGCTTCTTCCGTAGCCATCTTTTTCTTTTCTTTGCCCATTTTCTTTTCTTTATTATATTTTGTTACTTTATTTCCTGTGTCTTCATTTGTGTTTTTATCCATTTCTTTTGTTGATATCGTTCCTTTTGACAAATTTTCCGAAGGCATATTTACATCATCCTCTGCGTAGAGAGCGCCAAGGCCAATTAAGAACATTACAGCCGCGACGACTGCAATTATATTTTTCAAAATATATTCACCTCCTTTCGTGCTTTGTCCGAAGATCCAATAATCGAAAGCGCATCGAAGCTCACTTTGATTAAAGTCTAAAGGGTGTTCGTGCTTTAGTCTGTGATTCTGGTTACATATTTAAAATGCTTCAAATACGTCAAATACATTCATTAAGGAACTGATTGAGCATCCATTATAACCCGCTGGGGGATCTCGAGTCGCAACTCATGCTGGTGCAGCGGTAAAAGTAGAAAGTGAACCTTTTGTCCCCGACGATAAGACGGCCATCGCGATTGCCAAAGCTGTTCTTATCCCCATTTTTGGGGAAACCCTTGAAAAACATCGTATACATAAGTCGTTTTCAAAAACACATAATTTCTATGCGCATCTTCATCACGGAGACACGTGGATTGTGGAAAACGCACCATCAGATGGATTAAAATGGTCTGAACCCATCTTGAGAGTTGAAATTGACAAGAAGCGTGGCTGCATTCTAAAAGTTAGTGATAGTTATTGATCTTCCTGTTTCAACCCCGCAAAATTCAGGATTGTACCTAAAGATTTCCCTCATTATTCCGACAAGAAGAATGTGAAATATTACATCTTCTGCAAAGAGATGACGGTACGGTTTAAAATATGTACAATATAGTTTATTGAAACAATGAAGTGTTGTCGCGTTAACATTCCTTGAATAAGTTACGCACACCAAGTAACGAGGTCTTTTCTATTGAAAAACATGATGACCAGATTGATATCTATGCCTATCAGGGTTCAGATACTCCTTCTCGCCTTCATCGTTGCCATTCCGGCTGCAGGCATTATCATGTATTCCGGCATCCAGATGAGAGAAGGAGCAATCCGTGACGCTCGTATGGAGACACAACGACTTGCGGAAAATATCGCTGCCGAACAGCAAAATCTCATAGCCGCTGCGCAGCAATTGATTACCGCTCTGGCACAGCTACCTGATGTCAAGAGACAAAATGCCACCAAGGTGCAACCGGTCCTGCGCGATATCCTCAAATTAAATCCCCAGTATTCGAACATCTTCATCATCGATCGTTCCGGTCTCGTTTGGGCCACCGCCGTTCCGCACCTTCTGCATCAAAATGTATCCGACCGACGTTACTTTCAAAATGCCCTTGCAAGCGAGCAGCTTTCGTCAGGCGAATATGCCATCAGCAGGGCAACGTCAAGACCTGTCTTCAATATTGCCGCCCCCCTGAGAAATGAACGGGGCGTCATAATCGGCGTTATCTGCGTCGGGTTCGTTCTCGATGCAGACAAACAGGTGCTACGTGCCAAACTACCGACCGGCACTAGTTTTATCTTGCTGGACCACAAAGGCACCGTAATATACCGGGCCATCAGTCCTGAGGGATATATTGGAAAACAATACGATTCTGTATTATTCAAACAAATGCAAGACGGCCCTGACGTCTATACCTATTCCAACATCACAACGATCAGCGGTGACGACCGCATCCTGACCTATCGCAAACTACGACTGCCCGGCGAGGAGTCGCCGTATATTTATATACGTGCAGGGATCCCCATCACAGTCGTCCTGGCAGATGCGAACAAGATGCTCATCCGGAACCTGGCGCTCTTTACCTCATTTCTCGCGTTTGCAGTCTTTTTCGCCTGGTTTGTCGGTAAACGCTCGATTGCGGACCGAGTCACTTTATTGGAAAACGCATCGAGAAATCTCGCAGGGGGTGATCTTCACGTTAGGGTTTCCGACGTTGTCGCCGGCGGCGAATTAGGCAGGCTGGGTCAGACGTTCGATTCGATGGCAGGCCAGCTTTTGCTGCGGGAACAAGCGCTTGTCGAAAGTGAGCGTAATTACAGGGATATTTTCAACACAACCACAGACGCCATATTCGTACACGACGCCGACTCGGGAAACATCATCGAGATCAACAAAACTGTGGAAGAATTGTACGGTTATTCCCGTGATGAGATCCTACATCGGACAGTACAGGATTTTAGCTCGGGCGAGTCTCCCTACTCATTGCGGGAAGCAGTTGCATTGATACGCAAGACCTTCAAGGAAGGGCCTCAGCATTTTGAATGGCTGGCCAGAAGGAAAAATGGAGAACTTTTCTGGACCGAAGTGGTGCTATCGGTAACGCGAATCAGAGGAGCGGGACGCGTGCTTGCAGTCGTACGGGACATCACCGAACGCAAGAAGATGGAGGAAGAGAAGCAAAAGCTACAAGCTCAGCTATTACAGGTTCAAAAAATGGAATCCATCGGCCAGCTCGCCGGCGGCATCGCCCACGACTTTAATAACATTCTTGCGGCAATCGTCGGATATGGCAATATCATTCAGATGAAAATGTGTACCGATGATCCCATGAAGGAATATTTGAGCCAGATTCTTGCGGCGGCGGAGCGGGCAGCGAGTCTTACACAGAGTCTTCTTGCATTCAGCAGAAAGCAGGTCATCAGCCCCAGAAACATTGATCTCAACGATAGTATTCACAATGTCGAAAAGTTTCTTAGCCGAATTATCGGCGAAGATATTGTTATGTCGACATCGTTAAGTGATGAGACGCTAACGATCTTCGTTGATCCTGTGCAGATCGAACAGGTGCTAATGAACCTTGCTGCCAACGCACGTGATGCAATGCCGAAGGGCGGAAGGCTAATGATCGAAACAGGACTGGTTATGCTCGATGACGAATATGCCAAATCGCAAGGATTTGGGTCACCTGGCCACTATGCTGTTCTAACAGTGAGCGACACCGGGGAGGGCATGGATGAGCATACGCAGAAGAAAATGTTTGATCCTTTCTTCACGACAAAGGAACTTGGTAGAGGGACAGGACTCGGGCTTGCTATTGTATACGGCATCGTAAAACAGAATAACGGTTATATCAACGTGTATAGCGAGCTCGGAAAGGGCACCACGTTCAAGATATACCTCCCGTTCGCCAGTGCACAAACTGAAGAAGACCGGTCTCCCGAGGTCCAGCAACCGCTTTTGGGAGGAACTGAGACCATCCTGCTCGCTGAGGACAATGAATTTGTTAGGCGGTTGAACAAAGATTTATTGCAGGAGTTCAGATACAACGTTATCGAGGCTGCTGATGGGGAGGAAACACTGCAGAAGTTCCGAGAAAACCAAGACCGGATCAGCCTGTTAATCTTGGACGTCATCATGCCGAATAAGAACGGTAGGGAGGTTTTCGAGGAAATCAGACGAAGTAATCCGAACACAAAGGTTATCTTTACGAGCGGTTATCCGGCTGATCTGATCCAGAAAGAGAGTGAACTCGAGAAAGGGCTGCATTTTCTCTCGAAACCGTCCTCTCCCCGGGCTTTATTGCTGATGATCAGAAAAGTGCTTAATCAATAGCGGGTTGCTCCATGAAGCTTCACATACGCGTAACGCAAGAGAGCATGGTGAGCAGCTATAAGATACAAATGTTGGAATAAGGAGGACGCAACACGATACAATGATATTAACCAACCCATCGAGAAGAACAATGAGATATCGTGCGATGAAGTATGTTTCATGTGGTATTCTTGACCCTTGTCACAAAATTGATTACGCAGACTTGTAGGTGAATCTCTCAGAAATCATAATTTAATTGAGGTGAAGAATATTAGATGTATCTTGTTGTGCGATATCCATTCTCTATTTGTTGTAATACCCTTGAATATCCCATCGCTATAGGTGGTTAGAATATATTGCTTTGTTACCGCGACCTGTGATATAATTTTTTGTAAGAATACGAGGTGTGAACATGTCACCAACGAAAACTATAATTGCAAAAGCCTTACATCTTAAACCTGCAGAAAAATCCATCATAATCGAAGCCTTGCTAAAGAGCCTTGATGTCCCCGATCCTAAAATTGAAAAAGTGTGGGTGGCTGAAGCCGAGAAAAGGCTCAAAGCCTACAAAGCCGGTAAAACTAAAACAGTCTCTTTCGAGGACATGTTCAGTAGAAAATAATCATGTTCATAGAAATTCTCGAAATTGCCCGTCGGGAATATGATGAGGCTAAAGAGTTTTATGAAATAGAGCAACCGGGCGTAGGAACCCAGTTCGAGGAACAAATCAGGCATTCCCTTGTCCGCATACAACAATACCCTCAAGCGTGGCCGTCCGAGCGGAAAGAAATTCGGCGGTACATCGTACACAAATTCCCATACAAAATTCTCTATTCCATTCAGGATGACAAAATAGTTGTTCTTGCGTTCGCGCATTTACACAGACAACCGGACTATTGGATTGACAGAATGAAATAGGTTTAACCAGTTGTTCAAGAGGGACGTGGGGGGCGACAGTGTGCGGTTGGCAATTCCCATGTATTCAATATGGTCTATAATCGTGGAGTAAAAGACTAATACGGAATTCTGGTGCATCTCATTAAAAAAATAACGGTGTGATATTATTACTTAATATCATTTGGGGAGATCCGGACATACTCTAAAAGTTCAAGCAATGCTGCTTAGGAAAGGGAGTGTCAAATATGGTGAGAAAGGCGGGAGCAGAACGGCCTATAACCCTGCGGAACCGTCTCCCGATTTCGACAAATGGCCAGAGCGATGGATGGGTACCAGGGAAGATCGTGAATATGGAAAGAAACTGCTGTCATATATGGAAGAGTTTCTGGACGTGCTCATAAAAGTAAAAGGTAATCGGTCCCGGAAGACGCTGAAAATCCATATCGACAATGCATGGCTGTTGGGCGGATTGATCATCAGACATGTTTCGATGTACGAAGAGTACAAAACCACTCCCCTCAAGAAGCTTATGGAATCCGTCGAATCTGGCGGTATACTGCCTGACGGCTACGATCACATGACGGAAAGGGATCAGAGTGCATTCGAAAGCACTTGCGAACTTTTCGAAAATTATTTGAAGAAGACAGCGCCGAAAAAGAAGAGTCATACGGGCTGAAGCCTGCTGCTTTTTAAAAAAAGGGGATACATGTTCACACCACCGAATGCCTACTGCGGCGACACGACCATGCGAGAATCGCTGGAGAAATGTGGGTCAAAACGGACGCTCTATGAGGTCTACGGTCTGTTCTACGGCTGCATCGCAGCACCGCATATGGTTAAGCCATCGGACTTTCTGGAACTTATTCTCGGCCGGGAGGACAGAAAGCCCTTCGAATCCCTGGACGATGCAAACATGACACTCGGAAACATCATGTCTCTCTGGAATCTTATTGCGAGCTGGAAGCCGGAACAGGGAGAATATGTCTACCCCGATACAGAATACCCCGAAACTCTCGATGGGCTCAAGCAAAATATTCAGGGCCACCTTGCGTTTATAATTTATTTCATCAAAGGGCTCGACCTGGGTGGACTGCAGGAGACCGATCTTACCGGAGACGTTAAACTAGCTTTCATGGACCTTGCAACGGTAAGCACAGTGCAGGAGAAGCTAATGGAGTTGCTTGAGCGAGAGAAAACAGCTAAGGAAAGCGATATAATCGAGTCGAGGAAGAACGTTTCGCAACTCGAGGAAGTGATGATCCATTGTATCGCGAGGATCAATGCGGGCTTGCGCGAATCCAGACTAGCCGAGCCGCGGGGAATGAGAAGACCGATAATCCCAAGCGAAAAGCCCACTCCCGCGCGCATGGACAAGATACACCGTAATCAATTATGTCCATGCGGGAGCGGCAAGAAGTACAAGAAGTGCTGCGCCGGGAGCGCATAAAAGATGATGCATAAAATGACGCAATGTATGCAAGAGCATTTGCACGAACCCGGGTCAATTGACGAACATTTTGCGAAAGAATGAAACCAAATGTTGATTGATCGTGCTATTGTTTTGCATATTTTCTGACGACAAAGTTCCGCTCTTTTTGCCGCTGTGACCCGCCCACACAGGATAGTGCCGGATGATTTCAACTCCACGTGAAATTAATAAACAGACACCGTCTAATGTTAGAAAGGTGAATTGGTGTGTATGGCTGGTGCCGTAGACTGTCGTAGAATTGTCGTAGAATTTTGCTCCAAGGGCAGAATCTACAGAAACCGCAGAATAGACAGAATCGAAAAAATAGTTTGATTTTTCATAAGTTAGCTCAAAGCCGTTGCCAATCGCCCAGTTACGTTTTTTGCTGAAAATGTCACGTACCGCCCTTTCACGGCGATAAAAGGGGTTCAAATCCCCTTGGGGACGCAAATTATATTTATAAAATAAATTAGTTATGGTACTTCCCATAACTCATTTTCTTTTGTGGGTAATAGAGGCGGTTACAGATGTTCGAATCCATCTTGAGACACCAATTATTTTAGGGAGTTGGATCACTATTTGTAAATCCTCTTCTTGTAACTGTAGTAGAATTGTAGTAGTTTTTTCCCCTCATCAATCTTAAGTGGAAACAATCATCGACTATCTTCCTGTAGTCCGCGAGAGTTTCATCTTTTGGAAATCGCAGAATACTTTCTATAGCTGTTGTAGTTTCCATTCTTTGAAACACTTCAGTTTTCGAACTGTATTTGTTATTTTGCTCATTATGCTCATTTTTTTCGGAGGCTTCCCTCGTCCGCGTTGCTACATAAGAGACTTTCTTCTGCTAACTCCAAAAGTAAACTGCCGTATATAATTGCCGTAAGGACATTTTATTTGATAAAATATAGGAAGGTCCAGTTGGGGAAGGAGAATGTGTATGAGGAGGAGATCACTGTTCAGAGTGTTTATTTTCATGCTAGGCGTTTTGCTATTGATCCCTGCAGCAGCAATTGCACAATCAGAGCAGACGAATGTCGCAACCCCCCCTATAGCACAGCCACTTACTCGTGAAGGAGATTTTGCGGTCGATCTCACGGAAGCGTTTAAACTTGGCGCGGCGATGAGTGAGGCTGAAGCGGAGAGTGCATTGAGTTCTGTCGGCATAACGCCCCGAAATGGATGGATCGCCGATTACCCGGTTACGCCTGATATTATAGATGAGGTACAAGCTTCAATTAGTGAAGCGGCTGCTTCTGGGAAATTATTTGGGGGAAAAGATGCGGCAATGGCAGCTTTTCAGGAGGTCATAAAGGGATATGATATGCCCGTAAGACCTGCTGTGGGGCAGTTGCCGGGTGAAACACCCGGCACGAATTACCCTGAATCCACAGACATGGACAACTATTACTCTACTGAAGGCCCCCCCGTTGTGACGTACTATACTCCACCTCCCGATTATGCATACCTTTATACTTGGGTACCTTATCCTTTTTGGTGGTCGGATTTCTGGTTCCAGGGGTTTTTTGTTCTCGTAGACTTTGATATTAGAGTGCATGGGCATCGGCATGAACATGAGCGCAGGCTCGGAGGATTCATCAGCAATCATTATCGCGATCCCAGGACAGGCAGGATGTCGCGCATAGATCCGACAAACAGATTTCGTGGTGGAACTTTCGCGGAAACTGGAGACATGCAAAGAGCCCGTCCTTCTGCGCAGAGAGGTGCACAGGCAATTAAACAATTCAGGGGCTACGGTGTGTCAGGATCTTCTGCTGCAACTCGCTCAAGTGCCTTTGTGCGCTCCGCTAACAGCCGGTTTGAGCGGGCCGCGAGCAACCGTGGATTCCAAAGCCGCTCCAGGGCCGGTCAAATCCCCGCTAGTAGAAGCTCCACTGGTGGTGGAGTTATCCGTGGTAGTGGTGGTGGAGTTCCCCGTGGTGGCGGTGGGGGAGGATACCATGGTGGCGGGGGTGGCGGGCGTGGCGGGCGTTCCAGGTGAAACTATGTAGTGTCTCGACGGCCAGACGTCATCTCTCGGTTATTAAAAATGAATGAAATATTATCGGATTGCCGATTTATGGAGGAAAGAATGATGTTCAGACGTGTAACAAAACTAAAAAACCCTTTTTTTTGCCGTGATTTAGCAGCTTTCATGATCATAATTGAAGTAACGGCTTTTGGTTTTCTCGCCTCTGCTCAGGAAATAAGGCAAAGAGAGTTCAAGTCTCCACAAGACGCATTCAGTGCTCTCTTAGAGGCAGACAAGAACAATGACACCAAAGAATTACTGGCCATTTTCGGGTCTGGAAGCAAAGATGTCATATCCTCTGGCGATGCCATTGCCGATACGCAGGGCCGCCAACGTTTCGCTAAGGCTGCTGCAGAAGGAGTTAAGTTTTCAAAATTTGACGACAAGACACTATTAGTATATATCGGAAAAGATGTATGGTGCTTCCCGATTCCCATTGTGAAGTCAGGCCAGGGATGGATTTTTTTTACAGAAGATGGTAAGGAAGAGATCATAAATCGGAGAATAGGCAGAAACGAATTGAATACCATTCAGGTTTCTCTCGCTTATGTGGATGCCCAGCGTGAGTATGCCAGCAAGGAACGCAATAGCGACGCAGTACTACAATACGCGCAACACTTTCAGAGCCAGAAAAACGAGAAGGATGGCCTGTACTGGGAAGCCGCTTCTGGAGAGGAAAGTAGTCCTCTGGGTCCACTCATTGCCCGTGCAACAGAAGAAGGATACACATTTAGGAAAGGAGAAAAGCCCTCACCTTATCACGGGTATTATTTCAAGATCCTGAAAAGCCAGGGCAGCAATGCTCCCGGTGGCGAACTTGATTACGTAGTCAACAGCAAAATGGTAAAAGGTTTTGGCCTGGCGGCATATCCTGCACAGTACGGCGTTTCGGGGATCATGACCTTCATGGTTAACCAAAAGGGTGTTGTATATGAAAAGGACCTCGGGCCCAAGACGGAAGAGATAGCAAAAGCAGTTACAGCATATGACCCTGATAAAACGTGGAAAAAGGTGGAACAGACAGAAGCTGTTTTTCATTGAATTCAGCACCTAATGAGGGGCTACTTGGGATTTGTTTCAAGCGTGCGAGGCTGAACGGCCTCGCGCGTCTCGGCAAATACGCCTCGGAGATGGAGCAGAGGGTCTGATTCAGAAGTTGCCGGATAGACCACCGGCTTACTCAAGAAGCAAATCATCAGAATCTCCGCTTTTTCCCGGGAGCACGGAAACGATAATCCTTTGTTGAAGAGGTATTTGCCCATGGCTGAACCAAGTGATCCCCACCGCGGAACACGCATACTCGTCATTTTGGCAGCGCTCGCGATCATCACTGGAGACATTCATCAGGCACAATCGGTCCTGGTATGGTTTCTCGTCGCTGTCTTCCTGGCTGCCATCGGCACGCCGTCGGTCCACTGGATTGAGCAGAAACGCATTCCTCATGTAGTCGCGGTGTTGCTCGTGGTGATGTGCATGGCTACTATTCTAGTGGTTATCGGAGGGCTCGTCGTCGCGTCTCTTAAAAGTTTTTACGCGAATCTCCCATATTATCAGACGCGCTTACAGATGCATCTTTCTTCACTCCAGACGTTTTTAGCAACCAAGGGTATCCCGTTCACGGACTCTATTCTGCTCGATCAGATGAAACCGGAAGCGGTGAAGAGCCTGACCGCCAGCTTGTTCAAGGGGCTGGGCTCGGCGCTGTTCGAGATCGTCTTGATTCTGCTCGCCGTAACCTTCATACTCCTTGAAGCTTCGAGCTTTCCCATCAAATTCCGCGCTATTCTTGATGATCCTCAGCATGACTTTCACCGGTTTATGAGGTTCGTCTATGATATCAACCGCTATATGGCCATTAAAACGGCAATTAGTCTGATAACAGGTGTCCTGATCGGGTTATGGCTGTCATTCCTCGGTGTAGATTTCCCCATTCTCTGGGGTTTCCTGGCATTTTTGCTCCACTATGTACCTAATGTCGGCGCGCTTATTGCCGCCGTTCCCGCAGTTTTTCTTGCCGTGATCCAGTTCGGGATAGGCCGTGCTTCGCTCGCGGCTATCGGATATCTGGCCGTTGATTTCATTTTTGGCAACGTAGTCGAGCCGGTGCTCATGGGTCGGAGGCTTGGCCTGTCCACGCTTGTTGTATTTATCTCTCTGGTTTTTTGGGGAGGCCTGCTCGGTCTTATCGGTGTGGTTCTGAGCATACCTTTGACCATGACTCTGAAATATGTGTGCGAGAATCACAAAAGCACACGTTGGATCGCGATATTACTCGGGCCCGAAATGTCCCCTGCACAACTTCCACCGATACCGAAGAAGGAAACTGATTCTGTCATCTAAAATAAATCAGTGAATATTCGTACAGGGAACTTGCACCTCAATAAATTCATGCCTGTACCGGGCGTACATAAACGCATCTAGCAGCAGGCCGAAATTGCAGACTAGAAAGTGAAGTCCAGTTTCATATAATATTAGCGAAGGTACAGAATTCATTTTGTATCACATGTATCATTGCATTTTGTAATAATGTTTTCTGTCAGCAGATCCTTCCTGTAGCAAACGAGTTTCCATTTTTTGGAACGATGTAATTTTCAACCAAAAAGGATTGAGACGACATCTTTACGTCGTGCTCAATCCATAGTTCAAGAAGCCCGGAGCGGCAGACTGATGGCCGATGTCCTCTATATATAGGGTAATGCTTCGGTGGGTGATATCCGGTGAAAGCCTGAAGTGAGTAGATTATGGAGTGCCATAGACTGTTTTAATCTGTTTATCGTGAAACCAGTGCGATTCTCTTGATTAGCGTATCGTGGAGTGAACGCCTAATCCGCGCACATGGCCGAACGGGGCCGTTGACCGCGCGGATAATACCCGCGGGACCACACGTCAGAAACACATGGTACATCAGAATCGTCAAATGCTATCCGGCGCGTGCCAGGTGCTGATGCGGCAGAGAGACATAAAGCACTTTGAGCGTGCCGCCGCAGCTTCCACAGGTTGGACGGGGCAATGGCGGCATCTGTTCGATTTCAGACATTGTTACCTCGAATCCATAAGCCAGCTCAATCAGCGTCCTGATGTTCTCAAGCGGGACCTTGCACGCGGCGTTCAGGAAACCGTAATATCGCACCTTCATGAACCCCGTTGGCAGCACGTGCTGGAGGAATCGGCGCACAAACTCCATTACGTCCAGGACCAGCATCCTCCAGCGATTGCTCCCGGTCTTTTTGTACCGAATGAAGACCTGACGGTTCTCAACTTTCACGATACGGCTGTTGGACAAGGCTACCCGGAAGACATAGGGGGCAAGATACTTGAGGCTTGCCTCGCTTGAACCAATTGCCTGAGAGTTTACGTTCCAGTCAATTCGCCATACTTCGTCGGGTATTTGATCAAAAAGACCGGCCTTTTTCATTTCGTCTTTGAACTTCGCTCGAAAGATGGGAGACAACGCTTCGACCGGCACATAGAAGCCGGTTCCTGAGGGCTTCCAGGTCTTGTCATCAGACGAGAGCGCTCCGCCTACGACGATATAGTGGATATGAGGATGATACTCAAGCGTTCTGCCCCAAGTGTGCAGGACTCCGAAGAAGCCTGGCAGATCGCCGCCCATGAACTTAGGGTCGAGAACCAGCTTTTTCATGGCTTCGGAGGAGGCGGAAAACAGGGCGGCGTAAGCCGCCCGCTGGTTGCTCCGGATAAACCGGCGAATTTGTTCCGGCACCGTGAAGGTAATCATGAAGTGGTGCCCCGGCACACGCCGATCAAGCTGTTTTTCGAGCCACTGTTGACTCTTATGATGTTGGCAGGTCGGGCAGTGGCGATTTCCGCAGGAGCGGTGAATCGCGTGCCGCTCCCCGCACGATTCGCACCGAAAGTAGGTCGTTCCAGAGGCCGGGGTGCGGCAGTTGATAATCGCGGTTATCGCCTTACGATGTTCCCCAGGGATAGCGCCACCAAACCGCGTCAGGTACTCCGGGGCATAGGTGCGGAAGATGTCATTGACCGTATCCATGATCAGAACCCCACCATGATCTGGTCGATGAGCTTGAAGGCATCATCCTGACCCTTGGTCGTCAGATGGAGATAGATCATCGTGGTCTCAAGGCTGGAGTGGCCCATATACCGCTGGATCACACGCAGATTGACACCGGCTTCTAACAAATGGGTCGCATACGAGTGACGCAAGGTATGGATGGAAACGTCGCGTTTCTGGATGCCCGCAGCATGTACCGCGTCCCGGAGCGCTCTCTGTACTGTGCTGATAGAGACCGGGATCTGACTATCCGATTTTTTGCCGTGTAAGACCCGTGAGGGGAAGATCAGCCTCGGGTTTTTGTGTGTATCCCAATGCTTTCGCAAAATGGCAAGCGTCGCATGAGGAAGTGGAACGTAACGATCCTTCGCGCCTTTGCCCTTACGTATGTGGATCATCATACGACTGCTGTCGATATCAGCGGTTTCTAGGTACCGCGCTTCCTGAAGCCGGAGACCACAGGAGTAAACCGTGGAGAGGAAGGCGCGGTTGCGACGAGAAGAGACTCGGGCGAGAATGTTGAGCACCTCTTCGGTACTGAGTACGGTGGGTAGCCGGTGTTCTGGCTGAGCCCGGATGATGCTGAGAATGTGCCAGTCGCGCTGAAGTACGGTCTCAAAGAAGAAGCGGATCCCGGCATAGCAGATGCGCATGGTGTTGGGCGCCCACTTGCTGACATTCCTGCGATTGAGGAAGTACTCCTGAAGCTCTTCTTCGGTAATGAGATCGGGGGTCTTGCCGTAATGCTCGGTGAGCAGCCGCACCGCGCGGGTGTAGTTTGCCTGCGTTCGTTCGGACATACCGCTCAGTTGCAAAGCATTGATGGACTTCTCGTACCAGTTTTCCATGACCATATTCTCCTTGTGAAATAAGATTGAACTGCAATGGAGAAATATGGTAGCACGGAAATTACTCAAAAAAAATCAGGCGAGATGGGACAGGCGAAGGAAGCGGTCTTTGCTTCTCTGCCGCGGAGCGGCTTACTTGAACTTGAATTCTCATACATCTACTCTAAAACACTCCATCGGAATCATTGACACGATTACGCATTAAGCATATGTTCTTGGCATAATCTCTCAGAAATCATAATTTAATTGAGGTGAAGAATTATAGATGTATCTTGTTGTGCGATATCCATTCTCTATTTGTTGTAATACCCTTGAATATCCCATCGCTATAGGTGGTTAGAATATATTGCTTTGTTAATTAATAAACAGACTCTGTCTAATGTCAGAAAGGCGAATTGGGGTGTATAGATTCTGTAGTAGACTAATCTTGGCTCTCCGAGATCCACCTACAAGCGTGTAGTTCTCATTTTTTGAAACAATCAACAAATCGGTTTGTAAATTGTGAATATAAGATGAGAGGCGGGCATTCACTCCTCGTTCTTGTCTCTTGCTATTCCCTGTCAAGCATTTCCCTAACCTTGCTCAACAGCTCCGATGGCTTTACCGGTTTCGGTAGGAACTCCGTGCCGTTCGGCAAGCCGCTCTGTGCGAATACTTCTCCCGAATAGCCGCTCATGAAAATGCAACGGATATTCGGGTTGAGAGCGCTGATCTTCTGATACGCTTCCAAGCCGTTCATCTTTGGCATAATGCCATCAAGAATCACGAGTTTGATTGTTGCGCGGTTCTCGCCGAACCTGACAACCGCCCTGTCACCGTCCTCCGCCTCGATCACTGTATATCCCATTCCCCGGAGAACGACCGACGTCATATTGCGTAGACTCGCGTCGTCCTCAGCGAGGAAGATCGTTTCGTTTCCACCCTTGAGCGGGACCGGAATTTGCTCCGCAAGTTCAGGCACGGCATTCGTCGTTCTGACCACGGGGAAGTAAACGTGAAAGGTGGTCCCTTTCTCCGGCTCAGAATACACATTAATGAAACCATCGTGCGCTTTCACGATCCCATACACTATAGCCAGTCCGAGACCGGTCCCTTTTCCCATTTCCTTGGTTGTGAAGAACGGTTCGAAAATCCTCTTCTTGGTCTCTTTATTCATTCCAACGCCAGTGTCCGACACCGACAGCATGGCATAGTCTCCCACCTTGCCGTAACCGTGAGCCCGTAAAAACGCCTCGTCCATGGCACTGACCTTGGTATCGATGGTCAGTTTCCCCCTGTCCGGGATGGCATCACGTGCGTTCGTAACGAGATTCATGATCACCTGCTCAACTTGTCCCCGATCTGCCATAATCACGGGCCGCTCGATCGAGTATCGGGTCGTCATCTCGATGTCTTCGCGCAGCAGGCGGTGCAGGAATTTCTCAAAATTCCTGATCACTGAGTTCAATTCTTGAAGCTCTTTTTTCGCGGGCTGCTTTCTGCTGAATGCGAGCAGGCTCTGTGTCAAAGCGGCTGCGCGCTCCGAAGACTGTAAAATCTGGTCGATATAGTGCCTCACCGGATCGTCGTCGCGTAGTTTCATCTGAGAAAGGTGACCGTAGCCGATGATCGCGGACAGGATATTGTTGAAATCGTGCGCCACGCCGCCAGCAAGCTGGCCTATCGCCTCCATTTTCTGCGCATGTCGGTATTGATCTTCCAGTTTTTTCTTCTCGGTGACATCGACGCTGATCTCGATCACGGAGGTCACATTGCCCGTGGCGTCCCGCATGGCATACGACTTTGTATCAACGTACATTGGGATTCCGTGTTCATCGCAATGTGTATGCATAAATGCGGCGTGTTCACCGGTTTCGAGAGTGTGCTTCACGGAGCACTGCACCCCGGCCTCAAAACAGGGGGTCGTGCGGCGTTGGTACACTTCATGGCAGTATCTGCCGATTGCATCTTCAATGGTCATCCCGGCCTTGTCGCAAAAAGCCCTGTTCGCCGAGATGATCCGGTAATCCTTGCCTACGACGACAAAACCCTCATCCACGCTTTCAAGGATGCTTTTGATGAAAATTTCGTTCTGCTTTATCAACTCCTCCGTTTTCTTGCGCTCGGTGAAATCCTGCGCGATGTAAACCGTACTCTGGTGTACGTTCTTCTCATCGTACAGGGCAGACACTGATAGAAGCACCGGTATCATTTGACCGCCCTTTGCCCTGTAGGAGCCCTCAAGCATGTTGATGCGTTTCTCCACCGGCAGTGTCTTTATCTGAAAATAATTTGCCGCTTCGTTCCCTGCAAGAATCGTGTTAATGGGTTTCCCTTTCAATTCATCTTCGCGGTAATCCAGGAGACTGCAAGTCGCGGCATTGGCCCTTATGATTTTATCTTCTTGATCAGCCACGATGAATGTGTTGATCATGCCCTCGATGATGTTATCCATGTATGCCTTGGACACCGTCGATTTGTCAAGGTCCTCGGCCATGCGGTTGAAATTATCAAACAGCACCTGCAGTTCATCGGCGGCCTGCAGTGTAATCCGGGATGTGAGATCGCCTTTTGCAAGACGATCCGTCGCTCCGGCAAGTTCAGCCAGCGGTTTGAAGAGAACCTGTCTAGACACGGAAAACACAACATAGCCGAGGATAAAAGCCACGGCGATGTTGAGTACGAGTATGAAAAGCACAGTGTTCAAGATCTGCCGGTGGATGGCGTACTGCGACAGGCAAATAGTCACTTCACCTATCTTGTACAGACCCGAAAAAATAGGCATGGAAACTTCCGTTGCAGCCCCTCGCTTCCTGATGGCGTCAATAATATTCTGGAGTTCACTCTCTTTCGGCAGACCCTTCAGGATGGCCTTCAATCGCGGAGACCGGTAATTGATACTGGCGAACTGGGAGGTAGTGAGGCTTCCATTGGCATCATCGATCACGGCATACAGGATATCTTCATCTTTGCTTGCGTCGCTGACAATTGAATCAAGCTGAATGCTGTCCTTCATGATCAGCGGATCCTTACTGAGTTTGGCTATGTAGGATGCGAAACTTCTACCCTTGGTAATAAGGGACCGATTGAGCATCCGACCCTCGTTTACTGCAATGACCGTACTCAGAACAACAGTGCTTATAAAGAGGATAACCGACAGATCTTTGAGGAATCTGTACCGTATACTTTTATGCTTATGACGTACCGCCATGGGACACCATTCTTTCCGGTCTCGGCCGAATTTCCGCGCTGCTATTCGATCTTCTTTGTCACTCTTTTCATGAATTCAGAAGAGAGCGGGAACTTTCCCTCCCTTGCCGTTTTCATATTTATAATAACATCAAATTTTGTAGGGGCATCAATGGAAAGCGAAGAAGGTTTTGCTCCGTGAAGGATCTTTACCGCCTTCTCCCCGGCAAGCCGTCCCGAGGTGTAAGGATCGGCGCACACGCCCAACAAGACTCCCTTCTCGATCAAGTCTTCAAGATGGGATACGGTAATTACGTTCGCCTTTGTCGTCAAGTTCACAATTGTTACGATCTGGCTGTTCACCACATTGCTTCCGGAAATGTAGATTGAGTCTACCGTGCGCAGTACTTCCGGGAGCAGCTGGTCGATGTCTTCTTTGGTGGTGATAAGCACCGGAATGATGCTAATCCCGGCTTTCGCTTGAATGTTTTGCAAGTCCCTGAGCAACGACTCGGAGTTCGTCTCGCCCGCCGTATAGAGCACTGCAAGTCTCCGTACCGGCCTCAGCAATTTCAGGTTGTCCAGAATCTTCATCATGGGGATGTCGGTAGTGGTTCCCGTTGTGTTATTGCCTGAACTCTTCCACGACTTTGCTATTCCCGCTTCCACGGGGTTATATACGACACTGAAGACAATCGGCACATCCTTGATTTCCTTGGCCAGGATCACAGCGGAAGACGTGCCTAGGGCAATGATTAAATCTAACTTTTCACTAGTGAATTTCTGCGCAATTTCTACGGCCTTTGCCTTATTGGCGCCCGACTTTTCGATAATATAATGCGTATTCGATGCTGTATAGCCAGCTTCGGAGAGTTTATCCTTGATACCCTTGGCCGCCTCTATATAGCGGGTCTCGTCACTGAATATGAGAACCCCGATTCTTTTCTCTGCCCAAGCATTGACTGACAGTAAAATTGCGGCGAGGAACACCAATGCAACTAAACACAATTTATGTGAGCTTTTCATCATATGCCCTCCTTTACCTGGGGGGTGTCGCTTTGGTTCTTACTACAGCCAGCTAATGCGGCATCCTTTAAAGTCCCCGCGTGTGCATAACCTCGTACTGTCGAGTGACTAGAATACTCATTCTAAAAAATGATGTTACAGAAATAAGACGTAATATTACACATTTCTTATCGGAATAACGGAGCGGATTCTTTAGCTCTACCCATTATTTTTTAGGGGTCTTTATATGATCAAGGAGATGATTATACTGATATGAATAGAATTTAACATCTCCCCATACGATTTGAAGTAGGCTTGGGCTGAGGCACTGATCGTGATGAGGTTATTAGCAGGTATCGAAGCGGTTTTGATTAATGATATTATCAACTACGTCATATGCCGGATATTCAAACTCCTTCGATGATGCAGAATTCAGGTTGAGAATTAAGCTTGAAAGTTGATGTTTTGCAATGAATGGAATCTTAAACAGCAGGAAGTACTTGTTGCCAGAAAAACCATACATAATATCCATAATTCAAACAGAATTATTCACCTCCCTAACAATTCTGATCATCCAGCCTTCACCTTGCACCCATCCGTCCCAATCCGATAAATCCGACTTCCATGATGAAAACCTCCTGAAGGAGAAATGGACATGTCACAAATCTTGATGCGTCCAAGCCTGAGTCCTGGCGTTTTATTGATCTCATGATTCTATTGGGGAGAAGATTGAGATCAAACAGGACAAGTCGGGGAAAGACGAAGTCTGAAATATATATATATTTTCTTTTTATTCTGTATCTAAAATATCTTTCGCTCCTTATCGAGCCATAGCGTGACGTCAAAAAGCACAAGGGTAATAACGCATGGTACGAAAATGAACCATGTATGCTCGCTCAATCTGAAGTTCGGTGAGGTTCCGCCCGAATTCGGAAGACGTTCCAGTGATGAACCAAGTGCCAGACACTAATGCGGTAGTTAGCCCCCCAGCAATCATTCAACGCTCCACCTTGCACAACAATTGGGAAGAGCTCACGCCACCTCAGTTACACCATTTTCAGTTCTTCAACCCGAATAGGCAGCTGGCGGATGCGCTTACCGGTCAAAGTAAAGAGCGCATTACAGAGGGCGGGCGCAATCGGCGGCACACCCGGCTCCCCGATGCCGCCTGGCTTTTCCGTGCTTGTCACAATGTGCACCTCGACCTCGGGCATTTCGTTCAAACGCAGGATGGGGTAGTCGTTGAAATTGCTCTGCTCCACCCGACCGTTCTTGAAAGTGATCGCACCGTAAAGTGCGGCAGAAAGGCCAAAGACGATCCCCCCCTCCATCTGCGCTTTGATGGTGTCGGGATTCACGAATCTTCCGCAGTCAACGGCGCACACCACCTTGTGCACGCGCGCCTGCCCTGCGGGGCTCACCGAGACCTCTGCCACCTGCGCGACGTAGCTGCCGAATGACTCATGCACAGCGATACCGCGCGCCCGGCCTTTCGGCAGCGGCATCTCCCAGCCCGCCTTTTGCGCGGCGAGGTTCAGCACGCCGAGGTGGCGCGGGTGCCCGGCGAGGAGCATGCGGCGCAGTTCATAGGGGTCCTTGCCGGCCGCGTTTGCCAACTCGTCCACGAAGCTTTCGACGACAAAGGCGGTATGAGAGTGGCCGACGGAGCGCCACCAGAGCACCGGTACCGCGAGCTCAGGGCTGTGCAGGTCGACAAGAATGTTCGGGATCCCGTAAGGAATGTCTTTGGCACCTTCCACCGACGTCCCATCCACGCCGTTCTTGACGAGCATTTGTTCAAACGGCGTCCCGCTCAGAATCGACTGTCCAACGATCGTATGCCGCCAGGCGACCGGATTTCCGCCTGCATCGAGCCTCGCGGCGATCCGATCGTACCACATCGGGCGGTAGTAGCCGCCTGCAACGTCGTCCTCACGGGTCCAGACCACCTTGACCGGTTTCCCGACCGCTTTCGCGACCTGCACCGCCTCGATGACGAAATCGGATCGGGGGTTCGCACGGCGGCCGAAACCGCCTCCGAGAAACGTCGTGTGAATTTTGACCTTCTCAGGCTCGAGCCCCGCAACTCGTGCAGCGGCATTCCGATCAACAGTCTGGAATTGCGTACCGGTCCAGATTTCACAGCTGTCGACGCGCAGATCAACCAGACAGTTCAAGGTTTCCATTGTTGCATGGGATAGGTAGGGGACTTCATAGTCGGCGCTGACCTGCTTCACCGCCTTCGGCAGGGCATCTGCGGAGTCGCCATCTTTGCGTGTGACCGTCCCGGGGGTTTGAGCCAGGTTCATATACTGATCACGCATGCCCGCTGTTGAGAACGTCGCGCCGTCTCCTTCGTCCCAGACGATCTCAAGGGCGTCCCGCCCTTTCTTCGCCGGCCAGAAGCCTGAAGCGATCACCGCCACTCCTGAGGGTACCTGCACCACATCCTGAACTCCGGAGACAATCTTGGCCTTATCGGCGTTAACGCTCACTACTTTTGCGCCGAACACCGGGGGACGTGCTATCAGAGCTGTCAACATGCCGGGTACGCTCACATCCAGGCCGAACATAGCCCTGCCGTTTACCTTTTCCGGCGTGTCCAGGCGCTTCGTCGGTTTGCCGATGATCTTAAACTTCGAGGGATCCTTGAGCGTCACATCCTGCGGTACGGGCAAGGTATCAGCCCTGTCCGCGAGCTTCCCGTAGGTGAGGGATTTGCCGCTCCTGTGGATTACTTTTCCCTTCTCGGCGCGGCAGCTTGTCTTACTCACCTTCCACAGGTTGGCCGCTGCGGCGATCAGCATCTCCCGGGCCGCCGCACCCACCATACGCAGCCGGTCATACTCGCTCCAGACGCTGCTACTACCGCCGGTCATCTGCATGCCGTAGGCGGTGTGATTGTACACAGGATCCACGGGAGCCGACTCCACTAGCACTTTGCGCCAATCACATTCAAGTTCTTCGGCGATGAGCATTGGAAGCGATGTGTACACGCCCTGACCCATTTCAGAATGGTTAACGATGATGGTTACGGTGTCGTCAGTACCGATGCGGATGAAAGCGTTCGGCACAATGGGTGTAGCTGGCTGCGTCGGTGTTTCACTGAAAGACTCACTCGCCGGCATATGAAAACCGAGTATCAGACCTCCTCCGACCAATGCCCCTGTCTTTAAAAAATCACGGCGGGTTATCTTGATGATCTTGCTCATGGTTTGTCTCCTTTTGCCAGCATACTGGCCGCACGGTGCACGGCCTTGCGGATGCGCTGGTATGTGCCGCACCGGCAGAGGTTGCCTGAGAGATCGTTGTCGATGTCAGAGTCCAAAGGTTTGGGGTTGTGCATGAGGAGCGCCGCAGCCTGCATGATCTGGCCGGACTGACAGTAACCGCACTGGGGCACGTCCTCCGCGGTCCACGCCTGCTGGACCGCCTTGCCCACCCGTTCAGCGCCGAGTGCCTCGATGGTCGTGATCTTCTTGCCTTGGGCGTCCTTTACCGGAATCTGGCAGGAGCGTTCCGCCTTGCCGTCAATGTGCACGGTGCAGGCGCCGCACTGTGCTATCCCGCACCCGAACTTCGTGCCCGTAAGTTTCAACTCTTCCCGGATGACCCAGAGCAGCGGCGCATCCGGTAGTACATCTACTTGATAATTTTTGCCATTGACTTTAAGACTGATCATAACTCACCTCCGTAATGATAATAATTCTTATGATTTGAAAAGCATGATTATCAAGTCAGCAGTGGGAATATTACATGCGGCTTGACCGAATCCGGCCATATGATAAAAGGTTAGCATCGGTTAAATGATTGTCAAGGGGGATAAAGCGGGTTGACGGTTCTTTAGTATCAGCAAATCATGTCAGAAATGCCCGTGCCCCAGTGGTATTTGGATGAAGGGAAAGAAAATTGAGAATAGCTCGCAAAATCTTCGCAGAGGGCGGAGGGAAATGCCTATTCCCAATCCTCTAGCGGCATGAGCTCGATGAGGGAGGTGTTCGGGGACATCTACAACTTCAAATTTTGGGATGCGGATGACGATAGCGAGCTTACAAATTTGGAGACGATCGATATGTGTGTTCGGCAAGCGAGGAGGCCACCCCAGGTTTTTCAAATAAAATCCTCCTTGGTACACAGTCCATTGATTCTTATATTGCCACCAAAGGGATGGGAACGTCTCTAACGCAGCTAAAAAGTCCAAAAAAAGGACTCTTACATTCTGAGCACAGAGAAAAATCTTGCCTTTTCAAAGAAGTGAGATCCTTCACTTCGTTCAAGATGACGGTTTAAAACCGCTTTTAACAGTCTATTATAATCCGATAGACCTCAATACGGCAATTCCTACGATCAGCAATGCAAACCAGAGGACAAGGTCGAAGACCACCGCCTCCGCGCCGATTCTGTTATCGTGATTCACCACGGCATGTTGCTGCGGTCCGGGTGTTCTGACCGAAAGGATTGTGGATGCCGCGAAAAAGCAACCGAACATAATTAGGAGCAGGATCGGCAGCCAGGATGTTTTATGTCCAGCTGTAAGGGCTGGAATCAGCCATTCATCCGCCGCCCATGCCAGCACCATGAGTGCAACAAAAAAACCGATAAATGCCTCGCCCTCCCTGTTCTGTGGGATATGCGCCGAAATAAGCGCAGTGAGGACTGTAGAAACCGTGAGCGCAAACAGCATATACATGAGTATCATTTAGCTCACCTCGCTTTCGTAACGGGTAGCCCCATTGGGCACTCATTCTGCCCTATCGTGAGAATCACATTGACCCTTTCTGTTTATATTTTAGCACCGCTTGAGCGTCATCGCTATCGTCTTAGGTAATCGGATTTCTTTCAGGGGAGTGATTACTTATCGAGATGCTTCGTGCGCTTCCAGCGAAGAGGTAACTCTACTTGGAACGATTTGCCGGATTAGCTGGAAGGTTTCTGTCGGGAAAGGTTGAAGATTTTATCGAAATAAATAATTATCTCACATTATCCCGGGGAAAAATAATAAGACACCACATTTGAGATGTGAGATTATAGCTATAAACAGTACTGCTTTACGTAATTGGGAATGCAAAAGACGCTCATCAAAATCGAAACCGCTAATTTATATTGTCTCAGTGGTTCCCGAGTGTTCGGGAAAGCGATAAAACTTAAGTTAGATAATAGCACGCAACCGTTAGTGCCAATGCACGGCAAATTCCCCTCCTATAATTTTATAAGAGTATACTTGAGTAGAGATTCACGAATCTGTAAAAAAACGCCTCGGGAGGTCATCAATGACTATGAACAGGAAATATATTACACTCCTGCGAAACTATCTTGCTTTATCAGCATCGATTTTGCTGACAACAATTTTTTTAGCAGCTGGCGTCGCATCAGCCAGTGAGAAGGTCATTTCCCAGGAATCCATAAAAACGCTCAGCAATCTGAGCAAAGCCCTAGCCGACGTAGCCGAGGTAGTACGCCCTGCGGTCGTGAACATATCAACGACCTCAATCGAGACAATGGAGGAAAACCCCCACGGCGACATGTTCAACGACCCCTTCTTTAGACACTTTTTCGGTGACCAGTTTGGCCATCCGGGACAGAAGCGAAAATATAAATCATCGGCCCTTGGCTCCGGGGTGATCGTATCGGAAGATGGCTACATCCTGACGAACAATCACGTAGTAAAGGGTGCGGAAGAGATCAAGGTCATCCTCTTCGACAAGCGTGAATTCAAGGGCAAGGTCGTCGGCACTGATCCGCGAACAGACTTGGCCGTAGTCAAGATTGATGCGAAAAACCTGCCGACTCTTTCATTTGGTGACTCCGGCAAACTGAAGACCGGTGATATCGTATTGGCGGTCGGTAATCCCTTTGGACTGAGCCAGACCATCACCATGGGTATTGTAAGTGCCGTAGGCCGCTCCAATATCGGACTGGCCGATTTCGAGGATTTCATCCAGACCGATGCGGCCATCAACCCGGGCAATTCCGGCGGTGCGCTGGTAAACGGCAGCGGGGAGCTTGTGGGAATCAATACGGCGATTTTCTCGACCAGTGGCGGTTACATGGGGATCGGGTTCTCCATACCGTCAGACATGGCGAAAGTGGTCATGGACAGTATCATTAAATACGGTAAGGTGATCCGTGGCTGGCTAGGCGTAAGCATTCAGGATCTTACACCGGAGCTTGCTAAATCATTAGGGATCAAGGAAACGGAAGGTGCCTTAATAGCGGGCGTCGAAAACGGCAGCCCTGCGGACAAGGCAGGCCTCAAACGGGGCGACCTTGTCACTGAAATGAACGGTAAAATGATTGCCGATGTTACAAGCCTCCGCAACATGGTCGCGGCCACGGCGCCAGAAACACGGGTAGATTTTAAGATTATCAGGAACGGCACGGAACAGTCAATTACGGCGACGCTCGGCGAGTATAAAGAAAAACAGATAATAAAGAAAACATCGTTCGAGAATGCACTTAAGGGTGTGACAGTTCAGGAGCTCACTTCGGGACTGCGGGACAAGCTGAACCTGCCAGAGGGTTTAGTCGGCGTCGTAGTCACCGATGTCGGGTCGGACAGTCCCGCCCAAGGGTTGCTGCAGGGAGACGACGTGATCCGGGAAGTGGACCGCAAACCGGTTCGGAGCGCGAAGGAGTACGAGGAAATCGTTTCGAAGATCGGCAGGCATGATACGGTCCTCCTGTTGATCTACCGGGATGGCGGGTCGGTCTATCTCACGATACAGCCGTGAGGGATTATCGCACTTTCTTCCACTTGAAGATTAACAGGGCTGAAATCAGTCAGAAAGGAATTCGTATGCGTAACTGGAAAGTAAGTTTAATATACGGGGCAGTCATATGGTTTCTTCTTTTGTCGATGTCAGCGCACGTAGCCGCAGCCGCTGATGTTATCCGCGCGACTCTTGCGAACGGTCTGCGCGTGGTGATCGTGCCGAACGATCTGGCACCCGTGGTTTCTACGGAAGTGAACTATCTCGTGGGTTCAAATGAAGCGCCCGATGGTTTCCCGGGAATGGCTCATGCCCAGGAACATATGATGTTTCGCGGCAGCCCGGGCCTCTCTGCGGACCAACTTGCAAACATTATCGCCTTGATGGGAGGCGAGTTTAACGCAGACACTCAGCAGACCGTGACCCAGTATTTCCTCACGGTGCCCAAGGATGACATAGATGTTGCACTGAAGGTGGAAGCGGTGCGCATGCGTGGTGTCCTTGACACAGAAGAGCTTTGGGCAAAAGAACGCGGAGCAATCGAGCAGGAGGTAGCACGGGACCTTTCGAGTCCTGAGTACGTTTTTTCCACACGGCTTCTGGAAAACGTGTTCAGCAATACGCCCTATGCCCATGATGCTCTGGGCACACGCCCTTCATTCGATAAGACGACCGGTGCAATGCTCAAGGAATTCCACGACAGGTGGTATGCACCGAACAATGCTATTCTTATTATTACGGGTGATGTAGAGCCGGCCAGGACCCTGGAAAAGGTGAAGGAACTGTTCGAATCTATCCCTGCGAAAGCCTTGCCACCGCGCCCGGATATTCATCTTGAGGCACTCAGGCCGACTTCGATCAAACTCGATACCGACCTTCCCTATGGGCTTGCCATTGTGGCATTCCGTCTGCCCGGCTACGATAGCCCTGACTATGCGGCTGGGCAAATTCTGGCTGATGTTCTGGACAGTCGGCGGGGAAATCTTTACACACTGGTTACTGAAGGTAAGGCGCTCTTCACCGGGTTCGACGGCGGGTCGCTTCCAAAAGCATCATTCGGGTATGCCACAGCAGCATTTCCCTCTGGAGGGGATGGTACTGTGCTGGTTGCCACCATAAAAACTATAGTGGCTGAATATGCAAGATTCGGGGTCCCGGCCGATATCGTTGAGGCGTCAAAGCGCCATGAGATTACGGACGCTGAATTTCAGGCCAACTCCATTTCCGGACTCGCTGCGGTTTGGTCGCAGGCACTTGCCGTGGAGGGTCGCTCTTCTCCGGATGACGATATTGCGGCGATCAAAAAAGTGACGGTTGAAGATGTGGACCGCGTTCTCCGGGAGTACCTCGTGAATGATACTGCGATTACAGCCATTCTTACACCGCGTCCTTCGGGGATGCCGGTGTCGGCAAAAGGGTTTGGCGGCGAGGAATCATTCGCCCCAACAGTGACCACTCATGCCAAACTTCCTGTTTGGGCGAGAAGAGTTGAAGCATTGCCAGGCGTTCCAATTTCCAGTGTCAAACCCACATTCTATACCTTGCCCAATGGTATCCGTTTGATCGTCCAACCGGAAAACGTGAGTTCTACAGTTACCGTCATGGGGCAGATCAAGAACAAGCCGGAGTTGGAAGAGCCTTTGGGAAAGGAAGGGGTCGCCGATCTCCTGGATAGTCTGTTCTCGTACGGTACGATGTCCCTCGACAGACTGACGTTTCAGAAGGCACAGGACGATATCGGAGCAACCATCTCGGCTGGTGCGAGTTTCTCGCTCAGGGTCCTCTCCGACCACTTTGACCGCGGGATGGCGCTTCTTGCCGATAATTTGCTGAATCCCGCTCTTCCCGATCCCGCGTTCGAGATCGTGCGGCAGGAAAAATTAAACTCACTGCCCGGTCTGCTAAAAAGCCCTCCCTATCTTTCAAGACGCGCACTTCGTGAAGCGCTCTATCCCAAGAATGATCCGTCGCTCCGTCAGGCTTTGCCTGAGACGGTAAGCTCGCTTTCGTTAAAAGACCTCAGGTCTTATTATGATACGGTGTTTCGCCCCGACCTGGCGACGATCGTTGTCATCGGTCGGACAACTCCGGAACAGGCCAAGGATATCGTTGAAAAGTATCTCGGTTCGTGGAAGTCGCACGGCCCGAAACCGGAGACGGACCTCCCTCCGGTACCACCCAACAAGTCCTCTTTAGCCGTTGTGCCCGATGCGAGCATGGTCCAGAACCAGGTAACACTGGCGGAGACGATTGGCATCACGCGTTCCAACCCGGATTATTACAAACTGGTGCTCGGCAATCACGTGTTGTCAGGCGCATTTTACGCTACCCGGCTGTATCATGATCTGCGCGAGCAGGCCGGTCTGGTCTATACGGTGGAGTCCTTCATTGAAGCGCGAAAGACTCGCTCACTTTTCGGAGTCTTCTTTGCCTGCGATCCTCCGAACGTTACCAAGGCCCGTACCATGGTGGAACGCGACCTGAGAACAATGCAAACTGCCCCCGTTACTCAAACTGAATTGCGGCGGGCTAAAATCTTGTTGATACGACAGTTGCCTCTTTCAGAAGCCAGCACGGACAGCATCGCCCAGGGAATGCTGTCGCGTTCCCAGGAAGACTTGCCGCTTGATGAGCCGGTCCGCGCTGCAGCGCTGTACCTGAAATTTACGGATAAACAGGTGCAAAAAGCCTTTGCCGAGTGGATTCGGCCGGACGGGTTTGTTCAAGTAACGCTGGGGCCGAACCCGGGACCCTGAGCGGGCCTGCAAAGATAGATTGCTCTCCGACGAATCCGAGACCGGGTTTCTGAGCGAGATGGCGGCAAAAGTCGGCCTAGTCTTAAAGAAAGTGGCTGTTTATGAAAACGATTGTCTTGCTCTTTGGCTCTGTCATGCTTCTTCAGGGCTGTGTCTATCCGATTTCGAAGGACCTTGTTGAACGATGGCGCTTGCAAGTGGAGATATTCAATAGAAAGTCCCTTGTCATCCTCCACCGCGATCGTTGCAGATGGGACCGCGTACATAGCGTCGAATGATGGTAAACTCTATGCAATAAACCCCAATGGCAGGCTCAAGTGGAACTATGCAACAGAAAGTAACTTGTACTCCTCCCCTGTCATCGGTGCAGATGGGACTGTGTACATAGCGTCGGATGATGGCAACCTCTATGCAATAAACCCAGATGGCAGGCTCAAGTGGAGTTATACGATAGGAGGTTATTTGTACTCTTCCCCCGTCATCGGTGCTGATGGGGCCATATACATAGCGTCGGATGATGGTAAGCTCTATGCCATAAAGTCAACAAAACTGATGGATGCGGTGATGCATAGCCCCGCCTCTTGTGTTGAACTAATATTGAATCCCAAGGCCTTCAGTCTCGATTCTAAAGGTTATTGCGATCTTAAGTATAATTTCCGTTTGTTTGGCGTAAACGTGATCACTTATTAGTCCGTACCGATTTCTACTTTAAAATCGATTCCCTTTAAACGTGATCTCGATGACATTATCCGGCTTGAAATTATAGACGTTGCCACCCGATAGAGAAGCGTTCGGGCATCATGATTGATCAATTTCGATGAGTGGGAATGTTGCCCTGCATGAATTCGATCGCACGAAGCAATTGAGTGTCTTTACTTGTATTCAAATCTTCGGGAGTGATATTCCGTTCCGCTTCCGGGAGCAATGGCGATGCACCTTCGGAAAGCGAAACTGTAATATCCGGTGTGATGCCTTTATGCCAGATCGTGCGGCCCTTCGGGGTAAGCCATTCCAGGAAGGCAAGCTGCACAGCAGATCCGTCGGAGAGCGGGATGGTTTTCAAGACCGTCCCGGTTCCGAATGTGGTTTCACCTAGAAGCGTTGCACGCATGGCATCCTGGAGAGCGCCAGCCACGATCTCTGCCGCGCTCGCGGTCCCTTCGTTTATAAGAACCACAAGGGGGAGGTTGCATTTTTTGACGCCGCCGTCAAGGGACACTGGCCGAACCTTGCCGTGAGCATCCTTTTCCAACAGCGCGTCCCCGTCTTGCAGAAATTGGCTTTCCACACCCACGGCCATGTCCAGAAGGCCTCCGGGATCGTTCCGGAGATCGAGAATCAGTCCTTTTACCCCGCTGCGTTCGATCTCAGCGAGCGCTGTTTCCATTGCCTTAGACGTTCCATTGCTGAAAACAGCAATCCGCACATGCGCCAGATCGGTGCCCGGGAGCTTCAGCCAGGTAATGCTGCGAATCTTTATTTTTGCGCGGATGATCTCGATTGTCCGTTCCAGCCCCGTTGATGGACTCATTATAGTCAGCGATACCCGCGTGCCGGCGGGGCCTTTAATTTTGCCGACAACCTGTGGTAACGGCAAGCCTTCTACACTGTGGGCGTCAACCTTTTTAATCACGTCGCCGGGACGAATACCGGCTTTTTGAGCAGGTGAGCCGTCCATGGGCGCAACAATAATCAATTGTTTATTTTTCACCTGAAGCTCGGCTCCTATGCCGGCGAATTCGCCACGCTCCAGGCTGTTTTCGTCCTGCACCATATCCGGGGTCAGAAAGACGCTGTGGCCGGTGTCGCCAAGGGATTCCACCATGCCGCTGATCGCGCCATAGGTCATCGTTTTCGGTTGTACGGCGGACTGATCTACGTATTGCTGCTCGATAGCGTTCCAAGCCTCAGCCATCAGTCGAAATTCCGGAGTTGCTGCTTCGGGGATATCTGCCGACGGCACGGGATCCAGAAGAATAAATTGACGGAATAACGCACCGATTACAATCCCCAGTATTAGCGGCAATAGCCAATAGGCAAAACCTTGTATCCTTCTCATGCGAATGTTCCCATCCTTGGTTAGGATTGTGCTCCAACGAGTCAGGCACCCATTTTACAGTGGCTGTCCTTTCACTTTTTCTGCGAGGAATACAGGAGAAATCATCCGTCCTGCTATTGAGTCGCCAGAATTTTCTGCGAACATGCGAACTTAATAGTCATGTTTATTGCCGTGCAGTGCTTTGAGGCATCCTTATCTCAGCGGCGTCGGTAGTGTTGAATGTGTAAGAAGTGACGATATTGTTCGCATCAAAACGGACAACAAGGTCTTTCGTCTTCGCCTCGCTGAATGCGCTGTAGTAGTAGCTCCCGTAAGTCCATCTCAGCTTGCCATCCTCAATTCCTACCCTCCAGGGCTGTCCGAACAAGGCTAGGATCTCAGCCTGAGTAGTTTTCCCAATACGAATATCGTATACTTTTGATGCAGCGAAATCGTGGCCAATGTTCGCACAGGCCGAAAGGACAAATACAAGGCCGATACCTAGTGCTAATCTTGATGCTTTCCGTGCTACCTGCGGCTTATTAATCCAGGTTATCATTGTTATTTTCCTCTCCTCTATCCTGATGTTGGCTTCTTTTATAATTATATCGCTTGTTAGACCCTACTTCCTGCAGGCCGCTCGGAGAGGTGGCAGACGTGTGCAACACTGTCACTCGGGTGCATCCTGGTGATTTTTGGCTTTCCGGGGCTGTGGCAAATAATTGCTGTACAGCATGAACCGGCCGGATATCTGCACGACCGATAACTTATCAGGAACGGACTATTTGAGGGCTCGACGGTTATCAGGAAGAATATATGCAGTCGACAAAGAACATTAATTGATGGCCGCCGCTTAACTATTTCTTGTGTCCAGGGTACCAGGTGCGCTACACTGGAAACATTGGCGTTATGTGCGATCTCCTTTCGCTTGTCGAGAATGCCATCGCTGAGGCAATAGAAGTTTAGCCTGCTCGTTTGCCGGATGCAGCGTCAACACCTGACTGGCTTTTCGACTCTTTCTGCTCCATTGTAGCTCGTGTTGCTCGGCATGTCCTGATTACCGTATTTTTCGAGGGGAGCCCACCGATCTGCGTACGGTACATGGGATCCTGGCAGATGTCCTATCATTTCGCAGGCGTGGACTGATTCAACTGGGGCTCCTGCTGCTGATCGCGACCCCCGTTACTCGGGTTGCATTCTCGATGTTTGCTTTTCTTCGGCAAGGTGACCGCACCTACGTCGTTGTGACACTCCTGGTGCTGACGATCTTAATGTACAGTATTCTTGGGGGGCGCGTCTGATGCTTTAGCAAGGACGACAGGTGCTAAGAAACAGGAAAGATAGCAACTAGCGCTTTATTTACATTTCCGCGGTCATCTCTGCTCTTAGACGTCTTCTTTCGGATAAAATGTTGAAGTAATCTCAGGTTCCATGCTATTCATCAAGGCAGATTTCAGACTTGCCGCGATCTGTGAGGAGATTATGGTGAGTGGCCCTCACTCGGAGCATTGGCAGGCGCAGCAGCCGATGATCTCCTGTCAGATTGCGTTGGCTGGCACAATATCCTTCTTGTGACTGCCACAATCTTTGTCCTTGATTCTCTCTTCACCGCTTCGTCAACCACGGCAGCATGGTTTGTCGTGGTCAAGGAAACTGTGCTACGCCTGGAAAAAATCGGATTGGAAACTGAGTTAACAGTTTGCAGAGACGTGTTAAAGTTGACTTCTTCTCAATGAATGGCGTACAGGAGAAATGGTTTTGTCGACAAAAAGTCTTGTTATGTAACATAAAGATGCAGGCCAAACCACCATTTCAGAAAAGGAGGCATGCGGTCATGGCGAAACTAAGATTGATAATCCTTTTTTCTGTAATCTTTGCCGTCTTTGGGTGCGTTTCTGCGGGAAAGTACAAGGATAGGCTTACCGACATAGACAATCTCAAAAAGGATGTTTCGTCGCTGGAGGGCAGGCTGAAACAGGAAGAAGATGAACTGACAAAGCTAAGGAACGAATATGACGATCTGAAAAAACAGAGTCAGGCCCTTTCGGAGGATAACAAGGGCCTCAATGAGATCCTCAAATCCAAGACGGGCGAGTTGGATAAAAAAATTGTGGAGCTCAGGGCGAAACTTGCCAACAAGGAAGTAGATGTCTCCAGCCTGCAGGAGAATATAGATGAGCTTGTACGGGAGAAGGCAGCGGCAAGCGCGGAAAAGGAAAAGTCCATCGCGGAACTCAAGAAGACCTACGACAGCTTGGTAGGAGAAATGCAAGAGGAAATAAAAAAGGGAGATGTCACTATTACTCAACTTAGGGACAAACTTACGCTCAGCATGGTGGAAAAGGTCCTTTTTAACTCGGGAAGCGCGGAGATAAAGAAAAACGGCAAAAAGGTCCTGGACCGCGTAGCGGGGATCCTGAAAAAGGTGACCGACAAGCAGATTAGGATAGAAGGTCATACTGACAACGTTCCCATTGGATCGGGTCTCGAAGCGAAATTTCCCACGAATTGGGAACTTTCCACCGCGCGGGCGACTACCGTGGTAAGGTATCTGCAGAATGGCGGCATAGGTCCAGAGCGTCTGTCCGCATGCGGGTACTCCGAGTACCGCCCGGTCGCAGCGAACAACTTGGATGAAGGGAAAGCAAAAAACAGAAGGATCGAGATCGTCCTCATCCCGAAAGACTTTGTAAAGATTCCTGCCGGGATGCCGAAGTCCGAGGATTAATAGGATCAAGGGCGGAACTGCTGGAAGGGGCCGTTGAGAGATAGTGGGTGCGGTTGCTACCCACGATGAAAAAAACGATGACCTCGGCATGAGAAATAATATTACAGACGCGATCAGATGAGTAATAACCGCCAAGCCTGTGCTGTTTTTTGTGGTTACATCTTGCGTAGCTGATAACTTCGGGAATTGAGACAGTAGGATTCCCCAAAATGGTTACTTTCATTATGATGAAAGTGGCAATGAGCGGAAAACGGACAAGGACTCATGCAGAAAAAAATCTGACAGATTAGTGCTTCAACTTGTTTCTGGAAACCGCTGATGGAATCGTGCTGCAATAGTCAGGTAACTTACTGCTGTTCACTTGACATCATCCATGCCGCGAGCTATGTTTTTGGTAGTTGTTCAGTATTCGTCATTCTTTTCCTTTCCAAACCGCGATCTTATTTATAAAATGTTCAATTTATTATAAAACATTCTATCTCGGGACTTTCTGGGTAGTTTAATCGTATATTTGACGGGCATTTTAACCAAGCTGATAAAATGCGTGTTGAAGCTGCGAACAATGAAAGGATATTTCAAGGAAGTCTCATCCTTTAAGCCGACCTCACCTGAGATGTCTGCCGTTCAGGATATTGCAACGTTGAATCTCAATTATATTGCACTGGATAGCTGCTATGTCCGGCATGAGTTATGAAAGCATGTCTTGGGAAATCCAGAAACCGGAGTGATTGCTGGAGATTCGCTAAACGCATTTCCGAAAAAGGAGGAACATCATGAAGCGATACTTCGTGATTTTGACCGGTTTTTTTCTGGTTGTGGCTCTTGTGGCTGCAGGGTATCCTGCTGCTGACGCGCAGACGAAGACTCTGTATAACTCCAACCCTCCTTTCGGACATAGCCTCGAGCAGCAGGTGACGGTCAAGGACGGGGCAGGAAAAAGCGAGACGCTCTATGACCCCAAAGACCCCTATGCCATTTTCATTAATTATGAGCTTGGGATGCACTGCGTGGGGTTTGATATTTCCTACTGCTGCGTGATTCCCCCCTACAACAGCATCCAGGCGCAGGCGGTCAAAACCGGAGAACATGGCCGATTGCCGGGGCTGATATCCCCCGACGACGGTATAAAGCTTTCCTACTCAGTCAGGGACAACAGCTACAGTGAAGGGAACAAAATGCGCTACTGGCAGGTGAGCAAGGACGTCTACGGAACGGGCAGGAGCAATGATCCCGGCGACAACATGGCGAATTACGTCTGGACCCACCTTTTTATCTACAAGGACCTCGAAGGCACGATCCCCCCAGACGCGACTGAGGCACAACGGCTCTTTGTGGGGAAGCAGATCCAGGTCCCCATCGATTCCGGGCCGACGGGGAAAAATCTCTCCGGAGGGGATCTGACCTACGCAGGCAGCACGGGAAGCAACAAGGTTTTCACCGACTCTCTTATCCCCGACGTCAAGAACATCCAATTGACGCTTACGGCCTCGTATCTGTGGGATGCGCTCGGACTTCCCATGACCGCGTTCAACGACAGCAGGAGAAAAGGAACCATCCGCACCGTATCAGATCTCGATTTTCAGCCCTATCAGTACTCCGTGGTCCGGTTGCAGGACAAGAATGGTAAACCAATCCTTGCCGGGGGAAAACCGGTCGAGTTCTTCGGTACAAATCCGGTCGATATTCCGAACTGCTATGTGTGTCACTCGGACGAAGGCAAAGCGGCGAAATTGTCACGGAAGCAAGGACTGTCACTATTTGACAAGGAATACGTCTACTGGAAAAAGAACTATTCCGATATGTCAGAATTCATGGCGCGGTCGTCGGCGGCGGCCATCAACGTTCTTGAATTGCATGACAAGCATTACGGCACTAGTTTTCTCAAGGATTACCGGTCCGATGCATCCACGAACCGTCTCGGATCTGTAGGCCCCGTGTACTGCTCCGATTGTCACGGTAACAACGTTTCCGGCAATCTGCAATCCCCGCGGCCAACAGCAACGGGATACAAAACAGTGAAAGCAAAGGCGCTGTCCGTTGCGATCCATGGAGCGCACGCAGGGTTTATCCCAATGCCCGACATGGCAGGTAGAACGCAGAGCTGTCAGGCATGCCATCCCACGCATTGGCAGCCAGAGAAAATGAACAACTTGCCTGCAAACCCCTATGTTATAGTAGATACAGAAGGGAACCCGCGTTTTTCGGACGCCGACGTACGTACAGCGGGCGGCGGGTGCTACCTACGCCGCGATGCCCACACAAACCCGAACGTAAAACCGCCCTTCTTCCTGAACAGCGTCGGAAAATGGTATCTCCATGAAGTGAGCATGAAAGACGAACTCGGGAAGCCGATCAAGGAAAAAAGGGGCCTCTACTGTTCTAATTGCCATAATCAGCTTGCACATGAGCTGTACAACAGTGATGATCTGCAGAATGTAGCTACCCAGGAAGGGGCTTCTCTCAGGAATAAATCCCTTGCCGAGGTCGTCAAAACGGTGGCAAACGGAGACGAGAAAAAGTTCAGACAATACTATGCCGATCCGATCGTGAACGCAGAAGGGAACCCTCTTTACGCGTATTACGGGAAACATACCGGTGCAACGATAGTGAAGGCCACGAAGGACAGCGAAGGGAAGTTGAAGCTGCTTCCCTGGAACGCACAGGAAGGCGATGCCGTGCCTTATGGCGGGGCCTCGGCAGGCCAGGATTGGTGGCTCGCGGCGGGGGAACCGCACTGCGCGGACTGCCATCTCGCGCCTTTTGTAGAGAGCGAAGGGGGTGCATATTTTCCCATCGACCAGCCAAACAAGTATTCGCTGTACCGGTATTCAAAGGCGCACGGGAACATTGCCTGTCAGTCCTGCCACGAGTCGATCCATGGACTCTATCCGGTGCGCTTTGAAGGAGAGGACGGCACCGTGGATAGAACGACTCATCAGCAGGCTCTTCAATTCAGTCCCGACGGAAAGTATGCAGGGCCAGTCACCTGCGGGGCTTGCCACCGGGTGAACAAAAAAGGAGTGCCGATACAGCTGAAAAATACGGCGTACTACAACGATTACTGGGCATCGGTATCACTGCTCCATTTCATGCGGGCTGGAGACGAGAAGCTTCCGATCGATAAACTTACGGAAAAATTCCCACATGTCCAATCAAGCAAGATTGTGCAGGAGGGATGGGAATAGTACACCTTCAAGCATCGAGAAGTGCTCTGCGGTCGAGTTGTCGGGGCTGGAAGGGAAGCCGACGATTTGGAGAAGGAGAGGTAACAGCGCATAGCGCAGGTGCAGGGGTTCGCAAAATTTGTTGTTCAGGCAAAGTTCGGCACACTGTCGGAGAAAACGATAGGGGAGATCAAAACCGGAGTTCTTAACTACTTGGATGGTAGCAAGAAGCAGTGTGCGTTGATTAGTGGACGGCAAGAGCACCTGACGTCGCCATCTTTTTGCCACGGCCCTCTCATTCGTTATCTTGACTTCATGGATAGCATCCTTGCTTGTGCGACCTGCCCACTTTGGTTGAAGACAGCTGCAGGGCGAGGTGATTTTCAATCGGGGAAAAAGATGCAATACTAATTCGGGAAGCGAACGTATGAAGATAACAAGCCGTGCATTTGCGCTGTGCTGTGCAGCAGCTTTCCTACTGTTCGGGGCGAGCGGGCGCGCTGAGCTGAAACCTTCGGCTTGCGTACTGTGCCACGAATTTATGGATGCTGCGCTCGGCAGACCAGTAAAGGAATGGCAAGGTTCAATCCATCAGCGAAATCGCATAACGTGCGATCTTTGTCACGGGGGAAATCCGGACGTGGACGTGCAGAATATCAAACATTTCACCGGTAATGAATTTGGGGAAAAAATGTCACAAGCAATGTCCATATCCCAGGGCTTTATAGGTAAGCCATCCGGCAAAAAACTGTTTGCCCTGTGCAGCCAGTGCCATAATACTTCCGTCGACCGGTACGCAAAGAGCATAATGGGCAAGGCCTATCTTGAAAATAAAGGCGGGCCATCCTGCGTTACTTGCCACCAAGCACACCGAAATGCCATACCAGAGGTCCCCAAGGTTTGTGAAAGTTGCCACAAGGATACGGCGGGGTTCGATCAGATCGATCCGATGGATGTGACCGAATCAACGGTGAATGCGCTATCGGGAATACGGATCAAGATCGCCCAGGCGAAAACAGTCGGCAAGAAACCGCCGTTCATACCCGAATTTCCCGAGGAACTCGATGCCTTCCAGATAGGATTTATCGCATTCGGCGCGGTGCTTGTCTTGTTCGGCATCGGCTATCTCGTGTACCTCGCACTGGAACGGAGGGGATAATATGAGCTTTGAGATCATACAGGAGAAGAGGCCTGCATATCCAAAGGCCGCCATGATAGCGGTGCTGGTCCTTTCAATCCTGCTTCTCGTTGCAGGCACCGCGTTCACCTATTTCCTGATATCCGGCCAGGGAAGTGACTACCTCTGGGGCACACTGCTCGCCTTCGAGTTCCTGATCGCAGGCATTGAGATCGTTCTCTTTGCGCGCTATTTTGTTCCCTTCAGGGAGGTATCGGAGGACCGCGAGGAGGAGCTGCTATGGTAGACGGGAACGCGGGGAGCGAGGGCAGCAAGAAAGGCATCACCCGGAGGAGGTTCACCCTCGGGATGCTCCTTGCATCCATCGCAGGCGCCTTCGGGTCTCTTTTTACACTACTCAAAGTGCTGGCTCCCGAAAAGAAGGGCGGAGGCTATGCAGCGACCATAAAGCCGGGTGACGGGCTTGTGTATGCTCAGGGAGGCAACGCGGGGGCTCCCATCACGGCTTCATCGATGAAGGCGGGCGACGCCGTGCTTGCCTATCCCACGGGCAAGTCATCGAACCCCGCGAATCTCGTCCAGCTGATCAAACTGGAGGAGAAGGCATTCATGCCACCCACTGACATCTCGCTGACGGACCAGGGGTTTGTGGCCTACAGCGCTATTTGCACCCATCTCGGCTGCACTGTCTCCTGGATGGCAAACCAAGAATCGCCCACCGCATCATTCACGGAATGCTACTGCCACAACAGCATATTCAATCCAGCTCAGGGGGCGAAGGTTATGGGCGGGCCTGCACCGATCCCGCTCGCACAAATTGGCGTGAAGGTGATGCAGGACGGAACGCTTGCCTTTACGAGCGATTTCAACGGACCAATCGGGCCGCAGGTATAGTGAGGCGAGGGCACTGCCATGGTTTTCAAATGGTTCGATGAAAGGCTGGAACTCAGAAAGTTCAAGGAGAAGTTCCTGAGCAAGACATTCCCGACCCACCCCACGTTCCTGCTCGGAGAAACGGCGTTGTTCTCCTTCATTACCCTTGTCGCGACTGGCGTCTTCCTCGGATTTTTCTATGAGCCTTCGACTACAATGGTTTCCCTCTTCGGGGCGATGGTCCCGGCAGCCTATGCGAGTGTGGTAAGATTAGACCTGCTCCCCATGGGCCTGGTTTTCAGACGCATCCACCACTGGTCGGCAATGATCATGATCGCTGCCATCCTCGCGCATCTCCTGAGGATCTACTTTACCGCGTCCTACCAAAAGCCGCGGGAGATCAACTGGCTCGTGGGGCTCAGCTTGTGGGGTATGGCCATGGTCGCGGCATTCACCGGCTATTTGCTACCCTATAGCCAGTTCTCGGTGACCGCTACGTCCATTGCCTACTATATGGCAAAGTCGGTGCCGTGGGTTGGAGATTGGATATCGAGACTTCTCTTTGCAGGCGACTTCCCTTCGGATGGGACAGTCCCCCGCTTCTTCTTCATGCATGTCATGCTGATCCCAACAGTACTGGCCGGCCTCATCGGCCTGCATATGCTCATTCTGGTCAAGCAGAAACACACGGAGCCCCGGTCTAACAGAAATCGAAAGGAGGCACAGGGGGGGAGGAGGCTCATCGGCATCCCGATCTGGCCTGAACAGGCCGTCATCAGCCTGTCGTTTTTCTTGTTTCTGCTGTTCGTAGTCGTGATGATGGCGACGTATATCCCCTTGAACCCAATAGAAGCGTATGGCCCGCCGTCGCCAGGAACACCCGTGATGAGACCTGACTGGTATTTCCTCGTTGTGTATGGTTTCCTGAAACTGGTTCCGGGTGACCTGTCATTTTCTTTCCTGGGAGGCAAGATCACGCCCGAGACCATTGGCGGCGTCATCTTTCCCGCGTTCACATTCGTTGTGTATGCATTGATCCCGTTCCTCGACCGGTCAAAAGATCCGAAGCACTATATGGAAAATCCGCTCCACAGGCCCTTCATGACCTCATTAGGCATTGGGGGGATCGTTTTCCTCTGCATGATGGTCGTTGCTGGGTACATCGACGTGCTCCATATCACGGCGAAGGCGATGATGGTCGCAGCAATCCTTGCAACAGCGTTGGCGTGGAGTATCAGCTACACGCTTCTGCGCTGGTACAACAGAAAGAGAGGCGGTAATGTCAAAGATTGACCAGGTTCTTGTTTGCGCCCTTCTCGCGTGCGGCGCATTCCTGTTTGCCGCGTCCGCGAATGGTGCGGATGAAAATAAAACAGGGAATTCCTGCGTCGCTTGCCATTCCCAGCTTCTGGGCAGCAGTTTCGTAGGTGCAAAGTCCCACAGTTGGAAGGGATCGGTACACGAGAAGCATGGAGTAACCTGCGACAATTGCCATGGCGGCGATCCCCACGCTTCCGGGCAAAAGGAGGCTCATAGGGGTGTTTTCGGCTCGGGCGATGCTCGAAGCATGGTGTACTTCAAGAACATCCCGTCAACCTGCGGCAAGTGCCACGGGGCGGAGTTCTATAAATTTACCCAGAGTCTGCATTACAAGAGGCTTGAATCGGAGGGAAAGGGCCCCGAATGCGTAACATGTCATGGGTCGATGGTCACCAGTATTCCAACACCCGAGACCGTCGCGGCCGTGTGTGAGCGGTGCCACAATGCACGGATGGGCGTCTTCCCCTATGTGCCGCAAACAGCGAAGGCCGTATTGCTTTTACTGAGGGAAAGCAATGACCTCCTCGATGCAAAAGTGAAGCTTTATCATCCTGTCGATGGCACCGAAAGAGGCAAAGCCCTGCGCGATGCCCAGTCTTCCCTGCATTCCGCAGTGCTTGATTGGCACAAATTCGATCTCGACACCATCATATCTGAACTGCAGGATCTGCATAATTCCCTTAACAAATTGTCTCAGGGTAGGTCAAAGTAATAGTCCCCGTGCGGAAAACGCCTTGCCGGCGTTACACACATATATTCCAAGTCGTTTCTTAAACTCGGGGTCGCTGGTAGCTTGCCGCCTTACAAAGAGAGGTTAAATTCGAGTTCCCTCGAGCCGAGCAGAAATCTTTTTCTTATCACTTTCACGTTTACCGTTTGGCCCGGTTCCTTATCGAAAAGGGCGATCTTTATATCGCTTATCGTCTGTATCTTCCAGCCGTCTACAGAGGTAATCATGTCCCCCTTGTTGAGGCCTGACTTCAATGCAACGCTATCAGGAGAAAAATCAGTGACTTGCACCATGCCTGCTGATTCCCGGATGATCACCCCTAGTTTAGCCGTAAAAGGGGGATTGAGGGACTTGGGAAACAGTACATAGGTGCCAACGTCCCTGTCGAAGGTACCGTTTATAATCGTGACATAGTTTCTGCCAGTAAGCCGGTGAACCCTGTTTGGGATTCCCGAACCGTACATAATATGTTCAACTCCGGCCAGCACGACAATATGGTGGTCAGGCCGCTCCTCCAGGAGTCGGGCTGCAGAGTGCGCCATGGTCTCATCCCAAATGATCTGCGATTGATAAAAGTTCTCGAATGGAATATGGTCAGGGTGGTCTTCATAGACCTCCCTCAACCGCTTTTTATATGATTCATCGGACATATCCATCTCCTGAGGGAGCTCTTTTCTTTCCTCTTGGGTTAAAGCGTCGAGACCTCCTTTGGCCACCGTGTCCACGATCTCGGACCGCTGGTTCAACGCGACAAGGGGGATCCCCTTCGCCTTGGCGAACTCTATGATCTCCCGGTAATTATTGTAGTCGTACCCCCATCTCTTGAAATATTCCGTCTTTCGCAAAAATTCCCTTTCATCTATGGTCCCGACGAGATACTCATCGATTGCCTTCTGGAAAGGCCTCTGGAACATTTCCATCCCGATAGCGATTTTCTTCCCTTTCTTAAGGAGACCCGCGATAACCGCAAGCTCCACCTTATGGTCCTCATAATTGGTGTGTCGTTCCCCGATGAGGACAATAGGCTTATCGCTGACAGCATCGATTATTTCATCGAGCGTGAGAGATTTATCGGGCTCGATACCCTCTACCGAAGCCTGAAGATTGAATACCATGCCGCGATCTGACTTGCTAATTTCCTTTGCCACATTTTCCCCTTTTTCAAAGCGCAGGACCGAATACTTCCCATAATGGAATATCTTGTCTACAGCGAGGTCTACTTCTTCCTTCGAATTTCCGTGGGCATAGGCCACAACCTTTGAAGTATTCAAGGGGTTATTTCGTACGATAAGCAGAAAGCCTGTGCTCCTTTCCCCGGCCGCTCCGAACAGTCTTTTAAGTACAGGGCTTTCAGAACCCAGAATAAGGAGCGAGGAGGACTGGATATCCTTGTCATTCACCTCAAGCTGTTCTTTCGCACTAAAACCTTCTCCTTTGAAAATTGCTAATAATCCGGCGTATTTTCCCATTTCTTTTTCAGGATAAACGATAATCTTTTTTTCATCCCCAAGCAGCCGTGCGATAACAGGAGGAAACTCATTGTCTGCAAGCGTCCTCATTATATCGTAGTCATAATCAAAGATTAAATCCGTAGGGTTCTCTTTTGCAGCAATATCAAAATACTGCCTTTCTTTTTCCAAAGCCAGCACCTGTTTCACTTCACCCTTTTCAGTAATAACTTTCGCGGGCAATTCAACTCTGTAGGGCTCTCCCTTCTGTACAAACTCGAATGAAGCGGTCGTGATTCCCTTTAAAATAATAGCACCAGGGTACCGGACTTCGAAGGAGGGCACTCCCTTACGGTTGAGCCACTGGGTAAAAAACCATCCGAGGTCTTTGCCTGATTCTCGCTCAAATGAAGTCTCTACATCGGCCCACGAGGCTTGTTTAAATTTATTGTCCTCGATAAGTCTCCGTAACGATCTATAGAATATGTCTCTTCCGACCAGGTTCTCGAGCATATGAAAGAGCATTGCCCCTTTACCATAGCCGATCGCCATGGAGGCGAAGCCGGTCCTCTCGGTGAAATCTCTGAGGGGGAAATCCTTGTCAGGGGTGACATAGCTCTGGAAATTGATGAGAATATTTTTTCTGTACTCCCATCCTTTGCCCTTCAGTTCCTCATAGAGATGGTCGGAGAGATAGCTCGTGACCGCTTCAAGCCAATTACCCTTCTTAAAGTCGGCGTACACATAATTCCCGAACCATTGATGGGTGATCTCATGGCCCAGGGAGGTTTCAAGAATAAAAGGGAGGCGGACGATGTCCCGCCCCAGGAGGGTGAAGGTGGGCATGGAAAGGCCTGTAGGCGGGATGTTTTCTACAACAGAGAATCTTTTGTACGGGTAGGGGACGAAGAGCTCGTTATACATCCTGAGATATTTCTTTGTGTGTTCAATATAGTTGGCTGCAAGGGAAACATCCGCGGGAAAGAAGTATGCATAAATGCCTATACCGTCGACAGTGTCCTTGACTTCGCGGTAGTTGCCCGCAACAAAGTCTATCCCGGTTAAAGGATGAGGAAAAACAAAAGAATACTCTTTACCCGAAGCGGCATCCCTCGCATCAATTTCATCCGCCTCCGATACGGCAATGAAATTGTTCGGAACAAGAGCAGTGAGCTTATAATAGGCAAGTCCGTTGATTGCTGGATACCAGTCGCCGTTGAGTGAGATGCCTTCCTCGCTCACCATCCCGGCTGAGACCATGCCTGCACTCTCAAGATTTTCATTGCTTCCTGGTTCTCCCCTGAAGGTCCCCTCGTACGCTATTTCGAGTATCCCAGTACCGGTAACCTTGAAGAGATTGTCCTTTGTTCTGTAATCCACAGGCAATCCGTTCAGTGTGACTGATATAATCCTGAGATTACCAGGAGAAACTGTCATATCAGCAGCTTTGGGCAGCGTAATTGCCGCTCTGCCTCTCAAAAGATTACTTTTCAAGTCAAATGAAACAGAGAGACTGTAGACTGGAAGGGATTGCCCAGGTTTTTCCTCTGAACCATACAGGTTTGTCTGAAACACAATGAGAGCAAGGGTAAAACATAAGATGCATGCTGTTTTATTTGCTGTTGTCACGTTCAACCTCCTGTGTCGACCGAGTCAACGTTGATTTCGAAGCACAATGCATTCCTTTTACATCCGACACGCATTTTATTTCTTATCCATCTCGCTATGACCGAGGAAATTCACCGCCTTATAACGGTCATAGGCATAAGCTCATTTCAGCTTATTTGTAACGCCGCCGATGGGACTCAAATAAAGGAGCAAAGACAACGCCGAAGACAAATCCCCCGATATGGGCTGCATACGCTATCCCACCACCGGTCTGCTGCACTGCCAGTGAGCCGACTTCGCTGAAGAACTGAAGGACGAACCATAATCCTACCAGTATGATCGCCGGAATAAAGACTATTGTCACAAAAATTCCGAGAAAAACAATTGTGCGGATCCTGTCGCGGGGAAAGGTGATGAGAAATGCTCCCATGACCGCTGCAATCGCGCCGCTTGCGCCTAGATTGGGGATTGAAGAGTCAGGGTTAAGGAGCACCTGTGCAAGGGTGGCTACCAGTCCGCCTGATAAGTAAAAGACTAGGAACCTCGCTCTTCCCATTGTGTCTTCGATCGCAGGTCCGAACGCCCAAAAAAATATCATGTTGCCAATTATATGTAACCAACCGCCATGTACAAACATGGCGGTCAGGAGGGTGATCAAGTTTCGTCCTGCAACGATTTCTGACGGACTATACGACCACCGGGCGATGAAGGCTGGTCCGTTCACTAATTCAAACAGAAAAACGAGCGTATTCAACCCGATGATCAGGGTAGTGATTGCCGGAAAACGTGAGGGCCTGCGGTCGATGTCTTTAAGCGGGATCATAGTTCACCTCGACTTTTCCCATTCTTCAACCATATTTATCCATCTGCGCAGTAAAACCCCGTCTCTTCAGGGCGGGGATATAAGGCGCTACTTGCAACACAACCCAAAAAGCATTGTTTTGATATTTGAGTAGACAAATGCTCACCTAGTTGCTATCATGAGCGATGATGGCTGCGAAACCGTTTCATAAATAATAGCATATGTTTATTCATGGAATAGGGAAACAAGTGCGAGTAATAACAAGCGAAAGATAAACATCAAAATATCAGTGACTTACCAGAATGTCGCACAACAATTGTCTGTCCCCCGTAGCTGCCGGTTCGGCAAACGGTAAGAATGTCATGCAAGTGAAAATGGAATCACCTACGAGGATTCGCGGAAATTGATTAATTTCACGCCTATAGTAAGCGGTGAACAATTGTTTACTTAATTATCAAAAAAAACTTTTTTTGGTTGCGTTGCAATCAGCGCCTTATATCCCCGCCCTGAAGAGACGCGGTTTTGCGACGCAGAGGCATAAATTTTTATCTTCTGTCAATCTCAAACCTCTCTCGCTGAAGGAAGACATGCAACCGCAGTGATGTAGGTGATATAATTGAAATACAACACCCGGTAGACATGCTCCGGCGTGCCTGCGGGCGTGAAGAGGGGAGTAATAACCGTGCCGATTCTCGCAACCATTGCGGGCATCGCCCTTATCATTGTTGTGCTGGCGGATGCCTTTGAAACCGTCGTTTTTCCGCGTCGGGTGACGAGGCGTATACGGCTCGTACGTCTCTTCTATCGGACCACATGGCGACTTTGGACTGCGCTAGTCCATGCGCTTTCGAGTGGGAAACGCCAGGAAAATTACCTGAGCTACTATGGCCCCCTTTCGCTGCCGTTGCTGCTGGGGTTTTGGGCCAGCGTCTTGATCTCGGGTTTCGCGCTCCTTTATTGGGCGCCGGGTAACGCCTTGAAAACACCCGAGGACTACGTAACGTTTGGCACCTGCCTCTATTTCAGCGGGACGACTTTTTTTACGCTCGGCCTGGGAGATATCGTGCCACACACTCCCGTTGCACGGGCTCTCATTGTCCTCGAATCGGGCATGGGCTTCGGCTTTCTGGCCATCGTAATCAGCTACCTTCCGGCACTCAATCAATCATTTTCGAAAAGAGAGGTCAATATCTCGCTCCTGGATGCGCGCGCTGGCTCTCCTCCGACGGCCATTGAAATGGTGCGGCGCCAATCCCAGGACTCCGCCACAGAATCGCTGTCGCGGCTCCTCTACGAATGGGAACGATGGTCGGCGGAATTGCTCGAAAGCCATCTCTCCTTTCCGGTCCTCGTGTATTTCCGTTCCCAGCACGATAATCAATCGTGGCTCGCGGCGCTGACATCCATCCTGGACACCTGCGCCTTCGTCATGACCAACCTTCATGGAACATGCGTGCGCCAGGCGCAATTGACCTTTGCCATGGCCCGCCATGCAATCGTGGATCTCGCGCTGGTGTTACACGTCGCGCCCGAGGAGCCGCTGATCGACCGGCTTCCACCGCGGGAACTCGCTTCGATGCACGCGGCGCTCGAGACAGAAGGTATTCAGCTCCGGAAGGACGCGGATGTGGCCCCGCGGCTTTACGAGCTGCGGCGGATGTACGAACCTTACGTGCATGCGCTTTCCCTTCGCTTGAAGTTGTCCGTACCACCCTGGGTGCCGGAGGCAAGCAGGACAGACAACTGGCAAATAACCGCCTGGGGAGAATTTGTTGGCATGAAGCGGACCGAGAGGACTAGAAAAAACGGGGAAGGGCATTTCTGATTGCGAAAGCGATCCAGAAACATACTCGCGAAACAGACATATTGCATCAGATTGCGCTACGGTGGGCGGATCTGGTCGGAGCAGAAGTGGTAATAGGATAACGATCACTTCACGTTGTAAAGATTTTTTGCAGTGGTGGGCTTACGGTTAAATCGTTGGATGCACCTTATTTTGAGGCCGCCTCATCTCAAAACTTATCCGCCGCCTTTTCCAAGGTGTCCACCGCAATCATATACTTGCCGTTCTCCATTTTGCCCTCAATTTTGATCGGATAACAGCTCCCGATACCTTTTTCGAGCTTACTGATGGGCAACCTGACGTTGCAGTAACGGCAGATAACCGCGTTGTCTTCGCAGCGGTATCCCTGCTTATGGGGATAACAGCTTGAGCAGGCGTCAAGAAAGGAAAGGGGCGTGTCCTCCTTTTTGATAACGAAAAAATTGACCTTTTTGTCCTGAAACTGGTACGTGTAGAATTTGGGAACCTCAAGCTCCAGGCTTGACATATCGATGACGATATTGGAGCCGATCTGTACTGGGGAGGGATAGGAAACCTGTTTTGAACAGTCAGACAGGATGAACAGCATCAGGCTTGCGACCAGCAGGAATGCGAGGCCCCCCATCACGTTGGACAGGGTGATCCTCTTTGCAACGGTTTGCAATAATCCAGGATAGATCATGAAACCATGATAAATTCCGTGTATCCCCCTGTCAAGACAAATTGACCGAGAGAATTTACCCAAGTAAACATTGAAATAGATCATTGACTCATAATTCATGTTACTATAACTAACACTCCCAAACGAGAGTGCGTTCCCGTGAGTGCGCGATCAAAACGGGAATATCTGGCTGTTATTGTCAAGCGTTACAGTGTTGCCTCCCGAGAGGTGTATATCCCGGTGAAAAAGAATCAATGGGATGAATCCCGGCTAGGGTTTCATGCCCTAATTCATGCTTGTAAATCAATAATGTTGTTCTTCAATAACCAGCTAAAATTGTAACTTTATGTTGACATTATGCACTTTTGACTTTAAGATAATTTCATGAAATGGCAAGCTCTCATAGTGCTTCTAGCTATTGCTCTCACCATCGCCATTCCGCCTTCCCTCTCTCTCACGTGCAGCCACGACGCACATACAATGATCGGCACTCTAGACATATGTCATTCAACGACTCCAGCCCTGTCGTCAGGGGGAAGCATGCCCTTTATTCAGGAGTGCCCTTGTTATCCTTTTCCTCTGGTTCTTCAAGAAACCTCTAAAATTATAAATCCTCTCATAAAACCTACCATAACTGCCTTTCAAGACGAACGCCCCCCAAAAGCCTAATCCGTAACGCAGCCGAGGTTTTTGAGTCAGCTTGTTGCCTTACAGCAGGAAGGCACACAAATACGCATGCGTTTGCATGGTATCTCCGAGGATAGTTCTCATAGGCTATCCTCCCCTTTAAAGCTTGGCTCCACTTCGGGAATGTTTAATCCATCATCCATTTACGAGGTGCGATATTTCCGGAGTGGAGTGTTTTTATGAGTTCCTGGAGAACAGCCGGATATGCGGTTTAAGATCAACACTAAATTTGAGCAAGTTTACAAAAGCTTATTTTTATGCTGCGCGCAGCGATGCATTTTGAATACATGGCGGGAGATCAGTCAATGAAAATCATCATAATAGCACTATTGCTTGCGCTCACCCTACCTGTTTTTGTGAATGCCAGTCAGGTTGGAACTTCGGCGCCTGACTTCAGTCTCGTAGATGTGAACGGTAAAGTAGTCACCTTGAAGCAGTTCAGGGGCAAGGTGGTGTTCCTGGACTTCTGGGCGCCCTGGTGCGATCCTTGCCGGGAAGAACTTCCTGCACTCGACGCACTCTATAAAAAATATAGCAATGAGGGGCTCGAAATAATCGGAATAGATATCGATTCTTCCGAAAAGCTTGTAACTGAATTTCTCCAGAAGGTCCCGGTTACGTTTACGGTCCTTATCGACAAAAAGGGCATCATCAGAAGAGGATATAACTTTAGAACTTTGCCGACCGCATTCATCATTGGTAAAGATGGAGTTATCCGATATGTGCAAATGGGGTTCGGCAAGGAATTTCTCCCGATGTATGAAAAACAAATTGCTGAGTTGTTGAAACAACAGTAACTACTTGAAGAGGAGACTTCACCATGCGAGTAAAAAGATATTTCGCCCAGCAAGTTAGACAGAAGAAATTTACGCGAATATTGTTTAACAGCGTAGGCGCGTTCATTATGGTTGCAAGCACCTTGCTATTATTTTCAGAAGATGCAAGGGCCTGTGCAAGTTGTGGCTGCACATTGAGTTCCGATTGGGAAAACGAGCAGCTCTCTTGCACACCAGGACTAAAAATGGATCTTCGTTGGGATTTTATTGATCAGGATCAGCTGCGGAGCGGGACGAAAACAATTGATCCTGTAGCCGCCAGCAAACTTCCGGATCCCCAAACAGGTGGCACCGAGGAAATCGAGAAATATACGGTGAACAACTATTATACGCTGGGAATAGACTATAGCACTGGCAGCGATTGGGGAGTGAATGTTCAATTACCATGGATCAATCGAAACCATAGCACACTCGGAACCGCATCGGATGGGTACACCCCAGGGCCCGGAGGAGGGCAGTACAACTCACATACTTCAAGTATCGGTGATATAAAGGTATTGGGTCGTTACCAGGGTTTGTCACCAAGGCACAATGTTGGTATTCTTTTCGGTCTCAAGCTGCCGACCGGCAGTTACACAGATACCGGGACGTCGACTGACCCGACCGCTCCAGGCCCGGTCCCTATTGATCGTGGTCTTCAACCCGGGACAGGCACTACTGATGCCATAGTCGGCGCATATTATACCGATGGACTAAGCATGAATGTGAGCTACTTCGCCCAGGCGCTCTATCAAAGAGCGCTGGACTCAAGAGATCAATACAAGCCGGGTGAGGGACTCAACCTTACCCTGGGTTTACTGTACGCGGGTTTTTCTAATCTTTCCCCCTTGCTTCAGCTTAACTACCGATACGTTGTGCATGATGAAGGAGATAATGCGGATGAAGTTAATACCGGAGGAACATTGTTGTATATCAGCCCTGGCATCACCGTGTCTGTCAGTCAGCAGGTTGCGATATACGGTTTCGTTCAAGTGCCCATTTATCAGGATCTTAATGGAGTACAACTAGCGCCGCATTACACTGCCTCCTTAGGAGTGCGTTATACATTCTGAAGACTGCGCAACTAGGGCCGCTGAATGTTTACAGTCAACTTTTATTTCTGTAGACAAGGTTACTCAAAATGACAGTACTGGCGACTTCTGAAGGAGGCTATCATAAAATCACTTGGAATAATGAGGGAATCAAAGCTATTGGTAATATCCGTGTTCGTAACCACCATGATCCTTGCTTCATGCCAGAGCGGTCCGCCGCAGATCAGCATTGACGGGGTCAATGCCGAATTGTCTCCTGCTATCATGGGAGAAGCTATGGTGACCATGAATATTAGGAATCAAGGTGGATCGGATGTTCTCAAGGAAGTAAAGACTGACATACCGGGAGCAAAAGCTTCGTTCCATGTCATGCAAGGTGAACGCATGGTAAATATGAACACGATAGAAGTCCCCGCGAAAAGCAATCTGGAATTAAAGATGGGCGGCAGCCATATCATGATCCAGGACATGCCTATGACAATGACGGTAGGTTCGAAATTCAACGTGACGCTGGTCTTCGAGAAAACGGGAGTGAAGGAACTACCAATTACCCTTCAGGGGGCAAGCGAAATGCCCATGGGCCATGAGCACCACATGTAATGAATTGGTAGCGATCCGTTCTTAAACGGGGTCTGAGATGCTTGTAGAGTGATTTAACGTGATCAGGCTTCGTATGCGGGCAGACATGACCACAAAAAGTGCCAATTCCGAGAAGAATTGGCACTTTTTTATGTATGCCAGGCATGACGCTCTGTATTTTACAGGCTGGTCAGATTGGTAACTGACTGGCGACTCGAAGGTGAAAGTCCTTTATGGGCCTTGATGGGAGGAACCGTTAGCCGAACAGCAAGGGTGTCCGGGGCGACCCGGAATCTGAAGGAAGCTGTAAGCAAAGTCCCGGCCTGACGAACAGAAACCGCATATGAGGCAGCCACACTTGGGCGAGAGGGCATAAAGACTCAAAGCCCGATAACCATCCGGAAGGTGTGGAAGTAGATGCGGCGGGTATATGGGATGAAGGTCATGCGTCTTACCCTGGGAGGTCTGCCGTTCTGCCATGTGCTATCGACATCGTAAGGTGTTGAGATGGATCGGTAGAAGTCAGCAGAGGCCGTATTAGTCCCGCACCAACGGGATGAAGGGCCGAACTTGTCGGACTGTTCGAGACCGAATCTCTATCTGTACTGAGCACAAGCCCCGCAAGAGGGCCTAGGCTGGAAGTAGCGGACGGAATCCGCGAGGTAAAGTCAGGTGCTTATAGAACAGGAGGCGACAAGGTCACCGAAAGAGCGGAAAGACAGGAACCGCCGTATGCCGAACGGCACGTACGTGTTATATATGGATAGAGCATGAGGTTATATTTCCCCATTAAAGTATAGGAAATATTTTCTTCAAGACTATCCAAAATAGAAACCTCCTGCTAAGAATTAGTTTATGACGAAACTAAATTCAAGGGCAGGAGGCTTCTATGAACTGTATTGATGATATCAGACTTCAGCAATTTCGGCAACTGAAGAAAGAAATTCGTGGTTCGGAAGAATATTTGATCATTGGGATTGATGTGGCGAAAGAGAAGCACCGTGCGTTTTTTGGTACTGCGCAAGGCAAGACGCTTTTAAGGAATGTGATCTTTGACAACACGATCGAGGGATTCGAAAAGCTGGATGCGCATGTGGAGCGTGTCAAGGTTCAATACAGCCTGCCGAAAGTCGTTTTCGGGATCGAGCCGACGGCAGACTACCACAAGCCCCTGGCGGAGCATCTGCTCAAATGCGGTCTGATGGTCGTTTTTGTTGGCGGTATGGCAGTAAAGAACAACCGGCAACTTCTGAACGGTCGATGGGATAAAAACGATGACAAGGATTCGGCTAATATCGCAGATCTCATTGCACAGGGGAAATGCATGTTTTATGAATATCCCCTGATGACGCTTCAAAACGTGCGCGTACTAAACGCAGTCAAGCGGCGACTGAAGAAGCGGGAACACGGCATAAGCGCGTATATTCGCAATCATATCCTTGCACAGTATTTCCCTGAGTTGGATACGTACTACGGATCGTCAGAGACCCTGGCGGTAGTGCGGGAATGTCTGGATCCTTCCGCTATCGCCGGCATGGAATACGATGATTTCTGCCGTACCGTAGCACCAGGCAAAATGACGTTGGCTCGGGAACGCAGAGTGGGAGCGATTTGGAGGACCGCGGTCAATTCCGTTGGCTGCACCATGGGAGAGGCGGCCTTCCATGAAGCTCAGATTGCAGTAGATAGTTTGAAACAGGTTAGGCAGGAGATCAAAGCGGTTGAAGACAAGCTTGAGAATGCCTGTCTTGAGTTTCCGGAGTATACGTACCTCTTGAGCATTCCTGGGTTTGGGCCGGATGTATCCGCCAAGGTCCTCGGAGCCATCGGCGATCCCCACCGCTTTACAAGCGGCAAACAGGTTTTGCGGTTGGCGGGTTTTGATCTTTGCGCACAGAGAAGCGGAAGAACGTCAAACAGGGCAACGCCGATCATCTCCAAACAGGGCAAGGCGGATCTGCGGTGCGCGTTATACCAGGCAGCGTTCATTGCCTCGATTAAGAGTAAGGACTTTATTCCCTATTTTACGAATAAGCTTGCTGGACGGGCGAAGGAGAAAGGCATTGCCACGAAAATGAGGGTGAAGCTCGCCGCGAAGCTCTTGATTATTGCTTGGACGCTGATGAAAAAGAAGGAATCTTTCGACTCGAAATACCTTAAACTGGAAAAGCGGGTAGAACGAAAAGCAGCCGCATAATGGTGTACGCAAAATTTATTTCGACGGGAGAGCCCGTGCTCAAGTTAGTTGAGGGCAGTTGACCTCGTCACCTACAATACAGGGCCTCTCGTTTTGAACGATAGAATCTGGATAAGGTATTCTTGGCGGCCATATGGCACGCCGCATAGGTGACATAACTATCAGAGATGTCGTTCGTCTGGTTGCGAGAGACTCGTCGATAAAAGTGATAACGGCGTAAATGCCGAAAGAGAGAGGTGCGTTTTTAATATACTGATCAAGTTATCCTATTGAATAAAAGCAAATTGAATCTTTTTCTTGACAGGAGCGTTATAGTATGTGGTGTGGGAGGACGGCGGGAGTAATCCCGCCTCCTACCCGATTTTGGATTGTTCGTGATGCCTGTCGGTTTTTAAAGAATTGCCAAACCCTGACTATAGGTGGGATTGATGGTATGCCCGCCGGTGTAGCCGGATACGACCTCTTTTACTCCGTCCAGTTTCTCGAAAGGCGGGGTCATGCACCAGAAGCACCCTCCCGCGAATGTTGCTTTTTCAACAGGCGGCATTGTGCCTGCATTGGCTCGGGTAACCATGAGCGGCAGAACCAGCAATGTTCCTATCAACAATTTCACAAACATGATCAATTCCTCTCTTTCTTCTTCATTGTTTCCACATACGTTCCCGCCTTCTTCAAGGCCGTTTCCATCTCTTCGATCGTGATCACCTTCGGATCGTAATAAACAGTATCTGTCTCCTGAACGTCATGAAAGCCCGTTTCGATTTTCTGGATTCCATTTAGTCCTTGGAGTGCCACCTTTCCTTCTTCATAACACTTGACCTTGAAAATCACTATTGACAATCCCTTCTCCTGTGCTTGGTTTGTCCCGTATCCAGGAACGGGGAACAAAGTCGCAGCGCCAGTCATCGCGCCCGAATACAGGAACAGTGAGAAGAGTGCAAGAAGAAGCAGCACACCGGATATCGCGAAAAATGCTCTATTCATTTTATCACCTTTTTCGCAATGCATTCTCGTTAACTGTATGAAAGATATCATGCGAAGGTCACGTTATGATCACGGGAGGATAAATTGTTCGCCACGGTAAATCAGGAGAAATGTTTGTAGAAAAACTATTGAAACGGAGGCCACCTTTTGCCATACACTATTTATGCCTATTCCTGATTTAAAATGCTTTCTCGGCTTGACAATCAGAGAGGCAGTGCTACCTTTAGGTTAAACGTAGATTATAAATAGGCCTAAATGCCCGTGGGGCTTTCTGCGTAGCAAAGAGATTTCTAAACATTCATGATTTTATCATGTAAGTGGTGTTTCCCATTAAATCGATAAATTTGCTTGATAAAAAAGTTAAAGACCGATAAACTCCTGGAATGTCTCAGAAGATCACTTAAAGAGTACGGCCACACGTTTACCTCTAGTAGACAATACAAATATTAGCGTCATGGCTTTTTCAAATTAAGTAAAAGAGTATATATTCATCTAATCGCCATTTGGGGGGGGGTATGAAAAAAGTTATTGTGGTTTGTTGTATGAGCTTATGTATGCTGTTCCCCATACAGGGTGCCGAAGCTTGGCAAGGGGATAACGATGGCGCCGGCCAGCGTGGACGCACGTTATCGTTAGGATATGACGGCAACTATTTTTCATACAAGGAAACCATGAATGGCGGCTTCCTCGATCAGGACACTGGGTGGATGAATGGCCTATTCTTCGAGGCCCGGTATGACAATGAAGAGATGTTCGTACGCGGATCGGTCGATTTCAACGGATCGAATTCTGCTACATACAAGGGAGCATTGCAGAACGGGACTCCAATCACGTTGAGAACGAGCGAATTTTTCTATCAATTGGAAGGATCTGTCGGATATAAGGCGTTGAACTTCGGGAACGCGACGTTAACGCCGTACGTTGCTCTCGGATTTCGGTATTGGGAAAGAGGAGAGGACAACCTCCCGAATTACCTGGAAACGTATACATGGGGTTATGGTGCACTGGGAGCCAATTTCGCCTACCGGTATGGTAATGGCCTCATCGGTCTCGATACCTCAATCCAGTTCCCGATCGACCCACAGATGCAGACTGACGCGGATGGTCAGTTCGACAACGCCACATTCAATTTGAAGCCGAAGCCGGGGTACCATATCGAAGTGCCGATGACTTACGAGATTAATAAAAGCCAACTCAACGGGATGTCCCTTTTCGCGAGACCGTATTATCAGCGGTGGAACATCGGCGCCTCAAATCCGGTCCAACTCACACAGAATGGGTCCCCTGTGTACGACCCGTCAACGGGGCAGGTGCTCTATGCAATAGAACCGGACAGCCACACTGATATTTTCGGAATCAGGTTCGGCATAGCAGTCAATTTCTAGCAGGAGCTAACCAGTCCAACTGTTAACGTAAATAGTGACCATCGAACATTATATATCAAAAGATAACTGCTTGATCGAGAAACAGGGGAGGCACGGGACTTGGACTAGCCATCGTGAAACGTTCGGTCAAAAACACATGGCTGAGAGATGCGAATCGAGAACGCACCGCGATAAGGGACCACCGTCATGATTTTAATAACGTGAGTTATTGTCTTGTATACACCAAGCCAAACATAGCGGCTCGATCGCTGCACGGATCATGAAAGAGGTTAAAGGTCAGTGTATTACCACTAATGGTATACGTATAGGTGCCGCTCACGACCTGCCCGATGTCGCTATTAACGCAAGAATAACGGCCGCCGGAATCGTCGTTTACTATAATCACATTGCCGCTTAGCTGAACGTTTCCCGAAATAGCCAGAGTGTCATCATGGTTGTATATGCGTGAATATGTATTGTCCGGTTTGAATATAAGACGATATGACCCGCTCACCCAGATGCCGACAAGTGGGCATTGTGAGCCTGTGTCTGTACTCGCATGTATCTCTTCACCGGGAGTTTGCGAGATTGCATTTGAACCTGAACCATTTCCTACTCCTTTGCTGCCGCAAGACAAAAGCGTCGCAAATACAAAGAGAGGCAATAACATCGTTAAGAAATTTCTTATGCCCATTCTCATGCTCCGTCTCCTTATTTTGACTTTTTAAATAAAATCGCACCGACTGCAATGCTCTCAAAATCAAAAGGGAGCCCGTGAAATCATTCACGAAACGAGCTCCTTAGCACACGATGACGTTATCTGCCGATCTTTACAAATCTTAAGTATGGATTTACGGGTCCACGCCATAGTTGCCAAGCTCGCGACCAGAGCGCCAAGGGACACACATAAACTTCTTCGTTCCCCCAAAATTCTTATCCACGGCATTGATCCAGTTGCCATTGGCATACTTGTTAACCAAGCCGAATAAGCCGCGCTTTAGTTCCACGCACTATAAGTTATAGATTTTCTTACTTATGTTACCTTTCTCATGGATCACTCTGTTATGGTCATAGCTCAATGAGAGCAAAATGCATCCGTCAGTTCAGTACCCAAATCAGCCGCACGCCGCCACAGAGTGAGGCTATCATTGTCAATACCATGCGTCTTATGGGGCTGATCGTATCTTCGCTTTTGGTTAAGGGACGCCCGCTGCCATCTTTCGTCGTGCTCGAGTTAATGCCATCCAATAATAGCGCAAAAGGTGTCAGAAGATCTGTTCTGAAAGTAGAATAGGACGGCCTTCGACTATTAGGAATTTCTCTAAATATGAACCCCTTTACGATTTTTCCTCATTTCACCCTCCCTGCCAGCCTTTACTTCTGGTGGACCCATTAGCTTTCCCTTCACCCCGGTCCTCTTCCTTTTTTCTGTTGAATTTCCCAGCGTCTGTTAATTAATTTTCGAGAAGCCCTGACCTATATCAGCCAAGTTTCCGGGGATTTCAGCTCAGAATGCTGCGGCACATGCCCCAGAGTCCGATGAGGCCCGACCCCAAAAGCCAGAGGGTTCCGGGCGCGGGAGTAGGAACGGGCGCCAACAAGGTCTGTTCCTCATGTGCCGCGTTTCCCGTAGTATAATATGCCTGAGAGTCCCAAAGTTGCAGTTGCATATACATATCTGTATAATTCGTCAGGTTGGACACCGTTTCCGCTTGCAATGCCATCTGGTTCGCGGCAGCGTTTATATCCGCATATGCCGGGTCATTAAAAAGAGCTTGCAATCCGGCCACCTGGTCCTCACCAGTTACAATCCATATGGCCCATTGGACAGCCACTCCCTGACGTGTGATGTCTGTTATACCGGGGACATTGCTGCGGCCTGGCATGCTTGGAGAATAAGTATTCATAATATACGCGGCCTCAAGCTGTTCCGCGTTGCTAGCGCTGACAGGTGCAAATACTGCGTAATATGGCGTATTCTGGTAGATTGTCCGGCTATTATCGATGCAAAAGGAATAATAGGACGGAGAACTCGCATTGCTAAGAGTGAAATATATTTCCCCGGAGGCGTATTCTTGACCGAGGGACTGAAATCCAGTCATATCAAAGGCCGCATCCGCCAGCGCCTGGAACGGCGCTAAAAACAATAAACATGCAACCAATGGCAAGAGAAATTTGCCGCCCATTGTAACCCCTTGTGCAATATCTAAATGACATTCCAGTCAAAAAAATTCGCTATGCGAACATGATGAAAAAGTTTCTCCCGACGCTCTGGACGCGAAACAATAAAAGCCCGAATCAAAATAAGAGCGTACTCTCTTTGATTCGGGCTTTCTGGGGCTCAACAGATAATTCTGTCGGTCAGCAAAGGACCCTGATATGGTGATTCCTTACCTTTTTAACAGTTCCTCGCACTTTTCCATTTTCTCAACATTTCCGCTCCAAAAAATGATCTTGATGGATCCTGTGAGTCTCTCTTCCGCCAGGACATAATCTTATTGCTGAACTTTGCTAATTTCCCCCAACAGTTATTGTTACGTCCATCTGATTGGCATCCATAATGATTCTTCCTAATGAAGGGGACTAGACAGCGTAGCTATTTTTATCATTTATCTAGGCATAGTTCAAGTTAAGATTGCGTTACAGATGGAGTATTTTTAGGGTGCAGCATAATGTTGCAAAAGAAGGTGTGCGCATGGAATCAGCAAGACTTGTCAATGACATCGGTTTTTCTTGCAACAGCTTTGCCGAGCGTTGAAGAAGATTATGATGTGCAATCAAGTCAATGACTGCGATTGGGTATCAATTGTCAGTTAGACACTATTAAATTCGTGTCGTAACTTTCAGTTAAAAAGTATGGAAAATATAACAGCTATAGGAAGAAATGCTTAAAGTAAACTGCAATTCGTCCATACTCCTTCATCCGGGGTCAAGTCGGGGGCGTACGACGGAAGGGGCTTCATGTGCAAGCGGGATGATTGGGCAAGAGCAGCGAAGGCATGCCAAAACTCGTTCCACGGCCCGCTCGAAAGCACTTAAGAAAAAATGAAACAGAGATGTATTCACTCCAACGTCCACCAAAGCTGTTTTGTCGGTTGGAAGGTCGGCTGATGCCCCGCCCGGGATGGCCTCATAATATCTTCGGAACTTTCGTGTACGTCCTGCAGTCAGGATATCGAGAGCACCTGAAACGTATAATCGTGAGCTCATAACTGTAAAGATGCATGATGCTGCCGCAGGCAACGCATAACGGCCTATTTTTGACTCTCGTGCGATGACCATTGGTAAACTGCATACCACATATCAGGCAGAGATAGCGCTGTTTGCCTGTCCGTGCCCGCCCGGCACGATAGACGATATTTGATTCACACGCCGGGCATCTTATGTTGTTAATCGTGTCTTTAGACATCAGTCAAGATATAGTAGTAACACTTCCTTATATTGAAAGCTCCCAGAATATCGACGGACAACAACCATAGGAGACGCAGGGAACAGCAAGCACCGTGGAATCGGAACACCCCTAAAAACACCGCTATTTCCCGCGTCTTCTGCGTCAGGTTCATTTTGCATCTGTTGGAATAAAAAATAGTAAGGCGGAGTGTGAAACGACTCGCAACGCGTCACGATGTTTCTTGTTACGAAGATGTTCGTCCTTATCACGCTCTTGCCGGGATTTCTAGGAGTGCAGGCAATTACAAGTCGGGAAACGGCATATATTTCCAATCGTCGCCAAAAAAACAGGGAAAACGTGTAAAATAATATTATATTTACGAAACAACGATGATGTGCTTCTTAATGTCATGTAAACCTCGCGAGCCCAGATCCAGCCCGATCCTGTTCTGCTTGATATTAACATGACACTGCTGTCATGCGGTCATCATGCAATGCTGCTCCGTGCCAATGGGGATATAAACCATATTCGAATTGCCTTTTATTCGTCCTATGATGCGCACACCCTGAGGAAAAGTGTATCTGCTAGTGGCGTTTATGGATATATATGCAAGGGCGATATTATAAACTAGCGTAATACAGTCGATCAGTATCTCAGTTAGTCCTTCACGTGAGAGGCCCGCATAATTTATCATGTTCAGAATTCCGAACAATGTTGCCTGAGCTGTACAATCGTTTTTGAGTTTATAGATGGCTCGTACTTTGAGGTGCCTTGTATTGATGGAATCCTGGACTGACGCACTGCGCAAGCCAGGTTCTCCTCGTTGCAAATTGTACACAAAAAATCTTTTCAAATTTTTCCCATCAATACCAGCACAATAAAGATGAAATAAAAAGCACCGCCAGCCAGAAGAGTGTATGGTGTTAGCTTATGCTTTGAGCGTATTTGCCAATAAACCAGACCAACCGAAGCAAAAGTCAGGATAACGGTTATGAGCGCAGCAGGCGTCAAGTCCCAGTCAGTCATTAAGATGCCAATGGCGGTAATTACTGAACCTTGAAATACCATTGCGCCGGTGATATTTCCGATTGCAAGGGTGTCCTTCCCTTTGTTAATCCAAATTACACTATTGAATTTCTCCGGCAATTCTGTTGCAATCGGTGCAATAATCATGGAAAGGATCAACGGTGATGCCCCAAGTTGTCCCGAAATTATCTGAATTTTTTCAACGAAAATGTAAGCACCCCAGACAATCAAGAGTAAAGAACTAATAACCTGACCGACAATTGTGGAGAAATTGGGGTCTCGGGACTTCGGGGCAAAATAGCACGGATCAATATCTGCTTCCTCGATGACATGATTTTCATTCGTGCCCGCAAGAGTTTTCAAAACATAAGCTCCATATAAAAGAAGCAGGATGAGGGCAATAGCGACTTTGAAAACAGGGTGATTTAGTAGGAAGGTACTGACTATGGCAACGCTGTAGAGAACAAGAAAATATTCGATATCCCGGCGCATTACAATCGTATCGACCCGCATAGTGGGATAATTCTCCCGTTTTTTTCTATTAACCATGACAGCAAGGCCGCTGATGAAGTATGCCAGCGTCCCTAACATAAACGGGGCGCCAATTATTGCACCAACACCGATTTTGTGACCGGTATCTTTTGAACCGAAAAGAATTGCGATGAGGGGTATGAGGGTTTCGGGCAGAGCAGTTCCAACAGCAGCAAAAATACTTCCGACAGCCCCATCGGAAAGGTTCATCTTCTTGCCGAACCACTCCAACCCGTTTGTAAATACAGTAGCACCAAGAAGAATGACAGCAAGAGCAATTAATAGCATGAGCACATTAGACATGAGTACTCCTTCACGAATAAAAACGCGAGATAATTAGTATGGCTGTAAAGCCACACCAAGAGTCTCGCTTATTGGCAGTTACGTACCAATCGCAAAGTCAGATACAGCGCATCAGGATGTTGACTTTGCGAGAGAAAGCTACTTCCCCTTAGGGTTAATTACAGCCTACAATCTTTTGCATAACAAATCAATGGTTACGATTTATTACGACTTGGAGATAATCAAATCTTGAACTGGTCCATATACACATCATCCAATGCCTTTTTCCCCGAGTTTGAATAATTTGACAAAACGGGGTGCCGTTTCCCGATATTCAATTTTCTCCTCACTGGTTTCTCATGCACTCTCTCTACAGCCTTATCAGCAACCTGAATCATGTAACATAATTGTAACATTGACGTCATATCACTGTAACAAATCAGATTTATACTTAAAACCATATTAAAGGAGGTATGGATACATGAACTGTTATGTTCATAACGTTCCCGGCAGGCTGCGGCTCAAAAATCCATTGTTCAAAAACAGCTCCGTCCATTATGATGTTCAGAAAGCTCTCGTGAATATGGGGCATGGCATTGGAACCGCTGATTTCAATACAACAACAGGCAGTCTCTTGATCCACTATCAGCCGACAGAGATCCATCACCAGGACATACTGAACACGCTTGAACGAGCTGGCTTCTATCATCCCGAGAAAAAAGTCACCAACGATCAAGTAGTCCATCAGGCGACTTCAAAGGCCTTCAAGATCGTGACCAGGGCCGTCTCCGGGGCTTTCATTGAGATGGCCCTTCAAGGAACGGGCTTGTCATTCCTGGCAATATTGCTCTAACAGGGAAGGTTTACGTACGATTCTGTTCAGATAGCCTGGCGGGCTGTCACACCTCTATTCCGGCTTCATTCCTCTTTTTCCATTTCAGTTGAGACAGGATGTAATCCTCCTCTAAGATATTATCCAGAACAGCATCGGTAACGTCCCCGTATCATTAAAACAGCATTCCAGTCGTCATTTCGGCCTTCATGACAACTCCAAATAATGACATCTCCTCCTATCCGAACGGGTCAATCATCTACCGAGAGATTAGATATGCACAAGGCAGAATGTATTCGTGATGAGACTCGGGACGGCAATAACGGCAACCTTATCTGCTTCAATGTGCTAGGGGCGCATCTTCTGGACGGCTTCTGTGAAAAAAAAGAACCGGATGAAGCCGATGACTATCCTATTGAACAGGACCGATAGCACTAGAGCAGGCTCGCATCCGAGGGTATTGATTTATCAGGGAGTCTGCGGACAAGTCGCATCACCCATTAAGAAGAGGCGCATTGTCCGTTAATTCCCAGGGAAGATCCATGTCCATTCTCCCTACCTGACCGTAAGCTGCGAGTTTGCGATAGAATCCCCCCTTGACCTGGGACGGCAGATATCGCAGGTTGAACTGTCGGATGATCCCGGCCAGCCGGAAATCGAAATGTTTCTCCACTAGGTCGGCTATCTTTTCATCGGATATTACACCGGTCCCGAAGGTCTCCACCTGGACGCTCACGGGACGCGAAAAACCAATTGAATAGCTGAGCTGAACTTCGCAGGACGTGGCCAGTCCAGCAGCAACCACATTTTTCGCCGCATAACGCGCGGCGTAAGCCCCGATCCGGTCAATCCGCGAAGGGTCTTTGCCGGTCAGCGCGGAACCGCTGTGGCGCGAATATTCTCCATAGGTATCAATCGCGATTTTCCTTCCCGTAAGCCCCGAATGCACCGAGGGACCGCCCTGGATGAAGGGGCCTTCCGGATTGACGAAAATCCGCGTTTTGTCATCTGGCTTCACCACCTCGTCCTGGAAAACCGTATCGATTACCGCCTCCCTGATATCATCAGTGAGTTTTTTCCCGTTCGGTCCGCCTTTTTCCGGTGAGCGTTCCTGGCTTGCAATGACCGTAATGCTGTGAATGCGGGAGGGGCTGCCGTTGCGGTATTCAACACCCACCTGCGTTTTCCCGTCTGGTGCGAGATAGGGCAGAATTTTCTGGAGCCTTACCGACGTAAGCTTTCGGGCAAGCCGGTTCGCAAGCCATATGGGAAGAGGCATGAACGCCGGTGTCTGATTGCAGGCAAATCCGAAGACCGTGACCTGGTCATGCACGAGGACCCGTTCGAGCTCGTCCTCCGTCATCGTCCGCTCATCGGCATCTCTCCGAACACCGTCAGGAAACTCCTTGATGCTCGTTATGATGCTGCAGGTCTTGGAATTGAACGCCTGTTGATCGTAACCGACCATATTGATGACCTGACGGGCGATGTTCGCGAAGTCGGCCCTGACCGGCGAGGAAAATCGTGCCGCGATAAATACGATAGCCGTTGCAACCGCGCATTCGGCGATTATATTCGCAAACGGGTCCTGCTGAAGGAAATGGTCCACGATAGCATCGCTGATGACGTCGCACAGCTTGTCAGGATGGCCTTCCGTCACTGATTCGGAGGTAAACATGAAATCTTTTTTCATCTGACCCTCTCCATGCACCATGGCTGCTCAGGTAGCTGCAGCAATTTGCTCGCCGTTCAATACGGGAACCGGAACCGTTGTACTGCCATTCAGTATTAATGGTGGAGCAGCTATCTTTTTTGTAGCTTCATTGATGAGCAGGGGAGCAACAGCAGTCCCGATTGAAATTGTCAGGTCAAAGGGATTAAGCGGGCTCATCCCCAGGAAGCTCCCGAGGCCCGGGACGATTAAGGTAAGCGATTGCACCCCCAGCGAGGCTGTCAGGGCGATAGTGAGATATTTGTTTGGTGCGAGCCGCTCAGCATCAAAGATGCTGTGGGTCTCGGAACGGTGGCTGATGGCGTGCAGGAGCCCCGCCGTGACAAAGTTCGTGAAGGCCATGGTGCTGGCCTGGGGCCCCTGACCGTAGCGCAGGATACCGTAACCGTACGCCGCCAGCGTCCCCGCCGAGATGGTAGAGGACTCAAAGAGGAGCCTTTTGAAGTCTGCCGTCCTGATGAGCGGTTCCTCGGGATTGCGGGGGGGCCGCAGGAGCACATCCGGCTCAGTCGGTTCCTGGGCAAGGGCAAGGCCGGGGAAGATGTCCTGAATAATGTTGATCCAGAGAAGCTGCATAACGTTAAATGGCTGTCCCATGCCGGCAGCAAGAGCGGTGAACATGATCATGATCTCGCTCGCGTTCTTCGAAAGCATGTATCGGACCGATTTTCGCAGATTGTTGTAGATCGTCCGCCCCTGGCTGATAGCTACGACCATGGTCTCGAGGTTGTCATCTTCCAAGACCACGTCCGCTACCTCCCGCGCCACGTCGGTCCCCGTGTGTCCCAGGGCAATCCCGATATCGGCCGCCTTGAGCGCCGGCCCGTCGTTAATTCCGTCGCCGGTCATGCCAACAACCTTTCCTGCTGCCTGGAGCGCCTGAACAATCTGGAGCTTGTTGGCCGGGCTCACCCGGGCGTAGACGTGGACCCGCCCGGCAAGTGCCTTCATGACGTCGGGTTCAAGCTGGGAGAGGTGGGTGGAGTCCAGGATCTCCAGTTTCTCGCCCTTACTCAGATTGAGTTCCTTGCCGATCGCATAGGCCGTGGGGCTCTGGTCTCCGGTGATCATGACGGTATCAATCCCTGCGCGGTGGAACGTGCTGATGAGCTCCTTGACTCCGCTCCTGACCACATCCGCCATGCCGATGAGGCCGACCCAGACGAGTCCTTGCAGGAGAATATCATCGCCGCGCATGGTTTCTACGTTGGTCACAGCGTACGATATAGCCAGCACACGGAGCGCTTCACCGGCCATACGTCCATTTTCCGCTTCGAAGACCGCGCGGGCATCGTCGTCCAACTCCAGTTGCTGACCGTCTTTGACATACCATTTGCAATGTGATAACACCTCGGACGGGCTGCCCTTGAGAGCCATAAGCCGCAGCCGGTCATTCGAACGGTGTACGGTGCTCATATAATGCCGGTCTTCCGATCGGTGGTTCAGCTGCACGATGGGGTGCTGGGCCCGAAGCGAGTTGACATCCACACCGGCGCTGAGCGCAAGGTTCACGAGCGCGTTTTCCGTCGAAGATCCTTCTACGACGTAGTCTCCTTCCTGTCCTGATACCATCGATTCGTTACAGAGCACCGACAGATGGAGCAGACGGAGAAGGTCCTCGCTCGTATACGGATTTACGCTTTTTCCCTCTGCCATGATCCTGCCATCGACAACATCGAGACGGCGCATGCCGGCATGCATCTGGACCACCGACATCTTGTTCATGGTGATGGTGCCGGTCTTGTCAAGACAGAGGGTCTCGACCGAGCCGAGGGTTTCGACGGCGTCAAGGTGACGGATGAGCACTTTCAGATCCCGCATGCGCCTGATGCCCAGCGCGAGAGTCGTCGTCGTAACGGTCGGAAGCCCCTCGGGTACAGCAGCTACGGCAAGTGCAATGGAGCTTTTCAGCATCTGGAGAAAACCGTAACCGCGCAGGAGGCCTACGATGAACACGATGCCGCATGTGATGCAGGTGACATAAACCAACTGGACCCCCAGGTGGTCCATCTGCCGTTCCAAGGGCGTCTCGGGCGGTCGCGCCTCTCCCACCATGGTCTGGATCTTCCCGACTTCGGTGAAGCCCGCTGTTGCTACTGCAATGGCGAAGCCCTGTCCCCCCGTGACTAGGGTACCCATATAGACCATGTTGGTACGATCGGCAAGGGTGATGTCCGGTTCATCCAGTTCATCGATGGTTTTCCTGACCGGCATGCTCTCGCCCGTCAACGCAGACTCATCGATGCTCAGATATTTTGCCTCTATGAGGCGGGCGTCCGCTGTGACATAGCTTCCCGGTCTCAACATGATCAGATCGCCGGGTACGACCTCCTTGGCATCGATGGTCTTCATGACTCCGCTGCGGACTACGGTTGACGAAGGCTGCACGAGGTTCTTCAACCCGTGGATGGTCTTCTCCGTCTGTCTCTCCGTTGTATAGCCGATCGATGCGTTGATGACGACGACGCCGAGGATCACCACTGCATCCGCAAGACCCCCCGTAGCAACGGAAATGCCGGCCGCGACGCCAAGGAGAGCAACGGGGAGGCTTTTGAACTGATCGAAGAAAATGCTCCAGCCCGACCGGGGTACCGATTCGGGAAGGATATTGGGACCATACTGCTTAAAACGCTGTTGAAATAATTCTTCGGATAGTCCGGCTGAAGCGGACGTTCCCCACTGCTCCAGTACGTCCTTCCGCTTCATGCAATGCCACGCTTGTTCCGGCTGATCTTCAGCGTGAACAACTTGTGAGCGTACTTTGCGCAAGCTCGGAGTTTTTTCGGTTGTTCGATTTTGTTGCGTCGTCCTCGAGACGTCCGTAAATTCTGCACTGTTGCTCTGTGCGCGAACAGGAACTCCGTCTAAACCGGCTGTTCCTACCAGTGTCGGCGGTTTTCTTTTGGAGACCGATAGCTGATGTGCAGCAATTGTTTGCTCAAGGATGGAGGTCAGCGATGAAGCATGGCAGCCATTCCCGTCATCGAAGACGATCAGTACCGTCCCGGTCAGCGTATTGATGGAAATACGGATAATCCCGTCACGCCGGGTAAGACTTTGTTCAATGGCATGCTTCAGGGATCCCGAGCGATAGAGACCTTCAACCTTGTAACGTACCCTTCCTTTAACGGCAGTATGAATGGCCTGGACCACGTCGTACCATCCCCCTCTTTTCAAAACCGGCTAAGCGGTTACGGATTAGCTGCTTTTGCTTTCGGCAGGGCAGCGTTGGCGATCTCCTTGACGCCGGCAACAGTGCCGATTAGCATGTCCTTCACTGCCTTGACCGCCGTGTTGCCGATCGCACCTGCAGCATCGATAGCTCCGTTGACGGCTACCTTCGCCATTTCCTCTGCGTTCCCTCCGATTTCTTTTGTTGCCTCGATGACGCCATCGACGGCCCGACGGGCTACTATGGCCACATCCGCCCCGACATCAGCTGCGCCCTTGACGGCGCTCTTTACGGTCTGACTCGCGGCAGAAATCACATCACCGCCCACATCATTGACTCCCATCACAACTCCTTTTGCCACGCTTTTGGTGCTCAGGATGAGCCCTGTTCCGACCTCTTCTGTAGCCTGGATGGCGCCTTTAACAACATCCTTCGTGACGGTGATCGCTTCGCCGGCGACCGAGCTTGTTTCGCGAAGCGTATTGGATACCGTATTCCGGACAAGGCTGACAATCTCAGCTTCGATCTCATTGATCCCCTTGAGACTGCTGATGACACCCTCTTTCACCGCAGACCCCGTTTTCCCGATGCTTTGCGTTGTTTCCGTTCCGCTTGTGGCTTCTGTGGCTGACATAATGATCCCCCTTTTCTCGATGTGATGACTTGGTTTGTGGTCAACGTATTGCCTTCTCTATTCTCTAAAGTCCTAACGATGATTAAATAATCTGCTCTATCTCTGCTGCATTTAATAAGAGTTCCGCTACAACCGGGGTCTTTTCGGCTATATTCAACTTTACAAAAAATGCAGCAACGTAGTTCCCTGCCCAAAGTGCTATAAAACTCAACACTGAAGACAAAAATCCTGCCTAAAATGAGTTCAGTCCATGCTCTCAGGGCTTTCTCCTTCTCCACATTTCTCGTTTCCCTGGAAAGTCTCTTCGGTCATTGCATGGGTCTTTTTATTTCGGAAACACACTCTGTCTATAACAGCATACTAATCTTCTCAGGCCGTGGAAAACTGCCTGAATAATTTATGAGCTGTGAGATAGCAGCTAGCTCGGTTGCTCACCATAAATTTATGGAATTCCTCGACAACTTCTTGTTCCAAATATAACAGATGTCGAACGGAATTAGAGCATAGCCATAGGCAAGTAATGAAAAATTACAAACCTTGAGGTAGTAAGTATTACATGCTTTCAGGCTGTGTCCAAGATCGGATAGCATGACACCGTGTTACTGCTGATTTATCGCAAAGACGGCTCTATATATTATTTCAAAATAAGGCAACAATCCGTTGAGCAGTGTAATCCGAAACGCCTCGGAGCTTCGAGCGTGGTATACTAATAAAAAAAGAGAGAACGTGCCTAGCTCTCGAAGAAAAGTAGATTTCATTTCCCAGGATGTGTTTTCTGGGAACAAAACAAAAAAAGCTCGGGAAAGCGGCCGTGAAACGGCGACTACACAAAGATACTCCCTGAAGGGAGGGAGGAATAAATATGGTGAAAAAACATAAAGCCGACACAACAGAAACAATTGACGACCCGGTGCCGGTGGAGGAAATCGGCAAAGCAGGGACAACATTGATGGAAGGCGTTATCAGCAGTCTCAAGGGGCTCAATGAGATCGAGGCGGAAATCGTGAGTTTGGTGCGGAACACCGCGTCAAACACGCTTCGCGCAACGAACGTTGTCGCTATCGAAACAGTCGGGGTCACCAAGGATGTGATGAAAGGGGCCCTTCAAGCCACGGAAGAGGTCGGCACAGGGCTGATCCTGAGCACTAAGAGCGTGGCGAAAGGCATAATTATGGGTGTTAGCGACGTGGGCGGCGATGTAGTCTCCATTGCGGGGTCCATAGTCAAGGGCGCTGTGAAAGGGGCCGCGGAAGTCGGCGCGGATGTGGCGATGGTGGCCAGACGAGCCGTTGACGGCGTTATCGAGGCAACAAGGGAAGTCGGCGGGAACGTCGAGGAGGTGGCCAAAGTCGCCGTAACGGGCGCCATTGACGCCGCATCGACCATCGGCAACACAGCGGTCAAGGCGGTCAAGGATATACTGATCGGGGTAGTAGAAGGCGTAAAGGAGGTAGCGAGCGCCGCTGTTCCGAAATCAAGACTGGCTGCCTAGACGCCTGATCGAGCAACAGATCGACTCTGTTTTTGAAGCGGGCAAAGCTCGGTTCCGGTCGTCTAATTGATACTATGGGGGATTAAAAGAGCCTATCGGGTTCGGATCCCCTAAAGCCGTCGATTTTGTAATAGCATCCGGGACTGCGCACACATAGCATTGATACAACAGGAGTATTAGGAGGGCTTACAGATAACTCAAAGTTGTTGGTAAATCTGCCCTCCGCTACCAAACATATCAGGGGATTGCAGCATCTGCTGTGATCCCTTTGTTGTGTTAATAGGCTGGTTTTCTAAGAAGCTGTCTCCGCTACCGAAAAATGGGAGGCGACTACAGAAAACCGTACTGCCGCTGGTCAAGCGCAGCGTTGTTTGATAAGCGAAAATTTTCCCTACACCACGCATCAAAGTCCCGCGGTTTGTGTCCTGTGACCTGTTCCACTTATTTGGTTACATTCTTTCCGGGAGCTCGGATCAACTGAATAGGCGCATTCGCGAGGAGCCTTGATAGGCTTGGTCTGCGCGGCCAGATTTCAGCAATACACGGAGATACTGGAATCAAGCGTTCCCCATCGAACGCTCCTACCCAACTATGCCTGCCTAATCCATAGTCGGTCTAGCATTTCATGGAAACGTCATTTTCTTTTCATGAGTCTGTAATAATCGTCTTGTATTATTTATGCCAGCATAACGGGATTCCCCTACCTCTCTAAGAAAACGAAAAAAATAGCTGACCGTTTTTAAAGGGTTTTTTGCTGGCTGCAGGATTAATGAGTTACATTGAACGTCTGTTGCGCACCACATAGGCAAATCGGGAAGAAAGCCATTCTTCTATATAACATATGGCTTAGTTCAGTCTTATCTATGGGTACATGGCTGACTTGGAAAGGGGACAGTAAACCCAAATTGAGAGGTTATTTTACCTGGAAAGGGCTTTTTGGATAAGACGATAGGCGTTGAACAAAAAGGGGAGGTGATAGGAAAAGCATAGTGTTTCGGTCAAATGGTCTAGAATGACACCTGTGCCGGCTGCATCTTCCAGAACAAGACCAATACAAGGGTAACCGTGAGACGTAAAACCATGGGTCCGTGAAAGCGGGCAACAGGCCGCCTAGGGAGAGATTGAAAGCGAATGAAGTAACTAATGAGAACATCCATTCATTTCTTTACCAGCGAAGAAAGAAAAGGAAATCACCTATTCCAAAAGGAGATACAACATGAAACGATTTGCTAAATCTTTTATGGCCACGTTCGTGACAGTCTCGCTTTTGCTGTCACCTGTCATCCCGGCAGTGTTCGCCGAGTCGTTGATTAAGCCTCCTATCATCATTGCCCAGCCCGACGTCGAGTCGGACGTCGCCCCCTACGTCAATGATTGGGCCACGGAACCCAAGCTGCCGAAGGAAATGCTCGTGAAGCTGCTGCGGGACCGAATCAAGTACGTCTTTGTGATCTTCAATGAGAACCATTCGTTCGACAACGAGTACGGCACGTTCCCTGGCGTTAACGGCCTCTATTCCGACGGCCAGGCCCCGCGCGATGCCGACGCACACGCCGGGCTTCACCCAGACCTACACGGATGCCAACGGCCAGACCGGTCACGGTCCAGCCGTTCCGCATCGGGCCCGCGCAGAACGCTACCTTCGTCGGACAGCGTCGATCACTCGCACATCCGGTCTCGCAACCAAAACTCGACGTCGTTGACGGCGTGGCGGCGATGGACGGGTTCGCCGCCGACGAGTACGACCGCTTCGCCGACCAAGGGCGGTGCCGGCCAACGTCGCCGATGGGCACGCAGTTCGCCCGCCTGGTGATGAGCACATCGACTGCGACACCATCCCGTTCTTCTGGCAGTATGCCAACCGCTTCACGATGTTCGACAACATCTTCGCGACCGAGGACACGCCCTCCAGCCCGAACGCGATCGCGATGATCGCCGGGCAGTCAGGTGAGACCCAGTGGGTGAAGCATGGCGCGGCAACGGCGCCAACACGTCACTGTGAACGGCACGCACCAGGCACGCTGCAGGGACCACCGGTGGTCAACGATCCGCAGCCCTTCTACGGCTCGCAGTTCGACACAACGCACGGCCGACCGGCAGCCGCGACTGGCCGCGAAGGAGAGTTACGCCGACAGCAACATCGCCGAGAATCTGACCTTCGCCACCGTGCCGCTGACTGTTCGCCGGGCCGGAACATCGCGCGACGACATGGCGCAGGACCGCGCGCCCGCTGTCGACCTGGCCGACATCCAGCGGGACATCCCGTTCATCGCCGCGCGCAAGGCCGAGCCGGTCAACTGGCGCTGGTACCAGGAAGGCTACGACCACGAGCCGACCGACCCGGCGGGCGACAGCGACGCACGCCTGCTATGTCAGCCACCACAAGGGCCGCAGTATTTCGGCTATCTCGCCAACAACCCGGCGCTGACGCCGAACCTGCGCGGCATGGGCGACTTGTTCGACGACATGGCCAGCAACAAGCTGCCCAAGCAGGGCGGCGTGTTCTACATCCGCGGCGGCTTCACCAACATCGCCGGGCTGACGCCGCCGATCCAGAACGCCAACTTTCCCGCCACGCTCACCGACGCCGACCGCGCGATCATCGCCAGGCGAAGTCAGGGCGACGACGACCATCCGAGCTACAGCGACCGGCAGATCAGCGAGGCGATGGCGGCGCGCGTGATCAACGCGGTCGCCGGCAATCCGGAGCTTTGGAAGCAGAGCGCTGATCATCATCACCTATGACGAGTCCGACGGCTTCTACGACCACGTGCCGCCGCGCATCCTGTCCTACGGCCCGGACAGTCTGCCGCTGGCGCGCGGCATCCGCATCCCGCTGATCCTGATCTCGCCCTTATGCGCGGGCGCATGTCGTTTCGCATGCCGAGGGCGACCACAACGCGGTGATCGAAACGATCAACGCCATCTTCGACCTGCCCGCGCTCGCCAGCCTGCCGGAGGAGAAGCAGGCGCTCGTCGCCGGCGACTCACCGGACTTCAACCAGTTCGGACCGGACGGTTTTGAGCAGAACTATCTCGGGCCGCGCGACATCAACTCGCCGATCACCGACAGCCTGCTGTCGGGCTTCGATCCGCAGCGCCTGATCGGCAAGTCGCCGCCGCTGCCGGCCTCCTTCGCGATGATCCCGGACAGCGTCGTAAACACGCTGCCGCATTATGACGGCAACGGATGTAAGTCGATAGGGATCACGCCGGAGGATATCCGACAGGGAATAGTAAACAACATTCCTGCGGGCTTCAACCCGCTCCCGAGCACCTATCCAGCAGCCAACTGAAGACGGAAAAGACGGATGGGGTGCGCCCTCGTCGCATCCCATCCGGCTTTGTATCACGACAATATCAGATATTCGCCCAGGAGGATCTATGCGTTTCCTGTCAGTCTTGTTAGTCCTGCTCTCAGTCTGCTGTTCGATCTCTGTGGCTAAAGCGGGCTCTGTTGTCGATCGCGTGAAAACGCACGGCGTCGTCCGCTGCGGCAGCGTTGAACGGCCAGGCCTCGCAAACCTCGTCGGCAAAGAACTTTGGGCCGGACTTAACGTCGACGTCTGCCACGCGATCGCCGCCGCGGTGCTTGGCTCCCCCGATCGCATCGAATACCATGTGTATGAGACGCCGAAGCAGTTTGACGCTGTACGCAATCAGGAGGACGACGTCTACTACCTGACGGGCTCGGAGATCGACGAGCAGAAGCTGGCAGGCAAGATAGTGCCCGGTCCCACCGTCTTTGTGGAATCCCATACGGTAATGGTACCGTCCAACTCGACTGCGCACAATGTCGGCGACCTTGCTGGAGACACCATCTGCTTCATGATCGGTAGCTCAACGGAGAGAAGCATCAATGCTTACTTCGATGCGCTGCACAAAAACTGGCTGCGTATGCCCTATTCCGAGGATGGGGAGATGAACGATGCTTATAACGTGCATCGCTGCAATGCAATCGCCGGCGAGATGACCACCCTCGCCGCTACACGCCTCAACGTGGGCGTGAACCGGTTGTCCAGCCGTTTCCTCCCTGAACCGATCTCGGCCTTCCCGGTCATGGTTGCGACAGGAACCAACGACGCGCAGTGGTCTGCAATCGTCGCATGGACTGTGGACACGCTGATCAGCGCGGAGAGGCCAGAAACGCATTGGTATGCAGGAGGTGCGGGGGCGATGCCTGTCGAAGCGCCGGAGTTGGGTCTCGACAAGGGATGGCAGCGCCGAGTTCTCGTGGCTGTCGGCAACTATGGCGATATCTTCGAACGACATCTCGGCAAAGGCTCCCAGCTCAAACTCGACCGTGGCCTCAACGCCAACCAGTTTAGTGTAGGGCTGCTCCTGAGTCCATTCCTTGAATGACACCGGGAACGGCGGACTGAAAGACGGCGTGCTTCCGGAATGACGTAAGGATGATCTTGTTCAGCATCTTGCCTAGGGGAAGTTTTTTTAATCTTGGTTAGGAACAGATGCTGAACGGAGCTTTCATGCCGGGAGCACTTGTAAGAGAATATTCGCATGCCGACAGAGCCATCTGCAACGTACCTATCTACTTTGTAATATTAGGCAAGCCCTAAAAATACCCCATCTGTAACCCAATCTTAGCTTGAACTATGCTCCGATACTTTTTTTCAGACTATATCTCCGTCCACACGCAATTACGGCTTTCACCACTCTCTATTTTTAATATATCACGCCGGCACTCCATGACGATTCGGATAATGCCATTCTATGTAGATTACCATTCGCAATCGATGGCATATTCGCTATATTGTACTCGTGATTTTGCTCACAAATTTACTACACTTCTGATAAACTATTTAAAGTAAGTCATCTTGTTGTTAATTCGCACGCAGTGCCATTCCGGAATCATGCGAATGGAAGGCGACTATGAAGGAATTTGTTCGCAGCTATCTCCACACTTTTTGACCCAACGAGCTTCGATCTCGCCGTAATTGTCTGTACACTCTTTGTGATCACCGTGCTTGTTTTTATGGAAGTTCTTATAACCTTCTTACGTGAAATCCTTACCGCAGTCAAAGCATTGCGGATTGCGATTGGGCAAGACGCTAAAGAAAGGGGTATCATCACTTTTTGGCGAAGGTGCAAAAAAGCGAGAAGTGGGGAGAATGGGGTTATTATCTTCCCAAGAAATGTAAAAGGTTTAGGGCTCCACTCGACATTGGTTTTTGGGCCCTATTATTTCCAGGGTGAAGTGAAAAATTTAGTTGAAATACCTGGCACGGATACCTTCGTGTTATCTTTGGGGAGGGCACGCTATGATCGATCTCTTACGCACTCGTAGAAGCATTCGTAAATACACCTCGAAACCTATTGATAGCAAAATGATGGAAGTGCTTATAGAAGCATTGCTCCGTTCACCTACCTCACGAAACAATAAATCATGGGAATTTATTATTGTAGATGATCGGGAACTCTTGTCTAAACTTTCGAAAGCAAGAGAACAGGGATCGCATCACCTGCAGGACGCAACATTGGGGATCGTAGTGTGTGCTGACAGCGGAATATCCGACGTATGGGTTGAGGATTGTGCTATTGCCGCAATACTTGTTCAGGTGACTGCTCACGATTTGGGTCTAGGCAGTTGCTGGATACAAATTAGGAATCGTAATCATTCACAGATGATATCAGCGGAGCAATATATACAAGATCTGCTTGGACTGCCCCAGCACATCAAAGTTGAATGTATGGTGAGCATTGGCTATCCAAACGAAACAAAAAAACCAATTGCAAAAAGCGAATTGGTATATCACAAGGTTAAACACAATTTTTACTCCAGTAATTACGCGGCAAAGAGAGAAGCATGAAAAAACCAAATTGAAGTACCGACACATTCGGCTGCCAATGACACCACCAGTTAATGAGCATTGAATTATGTCTATTTCTCAATTTGGCTGTTTAGCAAAGACCTTCCCGCAGCTATGAACCTTAGGAAGATAGTGCGCGGGCTGTAGGTTCCTATCCTCGGCTCTGTACTTTTGACATCATCGGATCACTCGACGGTTACGCTTTTGGCCAAATTCCTCGGCTGGTCGACATCACAGCCTTTGATCGCTGCGACATGATAGGCAAGGAGCTGTAGCGGAATAACGGTGATAAAGGGAACGAGTGCGGGATGTGTCGACGGTACCACGATCATGTCATCCGCCTTGTCGCGGAAGGCCGCGGGTGAATCCGTAACCACAATGATCCTTCCTCCCCGTGCTTTCACCTCCTCGATGTTCGATAGCATCTTTTCGTGCAGGCTCTCGATCGTTGCCAGGAATACAACGGGAACTCCATCCTCGATCAGCGCGATGGGGCCATGTTTCATTTCTCCCGCTGGATATCCTTCAGCGTGAATGTAGGAGAGCTCCTTCATCTTGAGTGCCCCTTCAAGCGCGATGGGATAGTTTATTCCCCGGCCAAGGTACAGCATGCTCTTCGCGCCTACCAGGGTCTTCGCGATCTCCTTGACCGCTCCATCGGTTCGGAGCGCTTGTCGAATGAGCCTCGGCAGATCGAGCAAGAAAGGTTTAAGTGTCTGAATCTCGAGGTCGTTGAGCTTGCCTTTCATGGTACCCAGAGCAATACCCAGGAGGCTAAGGGCTGCAAGCTGAGCGGTAAAGGCCTTGGTGGATGCCACGCCGATTTCCAGCCCCGCACGCGTGTAGAGGATCGAATCGGCCTCGCGCGTGGTCGTGCTGCCGACGGCATTGCAGATCGTTAAGGTTTTTGCTCCTTTTTCCTTCGCTTCGCGTTGTGCTGCGAGGGTGTCGGCTGTTTCTCCCGACTGCGTAATCGTGATGAGTACTGTCCCTTTCGGGATGATCGGGCACATGTACCGGAACTCCGAGGCGGTGTCCACGGTGACGGGGATGCGAACGAACTTCTCGATCATATACCGGCCAACGAGACCAGCGTGGTACGACGTACCGCAGGCTGCGATATGGAGCCGCCTGAGATCCTTGATGGTACTCGCGATGCCCATCTCCTCCAGGAGCCTGTTCGTGTCGTCAATCCACTCCCGAAGGGTATCCATGACTCCCTGGGGTTGTTCGTATATCTCCTTGAGCATGAAATGATCGTATCCCTGCTTCTCAGCCATTTCAGGCGTCCAGTTAACCGTTACGATTTTCCCTTCAAGCTGCAGAGTCTCCGGAGATTCGATATGCTTCAGATCTACCCCAGTACTCCTGAGTACAGCCATGTGCCGATCTTCGAGATAAATGAAGTTTTTCGTATAAGGGAGGAGCGCGGAAACATCGGATGCGATGTACTGAGCATCCGTACCTATTCCAATGACGAGCGGGCTGCCGTTGCGGATCGCGAACAGCGTGTCTGGTGTGCCTTCGTGCAGGATCCCCAAAGCATAAGCCCCGCGAAGGTGCGCGATCGCTCGTCGGATCGCCTCCTCGATCGGAAGACCGAGGTCAAGGTAACGAGCGATGAGCTGAGGCACCACTTCCGTGTCTGTCTGGGATGTGAAAACATGTCCTGTAGAAGCCAATTCGGCCCTCAACTCGCGGTAATTTTCAATAATACCATTGTGTACCACAGAGACACCTTTCACGGTGTGCGGATGGGCATTTGCTGCCGACGGTGCCCCATGGGTGGCCCATCGCGTGTGGCCGATGCCGATCGTAATGGCTGGGAATGGGTTCGGCAGTATCTTCTGGAGGTCTTTCAGCTTGCCTGGACTCTTGTAAACCTCGATTCCCGATCCGTTCTTAAACGCCATTCCTGACGAATCGTAACCACGGTACTCCAAACGGGTAAGACCATCAAAGAGAAGCTGCAAAGAATCCTTTTTCCCAACATATCCGACGATTCCGCACATAATTCCTCTCCTTTGAATTGTCAGTTCTCGTAATGTCCGCCAACGGTATTGCTATCCTGGTTATGACATATATTTGAATCAAGCAAGAAGAGTGCCTAATTAATGGCGGATACGGCAATAGGGCGATAAAATTCCTCTATATTTTTATTTCTTATTTTTTAATAGGTTATTAGCTTGTCATCATTATCATCATTATCATTTGAACATGATAAGAGAGAACGAAATACATTTTTGGCCTCTAATTCCTTATTTCTCGGAGAAATGGTCTTAAATAATGATTAAGTTTTTCAATTAGTGAATCAAAAGTAAACAACAAAAATCATAATTTTATTTGATTTTTAAATAAAATGTTGTGGTGTATCTATATGATACAATCTATTATTATTATTTTTCACTTATTGTCTGCAAAGTGTGTCAAATATATACAGTGAATAAAGAAATTAATATTTTTGCTTAAAAAAATTACTGCAATAATGTATGTTTCCGGCACCGAGCACCGGCTACCAAACTAAGCAAGAATGGCATAGAAATGGCGTAGCCCCTTTTCTTTTTGACGATCTGTTTGTATACAGAAAAAAACGCACTTGTGTGTGGTAAGCCATTGAATTGATTGTAAAGGGAGAAGGGAGATATTGAACCCACTCGTGGTGAAGACCAAAGGTTATTTGGAGACCATATGCGCAAGTCACTTATTACAATTCATAAACCATCAAGTCAAACGCCGCGATGTTATACTCATCGAAACGATAATCATATAAAGGGCACCTCATATTGCTATTCTTGACACACCGCGGAAGGGTGATAGAATTAAAAAGTATTTATCATTCACAACATAGGCAATCCGATAATTCCGTCTAGAGCGCTATTCTGTGCATATGGCAGGAATCGGTGCTTTTGCCCTTAGTGCAAAGCGTAAATAAATTAGGAAGGAGGTAAATGATGGAAACCCAGGACCTGAAAAAGTACCTGGCGGGGTTCAGTATTGCCGGATTGCTTGCTGGTGCTGGACTCGCGGTTGGAGCTTGGACGAGCTATGCCGCGGACAACTCCACCGGCGGGAATGGTGGTACAGGCGTTACCACTGAACAGACTACACCAATGAGTGGTTGTAGCGGATCAAAAGCTAATCCGACTTCAGAACCGACCCCGACAGGCGGTTGAAGCGGCTCAAAAGCCGAGCCGGCTCAGCCTGCGCCATCTGACGGCGGAAGCGGCAGCAAATAGTGCAGTTTGCACTATCAATGTTCCAGAAAAGTGCCGGCATGCATGATCCTCCGGCCAACACTGATTCATTCAGTACAAACATGGAGTTGAGCATTCCCGGGGGTGACGACAGCATACGCAATTCACTCCCGGGATATTGTTTTAAGACCCATGAACCCTTTGATAAACAATAGAGCTGATGGCCTCTATTCAGCATGCCGGTCAGTGCTCGACGATGCAGCATGGGCTCGTCTCTCCGCACAGTGCGCCAAAGCGCTTGTTGAACATTCATTATCGGCCGCGCTTTTGGAGACCGGCAAGAATAGGTTTCCTGAATTCCTATCCGAGCTAGCCCGCCTCGAGGAGATCGCCAGCGTCGTCGAAGGGGAGAAGTCATCCCTCCCCAAGGAGATAAGCCAGCCGTTGGTCAATCCAACGGTTAGGATCATCGAATTGTCGTGGAAGAACCTCGTTTCATGCCTCGATCCTGATCAGAACATATCCGCTGTACATCCTATTCAAGCAGTTGAACGCGTTCTCCTTTGGTATAACCCGTTCACTCATCGCGTGTCAGCACGGCCAGTGTGTGACGAAGATCTCTTGGTGCTCAAGGTGGTCGTGGAGGGGATATCGACCGAGGCCGTGGCAGCACAGGGCGGTCTACTGGTAGGAGCTGTTGATGCCGCAATGTTTCGTGCTGTAGCGAGAGGTCTCGTACTCACTCCGCCCTCTCGCATCCGGCGAGATCCCGAGCTCTTTCCTCGGAATAATGGCATCCCCGAACAACACCTGTCGTCGCCGTCGTTTACGCTCCAGTGGCATATCACTCAAGCCTGCGACCTGCACTGCAAGCATTGCTATGACCGCAGTAACCGTTCTCAAACGACCCTTGATCAGGCATTGCAGATCCTTGAGGACCTGCGCACATTTTGCAAGAGCAAAAACGTCGCCGGAGCAGTCTCCTTCACAGGAGGCAATCCTCTTCTTCATCCGGCTTTTACGCAGATATACCGTGCAGCAGTAGAGCGTGGCTTTTCCACGGCTATCCTTGGTAATCCTGCTCCAGCGGAGCGAATCACGGAGCTGATCACGATCCAGATGCCGGCATTCTACCAGGTCAGCCTGGAGGGCCTCAGGGAGCACAATGACGCCATCCGCGGAACTGGACATTTCGACCGTGTCTTGGCGTTCCTGAAGGTCTTGAATGGACTCAATGTATCGTCCATGGTCATGCTTACACTCACCAGCATGAACATCGATCAGGTGCTCCCCCTGGCAGAAATTCTGCGTGGGAAGGCTGATGTCTTTCACTTCAACCGTCTCTCCATGGTCGGTGAAGGCACGCAACTAAAGCTGCCTGACACCCGGCATTACCGATCATTTCTTGAATCATATCTCAATGTTGCCCGCACGAATCCAGTCATGGGCATCAAGGACAATCTCATCAATATCATCCGTCAGGACAAGGGTGTTTCACCCTTTGGCGGCTGTACAGGCAATGGCTGCGGTGCTGGCTTTAATTTCGTAAGTCTCCTGGCCGACGGTGAGGTCCACGCCTGCCGTAAATTCCCTTCGCTCATCGGCAATATCTATCGTCAGAGCCTGGCCAAGATATATGATTCGGACCAAGCGCATCGCTATCGTTCGGGCAGCGAAGCCTGCCGGTCCTGCACCCTTCACCCGGTCTGTGGTGGCTGTTTCGCCAGCGCTTATAGCCACGATCTCAATGTCTTTAAGGTCAAAGACCCTTTCTGCTTCATGAACGATACTAAAAATAAAGATGTATAGAGAAGGGTAAGCGGGTACAAAAAAAAACTTCTGCTATCGACCAAGTGGCAAAAGCGAGTGGATATAAGCAATAAGTACTATTTTTTGCTAATGATAGCCATAAGAAGCCAATGTGATAAATGACAGGATCGTAAAGACAGCAAGAATGCAGTAATAATTTTTTCAGCGTAAAATGCCTATTTGACATCCAAATGAGTATTAACCAGTATTAAACTTCTCCTACCAAGGATCGATTTCATCAATTTCTAACTTGATCATTATTGCTTTGTTTTTGCACGAGTTTATCAACATGTGCCGTAAACCCTCTTTATATATGGGTAGAGCATGAGATTATATTGCTCCATTAAAGTATAGGGAAAATCATTTTCAAGACTACCCAAAATAGAAACCTCCTGATAAGATTTAGTTTATTACGGAACTAAATTCAAGAACAGGAGGCTTCTATGAATTACATTGATGATATCAGATTTGAGCAGTGTCTTCAATTGAAGAAAGAGATTCGCGGTTCGGAGAAGTATCTGATTGTCGTATTGATACGGCGAAAGAGAAGCACAATACGTTCTGCGGAACAGGGGGGCACGCGTCGGTTAAGAGTCTGGTTTTTGACAACACGCTTTGTCGCAATGGCATGATTGTTCAGAAATCAGTAGAAGGGGAGACAAAGGGCAGAAAGTCGTCAAATCAGAAATTTATCGTGTTTGCGCCTAAGATATGATATTATGTTATACTGTGAACTGTTGCGGGTTGCCGTTAAGGAGCGCTATTTCCACAAACGAGAATTGAAGTATTAAGGGGGTATACCATGTTTGAAGGACTGTTCCGGCCGATGCACTTGCTCCTGATACTCTTTATCGTCTTAATCATTTTTGGACCGGGAAGACTGCCGGAGATCGGGGCAGGTCTGGGTAAGAGCATACGGTCATTCAAAAAAGCGATGTCTGAAAAAGATGACCAGATGACAGACACGAAATCGATCGACCAAAAGGATGAAACCAAGGGATAATTCGGGATATCCTTATTCGATTCGCCGTCAGTCGTAACACGCTGTGAGCACACCCGGAGTCCCGTCGCACGGTATCGGGAAGATGAGGCGAAGCACGCCCCCCATCGTGCTGATGTTATCTTCTCACTCGATTTCGTCATTATGTCAGCCGCCCTGGAGCATCACGCTAAAAACCACGCACCCTGAAGGCAATTTCCATAGCCTCTGTCGTCGTATCGGCTGATTCCTCGGCATTTCTTGCGATGTCCGTAATCGTCTGGTTCATCTCCTCCGCCGCTCTCAAAATGAGGTGGGCTTGACCCGTCTTGTTGTCACAGATAAGGAAGAACGGCGTTCCTCAGAAGTCGCTGATATACTTACGGGAGGAGGAATATTATGTATATGCGCTTCGTTCTCGCGTTTTTCCTGGTGGCAGTTCTGCTCATGTCTGCGGGTTGTGCGTCAGCGCCGCCTGCGGAAGCGCGATTCTCCTGGACATTCTACAGTTCCCCTACAATCTCACATGAAACGTTCTCCGGACAGAGTGTTGCAATTTTACCGATTGCAACCATTCAATATGACCCCACTCAGGAGATATATCGCGAAACCCTTGCGGGTATCCTCTATATGGCGCTAATCAAATACTCTGACGGACCACGCTTTTTATCGCTCGATTCCATACAGAGCGGCATCAACAAAAAAGAAATCTGGAACGATTTCAGGATCATGTACAACGAATATCACGAAACGGGAGTGCTGCGAATAGACCTTCTATCGAAGATTGGCTCCGCAGTTGGCGCACGCTTCGTCATTATGCCGCGGCTTCTCAGGTTCCAGTCGGAGACCTTTGACCGCGCCACCATCGTTGGGATCGCTTTTCTGCGGACTCGCCAGTCGAGCGTCGACATCCACGCACAAATATGGGACACGGTTACGGGCGAAGTGGTTTGGGAAGGCGCCAGCGAAGGAACTATTGCATCGGAGGTCGTCCGTGGCCGGCCCGCAAGTTTCATGGCTGTGGCGGAAAACGCCTGCGAGAGCCTGGCCTCGAAAATGCCGTGGGTGAAGACCGAGAAGAACTAGGCGTGCGGGCGGAGAAGATCGAGAAAGCGGCAGCAACAGCTATCTTCCTGAAATTGTAGACTTCACATTGAATTTGTTGATCGAAAACTTCATATTGCGTACCTATAGTCGCAAAGCAAGACAAAGTTACACAGAATTCCCAAATTATCAAAATTGAGGGCAAAACCCGCCGATCAAATCGACTAAGCTATTTCATCAAAACATCTACTGACACAAAATCTTGACAAAATCTTGACAAATTCGTTGACAAAGTTTAGACTAAATTCCATAGTGAAAGGGGCTTCATGCTCTGGAACAAGCGCATTACTGTTTTTTTCATTCTGCTTTATCTGGTTTCCACGTTCGTGGCAGTATCGCACCACCATGAAAATACGACGGACGACCACGACTGCCCCATCTGTATTGCAAGTAATCATCTGTCCGCAACCAGTCAGTGGACGGTTGCTTTTGATAGCGTTCCCTGTTTCACGGAAACAACAGTTGTCGCTCCATCACCTGTTTTTACCGCTATTCTCTCTTCCTATTCCCTGAAAAATCGTGCCCCCCCTGTTTAATACCCGTAAATCTGCATTGCACAATCTAATGGTAAGATCGGGACTAACCTGTCGATCTTTGCTTGGTCGGGAAGGGAAACTGCCTTCTTAATGCTTCCGTAATAGTGTACCCCTTTCGGGAAAATTGCGTCCGAGCGAAAAAAGGGGTCCGCTCGATCCATTTACGTGCATAATCAATTATCCCGGAGGGCCTTATGAAACGAGTATTGTGCATTGCCTGCCTTCTTGCTTTCTGCTCGTACAGTCCTGCGGTTTTTGCCGACGATACGGCGGAGCGGCTCAAGAATCTCGAAGACACAGTGCAAAACCAGTCAAAGACAATTGAAGAACAACAAAACACCATAGATACATTGAAAGAAAATTTCTCAAAGGAAAAGAACCAGGTTCCCTCGGAGAAGAGCCAGGTACCGCAGCAAACAGACCAGGAACTCCAGCAACAGATCCAAGAGCTAAACGAAAAAGTTAATCAAGTGGTCGAAACGCAGAAGAAGGAAATTCCAAGTGTTTTCAACCCGGCCATCGGGTTCGTTGGTGAAACAATCTTCTCCTATAGCAGCGAAGGGTCTGCGGAGACGGGCAGCGACCGGCCCGGCGGGTTCGATGTGTTTCAACGTTCGGTGGAACTGAATGCAGCCGGGTCGGTGGACCCGTTCGCTAAAGCCTACGTGGTAATTAACGCGTCAGACGACCCGGTTACCGGTGAATCGACTTTGGACGTCGAAGAAGCTGCACTCCAAACGACGTCACTACCGGGGAACTTGGAGGTGAAGGCAGGACGGTTTTTCGGCGAATTCGGTCGCTTGGCCTACATTCACGATCATGAGCTGCCCTTTGTGGATAGACCGCTCGTACTCGAGCAATACATCGGCGGCGAATCTAGAACGGACGGGTTACAGATTAATTGGTTGGTTCCGTCTGAGCACTACATCAGCCTGACGCTCGGTGCGGGTGATCAGTTTGGTGGAGATAACCCGCCAAACTATGTCGGCGATACCCGCAACGGCACTGGCTTGAACTATTGGGGCCGTTTGTCCACATATTTTGACCTGACACCCAATATCTCACTCGAACCGGGTATTTCAGGCCTGTGGAATCCGAAAACAGTTGCGCAGTGGGCACCCAACCCTGCTAACCCATCGTATCCAACTGTAGATGGCGACACCTTTACCGAACGCGAGCGGCGCCTCGCAGGAGTGGACTTGGTGCTGAGTTGGAAGCCTCTTCGCAACAATCAGTTCGAGACCATCACATGGGGCACGGAAGTACTCTACAGCGACAACCGTTATGACGTGACGGATGCATCAGGCAGCGCCCTGCCCAGCCGCACCGTCAGTTCCCATGGCATGTACTCATATCTCACATACAAGTTTGATCGACAGTGGATAGCCGGGATCCAATATGAATGGCTGGAGAATATGCTGAACAATCAGGCCAAAACCTCAGCGGAATCCGCGAACATAACATGGGCCTTGAGCCACTGGAACCAGCTACGCCTTCAATACACGCATACCGACAACGATGCCATGACCGGTCTGCGCCCTTATGATGCCGTTTATTTGCAATGGGCGTGGATCATCGGCTCACACGCGCATGGGTGGCAACAACGCTAACTTTGGTAAGGAGAAATATGCTATGAAGTCCAAATTATTCAGTTTTCTATGGATATTCACGCTCACCGGGGCATTGTGCGGGTGGGCGACGCCCGCTCATGCTGCCAAAATCAGGATTGTTACGACGCTTACCGACCTCGCTGATTTTGCGCGCGCAGTCGGGGGGGACAACGTCGAGGTCCACAGCTTGGCGACGGGTGTCGAAGACACGCACGGTGTCCCGATGAAACCGAGCTTTGTACCGATGATGAACCGGGCGGACCTGCTGATCCTTATCGGGTTCGATTGCGAGCACGCATTCCTGCCTGCGCTCTTGGAGGCGAGTAAGAATCCCCGCATCCAGAAGGGCACCTCCGGCTATGTGGACTGCTCCAAGGGGATCATTCCGCTCGATGTGCCGAAATCGACCGACCACTATCAGGGCGACGTTCATCCCTATGGCAACCCGCATTACACGCTCGACCCGGTGTTGGCAAAGACCGCCATCGAAAACATCTACAACGCGCTGGTAGACTTCGCCCCGCAGTACCAAGCGGAATTCACGCGTAACCGCGATGCTTATCTCGCCAAGCTCGATGCCAAAATTACCGAGTGGAAGAAGGAAGCCAAACAGCTCAAAGGCGTGAAGTTCGTTTCCTATCACGAGCATTGGCCATACTTTGCGAAGCGTTTTGGCATGGATTATTTCGGCACGATTGAACTTAAGCCGGGCATCGACCCGACCCCGCGTCACATTGAGGAATTAATCGCGAGCGATGAAGGCCGAACATGTTTCTATCGTCGTGCGGGAGCCGCAGTTTCCCGAAAAGGTACCGAAACACATCGCCGAACAGACCGGTGCAACCATGGTAACGCTGCCTATCATGCCTGGCGGCGTGCCCAATACGGAAACGTATATTAAGATGATGGACTATATTGTTCACACGATGGTCACATGCCGCGCAAACAAGGAAATAAACGATAAAAGAGAATGTTTCCGCCCGAGTTTCTGGGCGGACACTCACATTAACAGACGTATGAATGAATCGCTCATAACACTGGATAACCTGAGTATTGGCTATAATGGCCAGCCGGTGCTGTCCGGGACTTCACTCTCGATTGCCCGCGACAAGCTTCACTGCTATCCTCGGCGCTAATGGTTCGGGCAAATCGACTTTGCTCAAGACGCTGCTTGGACTGCTTCCGCCGGTCGCGGGCCGGATCGACTCAACCAGCATCGACTGGGGCGCCGCTCGTATTCGGCTATGTCCCGCAAGCCATTCAGTTCGATCCGGTTTATCTGCTGACGGGGTTTGATGTTGCTCTTATGGGCGTGTATGGACGCGTATGCCCGGGCGTCTTGTCCCGCCTGCCGAACGCGCTTCACGCGCGAATGTCTGCGTGCGGCGGGCGCGGATGAGTTTGCCCACAAGCGGTTTGCCGAACTCTCCGGTGGTCAGAAACAACGCGTGCTCATCGCTCGCGCCTTGACTACACGTCCTGACGTCCTGGTGCTTGACGAACCCACGGCGGGCGTGGACCGTGAGGCAACGACCGCTGTGCTGGAGTTCATTTCGCAGATCCGCAAGGAAAGGCAAATCACGGTCCTGCTCGTTACTCACGATTTTGCTGCAATTCGCCATTATGCTGAGCAAAGTTATCTGGCTTCATCGATGGCAAGGTTTTCCACGGACAACGGACGAACTGCTCACTGCCGAACGGATGGCTGAAATTCTTGAAATAGGGATAGGCTAACATGGAAGCACTTAACAGATTCTCTCTCCCGATTTTCTTCTCCGTAACTCGGTTTATACCAGTGTGCTTGTCGGTTTTTGCTTGCCCGCTTGTCGGTGTGTTTCTCAGTGATGCGTCGGTTGGTGTTCATGGGCGTTGCGCTGCCGCAGGTTTCCTCGACCGGTGTTGCTATTGCTCTCTCGCTACCTCTGTGGCTTGGATTCAAACTGGCTGAGTATGCCCACAGAGCGCACACGCGCTTGCCTTTGTCGGCTCAATGACATTCTCACTGACTGCGATCCTGGTGCTGGCATTTCTGGAACGGCGCGGGCGCGGACAACCTGAAGGCCGGCTCGGTACTGCTTATGTCGTGGCCGCCGCATTGAGCATCTTGCTGCTGTCAAAAAACCCTTACGGAGAAATCGGCTGGCTCGATATGCTGAAAGGGGAGGTCATTGCCATCTCCAATTTCGATCTCGTGCTAACGGCGGCAGCGCTTACGCTCGTCCTCGCAGCACTAGGACTATTCCACAAGGAGTTGCTCCTCGTCTCATTCGACCGCGCGATGGCAATTATTCTTCGCAAAAAAGTCGTTTTCTGGGACATTTTGCTTTATTTGTTGATTGGATTAACTGTCTCGATGGCCGTGCTCAGCGTCGGTCCGCTCATCGCATTCGGATTTTTGCTGATTCCCGCCCTAATTGCACATCAGTACGCTCGCAACATGCGCCAATTCACATTTCAGGCCTCTTTGATCGGCGGTGCGACCGCGTTTTTTGGTTTCTGGATTGCATATCAATGGGATTTACCTGTCGGCCCAACGGATGTTGTCCTCCTCGGCGCACTCTACGCGATAGGCTGGTTAGTCGCCAGGCTTTTCCGAGGAAAGTTACGACATGCTCACAAAACATAACCGCACAGTCAGTATATGAAATAATGGGATCGGAATTAAAAATTCTGCCGCACCGGTTATGGTTGTCTCGTTGAGTATCATCTTTTTCGTTTACCACGGCGTGTAGGCCTGGAACCTATGCATCAGCAAAATAATGGAAAAGATTAGTCGAGGATAATTCCAGAGACACTCTTCCGTTTCCAAGGACGGTGTCAGATTTTACCTCTCTACAGTACAATTCAGGGTAATTCAGGGTAATGATGAACAACAGATATTTCTTATCACATACAAAGGAGAAAGCGGCATGACGCACATACATATTCCTGATGGTATTCTTCCTGTTTGGCTTTGGGTTTCGGGGTTTTTGCTTATGTCGCTGTTTCTCTCACTGAGCCTGTTCCGCTTGAGGACAGCGGATAAGAAGAAGAAGATCCCGTTGTTGGGGGCAATTGCTGCCGCGATGCTCGTTGCCATGAGCTTGGAGATTTTGCCTATCGCTTATCACCTCAATATGTCGGTCGCTGCCGGCATACTCCTGGGGCCGTCCCTGGGGTTTGTAGCGGCGTTTATCGTAAATCTAATGCTCGCCTTCGTCGGCCACGGCGGCATTACCGTCGTCGGTCTTAATACGCTTCTCCTTGGTGCCGAGGCTTTTCTGGGCCACACCCTGTTTTATCTGTTCAGAAGGGGATTGCCCGTATTCTGGAGCGCTGCATTGTCTACGGTTTTATCACTCTTTGTCGCGTCACTGCTCCTGATAGGTATCGTTGGTGTCTCACATGTAGATGCGGAGTCGTTTGCACACCATCATGAACATGAGGGCGGCGTGGCCGAGCAAACCCATGAACAACACCAACAGTCGGAGCGATCATCCCTTCGGACATTCGCTGCGATTGTGCTCTCGCTTGGCAGCATCGGCTGGATCATTGAGGGCGCTATTACGGGTGCGGTAATCAAGTTCATTTCGAGGGTAATGCCTGACCTTCTTGCCCATGGTCTCCATAAAGAAAAACAATGAACAGACATTCAAAGATCGTGATTATCAGTCGAAATCACTCTTATGAACTTCGGGGACGGACAAAGAAATAGCGAGGATGAGCCAAAGCGCAAGAGCGGATGCCCTTCGCCAGGTTCAAGTTCTGGCCATTGTCTCTAATAAAGTCAATAGTTGCAAATACCTGAAATTGACAGCTCTTCATATCTGTGATTGAATCTACAATAATTCTCGATAAAGCTAAATTCTTCGCGAGAAGGGAAGAAAAGCCACGGGTCTAACAAAACCAAGACACCGGTCTGGCGAAGGATGGCCCTTAGGATGCCCGGTCCGTTCTCTTGGTGATGCAAAAACCGGCCGTGTTTGGAAATGCCGAGTCCATCAAATAGGTCGGAAAAGAACGATTAAGCGAAGCTTTCCTAACGTCGGGCAGTGTCCCTGCATAACGGCATGAGAAGGGGGTAGTCCCATGAAAAGCAAAAGCATCGTTCTCGCGGCTCTGTTCTGCTTCATGCTGCCGCTCGGCGCGGCTGCGCAGGTTTTAGTCGGTGGAGGCACGATACGATATGAGCCCAAGGGTGCGGCGCCGGTCGTCTTCAGCCATGAGAAACACGTTGCAGCGAACGGCCGCAAATGCTCGGGATGTCACTTCGGGGTCTTCCAGATGGAAAAAGGATCTCACAAGATGAACATGAGCATGATGACCAAAGGCCATTTTTGCGGGACTTGTCACAACGGCAAGACCGCCTTCGATGTGGAAGACCGCGCACAGTGCAAACGCTGTCATCATCAGTGAAGTGTGTGAATTTAGAAGCGACGGAGTATGGTTCTGCCGCATAATGCAATAGAAGTAATTTATTGCTTAAGCATACTGTTCAGAAATGATAGTCAAAGAGACAATAGCAAAAGGTATCCTGTCGAAGTCTCAAATTTATGATTATGCCCTGAATGCGTATGTGGGATGTCAGCATAAATGCATCTACTGCTATGCCAAGTTCATGAAGAGATTCACAGGACACCGCGAGCCATGGGGAGATTTTGTCGATGTAAAGATAAATGCCCTTGAACTGTTAGCCAAAGAAGTTAAGAAAAAGAAAATAGGGAGGGTCTGGATTAGCGGGGTTTGCGACGCTTATCAGCCTTTGGAAAGGAAATACCAGCTCACCAGAGGATGCATTGAAATGCTCGTGGACAATGGCTGGCCTTTTACGATTCAAACCAAATCACCATTGGTTGTTCGGGACATCGAGTTACTGAAGAAATCTGCCGATTGCGAAGTTGGGTTCACGATAACCACTGCGGATGAAAAAGTGAGGAAGATCTTTGAGCCAAATGCACCGCCAATTGCCAAAAGGGTTGAGGCATTGGATATTCTCCATTCAGCGGGGATAAGAACCTTTGTCATGATAGCCCCCATGCTTCCCGGTGTTGAAAGGCTGGTTGGTACGCTGAAGGGTAATGTTGACCATGTTCTGATTGATAGGTTGAATTATCATTACGCAGACTGGGCTTTTAAAAAACACGGGATGCAATGGGCAATGGACGATGAGTTCTTCAATCAAAAGGGCGAAGAGTTGAGAGCGGGACTTGAAGAGGCGGGAGTTGCTTGTCAAAAGCTGTTCTGAATATAGCATCGAGCTAAGCTCATTGTAAGCTGGTATTGGGGGATTAAACCACTCTTCAGAGGGATAGCATGCAAACTATCTTAGGGGCAGGGGAGCTACCCCCCTTTGTTGTGCCACTTGCAATTAGAGGTTTTGACCGATCTTTGACAACTCTTGCAGCTTGAATTCAGCCGGCGTCAGGTCGCCCAGAGAGCTATGCAGCCGATTCTGATTGTAATCAACGCGCCAATCCTCGATGATTTTCCTAGTCTGATCGAGGTTCATGAACCAGTTCTCGTTCAGACATTCATCCCGGAACCTGCCGTTAAAGCTCTCCATGTAGCAATTATCAACCGGCTTACCCGGACGTATGAACTGAAGCTTGATCCCGCGCTCATACGCCCAGACATCCAGCGCGTTGCTGATGAACTCCGGGCCGTTATCAACAACGATCTGTTCGGGCAGACCGTGAACTGCTGATATCCGGGTCAGGACCTGTGCCACTCGCTGACCGCCGATCGACGTATCGACTTCCATCCAGAAGCACTCTCGCGTGAACGTGTCGATAATCGGCAGAACCCGGAACCGCCGGCCGTTATGGAGCGCATCCTGCAGAAAGTCCATGGCCCAGACCTGATTTGACCGCTCTGCTTTGGGACGTGCTACTCGGGCCTGAGCTGCCAGCTTCTTTCTTCTGCGAACCCGTATTTTGAGGTTTTCCTCCCGATAAATGCGCTCCGTTCGCTTCTTGTTTACTACCAGACCTTCGCGTTTGAGATACTTATGGAGCCGGCGACAACCATATCGTTTGCGTTGCGCTGCCAGTTCCTTCATCCTGGTACGAAGCGCCTCGTCCTTATCCGGTTTCCGTTTGTACCGCATGGTGTTCCGGCTCAGGTCCACGAGGTGACTGGCGCGGCGATCACTCAGCCCAAAGCAGTCTTTGATATAGGAAGCGGCATCCCGCCGTGCCTTGGGCGTTAGAAGTTTTTTGTTACGACCGCTTTCAGTGCCTGATTATCAAGCGTCAGATCGGCGACGATCTGTTTTAAACGTCGGTTCTCGTCTTCAAGCTGCTTGAGGCGCTTCACCTCGCTGACGCCCATGCCACCGTATTTTGCTTTCCAGTTGTAATAAGTGGCGTCACTGAATCCGTACTTGCGACAGAGGTCAGGGATCTTTATCCCTGCATCTGCCTCTTTAAGTATTTTTACAATCTGCTCCTCCGAGTACTTACCTTGCTTCATCTCGTGCCTCCTTTTCGAGTGGCGATATTATGTCACACTCTAATTGGAAATGGCACTATTTTCGGGGGGCAGGTCCCAGGAGGTATTATCGGAAAAGAATTGGCAAAGAGCCTTCCCAAATACACAGACAGAATCAGGCTGGTGAGCCGTAACCCCAAGAAAACAAATCTAACCGAAAAAGCAGTTTCCGCTAAGCGTGTAGATGCCGAGAAAATTTGAAAGCGGTTCAGGGTTCTGAAGTTGTTTACCTTGCGGCCGGTTTCCCGTATAACATTAAAACGTGGCAAAGCCAAAGGCTCATGATCATGAAAAACGTCATTGATTCACCAATAATACCCATTCGAAATTATTGACCATCCTTACAAGCCTAGCCAAACTTCTTGCAATTATTATTTCCATATTGTACTCTCTACAAGGGAAAGATCTTTCATAAACGGGTGATCCCGTCACTCCGCCGGTTACTCGAGGTTTAAATCAATGGCTATGTTAAAGATTCTCATTCTCGCTATCGTCCAGGGGGCTGCTGAATTGCTGCCAATCTCAAGTTCTGCTCATGTTATCGTAGCAGAAAAATTGATGGGACTCGACCCAACCAGTCCAGAGATGACGCTTCTTCTGGTGATGCTTCACACGGGCACCATGTTTGCGGTCATCTTCTTTTATTGGAAATCATGGAAAGCGACCTTTTTTTCGTCAAGAAAAGTTATTTGGGATTCAGTAAAACTAATTGCAGCAGCTACATTTTTTACGGGTGTTATAGGGTTATTGCTGAAATATTTTATTGAGAAATTTATATTGGGTGATGTCCCCCATGCGGAGATTGAACTTATCTTTGGCAACATGGCTTTGATCTCAGCAGCCCTTGCAGCAGTAGGGCTTCTAATCATCTTCGCAGGGTTGAAAAGTCGTCGTCCCGGCGAGAAAGTCACTTTGGGCTTAAATGAATCTTGCTGGATCGGGGCTGTACAGGGGATCTGTTTACCGTTTCGAGGATTTTCGCGTTCCGGGGCAACGATATCCACCGGACTTCTTTTGAGGATCACAAAACAAAGAGTCGAGGAGTTTAGTTTCGCTCTTGCCGTTGTTCTTACACCACCGGTAATTGCCCGGGAAGTTCTAAGATTACTGAAGGCACACCATGCACCTTCAACTGCTGTGACAAGCATGGCCGGTCTCTTTTATCCCAGCCTGTTGGGTATGGTATTAAGTTTTGTTTCTGGAATATTTGCCCTTAAATGGCTTTCCCTCTGGCTGGAGCGTGGGCGCTGGCATCTATTCGGAATATATTGTCTATGTGCTTCTGTTGTCGTATTTCTGCTATATAGAAGTGGTTTATGAATCCCTGAATATTAAAAATAGCATAATATATTCGGGGCGACTCCGAAGTTGTAGCGAATACATCGTGAATCCACGGCTGTTGCATATTTTATAAACTAGAACGTTCCTGTTGAAATTATTAACGAGAACCTTCGTGATAAGGGTGTGGAAGTGGCATAAAACGGGAAATCTTAGTGGCGTCCCTCCCTAAGTATAGACGTAAAAACGATCAGTTACTCGAGCTCAATAGACATCTTGAAATTGTTGCAATCATGAGAAGGCCCGTCGGATGGGCCCATTGATTATCAGGTACAAGCCACGGGTTAACCAGGCTGTTCGGCAGTGAATCGTCTGATCGGCTGAGTTCTGAAGATTTTTGATTGAAATCTTGCTTTGTTTGTACCATAATAAAAAGTGACTACTTCCTATACCTGACTTCTACACCCCAGCGAGGTTATGGCAGGAGTAAAACTCTCAAGCAGGATTATATACTTCGTGCGTAGAAACATCCATAAGCCCAACTTTCTGGGTGGTGCAGTTTTTTGGGGGAGGTCATCCTCCCTCCTCGAAATTCTCCAGTAGGGGAGATTTAATGATCGCAGGATGGATTCCTTTTAATCATTGGCGTAGCTTACTTGTCCTGTGGAGCAGAGCGATAGGTGATCTAACACAGGATCAAATCATGAACAGGTGAACGACATGGATGGATCATTCGTATGTTACAACAGAGCGGGTCTTGAAGCGATCCTGCCCCACCGCGGGGTTGCACTCAATAAGATCGATGGTGTTTATTATTGCTCCAATAGTTCCAGAATAATTACCGGCCTTAAGGAGGTCAAGGAAAACGATCCCGATCTGAGAGGTCATTTTCCCGGAGCTCCTACGTATCCTGGATATGCACAGGACGAATTCGTCTGTCTCGCTGCTGCAGCGCTCATATCGATCGAGTATAGCGGATTGAAGAAAGATCCTCATGTCGTTCAAAAAAGCGTCAGGTATAGAAGGAGTGTTGTGCCTGGCGACACGTTAATCGCCGAGGTAAGGCTCCGCGAAATGCGGAGCAGGTTCTATATTTTTTCTGCTGAAATCAGGAACCAGAGAAACGAAATGGTCGCCGAATACGAAAAGATCGTGGGCGCGGTTTAACCCAGATATGCCGCAATGACTCGCTCTTCTTTTCGGACCTCATCGGGCTTACCTTGGACTACGACCCTGCCGTGCTCCATGACGTAGACGTAATCCGCTACCTCCAATGCCTTGTTGGCCATCTGCTCCACGAGCAGCAGAGGGATCCCGCTTTCCTTCAGACGCTGGATCGTGGCAAAGACCTCCTCCACGATCACCGGCGCAAGCCCCATTGACGGTTCATCCATTAAGATGACCTTGGGATCGGCCATGAGTGCGCGACCGATGGCAAGCATCTGCTGCTCCCCACCCGACAGCGTGCCTGCAGCCTGCAGCTTGCGTTCCCTAAGCCGGGGAAATAGCACGTACACCCGCTCCAAGTCAGCGGTTGCCCTCTTGTGGAATCCAAAGAGCTTGGGTAGCCGACGATAGGCACCCAGGAGTAGATTGTCCTCAACGGACATCGGCCCGAACACACGCCTACCCTCGGGCACATGGGCAAGGCCGAGCCTGGCGATGTGGGACGCATCCAAGCCTTGCACCGGTTTCTTGTCGAGCAGCACACGGCCTTTCGTCGGTTTCATGATCCCAGAGATAGCGCGCATGGTCGTGGTTTTGCCCGCTCCATTCGGGCCGATCAGGGCGACGAGCGTCCCCGTCTTCACCTCGAGTGAGGTGCCAACCAGCACTTCACTGGTGCCGTATCCGGCATATATATTGTCGACAATCAGCATAAGGTACTTTTCCTACCCAGTAAAACCGAAAACAAAAGACGGCCTCTCGCAGAGGCGAAGGGGAAACGAAAGTGTTTAGCAGATGCTCATGCTTCCCTTCCTAACATCCTATTTCGCAGCCTTCTATCTTGAACTTCACGCAGTCGTCCCGAGGTATGCCGCGATCACCTTGGGATGCCGCTTCACGTCCTCGGGCTTTCCTTCTGCGATCACGAGACCGCCGTCCAGCACCGTCACGACATCGCATAGCTCGCTCACGACTTCCATATGATGCTCGATCAAGATGGTAGTGATGCCGATGTGGTGAATGTTCCGGATGATCTCCACCAGTTTTTTGACGTCGGGATGGGCCAGACCTGCAGCAGGCTCGTCCAGGATGAGAAGATCAGGATTGCGGGCCAGTGCCCGAGCGATTTCGAGGAACCGCTGCGCGCCGTAGGGCAAGTCCTTGGCAGGAGTCCTGGCCTCATCGCAGAGCCCGACCAATTCCAGCAAAGCCAGGGCCCTGGACTGGGCGTAGCGTTCCTCACGCCGCCCGAGACCGAGCAGCACCAGGGGGAGACCCTTGTGGTAGGTGTCCTTCATGGCCACCATGACGTTGTCGAGCGCACTCAGTTCCGCAAAGATCTGCAGGTTCTGGAAGGTCCGCGAGATCCCTTTCTGCGCTGCGCGGTAGAGGCTTCCCGTTGGCAGCTGCGCTTTTTTGAGCAGGATGGTCCCGCCGCTCGGCGCATACAGGCCGGAGATGACATTCACGAGCGTGCTCTTCCCCGATCCGTTCGGTCCAATCAGGCCGTGGATCTGTCCGCAGCGAACCATCATCGAGACACCGTCCACTGCCCGGACGCCGCCGAAATTTCTCTTCAGCTCCCGCAATTCAAGCAGCGTGCTTCCGTCGCACTCTCTCTTCGCCAGCACGCTGCCCAGCGGAACGGCCTCGGCGAGGGAAGCAGGAGCGATCCGAAAGAGCTTTGACAGGAACCGTGCGGCAAAGCCCATGAGCCCCTCGGGAAGCCCCACGACCACGGAAAAAAGCATCAGGGCGAAGATGGCCCTGCGCAGGTCTTCTATGTTTTGGACAAAGATAGCGACCAGGACAAGCAGACCCATTGCGACGATCGGTGCCAGGGCCTGGAAGGGCCTCGTCGTTTTGCGAAGATAGGCACGGCCCCCTGCCATCACTGCGATGGCGAGGCCGGTAAAGGAGAAGACCTGGAACAGGAGGCGGTTCGACAGGAGATTGGGGAGCAGGACGATGAGCATGGCACCAAGAAAGGCTCCCCAGAGGTTCTTCCTGCCGCCGAGGACGACGCCGAGCAGCAGGATGACCATCAATTCATAGACAAAGCTTTGAGGCTGAAGATATTGAAAGTTGAACGCGTAGAGCCCGCCGGCAAGTCCGCCCAGCGCGGAGCCGAAGGCAAAGGCCGCGGCCTTGTGTCGGTACGTGCCGATACCCATGGCATCGGTGGCGATGGGGCTGTCACGCAGCGCTTCGAGAGCCCGCCCCCATTGCGAGGTAAGCAAATTTTGCATGGCCATCCAGACAAGGGCCAACACGATTAGGCAGAGCCAGTAGAAACCCTGTGCAGAGAGACTGACGCCGAACACCGGGGGCCGCATGAGACTCAGTCCCTGGGCGCCATGGGTGACCGATTCCCATTCGTTCAGACCGGTTGCGACGAGCGCGGAAAAGCTAAGCGTTGCCAATGCGAACTGTGGACCTTCCAGCCGGAGAGCGGGGAACGCAAGCAGTCCTCCAAATACCAGGCCGATCACAAAACTCGCGGCAAGGGCGATAAACATGCCGACATGGAAGTAAGTGACCGCCAGACCTGCCGTGTACGCGCCAAGCCCGAGAAAGGCCGCCTGAGCCAGGTTTATCTGCCCCAGGTATCCCACGGTCACATCGAGGCCGATCAGCAGAATACCGTAGATCGCAAGGAGCGTGAGCAAGCCCAGAGCAAAAGGATTTCTCACGAGCAGCGGGACTGCTGCGAGCAGGAACAGAGCCAGGACCTCGGCCCCGTGGATAAGCAGCATACGTTTCACCATCGATGCGTCACACTTTCCGGATTACGGTCTTGCCGAATAAGCCTGTGGGCCGTACGGCAAGAGCCAGGATAAGGAGCACTAGGCCAGGCGCTTCGCGCCAGCCGCTCCCGACGTAGAAGCTCGTGAGGCTTTCGAGGGAACCCAGAAACAAACCGACGAGGACCACCCCGAAGCCAGAATCGAGCCCGGCGACAACCGCCACCGAGAAGGCTTTCAGCACCAGGACCGACGCCATGGTTGGACCAACCGTCGTTATGGGGGAGACGAGGATGCCAGCGACCGCCGCGGACATCCCCGACAGGCCGTACGACAACATGACCGTGTGCGTGGCGGAGATGCCCATTAGTTCCGCGGCGTCGCGGTCCACCGAGACCGCTTCGAAGGCCTTGCCGAGCAAGGTCTTGCGCTTGAACAGCTCAATCAGCCCCATAATGGTGAAGACGCCCACAGCCACGGAGATTTCGAGGGGAGTGATGCTGATGCCGAACACGTGTAATGCTTCTGAAGGGATGGGCGTCGGGAAGGGCCGGTCGTCGCGGCCCCATATGTTCTCCGCCGCCGAGAAGAAGAACAGGCCCAGGATGATGGTCAGCAGGATCCACCCCTCGCTCTTCTGCTCTAGAGCAAGGCGAACCGCAGCTCGCTCCACGAACAGGCCGAGGAGCACGCCAAAGAACAGACCCCCGGGGACCATGAGCCAGTAGGGCAGTCCCAAGTTGGTCAAGGTAAGACTGAAAAAAGCGCAGACCATCACCATTTCGCCTTGGCCGAAATTAATACTCTTGCTCGTGGCATAGGTGAGCTGGAAACCGTAAGCTATCAAGGCATAGACGAGGCCCATCAGCGCCCCGCTCACGACCATCTGCCCAACGATGGCAGCGTTCATGAACGGTTCTCCACGGAGGATGAAGGGAACGGCATCTTACTTGCCTTTCTGGACCGTGGCATTCTTGATCAAACGCTGCCGGTCGGCGTCGTTGCCGAATACCACCCGGCCGTCCTTCACCATGCCCATCACAACCTGTGCGCGGCGGAAGGCCTCGTGCGTGTCCTCGTTCGCAGGGTCCCACTTGCTAAAGGGCTTCTGCCAGGTGGCGATGACGCCATGGACTGGTTCTTTTAAGTCTTCCAGGGCTTCCTTGATCTTGTGCGTGTCTGTGCTCTTCGCCTGCTTCACGGCGGCGGCAAAGATATAGACAGCATCATATCCCTGGGCAGCAGATACCGGGGAAGGGATCCTCGTGACGTTGTATGCCTTGTAGTACGCTTCGATAAACTTTTTTGCCTGCGGCGTGATCGGCTCCTCGATAAAGGTCTGCGGCATCAGGGTACCATTGCCGTTTTTGCCTGCGTTGTCAATATAGTTGGACATGGAGAGCGTCCAGCCGCCGATCAGCGGTTCTTTCATGCCCAGCTTCGCCATGTCATTTGCAACCGCTGCTAGCTCCGGACCGATGCCCCAGATCAGGATCGCTTGGGCGCCGCCCGATTTGGCCTTCTCGAGCTGCGCGGTCATATCCTTGTCGCCGATGTTGAACTTATCGACCGCAACAACCTCAAGCTTGTTTCCCTGTATCTTGATCTGGTTCAGCAGGTCGTCCCGCCCCGACACGCCGTAGTTCGTGGAGTCGTGCAGGATCGCTACTTTCGTGAACTTCCGGTTGATCGCCTCTTCTACCACCATAGCCGACTGGATCCCGTCATGAGCGGCGAACCGAAAGATCGAAAGGTCCTTCACACCCGCCTTGCTCCACTGCGTCATGGACGATGATCCGGCAGCAGGGGTGATTATCTTGGTAATCCCTTGCTCCTGGAGGTGCCGGTCCCCGGCCATGACCACGCCGGTGTTCACCGAGCCGATAACCCCGGACAAGTCGCTCATGGATGCCAGCTCCTGGGCAATTAGTGCGCCCCGTTCGTTCTTGGCTTCGTCGTCACGCTCGATAACCTCGAACTGCATCATCTTGTCGCCAACCAGCACACCGCCGTCTGCATTGATCTCGGCGATTGCTAGCTTCGCGCCGTCCCGCATGGATGCGCCCATGGGTGCCGATCCCCCTGTGAAAGGGCCGGTGATCGCTATCTTGATCGTATCTGCCGCCATCGCTTGAGTTACCATCAAACCACTCAGAAGTAGAGCAACCGCAACCTTTTTCATAGTTTTACCTCCCGATAAATTGTAGTTCAATACCTTGTTAACTTTATCAGAAATATCACAACAATTCAATGATATTTGCGGACAACGGGGGAAAGGTTTTCCGCTTGCGTCTGCCCGGCGAAGAGCCGCACACACTTGCGGGTAAAGATCCCGCCATGATTACTGGTTTTTGCAAAATACTATATCCGGCTTCAATTCGGGAAATCATATAATGTATCGAAGCGCTTATGGTAATCCTAAAGGCTCTTGACAATCAGGAAGAGCAGTTCTAAACTTCACATAATTAGGAATGATTCCGAATATGGAACATCTTGCAGAAGCCGAAGAAGTCAAAAGAAGGCTGATAAAGGATCTTAAAGAGAAAGGGTATAAGTTGACCCCGCAGCGACTTGAGATTATTGATCTTTTATCGAAAGATACGACCCATGCAAGCGCTATGGATATTTTAAAAAAAGTCCGGAAAAGGGCGCCACAGCTCAGCATGTCGACGGTGTATTATACCCTGGCCATTCTAAAAAAAGAAAAATTGATACACGAACTTGAATTTTACGACAGAGACAACCGCTATGATATCAATGTGTCAAATCATCTCAATCTTATTTGCACGAAGTGTGGAAAGATAGAAGACTTTATGCAAGAATTGCCTGTCTCGAAAACAGCGGTAGAGAAGAAAACAGGCTTTCAGCCTTTTCAGGTGCGTTTTGAATATTACGGCTACTGCAAAGAGTGCAGACGCAAAAAGCAGCGGTAGTTTTTTCCCATTGATACTTAGGATCGGTTCCGAATTGCGAGAGCGATGGACTAGTATCCCTGCATGAATGAGTCCAGTTCTTTTTTCCTCTGATTCTAGGTAAACGCACAGAAAGGAGATCGTTATAGGTGAGCCGCCCATGGACGTCACCGGCAAAGCCACGCGCCAGAAATATACTCACCCCAATGACGACTTCGTACAAGCAGGTGATCTGTACCATAAGGCAATGACGGACAAGGACAGAGAGCACCTGATTGGTAATATCGTTGGCCATTTAGGGGGTGCGCAAAAGCGCATTCAACTTCGCCTGACAGCCCTCTTTTACAAGGCAGACCCGGATTACGGTCGGCGGGTTGCTAACGGCCTCATGCTTGACGTGAAGGAAGTAGATCGTCTTGCAAATTTGTCCCATGAGGTCGGGCAAAGGTTGCTGCTTAGACAACATTTTAGAAGAAGTAATGACAGACAGCTATGCGGCGCAGACTGGTATTCTTACTAGCTGCACCGCGTGGTACTGCTAGAGAGATTGTTCGTCTAAACACCGATGGGAGTACACAAAATTTTTCTTTGGGCTTGTTAAAAAATAAATTCATTTAACATTGGCATACAAGGAGGATCATTATGGTACAGAAGGCGAGTCCGAAGCTGACGGAGATGATGAATCAGGCAATAGGAGGTGAACTCCAAGCAATCGTCCAGTATATGTGGCACCATATCATGGTGAAAGGATTGAACTCATCTTCTCTCATGGATGTGTTCGAGGATGTCTCCGTGGAGGAGATGAAACACGCAGAGAAGATCGCGGAGCGGCTCTTCTATTTTGACGTGAACCCCACTACCAAGCCCAACCCGATTGCGGTCGGCGGCACACCAGAGCAGATGCTCAAGGCCGACGTGAAGGCCGAGGAAGAGGCGATAACGCTTTATAAGGACATCATCAAGCAGGCATCGTCTGAAGGCGATGATACCACTCAGCATCTATTCGCAGAGATACTTGCCGCTGAAGAGCGTCATCACGATACTTTCACGACGTTGCTAGGTCAATGAGTTTTATCGAAAGACAGAAAAAAGGCAAGGCGATATGGTTTCCCGATCTTTGTATACCAAGCATGGAGCGTTGCGCATGTACCACTTTGAAAGGGGGAAAATATGACGAAAAAGCTATTCGTAGCAGAGGTAATCGGAATAGTGCTAGTGCTGGCAATAGGGTCTGTATATGCTGAAGACATGGTCGTACAGATGAATTTGCTGAACGATCAGGGCACAGGCAAGAGCATTGGTACGGTAACCATCAAAGATACTCAGTATGGTCTTTTACTGGTCCCGCAACTCACCGATCTGACGCCGGGGCTGCATGGTTTTCATGTGCATCAGAATCCTGATTGCGCGGCAGTCATGAAGGACAACAAACCTATGGTAGGTATGGCTGCGGGTGGTCATTATGACCCTGCAGGAACCGGCAAGCATGAGGGGCCCTATGGTGAGGGGCATCTTGGCGATCTGCCTGCGTTATACGTCGGGACTGACGGCAAAGCAACACTGCCGATTCTAGCTCCACGGCTTAAGACCGTTGATCTAAAAGGTCGCTCGCTTATGATCCATGCAGGTGGAGATAACTATTCTGATGTGCCTGCAGCGCTGGGAGGAGGCGGTGCAAGGATGGCCTGTGGCGTTGTCAAGTAGAACAAGGATATGCGCAGTATCTCAGTAAAACCTCACTCTCCGCTCCTGCGGAGTTTTTATCAATCCGGTAAGCCATAGAAATAAAAAAGGCCAATTTCCGAAGGAATTGGCCTTTTTTATGTATGCCAGGCATGACGCTCTGTATTTTACAGGCTGGTCAGATTGGTAACTGACTGGCGACTCGAAGGTGAAAGTCCTTTATGGGCCTTGATGGGAGGAACCGTTAGCCGAACAGCAAGGGTGTCCGGGGCGACCCGGAATCTGAAGGAAGCTGTAAGCAAAGTCCCGGCCTGACGAACAGAAACCGCATATGAGGCAGCCACACTTGGGCGAGAGGGCATAAAGACTCAAAGCCCGATAACCATCCGGAAGGTGTGGAAGTAGATGCGGCGGGTATATGGGATGAAGGTCATGCGTCTTACCCTGGGAGGTCTGCCGTTCTGCCATGTGCTATCGACATCGTAAGGTGTTGAGATGGATCGGTAGAAGTCAGCAGAGGCCGTATTAGTCCCGCACCAACGGGATGAAGGGCCGAACTTGTCGGACTGTTCGAGACCGAATCTCTATCTGTACTGAGCACAAGCCCCGCAAGAGGGCCTAGGCTGGAAGTAGCGGACGGAATCCGCGAGGTAAAGTCAGGTGCTTATAGAACAGGAGGCGACAAGGTCACCGAAAGAGCGGAAAGACAGGAACCGCCGTATGCCGAACGGCACGTACGTGGTGTGGGAGGACGGCGGGAGTAATCCCGCCTCCTACCCGATTGCACCAATCACTCTGTCCGGTTTCAAAGAATTGCATAAAAGATATGTAAATGCGAATTTCATGCCGCGACATGCATCGGAGTGATCCCGCCCTCACGCTCCCTTGAATTGCAATAACGTCCAGCAAAAGGGCCTGCAACACCTGTAGACATTCAGTCGTTCGCCACAGGCCAGGATATTACCCATGCAAAGGTCGCAAATAAGTCATCACAAATATCTTTTACCACTATAGGGCAACAAGGCGCGCAATAACCATGAATCTCCATCTCCACACTCAAAAAAGATTGAGATAGTTCAGATTCAACTAACCCATCAACTATTCAAAATGATGCCCATTCACATTAATCCAGTCAAATTGACCAACCAAGTATCAAAAACTTCTTTTTTATTGCAGCAAATTACTAAAAACATATTATTTTTCAACAACGTATAAGCAGCAATTTTTTATGGCATACAATTTGCTTCAAAAAGGATAATACTTTATTCCGCCGATAACAAGAGCTGTCATTCTGCTCTTCAATGAATCGCATGATTACCATGAGGGCGAGTGATGTTTACGACCGGCTTCTATTTTACATTAGCGCAGCCGTCCACACATAAAGAGCTTATTCGGGCGGTGGCGCCTGTGTTAGCCACGCTGTGCTTGCCGATGCTTCTCGGCCGGCCATCGTTGCAGCACCAGGAGAGGGGAGGTAGAACACGTGGAAGATTACCTCAACAGCACACATATACTCAGCAGATCGCCAGCACACAGTCAGCAGCAGACAATCCTATTTGTCGATGACGATGATGCACACCTAAAACACATGTCTGAGGTTCTGCGGATGAGTGGCTTCGGCGTCGCATCCTTTCACGATGCGCCTTCAGCCCTTTTGTCGATCCGCGGCGTGGTCGGGATCGATCTCGTGATAACCGACTTTCGCATGCCGGGTATGAACGGACTGGAATTTGTTGAAGCTCTGAGGCGTCTGCTGCCGGATGTGCCAGTGATCATGCTTACCGCTCAGGGCGACATCGACTCCTATTTCAAGGCTTTAAAATTAGGCATCTTCGAATATATCAGTAAGCCAGTGAACAGTGGCGAACTCCTCAGGATCGTAAAAGTCGCACTGAGCAAGGGCATGCCAGGACGAGTTCCTGCCGGTTGGGGTGCCGAGCCCATTACGATCGATAAAGGAGAATAACGTCACGCGGTTTTTTTCAGACATGGAAGAGTATATAATGCCAGATTTATTACCGATGGGATTGACTGCATGGAATGGAATGAAGATATTAACGAGGATAATGTAATGATAGACTATTTGACCACGACCAAGGACGATGTCATATGTCGTATCAAACCCCAGGACATTCAAGCCCCTACTGAAAGCGATCATCTTCGTGATTGTGTAATCCATAAAAGGTTGTCATTCCATACAGATAATAAATTACGCATATGCTCGTGGGAGGAGGAAATCGAAAGATATTCAGCAAAGCCGTCTTCACAGGCAATCGGGAATAAATACTACGATATACTGCCCAGAATTATCATCGACGATAAAGACGCCATTGCTGAATCAGTTAAAAAAAATAAGGCGATATCATGCAAGGGATATTCATTCAATTGCCTGCTGGGAAGCATGAAGGCCGATATCCAGATTACGCCTATAAAACACGACGGCCGTAATCAAGTTGAGCTGGTAAAAGTTCTGATCCAGCCCTATTCAGCGTGCGCGGCGGAAAAAAAACTGCATCAATCGCAAAAACTGATTGATATAGGCAAAATAGCATCCACGCTGGCGCATGGCGTACGAAACCCACTGAATGCGATCAAGGGCGCTGTTGTTTACCTGAGAGAGAAATATCATTCCGAGGAGCCGCTTACTGAATTCACCAAGATCATGGAAGATGAGATTACGCGCCTTGAGAATTTTATCACGAATTTTTTGGGTTCGTCGGTTTCGGAAACAGAGCAACGCGCTACCGACATCAATGCGTTATTGAAAAAAATAGAAATCTTCACTTCTCTCCAGATTTATACGCGCAATATCCAATCGCGGTTTGAGTTCGGTGAAATTCCTCCCATCACCATGAATTCCTTTCATCTTGAGCAGGCAATCCTCAACGTCATGAACAACGCGATCGAAGCAATGCAGGGCGGCGGAAAGCTGAGCATTAAAACCGGCACGGCGATGCGCTCCAGCCATCCTTTTGTCGTTATTGCAATCTCCGATAGCGGTCCCGGGATGGCTGCTCAGGATCCCGATGACATCATTCCGAGCACAAATGGAAATGGGAGGGGATTCGGGCTCTCGATAACCAATGAAATTCTCAAGCACTACGACGGTCATATGGAAATAGACAGCAAGAAAAATGAAGGAACGACGATAACGCTATTCATACCCTGCCGGCAAGACGCCTAGCTATCGCAATTATAAAGTGCAAAACAATTTTGATCGTTTACGACGAGCTCAATACTGCTAGCAGAGAAATAGATCATCTCACTCCGCTCTATTCATACTGTCTTACTCGTCTATTCAACGCCTATCTTGGTCGTTTAATTTGAAAAATCTATGTCACCTTTTTTTATCTTCTGGAAACTAAAATTACTGCCTTTGTTAATCATGTTTCGGACCATATTGCGGATTCCTCTTCTTTAGGAATTTAGTTGTATCACGCAGAGTTGATAGTTTCGTCGGATTGAACATTGAGTACGATAGAGCTATTATAGAATTTAGAGAGTACGGAACGCATTTCACGTCGTATATTTAGAAGGGGTGTGGAACATGATCAAAAAGTCGATAACGAAGAGAGTATCTGTCAAAGCGTTAAATCTCCTGACGGGGTTCGTTTTCCTGCTTATTGTCTTGATTTTCAGCATGTCCTTCGCAAACAGTGCACTTGTAACAGGAAGTCAGCAGGCAATACAGACGGACACGCTGACAGGAGAGGTTGTCGCAGTCGATAATCTCCACCATTTAGGCATGCTGACTTTACAGTCTGATGAAATTGGCCTATACCCAAACGATCAGTTGAACATCTTTATGAATAAAAACACGTCGGTAAGGGTCTGCAGCGAAAGCGAACCGGAGAATGACATTAAAGTGAGCCGCAATGCAACTGTAACGTATCACGAAGTCCAAGGTTTGCTACCGCTTGCTGATTCTGTATCTGAAAAGTGCTGATGTCGTGTCAATCTTCCTAAAGAAAGGCCCCGAACGTTTATGGGGCCTTTCTTGTGTGTGAGAAAGGCGGGCCTGAATATCCTTCGAGATCAGTCTTTAAGCCATTCCGGGCGTGATAGCCCTGTTGCAGCCGAGGAAGCGAGCGTCACGAGAAATCATCGTACGGGAGAACCGAAAGAAGAGACTGATGTGCCGGTGTCTTGCTAAAGTCGCTCGGCATACGAGAATTTAAAAACGGACTACCGCAGCAACAAACAGTGGCGGAGCGGCCTCTTGCATGGTAGTATCATGACCCAACGGACCTCTTCAAAGGGAAGGAGCATTGATTGAAGGGGGGTAGGGAAATCTATAAGTCTACTCCGTGCCAAAATTCAAAATTATGGAAAAGAGCCTCGAAAAAATTGCGAGCAGCGTGTCGGACGGCGCTCAACGCACCGTCTTCAGGGTGCTCGGCGCCATCAGCTTCTCCCATTTTCTAAACGATATGATCCAATCGCTGATCCTTGCGATCTATCCGTTGCTCAAGAGTACGTTCCAACTCACCTTCGCGCAGATCGGGCTGATCACCTTGACCTATCAGATCACTGCGTCTCTGCTTCAGCCCATCGTCGGGTTTTACACTGACCATCATCCCAAGCCGTACTCCCTGGCGTTCGGCATGGGATGCACACTCGTTGGTCTCCTTGTCCTGGCTAATGCGCATAACTACGGGATGCTGCTCTTCGCCGCTGCAATCGTCGGCACCGGGTCTTCAATCTTCCACCCTGAGTCATCGCGTGTAGCTCGCATGGCCTCGGGTGGGCAACACGGGTTGGCCCAGTCGATCTTCCAGGTTGGCGGGAATATGGGCAGCGCGATGGGTCCGTTGCTTGCCGCGTGGATCATTATCCCCCAAGGGCAGCGGAGCATCGCGTGGTTCTCGCTCGCCGCGTTGCTCGCCATCTCGGTGCTGTGGCAGGTTGGCCGCTCGTATCTGCGCAGACAGATGCTCATTGTCCGTGGGGTAAGGCCGCGTCAGGTCCCGCACCCCGTACTTCCGATGCGCACGATCGTCCTGTCGATGCTGGTTCTGCTGGTGCTGATCTTTTCCAAGTTCTTTTACCTGGCAAGTCTCAGCAGTTATTATATCTTCTATCTCATGCACCGCTTCCAATTGTCCGTGCAAGCCGCGCAGGTGCACCTTTTCGCGTTTTTGTTCGCGGTGGCGATAGGCACGGTCATGGGCGGGCCCATTGGCGACCGCGTCGGCAGAAAGCGCGTGATCTGGTTCTCGATCCTGGGTGCGGCGCCCTTTGCGCTAGTCATGCCCTATGCGAATCTCACGTGGACAGGCATTCTTGCTTTCGTTATCGGGCTCATCCTTTCTTCCGCTTTCTCGGCCATTCTCGTATTCGCACAGGAGCTCATCCCCGGTAAAGTGGGGACCGTGTCCGGCCTCTTCTTCGGCCTCGCCTTCGGCATGGCTGGAATTGGAGCTGCTGTCCTCGGCAAGCTTGCAGACCACTATGGCATCGAATTCGTTTATCATGTGTGTTCTTACCTGCTCCTGCTCGGGGTATTTACCGCTTTTTTGCCGGACCTCGGACGCAGATCCGGCTCGACCGTTGTTTAGAAGTATCCAGTCTCGGCGATTACCTTGAAAGACTTCGATGTAATAAATGCCTGCCCTCTTTAATCAATTCCGGAACTTCAGGCATGAAAGAAACAACGCCCCCGCCGAGATATAATAAAATCAAGAATAACAATTGATGGCACCTGCATCAGGGGGACAGCTCCGAGAGAGTGCAGGCATACGCAGATGCTTCTCTATCCGCGTGGAACAGGTCAAAGGGATCTTGAGTGCATGTGAGTGAGAACGATAATCACCGTGAGGTATAAGAAAGTAGTGTTCGAAGTGGAGATTCGATTTTCGGACGCAGTTTAATCGATTTTATAAATGTGTGATCATGATGATAGACGCGGAAATCAATATTGAGGAAAAGATACGTGAGATGGGCCTTGAGCTATTGTCTGCGGTGCGGGAGGTCCCGCCGGCGTTCGACAGGAAGAGATGGACCGGCAGGATCATGGATTGGTCTATGAAGCATGAAGATTTTAAGATCAGACTCTTCCGGTTCATCGATGTACTGCCATCGCTCAAGTCCGACGAACAAGTGGTTCGGCTGCTGCAGGAGTATTTCTCCGGCGAGGCTAATGTGCCGAAGGCTATCATCGGCGGCATCGGCATGTTTTTCGGAAGAGGAATCGCCCCCGCCATTGCTGGCCCGGTGATCAGAAAGAGCATTGAGTCCATGGCCTTGCAGTTCATCGCAGGCAAGGACGCCAAGGACATCAGGAACGCCATCAAGACTCTGCGGCAAGATGGCAGCCTTTTCAGCATCGATCTTTTGGGCGAGGTTGTTGTGAGCGACAAGGAAGCCGCTGAGTACGCCGAGCGCTATCTGGCGCTCCTGGATTTCATCCACGAGAGTTTCCCGAACGACGCAGGACCGGAAGTATCTATCAAGGTCTCTTCGCTGGACTCCCGGCTTGACCCTCTTGACGAGAAGGGATCACTCGCCAGGACCGGCGAGAATTTGCGACCGATCCTCCGAAAAGCAAAGGCCCTCGGCATTTCAGTGACCTTTGATATGGAACACTATTATAATAAAGACCTCACCATTGCAATTTTTAAAGGCATCCTTGGGGAAGAGGAATTCAGAGAGCTTCCAGTGGCAGGCATAGCGCTTCAGGCTTATCTAAGAGATACCGAACAGGATATCTTGGCTCTGACGAAATGGGCTCGGGAACAATCAAGGAGGATCGTAATTCGTCTCGTAAAAGGCGCCTACTGGGACTATGAGATTGTCGTGAATCGTCAGAAGGGATGGCCCGTGCCTGTTTTTTTGAATAAAGAGGAAACGGACCTTAACTTCGAGAGGCTCACGCAGCTCCTCTTTGAGCACGCCTACGCGGTTCGTCCCGCAATCGCCACGCATAATCTGAGAAGCATAAGCCACGCAATGGCCGCAGCCGACGCGTTGAAAATCCCCAAACAGGACTTCGAATTCCAGATACTTTACGGCATGGCCGACCCTTTCCGGAAAGTGCTGCGCGAACGCGGGTTCAACGTCCGGACATATACTCCTGTGGGAGAATTGATCCCAGGCATGGCCTATTTGGTCCGGCGGCTTCTGGAAAATACGTCCAACGAGTCGTTTCTCAGAAAATCCTTCAGCGAGATGACCTCTTTTGACGAATTGATCCAGGCCCCCCAAGCGCCCGGAAAAGCTTCAAATCAAGATGCGATTGACAGCGCTTTTAGGAACGAACCTCCCATTGACTTCTCCATCGGTCTGAATAGAAGAAAGATGGCCGAGGCGCTCCAAGCTTTCAAGGAGAGCAAGAACCGGGAGTATCCGCTTCTTATCGGCGAACGCAAGGTTACGACGGAGCGGAAAATCATGTCATATAATCCGGCAAGCGCCCACGACGTCGTGGGAACGGTATCCTCTGCAGGGGTCCCGGAGGCTGATACGGCGATCGCCGAGGCCCGCAAGGCAGCCGCTTCGTGGCGAAAGATCGATCCTGAAAAGAGGGCAGAATATCTTTTTCAGGCAGCTGAGGCCATGCGAAAACAGCGTTTTGAGTTTGCGGCGCTGGAGGTGCTCGAAGTAGGGAAAACATGGATTGACGCAGATGGCGACGTGTGCGAAGCGATCGATTATCTTGAATACTACGGCCGGGAGATGAAGCGGCTCGCCATACCGAAGGTCCTCCAGGAGTATCCGGGCGAGAACAATGAATACCGTTATCAGCCAAAAGGGATCGGTGTCGTCATAGCTCCCTGGAATTTTCCACTGGCGATTGCGACGGGGATGGCCTCCGCGGCTATTGTGGCCGGGAACTGCGTACTGTTCAAACCTTCTGGCCTTTCACCAGTCTTGGGATACAAACTGGCCGACACGTTCAGGTCTGTGGGCCTCCCCGCAGGCGTGCTTCAGTTTCTTCCTGGGCCGGGCAGTGAAGTAGGAGAATATCTTGTTTCCCATGCTGCCGTCGATTTCATCGCCTTTACCGGATCGAAGGATATCGGCCTCAGGATTATACAACGCGCAGGGGAGACAAAGGCCGGTCAGCGGAACATAAAAAAGGTAATCGCCGAAATGGGCGGGAAAAATGCAGTCATTGTGGACGACACCGCCGATCTTGACGAGGCGGTGAAGGGCATCATTGAATCGGCCTTCGGTTATCAGGGACAGAAGTGTTCAGCCTGTTCGCGGGTGATCGTCATCGGAGATATATTTGACACTCTCTGTAACCGTCTCGTGGAAGCGGCTGATAGTCTAAGGACCGGCCCACCTGAAGACCCGGCTAATATCCTCGGTCCCGTCATCGACGATGCGGCGCAAAAAAAGATCCAGGCATATATAGAGCTCGGGAAGAGAGAAGGAAAAGCAGTCCTCGAAAAAAAAGCATCCTCGGTTGGATATTTTGTGGGTCCTGCCATATTTATTGATGCACCACCCCAGTCCCGCATTGCGACCGAGGAGATTTTTGGGCCCGTACTCACGATCATTAGGGCAAAAACCCTCGATGAAGCAATCGGGATGGCTACTGAAAGTGAATACGCACTCACCGGTGGTCTTTTCTCGCGCAGCCCCGCTGCAATTCAGAAGGTAAAAGAGGCATTCTACATCGGCAACCTTTATATCAACAGGAAGATTACAGGGGCGCTTGTAGGCAGACAGCCGTTTGGCGGATTCGGCATGTCCGGTGTGGGGTCAAAAACCGGCGGACCCGACTATCTTCTTCAGTTCATGAATCCTGTGAGTATAAGTGAAAATACGCTTAGAAGGGGATTCGCGCCTTTTCGCAAGGAATAATACCGTCCTTCGGTGAGCATCGTGACGGTGAAAATGTCCCGCCGTTCTATTACAATAGTTTATGAGGAATCCCTGCATGCTGTTGTAATTTCATTTCGGCAACTTATATGGTACTTTTTAATCATCCCACGACCTAGAAATGGAGTTGTTGCAGGTCTGACAATGCTGTAGACCGAAGCATTCCCCATCCAATCGCATACTAAAGCCCGCTGTTCCGAACAATCATAGCTCTGCGGGACGAAGAAGACAATAACCTGTTCCCTGAGACGCTTCTGTGCAGAATAACGGCTCACCTCAAGAGTGGTAGAATCTTAGTAAGGGATAAAAGTGACTGCGAAGGCTTTTTACGCGACCCCAGTGAGGGTGTTGTAAAAAAGTTCCACTCTCTTTGTCTTCCAGCTGTAAAGAGTGGACTCCGCGGAAAGGTCATCTCTGTAGTAGCTCATCTTGATGACCTCGAAATAGCGGAGCTCATGAGCCTTCGGGCGAAGGTCCCTTGGTAGCGTACGTTATTTCCCCTCCGGATGGACATGGACGCAGGTGGAAGTAACCGGAAGTCGAGGGATGCATATATGCGATCACGGATTTTCTTGCTGTGTTTACTGTTTATGATTACAGCCTGTTCACAGGTGACGGAAATCACCCCCGCAGAAAGGCAGTACCTCTTTTTCCCTAGTGAGATCGAACATTTCCCCATCGAAAACTATCGACAGGAAGTGGCTTGGGACCATGTGCCTTATATTTTTTTTAAAAAGTATACCGAGCAGCTCGGCTTGAGGGGATTGTACGGCACGATACTGATAAACCCGGGGGGTGCGAAAGTAAAATATCTGTGTTTAGTAAACATACCAGCAACAATCGAACAGGCACGGGATCTCTTCGCCAGAATGATTCCCGAACCTTCTCCCCGCTATTTCGGTCGGGAGGAAACGATCGACCCCGGTCTTTACCACGCCGACGAGGCTTATCTTTACGCGGACGATACGTCGTACTTTCACCTGATTCTTCGGTCTTCCCGCGTTGTTTATACGATACTTCTTGACGGTGCGAAGGTGGTGGAGCCGCAGGTGAGGAATGGGCTTAGGCACAAACTGGCTTATATTCAGCAGCATATGAATGCGATCCGATAAAATGTGGCGGAGCGCAAGGCTGTCAGTTGAGAAGCAGAATTGATCATTATTATGATTATGGCTGGTATCTCTATTTCACCAGCCATAATGAACGAACAGCAGAAAAAAAACGGGAACGAAGCGCATAACCGAGATCCGGCACAGGGAAGGTCAGCTAAAATGGAAAAGCGGTCGTTTAAAGTGGAAGAACAATTTTGCGATGAATGCGCGCTGGCTCTGCGAAGGTTCATCGGCCATCTCGATGGCGTCGAGTCGATTGAGGTTGAAAACAAGATGATCGCGGTTGTTTTCAATCCATCAAAGATGCCCGACCAAGAACTCGACAGGATTACGAAAGACAGCCTGGAAAAGCTCGGCCACACGCTGATCGAGTGACAGCCTTTGAACTGGGTGGATCATCAATACCGCATGCATCGCTCAAAAACAGGAGTGAGCGTGTACCATGCTGAACAGGACCTTCGGCTTGGGCAGCCCGTAGAAAGAACATGAATCTTAAGCTCCGTTTAATAGAAAAGAAGTCCGCCGTGCTGAAGACATGGTTTGATGCGACACTTGCGGTCCCCGCAGGATCCAGAGCTGATTTCCGGGACAAGCAAAAAACCCTTGTCGTGGAGTCCATGGGTTGCGATCTGGAAGAGGGGATAGGCCGGCTTTTCGACGCGCTGCAGAAGGGGGTCATTCCGGACGACGTATCACGGTTTCTGGACGGGATGATAAGGGTAAGGGCAGCAAGTGATTTCACGGCTTCTCAGGCCGTGTCGTTCATTCATGCAGTAAAGAATGCCGTCCGAAAGGTGGTCGGGAATGAGATCCTGGCCGATCCGAGTGTGGGCGAGGAGCTGTCAGCATGGGATTCTGTTGTCGACGATCTGGTCCTGTATGCCTTCAATATCTATGCACAATGCCGCGAGAATGTTCTTGATGCCAGGGCCGAAGAAGAAAGGCGGGCGACGTTTCGGCTTCTCAAAAAGGCCAAGCTGATTACCGATGATGGATGAGGAGCTGTAGGAACATGTTTGAAAAAGCATTTGAAGGAAGTAAACAATACTGGGCGTGGCTCATCTTCCTGGCTATCCTTGCAGTGAATGGGCTTATCTACTACGTGCACCAGTTTACCTATGGCTTGGGCATTACAGGCTTAAGCCGGGACGTATCGTGGGGACTGTATATCGGTCAGTTTACGTTCCTTGTGGGTGTGGCCGCTTCGGCAGTGATGCTCGTCATCCCCTACTACCTGCACGATTACAATAAGTTCAGCAAAGTCGTGATTCTCGGCGAATTCCTTGCAATCTCCTCAGTTACGATGTGCATTCTGTTCATCTTTGTAGACATGGGACAGCCCATGAGGATCATGAATGTGATCTTACACCCCACGCCGAGTTCCATTATGTTTTGGGACATGATCGTGCTCGTGGGGTATCTCATTCTGAACCTCCTCATCGGCTGGGTCACCTTGGGTGCCGACCGGAAAGGGGTCCCGCCACCTGTGTGGATTAAACCTTTCATCTATCTGTCCATCCCCTGGGCTATCAGCATTCATACGGTTACGGCATTCCTGTACGCCGGTCTTCCAGGCAGGTACTTCTGGCTCAGCGCTATCATGGCTGCCCGCTTCCTGGCGTCGGCATTTGCCGGCGGGCCCGCGTTTCTGATCATCCTGGCCCTGATCGTTCGTAGACTGACGGCATTCGATTCCGGCAGGGACCTATCCAGGCGCTAGGGAAGATCGTGACCTATGCCATGTTCGCAAATGTCTTTTTCCTCGGGCTGGAGTTTTTTACAGCATTCTATAGCAGCATTCCGGAGCATACCGCATCGTTCAGGTATCTCTATGTCGGACTTGAGGGGCATCGTGAGCTCGTTCCCCTCATGTGGACTTCATCGATCTTCGCAGTCCTGTCGCTTCTGATGCTGCTCATTCCTTCTCTGCGGAAAAATGAGGGATCCCTCGTGATTGCCTGTATCCTGCTCTTTACCTCTCTCTGGATCGATAAAGGACTCGGGCTCGTCGTTGGCGGATTCATTCCGAACCCCATGAACGAAGTACGCACCTACTGGCCGACGCTTCCCGAGATGTGGATCACGATCGGCATTTGGGCCATAGGGCTCTTGATTTTGAGCATGCTCTACAAGATCGCGATAACCGTCAGAATCGAGACTAAGGAGCTTGAGATTGAGCATTAGTTCATGATACTTGGCGAGTATTGACAGAGGATGAGGGGGAGTTATTGTACTATGGTATCTTGTTTCGGGTCCGAGTAGTATAGAACAAAAGAGCTGATGGACGTTCTTGCGTTATGCACTTGTCCATCAGAAGGGACGGGGAGGTACTTGTCATGATAAAGATCAAACGAGTTTATGACCATCCGTCGAAAGATGACGGGAAACGCATCCTGATCGACCGGCTATGGCCGAGGGGGCTTAAAAAAGAGGATGCTCAGATCGATGAATGGATAAAGGATATCGCTCCGAGCAATCAGCTCAGGAAATGGTTCAATCATGACCCGAAGAAGTGGGACGAGTTCAAGAGCCGGTTCTTTACAGAACTGCGGGGGAATCGAGGAAATGGTGGAGGGAATCATCAATGCGGCTCGGAAGGGCACTGTGACATTGCTGTTCGGATCAAAGGAAGAACGTTTCAACAATGCCGTAGCATTGAAGGAATATATTGACGCTAGAATGCACGCATCGGAACGGGAAAAAGCCGCGTAGCAACGACACTGACCTCGCAATCCTATGCGGGATCGATAATCCGCGGCAGCATGCAGGATCGCCTTTCCCTTTGCTCGTAGCATGTTGCCAGGCCGCCGCATATCTCCCGTAGCGAGCGTGCTTGTCCCAGGTGACAGAATAGTATCGCCACGAACTGGCCCCCGTAACTGAATCCTTTTACCCTTTTTCGGCTCTTGTCTCCCGAACCGCTCTGACAAAATCCGGATGTGGAAATATCTGTAGAATCTGTCCGAAAATTCTCTTAAATTTATTCACGGGGATGTCCTAAATATAGACGATAATTTTGTCGGGGAATGCCATGGGATTAAGATCGGACAGAACCACAGAGGGGAGGAAGTAGCTGTGGTTCTGGATCAACTGAAGCATAACAGAAAAACATCCTGAAGTATCCGGATTGATAATGGCAGTGACTTTGTTTCCAATATCCTGGACTAGTGGGCGTTAGATCATCACGTGGTCCTGGACTTTTCTCCTCCCAGGAAACCTATAGATAACTCCTAGCAGAGGGATTCATCGGCAGTTTGAGAGATGAATGTTTGAACGTAAGTTGGTTATTGTCATTGGATAATGCCTGTGATAAAGTCCAAGCGTGGCATTGGGGATAAAACGAGTTCCGTCCCCACAGTTTCCTCAATGATCTGACGCCAAGTGAATTTGCAAGACTTCAGATTCCAGTAGCAGCGTGAAGCCGGAAATTCCTACTTTTGGTTGGATCAGTTTTAGGGGGACTTTCAGCACTTTGACATTTTGCAAAACAGGGTTGTTAACAATGAAAAGCTCTCAAAATACCAAGATCTATCTTGCCGCGGTCGTTTCACTCGTGACTGTTCTTTGCTATTTCACTGCCCTTCGCAATGGATTCGTTGAATGGGATGATAATGCCTATATTCTTGAGAACATCCATATCCATTCACTCGGTCTAACTTTTTTTAGATGGGCATTTTTTGATTTCTACTGTGCCAATTGGCATCCGCTTACCTGGATATCTCATGCCCTTGACTACGCCGTCTGGGGGCTGAATCCTTTTGGACATCACTTGATGAATATCGCGTTTCATGCCGTTAATACCTTCATTGTAGTAATACTGGTTGTAAAGCTTTTATTAATATGGAAAGAAAACTTAATAAAGGACGGGGGTTCAACATCGCTGGATGAGCGGGGCGTGCTGATAATTTCAGGCGTCACAGGATTGTTGTTCGGTCTTCATCCCCTTCACGTGGAATCGGTGGCTTGGGTTGCCGAGAGAAAAGACCTCCTTTGCGCCTTGTTCTTCCTGCTCAGCATCTCGGCATATATCAATCAGGCCCGGAAGGAAAGCCCCAAAGCATTCTCTGCAGGTTTTTTTAATAAACAGTATCTGCTTTCACTGGGTTTTTTCGTGCTTGCCCTTTTAAGCAAGCCGATGACCGTAAGTCTCCCTTTTATATTGATGATTTTGGACTGGCATCCCTTACAAAAAATCCGGTCATTGAAGACATTTCGAGAATCATTTATCGGGAAGATTCCCTTTCTTGCACTGAGTCTGCTCTCCTCTACAGTGACAATTTTCGCTCAAAAGTCGGCTGGCGCTATAAAAGATACGCCATTGCTGACACGGTTACTCGTAGCAGGTAATGCCGTTGTCGCTTATCTCGTGAAGATGATCATACCGCGGCACTTAGTACCTTATTATCCCTACCCGACTGGAGTGTCTATTTTGGCGCCGGAGTATTTCATTCCGGTTGCGATGATTGCGGGGATCACAGTTGCCTGCATCCTCGCTGCAGGCAAACAAAGATTGTGGCTTGCAGCATGGGGTTACTATATTGTCACCCTCATTCCGGTGGCCGGCATTGTTAAAGTGGGCGACCAGGCAATGGCGGACAGATATACGTACTTGCCGAGTCTTGCTCCCTTTCTTCTCATGGGTTTGGCAGCGGCATGGGGCGAGCGGACGGTAAGACAGCGGGGTTCAATGGTCAGGATTTTCTCCGGAACCATGGCTGTTTTTGCCCTTGTCTCCATGCTCTACTTAACGCAAAAACAAATTGGCGTGTGGGAGAACGGCTATACACTGTGGAATTATGTAATTGAAAAGGAGCCAGGGAAAGTCGTGTTAGCCTATATTAATTTAGCCGTAGTATACGGAAAGAAAGGTCTGTGGAGCGAAGCCAAGGAGAGTCTTGATAAGGCCTTGGCACTGGATCCGGATAACTTTACCGCCTTGAAGAACAGAGGCATGACATATGAAAAGATGGGACAGTTCAATAACGCAATAGACGATTATACTCAGGCAATTGCATCGGACTCGTCATCCTATGAGGTATACCTAAAGAGAGGTATCGTTTATAAAAAGACCGGTCAATTTGATAAAGCCATAGAAGACTACGATCAGGCAATTTCCCTGAATCAGAATTACGATGATGCGTATTTCAATCGAGGCGTGGCACAGGAAAAACTTGGCCGGTTTAACAAGGCGATCGATGACTACAGTGAAGCAATCGCATTGAACCCGTCTAATTATGAATCATATAACAACCTTGCAATTTTGTACTTTAAGGCCGGTTCATCCAATAAAGCCATAGATTATTTGACTTCGGCAGTGCTTTTGACTCCGGATAATCCGAGGGCGTATTTAAATCGGGGGATCATATACTGGAAGACGGGCAATAAAGATCTCGCCGTCGCCGATCTTCGGAAAGCATGCAATATGGGAGGAACAGACGCCTGCAACGCATTGCAAGCATTATTAATGACGTCTTCTGATAAATAATATTTATTTCATGAATATTCTGCAGCAAAAGAAATCGAGAAATAATAATCTAATGACAACTTCATCAACAAACCTGCAAATGAGATCATTACATTGGCCGTGAAATACGGGCTGAAGCAGCTCCGATGAATACCTTCTTACAAATGCCTTTCAATTATTCCACGCCCAGCTCTTGTTTCCCAAACCTCTCTTACAATATCCTGATGTGGAAATATCTGTAGAATCTGTCCGAGAATACTGTTAAATTTATTCACGGGATGTCCTCCTTCGGGAAAAGGGGTCTCCGACAAACATGCCCTACTGATTGAGGCTTCCCCTGCAATTACACAAGCTTTATATTGGACGAGTCTGAAATGGCATCAAATGTCGAATTTTCATCCGGGCCTTTCAGGCGATCGGCAGGACGATTGCTTCATGAGAGCTGTCCTTGAGGACATAGGTGCGCCGGATATTAAATATTCTGAAGCAAAGAAAAAAAAATTGGTGTACTATAGCTCACTTTCCTGCAAAGTGGCAGAGCAACCTAAGTAGCAGGTGAATAAATACGAACGCAAAAGCCGGTCATTTGAATGGCTTTTCCCCGGGTGATGCAATTGAAACTGAGCATCCTCTCACGATTGATTCTGGGATATTTTGTCCTGCTGGTACTGGCGGCGAATATGAGCATCTACGCCATTGTCCAGCTCGGACGGGTGAACGACGTTACCCGGTCCATTATCTTGGTGGACAATCCCCTCATCGGCCTGCACAAGGACTTGACCGACGCGCTTTTATCGGAAACGCGCTATGAAAAAAAGTATCTGATCGTTCAGGATCCGGCGCTTTATGAGGGTTTTCTGAAATCAAAGGTTGATTTCGAGCACGCGCTCGAGGAAGCTCGCCGGCTGAACATCTCCGACGAAGAGCGAACCGCTCTGAATAATACGGCAGACTATCACCTGATTTATTACAGTTTGTTCAAGGATGAGTTGGGTTATCTGAAAGATGGTGCTCTATATGCGAAAACATGGTATGCCGCGGAAAAGGACAAGGCGGTTAACTCCGCCATTGATGAGTTGGGCAAAGTCAGGCTTTTGAGCCAAGCGGGTATTTTTGATAAGGTAAAAAACCTGACTGAAGCCGGTACTCACGCTCGTACCTTTACCATGGCCGTGAGCGCGGTATTGTTGCTGGTTGGACTGGTCTTGTCCATATTGATAACGAGAAGCATCACCCGGCCGCTCGCGGAAATGCAGAAAAAGACCAAGGATATCGCCGAGGGAGTGTTTGAGCCGGACCTGCATCTCCCTTCGCCGCCTGAAATCGGGGAACTGTCCCGGGCTTTCAACACCATGTGCAGCAAGTTGAAAGAAGTGGACAAGATGAAGTCCGATTTTTTTGCGCTCATGTCCCACGAGCTGCGCACTCCATTAACGGCCATCAAGGAAGGCACCAATCTGTTCCTGGAGGGGAAGGGCGGGGAAGTAACAGAAAAGCAGAAGAAACTGCTCACGATCGTCTCCCAGGAAAGCGACCGTCTTATCATGCTCGTCAATTCCGTGCTCGATTTGTCGAAGCTTGAATCGGGAATGCTGGCATTCAATTTCACCAAGACCGATCTGCCCCCGCTTATCGCGAGGGTAGTGGCGGAAACGGGGCCGCTGGCGGAAGCGAAACATATCAGGATCGACCGTCAGGTGGACAATCTGCCAGCCCTGTCCATGGACATCGAACGCATGCTCCAGGTACTGCGGAACCTGATCGCAAACGCGCTCAAATTCACTCCCGTAACGGAGCGGTAAGCATTGACGCCCGTCATGAGGAAAATTTCGTCGTCGTATCGGTTTCCGATACAGGGCCTGGGATCCCCAAAGAGTATCTTGCGGGCGTATTCGAAAAGTTCCGGCAGGCGCCGGGCGACGGAAAACTTCCGGGGACGGGGCTGGGGCTTGCCATCGTCAAGCACATCATACAATCTCACAGAGGAACCGTATGGGCACAGAGCGAAGAAGGCCGCGGCAGCACGTTTACGTTTCGCTTGCCTGTGTAATGCTGCTCATGGTTGCTGCCTGCTTTTCTGATAGGCACATCACGCTGGTGTCGTCCACATCGCAGCAGGCGGTGGGCGCAGACTGCCGCCATCTGGAAGCGGTAAGCTCGTATATCAACCGGGGCGATTTCGAGGGAGCTGCCAAGGCGAGTCAGGATATTTACGAGCGGTCGTCGAGTAAACCTCCGGGCGATGAGGCGCTTCTGAACATGGGGCTGATCAGCGTCTATTACGCGAATCCGAAAAAGGATTATCAGAAGGCCCTGGGCTACTTCCTGCGGGTCGAGCGGGAATTTCCGACGAGCCCCCTCGTTGAGGAAGCAAAGACTTGGGCCAGTGTGCTCCAGGCTTTCGGAAGGCCCGGCAGGTGGACCTCGATATCGAACTAAGGAAAAAGGAGCTGGGACACTGATATGTCGACGACGCAGGGAAAACTTCTGATTGTAGATGACGACCACAATCTGCTGGAGCTGATGAAGATAAGGCTCGAGTCGTCGAATTACGAGGTGACGACCGCCAACCATGAAGACGAGGCACTGGCCCTTTCAGCAGGGCAAACTTTCGATCTTGCCATTCTCGACCTGCAACTCGTCCGTACTGACGGCATCAAACTCATGGAGGAGCTCCACGGCAGGATTCCCGGAATGCCCGTTATTATTCTGACGGCCCACGGCACCATTGAAAGCGCCGTGGAAGCGATGAAGCGCGGCGCATTCACCTATCTCACAAAACCCTTTGATGCCCGCGAGCTGATCCTGCACGTGGAGCATGCCCTGGAAAATGGCCGGCTTGCTTCAGAAATTACCCGTCTGAAAGGAATGCTGACCGAGCGGTATGATTTCGGGAACATCGTGACCCGGAGCGAACGGATGAAAACCGTGCTGGTTGCGGTGGAGCGGGTGGCGGTTACGGATTCCACGATATTTGTCCGAGGGGAGAGTGGCACGGGCAAGGAGCTTATTGCGCGAGCCATCCACCTGGCGAGCAACAGAAAAGACAAACCCTTTGTGGCCATCAACTGCGCCGCCCTGCCCGAAACGCTACTTGAGAGCGAGCTCTTCGGACATGAGAAGGGAGCTTTCACCGGCGCAATCAGAAACTCGAAAGGGCTCTTTGCCCAGGCGCACGAGGGGACCATCTTCCTGGACGAGATCGGTGACATGCCGCTCTCCATTCAGGCCAAGTTTCTTCGCGTGCTCCAGGAACGGCAGTTCTACCCTGTGGGCAGCGAACGGCCGCTGGAAGTCGACGTGCGCGTTATCGTTGCCACGAACCAGAACATCGAAGAGCTTGTCAAGCAGGGTCGGTTCCGCGAAGACCTGTATTACCGCATTCACGTCATACCCGTTGCCTTGCCCCCGCTGCGGGAGCGCAAGGAGGACATCCCTCTGCTTGTGGATCATTTCCTGAAAAAATTCTGCGGACAGATGGGGAAAAAGATCAACGGCCTCACGCCGCAGGCTATGCAGCGGATGATGCTCCATGACTGGCCCGGGAATATACGGGAACTGGAAAATACGATCGAATACGCCGTGGCCATGAGCAGTCGGGATGTAATCGCCGAAGACATGATTCTTCCCACGACAAACGTTCCTGAAGAGCCGATAAGGCCTCTGAAGGAGGCACGCGAGGCTTTTGAAAAAAGCTATCTCACCAGACTCCTCGAACTGACGAAGGGCAACGTGAGCAGCGCCTCTACCATGGCGGGAAAATACCGGGCGGATTTTTACAATCTCTTGAAGAAGTATGTAATTAATCCGTCGGAATTCAAGAAAGAGTGAAGTTACCCACAAAAGCTACCTCATGCCATCGTTCGTAAAAACCCTAGGCCGTTCAGATGCTGTATGAAATTTCATGCAGCACAGTATCCTGCTGATTTTCCACGCGCTAATTTCCTGACCCTTCTCATTACCTGTTGTTCTGTGAAGTAGTTTCCATACACAGGGATCTGATCAAAACAATGGAAATAGATATAAATGCAAAAAATTCATATGTAAATCAAATGGATAATCACAGCCGGTCTTTTTTGGCATCCGACTTGCTTTTAATCAATGAAAAATCTGTAGAAAAGAGGGTATCGGTGCCACAAGCTCCGAATATACTTATAAAAAAATGGAGAAGATGACATGGCGATCAATTTTTACATGAACCGGGAGCAACTGACCAAGGAAATAGAGCAGTGGGTTAAATCGAGCAATCTGGACGTGATGCTGAGTTTTTGCCGCTGTTGTATAAACAGTATTTATGAAGAAAGCACCCTAGTTACCGAATGTTTAAAATGCTCGATTCAGCAGGGAATTGCGCAAATGACGAACAACCGAAAGAGGAATGAGACGCCGGACCTTGAATTCCTGGGGGTTTGCTGATGAGCGCTGACAGACCGGGCGTTTCTCCGGGAAAGGCAGCTATGCGCAGCGGCAATGCTTGCCCTCCCATGCCGGGACTCCGCTTTGCCGGGGAGCGGCAGGTCGGACACTGCGGCAGTACATGCACAACAGAGATTACGCAACAAGAGGTGCAACATGACGACAGTTACGAAATGGTGGATGGTCCTGGCGTTCACGGCCGCGGTGAGTGTTGCCGCAGCCGGAAGATTGTCTGCAGCCGAAATGCCGGAAGGGAAAAAGCCGCTGCCAATTTTTCTCCATCAGGGACAGCAGTCGCCGCAACACGTTGATGAGGATCTGATCAAGACCATCGGTGTTCTTGAAGGGAGGATCGGCAGTCATCGGCTTCCGAGGCAGGCAATAGATAAACTCTCGGCCATGAACGCAGAAGAGCGACGGCTCGTCACCCTGCTCTGCGGCCGGATTGCCGCATCGGGAGACAAACCAAGCGCGGACCTGGCATTGCTGCTCGTTGCGGCGTTGATTGTTTTGACCTGAATACCCTGTCACTAGATCATTGCAAGAGCTGAAAGAAGGAGGTTATCATGAAAAAGAATGCAGCCCATATTCTGTACCATATTTCCGTGGTCGTCATGAGCGCGGCCATCGCATTCTCACTCGGCGATATTACCCGGTACGTGACGCGGAAAGTATTGCTCTACTGGTCGTTCATCGAGAACCAGGAGCTTTTCCTCGTCGTGACGGAAATAACGGCGGCAATCACACTCATCGTCCTCATCAATGTCATCGTGCGAAGCTGGGGCATCAGGAAGCGTTCATACATGGCTAAGGTCGCGGGACTGTTCCGCGTCGTGCCAGCCAGGTCCTTCCTGGCGAAGCGGCGCTTGAAAAAATTGAAGGAAGAACAAGGGGCCGGAAGAAACGTGATGATCATCAGCTCGACGGGATTTCGGACCTTCGCGGACCCGGCTGGAGATCTGCATCAGGTACTGCGCACCTGTCGTGAAGCGAAGATCATGCTTCTCGATCCCCTGAAAGACGGGGTGATCGCGCGGGCGAAGAGCCTCTCCGATCCTGCCATAACGACAGAAGTCTTACGCGACCAGATCATCAGGAGCATCGATTTCCTCAAGGATCTCAAGGCTCACCAGAAAAATATCCGGCTCAAGCTATATCATGAAGTGCCTCTTCTGAAGCTGGCCATATTCGGCGATTACCTCTGCCTCCAACACTATCCCGCAGGCCTCAACGTGCGGAATATGTTTGAGTACGTGTTCAGGCACGCCAAGGACGGCAATCTCTTCGGTCTCTTTTATCAATATTTCGTTACGCGCTGGCTTGATCCGGCGATACCCGAATACGATTTGGACACAGACGAACTTGTATATCGCGACAGGGCCGGAAATGAGCAAAAGCGGGAACAATTCAATGAGGTCGTAATGGAGTATTAAGTCTGGTCCGGAACTCTACATAGGCGCTTTCTGGATCAGTTTTGCAACTTCAATATCACCCCTAGGGCATCCTTACAAACGCTTCACACCCTCCCCCCTTTGGAGCGAATGTGAGAATGCCCTTTTTTCATCCTCCTTTGTACGCCGGAAATGCCCCCGGTAATGTCCCAACCTCCCTGCCCCCTGCGTTTTGATCGCCCGCTTGACCTCTTTTTATCATTCCTGCCGATTTTGAATGGCCATTACCAGCCGCAGGCCAGTTATTAATGCCGGAATTGATGAAAAATAAACTATCGAATTGATTTCGCATCTATTTTTGTGTGGCAAAATCCTCCGGAATGTCGGAAAATGTTGTTCGCACGAATGGACATACCAAGAGACATACCAAGAGAAAATCCTTGACAATAATGGCCTTATCTTATATATTCTATATTCTTTGCCGACCGGGTGATTTTCATGTTTGATTCCTTAAGTGGTAAATTAGAGTCTGTTTTCAAGAAGCTCCGCGGGCGGGGAGTCCTTAAGGAAGATGATGTTAAAGAGGCGCTACGCGAGGTGCGCCTTGCGCTCCTTGAGGCTGATGTCAACTTCAAGGTCGTCAAGGACTTTATCGGGCACATCCAGGAACGAGCCGTCGGCGATGAGATTCTTGGCAGTCTGACGCCGGGTCAGCAGGTGGTCAAGATCGTCCACGAGGAACTCGTGGCGCTTCTCGGCGGCACACAGGCGAAGCTCTATCTTTCTCCAAATCCGCCGACGGTTATCATGATGGTCGGATTGCAGGGCTCAGGCAAGACGACCACATCGGGCAAGCTGGCCAGAAATTTCAAGAAGGACGGCCGCAGAGTCCTCCTGGTGCCGGCGGACACGCAGAGACCGGCTGCCATTCAGCAGCTGGTCACACTGGCCAGACAGCTCGGTGTCGATGCCTTTGAATCGACGGAGAAAGATCCCGTCATTATATGCCGCGACGCGGTAAAAAAGGCGGCTTCATCACTTTATGAAGTAGTGATCCTTGATACGGCCGGCCGCCTCCAGATCGACGAACATCTCATGGAGGAACTTCGCAAGATCAAGGCCGCGGTAAAGCCCCATGAGGTCCTGTTCGTGGCTGATGCCATGACGGGCCAAGAGGCCGTGAACATCGCGGCCAAGTTCAATACCGATCTCGGGTTCGACGGCGTGGTCCTGACCAAGCTCGACGGCGACGCCCGGGGTGGGGCGGCGCTATCAGTGCGGTCCGTGACCGGCAAGCCGCTCAAGTTTGTGGGCATGGGCGAGAAGCTCGACGCCCTTGAAGCATTCCATCCCGACCGGATGGCGTCGCGCATTCTCGGCATGGGCGATGTGATGTCGCTCATCGAAAAGGCCCAGGAGACGGTTTCCCGGGAAGAAGCGCAGAAGCTCGCGACGAAGCTCAAGAAGAACTCCTTTGATCTCGACGATTTTCGCAACCAGCTGAAGCAGGTAAAGAAGCTGGGCGGACTTGAGTCGATCATGGGCATGATCCCGGGTATGGGCAAGATGAAGCTCCCGGACGCGCAGGTGAACGAGAAGGAGCTGACGAAGGTTGACGCTATCATCAGTTCCATGACTGCGAAGGAGCGGGCCGATTATACGGTAATTAACGGAAGTCGCCGTGCCCGTATTGCGAAGGGCAGCGGTACCCAGGTTCAGGACATAAACCGCCTGCTCAAACAGTTCGCGGAAATGCGTAAAATGATGAAATCGATGACGAGCGGTAAGATGGGGAAGATGGCCAAGATGTTCGGTGGCCGGATGCCGTTTTAGACAAATCGGGAACTGCGGGTCTCGCAAACAGGCAGGACAGACGGATGTGCAAGGTTACATAAATTCCAGGAGCATTTTTACCCTGTGTCCACTCAGCGGACCGGTGGTTTAGCAACATTTCAATTTTTGTTTTGAGATTAACGATTCGTGGTTTATTATTCAGCGAAAGAGGTGAAACAATGTCCGTAAGAATCAGACTCAAAAGGATGGGGACCCACAAGAAGCCCTACTACCGGCTGGTGGTGGCGGATTCCCGGTCGCCGAGAGACGGCCGTTTTATCGAGATGGTCGGGACTTACGATCCGCTCAAGAAGCCGGCGGAGATTAAGGTCGACCAGGCAAAGACCCTCGATTGGCTTAAGAAAGGCGCTATCCCGTCCGATACGGTAAAGTCCCTGCTCTCCAAGGTCGGGGTCATGAAGCAGCACGCCGAGGCAAAGTAACGATCGCTGTCAGGCGTAACTTGTCGGCTAAAGAGCTATGCTCGTAACCATCGGCAAAGCGATCAAGACCTTCGGCGTCAAAGGCGAGATGAAGATCGAGCCTCTGACCGATTTCCCAGAGCGATTCAGGGAACTTCACCGCGTCTATCTGGTATCACCTGCAGGAAAGGAAATCGTCTGTGAGGTCCGGTCGGCGCGGAATGCAGGCAGTGCAACATACCTGCTCTTCGCCGGCTATGATACTCCCGAGAAGGCCAAGGTCCTCAACGGTTGGTTCCTTAAGATACCCGAGGAAGAAACGGTCCCGCTCCCTGATGGTTCGTATTACTGGTTTGAGCTCATCGGAATGGAGGTCGTTTCCGAGAGCGGAGAAAAGCTTGGCGCGATTGTCGACATTTTTCAAACCGGCAGCAACGATGTCTATGTACTGAAGAAGGGCAGGAAGGAAATCTACATTCCCGCCACGAAGGAAGTAATCAGGCAGGTCGACAAAAAAGCAAGGCGGATGACCATCCGCGTGCTGGAAGGTCTGCTGGAATAGGGTACACGGTCCCGTCTCCTATGCGAAGACTGAACTTTGAGGTGCTCACGCTCTTCCCCGACATCATCGCGGGTCCGCTGAACGAGAGCATTCTCAAACGGGGCCGCGAAAAAGGGCTCCTGAAAGTCACGGTCCGGAACATCCGGGATTACGCAGATGATAAACATAAAACCGCCGATGACAGCCCCTATGGCGGCGGGGCGGGCATGGTGCTCAAGCCCGAGCCGATCTTCAAAGCCTTCGAGGCGATGAAGGCTGACCATCAGGGAGAAGAGTTTTTCACGATCCTGCTCTCTCCTCAGGGCAGGGTCCTGAATCAGCGCAGGGCTGAAGAGCTTTCCGAGGAGAAGCGCCGGATTGTTCTGCTCTGCGGACATTATGAAGCCGTCGATGAGCGGGTTATTGAAGCCCTCGTGGACGAAGAGCTCTCGATCGGTGACTACGTCCTGACGGGAGGAGAGCTTGCGGCGCTCGTGGTGATCGATGCGGCAACGCGGCTTTTGCCCGGCGTTCTGGGCGACGAAGAATCGGCGTATCGGGATTCTTTCGGAGATGGCTTGCTCGATCATCCGCATTATACGCGGCCCTCTGAGTTCCGGGGCAGGAAGGTGCCTGACGTGCTGCTCTCGGGAAATCATGCCGAAATCGAGAAGTGGCGGCGGCGCGAGGCCCTTAGGGCTACGCTGGTAAAAAGGCCCGAGCTGCTCTTAACCGCGGACCTGACCGACGAGGATCAGGAAATACTTGCAGAACTTAAAATTACAGAAAATTAGCAGGTGAACGTTTGAATTTCAATATTTATTTTTCGATTCAGTTTTGGATTGTTAAGGGAGGTTTGACATGAACATCATTCAGTCTTTGGAAAAAGCGCAGATTAAAGAAGGGATTCAGAACTTCCGCGTGGGTGACACCATCCGCGTTCATGCGAAGGTTATCGAAGGCGATAAAGAGAGAATCCAGGTATTCGAGGGAGTCGTGATCGGCCGACAGGGCGCGGGCTCGCGCGAAATCGTCCGCGTCAGGAAACTTTCCTACGGCGTCGGCGTTGAGCGGCTCTTCCCGCTCCATTCGCCCATGATCGACAAGATCGAACTCGCCAAGGAAGGCAAGGTCCGCAGGGCCAAACTTTACTTCCTCCGCGAACTGCGCGGCAAGGCTGCCAGGATCAAGGAAAAGGAACGGGCCCTTGCTTCAGTGGCAGGCGCCACGCAGACTGAGGCGGCAGAACAGAAGTAGTCTGAGACCGGCTGAAATAACAAAACCCCAGATGCAAAGGAAAGGCAAGTGACGCCTTTTCCGAGATGCCGGCCATTTGGCATTCTTTTTTCACCATAAGAGATATCGTCTGGTTTTGAGTTTTGTGATTCTTTTTTTTCGGTGAGGTCCCCATGACCCGTGACCGGCACCGCCAGCGGGATGCTCAGCTGTATCGCAACGACCTGTTTTCCGGAGAGCTTCTCTGCGATCCGCTGTTGTTCGAGCGAAAAGCGCGGGAATCGGGTTTTTTTCGTATTGCGGGGCTCGATGAAGCCGGCAGGGGACCGCTTGCGGGACCGGTGACTGCTGCCGCCGTGGTACTTCCGGATGGGCTCCTGATCCCGGGGCTGACCGACTCCAAACAGCTTTCGGAAAAAGAACGCGACCGCCTCTTTGATGTGATTCGGGAAAAGGCAGTATGTTTCGGCATCGGAATCGCCGACGAACGGACCATCGACGAAGTGAACATCCTCCAGGCGACCATCATTGCCATGGAACGCGCTCTTCAGCAGCTTGCCCCATCGCCGGACTACCTTCTCATCGATGCTCTTACTCTTCCGCGTGTTTCACTTCCGCAAAATGGTATTGTTAAAGGAGATTGCCGCAGCCACAGCATTGCGGCCGCGTCCATTCTCGCCAAGGTTACAAGGGACCGGCTGATGCTGGAGCTGCATGAGCAACATCCCCGGTACAATTTCAAGCGGCACAAGGGATACGGAACCCGCGAGCACCTTGAGCTTCTCCGGAAGTACGGTCCCTGCGAGGCGCACCGCAGGACCTTCAACCCGGTTGCGCGGATGCTTACGGGAGCGTGCCCATAAGCCTGATTCGCAGTCTTCTCGGCAGGTAAGGCGAAGGCCGGGCGACGCACCTTCTGACAAAACTGGAAACAAAATTCTGGAGCGGAATTACCGCACACGAGTCGGCGAGATCTACCTTGTTGCGTTGCTGAAGGCAATGTGGTGTTCATGGAAGTCAAGAAAAGGACAATGAACGACTGCATCACTCCGGAGGCTGTCGTAACTCCCCAGAATCAGCGCCGGAGGATCCAGGCGGGCGTCGCGCCGATTTGACTTGGTGGCCATGAGTGCGACCACAGGCAGGAAGTGGAAATAATCAAGAACGCATTTGAAATGGTCCGGACTTATATGTAACGGAGGCGTCATGATCGATTTGCTCAAGAAAATCCACCTCTTTGAAAATCTGTCTATTGCAGAGTTGGAGAAGATCCAGAAGATCGCACGGAAAGAGGCCTATGCCAAGGACACGGCAATGTTCTTCGAAGGCGATCCCGGCAACCGGTGTTATGTGATCATCAAGGGAGAGGTGCGCATCAGCAAATTCATCCCAAACATCGGCGAAGAGGCTCTGGCTGTACTGAAGATGGGAGATTGCTTCGGCGAAATGGCGCTGATCGACAATTTTCCCCGCTCGGCCCACGCCATTGCCAACACGGATATCGAAGTCCTCGCCATCGACAAGACGGACCTGGACAATATCCTGATCATGGATCGGGACCTGGGATACAAGCTTCTCTGGTCCTTTACTATGACCCTCTCCAAGAGGCTGCGAGAAACGAATGACAAAATGGCATGCTTCCTGGCCATGTCCGGAGGATTCTGACGGATACCCTGTTGCCAGCGCTCGCGCCAAGTGGTATAGTGATCCTGCCCCGTTCATCCGTTCTCGAAAAAAACCAGTGGTACAGAAATCATACAAAATAGGCATGGTCAGCCTCGGCTGTCCCAAGAACCAGGTAGATGCCGAGCAGATGCTCGGCGTGCTGGCAAGCTCCGGATTCGAGATCACATCGGAACAGCAGGACGCCGACGTAATCGTGGTAAACACCTGCGGGTTCATCGAGCCAGCCAAGGAAGAATCCATCGAAGCCATCCTTGACGCGGCGAAAATGAAACAGACAGGCCGGTGCGCTAAGGTTATCATCGCCGGTTGCCTCGCGCAGCGGTACAAGGAAGAATTATTGAAGGAGCTGCCTGAGGCCGACGCGGTGGTGGGCACTGCCGAGATCGGCAGGATTGGAGATATCTGCAAGGAGGCGCTCGGCGGGAAAGAACATCTACTGCAGGTCGCTGCTCCAGCCATGGTTTACGGGCTTCCGCGTTTGAGCACCACGCCGCGCCACTACCGGTATCTCAAGATCGCCGAAGGATGCAGCAACCGATGCTCTTACTGCGCCATCCCGATCATCCGAGGGGATTTCAGGAGCAGGCCTTTTGAGTCTATCCTGGACGAGGCGCGCAGCCTCGCGGACGAAGGAGCGAAGGAAATCATCCTCCTGGCGCAGGATTCGACGGCCTACCGTGACGGTGAAGCCGACCTTCCCCTGCTGCTCAAGGCGTTGGCACAGGTGCCCGGCATCGAATGGGTGAGGCTCATGTACGCTTATCCGGGCAGGATCAGCGATGCGCTTATGGAGGTTATGGCCGAGGAAGTAAAGATCTGCAAATATCTGGATATTCCGATCCAGCATTTTGACGACAAGGTGCTGAAAGCCATGAACCGGCGCGGCGACTCCCGGGACATTCGCACCACCATCGAGCAGCTGCGAAAACGCATTCCGGGAATTGCTCTTCGCACCTCGCTTATCGTCGGGTTTCCCGGCGAGACCGGGGCCGCGTTCAAGCGCCTTCTCTCGTTCGTAAAGGAAACTGAATTCGAGCACCTCGGCGTCTTCACCTATTCTCCGGAAGAGGGGACGGCGGCATATGGCCTGAAAACGAAGATCCGCGCGGAAATTGCCGCTGAGCGGCTCAAGACAATCATGCAGACGCAGGCAAAAATATCGTTCAGGAAGAACCAGGCGCTCATCGGCTCCCACCAGCGCGTGCTCATTGACGGCATGGAGGACATGGCCCTCATAGGCAGGCTTTCGACCCAGGCGCCGGAGATCGACGGTATGGTGTACCTGTCCGAGACGGATGCGGAACCCGGGGATTTTGTCGACATCACCATCAAGGACGCGGCGGAATACGATCTGGTGGGAAGCGGCCAGGCGGCAAGGAAGTAGACGGTAGACAGACAGAGAAAAAAATTCATGCATTCGAGTTTGCGGACTGGTTCGAGATAGTCATTAAACTGAGGCATTGCCTCGTTAAACAATTATAAATAACACCGAAGGGGACCTTATGGATACCAACAATCAGGCAGCACAGATACCGGATAACGAAGAAAATTTTGCGGATATGTTCGAGAAAAGTTTTAAAAAGCAGGGCAAGCTTGAAACTGGCCAGAAGGTCGAAACAGTGATCGTTAAGATCTCATCGGAATGGATATTCCTCGATCTCGGTGGGAAAGGCGAGGGTTACCTGGACAAGAAGGAGATGCTCGACGAGGCAGGGAACCTGAAGGTCAAGGAAGGCGATACCGTTACGGCCTACTTTGTATCCGCAGGAAATAATGAAATGCATTTTACCACTAAAATCGGTTCAGGACCGGGAAAACAGAGCCAGCTCGAGGACGCCTGGAAGAGCGGCATGCCCGTGGACGGGAACGTGGTGAAGGAGATGAAGGGCGGGTTCGAGATAAAGATAGCGGGCAGTGTGCGCGCGTTCTGTCCTTTTTCTCAGATGGGTTTGCGGCGTGACGAGCAGCAGACAACGTATATCGGCAAGACACTGTCGTTTAACATCATCGAATTCAGCGAGGGAGGCAGGAATATCGTGGTCTCCCGGAGAGCGATTCTAGAGAACGAGCGCCGAAACAAGGTAGCGGCATTGAAGGAGACGCTGACAGAAGGAGCGAAGGTGAAGGGGACCGTGACCTCGATCCAGAAATTCGGCGCCTTTGTGGATATCGGCGGAATCGAGGGCCTGCTGCCCGTCTCCGAGATTGCCTGGAGCAGGACCGAAAAGGTTAGCGACATCCTTTCCGTGGGACAGACCGTCGAAGTGATCATCAAGAAACTCGACTGGGACAACCGGAAGTTCTCCTTCAGCCTGAAAGATGCGCTGCCCGATCCCTGGGAGCGTGTTGTCGAAGCGTTCCCGATTGGTTCCTTTCATTCCGGGACCGTTTCCCGTCTGGCCCCCTTCGGTGCTTTCGTAACCCTGAAAGAGGGAGTGGACGGTCTCATTCATATTTCCAAGCTGGGCGCTGGCAAAAGGATCAATCATCCGCGCGAAGTGGTCAAAGAGGGGCAGGCCGTTGAAGTGAAGGTAGAGGCCGTTGACGCAGGCCAGAGAAAACTGTCGCTGTCCCTTGCAGAGATCAGCCGCGCCGAGGCGGAAGAAGCTGCTACGATAAAGGAGTATAATCAGCAGACAAAGGAAGCGCCGCAGAACATGGGGTCCTTGGGCGACATGCTGAAAGCGAAAATGGACAAACAGGAGCAGAAATAATTTTTTCTGGGGCATTACTTCTGTCACTGCATCCTAATCGTTCGCTCGAAAAATGCTGCCTCTTTATACGTTATATTTGAATATCTCCAACAGAGGTGAGAATATGCCGTTGGTGGAGTTACCCCCGAACTCCATGGTGAAGAAGAACAACGTCAGCATGGATGGATGGGCTTTATAGCAGCTTTCGGACCCTGTCCTTACTGCATTTTCCATAACAAAATCCTGAGCAGGAATGGTTTTTTACCCCTGCTCGTCCTTGTGAAAATTCCTCCATAGTGATAATCCTTCCCGATCCCTGACTTCTTCCCAAGGATCGTTCTTCACTGCTTCGGCGATCACCGGCACTCCTCCAGAACGGTTTTGGCAATTGACCCGCCCTTTGCTCCAATCCCCTTTCACGCCAACGGGTTTGCCGCCGGTCCAAGCCGCCCTCCCTGATTCAACGAGTTGTTTGCCAATCAATATCATGTCCCTTCTCAGCTACGGCGTCTTGTTATTTTTTACCAAAAATCGCGCCCTTGTAACCGTTTTAGCGAGTCTTTTCCCAGTCCTAATGATGTCCGGATTATATATTTAAATCATCATATATCAGATTCCATTTCAGCTTTTGTTTCAGCTTGTGGCTGTCGGCAAGCAACAGAGGAGGATCGCTGATCTTCTATTGGTGTCTGTATGGGAATATCTGTGTTAATGGCCTTTTTGGCGACTTCAAATATTTCCGCACGGAATAACCATGGACGTAACCGCAATTAAATATATCGCTCTTGCAACCGGAAAGAAGGTATTTAAGCGCGAGAAGATGGGCATTCATTAGGTCTTCAGCATGAAGCTCGTCACAACTTTCCACTGGCCCTGGCTGACCTTGTATTTGCAGATGTAAAAATCATCCACACACACCTCATGCACATGCTTTTCATCGCGTTCAATATGCCCAAACGTGTGGCCCATCTGGTAGCATCCGCTTTTGACAAGAACGAATTTATTGCCTGCTCCGGGTACCGCTTCCAGTGTATTCCAGAAATTTTTTGTGGCTTTTCGGGTCTACTCTGACTTCCTCTGCAAATACATTTATTGCTTCTTGATAGTCCTTTTGTGACAGATCTTTACCGGGATTCTGGATGTTATACTCAAGATAAACACGATCGCTTTCGCTCATCATATTCAACCCCTCATCGAGTGTAAGTGGCGCAAAGGCAATCCTAGAATCCCACGCCAAAAAATAGATTCTACCGGCTTCGAATTTTATTTTTTCTGTCGAGATCTTCTCAGCACGCGCCATGACATAGCGCATGCCGGGTTCCACGTCCGTAATAAAGAAAGATTTACCTTTTGCCTGGCCGATCATTTTCCCGTCAATATAAAAGTCAAAGGCTCTTAACCCCGAAGTAGTTGTGCCGATCACAAGCACCGCCTTATTAGGCTTTATCGCAAGATGCGCGTTAACGTCCTTCGTGATCATATGCTGCGGACCACCGCATGCGACCAGGAAAACAGGGATTGCAAACAGCATCATTACCATGAACTTGTCAAATGCCGATTTCTTTGTCGTAATAAACATGCCCATGTTTCTCTCCTTTAAGTTAGCATGGTAAATTATATCACTGCTATTAAACAGTTATTTAAAAAATAGTGAACTTGTCTTATTTGCCGTCAGGGCAACGCGGTGCGTTTCTGCGCGTCTGCAACGATGCGCCAGACTTTCTCAGGCTGTTCCCTCTGCCTGATGCTCGCGCCGAGACTACGTCACCACACACTGCGATCGGAATCCTTATATTTTATTCAGAAAAATAACAGCTCCGCTGGTCACCTATTTGTGTACACTCACGCGGGGTCGAACAATTTGCGAAATTCCGGTCGAAACAGGCAGAACGCACGGGTATGGTGTACGTAGTGTCCCCATTCACCCGCGGGTTGAACATTCCTATGCCTTTTCCAGTTTGATGCCTTTTCCAGCCCTTATACTATTCCGCGCTTTTTCGATTCGCTGCAGAAAACGGGGGTCAGTCTCTAGACGATAATCAATCCAATCATCTTCGGATTCGAACCCAATTAAGACACCGGCAGGTTTTCCATGTCGTGTGATAATGACTTCCTCGTTCTCGGCGAGATGCAAATATTTTGAAAGATCATCCTTTACTTCTGACAACGCTATCTTTTTCATGGTTATTTTCCTGCTTTTTCAAGCCATCTTATGGCGTCGGTCTTTGTGATAATTGCGAGTACTTCTACAGTACTTTCAACCACGTCATAGAATACACGAAATTCATCGATTCGTAACCTGTACTGCGGGCGGCTTAATCCCCTCAGCCGCTTGATGCGACTTTTGCTGATTTTGGTGGGCTCCTGTCGTAGATGAACTTCCATCAAATCTCTTATTTTGGCCCTCCCATGAGCACTTAGACGCTTAAAGTCTTCATTCGCCTCTGGTGACAAAATAATATCGTATCGCATTCTGGCTATATTATAGCCAGATGAATCGAGTGTGTCAATACGATGTACTATTCTATGAATTCATCCCGTTTGCTCACGACAAAAAGCTCTGGCAGATCAAGAGCAATGTCTGTGCAAAAAGGGCACCGGAGAACTGACGGCAGCAGGCTTATACTCCCTAACGAACGGCGATTAAAGTATAAAGAAATAGACGGTCAACCCACGGTGATAGAACCACTAGCAAAGAAAATGAGGGCCAGAAGATTGTGTGAGCCGTCAGCGGCGCATCCGTAAAAGTTACCGCGAGGGCCATAGCCAAAGCACGAATTCAACGTCAGACAGCATCACAAAACCGGACATTTTAACTTTGGCAAAAATAGGTCATTTTAACTTCAGGTTGACAACGAGATGAATTCAGTTTGACAATGCGACGGATTGTGCTATAGTAACAATGTCCAAGAGAAACAGGCATTTAATATCCGAAGAAGGGGGTTTGAGATGAAAAAGACCGACCTGCTGTCCATGGTAATAGATGAGCTCAAAGCCCTTGCTAAAAAGATGAAGATTGTTTTGCCTACGAGGGCGAAAAAAGATGAAATAATAGATGCACTCATGACCACCGCCGTCGCCGGGAAAAAAGCTGTTACGAAAAAGACCACCTTAAAAAAAGCGGTTGCAAAAAATGTAACGGTGAAAAAATCAACGGCGAAGAAAGCAGCGGAAAGCAAGTCCCTGGCAAAAAAAGCAGGGCCCGGGAAGGTAGCCTCCAAAACGACGGTGAAAGCAAAGCAGCACGAGGCAAAGAAACCAGCTGCCGCGGTGAGGAAGATCGCTGCTCCCGATAGGAGACCGGGCCGCGGGCTTCCCGAGCCGATTATTCCGATCCATGATTGGAAGATACCGCCGGGCGTCGAGGAACCCCTTCTTGCCCAGGAGCGCGCTGCCGAGTCGAAGTATTATACCGGACAGGCAGGGCAACAGGCGGCCGCGCAGCCCGGGGAACTACCCAAGGCATACGGAGAAGACAGGCTTGTCCTGATAGCGCGCGACCCTTTCGTGGTCCATGCCTATTGGGAAGCTACTCCGGAGCGGCTTGAGCGCGAAAAGGCTTGGTTCGGCTGGGAAAGCAAAATCTGCATCCGGATTTTTGACATCACGGGAGTGCAGTTTGACGGCCGCAACGCCATCGGCTATCTCGACCAGGAAGTGATCGAACGGAGCGGGAACTGGTATCTCGATCTCGGACGTCCAGGCCACTCATTCTGCGCCGACCTCGGGCTGCTCTCGCCAGAGGGACGTTTTTTCCCCTTAGTACGGTCTAACTACATAACCATACCCCGGGACGGCGTGTCTGATGTGATTGATGAAGAATGGATGCTTGCGGACGAGGAATTCTGGAAGATCTACGGCTATCCGGAGGGGTTCCAGGGCGGACCTTCATCTCCCCAGCGTGCACCTCAGGAATGGGAGATGATGAGGCGTCGGCGACTGCAAGAAATATCCTCGCGGGGCCTTGTTACGCGAGAGCGGATCAAGTCCCGGAGGAAGTAGTAAAATGATGAGCGCGGTCAACTCGAGTGAGGGGTGATGCGCGTCGCGTACTGAAAATTATGAAGTCCATCCGTTCCTGGATGGACTTTTTATTTGTGTATGCCAGGCATGACGCTCTGTATTTTACAGGCTGGTCAGATTGGTAACTGACTGGCGACTCGAAGGTGAAAGTCCTTTATGGGCCTTGATGGGAGGAACCGTTAGCCGAACAGCAAGGGTGTCCGGGGCGACCCGGAATCTGAAGGAAGCTGTAAGCAAAGTCCCGGCCTGACGAACAGAAACCGCATATGAGGCAGCCACACTTGGGCGAGAGGGCATAAAGACTCAAAGCCCGATAACCATCCGGAAGGTGTGGAAGTAGATGCGGCGGGTATATGGGATGAAGGTCATGCGTCTTACCCTGGGAGGTCTGCCGTTCTGCCATGTGCTATCGACATCGTAAGGTGTTGAGATGGATCGGTAGAAGTCAGCAGAGGCCGTATTAGTCCCGCACCAACGGGATGAAGGGCCGAACTTGTCGGACTGTTCGAGACCGAATCTCTATCTGTACTGAGCACAAGCCCCGCAAGAGGGCCTAGGCTGGAAGTAGCGGACGGAATCCGCGAGGTAAAGTCAGGTGCTTATAGAACAGGAGGCGACAAGGTCACCGAAAGAGCGGAAAGACAGGAACCGCCGTATGCCGAACGGCACGTACGTGTGGTGTGGGAGGACGGCGGGAGTAATCCCGCCTCCTACCCGATCTGAAACGAATGAAAAAAAGGGAAAAAAACATTGTAAAGCCTGTAGCCGGGAAAACAGCCTTCGGAGACAGCCGGGCCACTTTTGCAACGGGCAGGGTGCGGGGTTATCTTGCTCTGGTACTGCATGGCCATTTGCCCTTTGTACGGCACCCGGAGCACGACCAGTTTCTGGAAGAGGACTGGCTATACGAGGCCATCACGGAGACTTACATACCGCTCATCAATGTGTTCGAAGGACTAGTGCATGACGGTGTAGATTTTCGCCTTACCATGAGTCTTACGCCCACGCTTATCTCCCTGCTCATTGACCCGCTGCTGCAGCAGCGCTACCTCAGGCATATCGGAAAACTCATTAAGCTCGCGGACCAGGAGCTCGAGCGCACGAAAGCGAAACCGGAATTCCACTCCCTTGCGGTTATGTACCGCAGGCTTTTCATGAACGCGCGCACGGTATTCGAGGACCAGTATGGCTGTAATCTCGTGCAAGCTTTCCGGAAATTCCAGGACCTAGGGAAGATCGAAATCATCACCTCTGCCGCCACTCACGGTTTCCTGCCGCTCATGGTAAATCCGAAGGCAGTCCGGGCGCAGATCATGGTTGCAGTCGACTTTCACCGGAAATACTTCGGACGTCCGCCGGCGGGCATCTGGCTGCCGGAGTGCGGATATTACGAGGGGCTCGACGAGATCCTGAAGGAAGCCGGCATTCGCTATTTTTTCACCGATGCCCACGGGCTGTTCCACGCAACGCCGCGCCCCAAGTACGGCGTGTACGCGCCCATCTTCTGTCCATCGGGCGTGGCGGCGTTCGGGAGGGACATTGAATCATCGAGACAGGTCTGGAGTTCCATCGAGGGCTATCCCGGCGATTATCAGTACCGGGATTTTTATCGTGACGTCGGCTTTGACCTCGATTTCGACTACCTGAAGCCGTTTCTTCATCCCGATGGCATGCGCACAAACCTCGGAATCAAGTACTACCGTATCACAGGGCAGTCGGACCACAAGGAACCCTACATCCGCCGGGAGGCGTTAGACCGCGCGGCAGAGCACGCGGGAAATTTCCTTTTCAACCGGGAGAAACAGGTCGAATGGCTCTCCAGCCTTTTTCAGGACCGGAAACCACTCATCGTGGCGCCCTATGACGCGGAGCTCTTCGGCCACTGGTGGTTCGAGGGGCCGGAATGGATTAACTTCCTGATCCGCAAGACCGTTTTTGACCAAGACACCGTGCGCCTGATCACGCCGATGGAATACCTTGCGGAAAACCCCGAGTGCCAGGTTGCAGCGCCCTCGGGGTCGAGCTGGGGACAAATGGGATATGCTGAGGTCTGGCTGGACCGTTCAAACGACTGGATATATCCTCACCTGCACAAGGCCGCGGACCGCATGATCGAGCTGGCGCAGGCATATCCACGGGCCGAAGGCCTTCTCCGGCGGGCGCTAAACCAGGCGGCGCGCGAACTCCTACTGGCGCAGAGCTCTGACTGGGCTTTCATCATGAAGGCTGGCAGCCATGTGGAATATGCCGTCGGTCGAACGAAGGAGCATGTGCTCAGGTTCACCCGGCTCTATCAGGATATCAGGGGAAACTGTGTTGACGAAGCATGGCTCAGCGATATAGAATACAAGGACAATGTATTCCCCGATATCGACTACACCATCTATGCTTAAAACGTCAGTCCTGAAGGAACTTGCGAAGATAGTCGGTTCCGCCAACCTTCTGACTTCACCTGAAGAGCTTACCGTCTATTCCTACGACGCCACCGGGCGGGAATCGCTCCCCTGGGCCGTGGCGCGCCCGATTCAGGCTGCCGAGGTTTCACGGATACTGAGCCTTGCCAACCGAGAGCGGTTTCCCATCGTGCCGCGCGGTGCAGGCACCGGCATGTCGGGAGGGTCCGTGCCGTCTCAGGGCGGCGTTGTGCTCTCTTTAGAGCGGATGAACAAGATCATCGAGATCAACGATGAGGATTTTCTCGCGGTCGTAGAGCCCGGCGTCGTGACCGGCGAGCTTCAGCGCGCTGTTGAAGCCAGGGGCCTCTTTTACCCGCCCGATCCCGCGAGCCACCAGTTCTGCACCATCGGCGGTAATGTGGCCGAATGTGCTGGCGGGCTCCGGGCGGTCAAGTATGGGGTGACCAAGGACTATGTGCTCGGGCTCGAAGTCGTGCTGCCGACAGGCGAGATCATTAACACCGGCGCACGGACTGTCAAGAGCGTGGCCGGGTACGACCTGACCAAGCTAATCGTCGGGTCGGAAGGGACCTTGGGCGTGGTCACGAAGATTATTGTCAGGCTCCTGCCTTTGCCTGAGAGCGTAAGGACATTAGCGGCGTTCTTTAACAGTGTGGATGAAGCGGCCTGTGCTGCATCAAGGATTCTGGCGAACAAAATCATGCCGCGGGCACTCGAACTGGTTGACCAGGCTGCCCTCCGAGCGGTCGAGGCCTATTTGAAGGAAGACCTGTCAAGGGGAGCGGGGGCCATGGTGCTGGTGGAAGTCGACGGGGCCGTGGAGTCCACGGAACGCGAGAGCGGGCGCATTGCGGACATCCTGACGCAATCAGGCGCTCTGCGCGTGATCCCTGCCGATTCGCCAGCCGAGCGGGAACACCTCTGGAAAGCGCGGCGCTCGATATCTCCGGCGCTCTATGCCATCAAGCCGAAAAAAGTGAACGAGGACATCGTGGTACCCAGGAGCAGGATTGCGGAAATCCTGCGGGAGATAGGGAAGATAGCGAAGATGCACGACCTCCTGATCGTGAATTTCGGCCATGCAGGCGACGGGAATATTCATACCAACATCTTGGTTGATGAGGAGGATCTGCCCCGCGCTGAGGCAGCAGTGAGGGAAATTTTTGAAGCAACGCTCCGCCTGGGAGGGAGCATCAGCGGAGAGCACGGGATAGGCATGACAAAGGCCGCCTATCTACCCCTGGAAGCCGGTCCCGGAGCGCTTGCCGCGATGCAGCGGATCAAAAAGGCTCTGGACCCGAACAATATTCTGAATCCGGGAAAGATATTCCTGGAACCTCGCTGACATCGAAAACATGATGTGCGCTAAATGATGAAACGCAAGTATGCAAATAAGAGAGCCTTCCCGCTGCTTCTAATCGCTGTGATGCTGACGGCAGCCATCTCCGATGCCCGGGCTGAAACCGCGGAAGTTCCTACTTCAAATAAAGGATTGCGCAGCGTTGTGGAGACGCTCAAGCAAGAAGCCGCGCAACTGGAAGAGGAGAACCGCGGGCTCCGCAACATTCTGTCGCAGCAGGATGACGGCGAATTGTATGTAGTCGTGGACACCGAGAGTAATCAACTGTCGCTGAGGCAGGGGGGTAATGTGCTCCATACAGCCGTCTGCGGTACGGGCAGCCGCCAGTTTATTGAAGCGGAGACGGGCACAAACTGGTATTTCGAGACGCCGGTTGGCTCGTTTACCGTCCTCGGCACAGAGCGGAACCCGGTTTGGATCAGGCCCGACTGGTCCTACGTTGAAGAAAACATGCCCGTGCCGGCACCAAACGATCCCGACCGCTTCGTGCGCGGCGTACTGGGGAAATACGCGCTGCTACTCGGCAACGGATACAAGATTCACGGGACGACCTGGACCAACTTGCTCGGCACGCATTTTACCCACGGGTGCATATCGCTCGGCAACGACGATCTCGAACTGGTCCATGCTTCGGTCAAGATCGGGACCAGAGTGTACATTTACTGATGGCGAACGCGGGCTACCGAATGCGAAGCAGCGTGAAACGAATCATCCTTCTTGTGCTTCCGGTCATTTTTCTTTTTCTCATAGGCGCCGAGAGAGGCGGCTGGAGTGAACCGACTTCGCTTGGGGACCAGAAGCGCATACTGCTCAGGCGGATCGAAGCCCTCAAGCGTGAGCAGAACTATCTCCTGTTCCAGCAAGCGATGTACAGTTCCGACTCAAAATACCTGATCATCAACACAAAGAGCAAGACCGGCTACCTCAAATATAAAAACCGCCTGCTTAAAAACTTCCAATTCAAGGCCTCCAAGAGTTTCCCGGGGCGAGAACTTCACCCAGAGACGGTGGTATTGACTGAAAAAGTCGAGGGTAAAAATGGCCGGTCCGCACTCGTGTTCGGTAAATCCTTTGTCGTGAAATGGAAGCTAAGCGAAGTACCACGTCAGGAAGCGAACCTGCCTTCGATTACAGTGACCAGAAAGGAACTGTTGTCGATCTTTTACGCCGTAGAGACGGGATCGATGGCATACATCGAGCCATGAGCGGAGCGGAGTATGCCGAAAACAGCGACTCGTTTAAAATGAAGATAGTGAGACCCTTGATACTACTGACGAGGCAGGTGAATGACAAAAACCGATACAAACAAGAAAACCAAACAAAAGTCCGTTGAAGACCGGCCTGTCCTGCTCGTCGCTGATCAGGAAGGGGAGATCTACGACGAGCCCCGCTATGTTGCTGGCGGGATGTCGGGCGGCGATTTTCTTCCACTGTTGGCTGAGGATCTGATCCCGCTGCCCGAGGGGAGCAGGTTTTTCTTTGTCCCGAAGGGACGGCCTATCGGGTTCAATAAAAAGGGCGGGGCTGTCGTGGTGGACGGCGCTTATGCAGTGTCGGCCTTCCTGCCGCCCGGATATACGAGAACGTACCTGCCCGCTTACGAAGAGTTTCAGCCGGACCCGCAGCTCCCGCTCTGGTCTTATACTGCTGTCGCATGGTACAAAGGGGCTTTTTACGCAGCTGCGGTGCAAGTCGCCTGGATGAAAAAGGCTGATCCGCGTCTGCATGACGATGACGTGATAGGGCCGCTCGTAAAGAAGAAGCTTGCTGCCTACCCGAAAAACCGTCTCTTGAAGCACCTCGAAAAGTGCGCCATGTTCTATCACTGCTTCGCAGCCAAGAATATCTTTGTGGGCCGCTGGGAAGCGCCGCTTCCCTCGTCTCCCTCCTGCAATGCGCGTTGCATCGGATGCCTGTCGCTCCAGGAAGGCGAGTGCCCCTCGTCCCAGGACCGTATTCAATTCGTTCCCGCGCCCGAAGAGATCGCCGAGGCCGCGATACCCCATCTCAAGAAGGCGGAGGACGCCATCGTGAGCTTCGGCCAGGGTTGTGAAGGCGAGCCGCTCATGCAGGCAAAGACGCTCGTAAAAGCGGTGAAACTCATGCGCGAGGCCACTCCGCGGGGCGTGGTAAATCTGAATACCAATGGCTTCTCTCCGGACAGGATCAAAGCCATGCACGACGCAGGCCTTGACAGCATCAGGATCAGCATGAATTCCGCTGATCGGGAGCGCTACCATGAATACTACCGGCCCAAGGGGTATACTTTCGAAGACGTGATGGATTCAGTCAAAACGGCGAAGAAGATCGGCCTTTTCACGAGCATCAACTATCTGGTATTCCCGGGATATACAGACCGTGAGGAGGAAGTGGAGAAAATCAAGACGCTTATTGCCAATACCGGAATCGACCAGGTGCAGATGAGGAATTTGTCGCTCGATCCTTCACTCTATCTGCATGCTGTTCAAAGACCGCAAGGCAGGGCAGTCGGGGTCAGGAATCTTGTCGGGATATTAAAAGAGGAGTTTCCAAGCCTCGTGATCGGCTATTTCAATTTGCCGGCAACGGATATCAAGACCAGCAGGAAGAAAGCTGCTCTAATGAAGAGCTGATGCCGCCCCGGAGCATCGATTTCAAAAAGCCCATCAGTTGATTTGATGGGCTTTTTGCATGTCGTGCCGTCAAGGGTGGGCAAGCGTTTCAACAGGCAACAAAATTATTTTAGTTTTTCTTAATGCACGTCAACTGGCGGCCCGCCCGCAGCCGGGGCGGCCCGTTTCATGATAAAGACAAGTGGAAGCACACAGAGGATCAGTATGCAGATGGTGAGGAAGGCATCATTGAAGGCAAGGGTCGTGGACTGCCGCACCAGCTCGCTGTATATCAGGCCGTCGGCCCCGGAGGGGGGAATCCCTTTCGAACCAAGGAACGATGCCATGTTGCCGTGGGATATAGTATAGGCCCGGGAGAAAGGCGATAAGTGTTCCACAAGCCTGGTTTGATGGAACTGGGCGCGGCGGGCAAGCATGGTGGTTGTGAACGCAATACCCACGCCCCCCCCCATGTTTCGGAGTAGGTTGTAGATGGAGCTTGCTTCGGTCATGTGTTCCCGCGGAATGTGGGAGAGGGTCATGGTGGTAAGCGGGATGAAGGTCAAACCCATTCCCAGGCCGAGGATGACGCGCGGCCAGACGAACGTCCAGAAGTCCGCCGTAAGGTTGAACCGTGACATCAAGAACGTGCTGAAGGCGCAAATCGTGATGCCCACGGCCAGGATTTTCTTGGGATTGACCTTGCTCACGAGCTTGCCCGCGATTGGCATCGCGAGCAAGGTGGCTATGCCGCCCGGGCCGAGCACAAGGCCTGCGTACATGGATGTGTATCCCATGAGCGACTGGAGGAAGATCGGCAGCAGTACGATGCTTCCGAAGAGGTTCAGAAAGACAAAGAACATGACCGTGGCGCCGCTTGTAAAGGTCCGGTCCTTGAACAATTTCAGGTTCACGATGGGATTCTCGGAATAATATTCATTGATCACCAGCAGTGTTAGGGAAACTGCGGCGATAATGGCGAAGGTGAGGATCGTGGTGGAAGAGAACCAGTCGTCGCTCTCTCCCTTGTCGAGCATAAACTGAAGCGAGCCGAGCCCCGCGGAGAGGAAAAGCAAGCCCCAGTAGTCGATCTTCATCTTCTGGCGCTGCATGTACGGCGGATCCTTGATCACAATGATGTTCATGATGATCGACAGAATACCGATAGGAATGTTGATATAGAAGATCCAGCGCCAGGACAGGCTGTCGGTGATCCATCCGCCGAGCATCGGGCCCACAATAGGGCCGAACATGGCGCCGAGGCCGAAGATAGCCATGGCCTGGCCGTGCTTCTCCCGGGGAAAAGACTCGAGGAGAATGGACTGGCTGATTGGCACGAGACCGCCCCCACCGATGCCCTGCATGACTCTGAAGAACACGAGGCTGTGCAGGCTCCACGCGGAGCCGCACATGAAGGAACTGAAGGTAAAAAGGGCGATGGAGGCGATCTGATAGTTTTTCCGGCCGATGAGCCGGGCAAGCCACCCGGCCATGGGGATAACGATGGCATTCGACACGAGATAGGCCGTAATAGTCCAGGTGGACTCGTCGATCCCCGCGGAAAGCGAACCCCTGATGTGATCGAGCGACACGTTCACGACCGAGGTGTCGATGATCTCGATCAGCGTAGGGAGCATCACCGTGAAGGCGATGAGTCCCAGGCTTGTGTTTTTCTGCTGCAAGGTCATCGGGCGATCACAGTCGGTTCGACGGACATGCCTATCCTGAGGAGATGGTCCTTGTCCGTGCCTTCTTCAAGCAAGATTTTAACTGGAATCCGCTGGACCACCTTTACGTAATTGCCCGTAGCGTTCTCTGCGGGAAAGAGGGAGAAGGAGACGCCGGTGCCGGCCATGATGCTGTCCACCTTGCCTTTGAAGACCTTGCCGGAATAGGAGTCAACGGTGAATGTAGCTTGCTGGCCAGGCCGGATGTTTCCCATCTGCGTTTCCTTGTAATTCGCGACGACCCAGATGTCATCGAGTGAAACAATTGCCATAAGCGGCTGGCCCTCCTGGATCTGGTTCCCTAGCTGGACAGATTTTTTCGTGATGTAGCCATCAACGGGAGCGTAAACCTTTGTGTAATCGAAATTCAGGTTTGCGAGGGTCTCCTGCGCTTCCTTCTGTTTGATAAGCGAGGCCTGGCTGACCTTCGCCGACTCGGCCTGGCGCAGCTGTTCTTCGGCGGCCTTTGCCTGGGCAAGCGCGACCTCATTGCCCGTCATCGCCCTGTCATACTGGTCCCGGGGCATGACCTGCTCCTCAAAGAGCTTCTCAGCCCGGTCTTTTTCGTCCCGGCGAGCTTCAGATTGGCCTGTGCAAGCTCAAGGTTCGCCCTGGCTGATGCGATCTTCGTCTCCGCTTCGGCGAATTTTGCCTTCTCAACACCGAGGGCTGCCGTGGATTCCCGCAGCCTGGCTTCGTAGTCCGCGGGGTCGATTTCAACGAGAAGGTCGCCCTTTTTCACCTCCTGGTTGTCGTTGACCAGGACGGCCTTGACCGTGCCGTTGATTCGAGCGGCGATCGTGTGGATGTTCCCATCGATGAAAGCATCATCAGTGGAAATATGCGTTTTCCCGTAGTTGGTGTAGAACCAGCCGGCAATGAGCCCGATAGCCACGACCATACCGACGATGATGAATGCTTTTTTCTTTTTCTGACTGTTCCCGGCCTGTGCTTGTTCCGCCATGCTTTCTCCTCGTGCCTGAATCTCTCGCGTTGTTGAAAACGTTTAAAGCGATAATAGTACCTGATTGGCTCTAATTATTTATATACACACCCGCCAGGTCACGGCCCATGGTATACAGCAGTGTCGCCTCGGCCCGCTTCATCCCGTAGAGCGCTTTCCAGGAATTTGATTCGGCCGTGGACAGGAGTGTGACCGCATCAAGCACGTCGGTTGCGGTCCCCATGCCCTCCTGATAACGGAGCCTCTGGAGCCGCAGATTTTCCCGGGCCTGATCAATCGCTGTCTTGGTGACCTCGATTTTCAGCGCCGAGCTCTGCAGGTCGAGGTACGAGCTCTTTACTTCAAGCCTGATATTGTCGAGCGTTTTGTCCCGGATCAACTGAAGCGAGCGTACTTCGCTTCTCGCCATCTGCATGCGGGAACTGGTCGCCCCCCCGGAATAAAGGTTGACGTTTACGCCGGCTATGAGGGTCCAGTTGTTCTCGTGAATTATATACCGATTCGCCTGATATTGATATCCTCCCGACAGATAGACCGTCGGCAGGTATTCCGCCTCGGTGACATTCAGGTTGTCTTCCGCTACCGCGATCTTCGCATTCAAATCCTTCAGTTCAGAGCTCTCATTCGCGGCAATGGTCCAGGCGTCCTCGAGCGCAAGACCCGACGCGGGACTGGCCTTGACTTCCTCGGCCTGCACCTCGTCATTCAACGGCTTCAGGAGAAGACTGTTGATTCTCGACGCCCGGACGGAGCGGAGGTTCTCGGCCGATACCGCCCGTTGGCGCGAATCGGCCAGGGTGACGTCTGCCTGGAGCACTTCGTTCCTCGTGACGACGCCTGCGTTCAAGCGGGCTTCCGCGTCCTTCTCGTGCGCTTCATAGAGCTGCACTTCCTCCTTCGAGACCTGGAGCAATTTCTCGGACTCAAGCAGGTCGAGGTAGGCGATGATGAAATCGAGTGCGGACTGGTTTCTCGTGCGCTCCGTTTCGATTTCCCGGGACTTGAGGCCGTGCTGCGCCGCATCTACGGACGAGGAGGTCCTTCCGAAATCATAGAGCGTCTGGGTGGCGCTGACTCCGTAGGTTAAGAAATCCTCCTGGCTCGAGGGAAAGGGACCAAAAGGCGTCTTGAACTCAGGCTGGTATTGCATCCATGTCTGGTTGCCGTACAGATCGATGGTGGGGAGCCAGTGCGACCGCGAGAGAGAGACCGCCCCACGGGCGGTGTCCTCAACGGACAGGGCAATGGTCACGTCGCGGCCTGTCTCGGCAACGATCTTCAGTCCTTCTTCGAGGGTCAGGGCGCTTGTGGAGAGCGGCAAAAAAAGTGCGGCAATAAAACACAAAAATGAAAGACGTTTCATGGGTGCCTCGGGGAGTGGTTTAAAAATGTAAGTAAGCGCTATATTACACGAAAAACATGGGAAGGGGAAGTATTTTGTATCGTAATGCTGCCTTTTTTCAGCACTACTTGAATTTTAAAGAAAAAAGTTGTACCAATAAGAGTACGGCAAAAGGTGCATATCATGGCCCACGTAATCTCGGCAAGCAGAAGGACCGACATACCCGCATTCTATTCCGCCTGGTTTGTCCAGCGGCTCAAAGAAGGATCAGTCGCGGTTCAGCAGCCATATACCGGTAATTTTTTCCGGGTATCGCTGAAGCGCGAAGACGTGAGCGCCATCGTGTTCTGGTCGAAAAACTATGCGCCTCTGATCGAGAAGCTCGAATCGATCGAGCTCACAACGAAAAACCTCTTCTTTCATTTTACCATTACCGCAGCACAAGAGTTGGAGCCCGAAGTGCCTGACTACCGGAACGCGGTCCGGGATTACCTGTATCTTGCAAAGCGCTACTCTTCCCGGCAGATTGTCTGGAGATTCGATCCCCTCTGCATCACGGACAAACTGCCCTTTGAAATCTACCGGGAACGCTTCCTGCGCTGCGCCGAATTGCTGCAGGGGCATGTTGCCACATGCATCATCAGCTTCGCCCATCCCTACAAGAAAGTCATCGCAAATTTCAAAAAAGACACAGACCATCAGTTGGTCGAATTACCAATAGCTCAAAAGCGCGACTACGCCCGGAACCTTGCGGAAATCGCCGGACGCTACGGGATAGGGCTTTCTGCCTGCTGCAATGATTATTTGGTGAGTAATGAGATAAAGAAAGCGGCGTGCATCGATGGAGCGCTTCTGTCCACCCTTTTCAACATTCCCATTGATACGAGGCGTGCCTCTACCCGTCAGGAATGTGCCTGTACCAAAAGCATCGATATCGGCGCATATGATACCTGCGCGCACGGCTGCTTATACTGTTATGCGAACACTAATAAAGAGCGGGCGGAGAGGGCGCTCAAGGTCCACAATCCTGCATGGAACTCCCTGCGCATGGATGTGCCGGAGGATGGCATCCATAAAGTACAGCAGAAATTGTTCGGTGAAGAGAAGGACAAGGCCGGATAGCGATTGTAGATAATCGCCGGAAAGGGTAATTAGCTTTGCCGGCAAAATTAATGCAGGCGTCTGCTCAAAAAGGCTCTGCCGATGAAGTGACCTGGCAACTCAATTCGCCAAAAAACTCGTTTTCCTGTTATGAATTTTATGATATGATCAAATTTAGATTTCAGGCTAACGACCTGGTAGGGATGGCCATGCCCCTTATTGAAATTTGGATGAAGTATTGTCTCCTATACAGCTCGTCGCTGAAGTTAGAATCCTGCATGGGTGTGCCGAACAGTATAATCTCCTCCCGGATCCTGCAGTGAATATGTCCAAGTAGTTAACGACTCCGAGAAACATCAATCAAATGCCAAGCATCTCAAGTGACAATAGCTTCATCACGCGTCTTGATCCCTTGGTGAAAGGCTATAATACAATCGGTTTGCTGCCCTGTATACTGCAACCGTTCTTAACAAGGAGATATCGTGAATAGGGGGAAAGTGGGCATTATCGCGGCGATTGCAGGCTTGATCGTACTGTTCTTATATTTCGATTTGGAGAAATACATCACCTTGTCCTCACTACAGTCGAACCACACCATGCTGGTTCATTATTATGAGCAGCATAAATTAGCCACGATAGCCATATTCATAATTATTTACATCATTCAGGCAGCACTCTTCCTGCCAGGTGCAGCTGTGCTTATGCTCGCCTCAGGTGCTGTGTTCGGTGCAGTCCTGGGGACTTTATATGTCAATATAGGGGCCACGATCGGAGCTGCCGTTGCCTTCCTAGTGGGACGTTATTTACTCCACGACGTGATACAGAGGAGGTTTGGCTCTCGATTGAAAAAAATAAATATCGAATTAGAGACGAAAGGATTCAATTACCTTCTGTTCTTAAGGCTGATTCCCATTTTCCCATTTTTCCTTATAAATTTTGGTGCGAGTCTGACCAGAATGCCATTAAGAACTTTTATTCTCGCTACGATGGTTGGCATGGTCCCTCCCAGTTTTGTGTATTGTAATGCTGGTGCTAGTCTGGCTACGATAAAGAACATGAGCGAGGTTTTGTCTCCCCGCGTCATCGTTGCCTTCGCTTTGCTTGGTATTTTCGCCCTTATCCCTGTCATTTATTATAGGATTAAGAAGTAAAATATTTTTAAAAGGCCTGTCTTAAACAGCAATGCGATCATCATGATATGGTGGAATGGTGAATTTAAGCATACTGTGATATCGTGGATGGCTCCAATTTTATATTATTGCAGACGTGTGAGCACCCATAATTGGTGTGGTGGATAGAGCCCCAGGCATTTGGACATCGGGTCCGTGCCTGAATGTCCGCGTAATGATGTCATTCATATTTTATGGGATACCTATAGCAATGATTAGATCATTGTATATGTATATGAAACGAGCACAGGTATGAATTTAAAAAAGTTTATTGCCAGTATTCCTTTGGCTCTATTACTGATTATGTGCTGTTATCATTTTTTTGACGTGAAAATAGCGCTTTTCGTTAAAAGAGTATTGATGTCAGGCGAGCAGTCGTCTCTTTTTTCTGCAGATATTCCCGACCTTCTGTCGCTCTTTGTTTGCATAATTACAGCTCTTGCGTTGGTCCTCTATTTCCATGATAAGCGTAAAGGCATTGATGATATCCGTACAGCCTTTTTTCTGCTCGTCGGCACTTCGCTTCCGATGACCTCTCTAATTAAATCCATTCTGAAATTCGTGTTTGGAGGTATCACAACGCGCTTCTGGTTGGTCAGTCCCGTTGCCAGAGAGTTCCACTGGTTTCATGGTGTTGATAACTATAGCGGTTTCCCCTCCGGGCATATGGCTGTGTTTACGGCTATCCTCCTGGACTCGTGGAAATATTATCCACGATACCGATCAGTCTATGGAGGCTTATTATTTCTGCTGGCGTTGGCGATGATCTTGACGGATTATCATTTTTTGAGCGACATTGTTGCGGGAGCATATCTTGGCTATATTATTTATTATTTTGCCGATTACGGTTTGACGTTATTACACAAATCCAGCGCTGAGGTTGACAAAGGATAATGAAGAGGGAGTTGTCATCACAAAGTGGCCCCTTTCATATTTTGAACGCAATCGCAGTGCTCATCCGATCTTATCCTTAAATGAAGAGTTTCGCCCTTATCAAAAGCTGCCGCAAAACCTGTTCCATTTTAATGTTTGGTAATTAACGGTTTTGCACCGATTCATTCTTCGCGAATCTCAAGAATGACAATCCTGAATAGCTTTGAATCTGCGGGGTTTCCGTACCATGCGGATCAAATAACACTTACACTAAAGCCGTAAGATCCAAAAAAAAGAACGTTTGGACTTGGATTAACGCAATTGCACTCGAAAACGGCTTTTTTTACGATGAAGTTCGTGGTTCAACAGCTCTCATTCAGAAAAAGCCGCTCCTTTTTAATACAAGAGAGCAGGTTTGCAAGTGCAGCAAATTCCCCACTATTTCTGTAATACAAATTCCAGCATTTAGTTGACAGCATAGGGACATTACGTTATCATACCATGAATAATTATCGACTTTAAGCTACAGGCAGAACCGCAAAAAACCAAGATATTCAGGAAATTGATGAGGCGACAAGTTGGTTTTGCCCGATAAGCGAGACGGACAAGAGCATACGGCCTTTAGTAATTAAATCGTGAAGCCGATCTTTTTTTAACTGTATTTTCCAACACGTTTCGGCTTATGATTCGCTATTTTCGTAAATATATTAGATACTTAAAAGGCCCCATACCACTTTGAAGAAGAAGATTTTTATAGCACTGATCGCTGCCTGCCTGTTTGCACTTATTGGCGGCGCAATAATGCTTGTACTTATAGATCGTGCGGCATCAAACTACGACGAACTAGTCATGCTGCATCAGGTGGAAATCCTGAGGCAGCAGTTGTTGCTGGAGATTCGCAAGGTGGGCGCAGATTTATCCTCCCTGGCCACTGAGCATCCGCAATCTGCCGACGTTGTTGATAATCACATCACGGTCATGGATAATGTGGTTAAATCCTGTTCTGAATGTCACCATTCAGAGAGCGTGACGGAAAAAATCAATGATCTGCAGCGTCATACTGATGAATATGGCCGTGCTGTAAGAAAGGCGTTTAGTAGTGCTTCGTCCGGCCTTTTGAGATCGACAAAAAGAGGATCGCGGATTCAACAGCAGCGTCCGGGGGATCAGGAGCAAGCGCGCCTAATCGGCGACTCACTGGTCGGCAAGGTCGATACAATAATCGTTTTGACCAAGAAGAAGCTGGCTGACACAACGCAGGAAGCCGCACTGATTTCCTACCGGACGAAAATTATCGTGGTCATGGTTGTTGCCGCGGGCCCCGTTCTGATCGCGCTGTTCGGTTTCCTGGCGAGCAGAAGCCTTACGAAGCCGATCAGAACTTTGGTGGGCGCAGCGAGAAAATTAAAAGGCGGCAGCCTGGACCACCGGATCACGGGGCTCAAGGACGAGTTCGCGGAACTGGCAGTGGCTTTCAACGATATGGCCGCGTCCTTGAAAGATAATCTGACGGCCGTTGAAGAGAGCGAGGGGCGATATCGTCATCTGTTCGACAGCGCCGCCGACGCGATATTTATCCTGGATGTGGAAGGTGACCGGGCCGGGAAAATCCTTCAGGCCAACCGCGCCGCAGCAGAGATGCATGGCTATCCTGTTGAAGAATTGTTGAACATGAACATCAACGAGCTCAACAGCGCTGATTCGTCGCTCGGGTTCTCATCGCGAATGCAGCGGATTCTGAGGGGGCAGTGGATTCGGGCGGAGCTCAACCATCGAAGGAAAGACGGAACGATATTCCCTGCCGAAATCGGGGCCGGATTGTTCGAGGTCGGCGGGCGCAAATATATCCTCGACATCGATCGAGATATTACCGAGAGAAAACAGGCCGAGGAGGCACTCCAGCGGGCACAGCAGATCAGAACCTCGGCGGAGCTGGCCACGGGCATGGCCCATGAAATAAAAAATCCGCTCGCCGGTATCAAGCTGTCAATCGAGATGCTGCTGGAGGAACAGCAACTATCGGAGGACAACAAAACCGTCATAAGGAAAGTGATCGATGAAATCAAGCGTATTGAGAAGCTGATGAGAGGCCTGTTGAGTTTTGCCAGGCCACCCAAACCGCATCTGGCCCATACCGACGTACAGGAAGTCCTTGAAGCAGTGACCGGCCTGGCGCTGCACGACCGTCCGTCTTTGCAGGGAGGCGCGGGCTCCATTCACTTGGTGAAGGTTTTTGAGCAGCGCCTGCCGACAATCCTTGCAGACCCCATGCAGCTGAAACAGGTCTTTATGAACCTGTTTCTGAACGCGGTTGACGCAATGCCGGGTGGAGGAACCATTACCGTAAAAACATCATTTGAACCCTCATCTCACAATATTTTCATTGATATTTCCGACACGGGGTCAGGGATCGACGCTTCTGTCCTGCCTCAGATGTTCAAGCCTTTTTACACGACTAAGCCTAAGGGCACAGGGCTCGGCCTTGCGATTTCCAAGCGACTGATTGAAGAGCATGGAGGAACCATTCAGATCGAGAACAACGCAGAGCGGGGTGCTACGGTGCGAATTTGTCTCCCGGAAGTTGCTTCGGAAAGGATAATGTCCGTATGAGGGACCAGCAGAAGATTTATATCGTTGACGATGATGAACTTATTGTATCCATGCTCTCTCGTGTACTCAAAGGCAATGGTTATGAAGTGCGGACCGCTACCAGCGCAGACGGCATCGTGAGCAAGATCAAAGCCTGGTCTCCCGCCATAGTCCTGCTCGATATCCGGATCGCCGATCAGAGCGGCATCGACGTTCTGACGGAAATTGTTAAGCATGAACTACCCTCCCAGGTGGTTATGCTGACGGCTGATGATACCGCGGAAACTGCGGTGAAGGCGATGAAGCTGGGCGCCGCTGATTACCTCACGAAGCCATTTAATGTCGATGAGGTAAAGATCGTACTGCAGAACATCATTGAAAAGGGGAAGCTGAAGCAGGAGGTTACCTATCTCAGAAAGGTGCAGTCCGAAGTCTTCGAGAAGGAAATTATCGGCGTGTCGAAGGTAGTCCAGGAACTGAAATCGAAAATCGGGAGAATGGCCGATGCTGCTGTCTCGACGGTGCTGATAACCGGCGAGAGCGGAACAGGAAAGGAGCTGTTCGCGCGATATGCTCATCGAATGCTCCACGAAGCCTCGGGAAACCGTTTTGCCCCATTCATCAAGGTCAACTGCGCGGCCCTTCCGGAAACACTCTTGGAGAGCGAACTGTTCGGGTATGAAAAAGGTTCGTTTACCGATGCGAAATCCGATAAGAAGGGGTTGTTTGAAATGGCGCAGGGCGGTTCAATCCTTCTTGATGAAATCGGAGATATGAAGCATACCCTCCAGGGGAAAATGCTTCGTGTGCTGGAGGAAAGAACCGTACGGCCGGTTGGCGGAAGCGAGGAAATCCCGATCGATGTTACGGTGATCGCCACGACGAACAGGAATCTAGCGGAAGCGGTGGACCAGGGATCATTTAGGATGGATCTGTTTTTCCGCCTGAGCACGTTCTACCTGCACATACCTCCGTTGCGGGAACGGCAGGAAGACATTCCCCTCATCATGCAATATTTCCTTTCTCAGTTCACAACGCGTTATCAAAGGAAAATCACGACGCGTATTTCCCCGGAGGCGGAAAAAATCCTTACCTCCTACCGCTGGTCGGGGAATATCAGGGAGCTGAGAAACCTGCTGGAGCGGCTCGTGGTTCTCGAAGGCGCTGAGGAAATATTGCCCGAACATCTGCCGAACTGGCTGACCGGCAACGCGGGGATTACCACGCCATTGCCCGGCGGCGGGCGGGTCTCGCTTCCGGCGCAAGGACTATCTCTTGATGATCTGGAGAAGGATCTCATCGTCCAAGCGCTTGAACGGACGAATAATAACAAAACGCAAGCGGCGAAACTCCTGAATCTCAGCTATGATACCTTTCGCTATCAGGTGAAAAAGTTCGGGCTGGAATGATCTGACTAGCACGGTTTGTACGGTGGCTGCAGGTCTCGACTTTGTCGGCTCACACATGACAACAATGTAAGGGAACTGCCTTGAAAAGTGTTTTTTAACAGTGTTCCCGTGAAATCGTGGGTTAGTTATTAACAAAGTTAGAGTGCCGGCTAGTCCGGATTAATTAATGAGGAATCGAATTCTCCTCAAAACCTCATATGCAGAAGAAAATTTGCCGCAGAATTTACATAGAGCGCAAAGGAGGATCAAGAAGCATCTCGGTTATTACCAGTCTCAAAATTGTCGTATCGGGGAGCTGATGATAAGCAGCATGATTTAAATTTGTAGCTGAAAACTTTAGTTTGCGTGGTTTCTCTGTTTTTGCAGTGTCACTAAGGCAGGCTAACCATGCGGCTGCTTAAAATCGGAATTCTGCGAACCTTCCCCGTCAAAATATCATTAAGAGACGGTTAATAGTATCGATCTCAGCGGCTATAGTCTTTTCCTGTTCCGGATTGTCCGGTGCAGGATGTCAAATGAACTGAATTCCCGCTCGGTACCGCTCGCTCTGGCTTTCGGACGCTATCCACCGGACAATGCCGCGGAGATGCTCGTTTCCGTTTCGGAGCCGGATTATTTTCCCAGGTTCAAGCTGAACATTCGTCGTGATGCCAAGGCCGTTCAGGCAGATGTCGATCGCATCGGCCAGATAGCGCTGCTCGTCGTCATCCGTATCGGAACAGAGAATGGTGTAATTCTCCGGATTCGTAAAGGGCTGCCGGTGGTGCAGTCTTTTATCTCCACATATCCTGGCCATCAAAAAGTTGTAATCCTGATACGTATCGATGCGCTTTCCCAGAAGTTCCCCCACAATTGCCTTAACCTGAAAAAGATCGAATGGTTTGACAAGATGAAGGAGTGCATGCTCCCGGATGGATTTCATTATATTGTCATCGGGCCTGTCGCCGGTCATCATGATGATGCCTGCTTGAGGATAGTTACTCTTCATCATCTTCATAAGGTCTAGACCGCTCATATCGGGAAGGCGGCTATCAAGAAGGCACAGGTCGCATGTCATCGCCCCGAGCCTCCTGAGCGCATCTTCTCCGCTCGATGCACGAACAACCTCGGCCTGATCGTCGTTCAACAGCGGCGACAGTAGGTTATAAGTCAGATGGTCTTCATCAACAATTAGGATGGACTTCTTCATGATTTAAACCATAATGCAGTAAAAATGCCTGACCACGATCCCCCCGGGTGAGCGATTGCATTGTTTCAGACAGAGCTGAATGCCCTTTCAATTCTCTGTTCATCCCGGAGTCCCGAGACAGAACCCGTGGTTGGGTGCCAGCTGGAGTATGTCAGTACTGTACATGTTCCGGCGATACGAATTGAACTCCCGCCCTGTACGCTGCCTTGGTGTCGACGTATACACTCCATCGGACCACGCCTCTGCCGTGTATCGGCGCATCACTCAACCGGATAAGGTGCCCTGGCTGCAATTGGCAATCGGTAAGGATGCCCATACCTGATTCGCTGATATCGAGAATATCGGCAGTGATGAGTTTGGCAGCCATGTCTCCGTGCGGGGCCACTGCGTAACAGGTAATGCAGTTGGAGATCGGCTTCCGCTGATGTTTTCGGGTGTCAGAGCTGATCCATTGAAGAGACGACACATCTCCCTGAGTTAGGAGGTCCTCAGCATGGCAAAGGTGGGATCCCATTGAAAGAATCCTGGAGACCAATAATTTGACTTGTTCCAGATCAAAAGGTTTGGAAAGTAGACAATGCGCATTCTCACGAACGGCTTTCAGCATCTCGTCAGTGATCTCGCTCCCCGTCATTATAAGGATTCGGGTCTGAGGTGAGACATCCCGAAGCAATCTCATGATATCAAGGCCACTGGCGTCTGGAAGATGCATATCAAGAAAGCACAAGTTAAAATGATTTTCATTAATCGCCTTTAATGCGTCACTTCCAGTGGCGGCGGATGTAATCTCCGTATCCTTATTATGGAATACCGAGGTGAGAGATTGGCGAATCAGGTCTTCGTCGTCAACTATAAGAAATTTTTTCATAGAATCCATATGTTGTTATATTTATCGACATTTAAATTTTATCTCTACCCTCAGAACATATTAGTCCTTGTTTTTAGATTTGCAATAAGCATACCAAAGTGTTTATTAGTTTCGTTATCCTAATTTTCAATGCCTTAACCATTTTTCCTTTTAAATTTCCCTCAACCATTTCAATATTCTATGGTGAAATGACCTGACGAAATTGGGAATTTGACCGAGTACGAAAGATAAATAAATTTAAATTTCATAATTAATTATGATCACAAATTATAATTAAGCAAAACAAATGGCATCTATTTTGCTTCTATTCTTTATTAAAAAATATTTGTTCCAATAACACGCTCTTTCTCAAATGCTATTGCTTGATTTATAATTGCCCCAACAAAGTTGCACCAATCTATTCGTTTTGTAGTAACGCCCAAAGCATCACATGACTGCTTTATTGACACCTGACATATGTTTGATCATACTCTAGTGCTTGGTAAAGAGCTATCTATCTGCGCGAATAGGGAAATGGCAAAACATCTTTGCGGATATATTCGAAACAACGGCGGTCTTATAATAATAGTTCAAAGACTGGGCAGAAGCCGATTATTATGTTGTTTACTGGTATTCAGCGTTACAACCCGCTATCTCGTTCTTTTCGTAGCTGTGACATTGTCTTCACTGATATAGGTACTGTTGATTAAAGCGATTATAGCAGATTCTGTTCGTGGATTCATATTAAAATCTTACCCCTAAAGAAAGCTATGGCAGGGGGGGGGAGGCCTTAGGCTTTGAAGATCTTTTAGCATCTCCTGCCAGTCAGTGGCGCTGTCTTCGCAGTCAACGATAGGGGCAAACATGTCGTCGGCCGAGTTTCCTCAACAGGCAGCCGTTCCTGCTTCCAAGAAGCCCGAGCCACATGCATATGACCATATCCATTTATTATCTAGCGCATCCCAAGATTGCAGGAGGTAGGATCGCCCAGATATTTAAGATCACCGGACGCGAGATATTCTACGAAAGTCTGTAGTGAAGAAGAAGTTATGGGGCGGAAAGTATTGATCAGATGGATATTTCGCGGGTACAGCAGGTGATCATGGTGATTGAGCGGGATATAGTGTCGCAAGGCAAGCCGAAAGACGAATTATATAATGCAGCTGAAGTTGTTTTAGGTTTTTTCGGATACCGCAGCTTGCTGCGAAGGTTCATTCTTGCAGTGCCTGACATGCATTTTCATAACCCAGAGTACACGCCTTCTGAAAATCCGTTAATGCAAGTTCTTTCTTGCCAGTATTAAGGAAGAGTTTCCCGCGATTATAATATGCAACAGCATAATTCTGATTAGATGCAATTGCCCGATTGTAATCTTCCAATGCCTTGTCGTATTGACCAGTCATTGCATAGGCTACTCCCCGATTTGAGTAGCCATCAGCGGCATTTGGCTTTAGGGCAACTGCCTGATTAAAGGATTCTATTGCGCTGTCGAGCAAACCGACCTTGCTATATATAATGCCCCTATTGCTATAGGCATCAGAATAATCCGGATACAAAACAATTGCCTTGTCTAAATCCTCGATCGCTTTGTCGAACTGACCCCTTTTCCCGTAAGCAGTACCGCGATTATTATAAGAAACTGCAGCCCCACCAGGATCCTTGTCAATAGCATAACTCCATAGTTGGATATCGTCTTCCCATAGGAATATTTGTTTCATGGATAAGTACGTTATAGAAACAAGGACAACAAAGGCAACAGTTGCGCTGAGCGGCTTCATAAGTATATTTCTTCTTGATGGGACGCTCACCTTTCTCGCAATCCATGCCGCCGTGAGACCTACGATAAGGAATGGACCAAGACTGGGAAGATACACAAACCGGTCAGCCATTGACTGCAGTCCTACACGCACGATGCCAAGCACGGGCATCAAGGTTACAATATAATAACCCCAGACTGCCAGCCATAACTTTTGTCTTCTCGCAATTACCGCGCATAGTGCCGTGATTCCGATTACCAAAACTATTACTGAAAGATACTCTAAGGATAATATTGAGACGTTTTTTGGATATGAATAAAAAGGGACCAAGTTTAGAGGCCATATGATCTTCCACATATACTCAATAAGAGATCTGCCGCCGACCAGCACTCGTGTCGGCAACGTTGTAAATTCCATCGGTGTTAAAGCTTCTCCCGTCTTTGCTGCTAGTATAGTCAGTAGTGATGAAATAAAACTAAATACGATAAACGGAATTTTCTCAATGATTGCAGCCAAAAAAGCCTTGAACGACCGGATTCTTTCAAAGGGATACCAGTCTAATATAATCAGAACAGCTGGCAGACTAACCGCCATCGGCTTACTCAACAAGGCAAGGATAAAAAATCCAGCCGACAAGAGATAGTGCTTATTGAAAAGTCGGGAGCAGGTTATTTTTTCTGCCGTTCCATCTGATAAAGTCATGACATAATTCGTATACCTGATGATGCTGAGCAGGAAGAACAAGGCACACAAAAGATCTTTTCGTTCAGCCACCCAAACCACTGATTCTACATGCAAAGGATGGAGACCAAATAAAAGACCGGTTACGCCACCGATTATCAGTACCGTTTGCATGGTCAAAGGTTTCGGCCTCACATCGTTTTTTGTCGTCCCTTTCCATGCTTCGATAAGTTTTATGATGAGTAATACTACCGCAAAGGTATTGGCAGCGTGGAGAATGATGTTGGTCAGATGATGACCCAAAGGATTTAGCCCCCAGACAGCATAATCCAAGGCATGAGATATCCAGGTTAAGGGTGACCAGTAGCCCGCGTAGAAAGCAGAAAAAGCCCATTTAAAAAACTCTATATTCAATGAACGGATATGAGGGTTCGCAACAACATAAAGGTCGTCGTCCCATACGGTGAAACCATTGCGAAGAGCTGGGAGATAGACTACAAACGTCATGAGTGCGACTGAAGCTGCAAGATAAAATTTAACGTTCTTCGTTCTTTTCACGTTCAACCTCAATGAACTCATAGTGAGCGAAAACATGCATATTTGTGGCTTCAGGAATTAGTGTGGATCACAACAACATTTAAAGTAGCCAATACGCCTCTCGGAACATTTTGAACCATAGCAGAGTTTATTTATTTCGTACTGATTAAAAGACTATTTCGCACTAAATGCTTGGGGACTCACTTCGTCCGGAAGGACTGCATCTTTTTACCAAAGTGGAGCAGGAGACCAGCGCCGCGAGCCGATGGGCTGCTGCTTCGGAAGAAAGCTTTCAAAGTCAAAACCTGTAGATATAAATGGAGTAACCTGCCCTACCAACGGGTTGAAACTTGGTGAGCCAATCAACATCTTTACCTGTCATAAAACTCAGTTTTCTGAACCCGATCAGATTGTGCACGCTTATGGCGTAATATGTTCCTTTCTGCGGCTTTTCTATGTCCGATTGTGTGAATTCCAGGGCTTCGACACCATAGGCTTCAGGCTTCGCTGTCCCAAAGTATAGTAGCTTAAGAGGTCGCGCTTCCGGGTGCTGCCGCTGCCATTGGGCCAGGGAAGGAAGGTCTTGGCCCCAATCAATGTTGCTGTCGTCGAGGAGGTAAGGAGCGTTTAAAGGCCCTCCCGCAGCTTCATTAAAATAAGATAGGTGATGCGGGTAAATCGCGATGCAGTCATACACGGTCCAACATAGGAGGGCAGTGAATAAAATTTTTCCAGCACGATTGAATTGACAATGCTTCGCCGCAAAGGCAACTATCATATAGAGAAAAGGAAATGCAGGAAGTATGCGCCTGAGGCCGAGATTCTTTGCATCGAAAAAGGACACAACGATTATGATAATTGGAGGGACTACTAAAAAAGGCAAATGAGGATTATCACGCATTTTAGTGACGGTAATCAAGATAAGTGAGGTTATAATAAGAATGATGGCTGGAACAGGAACCTTCACAATGAAAGCCGCTAAGTTGTAATACCACCATGGTTTAGGCGAAATCCAACCATAAAGGTAAAAGAGATAATTCGGAATTGTGTCTGTGTAAATGCTTGAAATGCCCTTTACATACAGCGACGGCTGAAAGTCATACCCGGCAATCGCCACAACAAAGCATGTTATAATAAATGCTCCTGACAGGACTGCAAAGCGTGGCAAGAACCCCTTATAATCACGCACCAAGCTTATTGCTATAATGATCACATATATAGGCAGGAGAAGAAGTGCTGTAAACTTAGATAGCAGAGCAAGTCCGGTTAAAAGTCCAGATATTAAAGCAGATCGGGTGGTTCTTTCTTGGCAGGAATACCAGAATGACCAGACAGCGAGAAACATGAAAAAAGTGCAGCTAATATCTTCAGTTGCTACTTTTGAATGGGCTATGAGGTTCGGGCAAAAAGCAATTAATATGCTTGCGGTTAGCGCGGCCCAGGGGCCAACTAGTTTTTTCCCCCAGAAAAAAGCAATGAGGACCAATGCAGAACCAAGGATATGAGGAGTGAGTCGAGCCCAGAATGTTATCCTGAAAGGGTTGTTATTCATTTCATAAATCAAGTTCCTCCCGTATGCAGTTACGGGATTTATCTCGACGAGCCAATCTGTTGGTTTTCCTGGAGGTCTATGTAGATTTAAAAAAAGCAGAGGGAATGCAATAAGCTCCTGCGTGAGCGGGGGATGAGATGGATTCAGTACAAATTGCCGCGTTGTAAGATAAGAATATCCAGCAGAAATGAAGGATGGTTCATCCCACGTGAGGGACTCATTGCGACTGCCACTATATGCCTGCAAGAACATAACAGCTGTAAGTGACGCAGCGAGGAAAAGAGGTATTTTACTGTAAAGTGTTTTCATACGGATTAACCTGGTGAAATGCTCACGAAATACTTTGATAGTAAGTATGAGTGTTCAAGTCAGCCGTTCAGCCACGAGTTAGTAGTTATTGCGAACAGCTACTGCAGAGCTTGACAGCTGTTTTGGTCTCCCAACTGACATGCTCTTTGATAATCTGCAAGAGCCGGCCCTTTTTGTCCTGTTGAGACATATAACCGCCCTCGAGCGGCATACGCTCTAGCACTATTCTTATCGAGAAGGATTGCTGTTGTAAAATCTTTTAATGCCATGCTGGTTTGACCGACAAGAGTATAAGTGATTCCCCTATTGAGATAGCCGTCAGAAAAATCGGGCCGCAGACTTAGGGCTGCATCGAAATTCACCAGCGCGTTGTCATATTTGCCCATCTTGCCGTATAAAATTCCGAGATTAAAATAAGCTCGTTCGGACGAAGGATTCAATGCAATAGTCCGGTTAAAATCCTCAATTGCTTTCTCTGACATCCCCATTCGATCATACAGAAGTCCCCTGTTGTTGTACGCTTGAAAATAAGACGGATTCAGTGCAAGCGCATGGTCGTAATCAGCTATTGCTTTGTCAAAATCTCCCGTCAATCCAAAAGCATAAGCGCGGTTATTATAAGCCTGATAGAAAGATGGATTCAAACCAAGTGCCGCGTTAAAATCTCCGAGAGCTTTATCAATCATACCCATTTTTTGATAAGTAACTCCGCGGTTATTCAATGCTTCATCTGACGCTGGATCGACCGCAATGGCCATGTCATAGTCAGCTATTGCTTTGTCATACTGTTTCAGCTTGTCGAAAGCCTGGCCTCTATTATTATAAGGTAGAAATTCGGCATGGGGCTCCTCCGCTATTACACTACTCCAGAGAGAGATGCTGTTTTTCCATACTCGTGTCTGTTGTATGGTTGCATACGCTAAATAACCGTTGATACCTATTGCTATAACACTGATTACGAGCACTAGCGTTAAGCTTTGCACTTTTTTACCGGCCACAAAATTGACGACCCACGCGACACCCAGGGCGATGATCAGAAATGGACCTAAGCTCGGCAAATAGGTATATCGGTCTGCCATCGCTTGGCCGCCTACCTGGACTATGCCGATGACAGGTATAAGGGTGATAATGTAGTAGAGCCAACTTGACAACCAATACCTTTGTTGCTTTGCGACTCGTATGCAGAAAACAGTAATTCCGAGCAGCAATATAACAGAGATTAAGTAGACAGGCGAGAATAAAGAAACAGTGCTTTGAACCGGATATGCATAATAGGGTATTAAATTCACCGGCAAAAGCATTTTCGACAAGTAACCGATAACAGACAGAGCCGCCACCAGCAGGCGAACCGGCAACGATACTAAAATCGTGGACGACAGCGCCCCTCCTGATTTCTGCGCCACCACGGTAAGCAGCGAAGAAATCAAGCTCATCGCGGCAAAAGGAAGTTTCTCGGCGAACGCAAGCCGAAACGAACGGAAAGAACTGATTCTGCCCAAGGGATACCAGTCCAGGATCAGAAGAACTAGCGGGAGCGATACCGCCATCGGCTTGCTCAGCAGAGCGAGGGAAAAAAAACCGAGAGCGGACCAATAGTGTTTATCCCTGAACCGGAAAAAACCGTTGCGCTGGTCCCTCTCATTCTGGCCGGCAACCCCGTACTTCACGTACATCGTCATGCTGAGCAGAAAAAACAGGCCGCAGAGAAGATCTTTTCGCTCCGCCACCCAGGCGACCGACTCGACATGCAGGGGATGGAGTCCGAATAAAAGACCTGTTCCCCCGCCCACCACGAGAATCGTCCGGTCATTGAGAAAACCCATGCCCCCCTGGCCTGACGTCCGTTCCCTCGCCACCTCAAGCAACATCATGATGAGCAAAACGACCAGGAAGGTGTTCATGCTGTGGAGAACGATATTGGTCAAGTGATGGCCCAGCGGGTTCAGGCCCCAAACAACGTAATCCAAGGCATGGGAAATCCAGGTAAGAGGATGCCAGTTGCCTAGGGTAAATTGGAAAAAAGCACCTTTGAACAGGTTTGCATTGAAGGAACGGATAAATGGGTTTTCGACAACGTAAATGTTGTCGTCCCAGTTCAAAAAATCATTCTGCAAAGCGGGCAGGTAGACCGCAAATGCCAAAAGAGCGATCGCAACCGCACTATAGTACTTAGTACTTCTAGTTGTTTTCAGCAGTTTTAACCACCTTCATTAACCATCTTTCTGGAGCTCACCGGCTAAGAGAGAGCTCTGTACCATGAATTTTTAATTTTACACTTTTGCCCTTACTTTGTCCATAGTGTCACAAGCTATTGTCACAAGCATATTTATGTTAAAGCTCACGCCCATCAATTCCAGCCGTTACTCAGGGCAATTTCCCCTCTTTTCATAACCCTGTACATATTATTTCGGAATTGCTGATATATCTATATCCCGCTGGCAAATTCCAATTACACTTCTCATCAAATTAATTGAAGATCATTTGCGGAAGCAACTTGCGTTCATGGTTAGAGATTCTACGAATGAATATGATTCCCAACTAATTGCTCAAATTGATGGCGGCAAGATAAAACGTCTAGTCTTTTAACTGATCGTTATCGAACGCATTCAAAAGATGGAAAGTTATTTGACCGCTGGATCTAGCAACACGAGGATTTTTTACGAAAAATAAATTTTCAATTTGCTTGAAAATTCGGTAAAAATCTGATAAAGTCGGGATGAAGTTCCAAATTTATTATTTGCGTACAGATGCCGTGAATCCAGATTTTCATATTACAAATCATCGGACCGTCAATTAAGCTCAAAAAAGGGTCTATCACAGAGAGAGGATTGTTTTTCCTTTGAGAACGCCGTTTCTGATCTTCGCTACTTCATATAGTGAGATGCTACTCTAAAAATCCCAATAAAGGAGGCAAAGTAATGAAGAAACTTATCATGTTCGGCTCATTGATGGTAATCGTGCTTGCTATTGGTATCACCCCGGCAATAGCTATAGACCTTGGGAACATGAATCAAGCGCGCACAAAACATGCAGTCTATAACGAGGACGTCACAATAGAGAATATAAACGGGCAGAGCCATGTCGATATCGCGACAACAAACGGCTCCATTACTGTTAGCGGAGATATCGACGGAAAGAGCACAGTAAGACTCACAGCACAAAATGGTTCAATAACTATTGGGGGCAAGATAGACGGAGATTCAAAAGTTACTCTCTTAGCGAATGGGGTTATCATAATCAATGGTAAGGTTGCGAGCGCTGATACCGTCGTTCGATATAAGGCGTCAAGTATCAAGATTTACGGAGGAACGGAGGGCAATGCAACAGTGAAGCCCATGCAAGCAGTTAAGCCGCTCACGACCTCGAAAAATTAAGGCGGCGAAGATTCCTCATTCGGAACATGGTCAGAAGAACGCATGTAATCAAGCGTGAGGCGTATTTAAACCATTCCCAGCAAAATCGTTCACGAGGGGCGCGGCAAAAGACGCCGCGTCCCATAAATCGTGTTAGAAGACCCTTGAAGTTCACCGGTTAAGCGAAAAACCACCCCCAAATAAACTTGGTTTTCGACTCAAAATCTCCCGGCTACCCCAAGTCAGCCTGATTCCGACTGCTGAAACCACATCAATGCACTTCTTTCAACTTGTCCTTTCTATGCATTGACGACTGCTCATGAATGGAGAAACGGCCGCAGTCGCAAGCAAGCCTGAGATTGTGAGAAGATGACCTCGACAACGATAAAAAAGGGCGGCCATTTGGCCGCGGCGTGAGGATTTAAATCTGCGGCATTCTTGTTAAGCACCTCAAAGGTTCGAAGCAGATCAAGCATTTGCTGGGTTTCAAATGCCCTCTCCGAAAGACCTCGTTCCTATAAGCATCGTACGTTTTGCGAAGTTCATCGCGGTCGCGGTATTGCAGAAAAAACTGTCTTTACTTACAGGCAGGATCAGGTTGCAGCAGAGATTTATTTATTTTATACGATCTTCCGCGGCACCCTCCCATGCATTGATTCAGTTCAGAACAGCTAAGACATGCCTCGGGTGAACTGATAAGCACTTTTCGAAGCTCTTTCTTCACATCCGAATGAATAATATTTTTGAGCGATTTATTGGAGAGATTCCCCAGCTTGAACGGGAGCGTCGGACAGGGGTATACCTCGGCTTCGGGAGAAATATACAGCATGGTATTTGCGGCCTGGCAACCACCATCGGGAAATTGCGTTGAAGGATAAAAGGCTCGCCAGAGAAACGGATCGTGAATGACGATCTTCATCCCGACAGGGATATCAATTCCGCTCAACCGTTCGGTTAGTTCATGCCTTTCTTCAATCGAGAGTGAAAAGCATTCTTCATTGCCGGCAAGCCGCTGCATTGGTAGGACAAAGCTTGAGATATTCTGATCGATGCAGGACATCAGCATATCGGGCAACTTGTGGAAATTGGCTCTCGTGACGGGAAACGAGACTCCTACAGCCGGTTTCCCTCCGGCCTGCCGCACGATGTCCGCAACGAAGCTTAAGTCATCCTGCGATGCCGTCGAAACGAATATGGCCCTGACCGGCAGACCTCGGAGAAGCCCGAGAGCCTGTGTGTCCAGGGACTTGATCGGAGCGACAAGAGAAATTGCGATCGTTGTGTCCTTCAGACAATCGAGGACTGCAAGGCAGGACTGGCTGAGCACTGGTACCGATTCTGTCAGCTGCAGGCTCAGGATCTTATTAGCAGCTATCTCCTCGGCTATTCTTCGTTCGTCGGGGAAAACAGGTTGTCTGGCAGAGCCGATATCCCAATATATCCTTATCGGTGAAGATAGTTCTTTCAGGTTCATTTTTCCCAGCAGTGAGGATCAGGATTATTAAAATCCCCCGTGAGCGCCAGCGCTCGAGCGCTGCAGCCCCCCAGACAGTCGTCGTAACTGCTGCAGGTAGCGCACTTTCCCGTTGGTTTTTTGTTTCGCATCTTCTCCAGCACGGACGACTTAAACCAGATTTCCTTGAGGTCATCTCTCACAATGTTTCCGATCACAATCGGAATGAACCCGCAAGGAGTGATATCGCCGTTGGATTTGATGTTGAGCGAGAGTTTACCGCAAACGCTTCCCTTCACGAGTGAGTTGTTATCCTGGCTCAACCCCAGTGAGGCGATGATGGGGTCATCGAGTGATATTTCCAGGGCTTTGTTCCGTTGCTTTTCTCCTATTGCCTTGAGATAGAATTCTTTCCATTCGGGCGGCGACAAATCCAGCTCGTCCCTGTTAGAGTAGCCGAGGCCCGAACATTTGAAGTTGTGGAAGTTGAGTTGAGCTACTTTGTTCTGAAGGGCAAAGTCGATCAGGCTGTGGATGTCCCGGTGATTTATTTTGCAGATGACTGTGGAAAGAGAAGTTTTGATACCGGCCTCGTTCAGATACAGCAGGGAGCAAACGGCTTTCCTATGACTACCCTTGATTCCCCTGAAGTTGTCATGAATATCCGGCAAGTGGCTGTCTATGCTAATTCCCACTTTGGAAAAGCCGGAGCGTTTCAGTTGCATTGCCTTTTCCTTATCGATGAAAAAACCGTTGCTGTTCATCGAAACGCGGAGACCCTGTTGCGATGAGATTGAGGCGATATCGAGCAGGTCTTTCCGGAGCAGCGGCTCGCCGCCCCCGAAATTGATCGACAGCACGCCTGCCTTCACGACCTTTTCAATACACCTTTTGAGTGTGGGAGCGTCTAGTTCCTGGGAGGGGTCGGTCCTGCTGTAGCAGTGCCGGCAATTGAAATTGCACCGGTTTGTGAGAGCCCAGTTGATCGTAAGTGGCGCTTTCAGTGTCGGATTATTCATCATAGTGGATAAACCCTTTTGTTGCAAGTTGGGATAAGAACAGTCGCGCATCCTTCTTCAGAATGTCGGGATCCACATCGAACAGCGCCACCAGTTCGGAGACGATCTCGTCCTCGCTTCTCCCATCGCACCGTTTCCAAATTTCTGTCCCCAGGACGTTCAGGGACAGCATTAGGCCGTCTGAAAAAAGAACAGAAGTGCCGATCTCGGAGACATCGTCTCCTTTTGTGAGGCCGTCATAGGCCTGCGTTTTCGAGTCCTCTTCTTCGCGCCAGAGGATATCAGGATTTCTGAATACTTTCATGCGTCATGTGCCTTCATGACATATACAAACAACAATACGAGATGAAACACCGCTTTCCTCAAAGACATCATTCCACGCAGTGAAGAGCATGAACCAGCCTGCAATATCTTATGCCCTTTGCGAGAAAAATCACCTGTCGGAGTTCCGTCTTGTCCGGTGACTAATCGCCTTTCGCCGTGATAGACGCAATCACGAGATTTTCCTGCGAAGCGTTGCGAATCCCGTGATCTTCAAATGCGGGCACAATGACGATTTTACCTGCATCAATGACCTGTGTCAGCTTGCCTGAGAGAAATTCTCCCTTGCCCTCCATTACCATCCAGATATGATTCCCGTGATGGGTGTGCGTCGTAATCTCCTGGCCAGGTTTCATGCAGATCAAGTTTATTTTTCCATTTTCATCCGTCCAGATCGTCTCCAGGTTGCGCTTTTCATTGCTGAACTTCTTGAGCTTCTGAACATCAAGAATCGTTGTTTTCATTGTTTCCCCCGCTTCGGATGTAGGATTTCCAGTCTATCGCCGATTCTCATCGTGGATGCAGACAGTTCATGAACCTCGTCATGCTTTGTGTACAACCTTCAATATTTCCCCGAGTATAATGGATGTTCTCTGCAGGAAATAGGATAACGTTGTCGCAGGGAGCTCTTCTCTATTTTGAACGGACCCGGAGAACCGAACTCCGTACCGGGACGACAGCTGATTAGCCATGGTCATATCGGGCATATTCTCCCCGTGAGTTCCGGCCACAATCAGCACGCTTCTACCGCTGGCGGTGAACCTTGAAATTGATTCCATTTCCGCATCAGTGAAAGATTTCCCAGTGTTTGACGCGCCCAAAAAAAACCAGAGCTGGCCGTATTCTTTTAGCACGCTTTCGGAAAGAGCAGGGGTTTCCCGTCTGTCCGTGATCCTGACATGGAAGCCTTGTTGGACCAGATCATGCACCGCATCCGTGCTGAAAGAGTCTTTGCCCAGCCCGGCTTGTGGGAATGCCTCATAGATAAGTACGCTTTCTTTTTCCGATGACTGATTGTTCTCCTTCAGCCATGCCGCGATGTTCTGTATGTACTTTCGGTTGTCGTACTTATCAGCTGCATTATTCAGGAATCTCTCAAACCCGGAATCAAAGACAATTCCTCCCTGTCCCTCCAGGTCATTAGTATACGTCGCGATTATGCTTTTCCCGCCAGGATCCATGACGACCCATACGTTGTTGCTCTGCTTTTCAATAACGGACGAAATTCCTCCAGACAGTGACTTGACTCCCCGCAAGAGAGGGTTTCCCGTGTCAACGTAGGGGACGAACACGAAGAATTGAAATGTATAGGCGATCATAATCGTGCCCACAATACAGATGAACATGTAGAGGAAAAAGACCCTTTTCTTAAACATCGTCCAGAACAGCACCATGGTGGGCATGGCTGTCACGGGTCCGCCAATCAGGAATGCGAGCCCAGCTCCCCCGTCGAGCGTGCCGTGAAGAGATTGCTTGATGTGATAGAGAATACTCGATGCGCTAATCTGGTGCACAAAGATGGGAACCGAGCAGAGCGTGACCCATATGATATTCAACGGATCCTTTCGCCCGAAGAGCCGGTAAATCCACTCGTAAGGAAGATACCGCTCGACAATAGCTCCTATTGAAACGCCTACGAGGACGTATTTGCCCACCAGCCAGAGCATTTCCGAGGATTTTGCGAGGAATACGACGAACATGTTATTAGTCCGCGCCGCAACGCGATTCCCGAATTTTTCTTTGCAATTGCACCGCAGTCGTTCGTCCGGATAGGCATCATCATGAAAGTCGCCCCGGGGGATGGCATTTTCGATAAAAATCGAGTCCGTCTGGAATCCCCTGTTCCTCAGCAAATGGGTGATCGTTCCTGCAAAAATACCGAGGGCAAATGCAGATATCGTTCTTATCACCGTCCATTCCGGCCCCAAGTCATTCAGTGTCAGCAAATAGGCCGATGGGCTCATGAGGGGAGATGTTACGAGGAGGGCCATAACCGGAGCCAGGGGAAGGCCGGCAAACAGCAGGCTTACCGCAGTCGTCAAGGTCCCGCATGCGCACAACGGAGTGAGAATGCCGACCAAAGACGCCAGAAAAATGCTCAAGAAGCCAAAGCGCCTAAGCGCGGCCCGAAGTTTTACTGCGATCTTATAAGTTCGTATATACCCAGCCAGGAGTATCCCAACGATAAAGTAGGGGAAGATATCCCGGAGTTCGGCGAGAATCCCGTGAGGGTTGAGTAGCAAATCCCACAGCTCGTTTCCCAAGAGAAGGGGGAACGGCTTCCGCACTGCTTCAGGGTGCGTTGCCTGTCCCGCCGGCCCACCGTAGATCCATACATGCCATGCGATCAGCGAAAAAGAAGCCAGGACCATAAATATGAGCATTTTGTTTGCAGATCTGGCAGGAGCTCCGTGAACCTGACATTGCTCATTCTGCTTCACGCTTATATCTTCAGACGGCATCGTTCTAGTTTCCTTCTGATCAGGATTATTTCGCAAAATCAAAATCTGCACGGAGGCAGAACGACAGCCACGGTTAGATGGTTTTCATCTGCAACCGTAATTGTCTAGGACACAAAGGGGTCCAACTTCAAGTTCCATTTGCTTTTTTTCGTTCAATCAATCGAGGTTAGTCTGAAACTCCGGAGCAAAGGTCTCTCCCCGTTTCCGGTATAAAAGTGCGATGATGAACAAAAAACAGAGACCAAGAAGGACCGCGACTTTTCCCTCATAGGGCGTGCCCGCGGGATTCCCGCCGAGGTCCCAGTTCTGCACAAGCGCTGCGCCGGTCAGCATGCCGAGAACGGCCATTCCCGCATCGGTATCGCCCTGCCCCGCAGAGATCAATTGCCTGAAGGGACACCCTTTGATCAATACTGATCCGATGCCGACCATTGCCATGCCGAGAAAATTCCAGAGATGGCTGTCATTCGAGCTCGGCTGCCCGTTCCACCCGAGTGAGAACTGGCCGGTCAGGATGTTTGTGGCGACCGCAAAAAGGAAAAAAGAAAGCATGGCAATCGCGAGGCCGGTCGTTTTCGGGCATACGGTGAACTCTTTCGGCCCCCACAGGAACAATCTTGAGATGCCGCCGGTTATGCAGAACCCCGTTCTTTGAGCCAGCGCCCCGATGCCGAGTCCGGCCAGCAGGGAGAGAAAGACGGGTGCATACTGGGCGCCAGCACCCTTTAGACTAAAGGAGATAAAAGCCGGTTTCAAAAAAAGAGCCGCGATCAGCAATGCCATGATGAATGGGATCAGCAAGGCGTTTCCTATGGGGATGGGAGAGGCATTCAGCCTGCCGAGGCTGAAGCCGTATTCTAAGAATTTCATGCCGACGTATACTCCGGCAGCAAGTCCTCCCACGCCAATCAGAGCCGTGAGGTCCCCGGCGGCGAGTCTGAACACCATCTTGATTGGACAGCCAATGAACACCGCGCATCCGATTATCAGAAGAATCCCGACGAAATAGCGCAGGAGAGGAGAGCTTCCTCCTGATGCCTTGAATTCTTTTTTCGAGACTGCCATGAAGAATGATCCGATCACGAATCCCATGATCTCCGGCCTGAGGTACTGCATTCTCATATTCCCGTGGAGTCCGATAGAGCCGGCTATGTTCTCCATGAAACAGGAGACACAGAATCCCGTGTTCCGTGGATTTCCCAAATAGCTAAGCAGGACGCCGCTGATACCGATTACGGCCCCTGTCACGAGGAACAGCGATTTGGGATAGCAGTCTGACGAGCGTTTGGGCGAGGGCCTGCCCATCCGTTTTCGTATTGTTGTCAGAAATCCCGAGTTTGTTCCGGTTTTGCAAATTTCCTGCTTCTGCATATCAGGCACGCTCCTCGCTTTCGGAAAAGAACGTGGAACTATCACCCACAGCTCCCTGCGATCTTCCGATACAGATAATAGATGACTTTTCGTTCGCTCTTAAGAGATTCGTCCCCCGGGGTCATCTCAAGCCGGCGCGAGATCTCGTTCAATGCCTCCTCGACAGCGACCTTCAATTTTTTCCCCTGAAATAGCGGAGTCTTCTTGTCAAGGTAATCTGGATTGCACTCAATCGCATCTTTGAACTCGTGAGCGGCCTTGATGGGCTCCTGACGCCTCATGAGAAGGTCGCCCATCAGCATGTGCGGTTCTCCCTGGGCGAACGGATATTTCTGTAGCAACTCCTGGGTCAGGACTTCCGCCTGAGTAAGGTTCCCGGCCTCCATGAGGTTCCTGATCACTTTCGCTTTGGCATTCAGATCCTCGATCGAAGCGGTATTTTCTGCGGCCACGGCCTTCTGCTGTATATCCCGGACAGGTTTCGACTCGTCCGTGTGACCATGTATCACTACAAAGGAACCGATAAGTAGCGACGCAATTGTCAAAACCGATATTTTATCAAGCCGGTCCATCAGTACCTCTGGTAGGGCGGCATATTCGTCCGCTTCGCCATTTCGCGAACGCAATCGAAGTCCGTATCCTTAATATTTTCATATCCATCTACGTTGGCCCTTCTGAGAACATTGACGACCTCGCCGTCGATTTCAACGGTATCATCTTTCCTGATTCCGATCAGCGCCTGCATGAACCGCTTTGCCAAGCCGTCATCCACTTTTTGCGTGACTCCGAAGTTGCAGTATGGAATCGGTTCGCTATCCGAAAGAATCGTGAAGTCGTTCGGGTCAATTCTGCCGTCAGCGGCCATCCGTTCAAAATCGAGTAGTGGGGCGGCACCGGCGTCGAACTTGCCCATGAGCACGCCGTATATCACTTTTTCATGTTTGAATGTTCCCTGAGGGATAGTGTAGCTGGAAAGGTCGTTTTCAGGATCGACACCGTTTTTCAGAAGAAGATCCAATTGCGCCATATATGAAGTTGGTCCGAGCGCAGGCCCGAATGCCATAGATTTGCCCTTAAGTTCACGGATATGGCCTATTCCGCTTTTTTTCAAAGTGATGATTAGTCCCTTTGCCCTGGCGCCGAGCGAACCTGATTTCTCCGCTGCAAGAATGTCCACGCCTTGGTTTCTATGCATTATTACGTAGAGCAGGGAGTTCGTGTGCGTGAAATCGAGCTTCTCGACTGCCTTAGTAAAATCTGTGGTGTCGATGGCCTCGATTTCAAAGTGGACGCCCAGTTTCTTGCTCAGGTAGGCGGTGAGAGGTTTAAAACGGTACAACGTCTCCTGTTCACTATTGCAGATCATGTATCCAATCCGGTACGTGCGAGAAGAAGGTTTTTCCGCAGGTCCCTGACAGGAAAGCAGAAAGAATGCCATGACTATGATGTACATTTTCTTCATGCTTTTGATACCCTTGCAGTCTCCTTGGCTGGTTGAGCGTCTGTCGCCATCTTGGCGTTCGTATGTTTGTGGTCGCCGAAACCCCGAAAGCTTCCCTGGACTTTCGAAGAAACGTCCCGGCTGTCGTGACACTGAACCCAAGCATGAACGCTTAAAAAGAGAGATCACCATCGTTCGAGAAGAAAAGATTCGATTGATGCGTAACCCGCCGCCTTCACAGACCGGGGGGACGTTCATGTTTTTTTATATTAGCTTTCTTGACTTTAGAAAATCCCTTGCAACGGTCCTGGGCTTCCCGCCGGTATCCAATGATTTCATCAGCTTCAGGTAGGTTTCATCATTCAACGTTCCAGAGAGCTTATTAATCACTCTCGGAAGGGCGGGGAAATTGTTCAAGGTATCGGTGGTAATTACAAAACTGCAGTACGACGGATATTTTTCACCATCCTGCAGGAAGAGGCCAAAGGGCTGGAGCCAGACTAGGCTGAAATTTTTTCGGAACTCCTCTTTCGAGATATCATACGCTTTTTTTGGGTTCTTCTCGAGGGGTCTGTTCAATACAACCAGCGCCCGTTCCGTATTCTCGATGAGGATGTTAACTTCGCCCTTTTTCACCGCCTGATACACTTCCTGTGCGTCATGGTATACCCTGATATTTACCGTGGTGCCAGTCCGCTCATTGAGGAGGACGGAGAGAATTTCGGCCAGAAATTGTTCCTCTGATGTATTCTGGATGCCGATAATGAGTGTTTTCCCGACGCAGGCTTCGGTTTGGCGGCTTACCGTGAGGTATGTCAAGGTCATAAGAATAAGAATGGTAATAATTTTTTTCATATCATCAACCTCCGTGCTCTATTTGTCTGGCATTACGATGTCAATATTTCCCGCGTCGCGATCAAGCATGATCTCCTTGAAGAGAACAGCGTGAGGTCCGGGAGGGAATGCGGTTGCATAGCCGAGAAAATATTTTCCGCGGGGAAGAAAGAGCGTGTATTGCCCTTTCTCGTCCACCCAGGAGGACAGATAGTCGGGGATTTCGGGAACCTCCCCAGTCCTGTTGGCGAAGGCATATGCCGACTTTATGGGATTTCCGTTCCCGTCGAGGATGCGTCCTCTAATCACAATAGTGTTCTCGCTTGTCTTTTTCTCGCTCAGCGCGGCGGCCTCCTTGAGGTCCGCCACGGTAAAATTTACCTGCTGTAGTTCCTGAGTCAGTTCTATTTCCACCGGATCACCAGAATGCTTGTCCCCGGTCATAAGAGGTCCGAACTGCTCGCCGCTCTGTCTCACTCGCGCTACGGCCCAGTACCTGCCTTGCGGCAGAACGATGGAATATTTCCCGTTGCTGTCCGTCCTGGGAGAGATAAAATCAGCGGTGCCTCTTACGTTGGGGCCCGCGTACACAGATACCTCCGCGCCCTGCACCGGCTTCCCGTCCATATCCTGAACGCTGCCGGATAAGGTGGCGTTCTCTCCTGCATGTGCCGGGTACTGCATCAGGCATGCGGCCAGGAGGGGGAGATATACCAGTATTCCTCCTGCTCGCCTCAACAAAATGAAATACCTGCCTTTGTTCAAGTTCATCATCACTCTACTGTTTAGGACGATCGTCCATTACATATGGCTCTGTACTGACCGGAGCGTATCGAACCACCCCCGTCCCGCTCTCATTTCTGCCGTCGAAAATAGCATCGGCTGCGTTCCCGGCGCCCCACCAGTTCTCCGTTGCGTTGACGTCCTCATCGTTGAAGTCTCCGCTGCGGACACCGTAATCACGGTTGTCAACAATGTTATTGTTTTTTATCGTCAAGCCGCTGCCCTTTTCCCTGACGAAAATGCCGGTCTCGTTCCCGGTAATGTTGTTGTTGCTGATGACGGCGTTGCCTCGGAACGCCCTAATGCCGATCGAGTTTTTCTCGAACACAGTGTGACGAATTTGAATCGGGCCGCTGCGAAACCGGATTCCACCGTAATTCTCTGTAAAAGTGCAATAATTCACCACAAGATCTGTAAAATGGCTGTGGATACCCCATGTGGCGTAATTGATGTCACAGTAGGTGAATGTGCTCCCCGTTGCATGTTCGAGCAATATTTCGTCCCAGGAACCGGCTTTTTTATCCTGCAGGGAAGTAAAGAGAATCCGTCCATCTCGAGTTCCCGATGCGAGAATTCTGCCGCTGACTTTTAGTCCTGCACCCTTCGAAAAGAGCACTCGCGTACGAGGAGAAATCACGAGCGTCCGTTCAGACGGAACGGTAACGGTCTCTGCTACCTTTATATAACCGTCCCACGTGCTGTCCACCGGCACAGTGCTCAAGGGCCAGGTGAACGTGATCGGGTTGTCACTGACCGGCAAATAGTTTACGGTTCCCCTCATCCGGTCATCCTTTTTATCGAAGACCACCCGGTTGACGTCGGCGTTTCCCCACCAGTTCATCGGTGCCGAAATATCCTTCGTCCCATCCACGATGACGGCGTACAGGCCGTTTCTCGCAAAATTGTTTCCGGTAATGATGCCACTTGAGGACGTAATGCTGATGCCCCGTTCGCCATTCTGTGAGACGATGTTACCCCGTATCACTGCACGAGAATCCTGGATGGCAATCCCTGTCCATCCATTGTCCTGGATGAAATTTTCACTTATTTCAACGGCATCAGTTCCTTTGAGTAAGATACCGGTCTCGAGGTTATGTGATACGACGTTGCCGCTGAATCTGCCGTACAGGGAATCGGCATCCAGGAGTCCAAAGCGATTCCCGTCGATAAGATTCGCTTCCACCGTCGGAAAACCCTCTCGCACGCGCAGGCCTTCTTTATCATTGTTGACAATCGTATTATTTCTGGCAACCAAGGTGGAACGCAGGAAATTTATCCCGGAGAAGTTGTTCGAAACGATGTTACGCTCAAAGGTGATTTCAGAATCCCTTCCCTGGACACCGCTTTTATTTCCGTATATTTGGTTGCCCGTGATTTCCGCCGTCGCTTCCTGGAACTGGACAGCGCGGTAATTATTCCTGAAAACCGACTCTTTTATTGCAACATTGGAAAAATGGAAATGCAAGCCACGGTATGCATCTTCTATCTGGCAATATTCAATGAGGTTCTGCGCGGCATCGCTGTTCATAATATTAATGGAGTCCCAGTCGCCTCGTTGTTTAGTCCTTTCCCCGGACCTGAAGATGATGGGGTGTTCCTTTGTCCCTTTGGCTATCAACAGGCCCTGAATGAGAAACCCGTTCTCTCCGATGCCGCCACCGTTCGTATTTTTTCTTTTTATTTCGACAAGAGCACCCGGCAGGATGATCAGTCTGCTGCCTTCGGGGACCCTGATGATGCCGTCAATTTCTATCCTACCTTGCCAGACCGTATCCAGGGTCAAAACCGCATCACCATACACCCTCGTCGTCTCTTGTTTACCAACGGCGTATGCTCTCCCGGAAAGATACCCTTTCGTCCCGGCGGTGTAAAGATCTTTTTTCTTGTTCCCTTGACTAGAAACGTGCCACTGTTCGACCGAAGCTCCATTCAGTGTCAGTAGGCCAAACTCATTATCTGTTATTTTGGTGTTCTTAATTCTAACTTGAGTCTTTCCTCCCTGTGCAATAAGACCATAATGATTATTAGTCAAAAAAGAATCAATAACTTCCGTGAAACCTGCTATTATGTAAACCCCGGCTTCCGCACCTCGTATTTTGCACGATTTTAGACTGGCGTTTCCTCCATCAACTATTATTCCCGCCCATTCATCCGTCGATTTCTCACCGCTAAAGATAATGGGAGTTGCGTCGGTCCCTTCGGCCCTAAGCGTCCCCCTAACGGTTAATTCAGTCAAAGGAGAAAGAAATTCAGGGTCGGTTTTTGTGCTTTCAGCGGGAGTGACGGTTATGACGGTTCCTGGAAGAATGGTCAGCGTAACCCCTTCGGGGATGAGGATATCTTCTGTGACGGTGACGCTTCCTGTCCACACCGTATCAGAAGCGAGAGTTTTGCATGTCGCAGTTGACGGATCCTGAATGAAAACGAAAAAGATGCATGTTGCAATCAGCTTATACATTGGCCAAACCGGTTTGTACATCGCCACAGCAAAAAAGAATCACGACAGAGAATATGACCTCTTCATCGTCCTCGCAAGGAATGCTTGGAACTCATTGCTCACGAGTAGTATAATCTCAGCATATTTCCCGTTCTCGTTATGCCGGATCATTCTATATTTGCACATCCTGCAACCGCCGTTTACACAATTGTCTTCTACGTATCTAACGCAGTGGACAGCCAGATGAAATATGCTTCAGCCCGGCAGAAATTCATCGTGCTCGCAAAAACGGGCATCCGGATGATTTTAGCATTCCCTGATGCCCGTCTTCATGAGAATAACAATTGATCGTTTTTTTAAAACGATTTTTTTCCGCATGCATTAAAATCGGCGTTCATAACTGCACAGCATTTTCCTGGGGCAGCAGGAGGGGGAATTTGCATATAGAATCGCGCTAGCATAACAATCAGAATTGACTTCCGTGGCCATTGGTAACGGCCGGCTCGTCCTCATGGACATATGGTACCTGAACTATCTGTTCTGCAATTAAGAGGAAAGTTCACCGTTACGGTAGCCCCCGCCTGCATGGTCACCGGATTAAGACTATTGCCGGTACCCATGCACGGGTTTCCCGTATAGTCCTGGTACGAGTCGCCAATACAGGAAGACTCATAAAGATAATAGGTCCCGGGTGTTCTTAACTGTAGAGTATATTTCCCATTGGCATCGGTAGGAGTCAGCGCCGCAAACTTGTCCGGACCGCAGTAGTTGGGATATACGGTGGAGGATCCGACGATGCATGGCTGTGATTGAGCCCGTACATAGCGACCGGGCAGTGGCGCTCCCGTAGCAGCGTTTGTAAGCGCGCCAGTAATTATAATCGATGATCCGAAAAAAGTGGAGGTTTGGGTCCCCAGGTTCGTTGTTACATTATTGCTGATGGTGATTGGTTGTGTCTGATACCATGTGTAATCTCCATTTAGCGGCGGCCCAAGCGGGTTAGGGGGGAAGGCAGATGTATTTCTTCGTGTAACTCGTATGTAGTAACTGCCCGCCGGGACGCTGGTTGTAATCGTGCCAGTAGTATCCGAAGGCCCCATGATGTAATCCGGTTCGGAAAAATATTTTTCCATGGGCGGCGATTCTGATGCACTGCGAAGGTAAACATATGCATAGTACAGCGGCACTGCAACCCCGCTGCTATTCACGTATTGAAATTTCAGGGTTAGAGTTCCATTTGCTTCTGCGCGGCCAAGGGATAACATCGTTGACAGCACGACAACCGAAATAAGAATAATCCAATGCTTCTTTTTCATTGTTGCCTCCTATGTTTTTTAAGGCATTATTCATATCCCGTTTTAGTGAACACGGTTAGAGAATAGGTAAGAGGCACCGAGTCATCATGCCGTCAACCGTGAGCTCGGTGCCTCTCTACAACTGAACACCTTACCATCCCCTTCAGCAGGGATGTACTGCGGAACTGCCTACAATCTTAGGAGCTACGTATTTAATCTTTTTCAATAGGCACCTCCTTTCTCCATCCTCAGCGAGGAACTTCCCTGTAATAAGCTACTGGGCATTGCACGTCAAAGAGGAATGATTTATTCATCTATTTCATTGGCAGCATTGTTTTTTTTCCATAAAATCTTTTTACCAATATATTCACGCCCTGCACTTTTTCGCCTTTTCGCGTTGACACTGCGATCGGGTCCTTTTCACCATAGACACCGATTATATCGCCTATTGCGGGAGGACCGCCGCCGTATACGCTCCTGACTCTCAAATAATAATTGCCGTTATCGTATACTCTTAGCGTGTAATGCCCGTCTTTACCGGTTCTCTCGGAGGCAAACAGCGGTTTCCCGACCATCGTTGGCGCTGTATAAGCGAATACCAAGGCGCCTTCCACCGGCTTTCCCTCGGTATCGAGTATCGTGCCCTCTACGGCGGTAATCTCTGCACCCGGTTTCGAAGCGATCTTCTGAAAAGGTATCGCCTCAGAAATCGTTCCGATGTCGTTCTTCCTGCCATTTTTTACCAAGTATGGCTTCGGCAACCCTTTGTCGTCCATGCTCGCGAAGAAGTAGTCGCCTTCTCTGGGCGGGCCGATTTTCTCGCCGGATACTCGCTTGATCGCCCCCAGATAATATGTTCCTTCGGGGAGATCAAGAGAGAATTTTCCCTGGTCGTCGATGCGAGTTACGTAATCCGGAATTCTCCAATATTTCTCCGCAGAAGGCGGGGGTCCCGATGCATCGTTAAAGAAGAATGCCTGTCCGCCAGATAGCGGGGCACCTCCCTTGGTCATCAACTGGCCGGTAATGGTTCCTGTCTTTATTTCCTGGCCGGAGACTGTATGAAAGAACAGAATCAAAAAAAGAAACGAACAAGCAAAGCAGATTTTTTTCATCCTTGGCCATCCTTGTTTTGCATCGATGAATAGGCTCACGATGCTGTCATGCTTGTCGGCTGACACAAAACAGGCACCACGTCTGCAAACATGCGATGAAAAACTGCATTCCTGCCGACATCTGTATAGTCCTGTCCAGAAGGCGACATCGCGATTCTATAGACAGACTGCACTCTCTCGGCTGTATTTTTTCATTCAAATGATCGGTATCTTTACTTAGCAAATGTTGAAACTTTACCCATGACTTCCGATGCTTTCGCATTCTTGACCCCGGGCCACAAATCTTCACAAAACGTCGGGTTGTTTTATGCGTCGAGTAGAGAGAAACCATCTGCCAGGAAATCCGCTAATGAGGGCTTCCCATAAGAAGGATACAGGAATTTTGAAAAAATGGCAAGAAATTTCAGAAAAAAATATGAGATGTTATACGGTTATGGGCTGATTGCTGATATCAGAGAGTCACAGGTTAGTCGAATGCGAATTTAGCTAAACAAATTTAAAATGTTTAAGCTTTCAATTAAAGTTTGCATCCGATATTGCATTATCTCTTTGCTGGTTGTATTGAACGAAGTCACGACAGTTATTTTAGTGAACAGTACTCTGACAATTGTCAATTAGCAAATTCTTTATTGTTCTCTCTGCATGAATCCGTTTTTAATTTGTAATTCCCTGTAGCCTTGCTACAGGATCACCCATTTAAAGGGTCCCTGTCCCCTTATGGAGGGAAGAGTTTGAGAAACCGCAGGTTGCTCAAGTGATGATTGTCTTCCTTTTTATGGATGCCCCGCAAGCTCGCTGCGGAGAGCTTCATTGAGGCTAGAAATTTCCGAACGCTTTACGTGGTTTGGGTTTTTTAGTTTCAGGATTTCGCACGAGCGCCTCGACTTGATCGAGATTCAACTGTATCGTTCGCGTGATTGTGTGATTCTGTCCATACTTTTTAATTGCAATACTTAGTGCCTGCTGATAGTACATAATTGCCTCGGCATACTTCGCCTGAGCACGGCAAATAAATGCAAGGTTTTCCATGGTCGTGATCACAACGGGATTATCATTGCCAAGGACTTTTGTACGGATTTCCAGCGACAGTTTGTAAAGCTGTTCTGCCTCAACATCCCGCCCCTGATCGCGGTACAGTTCCGCCAGTTTGGCCATGGACTCTGCCACCTCCGGGTTATCGTTGCCGAAGGCCTTTTGACGGATTGCCAGCGACCGTTTGTAAAGCGGTTCCGCTTCGGCATCCCTCCCTAGGTCACTATAAAGCGACGCCAGGTCAGTCATGGTTTCCGCCACATCAGGGTGGTCCTTTCCGAGAGCCTTCTCACGGATTTCCAGCAACTGCTTGTAGAGCGGTTCTGCTTGGGCAAGTTTCCCCTGAACACGGTAAATTGATGCCAGATTGTTTAAAGTTGTCGCCACATCAGGGTGGTCCTTTCCGAGAGCCTTCTCACGGATTTCCAGCAACTGCTTGTAGAGCGGTTCTGCCTTATCATACCTCTTCTGATCGCGGTACAGATCCGCCAGATTGGCCAAGGACTCTGCCACCTCCGGGTTATCGTTGCCGAAGGCCTTTTGACGGATTGCCAGAGCCCGTTTGAAGAGTGATTCCGCATCGGTATCCTTCCCCTCAGCATGATACAGCAACGCCAGGTTGTTTAGAGTCGTCGCCACATCGGGGTGCTCTTTCCCGAGAGTCCTCTCCTTTATTTCTAGCAATTGCTTGTAGAGTGGTTCTGCCTCTGCATATTTTTTCTCAGCATGATACAGCAACGCCAGGTTGTTTAGAATCGCCTCCACAGAGGGGTTATCTTTCCCGAGAGTCCTCTCCGTTATTTCCAGCAACTGCTTGTAAAGTGGTTCTGCCTCAGCATATTTCCCCTGAACACGATAAAGCAAAGCCAGGTTGTTCAGCGTCGCTACCACATCTGGGTGGTCCTGCCCGAGGACTTTCTCTCGGATTTGAAGCGACCGTTTATAGAGTGGTTCTGCTTCGGCATATCTCCCCTGGGCATGGTAAAGTTCCGCCAGGTTGCTCAGGGTCGTCGCAACGTCGGGGTGCTCTTTCCCGAGAGTCCTCTCCCTTATGTCCAGCGCCCGCTTATAAAGCAGTTCTGCTTCGGCATATCTCGCCTGTGTACGATATAACTCAGCCAGGTCGTTCAGGGTCGCCGCAACGTCGGGGTGATCCATCCCGAGTGCTTTCTCGCGGATTTGAAGCGCCCGTTTGTAGAGCGGTTCTGCTTCGGCATATTTCCCCTGGGCACGGTAAAGTTCCGCCAGGTTGTTCAGGGTCGTCGCAACGTCGGGATTCTCCTTCCCGAATACTTTTTCGCGTATTTCCAGTGATCGTTTGTAGAGCGGTTCAGCCTCGGCATACTTGCCCTGGGCACGGTAAAGTTCCGCCAGGTTGTTCAGGGTTGTCGCCACGTCGGGATTTTCCAACCCGAATACTTTTTCGCGTATTTCCAGTGATCGTTTGTAGAGCGGTTCAGCCTCGGCATACTTGCCCTGGGCACGGTAAAGTTCCGCCAGGTTGTTCAGGGTTGTCGCCACGTCGGGATTTTCCAACCCGAATACTTTTTCGCGTATTTCCAGTGATCGTTTGTAGAGCGGTTCAGCCTCGGCATACTTGCCCTGGGCACGGTAAAGTTCCGCCAGGTCGTTCAGGGTTGTCGCCACGTCGGGATTTTCCAACCCGAATACTTTTTCGCGTATTTCCAGTGATCGTTTGTAGAGCGGTTCAGCCTCGGCATACTTGCCCTGGGCACGGTAAAGTTCCGCCAGGTCGTTCAGTGTCGTCGCTACATCGGGATGCTCCTTCCCGAGTGCTTTCTCACGGATGTCCAGCGCCCGCTTATAGAGCGGTTCAGCTTCGGTATATTTCCCCTGGGCACGGTAAAGTTCCGCCAGGTCGTTCAGTGTCGTCGCTACATCGGGATGCTCCTTCCCGAGTGCTTTCTCACGGATGTCCAGCGCCCGCTTATAGAGCGGTTCAGCCTCGGCATACTTCTTCTCATCGCTGTAAAGCGCTGCTAGTCCCATCAGGGTCGTCGCTACATCAAGGTGCTCCATCCCGAGGATTTTCTCGCGGATTTGAAGCGCCCGTTTATAGAGCGGTTCTGCTTCGGCATATCTCCCCTGGGCACGATATAACTCCGCCAGATCGTTCAGGGTCACCGCAACGTCAGGGTGATCAATCCCGAGTGCTTTCTCGCGGATTTCCAGTGACCGATTATAGAGCGGCTCTGCCTCGGCATACTTCTTCTCATCACTGTAAAGCGCTGCCAGTCCCATCAGGGTCGTCGCTACATCAAGGTGCTCCATCCCGAGTGCTTTCTCACGGATTTCCAGTGACCGATTATAGAGCGGCTCTGCCTCGGCATACTTCTTCTCATCACTGTAAAGCGCTGCTAGTCCCATCAGGGTCGTCGCTACATCAAGGTGCTCCATCCCGAGTGCTTTCTCACGGATTTCCAGTGACCGCTTATAGAGCGGCTCTGCCTCGGCATCCTTCTTCTCATCACTGTAAAGCGCTGCCAGTCCCATTAAGGTCGTCGCTACATCAAGGTGCTCCATCCCGAGTGCTTTCTCACGGATTTCCAGTGCCCGCTTGTAGAGCGGTTCAGCCTCTGTATACTTTCCTTGTACACGGTAAAGTTCCGCCAGGTCGTTCAGGGTCGTCGCTACATCGGGATGCTCTATTCCGAGTGCTTTCTCACGGATTTCTAGTGCCCGTTTATAGAGCGGCTCTGCCTCGGCATACCTCTTCTGATCACTGTAAAGCGTTGCCAGCCCCATTAAGGTCGTCGCAACGTCAGGATGCTCCATCCCGAGTGCTTTCTCGCGGATTTCCAGTGACTGCTTATAGAGTGGCTCTGCTTCGGCATACCTCTTCTGATCACTGTAAAGCGTTGCTAGCCCCATCAGGGTCGTCGCAACGTCAGGGTGCTCAATCCCGAAGACTTTTTCACGGATTTCCAGCGCCCGTTTGTAGAGCGGTTCAGCCTCGGCATACCTCCCTTGTGCCTGGTATAGTTCCGCCAGATTGTTCTGGGTTTCTGCTACGTCGGGATGCTCCATCCCGAGTGCTTTTTCACGGATTTCCAGCGCCCGTTTGTAGAGCGGTTCTGCTTCGGTATATTTCCCCTGGGCACGGTAAAGTTCCGCCAGGTCGTTCAGGGTCGTCGCAACGTCGGGGTGCTCCATCCCGAGTGCTTTTTCACGGATTTGAAGCGCCCGTTTGTAAAGTGGTTCTGCTTCGGTATATTTCCCTTGGGCACGGTAAAGTTCCGCCAGGTCGTTCAGGGTCGTCGCAACGTCGGGATGCTCCATCCCGAGTGCTTTCTCACGGATTTCCAGTGACCGTTTATAGAGTGTTTCTGCTTCGGTATATTTCCCTTGGGCACGGTAAAGTTCCGCCAGGTCGTTCAGGGTCGTCGCAACGTCGGGATGCTCCATCCCGAATGCTTTTTCACGGATTTGAAGCGCCCGTTTGTAAAGCGGTTCTGCTTCGGTATATTTCTCCTGGGCACGGTAAAGTTCCGCCAGGTCGTTCAGGGTCGTCGCAACATCAGGGTGCTCCATTCCGAGTGCTTTCTCACGGATTTCCAGTGACCGTTTATAGAGTGGTTCTGCTTCGGTATACTTCTCTTGATCACTGTAAAGCGATGCTAATCCCATTAAGGTCGTCGCTACATCGGGGTGCTCCATTCCGAGTGCTTTTTCACGGATTTTCAGTGATCGTTTGTAGAGCGGTTCTGCCTCGGCATACTTCCCTTGATCACAGTAAAGCGATGCTAGTCCCATTAAGGTTGTCGCTACATCGGGGTGCTCCATTCCGAGTGCTTTTTCACGGATTTTCAATGATCGTTTGTAGAGCGGTTCTGCCTCGGCATCCCTCTTCTGTTCTCTGTAAAGAGATGCTAATCCCATCAGGGTCGCCGCAACGTCAGGGTGGTCCATCCCGAGTGCTTTTTCACGGATTTGAAGCGCCCGTTTGTAGAGCGGTTCTGCTTCGGCATATCTCTCCTGGGCATGGTAAATTTCGGCCAGGTTGTTCAGGGTCGCCGCAACATCAGGGTGCTCCATCCCGAGAGCTTTTTCACGGATTTCCAGCGAACGTTTGTAGAGTGGCTCTGCCTCGGCATACTTCTCTTGACCACTGTAAAGCGATGCTAGTCCCATCAAGGTCGTCGCCACGTCGGGATGCTCCATCCCGAGAGCTTTTTCACGGATTTCCAGCGAACGTTTGTAGAGTGGCTCTGCCTCGGCATACTTCCCTTGACCACTGTAAAGTGATGCTAGTCCCATCAGGGTCGTTGCTACGTCGGGATGCTCCATCCCGAGTGCTTTCTCGCGGATTTCCAGTGACTGTTTGTAGAGCGGTTCAGCCTCGGCATACTTCCCTTGTGCTTGGTATAGTTCCGCCAGATTATTAAGGGTTTCTGCTACGTCGGGGTTCTCCATCCCGAGTGCTTTCTCGCGGATTTGAAGCGCCCGTTTGTAGAGCGGTTCAGCCACGGCATACTTCCCTTGCGCATGGTAAAGCGATGCTAGTCCCATCAGGGTCGTTGCAACGTCGGGGTTCTCCATCCCGAGTGCTTTCTCGCGGATTTGAAGCGCTCGTTTGTAGAGCGGTTCAGCCACGGCATACTTCCTTTGTGCACCGTAAAGCGATGCTAGTCCCATCAGGGTCGTTGCAACGTCGGGGTTCTCCATCCCGAGTGCTTTCTCGCGGATTTGAAGCGCTCGTTTGTAGAGCGGCTCTGCCTCGGCATGCTTCCTTTGTGCACTGTAAAGCGATGCTAGTCCCATCAGGGTCGTTGCTACGTCGGGGTTCTCCATCCCGAGTGCTTTCTCGCGGATTTCCAGTGACTGTTTGTAGAGCGGTTCAGCCTCGGCATATTTCCCTTGTGCCTGGTATAGTTCTGCCAGATAGTTAAGGGTTTCTGCTACGTCGGGATGCTCCATCCCGAATGCTTTCTCGCGGATTTGAAGCGCTCGTTTATAGAGCGTTTCAGCCTCGGCATCCTTCTTCTGATCACTGTAAAGCGCGGCTAGCCCCATCAGGGTCGTCGCAACGTCAGGGTGCTCCATCCCGAGTGCTTTCTCGCGGATTTGAAGCGCTCGTTTATAGAGCGTTTCAGCCTCGGCATCCTTCTTCTGATCACTGTAAAGCGCGCCTAGCCCCATCAGGGTCGTCGCAACGTCAGGGTTCTCCATCCCGAGTGCTTTCTCGCGGATGTCCAGCGCCCGCTTGTAGGGCGGTTCAGCCTCAACATACCTCTTCTGTTCTCTGTAAAGCGATGCTAGTCCCATCAAGGTCGTCGCAACGTCGGGGTGCTCCATCCCGAGTGCTTTCTCACGGATTTCCAGCGCCCGTTTGTAGAGCGGTTCAGCCACGGCATACTTCCTTTGTGCACGGTAAAGCGATGCAAGTCCCATCAGAGTCATCGCTACATCGGGATGTTCCATTCCAAGTGTTTTCTCACGGATTTTCAATGACCGTTTGTAGAGCGTTTCAGCCTCGGCATACCTCTTTTGTGCACGGTAAAGGTCTGCAAGGTTGTTCAGGGTTGTCGCCACATCAGGGAGATCTACTTCATGCGATTTTCTATAAATCTCTAGGGCCTTCTTAAACTCGAACTCTGCTTCACGATATTTGCCTGCCTGTAGTAATGCTGTGCCATAGGTGTTTATTGTCAAGGCGTCATCAGGCCGTCGTTCCTGAGCCTGTCGATAACTTTCTGCAGCTTTGACATAAAGACCCTGCCCGGAGAGCGACTGACCCAAAAAGTAGGCTGCCGCTGCAACTTTCTCTCGCGATCCGGTCTCTTGTGCCATAAGAATGGCGAGAGATTTCTGGAATTCCTCGCCAGCAAACAGGTAATTTTGATCATAGAGTGCTGCAATGCCGATGTCATAGGGATCCTCCGCTCTTACCTTCCATGTACGGATTGCCTTTTCTATCTCTTCGGCTGGTATCCCGAATTGTTCAGCTTGTTCCGCGAGGATCCGATTGCGCTGTTCCAGTGGCATCGGCTGTCCCAGGGGCGTAGCCTTATTGATTGCTAGAAGGATTCCCGCTGCCATCGCCCTGGTGCCATCAGCGCTGTCTTCTAATGCTTTCCGATCGCCTCGCCGTGCAATCACGATCTTCGCATATTTCCCAGCTTCAGGTACCGTTACACGGCGGTCCCACGGGTTAATAAAGACCCAATCCGCTTGAATACCCTTGACACGGCCGATTTGCAACTCGGCGCTGTCTCCCTGCTTGAGTCCTGCCGGCAACGAAACCTTTGTACGGCCGTCGGTTGTCGTCGGTGCGCTTTTAGCATTAGCGGCCGGAGATATGAAATACACGGCCTTCACTGGATTTCCTTCGATGTCAACTGCGACGACGGTAATCTGCTTTGCAATAGCCACATTTGCAGTAAGGAAAAGAAGAGTGAGGAACAGGACAATTTTAATGAGATGTTTCATTACTCCCTCCGGAGCACGATATAGGCGGGAATATGTCCAGCCGGATGGTATCGAGCGATTTGATATAGGAGTTCGTGTTCACGATGAGCATTATTTTCAAGGCGAACGAAAATGGGAAACTAAATTAGGACCAACCTTCGTAAATGGATTTCGTGTGAACAATGCATTAAGAGTCGAAAAGCCTGGCCATTCTCGAACTTTATCTAAATTTGTAAAAACATAATATAAGACGTTCAGAATGGCTAGAACAACAAGTCCGGGGAAACAGAAGTTATTGATAATTCCTCTCATAATTAGTTGCCGTAGACTACTAGGATTCTCAAATCCTGCCAGGCTATCGTCCCTTACAAAAAGATTTTTAGAGAAGGCCAAATTTTAACCAGCAAAGTATAATAGAAAAGGTGTGTGCTTTCAAGGTTTATGTAAATCAATCTCCGCGGGGGTTTGCTCACTTGTACGTTGTTCGAAGAACTACTCTATTCTGGATGAAGTGAATTATTTTTGGTAAAATCATAATCATAGGGTGCAGAAGCCTCCCCGATATTGACGAAGTAGTCATACTTCAAAAATGCAGTATTTCATAAAACTCTCTGCCACATTAAGTCAATTAGCCAAATGCCTGCCAACGCCCCTTTTTTTTACTTATCCCAGTGAGGGTATACATGCCTTCCTGCAAATTGAAGAAATCGAAATAAACCCAAGCTTTATTGCCAACATGATCTTTTATATTACACCCGCTATCCCACCCGTCCAAGATAAAATTATTTGTTGATGATAACAAGTTGCAACTCATAGAGAAAATGAGGCAACGTGCGTTTAGGCTCTTAATGTTTCTGCAACAACTTCTGAACATGCCGTCATAACTGCAAACATGAAGTTAACCGCGGAGCAAGCAGCCTCTTAAAGACAACCAGGGGGCGAAGGCCGGGGCT